>NZ_BAEP01000048.1 GCF_000315015.1 Paraglaciecola mesophila KMM 241 | reverse complement strand
AAAACGCGCATAAGACATTGCAATTAACACATCTAATGCATCTTTTGTAGCCTACTCCCCCTGCCTGAAAATTGACCTTGCGCGCCGTTTTCTCCGTCAATGCTCAATATTCCAGTAAAAATCCCCAATCATTCAGATCAAAAGAACTTTAACGCCCATTGAGGAGTATTTTCCCCTATGCAGGAGAGTTTTTTATACGATTTTAAAGATGGCTGTCTTTGTTAGTAGCATATACAGCGCCAACATGAGAGCTAATATCAGCGCTACAACCAATACCAAGACAAGTAGTTGAATACGCGCCTACATTGAGAGGTTGTTTAAAGCTTACGCCCCGTCAACAATGGGTTAATTCGCGATAAAGATAGAGAAAGAGAAAGAGCAAGAGCAAGAGCAAGAGCAAGAGCGAAGCTTTCAACGTGAAATACAGATATCACGAGGAATAACCATTGAAGAAACAAGCTTCATCTAATATGTAGTAGCTCATATCTAATCTGACATTTTAAAATTATGGATTCGACCAAATCGTACAGTTGATTAGATCTGCTATGGGCGATAAGCAGCCTTTCGAGCTTGATGATTTTAACGCTAGCATTTGCGGAAGGTCTGGAGCGCAGCGGAAAACCAGTCCGACAACATGCGCTTGGTATGTCGACATATCAATTGAACACTTAACTACAATTTAGGATGACCCTTCAGTATGGTTCGCTTAATTTCACCATGTGTTTCACTTGATTCACTCCAGCTTTCTCCCAATTTACGACCTTTTAGGTAAAGGCAAAATTCTCTGGGCGGATTATATGGCTGAGGAAGTGTAGTTCCGCACATGCTGTCTCTCGTTACCCGCCATTTACCACCGCTCAATAGTCCTTGTTTAGCAAAGCTTTTAAATGAATCATCTGATTCAAAATACATAATACTCTCCGCAAACCTATTTATAATTTTAATAGAGTTGCCAGATAACAAATTATGAATTTCTTCACTATTGGTATCAGAAGCGTATGTGTTTACACATGAGAATATAGACACAAGGGCGATCATTACCTGTGATTTACAACACTTAGATTTAAAGTACATACTCTTCCTTAGATAAGCCATAACGCCCGCATCTAACGAATCCCCTCATAATTATGAGCAGAAACAATAATATAGACACGCACGGTACTATTTGATGTCTTTTATCAAGAAAGAGGATTTCGCCAAAAACTAACCAAGCTGTTATGGGCAAAGAATAACACCATGCATGATATTTCTATCTTACACGATTTGCTCAAAAAGCAATGCCCAAAGAAAAGAAAGGGCAGAAAAGAAAGACACCCATGATAAAAATGGTCAATTTTCAGGGCTGAACT
>NZ_BAEP01000049.1 GCF_000315015.1 Paraglaciecola mesophila KMM 241 | reverse complement strand
GCGCTCTTCTACCCAGCCTCGGCGATGCTCGTAGCTCTGGCCAGAGTGCTTGTCAGTGCCACATAAATATGATTGACGCACGCAGCGGGAAACACAATGACAAATTTATCGGGAATAAAATTTGAACAGCTTTAGCTGGCTTCGAAGAAGTGAACGACATGGATGTTGTGAATAAAATAGGGCGTATCGATTAAACTAATTTGGCTTTTTCGAGGTTGAGGCATAATCCGTCTACCCGACAGAATGAAAGACAAATCAAGTGTAGTCCAGCCCTGAAAATTGACCATTTTTAACATGGGTGTCTTTACTTTGTCTTCACTTTGTGGGTGTCTTTACTTTGTTTTACTTTGTTTTACTTTGTTTTACTTTGTTTTACTTTGTTTTACTTTGTCATGCGCTACGGTGAAGTCAAAGGTCAATAGGAATATATATGAAGAAAATAGGATTTATAATAGTGCTAGCGTTTGCGATTGTTGGCTGTAAGTCGACCACAAATGAACCGACGGCTAGCAGAGAAGCAAAACAGATTTTCAGATTAACGAACAATATGACTTGTGCTAGTAGGAATGCGGGACAAAAAGAGTACTGCAATTGTTTCGTTGATAAGTTGGATGAGGTTACACCGCCGGAAGTAAAGCAAAAAATAGTTAGTGATAGAAAAGCTTTTCAATCAGAAATACTAGCCGTCATGTTGGATAACCGTGAGCAGTTAGAGGTCTGTGACCAATACAAAACTCCATAATCGTAAAATAGCTCTTTAGGTGCGTTAATAATCATGTCGCATAACAATAAAAATGAAGACGGATATCTCAGAAAAGCGCTGAGCTACCGCTTATTTTGGTGATATGTAATCGAAAGTAAGGAGGCTTTTATGGCGAATAAATATCGAGGTTCATGCCTTTGTGGTAGTGTGAAGTACGAGCTTTTAGGTGAGTTCCAGTCTTTCTTTTTATGTCATTGTACTCGTTGTCAAAAGGGTACAGGCTCGGCTCATGGTGCAAATTTGTTTGCTAAAGCTGGCACCTTAATCTGGGTAAACGGTGAAAGTGATGTCAGAACGTATAAGCATCTAAATTCATTTCATGCAAAAAGCTTTTGTTCAAAATGCGGGTCTGCAATCCCAACGTTTGCAGAAAGTATTAACAGTGTAGTGGTTCCGGCTGGCAGCCTTGATAGTCCAGTTCCAATTCCGCCTACTGCTAAAATTTTTGTAGGTAGTAGCGCTAAATGGTCTATGAAATTGTTCGATGTACCTAGCTACGAAAAGCTTCCAGAACAAGCTAAGAGCTAAACACATAACAAGAGACTATGGCGTCAACTGCTCATTTTTGAGCCACGATCTTGCGCCACTTATTTCGCTGGCCCACGGCAAAGCCCCAAAGCCTGCATGAGCCAACACCTCGATACACTTCTCTAGTGCAGTTGATGTATTTCGATATTAAGTAAACTTTGCAATTCAAAGTCCCTGTATCACTGGGCTATGACGAAATTGGTAACAAGTGTCTTCTTGCTTCGCCGATGCAATTTTGCTTTATTGTCAGTTAAATGGTGAATGAATAACCTGAGCTCTAGGTAGTAAAAACAAAATATTTAACGAGGGAATAATGAAAGTATTGGTGTTGATTGTATTAGTCAGCCTGTTGGCAGCCTGTACAAACAGAGATTGGCGCACGGCATCACGTGAGCCTGCAGGTCTTGCCCTTGACCCGGTAATAGAGACGCAAGCATCCATTGAGGTTTATGCCGCAGATGCCTTTAGTTGGCGTGGTTGGTTTGCGGTGCATACGTGGTTGGCGGTTAAGCAAGAAAACGAGCCTGAATACACTGTGTATGAAGTGGTTGGCTGGCGAGTTAATGATGGCTTACCTGCATTGCGCGAATACCAAACATCTACACCAGACCGTTTTTGGTATGGAGCGAAACCGGAAGCGGTTTTATCTATTCAGGGGGAGAAGGCCGCTGAGCTTATCCCTAAAATAACTGATGCTGTTAATAGATACCCTTGGGCGAACGAGTACACTTTATTCCCAGGACCAAACAGTAACACTTTTCCAGCCTGGGTGGGTTTGCAAGTACCTGAATTGGAACTAGAAATGCCGTTTCGGGCGATAGGCAGTGGTTACGCGGATTAGCAGGTCAAGCATTAATGAGCAGCAATTTTTTGCGTTGCGGGGTGAACACAACCCGCCAAATAAAAATGCTCAGCAGGTTGGTTATTTAGAATATTAAGGCATGACTTGTGACTTGAAGGCACTCAGAATATCACTGGCACTGGCGCTGTAAACATCTTGACTCATCACGTATTCAAGCACGCGCTCAAGGGCGCCAATGCGGTGTGGTTGTCCTAGCATCCACGGGTGAATATTTAAGCTCAGAATTCGACCGCCACTCTCTTTTGCTTCTTTTATTAAAAAGTCACAGGCATCGATCATTTGCTCTGCGTAGGCATCTTCACTGTGCAAGTTATTGAGCATGATAAATGCGTCGTCCAATTCATTGGATAACGGCATGGCCCATAAATGACCTTGCTGCGTCTTAAAGGTGTAGGGCATGTCATCGTTTACCCAGTCGCAAAAATACTTAATGCCATTAGCGGCCAACAGCTCAGGGGTGTTCTCACTTTCATTGCGCCCAGGGCTTAACCAGCCTGTAATGTCTTGTTCTGTTAATTCGCGTAATTGATTTACCGAATCTTGTACTAACTGGGTTTCTAGTTGTTTGTCTTGGCCGCCGAAATGCAGGGCATCCATGTGCATGCCGTGGCACATCACTTCATTGCCGCGCTCTTTAACGGTGTTGAGTAAATACGGATTGCGCTTGGCTAGCTCGGTGTTCATAGCAAAGGTAGGGGTGACACCGTATTTATCAAACGCTTTTAAAAAGCGGAAGATACCCACGCGATTTCCGTAGTCACGCAAACTAAAATGACGCAGATCGGGGTAGGGCATGGTCATGCCGCCTTGAATTTTAAACGGCTCTCCTTTTTGATCCAGCGGGAAAAACTGCAAAGGTACATTCACCCACAGTGCGAGCTTTTTGCCCCCAGGCCAAGTGACGTTGGGTCTGTCAGTGAGCATCGACCAATCGTAACGGTCGTGATCCATGCCATGACTGCGATGAGCGTATTCTAGGTATGATTTATCTAGCGCCATTATTTCGCTCCTTTATTGAAAGCAGCATTCAGGGCAGCAGCGTTGAAAGCCGCATTCTTTTGCGCAATGTCTGTTTTAGCGTGCTCGTAGTAATGCTCAAGGTAGTAATCAGCAATCTCTTTGCCTGTGGTCACCCACACATCATCGTGACTGGTGATGTAATCAAGCGCTTCTTCAAATGCCTTCATCCGATGTGGGCAAGACACCTGATAATTATGCGTAGGAATACACATAATGGTGCCTGATTCATTCGCTTCGGCATAAAGTCGGTCAAAGTTTTTCTTGAGCATCTGGCCATAACGTCTGGGCTCAATTTTGTTCACCACAAAGGCAATGGTGTCGTTCATTTCCAATGAATAGGGAATAGACACAAACGGTTTATTACTGCGTGTGTGAATAGGCGTGGGCTGATCGTCATGGAACAAATCACAGGTATAAATGCCGCCCTCATTGCCAAACAACTCAGTGCCTACTTCGGCGAAAAAATCTAAGGTGAGCTCTGAATGGGACAGAGCCGGTGCCAAATAACCCGCACATTTTTGCCCTGTGTGCCTGTATATCGTTTCCATGGAGTCTTTGATCATGTCGCGCTCTTGCTGCTCTGACATGCCGTAGGTGTAGCGAGTATTGTAAATACCGTGGCTGAAAAACTCCCAATTCCGCTCTTTGCACATTTGAATAATTTCAGGGTGATGGTCGCACAGCGCAGTTGATAACGAAATTGAGCCGCGAATGCCGTATTTATCCAGTAAATCCATTTGGCGCTGATGGCCCACGCGATTCCCGTAATCACGGATACTGTAGCCTTGTGTTGCTGGGTAGGGTTGCGGCCACGCTTTGCGAGATGGGTTAGCGGGCGGGTTTAGCTCGTAAAATTCAATATTCGGTGCCACCCAAAAAGCCATTTTTTTATCCCCTGGCCAACGAATTTTAGGGCGATTTTCGTAAGGCCAATAATCGTAAAATCCGGGATCGCTTTTCATATCTGTCTGCCTATTTTGTCCTGTCGTCTGCCGCTTAAAGTTTTATTACTTAGCGAGCCACTGATTCACTTCATCTAAGGTGAGTACGTCGGCGTATTTAAGAGACAAGTCTGTTAAATTCGCATAGTGATAACTCTCATGTTTATCCGCCACGCATTCCTCTGGCACTATGGTGCGATAGCCACGAGATAAAGAATCGACGGCTGTGGCGCGAATGCAGCCTGAGGTAGAGCCGCCGGTTAAAATGACCGTGTCCACTTGGTGCCATACCAGCAATGACTGCAACTGGGTTTCAAAAAAGGCTGAGGGCATCTTTTTAAGATAAACCACATCTTTGACGTAATCGATTTCGAGGCGATCATCAAACTCACTGCGCCTCGAATCAAACTTAATGTTTTGTAGTGAATCCGGGGTGTCCGTGCGCGTGCCCCAAATGCCGGCATCTTCAGCACCTTCCATGTAAGCAACATGGGTCCACACAACTGGCCAGCCTTTGGCGCGAAAGGTTTTCGACATCTCATTGATGTATTCCATTTGCCGCGGGTCGGTCTCGTACGCAGTGGCAAATTCATCTGTGCAGGTATAGGCCTTTTGCGGATCGATGTTGACCAACACCGCTTTATTACCAAAGCCAAAACGTTTACGCGCTGGGTTGTTTTTTACGTCGTTATAAATCTCTTTTGCGGTCTTAGTGGTCGTTTGCATTGGGTTACCTTCAAATCTTTGATAATTGTCATAGGTTTTATGGCTGATATTGACAACAATTTAACCTTGAATTGCGTTAAATTTTGGTGCATTTTATAGTTAATGTGCTATTGATATAACAATTATATTTATAACTCAGTTTTGGCACTCCATGCAAATATAATTGCTAACCAAATTGACATCGACCAATTCACTCAGTTGATTTAAGTGATACTAAATAAGCAACAGTTTTATTCAGGTACTTTTTACAGGGTAACTTAACAGGGTAGCGTTAAACCGTACCTCTTACTCTACAACGTACCTTACACAGATAAAGGCAGGCCCATACATGAAGCACAGAACAATTCGCGGTACGATCCAGTACACCAGCAGAAAACCAGAAAAATTCGGTCAAGAAAGAGGACGTGAGTTTTTTAGCATCACGACTCAATCTGATGGTATACAAGTCATGCATGCTCACTGCGAAATAGACGACGAGCCTAATGTGGTGCGCGATGTTGTGCAGTCTATGCGTCAAGACTGTAGCCCAATAGACTGCAGCGTTAGATTGTCTGTGGGGGATAAGTACGAAGGCAGCGGCTGGATCCGTTTTACCGATACGTACGCTGAATGTGAAACCCATAACCAAAGAGACGGGCGCATCAGCCAGCGGATTGAGCTTGAACAGGGCGTAAAATGGTTGCAATCGCATCCCATAGTTGGGGACGGTATTTTGATGAAGCTATACGATTTATCACAAGGGCCAGGTAAGACCTTTTTCCCAGATATTATGCTGACCTCACCTGATCATCGCGGCGCGACAGGGCCTTTATTATTCAAAATGAATGGCCTAGGTATTCGCTACGTAGGCGAAGAAAACATTGTGGTTCAAGCGGGTAAATTCATCGCTCGGCACTTCCAAGTGGTAGATACCGCAGGTAATTTACCTGAAGAGCATCCTCCCTATGACTTGTGGGTAAGTGCTGACGACGACTATTTGTTGCTTAAAGCCGGTGTAGAGGGCTACATGCAAACCCATTATGAATTAACCGATTATCAAATTATTGGAGGCGAATAATGAGTAACAGCAATGCGTTACCTTCGTGGGACGTGCTCACCAAGCACGATGTATTTCCGGTAGCGAGTCACGATGAAGTGGCTCGGCTGAATTTTCTGACGCATCTGAACGTGCATTTAAGCAGCCAAATATTGCCCGGAGTCAAAACCGCTTTTGATAAACAGGTTAAGCCCGCCATTATCGCGCAAACAGGCAAAGAGCCAACGTCACGCCATGACGTTCGCAAACATATGCTGAACAACGGCTACTTTCAAATGTGGAGTGCCCTGCGCCGTAACACCATGGAAATGCGCCACCAAGCTGCACGCGCTCAAGTGCTTGGGCAAATTGAAGGCATAGTGGCAAAGGTAAATAAGGCCTGTGAAAATGATGCCAATATCCAGCTAGATACCAGCGTGAGTATTCCGCCCAATGTGGGCTCTGTGGATATACATTGTCAGCCTGGCTGCTACTACCAAGAATACTTCGAGAACGATGTTACCGTAGCTGCAAGTTATGATTTAGGATTGTTCGTGACCACGGCCGGTCTATTAGGCGCGTTAAGTGACGGCGGCGGGCAGGGCATTGCTAACTGGCTTAAAACCCAGCACCCAGATTTTGCCCCTAAGCGTATTTTGGATATTGGCTGTACTGTGGGTCACAATGCGTTGCCATTGGCAGAACATTTCCCAGATGCACAAGTGATTGCAGTTGATGTGGCGCGCCCAAGTTTACGCTATGCCCATGCACGCGCCAAATCGCTAGGGTTAAATAACATTCAATTTGTACAAGCCAACGCTGAAGATCTCAGCCAATATGATGACGGCTCATTCGATTTAATTACCACTTCGATGTTTTTACATGAACTGTCTCATCAGTCTTTACCCAAAATACTCAAGAACATTAACCGCCTGCTAGCCGATGGCGGCTTGAACTTACACCTTGAACAACCCCAGTACACAGGCATGGACGTGTACCAGCAATTTATTCGCGACTGGGATACGTACTTTAATAATGAACCCTATTGGGGGCCGATGCATGAGCTTGATTTACCTAAAGTCTTCGCTGAATGCGGCTTCGACCCTAACGATTTATTTGATGTAGGCGTGGTATCCAAAGTAGACGAAAAGATATTTGGTAAGCCAAAAACAGACGGTGAAGATTACGGTCGCTCACCTGTTTGGAATGCCCTTGGGTTATGGAAAGGACAGCATGTAAAAAGTAACGCAAAAAAAGTCACAAATACAAGTGAGAATGCAGCATGAGCGAGATTAAAAAAGACCTGACAGAAAGCGAAAAAACGAATTTAGCAGGCAGTAAAGCCAAAGGTCAGCGCCCTTACTTTTTAGTCGATAAGCAAACTGAGCAAGCCCTATCAGTGGCCATGACGCTGGCCATGGAGCTGTCAGTGACTAAAGAGCGCTTATCGTCTCTTGAATGCATGTTGGTGGACAAAGGAATGATTGAAAAAGGCGAGCTCGATCAGTATCAGCCAAGTAAAGAAGAAGTCGCGAAACGCAGTCTTGAAACCCAAGCCTATTTAGCGCGCGTTTTGCGAATTATGCAGCAAGATAAAGAAGAGCTAGAGCGTGACGACCCTGATATGCAAACGGTGCAAGACGAGCTCACCAAATGGTGATGGTGAAATACGCCTAGAGGCACAATTACGCTGTGATGAGCCATCACAGGTACTCCTCAGGGGTTTTGCTGTTAGTCATTTTTGCCTTAATAACAATATTGCTCGCAGGCTAAAGGACATGCTTGTGAGCGCATTCTTTCTATATCCCACCTTCCTAGGTATCACTCAATCATATACAATCCTCGCCCGTTTAATACTGGGCTTGCCACTTCTGCCTATTCATGAAAAGTAACCTTATATCGGTCGGTTTCAGCCAAACGCTTAGCCTAGCCCGTGGAGGCACTTTTAGAATGCGCGTTAGACGTGAGAGAAGCGTCAAATAAAGCGCTTAGTAAAACACACCTTAAAACACAAATAGAAATGTGCGTTAAAAGAATACATAACAAAATGCGCAACAAGGATAAACGATGAATCGTGCTCTAATGATGTCCGCTATGTGCATCGCCTCTACTTTCTCAATATCTTCATACAGTGCCGCTATTGTTGGTCAGTATGTTGTCAAGAACGCCGGACAGAACATCGAAAAAAGCCCTTACGAAGGCGCTGAAGCAGACCGCGAAAATAAGACTGATAAAGCGGCTAGGGAAAGCGTTGAACAAATTACGATTGAAGGCGCAGCTACAGCGAATGAATCACCGGTCGGCACCTTTAACTCACCCATCTCTAATTTAGAATATGACCCTAGAGTCGACCTTCAATCCAGAAATATGGCTGAAGCACAGGCAGATGTGACAATCCGCGGCGGTATCTTCGAAAACACAGGCTTTAGCGTGGGCAGCGCCACTCTTATCGACCCACAAACTGGCCATTATGTGGCTGAGATTCCTATTGCTCCAGAAATGCTAACGGCACCGGCTATTTTAACCGGTGTCGATAATTCACTTTACGGCGCAAATAGTTCAGTGGGTTCTGTTGCCTATAAATGGCGGCCTATTCAAACTGCTGGCAGTGTTTCATTAGGGGCTGGTAACAATAATTTTAATATGCAAAGGGTACACAACGCCATTTCTTGGTCGGTGGATGATTCCTCAAAGTGGAAAGCTGGCGTTGAAGGTGAATATTCGCGCTCTGAAAGCGATGGCACCATAGACAAGGGTGATCACAGTTTTGAGCGAGCATCTGGGCGGGTACAACTAATAAGTGATACTTCGCAAACGGATCTATTTTTCGGTTATCAACAAAAGTTTTTTGGCTGGCCTAACCTGTATACCCCTTTCAATGTGAATGAAACAGAAGATTTAGAAACCCGTTTATTGATATTCAATCACCAGCAGCAATATGCTCAAGAAAGCACCTTTGAAGTGTCAGCTTATTACCGTCAGCAAAATGACCACTATGTATTTTCACGGGAAAACCCAGGGGCCTTTCAAGCGTTTCACGAAACCAAGGTAAAGTCAGTGGCGGTATCGGGTCGTCATATGACGGATTCAAAACTGGTGGTGAACTATGCAGCACAGTTGACCGCGGATGAGATTGAATCTACCACCCTTGAGAACAATTTCACCTCGCGGGATTACTACAAGTTCAGTGTAGTGCCAGAGTATGCAGTAGCCTTGCAAGACAACGAACACTTAACGTTTCGTGTTGGGGCGGCATATGATGACACCAATCGCGATGATTCCCAGGTTTCAGTGATAAGCGATATCGTTTGGCATAAACTGAATGCAGACAAATCTACGCGCACGGTGAATTTTTCCTATTCTGAAGCCACACAAGTCGCAGGGTATACCGCCATTGGTGGCAGTACGTCCAGCGGGTTGTTCAGAAGCAATGACACACTTGAGCGTGAAACCAGCAAAAATTTAGAGTTGGGCATGTCGTTAGATGAAGCAACGTGGCGCGTAGATTCTGCTGTGTTCTACCGCTGGGACAACGAACTCACTGATTGGACTTACAACTTTGACTCAACATCCGCGCGGGTGGCCAACCCAGTTGATATCGAAACCATAGGTTTGGAACTGATGGCAGTTGCGCGCTTAGAAAGCGCAGATTTAGTTACAAGCTATACCTACCTTGATAAATCTGAAGACTATCGAGAAGAAAATATCGACGCGAGCTTCTATGCGTTGAACTATCCCCCCCATCGTTTCACCCTGGGTGTGATCTGGTATCCTGCGGAAGCGTTTGAGCTAAAAGTAGACAATGAATGGCGCAAACAAGAAGATAACCTGTTGAGAAATGGCGACGACACGGCTTTTTTCACCCATATATCACTGACCTATTCGCCGCCGCAGCTCGAAGGCTTCAACGTGATGCTGGCGGTTGATAACCTGTGGGATGAATCTTTTGAAGAAATTCCCGGCACGCTAGGGCGCTCTGATCAATTATCTGTTACAGCTACCTACTTTTGGTAACAAGATCGCGTTACGTTCGCCGCCTTTTGATTGTCTCAGTGAATTTGGGAGCATTGTTTGAATGAGTTCTGATTTTATAAGAACTGCTTTAATAAATACTAGTTTAATAAACAAACAACTGTTGAGCACTGGTTTTGGTCACTAAAAACAACGTCGTCGCTCAAGCGGCTCAAGCATCTAACGCACATCAAACTGCAGAGACTTCACCAAGCGGTTCGCCTTCTAACCTCGCTTACTTTGTAGGAGCGTGGCAACTAAACAGGCAAATTCTACAAAGTAGTGGTGAAGTATTTGTGTTCGAAGGGCAGGCTGACTTTAGTTGGGCTGAGTCTGATTTGCATTATCACGAATCTGGGGTGGTCACTGCGCCAGATGGGCGAACGCTTCAGGCTGAACGCACCTATGTGTGGCGACAGCAAGCAGGCGGTAAAATTGAGGTGTTATTCGATGATAACCGATATTTTCATACCTTCAGTGCTGCTGAACCTTATGCCAAGCACCTGTGCGGTGATGATCTTTACGTGGTGAGTTATGCGTTGGAAGATGGTCCGCGCTGGGAGTCCACGTGGCAGGTAAAAGGCCCACGAAAAGACTATAAAATGACAAGCCTTTATAAACGTGCATAATCTACTTTGTGCCCAATTGAAAATATATTATTGAGATAAAGAGAGTTTAGGAGCTAACTTACCCCGCGGTTGTTTTACTGCGTTTTTGTGATAACCACAGTGCAATAGCAATAATAAAACCGCCCAGTGCAAGGCGACTAAAATCGGTGTCTCTTTGCCACAACAGTAGGTTCACAACAAGACCTGCGGGGATGAGTGCATTATTCATTATGGCCAACGTGCCCGCTGAAACCTTAAGCGCTCCTTGATTCCAAAAATAATAACCCAGTCCAGAGGCCACTATGCCCAGCCACAACAGTACTCCCCATTGGCTTGTTGTTTGCGGTAACCGATTTGTATCGCCGAATATAAAAAAGGCAGGTAAAGCGACAGCCAATGCCCCAAGGTAGAACCAGGCGAATATCGTGTGTTTAGCCAGTCCTGGTTGGAAAGTGGTGGCCAGTTTTCGATAGCCCACTTGACCAAGCGCAAAGCAAAGGTTAGCACCTTGCACAATCACAAAGCCTGTCCAGAAATTCTCGCTAATGCCGTCAAACCGAATGATTGCTGCGCCAAAGATGGCAATTAGCGCACACAACAGATGAAAAGGAGTGAACCGTTTAAATAGCGCATCGTTGAGCATAG
This sequence comes from Paraglaciecola mesophila KMM 241, assembly GCF_000315015.1. Lineage (GTDB taxonomy): Bacteria > Pseudomonadota > Gammaproteobacteria > Enterobacterales > Alteromonadaceae > Paraglaciecola > Paraglaciecola mesophila. Next base: position 73,577 of record NZ_BAEP01000049.1, on the reverse strand, counting down.
CCACATAAAGCGGGGTCAAAATAGTAAACAGCAGGACTTCCGGTACCGACAAATAAAGAAACGAATGGTAGAAAAAAATATACATCATACCCAGCTGCAACGCGCCCAAAAAGGCCAAAGTCAGTTTTTGCTTGGCGCTGAGTAGTGAAAACTTCAAAAAGGGTAAGAACACCAAAGATGCCAGCAAAACCCGAGTAAGAACAGAAAAGTAGCTATCTACTGAGCCTGCTAAATATTCACCGATCAGTGAAAACGAAAATGCCCATAAAATGGTGACGGCGACTAAATAAAACACGGGTAACTCATTTGCAAAATTATGTGCGCGCTAAAGTATTGCATCGTACTTATTTAATCAAGGTTGGCGTTTTGTTTAGGGGATGAAAAATCAGTTGTTAGCTGTGGCCTACTAGCACAGCGCTAGCATACAGGTGCCCCCAGTGCATTTTACCTTTGCCATTATTGCGCTAAGCCTCTGGCGTTATTAGTCAGTGACCCTGGGGTCAGAAGCGTATTAACGTGTACGCAAAATACACGCTGCCCTAGTTCTTGGCTCAGTACGCTTATTCTTTGTTGGCCTTGGGCTAATTAAGGTCGCTCTATTTAACGTAGCTTTTTAACGTTGCGCTAAGGCCGCGCGGGGCTAAAAGTGCGCGCAATATCCTTATTTTCTCCACAATGTTTGCTCTTTAACTTTAGTAAGGTGATTACCAATTTCTGTCGGTGCGGCCGCCTTAGGCAAGGTTTATTCAGAACCTATGGATTAAAAAAATGGCTAGGCCAATAAAGAGGATTGTTGTGATGCGTAAAATAAGAAGTGCTGCTTTTGTTTCATTGAGTTTGGGTTTAGTCGCGTGTGGTGGAAGTGATAATACGCAGGTTGACCAGAGTGCTGTTGATGAAATTATCGTTGAAGATGATACCAGCACCGAGCCCGTCACTGATGAAGGGATAGTGACTGACGTGGATGCAACGCTATTTCTAACAGGGGAAAATGTCAGTGTAAACACAGTATCTTGCACGTTAGTTGATGGCAGTGACACCCTATGCTACGAAATCACTTCAAAGCATATCGCATCAGAGCATGACATGGGGCCGTGGTGCCCTGAAACTATATATGACACCGCAGAGAACGGCGGCCTATGGTTCGATAAAGGTGAAATTAACGATCTTGATGGTCCGTTTATCGCAAATTTAGCGACCTATTACGATGATCCGGGTTTCAAAATGTATGAAGACGACGGCAGTGTTCGTAGAATGGAAACCGCGCAAGAGTGCGCAGAAGGAGCAGATCCGAATATTGAAGACAAATATACTAATATGTGCGCGCAATGCTTACCCGAGTGGGTGAGTGCTCAGGTTTCCTACCTCATTCCCATCACGCCGGTGAAACAAAGTGAACCGGTCACATTAAGTGACGGACCAACCCTAGAACAGGCCGGCGTAGAATATGGCCCCTCGGTTAGAGGACTTGCATTTAACGGCGTGCGCTTTGACCACCCAGCAGATATAGACATTATCCTAGCGGGCTATCAAATTGCCCCAGTTGACGATGCGGGCGGCCATGTAAACAACAGTTTAGGCTATCACTATCATGGTGATACCGGCATGACAACGCGCATCGCCCAATCGGATGATCACTCAGCAATGATTGGCTATGCATTAGATGGTTTTGGGCTCTACGCAAAATTAGATGACGAGGGAAATGAAGCAGCGGAGCTTGATGAATGCCGCGGTCACTCTGATGAAATACGTGGCTACCATTATCATGTGTTGTCGCTGGAGAGTAATGAATTCCTAGATTGTTTCTACGGCGCATGGGCAGAGTAAACATGGGCAACATTCGTATTCTAACCAGTAAAGTTGTCGTGTTTATAGCACTGATGTGTTGTTCAATCAGTGTTCATGCACATGGGGTTGATTATTCAGTGCTGCGACTAAGTAAAATGTCAGAGCATACCTTGAGTTTAACCCTAACCTCATCATTAGATGCGTTTAGAAAGGAAGTCCGTCAGCACTTTTCAAAATCGCCTTACGCTACCCCTGAAGAATTTAACGAGCAACTGCTCGCGCATATAAAGAAAACACTCTTATTGACTGGGGAAAATAAACAAATCGCCTTAGGTGAGGGCACGGTAACATTAGGGCATGAAACGTCTGTGGTGTTTCGCTCTGTTACGTTGCCTAAGAATCTGCGGAAAATTACGCTGACCAACGGCGCGGTGAAAGACATATATAGACATGCCACAAAGCTTATTGTGACTGCGGAGAAAACAGGGACACAGACGCACATTCTGAATAAATCTAACGATTTTACCGCGACATTTTTTGTTGAGTAAGTTGGTTAACATGCGTATTTCGAATGATTCGCTAGTTGGCGTAGATAGCTTACTGTTTACTACGTTAGCGTTTGCTGAGTTGTTGTTTACTAATTTAGCCCTCTTTTATTAACGCCATTCTGCGTTAATAAATGCTCACTCAGCGAGAATGTAAAAGGGCTTAAACAAGGCGTTTGACTGAATGAGTAGTTGTACTTTTACGAAGTCGTGCATGGCGGTGTAAGCCTCCTAAAAAACGCCTGAAAGGAATGCCCCAGCCGCATTTGCACAGCGCTCTGAGTATTTAAAAGGGAACAACCATTACTGCACTTCGACGTTTTGTTCCAAAACCGCTGCATGCATTCTGAGAGGGCACTTAATAAAGCGAATTGTTATATAAGTAATGGCAAAACCTAGTACTAATAGGCGGGGGATTCTCAGTAGGAACAACCGTGTTCAAATTGCCTAAGTAGGTGTTTGAGCCATTGTGCTTTTTTGACTAGGGTCGAAAAGACATTCAGCCCGTTTTATTCTTAGGTTATATCGAGCGCTTTTTAGTAAACCGAAGGTTCCCCTGGTGGGCGAGTTTTAAAGCGGCGGTGAACCCACATGTATTGATCTGGCTGTTCGCGAATAGCGCTTTCAATCATTTGGTTGATAATGGTGGCGTCTTGTACATCATCACCACTTGGAAATTCAGCCTCTGGAATAGCAAAGGTGATTTTATATTGATTAGTTTCAAGGTCACGTTTATGGGCAACGAAGACCGGTTTGGCTTTGCCTAAGCGCATTAATTTACTGGCTGAGGTGACCGTAGTGGCAGGTATACCAAAAAACGGCGCGAATACAGAGTTCTTGATGCCGTGATCTTGGTCCGGTGAGAACCAGACTACGCGACCTTCGCGCAGTGAGCGAATGATGGCGCGCATATCAGAGCGTTCAAATACGTTTTTAAAGACACGTTTTCTGCCTTCGGTGATCACGTATTCAAAAACCGGATCATTATTTTTACGATAAATCACGTCCATATCCGCCACCAAGTTGACCATCATTCCCGCTAAATCTAAATGGGTATAATGACCTCCTATCAGCAATACGCCTTGATTGTTGGATGTCGCAGCTTGTAATACCTCTAATCCTTGTACGCTAAAACGCTTGCGCAGCGATTCGGGCTTAGCCCACCAAGCCCATGCAATTTCAAAAAAGCCAATGCCATTGGCCACAAAAATATCTTTAACCAGTTGTTCTTGTTCGGCTTTCGATTTTTCCGGGAAACACAGGGCAATATTGGTAGTGGTGATGTGGCGGCGCCGTTTAAGAAAACGATAGCCGATTTTGCCAAATGCACTGCCTGCTAACATTTTTACTTTAAAGGGAAGTAAGGCAATGATCCTAAGAATAAGTACTGCAAACCAGCTCGCCCAGTGTCTTGGATGTAGAAGAGATTTTGACATGAATTAATACGCCATCCGAAAAATTGAAATTACAGTGCACAATCTAGGGAATATAACAAAAATGCGTTTTTATAGGCACACATAGCAGAGATTATTTTTCTTCTTTTGCTGATTTTTGCATGCCAAATCTAAACATCAAGCAAACCCACGTGAGAAAACACCATTACAAATACATTGGAATACCCCTTGCTAAGGCCCAGTTATAAGCTGAAAAATTTCGGATCGAAGAGGGGGGATTCATAATGCAAGTTCATTCAAACTCGGTGTTAGCGCCACTTAGCGAGAATACACGTCTTAGCATCTCAGGCAGTGAATTGCCAAGTCGCGGCAATAAAGCGCAGCAACTCGCCCCAGCACTGCAAACCAAAAACCAACTAGGCTCTGGCGACGTGTACGATTTCACCAATATGTCACGCCGAGAATATAATCAACTGGTTAAAGCGGGGGAAGTTCCGCTTGGTTACGTTGTGCTGCCCGCGGATGGTATTGATCTCACATCGAACACCAAGGCGCAGATGCAAGCCGTGCAAGATGAAAAAATAAACTTCATAGACTATTACCAAATTAGAATTTCCTATCGAGAAAGTACCGGCCAATCGACGGAAAACTTCCGTGATGTGCTGGCTGACTTACAAAAACTGCAGGGTAAGGCCATAAACCCAGCGTTTAGCAAAAGTGTAGATACTTACGCTTAGCTGTTATCAGGTGATCCCCTCGATTTCGCAATTATCGATAAGTAATCGAATCGTAACCATGGTAGGCATGTGCCAAATGACTAAAACACTAGGTCATCGTTTAGCTATTTAGCCAGTTGTTGTTAGCTCAATATCTAGGTTCTAAGGGAAGCGGCGAAGATAATGAAAAGAAATTTCAGTGCGACTGAGCGACATGCGTTTGATGGGATTGGTAAACCCGAGCCTTTGAAGGAAAATTTATCCGGTTTTTGGTCACGAAGAATTGATGAAACAAACCGTCTAGTCTATGCAGGTACTGACTCTCACTTGACAATAATCTCATGTTGTTATCACTACTGAGTTGCTAGCCTGTTAACCTGCGGGGATGATTTACTCACTATCCAAAACTCCAAAACTCCAAAACTCCAAAACGTGCGCCTCTCGTCAATAACTAGCTGAGGAAGCAAGTAGGATCCTTATCTAGCATGAGTACGCTGTCTATCTGCTCATTTCCTGCCTTTTTATAATTCATCCATATGCTTCGTAATCAATCGCCAATTGCCTTTTGTCAATTTCTTAAAAGCTAATTTCAGCAATGATTGACTTGTCTTGTGGTGCCCTCTAAATTTGTCCGTACAAATTATTTTAGTCGAGGCAGCCAATGACCACCATAGTCGTATTATTCAATCTACAAGCCGGTGTTGATGAAAGTGTTTATCGTCAATGGGCCATACAAACGGATATCCCTACCGCAGGGGGCCTCGCATCAGTGGATTCGTTCGAAGTGTTAAAAGCAGAAGGTGTGTTGATGAGTGAGGCAACGCTGCCTTATCAATATATCGAAATTCTCAAAATCAATGACATGGACCAATTCGGCCAAGATGTCGCCACTCAGACTATGCAAAAAGTCGCCGCGGAATTTCAGCAATTCGCTGATAACCCTACTTTTATTATGACCTCAAAACTGTAGGTAACGCTATGTCTCAATACCCTGAATTACAAGGCAAAGTCGCCGTCATTACCGGCGCAGGTCGCCAAGCTGGACTAGGTGAAGCCATGGCAAAACGCCTAGCGTCAGAGGGCTGCAAAGTGGTGATCACTGACATCGGTAAATCTGTTAGTGAACACACCCCTGACAGTGCTATCGGTCACAGCGATGAAATGAACCAAATAGTTGCAGATATAAAGCAAGCGGGCGGCGAAGCCAGCGCGTTTGTGTGCAATGTACTGGATGAAAAAGATGTGCAAGCTGCAGTGAACTTCGCGGTAGATACTTACGGCTCAGTCGATATTTGGGTAAACAACGCAGGCATCGGTTACCTGATGAAGTCGATTTTAGACATGCAAGTGGATGAATGGGACGCCGTACTTGGGGTTAACCTGCGTGGCACCTTCCTTGGCATTAAATACGCTGGTGAACAAATGGTTAAGCAGGGCAAGGGCGGAAAAATTATTAATATTGGCTCTCAGGCGTCTAAATCGGCATTCGGCCATGCTTCCGCTTACACCACCTCAAAACATGGCATGAACGGCTTAACTCGCGTAGCGGCCATTGAGCTTGGCAGCCACAAAATAAACGTCAATGAAATTTGCCCAAATCACGTCACCACCGGTTTAGGCGCGTGGCAGAACGCCCACTTTTCAGAAGTGACAGGCAAAGGCCACGAACAGTATATGCAAGACATGCGAGACCGCATTCCTCTGGGCCGACCAGGCTTGCAAGAAGACACCGCCAAAGCATGCGCTTTCTTATGTTCAGATCAAGCCAGTTACATCACGGGTGAGTGCATGAACGTATCCGGTGGCGAAGAATATCACTAGCGATAAAAGTGCATCTTAAGTCGATGTAAGTCCTCAAACGCGCTGAAAAGAAGTTAAAAAATAAGAGAGCAATTTAATGTCAGATTTCAAATGGCCAAAAGACAAACGACTTGCCATGTCAATCGTGGTGAATGTTGAAGAAGGCTCTGAGTACAGTGTCAAAGAAGGCGATAAAGGTATGGAGCCGGTAGACGAATTACAAGTTCACCTCAAAAAGCCCATGCGCAATTACGGTAACGAATCGAATTATCAATACGGTATTAATGAAGGTGCGCCGCGCATCATCAAACTGCTCGATAAATACCAGATGCCTGCCACATGGACAGCCGCAGCCCTGAGCCTAGAACGAGCGCCACAAATTGCAGCGGCAATTCGCCGCCGAAATGATGAAACCTGCTCACACGGTTATCGCTGGGTATTTCAATTTCGCATGGACGAAAACGAAGAGCGACAGTTTATAAAAGATGCGGTCACCAGCATTGAGAAAACAACAGGTAAGCGACCTTTAGGTTGGTTGTCACGTTACTTACTCACCGAAAATACCCGTCGTTTACTGCAAGAAGAAGGTTTTTTGTATCACATGGATGATTACAGCGCCGACGCGCCATTTTGGGATGCGGTGCAAGGCACAAATGAACCCATGGTGATAGTGCCTTACGCCCTTGATTCAAATGATATGAAAATGTGGGTTGCGCCGTCGCTCACCCCAGATGCTTGGCTGAAATACGCCATTGGTACCTTTGATGTACTTTACGAAGAAGGCGCAGAGCAGCCAAGAATGATGAGCTTAGGGTTGCACTTGCGCATCATAGGTCGCCCTGGACGCATTGGCGCACTTGAAGCGTTCTTGAAGTACGTGAGCGAGAAACCTGGGGTGTGGTTTACCACTCGTCAGCAAATCGCTGAAACGTTTCAAGAGCAAGTGCCTGCAGCGAGCTACGTAGCTAAAGATAAGGTCGGAGCAACGTCATGAGCAGCATTTTACGCTCCTTGCTGTTTGTACCGGGCTCACGCCCTGAGCGCTTCGAAAAAGCATTAGGGGCAGGGGCTGATTTAGTTTGCATCGACTTAGAAGATGCCGTGCTCCCCGATGATAAAGACTCCGCGCGTGACGCTGTATTAGCCTGCGTGCAAAAAACGCCAACACTGTGTGTGCGCATTAACCCTGTGGGCACGCAAACTGGGGAAAAGGATTTAAAGGCTTTCGCTAATGCGCCAATAGCGCCTGATGTAGTCATGCTAGCCAAGTGTGAATCAGCAGAAGATGTACAACAAGCTCAGCGCGTTATTGACAAGGGCAACACACGTTTTATTCCCCTAATCGAAACGTTAGAAGGGCTTGAAAACGCCTACCAAATTGCCAGTGCTAGCGAACAAGTAGAGCACATTATGTTCGGCGGCGCCGATATGGCAGCAGAGCTGCGCTGTGAATTTAGTTATCAGCCACTGCTTTTTGTGCGCAGCCAGTTGGTGATCGCAGCGGCGAAGGCCAACGTTGGCCTGATTGATGTGCCCTATGTGGATATCAAAAATGAAGCTGCTCTGGTGGATGAAACCAACCAAGTCAAAGCGCTTGGGTTTAGCGGCAAAGCGGCTATTCACCCCTGTCAGATCAATGTCATTCATCAAGCTTTTATGCCCAGCGCTGAACAAGTGGCTTACGCCCAACAAGTCATGGCCGCAGTCGATGGACCGGATGCTGGCGTGGTCGTGGTAAACAATAAAATGGTCGACAGGCCGATAATTTTGGCCTGTCAACGCACCTTAGCGTTAGTTAAAAACGCGTCTTCAAATCGATAACCGAGAGAGAAAACTAATGGTACAGAACGTAAAAAAAGTCGGCGACAACCGTTATCGCGAAACCTTCGGCAGATGTTTTGAAGAGTTCACTGTAGGTGACATCTACGAGCATCGTCCAGGGCGCACCATCACCAAAACGGACAACACCTGGTTCACGTTGTTGACCATGAATACTCACCCGATGCATTTTGATGACGAATACGCCAAAGCCAGTGAATTTGGTAAGTGTATTGTGTGCTCTCCCTTCACTGTGGCCCTAATGGTGGGCATGAGCGTGACAGATGTCAGCCAAAAGGCCATCGCCAACTTAGGCTGGGAAGACATCAAAATGACGCACCCCGTTTTTGAAGATGACACCTTATATGCTGAATCAAAAGTGCTGGACAAACGCGAGTCTAAGTCTCGCCCCGGGGCTGGCATAGTGACTGTTGAAACCCTTGGCTTTAATCAAGACGGTAAACAGGTATGCAGCTTTGTGCGCAAGATGTTGATTGCCAAACAAGGTTACTCAGTAGAAGAAAAAGTTAACTATTAATTAGTAGAGGTTTGCTATGTCTGAAGCATGGTCAAAAGAAGATGAGTTAGGGATCATAGACATGATCGATAAATGGGTCGAGAACGACGTTCGACCTATTGCCAAAGAATATGATCAAGAAGACAAATACCCCCATGCTCTGGCTGAGCAAATGAAAGAGCTAGGCTTATTTGGTGCCACTATCGGCCAAGAATTTGGTGGCTTGGGTTTACCCGCATCAATCTACGCCAAAATCGTAATGAAAGTGGCATCAGCATGGATGGCACCCAGCGGCATCTTTAATTCACATTTAATTCAAGCTTCAGCCATTGAACGCTGCGGTACTCAGGCGCAAAAAGAACGCTTCTTACCCCGTATGGCCACTGGCGAATTACGCGGCGGGGTTGCCCTAACGGAGCCAAACGCCGGCACGGATTTACAAGCCATACGCACAACAGCAGTCAAAGACGGCGATGATTACATCATCAACGGGGCAAAAACCTGGATCACCAATTCCCTAAACGGTAATTCACTTGCCGTACTGGTGAAAACCGACCTTGATGCAGTGCCTGCGCATACCGGTACCAGTATGTTTATCGTTGAAACCAAAGACGAAAACGGTGAATTCAAAGCCGGTATAAGCGTATCAAAAATGAAAAAACTCGGTTATCGCTCCATCGATACCTGTGAAGTCGTATTTGAAAACGTGCGTGTGCCCGCAGCCAACTTAGTGGGTGAAAAAGAAGGTTCAGGCTTTAAACACGCCATTGGCGGCCTTGAACTTGGGCGCATTAACGTAGCTGCGCGCGGTGCGGGCATTGCCAGAGGCGCCACTGAATTAGCGGTGCGCTACGCACAAGAGCGTGAAACCTTCGGTAAAGCTATCTGCCAACATCAGGCTATTCAGCTCAAATTAGGCGAAATGGCCACCCAGGTGGAAGCCGCGCGTTTGTTGATTGAACAAGCCGCCGCCAAATACGATGCCAATGAGCGCTGTGACATGGAAGCCGGTATGGCGAAATATTTCGGCTCTGAAGCTGGGGTATTTTGTGCCAACGAAGCCATGCGTATTTTTGGGGGGTATAGCTACTCGGTTGAGTACGACATTGAGCGTTACTATCGAGATGCCATGTTGATGTGTATCGGCGAGGGCACCAATGAAATGCAGCGCATTATTATTGCCAAACAAATCATCGATAAAAACAAAATCTAACGTTAATAGCCACGCTTAGTAAATGCACCTACCAAGCGTGGCTTCATATCTAAGAGCAGTCAAAAGACAGCTAAAAAAAGCGTAAAAAAGGACACAGCCATGACTCCACTCCCTCTTGATGGTGTACGAATTATTGCCGTTGAACAATACGGCGCAGGCCCTTACGGCTCTATGTATTTAGCCGACTTGGGGGCAGAGGTGATCAAAATTGAAAACCCTGCCATCGGCGGGGATGTGTCTCGTCAAACGGGGCCATTTTTTCTAGGTGAAAACGACAGCTATTTTTATCAAACGTTCAATGTAAACAAGAAAAGCTTCACTCTGAATTTAAAATCAGAAGAGGGGCGTAAAGTTTTCGAGAAACTGGTTAAAACCGCCGATGCGGTAACCAATAACTTACGTGGCGATCAGCCGCAAAAATTGGGTATTACCTACGAGCAGTTAAAGCACATTAACCCGAAAATAGTTTGCGGGCATCTATCTGCCTATGGCCGAGACAACGACCGCGCCAATTGGCCGGGGTATGACTACCTGATGCAAGCCGAAGCAGGTTTGATGTCCCTTACTGGTGAGCCTGACCAAGCGCCAACACGCTTTGGGGTGTCCATGGTGGACTTCATGACAGGTGCTGTCGCTTCATTAGGTTTAACCGCAGCTATGTTAGGGGCTCACCGCACGGGTCAGGGGAGAGACGTAGATGTATCGCTATTCGATGTAGCACTTCATCAACTATCTTACCCAGCCACATGGTACTTAAACGAAAGCCATGTGGTGCAGCGCGTTGCCCGCTCGGCGCACCCTGCCACGGTGCCATGTCAGTTGTATAAAACCCAAGACAGCTTTGTATTTTTGATGGCCATGACGGACAAATTTTGGGATGTGCTGGTTGATATTCTAGATGATGAAGTCCTTAAAGAATCACGTTTTGCCCAAGTCGCAGGGCGGCGTGAAAATCGCGATGTGCTGACCACAGAAATCGATCGCGTATTGGCTGCTCACCCCACCGCACATTGGTTGGAAGTGCTAAAAGGGCGTATTCCTTGTGCGCCGGTTTACGATGTACCAGAAGCGTTGAATAACCAGTACATTCGAGACATTGGCATGGTGCAAAGTGTGCCTCATCCCCAGAATGAAAAAATGGAAATACTGGCTAATCCGATCAAGCTTGATGGTCAGCGATTAAGCGGAAAAGCAGCCGTGCCTATGGGCACAGATACCCAAGATTTGCTAAATGAGTTGGGCTACAGCCAAGCTGATATTGCTGAGCTTAGCGCTAATAAAGCCGTATAAAGCGACATGGTAAAACGTGCTTTCAATCGATTATTTATAAGAGGTGTCAGGTGAAGTTAGACGGCTATCGAGTACTCGACTTATCCTTGTTCTTACCCGGTCCGCATTTCACCATGATGATGGCGGATCACGGGGCAGAGGTCATCAGTCTAGAGCCACCCACAGGTGAGCCAGTGCGTGAAATCGGCCTGAAGCAAAACGGCCAGTCAGTGTGGTTTAGAAATGTGTTTCGTGGCAAGAAAAGCATCAACTTGAATTTAAAAAGTAACGCAGGAAAACAAGCGTTTTATAAGCTGTGCGAAACCGTTGATGTGGTGGTTGAAGCATTTCGCCCTGGCGTGGTTGAGCGCCTCGGTATTGATTTTGAAACGATTAAAAAAATTAACCCTAAGATAGTCTATTGCTCAATTTCTGCTTATGGGCAAACGGGGCCTAAACGTTTAAACCCTGCCCATGATTTGAGTATTCAAGCGGACTCAGGCGCTTTGCAAATCAATCAAGGACAAGATGGAAAACCAGCGCCACCGGCCATGCCGGTGGCCGATATGGCGGGCAGCTTAATGGCATTTTCTGGAGTGTTGATGGCGTTGCTACGCTGTCAACAAACCGGCCAAGGGGATTACCTTGATATTTCTATGCAGGACTCGCTGGTGGCATGGTACGCCAACGTAATGGGTCCACCGTTTGCCGAAAATCGCTCCCCTGAACCCAAAGACGAGCGCAGCTGGGGCGGCGCTGCCATGTACAATATATACCAAACCAGTGATGGCGAGCACCTAACGCTTGGTGGCAGTGAAGTTAAATTTGCCAAAAATTTGCTGACGGCACTGGGCAGAGAAGATTTAATTGCGCTTTGCTCTCAACCACCTGGTGTGGCACAACTGCCTGTCAAAACCTTCTTTCAAGCTACTTTTGCAACTAAAACCCTGAGCCAATGGAGCGAATTTTTGGCTGACATAGATGTGTGCTGGTCCCCTGTGCGCAGCTTAAACGACGCCGTGCGTGACGAACATTTAGCTCAGCGCGATATGTTGTTAACTGATGAGCAAGGTAACTTGCATTTAGGGGTGCCGGTTAAGTTCAAACAAGAGCCAGCACAACCCAACTTTACCTTGCCTGCGTTTAGCCAAGACACACAAAGCCTGCTTATCGAGCTGGGTTACAGTGATACAGATATTGCCACCATGCGCAGCGAAAATGCGTTTATTTAACCAAATAGGGAAAGCTATGAAACAGATTATTGCCGCATTATGTGTGGCCGCAAGTTTAGCCAGTTGCGCCAGCCAAGAAGGTGCCAGCCAAGAAGGCGCTAGCCAAAAAATCGCTTCAATGGCGTCAGCTCAGGTACAAGAAGACACCATTCAAGAAGCATTATTCCATCAGTGGTTTGCCGCTGAATTTGATAATCACGAACAGCACTGGCAAGACAATATATCTAAAGAAAAGGAGCCAGATTTACAGGTTCACGAGCATATTCATCACGTATTTGCGCCGCTCGCAACACCAGCACTTGAGGGCACCACTTACTTTGTAAAACAGTACATGGATGGCGACCCAAACAAGGTGTATCGCCAGCGTTTGTATCAATTTGTACAAAATGAAGAAAAGGGCGCCTTGCAACTGAATATTTATAGGTTCAAAAACGAAGCCAAATACGCCGATGCCCACTTGCACCCTGAGGTGTATCAGAGTTTGAGCACAGACGAGATAACAACCTATCCAGGGTGCGAAGTATATTGGCGATATAATGGCGAATATTTTGATGGCACCATGGGCCAAGATACGTGCATTATTGTGTCAAAGCGCAGTGCTAAAAAAATATTATTTAACGATACATTGCGCTTAACGGATAACGAAATTTGGATAGCCGATAAAGCCGCCGATGAAGATGGTAACTATGTGTTCGGCAACAAAGCAGGTATACCTCATAAAAACCGTAAGGTGGTCTATTTTACTGGCTGGGGCGGCACACGCATTGGCGGTAAAGATGCACCAGAAGATGCCAAGTGGGTGTTTAACCGTGATTTGCTACTACATAACGAAGGGCAAATAGTGCCTTTGCAAGACGCTAAAACCGGTGAGAAGTCAGGTTATTCGATTCAGTTAGCATTGCTGACGTATCAGAACACCTTTGACCCTATTTTCAAATTGGGTTTGATTGATGATGCCTCGGGCAAAACCATTACCTATATTTGGAGTGATCGCACTAACCCCACCACTGGCATGAATTTACGCTGGATGCAGGCAGGCTTAAAAATTAAGGAAAAACGGCCTCATTTTAGCTTCTGATACGTAGTTCACGACATAGTAAAACGCAAGCGGGTTATAAATTAACCCGCTTTTTTTATGTTTATTAGCAATGACTTACTAAGCCTTTCTCACCTTTTATTTTAACGTATTACTAACAGTTTTTGATCAAGGGATTACATTGACATTTATCAACCTATTCCCTTTGACAAATGTCAATCGTGGAAATTTTGGACGAATTTGTCCGTGCAAATTTGGCTAAAGTGATATTCGTCAGCTCGTTACACTCGTGTTTTCGGGAATGCACACAAAACCGAACTATTACAATAAAGTCAGAGGGACCACCCATGAACATGCATTACAGTCGCAGCAAATTAGCGCAAATGATTAAGCTAGCCCTAGTGGCTCCATTTGTCGCCGCGCCACTCGCGGCCTTCGCCCAAGAGGCCACGCCAGATACGGAAACCGAATTCAACAAAGAGGCGATTGAGTTAATTGAGGTCACATCGCGTTATCGTAAAGAAACGCTAAACAAAATTCCTATTTCTGTAACGACCTTCAATGCGGATGACATTGAAAAAGGCGGTTTGCAAAACATCAATGATATTGCCGTTAGTGCGGTGGGTATGTCCATGGAGAAAACCTTTGGTCGTCAATCTGATATTCCGGTAATACGCGGAGTATCGTGGATCCCGGGTTTCGGTTCACAAAAGGCTTCTTACTTTATTGATGGCGTGTATTTCGGTGGCTCGATTCAAAGCTTGCCTCTAGATTTGATTGAGCGTGTAGAGATTGTTAAAGGGCCGCAAAGTGCGCAGTACGGTCGCCGTACCTTCTCTGGCGCAATCAACTTTATAACTCGCAAGCCAGCTGATGAATTATCAGGTTACGTTAATGCGACCTTGGGCCAAAACGGTAACCAGAAACTGGCAGCTGGGGTATCAAGTAAGCTCAACGATATGTTCGCTTTTAGAGCATCAGTTTCCGCCGACAGTTACGACGGAGATTGGAACAACACCAAAGAAGACGGCCCAGATGTAGGTGGCGAGAAAACTAAATCTGGCATGTTAGGGTTGTACTTTACACCGAGTAAAAATACCGATATCTCCCTTAACTATATTTACAACGAAAACGACGATGAAACCCAACCATTTGGTTTCCAAGGTGCTGAAGAGAACAACTGCTTTTTAGACACGCGCCCTTACTACTGCGGAGAAGCTTTAACGGACCAACCTATCAGTATTGGTGGTGGTGGATTTTTAGATAATGATGATTATGGCCTGCGTAACACCAGTGAGCACATCAGCTTCAAATTAAATCATCACTTTGACTTTGGCACTGTTTCTTTGATCAGCGGTTGGAATTCCTACGATGGCGAAACAGGCTTGGATCAGACCTACAACGGCGATGAGCAATCGTTCAGTTTTGGCTTTTTCAGTGGTGGACCTTATTTCACGCCGGCTGACTCATGGTATACCCTTGATTCGTCTGGCTCAGATGAATACAGCCATGAAATTCGTTTCAGTTCCAGCGCATTTGACGACAGGTTATATTGGTCAGTTGGCGCTTATATTTGGCATTCAGAAGCAGAGCCGTCCGCGGTCGACAACTTCGCTGAAGAGTTAGATAACACTGCGTTTATGGCGATGGGAACGTATGAGTTTACAGACGACTTCCGTTTATCAGCTGAAATTCGTCGCTCAAGCGATGAAGTCACCACCGAAGCCTATGACACCCTTATTCAAAATGAACAATTCGCTGATGTCAGCAACGAGTTTGACAGCACTACCACGCGCTTTATCGGCGAGTACGATTTAAATGATGACACTTTAGTATATTTGACGCGCTCTGAAGGCAATAGCCCTGGAGGCTTTAACACCAGCACTTTGTTACCTGATGACTTAGTGGTGATTGATGAAGAAGACATGGTGATGTATGAGCTAGGAGTGAAGTCCACTATGTTCGATGGCAGCTTATACGTTTCTGCCGCGGCGTACACTATGGATTGGACTAAGCAGCAACTGACTGATAGCTATGATGAGGTTGAAGGCCCACCGGTTTCTTATACGTCTAATGCAGGCTCAACTGAAATCAAAGGAATTGAGATTCAAGCTAAATGGATTATCAACGAGCACTTCAACTTGGACTTTGGCCTGTCTCGCACCGATGCACAGTTTGAAGAATTGTTTGATTCTAACCAATGCCGCTTCTTCGCCCCTGGCGGTGCTTCTAGTTTCTGTGTAGGTGACAACCTGCGAGAGTTTGGTGACTTAAAAGGCAATACTCCGCCGCAAGTACCGAAAAACGAAGCCACGTTAGCATTGAATTATTCTACCCAAATTAATGATGGCATGGAGTTGTTCAGCCGTTTGGACTTCGCATACGACTCAACGCGTTATGCCCATGTGCATAATTTAATTGAAACTGGCTCACGTAAGTTGTTGCACCTTAAAACGGGTGTTCAGTTAGAGAATATACGGTTAACAGCCTGGGTGAACAACGTAACAGATGACGATACGCCAACGTATGTATTTAGGTATGTTGATGTACAAAGCTTTGCTTATGGTGCTCGTGCATTCCCTGTTGCGCCAAGTCGTGGTCGTGAATTTGGTATCACTGCTTCATACAAGTTTTAGTTTGATACTCAAACACAGAGTGTGATGCGCTAGTGGCTTACATTCTTTTCAACCCATAAAAAAGCGAGTTATCTCGCTTTTTTATTGACTAAAATTAAGTACGACTGAAACGGAGGTACCTTATGCATCGTCGGCAGATCATAAAAGGTTTAGCCGCTAGTTCATTATTTGTTGGGGCTGGTGGAATAGTTGCGCCGCTTTGGGCCGCAAACCATAACAATGTTGATATCATTGTTATTGGTGCTGGATTGGCGGGGCTTACCAGTGCGCGTTACTTAAAAGAGCAAGGCTACAAAGTGCTAGTTTTGGAAGCGCGGGAGCGCGTTGGCGGGCGTATACTTACGGTTAATTCCCACGGCATAAACGCGGAAGCAGGGGGGCTTCAAATTGGTCAAGGGTACGGCATGATGCGCACTTATGCCCAGCAGCTAGGTTTACCGTTGGTGTCTTTGGGCAACTACGCCAAACAAAATACCTTTGTGATAAACGGCCAGCGCATTAGCGCAGCTGAATGGCCTACCCATCCGCAAAATAAGCTCCTCGGCGATGACAAAAAAACCTTACCTTCAAGCTTGTATTACAAAGCGTTGGGGCAGGGGCCAAAGTACGCGTTGCCCTCTGACTGGACGTCAGCGAAATACGCGCCATTGGACATTTCACTGAAAGAGTATTTTCAACAGCAAAATATATCAGTAGAAGCGCTACGCCTAATGGAGGCGAATGTAAACGCATCTAGCCTACAAGAACTATCTGCCGCCGATGCGCTTTATCGTTTGAGCTTAGCGAAAATAGGTGGAAGAGGCGCACAGAAAATCCAAGGGGGCAATAGTCGCTTCACCCAAGCGCTGGCTGATGGTGTTGGGGATGCTGTTCATACTAACAAGGTGGTAAGCCATATCATAAATGCAGCGAAAACAGTGAGGGTGCGCTGTGAAGATGGCAGCGAATATTCAGCTAAGCGCTGTATCATCACCACCCCGTTTTCTGCGTTAAAGGAGGTGGCCCTTAACAGCGATATAAGCGTGCAGAAGCGCCGCGCTATTAAGGAAGCCGTTTATACACCAGTGACTCAAGTACATTTCGCGGTTAATCAGCAGGCGGATGTGTCCATTTTAGAAGCGACAAATCTATGGACAGACAACACCCTTGGGCGTGTATTTAGTCAAGTCGATGAGAGTGGTTCTTTAACCTATCTCACCAGCTGGGTAAATGGCCAACAAGCAAAGGCCTTGGATAAGCTGCCAGCCAATCAGGCCATTAGTATCGTCAATAATGCACTAGAAACATATTACCCTGGACTTAAAGGCAAAACCGAGGTGGTACACCATCAGTCATGGGCAAACGAGCGCTTCTCTAAAGGGGCGTACATTCAATTTTCGCCTGGGCAAGTGCAAACGCATGTTTCTCATATGACGAGTGTCGAAGGTAAGTTGCATTTCGCCGGTGAGCATACAGAGTTTATGTACTCAGGAATGGAGTCTGCGATAATATCGGGTTTGCGGGCGGCGCAAGAAATCAGCGAACGACTATAAACGTTCTTAGTCGCTGCGCCGATTTTCTATCGACTATTTAGGGAGAACCAATATCAAAGCTAAAATGAAAACGGTGCTACTCATGCCATTATTGATGGTTGGCTTACAAGCATGTAGCCCAGAAGCTAACTTAGAAAATAAAAAGCGTGCTGAGGCAGAAAAGGCAACGCAGTACACGCAAGTGCTTTTTGAATGTGTGGGTAACATCCCAGTTACCGTGCGCTTTTATAAAGACAGTGAGCGAGCGGTCATGATACGCAACAACGAAAATATTGAGCTTAAACAAGAGCCCACCGCTTCGGGCTTTTCTTACACTAATGGACCGAACAGTATCCGTGGTAAAGGTGATGACCTAGTGTTGCAAATAGGTCGTATGGCGGCGATAAATTGTCACGCTATGTAAGCAAGTATGTAGTTCACGCTTTATAAAATGGGTTACTAAACATGACTGTGACACATAAACCACTCGCGCAACGGGTTAGCTTAGGACATACTTGAACAATCGTTCACTTTGATGCGTGACATGCTTGGTTAAGTGTTAAGCATCAATACTCAATATCATCTTAATAGGATAAATTTAATGATTAAAGTCAGTGTGTTATATCCAAACAGTGAAAGCGCTACCTTCGATATGGGTTACTACCGAGCTACGCATTTGCCGCTTGTTGCTGAGTTAGTCGGTGAGGCGCTTGTTTCAGCTCATGCAGATCTTGGTATAGCAGGCGGGGCACCAGGTGAGGCCCCTGCGTACATTGCTATGGGGCATTTGGTCTTCGAATCAGTAGAATCATTCCAAAAATCGTTTGGCCCTCATCAAGGGGAAATTTTGGCAGATTTGACTAACTTCACCAATACCCAGCCAACCGTTCAAATCAGTGAAATAATTCAATAGAGTTAGCTTTACGTTAGTCAGTTAGCCCTCAGTTCTATAGGGCTAGCAACCTTTTTTTCGCTGTTTCGTACTCAGAGGTTAGTTTATTAACGAGATCTTGGGTGGATTGAATTTGTTTGATCGCGTTAATGCCCTGGCCACAGCCCCAGATATCTTTCCACGCTTTCGCTTTTGAACTACTGCCTGAGCCAAAGTCCATCTTCAAAGGGTCGCTTTGGGGTAAGTTGTCAGGATCCATACCTGCCGCCACGATAGACGGCTTTAAGTAATTACCATGAACTCCGGTAAATAAATTGGTGTATACGATATCGCTCGCCGCGTAGTCAACTAAGGCTTGTTTATAAGCTTGGTCTGCGTTGGCTTCTTTAGTGGCGATAAAGGCTGAGCCGATATAGGCTAAATCAGCGCCCATGGCTTGCGCCGCTAATACGTTTTGGCCTGTAGAAATAGCCCCTGACAGCAAAACAGGCCCATCGAACCATTCTCTTACTTCTTGAATAAACGCCAAGGGTGAAAGTGTGCCTGCATGACCACCAGCACCAGCCGCTACGCAAATCAGCCCGTCGGCGCCTTTTTCAATTGCCTTTTTAGCAAAGCGATTGTCAATCACGTCATGCAAACAAATCCCGCCATAAGAATGAATAGCGTCAAATACCTCTGATCTTGCCCCTAATGAAGTGATGACAATCGGCACTTTGTGCTTTACGCATATTTCCACATCGTGCATTAACCGATCGTTTGAGCTGTGCACTATCTGATTGACTGCGTATGGGGCGGCCGGGCAGTCCGGGTTAGCTTGATTGTAAGCATCTAGCTCTGTGTTTATTTTGGTCAGCCAGGTATCTAACATTTCGGCAGGGCGCGCGTTTAACGCGGGGAATGAACCGACAACTCCGGCCTTACACTGGCTGATCACGAGTTCTGGTCCTGAAATAATAAATAGTGGCGCACCAACCACGGGGAGGGAGAGACGACCTTGCATGATTTTTGGAATAGACACATTATTCTCGATATTTAAATTAGGGGTCAATTAGCGATCTAAATAACCATGGTTAAACAGCTTAAAGTAGCGACGAAAATTCGATAGGTTGTAAAATAACGTTCTATTTACAGTCCCAACTCGGCATTGGCATACATCAGCCTATTAGTGGTGTAATGAATACCTAAACACATCTCAACAGATCAAACGGCCAAAACGGAAAGAGGTAAATAAAGCCTCACCTGCCGTCAACGTCAAAGTATATTCGCTTTAAGAACGCTAAACTAACGATTGAAATTTATACTAATTCATAGTTAGCATTTATCACAAAATGTGCTTTCAAAAAAGTCAACACAACGCAAAGCCTATTGAGTGAGATTCGTTACGTTATAAACACTCATCATCAGATGAAATTATCCATGATCTTCTGTTTCGATAATAATCGCTCTTGTGCATTACGTGACATATTCACTTATCAAATGAAACACAGGTAGCTATTTTATGACGAGTAAAGAACAAGCAATTGAAAAGATAAATCAACATGCCCCTAAGTTCATAAGTTTACTGGGTGGAAAGCTGGTTGATTTTGATGTTGAAAAAGACGCTTGCCGATTTGAATTTAATATAGGAAAAGACTATTGCCATTCTATAGATGTGGTACAGGGCGGTTTTGTTACGGCCATGTTAGATACAGCGATGAGTCATGCGGTGATGGCACTTAATAAAGATATTATCAATATTTCCTCGTTAGAAATTAAAACCACTTATCTGGAGCCAACACGGGCAGGAAAGCTGCGAGTCGAAGGTTGGGCAGTCAGAAAAGGCTATAAAGTCGCCTTCGTCGAAGGCCATATTTATAATGAAAACGACGTACTAACGGCCACGGCAAGTTCGGTGGCTAAGCTATCAAGAAGAGCTGAATAATATTTCGCGAGGGCGCCATATCATTGGTTGCATCGGTAGTGTCTGGTGCACATGCCAAGCGCAATGGCCCTGATGAATAAATCTACGCAGTATCAGTGCCTATTTGCCTGAGTATCGAGTCGGACTATTTGCTTGAACATGCAGCCAGCGTTTAGTGTTTTCATAGGCTTAATTTTTCAATAAGCACTTCATATTTCAATCTAAATTCGGAAATTCAAATGTCGCAACGCCACCCTAAAAGTTACTCTGTCCGATTACATGAAGGCCAAGAAAACAGCACTGCTTTGAACGTTTATGAATGGCAGGGCAGTGGGCCGCCTTTATTACTGGTGCACGCCGCTGGGTTTCACGCTCGGGTATGGGACAAGATTATCGGCCAATTGGGTGACAGGCATGTGTACGCGGTTGATTTGCGCTGTCATGGGTTAAGTGAAAACTCTGCATCCCCTTACAGTTTTCAGCTATTTGGCGATGATCTTGTCGCGTTAATCGAAACCCTAGATTTGAACGACATTACAGCCTGTGGTCACTCAATGGGCGGGCATGTGGTTTTGCAGGCAGCGACGAAATTACCCAGTCGTTTCAAACATATTTTATTATTAGATCCTGTTATTTTTAGCCCAAATTCCCGCGACCCGGCACAAACCGATCCGGCAAAAAGCCCGATTGCGTCGAGGCGCAACGAATGGGCGAGCGCAGATGAAATGTTTTCGCGTTTTAATAGCCGCCCGCCTTTTAGCGATTGGGATCATCAGGTGTTAAGAGATTATTGCGAATATGGCCTTTTGCCAAAAAGCGACAGTGAGCTGTTTGAGCTAGCTTGCCCGCCTTTGTGCGAGGCGGCGATTTATCAAAGTTCTGGCAACGGCTTGTTGCTTGAGTATTTGTCCTCAATTACTGCGACGGTCAAAATATTGCGGGTAAAAGAACGCACACCAGAGGACGCGCCTTTTGATTTTCGCCCGTCCGCCACATACAAGGGGTTAGTTGGGCTCATTCCTCGAGCAACCGAAAATTACTTACCCGATCACACCCATTTCATCCCTATGGAAGACCCATACTTGGTTGCCGAAGAAATCAAAAGCTTAGACACGTAACGACACTCTTCTTAAATGAAATTTACGTGAAAGAGATTTTGCAGTGAGTAGTAACCGAGTAAATTTCATTTGGCGAGTTGCTCAAAAGTCGTTAGAGTTCTGCTTTACTGACACTTTCGACTGGAACCATTAACCATGCCTGATGGGCAAAGCCTTCGCTCAATGTCACTTTCACCATCACCACTTAGTGTTTATCAGTCTCAACAGGGTAAGACCTTGATTGAAGACGCTAGCCAGCGTGAAGCGATAGAAGCGCTTGATCGTCTTTATCACCAACTTACTGAGGGAAACCTCCGTGGGCCTGCACAGGTAAAAGGGCTTTATTTGTGGGGCGATGTGGGCCGGGGCAAAACCTTTTTGATGGACTTGTTCTACGATTGTTTGCCACAAGAAGGGAAGTTACGACTGCATTTTCATCGCTTTATGGCGCGGATACATCAGTCACTTAATGAGCACAGCGGCCAGCTAAACCCTCTAGTAAACGTAGCAAAAGCGCTCGCCCAACAACTGGGGGATGAGCACCGCGTGATATGTTTCGATGAATTTTTTGTATCAGACATCGGCGATGCCATGCTGTTATCTGGCTTGTTCGAATGCTTATTTAAAGAAAATGTGGTGCTCATTGCCACCTCGAATATTCCCATCGACCGTTTATATGAAAATGGCTTAGCTAGGCACAAATTTTTGCCCTGTATAGCACTGTTGCAGCAACATACCAATATGCTGCATCTGTGCGGCGAGCAGGATCATCGTTTACACCATTTAAGCACTTCGTTAAGTGAGGCGGATTTAGACAGCTTGTCCACTTATGTTGGCGTTTCAAAAAATATGAACTTCCCCGCTGTGTTTGCTCAGTTGACTGAGAACGTCGATAGCACACATATGACCAACGCAACGATAGAAATATGCCATCGTGATATTCCCGTGCGCAAGGTTACCAAAATGAAAGCTGGGAAAAATGTTGTTTGGTTTAAATTTAGTGCACTGTGCGAAGGGCCGCGCTCTCAGCTTGATTATATGGAAATTGCATCGCACTTTCAGACTGTGATGATCAGCGAGGTTCCTCAATTAGGGGCGAAGGTCAGAGGCTGGATAAAAGCTAGGGGCACAGAGGATGGCATTGGAGATAATCAGGCAACCAGCACTGGAGAGAGGGTGTTGTCATACTCAAAGAATGATGACAAAGCGAGACGCTTTATTAGTCTCATCGATGAGCTGTACGACCAAAATGTTAGGCTTTACCTAAGTTGTGATGTACCGCTAGAAGAGCTGTATTTAGACGGAGCTCTTACTTTCGAGTTTCGCCGAACGTACAGCCGTTTAATTGAAATGAGCCGTGGAATGAGTAAACACTCGCCATAAAAAACTAGGGCAACTCACTGGCAATATGTACGTGTGAAATGATTTGGTGGAAGGGACTGGTGAGGCCGCTAGTGACCAATCACTTTATTACGACCAGTTTCTTTAGCTTGATACAGTCTCTCATCAGCCAGTTTGTAAAGCTGATTCAACGTTTCACCATCGCTTGGCCAATGGGACACCCCAATACTGACACTAATGTTAATGAGTATGTCATCAATCGTTATGGTGTTTTCTACCGCTAAACGTATTCGCTCAGCAACATTGTGAGCCTGCAGTTCAGTGGTATCCGGGACAAGCATACAAAACTCTTCTCCCCCAAGGCGGAAAGCCCAGTCATTTAAACGGCGTGTTTCATTGATAAGCCGAGCTACCTCAATCAGTACTTTATCGCCCACATGATGACCATACTTGTCGTTCACTTTTTTAAAGTGGTCTAAATCAATGAGTAGCATTGATACTGATCGTTGTGTTTCAGGGAGACTTTCACACAGCATCTCAAAGCTGGAATCTAGCAATAGCCGGTTGTTCAAGCCCGTTAATGGATCGATAGCCGCCATTTGTTGAAGCCGCTTAACCATTGCCGCTCTTTTGGATTCATAAGTGTACGACAAGGCCCAAATAGCTGATAAACATAGGCCTATATTCGCTACTGATATGGGCGGCATTTCAGGCGAGCTAGAAAATTGAGCCTTAAATAGGATTGCCACACCGATCAAAACATATACACAGGTAAACACATTGCCTAAGGTGATCCCAAGTAGAAGGTAAGACAAGACAGGAATTAAAAATAGCCAAGTATATAGCGCAGCGATGAAGGGCACTGTATATATCCCTATCAGAATTACCGTGTATACGGAAAATAAGAAGACCGATGCCCAGAATGTCAGGCGAGGCGTTTTTTTGTGAATGGCGAGAATGCCGATTGACAGTATCACTAGCGCTAACTCGATTAGAGCCAAGACTTTTTGCCCAACCAGCCAATTATTCACTACGAAGATTGAGCCTGCGAAGATGATGGCACATAGCACTACCTTCAAGACTGTTCGTCGATAATCTAGCTCATTTGCCCATAATTTTGATCTGAACATTTACCTCAGTATTCCTTCGTCACAACGGTAATTGATATTGATTTACCCTTTACTGCATTAATGGGTGTAATACATGTCATAAAGTAATGTTCTCACTTTATTATACACACTCATTGTACGGAAATTTAAGTTCAATGAGATTCAACTAAAGGCTAAAGTCTTTTTACGTTTCGATGTTAGCTCTGCATAAGAGTGTTTGTTCTTTATACAAAGCAAAGTCGAATTAGCATGGTTATTCTTCACAAATGGATCATCACGCAGCATACATACGAAAAACGCTTTGCCCTGAAGGTTCGCTTGGGCACGATTACCTCTTAGTTGCTCTATTCTACATAGCCCACTAGATTACATAGCCCACTAGATCACATATCCGCCGCGGTGATCAAATCACCCGACAAAAAGTTACATTCTAGCCTATCGCCCATTAATGCATTTTTAACATCATGTACTAGGCTCACTTTTAGACTGAGTCAGATTTGACAGTTGTATTTCTCAGCCCTTCATTAACCCTTCTTTTAAAAAGGAACATAACATGGATGTACAAAATCTTACGGTTGGCCCTATTACGGGTCACACATCACATAATTTGGTGAGAATTTTTGGTCGGGCTGAATTGTCTATTTATGATGGTAGACCACGTAAAGCACACGGTGTTATTCAGTACCGAAAAATGGGGAAATCGACGTTCAGCACCCCTTTGTATTTCAAAATGAACCCCAATTTCGACTTAACGGGCGTGGTGGTATTAACTGAATTAGAAGAAAATACCGTCTATGAATATCAGGTTGGTTGGTTTTATTCCGAGGTAGATTCTAGCGAAATCAATGTCGACAAAGTACTGAATTGGAAGCATATTGATATTTACCAAATGAGAACAGCATCATCTGACATCTCGCAAGCAAGAACCATTGTGTTTGGCTCGTGTCGGTACGTGTTACGTCTTTTCGGCGGACTATGGTGGGATGATCGTAGTGATAGAACGTTCAAATCGATTTTAGAGCATACACAAGACAGCAAACAGGTTGATCAGCTCATTATGTGCGGCGATCAGATCTACGCGGATGACTTGAACGTCATTTGCGCCGATGATTCCCTAGACGAATACAATAAGCGTTACCGTAAAGTCTTCACGTCTAAATATCTGCGCCGGTTAATGTCCTGTACTCCAACGTATATGACTCTAGACGATCATGAAATTGAAGATAACTGGCCAGAATCTGCCGACGCCAAAGACTGGGTAACAAAATTTCCAGCCGCGATTCATTCATATGCAACGTATCAAGCCAGTCACAGTCCGCTTTTTGATTTAAACGGTAGCCGTATTACAGGCGCGCCAACGCACCTTTGGTACACATACAGTGACGGTTGCTGTGATGTGTTCGTATGTGACACTAGAACAGAGCGCGACCTAACCGATGGAGCCCAGGAAATGTTAGGGCCGATGCAAATGACAGCGTTAAAAACGTGGTTATGTGATGGCAGTGAGCGAGTGAAAATGATTGTGTCCAGTGTACCGCCCTATGAATCCCAGTCGTCAGATAAATGGCATGGGTTTATTCATCAGCGAGACGAGATTTTTGAGTGCATTAGAATAAACGAAATTCAAAAAGTGGTTTTTTTATCGGGTGATGTGCATGCCTGCATGGCGTCGCAACTAGAACTGAGTGAGAGTGTCAACGTGACCTCAGTGGTTTCATCAGCGCTGTTTTGGCCTTATCCGCATCCTAACAGGAGAAGCTTTAAACTCAGAGGAACGATTGATACGCTGACGAGTAGCATCTACAAGGTTAAAAAATCCAGTGAAGTTTTCCCGACGGACGCCTTTACGAAACTTCGGGTTTCTCCCAGCGGTTTAAGAGTGGAGTTCTATGCCAGAAAAGGGAAAAAGCTTGGCAGTAAGAGTTATAAATATTAATTAAGTTGATGACAAAAACGGAGCCAAGTGGCTCCGTTTTACTGTTTATAATCGCTTGCGTAGCGAGTCAATCTCAAAGGAGTCAACATTCAAACGCACAAAGCCTTGACGTTAAAAGCGATATGACATGTCGATACCCACTTGTCTACCGCGTCGAGCTGCACTAAAAAATGCTCGCGGTGAACCATTATCAGCCCCGTCAGGCGCGGTGTTGAGGGACGAAAAGGTAAAGTAAGGGATGCCTAACCAGCGAGATGTCAAAATAGGGGCATCTTCATCGGTTAAGTTTCTGGCATATAAACTCACCCGCCAGTTTTCGCCGTTGACGCCCATTCTGGCGCCCATAATGATAGCGCTAGGCACGTAGGCTAAGTTATGTACTTGTACGTATTTTTTTGACTCGTAGCTGGCATCAACATTAAAGAAGGCTTCGAGTTCGCCTGTGATGGGCGTGATGTATTCTAAAAATGCACTGGCTTGATGTTTTGAACTAAGAGGGAACGCGTTGCCATCGATAGAGCAACTAGCAGGCGTGGTAATACCAAAATCGTCGCGGAAATCCGTACCCGTTGTTGTGCCCGGTGTTAACACTCCGCCGCCGCTGGTTAATGACCACTGAAAGTCGTCACAACCTTTGGTAAATTTGGTGTCAGCTAGTGCATAGGTAAACCGCCCCGACAAGTTTTCGTTAAACTGGGCGTTGATATCCACTTCTACACCAAAGACTTCACCTTCACCTTGGCTAGTGGCGACTGAAGTGACATTACCCGAGGGCACATTTAAGGGCGTAGTCAGTTGAACGTCGCTCACATCGTTGTAAAACATAGACACAGTGGCGTACACATCGTTTAGGGCGCTGCTTTTTATACCGAGCTCAAAAGTGGTAATTTCTTCTTGCTCGTAAGTGGGTTTGCCCGTGTCAGCACCCGCTGATCCATTAATACCGCCGGGCTTAACCCCTTGGGCGACGATCCCGTAAAAAATAGTGCTATCGTCATAGCGATAATTGAGGGTGGCTCTTGGTGTGAAGTTGTTCCAACTGCCATCGGCTTCAAACGTCATAAGGCCGTCTGGGTCAAATTCTGTAACGGTTTTTTCTTCTTCGGCCCAGCGTGCTTCAAAGGTGCCATCAAGCTTATCGCTAAATTGATAATCAATAGACGCATAAACGGCCTTGTTGGTCACTGTACTGTTGTCTTGGAAAATACCGACTTTTGCGTCTTCAAAGGTGAGATCAAAACTGTCTCGGTCCTGGTCATAATAAAACGCACCCGCCATCCACTGTAGTTTTCCTTCAGGTGATTGCAGGGTAAGTTCGACTGTTTGGTCTTTGGTTTCTTGACGTGACGTATTGGCAAAGAAGGCCTCTTGACCCGGAGCAAAGGTGTAATTGACCGATGAATTATCGCCATCAGAGCCGGTGCTGATATCATCATCACGATAGCCTAGCGCCAGTGACATGCTATAGCCAGCATCGGTTTCATAATCTACCGCCAAACTTGAGATGATTAAATCGCGACCGACGCCGTCATAGGCGGTGCCATCGGCTGTGTCATAGGGGGTACCGAAAAATGTTGAGCCAGAAGGTAGAAAGCTATTAATCGGCACACCTGATACTTCGTTCGGTATACCGTCGGCATCCGCTTTATCGTTAAGGGCGATGGGCTGGTTTTTAATCTCGCCACAGAAGTATTGAAAGTTGTTCTCTGAACCAGACGCAGCCCAAGATGATAATGAACGATAGCCTGGTGCGCAGTTATTTTCGCTGGTGGGAGTTAAGAAAAACGGCCGTGTTTCATCTCTGTCTTCTTGGCTTTGAAATCGAAAGCGCACACCGAGTTTGTCAGAGGGAGCTGCATCTAAAACAACGCTAACTGAACGCGTGTCTTCACCGCCAACGATGTCATCGGTGACGATATTGCGCCAATTGTCATCGCCGTCAACTTGGTAATCTCGCACGCTCAAGCTAGCTGCTAACCAATCATTTAGGGGGCCGCTGATATACGCAGAAGCTGTGCGCTCTGCATCTTGCGCTAGGTTCAATTTTACGTTGCCAGTAAAATCTCCGTGGTCAGGACCTTTGGTAATGAAATTGATTGCCCCTGAATAAGAGTTTCGTCCGTACAAAGCACTTTGTGGGCCTTTCACCACTTCTACTCTGGCAACATCAGACATGTCTAAGCTCTGCACATCACCAGAATAGTAATTGCCGTCAATAAAGTAAGCCGCGCCTGACTCGACACCAAATTGTATACCAGCTAGTACGTTGCCCATACCGCGAATAACCGGGCGTTCCGTGGCGCGCCCAAAGGCTTTAGAGAAGCTCAACCCTGATGAAAAACGGGCAATATCATCAATGCTTTGAAAGCCTTGTTGCTCGATCATGGTGTCAGAAAAAGCAGATACAGCCACAGGGATGCGGTTTAATGACTCGACCTTTTTACGCGATGTAACTTCAATTATTTCCAGTGCATCGTCGTTTACCGAGACCGCCGGTGCTTCTTGAGCGAGAGTCATCAATGGTTGCGTCATCAAAATCGATGCAATCGCCAGAGGGAGCTTTTTTATTATTAATGTCATTGGCATTCCTGTTGAGTGTGGGTATGTACGGGCAAATTATTGTTTTATCGGTGTCAGCAATCTAGCACTGCTTACTCAGGGGCGGTTTGATAAAAATCAACAATCTCAATCTGCTTAAGTAACTGGTTGTGCAGTAAAGGAGTGGTAAAAGATTATATTTAAAGATAAACAGAAAAACACCTATATAACATAGAGTTACTAGGTGTTTTTTAGGGCTTGGTTATTCTTTTTTTATAGTAGAGTGGTATTAATCGCTGGCTTTGGCTGGGGCGTCGAGCAACTGATTTACTTCTATCCAATAACCGTCAGGATCGCGGATCATAGACACCATTACGGCGATTTTGCCACCGTCAGCTCTGGGGTATTCAACGTGATGTGGTGCCTCTATTACAGCCACCTTGGGGGATTGCTCTACGCTTTTCCATCGGGTGTCTAGGTCTGATACGTTCATCACCATAATAGGGTCACTAGGGACCGGCTCATCAAATTTTTCTTGGCGCTGGGGCTTTTCAGGGTATATGTATTGCAGTAAACCTAGTGCACCGATGAAGGTGTCGTTCGCTTGCATCAGCACCAGGCGGCGCTTACGGATTTCGCCGTTTTCCATAGGACTGTTGATCATCTGATCGTAAATTACGTTCAAGCCAAGCGCATCGCGATACAATTGCAACGACGTGTCGATGTCATTGACGAGAAAAGTCGTGCGGCGAATGTCCACTGAGATACGGTCTTCGTCGTTAACAGGGGCCGCAATACTTTGAATACAGGGCAGGGCACACAGCATAACTGCGAATAATGAAGATCTGATTTTCATGTTTGGTTTTCCATTCTTATTGTTACTGACGTTTTAGATGCTTGCTTCGTTTAGAAACGAATAACAATATCTACGCCATCTAAAAATGGCGCATTGATAATGATCAAGTGTGCTGCTTTGACCTGCTGGTGAATAAATTAATCAGCGTAGGAAATAAGCTTTTCGCTGTCGGTAACGGTGATTTGGTAGTTGCTTTCGATGGAGATTAATCCGTCTTTTTTCAATTTACTGAACCCGCGGCTGGCGGTCTCTAAACTCATACCCAGGTAATCAGCAATATCTTGTCGGCTCATAGGTAATAGGAATCGATGGGTACCTCGGCCTAATCTATGTTCCATATCTAATAGAAAGTGAGCTAGACGCTGATGGGCGGACTTCTGCCCCATGATGAACAGTTGATCCAAAATCAGCGACAAGATATGCCCAGTAACATCGTGATAGCGCTTTGCTACCGCTGGGTATTTATCGAAAATATCTTGCATTAATTTACGGCTAATGCGGATAACCACACAGTTGGTTAGGGCTTTTGCACTGAAACTGTAGCTGACATTCTCTGACAGTCCAGCAAGGTTACCCGTGAACAGAAAAGCAAATACTTGACGTGAACCTGACGCGGTAGAGCGCTCAAGCATTAATGAGCCAGACTCAGGAATGTATACGTATTCTGGTGCGTCTTTTTCTCGAAACACGTACTCACCTTGTGCGAAAGACACTTCTTCTGCATCTTCGGCTAGCTCATCAATGAAGGCATTGGCCCCTTCAACTTCTTTAAAATGGCTTCCGAAACATGAGGTAAGGGAAGTTTTAATGACTACTTTATTGATATCGAGTGACATGAATTCAGCCTATTTTCTTATTATGTTAATGCGTCTGATAAAACTCGATCCATGTTTGGTCTGGCGTTCTAATTGCCAGCATATCCACTAATCCATATGGAGGTAAATTCAGCGTCGCCTGGGATACAATTTGCACTTTTTTTTGTATTAAATGCGCTTTGAGAGCAGGTAAATTGTCTACTGGAAAACGCAAGGTGACAATGCCTAAATTCGGTGGTGCAGCTTTGGTGCTAACATTTTTACCCATAGCGCCGTGAAATTGAAGTAGTTCAACTGACCCTTCGTTTAGCTTTTGCGGGTGCAATATATACACCGAACGAGGGATTTTTGTGGTCAAGTTGTAAGGTAAGCCAAGCACATTTGGGCCCGCTTCTTTACTGGCGCCTTTGTGCTCTAAATACAATTGAAAGCCCAGTACATCACGGTAAAACGCCAAAGACGTATCAATGTCGCTTACCACTTGAGTGGAATTAAACACTCGGCTCATTTGCTTTACGTTTGGCCAGCCTTTTAGGGTGGGCTTGATGCGTTCAATCATGGCAAAACTAATGCCGTCGAAACCTGTTGTTATCCACTCCGTGACTTCATAAGGCTCGAAGGTAAATGAGACAGGGTCGCTTGTGCCGCGCCAGCCAGCGTCTTGCAACTGTTGACGTTTCTTCTGCATATCAGCCACTCGCACGTTAACATCAAATATACCGCCTACATCCCATGACTGAGTGTTAGCCCTAATCATCTCTTGCTGAACATTGTTTATTTGAATTAAACGCACGTAACCACGCTGTTCGCCTTTGTTGGCAAGCAGTACTTGCTTTAAGCTTGCCCTCTCAGGTAGTTGCCATAACTGCTTTAATTCTGGCGCGACCTCCTCTGTGGAGCGTACTTCCCAGCCTGCATATTGTTGATAAAACTGGCTGGTTTTTTCGATATCAGAGACGATAAAAACGGTTTCGGTAAACCCGTTGAGCGTGAAGTCTTTTGCATGGCCAAAAGGGATGATCAGCAAAGAGCTCAGTAATGTATAAATCAGTATGAAGGTGCGCATTAGGGTTGCACCTCAAACACTTCTATTAAAAAGCCATTGGGGGCTCGTAATGTGGCCACCACTGATTTACCCACGAGCGGATCGTTAACCTTTTTAGGCTGACTGACAATCGTTGCGCCATGCGCTTTAGCATTGTCCATTACCTGTTGTATCGAGCGTACAGGGAAGCTCCACATCCCTAAGCCGATATTCGGCAAACTAGGGGCATTTTTAGGCTTAATCGGTTCAATGTTGTGAAAATCTACGAACAGCATATGCCCGGTTGTTGCGCCTTTGCTGTAGACAATGGCGAATCTGAACTCGGTGCCATTGGGTAAGTTCATGGCACCTTTGTCACCAGCAGATTTGAATACCCTGTCTGAGCGAATTTCAAGACCAAGCACATCGGTATAGAAGGTAAGCTGTGATTCTGAATCTGTAATCACCTGTGCTGAATAGGCGGGCCCACCTTTGCCGTTAGTATCTGTCGGGCCTAATTGCGCCATGCCATTGCCCCGGGTGATAGCGACCCCGTGATTAAAATCAGGGGCGTTAAAAATGGTTTCGTCAATTTGATACTTGCTGCCATCGGCGCGAGGAATAGGGTAGCTTTCAAGGGTATTGAGTGCCCCAAAACCTATGGTACGAATGTGTTTGTCCAGCGCGACGGTATCCGTGTTGGGAAAGCCCAATGAGAATGGCCCTAACTCTCTAGAATTCCAACTATCATGGATAGTAGGCATAGGTTTACTCAGCACCAAAAGACGAATTTGTATTGCGCTGTCGATTCCTTCTCGATACAAACGGTAGGTTTGCCAACTTAAGTCATCTGGCATTTGCCACAGAGCTCGGTGCGCCTTTTCCAGCGCAGGGCTTATTGTTAAAGGCCCTTCAACCTGCATACCCATGCCGTCACGGTAAAACAATAAGCTTTGCTCTAAAGATACCGTGGCGATGGTTACGGTATGTAGCGGCATGGCAAGGGCGTCTTTTGCACTGCTTTTGGGGGCTAACGCATCGTTTGAATCTGCATAGGCATGTTTGGCAAGAGTGAAGCTCGCTAACAGTGCGCCCATGATTAAAATTAAAAATCGTATATTCAATTTCAAACTCATTAGAAATTTGTCCGTACAAATGTTGGTGTCACCAAATCATATACAAGTACTGAAAAAAAGGTAACTAAATGAGGGTCTTTGGGAAATTATGGATTTTGGTAGTTTTGTTAGGCATGAATAGCGTTGGCAATAGTGCGGGAAAACCGCTGCCAGCCTCGGGTATCACTGGGGTGTACGAAGTCACGATAGACACAGATGTTAGCGAAACACTCATTAGTTATCTGACTCAATTAGGCTTTACGCAAATTGATAAAGGTCAATTAGGCCCTGATCAAGCTTGCTCAATTTATGGAGTGGACAGCGCGCTCACGTCTTAGCGCTTACAAAATGGATCCATTGACAGCCATGGCCTTATACGTGTGCTTAAATGGTAATCATTGTTAGAGGAGGGTGTCGGCTACGCTCAATCTGAAACGGTTGGTCAGCGCATGATGGTCATGCGTACAAATGACGTGCAGCGTATACATGATGTGTTTGCTGATGCGCGCAAGGCTGGGCAAAAATGTTTCCCCACCGAACCTGTGTGTTGATTTATATGGAATGACGAAAGGCAAGCCAGATATCCTTACGCGCCGCACAGGCGTGCAAGAAATGGCGGTATACGGTGACTTATTCAACTTAGTGTTATTTCAGCGTTGCGATTATTCATTAAGTCCGTCTTTAATAAATAAGTATTTTTGTTAGTCACATAACAAACACTAAGTACAAACAACCACCATATTGCGCTTTACTTGTAGGCTATTGATTATATGAGTCAGTGAAAAATGGTAGTTTTAGCTCGTAGACCGAACAATTCACCTAGAAGAGAAGGAGCGAGAAGGAATGCAAATAGCCGTGGACACATTAAGCTGTGATGGAGTGCGAGGTTTGCTAGAAGAGCACTTGGCAGATATGTATGCCACATCGCCCCCCGAAAGCGTGCATGCGTTAGATATGCAGGCACTTAAACATAAATCGATTACGTTTTGGTCAGCTCGCGAAAATGGAAGTGTATTAGGTTGCGTGGCATTGAAGCGGCTATCAGATAGTCACGGGGAAATTAAATCTATGCGCAGTGCCCATGATGCCCGTAAACGTGGCGTCGGGGCAGCGTTGTTACAGCATTTGATTGTCCAAGCTAAGCTCATTGGAGTACGCCAGTTAAGCCTAGAAACGGGCACTATGAGTTACTTCGAACCCGCTAAAAATTTATATCGTAAATTCGGCTTTGTAGAATGTGGCCCTTTTGCAGATTATCCCCTAGATCCAAATAGTTGTTTTATGACGCTACTTTTAGATGCTTCAGTAGAGCAATAAAGCTACACTCAAAAAACAATGAAAAAGTCGCTCAGCGTGCGGGCTGGGCGACTTTTTAATTAAACTGGCTAGGCTAAAAACTAAAGATAAAATCTTTACCGTAAAAAGAACATTTACAGTGTAGACCAATCCTTGTCGTTTAGGCTAATAGCGCAGACATCGCCTTGTACCCCTGTTGAATGGTTTGCAATTTGTCGTCTGTTTTATCTCTTTCTACAAACCTGTGTTCTACACCTGAAAGTTGGGATTGCGCGAAAATAGGCGCGAAATCTATTGTACCAGTGCCCACATCAGCGAAGTTTCCTGCTTCGTCCATATCTTTTACATGCCACAATTTGAAGCGACCTGGGTGTTGTTTAAAATAGGCGATGGGGTCTTGTTTGGCTTTGAACATCCAAAACAAGTCCATTTCCATGGCCATGAGGTCTTTGTCGGTTTCATTGAGCAGCACATCATAAGGTAATTGGCCGTTACGTATTTCAAACTCGAATGCATGGTTATGATAAGCGAGTTTCAAACCTGCTTTGTTGCAGGCTTCACCAATCACATTGCACCGCTCAGCGAGCTTTTTGTATACATCTATGCCAGTGCCTCTTTGCTCTTCGGTTAAATACGGAATAACAAGATATTGATGGCCTACTTCAAGAGCATGATCGATAACCTGATTAACGCCTTTGTCAAATTCCGTGAGACCAATATGAGCAGAAGGGGCAGTTAAGCCTTCGTTGTGTAAAATGGTTTTTACTTCACTGGCTTTATGATCAAAATAGCCGGCAAATTCCAGCTCTTTATAGCCCACAGCGGCGACTAATTTTAATGTGGCGGGTACGCTTACCGCCATCATGTCTCGCAGGGTGTACAGTTGTAGCCCAACTGCCGCTGGGGTCTTGAGCATATTGGCGGCAAATGCAATAGAACCAGGCATGGCTGCTAGGCCCATAGCCGCAACACTGAGTTTAACGAAACGTCTGCGACTGTCTTGATGGGCTAAATCAAAGCGAGATGTTTGATCACAGACTAAGCTGTGGGCGAGATCTTTCATGTTTTTTCTCCGAGTGAGTGCGTGTGTTTTGTGTTTCAGCGAGTCGTCTATGACGTCGGCGCTGGGCCCGTACTAGCGCGCACTATTAATTCAAATGGCATGATGACTTTTGGCGCTTTGGTAATCTTGCCTTCGAGTAAATCAATCAATAATGACACCGCACTTTGGCCAAACTCTTCTGCCGGCTGAGCGATAGTGGTAAGCGGGGGATCGCAAAATGCAGAAAATGAAATATCATCAAACCCTGCAATGGATATATCCTGGGGGATCCGCAATCCCACTTGTTTAAAGCATTGCATTGCCCCAATGGCGGTTTCATCATTTTCACAAAATACCGCACTTGGGCGATGTTCACTGGCAATGATTTTCGTGGCTGCGTCGTGTCCGGATTGCAGGGTGAAGTCACCTGGATAAAGTAACGCTTCATCAAAGGTTAAGCCCGCCTCGGTTAGCGCATCGCGATAACCGGCTAAGCGCTCGCGAGTCAGTGGGCTTGATTGGGGGCCTTTGATGAGTGCGATACGCTTATGACCTTGCTCAATCAAATGCATTGTCATTGCTTTAGCCGCGGCGCGGTTATCTAAGGTTACAACAGGGCAGTTAATGTCGTGCATAACCTCACACGCATTGACCATGGGCAGTAATTCGTTGGGCTTATTGATAGATGCATCAAAGGGATTGTGTGCTCTTAATTGAATGAGCCCATCAGCCTGAGAGGTTTGCACCATTTTTGCGTAGTTCGCCTCAATGGTTTCATCACCGAGTGTGTTAGCAAGTAAAATGGTATAACCACGCTGGGCGGCCGCTACTTGCATTCCACTTATCACGCGAGCAAAAAATACGTTTGCCACCGTAGGTACCAGTGCTACCAAACTATGCGTTTTGCCTGAGCGGAACTTGACCGCCATTAGGTTCGGTTTGTAGCCCACTTCGTTTACGGCAAGCATTACTTTATTTCGCGTTTTTGGTGACACGCGCTCGGGTTGTTGCAATGCCCTAGAGACAGTTGCCACCGACACACCCGCTAGATTAGCAACCTGCCTAATATTACTCATAGAAACCTGTCGTTGTATATTTCACAGTGACGTTATTTCATACATAAAGTCAAAATGTAACCGTTAGCATTTAATGTAAAAATAATACCGCAGGAAAATTAAAAATCTAGCTATATTATTCAATAGAAGCAATTTTAAGTACGTTTTTGCAACGAAAAATTTACTTAGAGCGATAAATTATCATACTAATGGCTAATTACGGTTGACATAACCAAATGAAACCCGTTACATTTTAACGATATTATACATTTGTGTAACAATTGGCCGTGCGCCTAAACAGCATAGGAGCGATTACGTGGCAAAAATGATCAAAGTTCGAATGGGTATGGTGGGCGGTGGTGAAGGCGCGTTCATTGGCGCGGTTCATCGTCATGCTTTGGCCCTTGATGGTCAGATTGAATTGGTTTGCGGTGCGTTTAGCCGTGACGATGGCAATAACCAGCGAACAGCAGACACTTTGGGGTTAGATGATAACCGCGTTTATTCCAGCTGGGAGGCGCTATTAAAAGCCGAGCAAGCATTACCACAAAATGAACGCATGCAAGTGCTCATCATAGTGACCCCTAATCATTTACATGTGCCGATTTCAATCGCGGCGATTGAAGCTGGCTTTCATGTGTTTTGTGAGAAGCCTGCTGCTATTTCACTCGAAGAAGCAAGTAGCTTAAAAACAGCGTTGAAGAAAAGCTCGGTTTTGTATGGCCTTGCGCACACGTACTTAGGCTACCCCATGGTGTGGCAAGCACAGCATATGGTGGCCAGTGGCGCACTGGGTAACATTCGAAAAGTCTACGTTGAGTATCCGCAAGGTTGGTTGTCAGCTAATGAAGAAAGCCACAACAAACAAGCCTCGTGGCGCACGGACCCTGCGCAATCTGGTGGCAGCGGGTGTATGGGCGATATCGGTACCCATGCTTTTGGGCTAGTGGAGTTTGTGTTGCAACAACAGGTGACGTCGCTTTGCGCCTATTTAAAGACCCACGTAGATGGGCGTAGGCTAGATGATGACGGTGCTGCGCTTATTCGTACCGATGGTGGTGCAAGCGGTGTTTTGATCGCAAGCCAAGTGTGTGCCGGTGAAGAGAACGCGCTAAAAATTCGTGTATACGGTGATAAAGGCGGGCTCGAGTGGCAACAAATGGAGCCCAACTCGATTATTTGTCGTCCATTAGGCCAGCCCTTTCAGGTATTGCGTGCCGGCATGGGGCAACCAAGATTGTGTGAAGAAGCATCAGAGCGTTGCCGTACACCAGCGGGTCACCCTGAGGGGTATTTAGAGGCAATGGCTAACTTGTACCGCTATTTTGGCAAAGCAGTGAAAGCCGCAGATGAAGGCACTGAATCACAAATTGCCAATGAGTTAGGAAAAGCCGCTGGCGTACCTGGGATTGATTCAGGGATCAGAGGGATGGCATTTATCGATGCCATGCTAGCCAGTAGTGACAGCGAAACCAAATGGCATGCTGTGCCTAGCGCTGAATAAATCGTTAAAGATCGCGCGATAAAATCGAGCGATAAAGAGCACGCGAAAAAGAACGCACAAAAAAGCAAAAAAATGAAGCTGTTATGTCACGAACAAGTGATTAACAGGTAAACCGCACGGCGGCTTACCCAAGCGCACCAGTTAAGGAGAAGATTATGCCTGCTATTAAAGGCCCCGGAATATTTTTAGCCCAGTTTATGAGTGATGAAGCGCCTTTCAACAGTTTGGATTCGATTGCTACCTGGGCAGCCTCGCTAGGCTATAAGGGAATTCAAGTTCCCACTGGCGATACTGCAATTTTTGATTTGGAGCGTGCAGCGAATAGCCAAGAGTATTGTGATGAGGTGATGGCTATTTGTCACAAAGCGGGCGTGCAGATCACAGAACTTTCTACCCATTTACAGGGCCAGTTAGTTGCCGTGCACCCAGCATACGATGAGCTGTTTGATAGTTTCGCCCCTGAAGCGTTACGCGGCAAACCTGTTGAGCGTACCGAGTGGGCAATTCAACAAATGAAATGGGCTGCAAAGGCGAGCCAACGTCTTGGCTTAACGGCGCATGCCACTTTTTCTGGCGCATTTTTATGGCATTTAGCATATCCCTGGCCACAGCGCCCAGCGGGGTTAGTTGAACAAGGTTTCGCGGAATTGGCCAAGCGTTGGCTACCTATTTTAGATGCATTTGATGAGGCGGGTGTAGACGTTTGTTACGAAATTCACCCCGGTGAAGATTTACACGATGGTGCATCATTCGAATTGTTTTTGGATGCTGTTAACGGCCACCCGCGGGCGAATATTTTGTTTGACCCGAGCCACTTCGTTTTACAACAGCTTGATTACCTACAATTCATCGATTTGTATCATGAGCGCATCAAGATGTTCCATGTAAAGGATGCTGAATTTAATCCTAATGGGCGTTCTGGTGTTTACGGGGGTTATCAAGACTGGAAGGAACGCCCAGGGCGTTTTCGCTCATTGGGCGACGGCCAAGTCGACTTCAAAGGTATATTTAGCAAACTAACCCAGTATGGGTTTGATGGCTGGGCCATTTTGGAATGGGAGTGTTGTTTAAAAGACTCAAACCAAGGGGCTGCTGAAGGTGCGCCATTTATCGCAAACCATATTATTACCCCTGCAGGGCGCGCGTTTGACGATTTCGCTGGTGCAACGAGTGACGAGCAGCGCAATCGCAGAATATTGGGGCTATAAAGCTCAAAACGCTGCACAAATTGGCTAAGGGTCTTAATTGGCTTAGCGCCTTTAAGTGAAGCAATAGAAATGATGAGTCGGCACGGACGCATGCTTGCCAGTGCCATAATCAAGGGTTAGAAAATGAATACGATAACAACGCGATTAAGCGTGATGATGTTTCTGCAGTTTTTTATCTGGGGGGGCTGGTTTGTTACCTTAGGCACATTCTTGGCTAATACGTTGCAAGCCACTGGCGGCGAAATAGGCATGGCCTTTTCTACTCAATCATGGGGGGCGATTATCGCGCCGTTCGTGATTGGTCTCGTTGCAGATCGGTACTTTAACGCAGAGCGTATTTTAGGTGTGTTGCATCTCATTGGCGCAGTGTTGATGTATTGCCTGTATCAAGCGCCTGACTTTGATGCGTTCTACCCACTCGTTTTGGGTTACATGATTGCCTACATGCCAACCTTAGCGCTGGTTAACTCTGTGTCATTCGCACAAATGGATAACCCGTCGAAGCAATTTGGCAAGATTCGCGTATGGGGCACGGTGGGCTGGATTGTAGCCGGTTTAGCCATCAGCTATGCGTTCTCATGGGATTCCAAGCAAGCCATCGAAGATGGCATGTTACGCAATACATTCTTATTGTGCGCAGGCGCATCTTTGATACTCGGTTTGTTTAGCTTTACCTTACCAAAAACACCGCCAAAAAGTGCGGGGGAACACGTCGGGTTAAAAGAAGTGCTGGGCCTTGATGCACTAGCACTGCTTAAAGACAGAAATTTCTTAGTGTTCTTTTTATCTTCGGTTTTAATTTGTATTCCTTTGGCGTTTTATTACCAAAATGCCAACCCGTTCCTAACTGAAATAGGCGTGGACAACGCCACGGGAAAGATGACCTTAGGCCAAGTGTCTGAAGTGTTATTCATGTTAGCTCTGCCAGTGTTCTTAAACCGTTTTGGCATCAAAATCACTTTGCTCATCGGCATGCTCGCTTGGGTAGTGCGTTATGCACTTTTCGCCTTTGGCGATGCAGATGGCGGAGTGGCGTTACTGCTAGTGGGTATCGCACTGCATGGTATTTGTTATGACTTCTTCTTTGTATCTGGGCAAATCTACACTGATTCAAAAGCCGGAGACAAAGTGAAAAGCGCCGCTCAGGGTCTGATTACCTTAGCCACATATGGTGTGGGTATGCTGATTGGCTTTTGGGTTGCTGGGCAGATAACCGATAAATACACCACCGTAGCTGGCCACTCTTGGGTTGATGTCTGGTTGTTCCCCGCAGCGTTCGCCTTAGGTGTGTTTGTTATTTTTATGTTCACATTTAAGGACGAGAAGGTGTCAGGTAATGAGTAACTCACGTCGAAATATGCTCAAAGGTATTGCACTTAGTAGTGCCGCATTGGCGGCAAGTACAGTGGTCAGTGGTTGTGCCTCTAGCGAAAGTAACGAAATCGATAACAATGCTAATCAACCGGGCGTTGCTAAATTCAAAGGCAATATTAATCACTCCGTTGCTCGCTGGACGTACGGCGATTTATCGATTGAGGAGCTTTGCAAAGTGGTTAAATCGTTGGGTTTTTCTGCTATTGATTTAATCGGCCCAGAAGGTTGGCCAATCCTCAAACGTTACGGCATTGACTCATCCATGTGTAACGGAGCCGAGCTGAACCTAGTCGATGGCTTTATTCACCCAGAGTTTCACGATGAGCTTGAAAAGCGTTACCTAAAACATATCGATTTAGTGGCACAGGCAGGTTACAAAAACCTTATATGTTTCAGCGGCAATGCTCGAGGTATGAGCAAAGAGCAGGGGCTTAAAAACGCGGTTGCAGGCCTTAAACGTATTCTGCCTTACGCTGAAGAAAAAGGCGTAGTGATACAAATGGAGTTGTTTAACAGCAAGGTTGACCACCCAGATTATATGGCCGACAGCTCCAAATGGGGCGTGGATCTATGTAAAGCGCTCGGCTCTGAGCATTTTAAACTGCTTTACGACATCTACCATATGCAAGTAAACGAAGGCGATATCATTCGCACCATTCAAGATAATCATCAATATTTTGGCCACTACCACACTGCAGGTGTGCCGGGTCGCCATGAAATCGGAGATAACCAAGAGCTTTATTATCCAGCCATTGCTAGGGCAATTAAGGATGTAGGCTTTACCGGTTACCTTGCTCAGGAGTTTATACCCGCTGCTGAGACCAAAGCAGGCAAAATCGAATCGTTACGAGAAGCCATTCACATTTGTGATGTGTGAGCTCTAGCGATGACTTTTTCACACATTATGCAGCAAGAAGTTAGGGACCAGAAATGAAGAATAATCATTACGACGCAATCGTTGTTGGCTCAGGTATCAGTGGTGGTTGGGCAGCAAAAGAGTTAACCGAAAAAGGGCTTAAAGTGTTAATGCTAGAAAGAGGCAGAAACATTGAGCACGTAAAAGACTACACCAACGCCCACAAAGAAGCGTGGGATTACCCGCATCGGGGTGAACGCACGCAGGAGATGATTGAGAATTACCCTGTGTTAAAACGCGACTATCCTTTGAACGAGCCAACACTTGGCATGTGGACCAATGAAAAAGACAGCCCCTATGTGGAAGAAAAGCGTTTTGATTGGTTTCGCGGTTACCACATGGGTGGGCGTTCGCTCACTTGGGGTCGTCAAAGTTATCGATTAAACAAAGAAGATTTTCAGGCCAATGCGAAAGAAGGCATTGCGGTTGATTGGCCTATTCGTTACGAGGACGTGTCACCTTGGTACGATTACGTAGAGCGCTTCGCTGGCATCAGTGGTAGCAAAGACGGGCTAGATGTGTTGCCTGATGGTGAATATCAAACGCCGATGCCCCTTAACTGCGTGGAAAAAGACGTGGCGGCTAGAATACAGAAAACGTTTAAAGGCCAACGTC
Organism: Paraglaciecola mesophila KMM 241; assembly: GCF_000315015.1. Lineage (GTDB taxonomy): Bacteria > Pseudomonadota > Gammaproteobacteria > Enterobacterales > Alteromonadaceae > Paraglaciecola > Paraglaciecola mesophila. The sequence continues at coordinate 32,466 of NZ_BAEP01000049.1, read as the reverse complement.
ATCTAATTCCGGGGCGTACCTCTAACATGACCGAGCCTAAGCCTAAAGAAGGCCGCACGAATTGCCAGTACCGAAATAAATGTTGGTTGGGGTGTCCTTTTGGTGGGTATTTCAGTACGCAGTCATCAACGCTGCCAGCAGCGGTTAAAACCGGTAACCTGACGGTGCGCCCGTATTCTATCGTGACTGAAATTTTATACGATAAAGATAAGAAGCGCGCTAAAGGTGTGGCGGTTATAGATGCTGAAACGAACGAGACTTATGAATTCACCAGCAAGATATTATTCGTCAATGCGTCTTCATTTAACTCTACTTGGTTACTGATGAACTCAGCGACTGATATTTGGCAGGGTGGTTTAGGTAGCAGCAGCGGCGAGCTTGGTCATAACGTAATGGATCACCATTTTCGAATTGGCGCTCATGCCATGGTGGAAGGCTATGAAGACAAGTATCACTATGGCCGCCGCCCAAGTGGATTCTACGTACCGCGTTTTCGTAACTGGGGTGATGACAAGCGGGATTACGTGCGTGGTTTTGGCTATCAGGGCTCTGCGAGTCGTCAAGGTTGGGGACGGGACGTAGCCGAAATGGGCATTGGAGCTGACCTAAAGAATGCGATAAGCGAGCCTGGCTCTTGGCAAATAGGCATGACGGCGTTTGGTGAAATGTTACCTGATCACAGCAATCGTATTTTCTTAGATAAGACCAAGCGAGATAAATGGGGCTTGCCGGTGTTAGCTATGGACGTTGAGATAAAAGACAACGAAAAGCGCATGCGCAAAGACATGATGCAAGACGCGATTGATATATTCGAAGCCGCAGGCATGAAAAACGTGCAAGGCTACGATGCGGATTACTTCCCTGGGCAAGGTATTCATGAAATGGGTACCGCACGTATGGGTCGCGACCCTAAAACATCAGTACTCAATGGTAACAACCAAGTGTGGGATGCGCTAAACGTTTTCGTTACCGACGGGGCCTGCATGACCTCCGCTTCTTGTGTGAACCCTTCGTTGACCTACATGGCGTTGACCGCACGGGCGGCTGACTTTGCAGTTGAAGAACTGAAAAAAGGAAACCTGTAATCATGAGTATGAACAGACGCGAACTACTTAAAATGATTGCCGCTGCCACAGGCACGGCATTTGTAAGTGCTAATGCGATGGCTTATGTCACGCTGCCGATGAAAACCGTTCAAGAGACGGCGTTCTCAAAAGACGATATCGCATTTTTCAATGAAGTCGGCGAGGTGATTATTCCTCGTACTGATACCCCTGGGGCAAAAGATGTCAATGTCGGCTTTATGATGGCGGTGATTGTCACCGATTGTTATACCGCTCCTCAGCAAGCTGCGTTTAAAGATGGTATAGCAAAGATAAAGGCGTTGGCCAAATCAACTTATGGTAAAGACTTTCTGTTACTCAGCAACGACGAGCGCACTAGCCTGCTAGCCTCTTTGAATGACGAAGCAGATGTATTTAACACTAAGGCTAAGTTGGCGAGCAAAGGCGTAAAAGACGCAGAGAAACCCTTGCCGCACGGCTTTACACTGATAAAACAGCTGACGTTATTTACCTTTTTCACCTCTAAAGAAGGCGCGACCAAAGTGTTGCGTTATGTGGCTATTCCAGGGCGCTACGATGGTGAATTGCCGTATAAAAAAGGGGATCGCGCGTGGGCTACTTAGTAGGCAACTAATTGAGTGTTAAATGACACAATCACCCATGACAAAACTTTACCCCAAGGGACAAAATTGATGAAGTTAACCAAACGAATAAGCAATCTAACGTTATTACTGGCCGGTGCTATATCGCTGAGCCACGGCGTATACGCCGAGCAGAGCCAAGCAGAGCGTGAAGCGCAAGCGCAAAAAACCGAAGTGTGGGAGCCTGTCCCTAAGACTGTGTCAACCCCCGTGGGTAAAGCACCGTCAGACGCGGTGGTTCTTTTCAATGGCGATGATTTAAGTGCATGGGAAGCGCTTAAAGGCGGCGAAGCATCTTGGAGTATCAGCGGCGATGTGATGACGGTAAAACCGGGTGCTGGGGATATTAAAACCAAACAGAACTTTTGTGATGTGCAATTACATATGGAATGGCGCACGCCTACCCAAGTCGAGGGTATGAAAGGACAGCAGCGTAATAACAGCGGTGTGTTCTTTCAGCAGCGCTATGAAGTGCAAGTGTTAGATTCCTATGAAAACCCTACCTATTCAAATGGGCAGGCAGGCAGTGTTTATAAGCAAACCATCCCCCTTGCTAATGCCATGCGCCCAGCAGGTGAGTGGCAGTACTATGACATCATATATACAGCGCCGCGCTTCAAGGGTAAAAAGCTCACTGCGCCGGCCTACGTTACTGTGATGCACAATGGCGTTTTGTTGCAGAATCACACTGAAATTCAAGGTAAAACAGAATGGATCGGAGCGCCAAGTTATGAAGCCCATGGCTGCGCCCCTTTACAGCTGCAAGATCATGGTAATTTAGTCAGTTTCCGTAATATCTGGGTGCGAGAACTTTAACGCATACGTTAATAATAGTGTTAATTATTAGAGCCGCCTTTCGCGGCTCTTTTTACATCGGTTGTACAACGTATGGCCTACTCATTCGTCATTGTGTGCTGACTGATTATTGTACACTTCTACCAAGCGTTGGAATTTACTCTTGAGGTAAACCGATTTCATGATGTTGGCATTTAACGAAACGTTAGCGTATAGTTTTTCGCTTTAATTGATATAGAGTCAAACCTTATAAATACCGTCAATCTTACTTGCCTTTTTCTGAGTGGTGAGTGGTAGATTTCAACAAATAGCGACAAGGAAAATAACAAATGAACTATTCACTCGACCCAATTGATCTGGGGGTGTTTATTGTTTACGCCGCTGGGTTACTTGCCCTTGCTCTTTGGATATCCCGTGACGAAAAGTCACATGACAGAACCACGCAAGATTATTTTTTGGCGAGTAAATCCTTACCTTGGTGGGCGATTGGAGCGTCATTAATCGCTGCCAATATCTCAGCAGAGCAAATCATTGGTATGTCAGGTTCTGGTTTTGCGTTAGGCCTAGGTATTGCCTCTTATGAGTGGATGGCGGCCATTACGTTGATTTTGGTGGGGAAGTATTTACTGCCCATATTCCTTAAAAATGGCATTTACACCATGCCGCAATATTTAGAGCAACGCTTTGACAGCCGGGTAAAGACCACCTTAGCGCTTTTTTGGTTAGGGGTATTTATTTTCGTTAATTTGACCTCGGTTTTGTGGTTAGGGGGATTAGCAATACAGAGCGTCGCGGGCATTGATTGGATGTATGGCATGATCTTTTTAGCTGTTTTTTCCGTGGCGTATTCCACCTACGGCGGATTAAAGGCAGTGGCGTACACTGATATCATTCAAGTTGTGTTGCTGGTTTTTGGCGGCTTCTTTTTAAGTTACTTAGCGCTGCAACAAATCTCGGGCGGGGCAGGGGTGTTAAAAGGCTTTAACATATTGACTGAAAAAGTCCCGGGCCACTTCGACATGATTTTAAGCCCTGATAATAGCGAATACATGAATCTGCCAGGTATCTCGGTGCTAGTCGGCGGTCTGTGGGTGATGAACGTGGGGTATTGGGGTTTTAACCAATATATTATTCAGCGTGCGTTAGCAGCAAAGAGCATTCAAGAAGCACAAAAAGGTATCGCATTTGCAGCGTACTTGAAGTTATTAATGCCAATCATAGTGGTACTACCTGGTATCGCTGCGGTGATTTTATTTCCAGATATTGAAAAGCCCGACCAAGCCTATCCATCTATGATGTCACTTATGCCAGTGGGCATAAAGGGACTCGTGTTCGCCGCACTTGTGGCCGCTATTGTTTCGTCGTTGGCCTCGATGACCAATAGTATCTCTACCATTTTTACTATGGATATTTACCGTCCTGTGCGCCATGACAAAGATGAAAATCACTATGTGAACATTGGCCGCTTGGCAACCGTTACCTCTTTGGTAGTAGCGGTATGTGTTGCTCAGCCCCTTATCGGGCAGTCAGAGCAGGCGTTTCAGTATATTCAAGAATTTACCGGGTTGTTTTCCCCTGGGATCACAGTGATTTTTCTAATGGGCATGTTTTGGAAGCGTACTACCTCAACAGGCGCTTTGGCTGCTGCTATTGGCTCCGCAGCCTTCTCTGTATTGTTTGCCTTTTTCTTGCCTGAGCTGCCATTTATGGATCGCATCGGCATTGTATTTTTAATGTGCTTAGCTTTAACCTATTTCGTATCATTACGTGAGTCCGCGCCAAAAAATGATAGCAGCGTAGATTTAAGTGATGTGAACTTTGGTACTACGACGGGCTTTAATATCGCCGGCATAGGCTGTGTGTTGATACTCATAGGTTTGTACGTCACCTGGTGGTAATGTCTTTAATCAGGGCTGGTGCTCGGCCCTGACTTTTCTTCACTGTTCTATATATTTCCTGTTTCTTATCCCTTATCTCTTGTCTGTTCGATCTTAGTCAACGTTTTTGCATAGTATCGTCATTAACAATCAATTTTCTTAAATCAGTTTTTGTAGGTGAACCGATTTCATTTTGGCTGGAGTTTATCATCTTTTTATCGTATGTTTGTGGTAGTTCATGCAACTTTGATATGTATTATTGATGAAACACTCCACATTATTGATTCATGCTTATTTTCGGTTTAACCGGCTAGGGATTTTGCTTCGACCATTTTTATTTATTGGCTCGTGTTGTTTGCTCTGCCTACCTGCATTGCTCAATGCACAAGAAGGTGAGTCTAATGTGGTCGTGACTCAGGAAGTTTGGGGCCAATATGAAGGTGAAGAAATAAAACGTTTTACCTTATCTAATCAATATGGCATGCGTGTGAGTGTAACGAACTGGGGAGCCTATGTAACATCCATTGTCGTGCCGGATAAACAAGGGGCATTTGAAGATGTAATGTTGGGTTACGACAGCGCAGATGAGTATGTGCACGACTGTTGTTATAACGGTGCCACAGTCGGTCGCTTTGCCAATCGTATTGCCGGTGGGCACTTTCGAATCGATGGTAAACCAGTACAATTAAGCGTCAAACGTGATGGTGGTAACAAAGGCAATCATGCTCATGGCGGAGAAGTGGGGTTTAATAAGAAGCTGTGGCACGCACGCCAAGTGCGCGGTGGAGTCGAGATGCGCTATTTATCTCTCGACGGAGAAGAAGGGTATCCGGGCAATGCCAATGTAACCGTGTTGTATCGCTTAAATGCTAACAATGAGTTTACCGTTAGTTTTAGTGCTACCAGTGACAAAACAACCCCTGTTAATCTTATCTCTCATATCTATTTCAATTTGAGCGGTAACCAGAAGCGCGACATCGAGCAGCATAAACTGCGTGTTGACGCTAGCGATTTAGTGCAGGTCAAAAAAGGCCTATTGCCAACAGGAAAATTAATGAGAGTAGAGGGAACACCGTTCGATTTAACGATTGCGGCAACGTTACATGAGCGACTCACGAGTGAGCACGAACAATTGAAATTAGCCAATGGGCAAGATAAAACCCATGGTGGCTTCGATCATACTTGGGTGTTCAATCGATATGATGGTAAGTTGCAACATCAAGTTCAACTTTATGAGCCTGACAGCGGGCGAGTGTTAGATATTCTGACCACACAGCCAGGTGTGCACGTGTACACGGGTAACTTCATGAACGGTAGTCCAATCGGTAAGCAGGGAAAAGCAATGACATTTCGCAGTGGCGTCGCATTAGAAACGCAGCACTTTGCCGATTCGGTGAATCAACCTCAATTTCCCTCTACCTTATTAAGGCCCGGTGAAACATTCTCTGAATCAACCGTTTATCGCTTTGGGAGCAGACAGTAAAAAGCAATGGCAACCATTAAAGATGTAGCAAAATTGGCTGGTGTGTCACCAGCGACGGTATCTAGGGTATTGAGTTCCACCGTTGTCGTGAGTCCAAAAACCAAAGCCAGAATTGAAAAAGCAATTGCTGAACTGGATTTTAGGCCCAATGCCCATGCTCGGGCGTTAGTGAGCAAAAGCACGCACACCATAGGTGTGGTTATTTCACAGCTCGCCGATCCTTTCTTTGCGCAAATGGCCAGCAGCATTGAAAATGTTGCTAAAAAGCGCAAGTTTAAAGTATTGGTCAGTACCGGCTCATTAGATGCGCAAAAAGAGTTAACCGCCATAAAAAGTTTGCAAGCCCAGCGCTGTGAAGCCATGGTGGTGAACAGTAAAGCTTTAGCTGATGATGTCCTTATCGATTTGGCTCAGCGCATTCCTGGCTTCGTATTAATCAATAAATTTATTCCCGAGATCAGTGAGCGTTGTGTTTGGTTTGATAATATTGCGGGGGGAAAGGTGATGGCCGATTATATGGCATCCCTTGGTCATACCGCAATTGCAGTGATATCCACCAAAGAGCGAGTCTATGATGCAACTCACAGGCTAAATGGTATTCGTCAATCACTAGATGCTCATCAAATAGCTTTACCAGAGGAATATATTGCTCACGGCTCACCAGATTACGATGGTGGTCGCGCCGCCGTGGAAAGTCTCATTCAGCGCGGGGTGAAATTCAGCGCAGTGCTTTGCTACAATGATGCAATGGCAACTGGCGTGATCTCGGCATTGACGGATTTAGGAAAACGAATACCGGACGATGTATCAATCATCGGCTTTGATGATGTTCTGTTGGCTAAGTATTGTATGCCTAAATTGACTACGGTGAAGTACCCAATTGATATTATGGCGCGTAAGGCCACAGAATTGGCCCTTAGCCTTATAGCTAAAGACCAAACGCTTAACCAGAACGCGAAAGACTACCAATATAGGCCATTTCTGGTGAAGCGTGAGTCAGCTACAAAACGCTAGCGAAGTGGCGAGCACATGCTGACGTTACCCGATCTTTCTCGTCAGCATCTTATCGCTCTAGGCTTTGGTTTCTTAGCACTCTTTTTTGCAAACCAGAGCCTTAGTGCAATGGCCATTCCTTACTTTCAGATGACCCTAGGGATAGACCCATTTTGGTTAAGCCTAGTGATTGCCGCTCCTATTATGTTTGCCGCTTTTATCAGCCAATATGTTGGTCGAGTTTCTGAACGTTTACAGCATAAACATGGTAACCGCGGTGTCACGCTCCACATCTCTGGGGTGACCTCGGGTGTGCTATTTGGCGCGATATGGTGGGTGCCAAATACTTGGTCAAATGCTGACGTATTATGGTATGTGTTAGCGCTCAACTTCTTGTTCTCTATCGCCTTGACGTTTCTTACTATCAACGTTAAGTCGCTGGCATTTGAGCTAAGCCGTGACGAAACTCAGCGCGTTAAGGTCATGGCATTTGGCTCTTTGTTTGAGCGGTTTGGCACCTTCGCTTATTTTTGGTTGTTTCCCTTGGCACAATTGTCCATATGGGGCAGCATATATCTGGGGATCCAGTATGTGGGCTGGTTTATCGGGATCGTGCTGATCGCCTTTTTTTCTATCGTTAGCGCGTGGTGTTGTGCTCCAAAAAAGGTGACATCCCCGTCGATCAATACTGAGCAAAAGAATCCATTTGAGCGCAAAAAAGAAACGCCTGGAAATGCCCCTGTTTATATAAATATCGCCAAACCACCAACAGACGAAAGAACGAAGAGAGCCTTATTTTTGTTGTTAAGTTTGACGCTGATTAAATTTGGTGCAATCAGCATTTTTACCAGTTTTGATTTTTATCTTTTGGTGTATTTTGTAAAGGGCGGTGACGTTGCTGCAGGTGCTTACTGGAAGGGCATTTTATCGTCGACGTTTGCATTGGTAACGTTAGTCATGATCCCGCTATTTTCATACGTTACTATAAAGCTCGGTAAATTAAAGACTTTGAGTATCATCTACTGGTTAACTGCCTTGGGTGCGGTGTTGAAATGGTTTATTTATCAGCCAGGCAATGAGTGGGCTGTGATCATTGATGCATTATTAGGTGCGCCTTCTTGGGTGGCCATTTCCGTTATCATACCCAGTATGTTGGCCGATTTATGTGACTATGAGCGAAAACTATCCGGACAAAATAAGGTAGGGTATTTTGTTTCAGCGCAAAATAGAGTGATTAACATTGGCGTTGTGATGACGATGGTCGGTGCTGGTCTGCTGCTCAACCTAGTGGGTTTTGACGCTAATGCAGGGGAAGATCAAAGCCCAGGTAGTATATTTTTGATGCGTCTGTGCTTAGCGGGAGGCCCGTTAGTACTGTGTTGTATATCCTTAATGATCGTGAAGTGTTATCCCTTATCCGAACAACAAATGGCATTGAGTAAAGATGCTATACATGGAATCTAAAATGAGCTTAAGTCATGCCAACCATTAAAGATATTGCTAAGGCTGCTGGTGTATCACCGGCGAGTGTTTCACGGGTTATTAACGACGGGCCGAAAGTCGGCGCTAAAACACGTGAAAAAATAAAGCGTATTATGCGTGAAATGCAGTACCAGCCAAATGCTAATGCACAAGCAATCAATATGCAAAACAACGCGTCGATAGGGATTGTACTTGCTGACTTAACCGACCCTTTATTCGCCAAAATGGCTCATGGTATTGAAAAAGTCGCCGCGCAAAAGGACTTGCAGATTTTCCTCAACTCAGGGGCGTTTGATCGCGCCAGCGAGCTCGACGCCATTGAAGTTTTGCTGGAGCATCGTTATAAAGCCTTAGTGGTGCACAGCGCCATGATAGACGACGAAACCTTAATTGATTTTGCCCGTAAAGTACCAGGCTTAGTGTTACTTAATCGGCATATTAAAGAGATTGAAAATCGCTGCATCTGGCTAGATGACAAGTTAGGCGGCGCGTTGATGGCAGACCATATTGTAGATAAAGGCCATAAAAAAATTGCGGTCATTGGGGTGGATGGTATTCAAAATAACACCCGACTTCGCATTGAGGGAATGAAAGCCCAGTTAGCCAAATATCCAGTCACCTACGAAATCGAAATGTTAGAGCAAAGCGCGGCTACCTACGAAGGCGGTGAAGTCGCTGTACAAAACTTACTAGCACGAGGGGTGGAGTTTAGCGCTATTTTAGCCTACAACGATGCCATTGCGGTGGGGGCGGTGTCAATGTTGAAGGCTCATGGCATGACAGTGCCCGATGATGTATCAGTGGTTGGCTTTAATAATTTGATCTTGGCCCAATGCATGAAGCCTAAGCTGACGACAATTCATAATCCTATCGAAGCAATGGCTATGAAGGCGACGGAGCTGGCACTTACACTAAGCAAGGGAAATGGTGATAGTGAGCCAGATTACGTCATGGATGAGCACAAATACAGTCCTGTGCTAGTGGAAAGACAATCGGTAACGCGGCTCTCATGAGGTTTGATGGGCGTTTTTAAGGCGCGTTGTTTTCTTCAGTAATTTGGATTGACCCACTAGCGAAGTAATGAACACTGTTGCGCCCCCTTGCTTTTGCTTTATACATAGCTTGGTCGGCGTTTTTAAGCAGGGCATCCATGTCCGCAGCATCACTTGGATAGAACGCAATACCAATACTCGCGGTACAGTAAACGCTCTCATCTTGGATATAATAAGGCTTGGCCAGTGCATCTGATAATTTGCGCCCTAGGGCCTCAATATCTTCAGGGGAGATGGCATCACGCAGGACGATGATAAATTCATCTCCGCCAAGTCTCGCCGCGATATCACTTTTACGAATGCACCCTTTGATGCGTTTTGAACACTCCACCAAGACGATATCACCAGCAGCATGACCTAGTGTGTCATTGACCGCTTTAATTTATCAAGATCTAACATGGCAACAGCAAGTTCTTTTTTCTCTCGATCTGCTTGGGTCATTGCGCTGGCGAGGTGTTCATAAAGTAGGTTGCGATTAGGCAAGTACGTTAAGCTGTCATAGTTGGCTTGCTGCCATATTAATTTATCGGCTTTTTCTCGCTCAATCGCGATGCGAGTGAGATTAACAAACTGTTCTATAAGTTTGAATTCTTCAGTTTTTGGCGAGTATTGCTTTCGAAAATAGATAACGAAGCTGCCCAAAATTTTTCCGTTGTTGCCAATAATAGGTTCAGATCAACAAGAGGCTAACTGGGCTTTTTGGGTTAACTCGGTCCAATCCACCCACCCCGGATGACTAGCAATATCTGGCACAACCACACGCTTTGAAGAGAACGCCGCCTCTGCCCATGCGCCAATACCGTGACCAATGGTTAGGCCGTCTATAGCCTGATTGTAATAATTGGGAAGGCTAGGCGCTGCGCCAACTAATAAACGCCTGCCTTTTTTATCCACCAGTAGCACGCTGCATAACGCATTAGGGATTTCATTTTCGATGCCATTAATAATTGCAGGGAGTATTTTGGATAACTTACTGGAACTGGCGATTAACTCGAGAATGTTATTGTGAATTTGGTTTACCTTGTCTTTGTTTGATAATTGTCGATTTTTATTCTGCATAAAAACTGAAAATATTAACGAAAATAGGTTCGTTACCACAAACGACGCAATAATACGTGGAAAGGTGAAACTGTCGAATTGTTGAAACGTTAAAAAGCACGCTATGGTAATCAATACGAAGTTAAACAGGCTAGCAATCAGGGTCGGTAAGAGGTAAAAGCTGGCAATAATGATAGGGAAAACCCAATAAATTAACCCCGCGCCCTTAACGTGTATGCCTATTAAAATGGTGACTTGAGCAACAAAAGCGAATATTCCACTGAAAAGTTTAATTCTGCTAGTGAACCAAACCCCTAAGAAAATGGCGAAGATCCCACCTACTGCGACTACATCTACCAAACTATTAGCGATATCTCCTGCCAAAATACTCAGCACGAGAAAAGGGGAAAGTACTAATGTGGCTGCGCCTGTGATGGCCAGAAGAATTTTATCTTCTAAGGTACGATGCTGAAATTTAACCGTCATATTAGGTCACCGTAAAATGCATGGTGGCGTTCTCTTAAAGTGCAATAAACCAATGGATAAGATAGCTGAAATTAACCGTTAGTGTTATAAAAAACAATAAGATAAGGTAACAAATTTGTGCTGGATCAGCTGCCAACTTCGGTGTTAACACTGTTTGTATATTTTAGATGAACGAGTTTCGATCTATCTGGAAGTATTCTAACAATGAATCAACTGCTTAAGCTAAATGGTTAAGTTACAAGGCTGTGGCAAAGGGTTGTAACAAAGGGTTGTGACAGAAGTAAATTGCTTCAATGACGAACCCTGAGCCTGTAACAGATTCTGTGTAGCTTCTTTGAACACTTTTCTTGAAACACTAATGCTAGTTTGAATACTTTTGGTGTTATGGCCGCCTGGCTCGGCAAACGTCCGCTTTGCTTAAAAGCCACAGACTGCACTGAAAATGCCGTTTTGTAGGCCGCCCCCCCAGCGTTTTGTTTACAAAGGTAAGTCTTGATTTAGCTCGAATTGCTCTAGGGCTTCTAGTGCTTCGCAACCATAAACCATGGACGGGCCGCCACCCATTAATATTGCCACCCCTATGGTCTCCACAATTTCTTGCCTATTTGCACCGGCTTTAAGTGCGTCATGCACGTGAAAAGCAATACACCCATTGCAGCGCACAGATATCGCAATACTGAGTGCAATAAGCTCTTTAGTTTTATTGTCCAAAGCGCCTTTGGCGACAGCATTTACGTGCAGTTCACCGAAACCCGCCATCGTTTCAGGGATTTCAGAGATTAATTTGGCACTTAGGTCTTGTGGTTTCTGATAGGTGTTGATGTGATCAGTTGCTTGCTTTGATTCGGCCTTCTAATGTGATGAGTTTGATGAGTGAAAATGATCTACACGCCATAAAAGTTATTCACACAAAACGTGATGGTATATCTACTTTTTCATGCAAATAAGTATGCGCCCTTAATCAAATGAGCTATTGATGCAGGTCAAATGAAAGTCGTTTAATTTTTATGCGGCGGCCGGGTGTACGTGCAGGGGTGACAACATATTAGTTGTTCACACTTATCAGACTTGACTACGGATTAATCAGCACTTCCCAACGCTTCGAACCCACTGACCAAGTCTGATAACTCTTCATCAATGGCACCCTGGCGATAGCGATGAAATTGCCTCAATAGTAAGGTTTGCAACTCATCTATATTTTTTTCGGCACGCTGCATAGAAGTGAGTCTGCTGGCATTTTCACTGGCCAATGATTGTGTAGCGGCCCTGAACAAAGACGCAAATAGGTATTCACCAATCAATGCGCTAAAGCTTTTTTTAGGGGCCGTTAATAGCTCTGGAATGCACTTTGTTGGCCAAGCTTGGGCGTTAATTAGCTGCTGCCATTGGTTGTCTAAGGGGAGTATGCGCTGGCAAGTTGGCTCATATTGAGCGTTTAGGGCACTGTGATTGAAAAACAGATAGACCTCTTCTAGCTTATTTGTTTGCTGATGCCTGTGGATTTCTTGCAACAATTCTGTGACCAATGACCTAACCGTACCAATGGTGTTAGGCAAAACAAGGGGTTTTTGCAGCGTATAATGGCTGTCTTCTAGGCAAGTGTATATTCGCTCTCCCACCGCCCATATTAGTTTATCGTTAGCAATAGTCGCGATTTTCTCGCTCATAAATGCCAACAGCACATCATTAAATTGACCTACAAGCCCCTGATCTGAGCCAATGATGATAATCCCAGTCTTGCCACGCTCTTTGCTTAATGGTGTTATTTTCGTGCTCGGCGTTTGAGCGGGCATGTCGATATGATGGAAATACCCTAATAAGCCGAGTTGCACCGTATGATAATAATCATCTAAGGCATGCACAGCGTTCTCGTATTGCGTAATATTGACCGCCGCCATGGCTTTCATGGTGCGAACAACCGATTTTAAATCGTTTGCGCTGTGCAGTTTATGCTGTATGACACTGCTTGAGTCACCCATTGGCTTCTTCAACCATAAACTGAGCTTTGTCACCAGTGCGTAAAGTGCTTTCGGTAAAAGGTTTAAGTGTTTGGGATAACATGTCAAGAATGATGTGTTTATCATGCTCTTCTATGGTTTCAGCCTGTTCTAATTTTCCAATAATTGACTGGGGCAGGCTAGTTAGGCCCTCAATGGCAGCGGATTGAGCGCTATCCATAGCCGCTAAATCGATTGAATCAAACAGGCCATTTGTCAGTGCCAGTAATATCACAATTTGAGCAGCCACCGACTGTGGGCTTGACTCAGCTTGTTTAAGACACGAGCGAATGCGCTGACCGTGTTCGATTAACTGTAAGCTACTGGCATCTAGACGCGCCCCAAAGCGGGCAAAGGTTTCAAGCTCTTCGAACTGTGCGTAAGCTAATTTTAATGCCCCTGATACTTTTCTATATGCCGCTCGTTGTGCTTTTCCGCCCACCCTAGACACAGATTTCCCTACATCGACAGCCGGTAATATGCCGAGCGAAAACAGCGATGGCGATAAATAAATTTGCCCATCGGTGATCGAAATCAGATTGGTCGGTATGTAAGCTGACATATTTTGCTCTTCAGTTTCAATGATGGGCAATGCGGTCATCGACCCACCACCGTGCGCTTCATTCAAATGCGTTGATCGCTCAAGTAAGCGCGAGTGAAGATAGAATATGTCCCCAGGAAAGGCTTCTCTGCCCGGAGGCCTGCGCAGTAACAAGGATAGCTCTCGATAAGAGCGCGCGTGCTGAGTTAAATCATCATAAACAATCAGCACATCTTTGCCTTGCTCCATGAAATACTCACCAATACTGGTTGCTGCATAGGGAGCGATATAATCAAGCCCAGGGGGATCATTGCCCTCGGTGACCATGACCACTGTGTATTCAAAGGCATTGTGGTGCTTTAAGGTGGCAAGTATTTTCGCTACTGACGCTGACTTTTGGCCGATGGCGCAATAGACGCATAGCACGTTTTTGTCTTTTTGATTGAGAATGGCATCTATCGCGATAGATGTTTTACCGGTTTGTCGGTCACCCATAATGAGCTCTCGCTGGCCTTTGCCAATCGGGATGAGCGCGTCTAATACTTTGAGGCCGGTTTGCAGTGGCTCAGTGACTGGGGAGCGCGTCATTATCTCAGGGGCTGGGCGCTCTATTGCCATGCGTTGCTTGCAGGTCAGGTTGCCTTTACCATCAAGCGCACGACCAAGGGGATCAATGACTCGGCCTATTAAATCAGCCCCAACAGGTATGTCTACCACACGTCGTGTGCGCTTAACTTCATCCCCTGCGTTGAGCTGACTGTAATCCCCGAGCATGATGACGCCAATTTCATGTTCATCAATGTTAAATGCAATGCCGTAGATATCCCCAGGAAAGCGCAATAACTCTTCAAAGCCTGCGTTGGGTAAGCCATGCACGATGGCAATGCCGGCAGAAACACTTTTTACCGTCCCTATTTCTTGTAACACAAAGCTGGGCTGTACTCGCTGACGACTTTGCTCAAGGTGTTCAAACAGGTGCTGGTAACTTTGTTTCAGGTTGTTATCAACGCTGGGAGTCATTGCCCTTCCTTCTTGCTACTGTTTTTAGCCGTGCCTTGTTACCGGCGCTTTGGTATGTAAGCTTAAACTTAGGCATGGGGGATTTCAGCCTCAGGGTGGGCGGTATAAGCCTCAGGATTGTCAGTTCCCTCGTTTACATTAGGGCCTAAGGGCTTTTCTTTGACAGGGCTAAACCCTGCCTCAACGTCCTCTTGTAACTCAGCTAAGTAGTTGTCTGCACTCCAAGCGAGTTTCCAACCACCTATCGTAAGCTCGATACCGTTAATTAAGCTAGGTACGATACTTTCTGACAGCTTTATTGAATGGGCGTGATCTGATGGCGCTGTATTGACACCGCTATTTTGTGATGCGTCTTTTGTCAAAGAGGGCAAGCACTGTTGCAAGCAAGCGAGCAATTGTGTTCTTTGCGCCTGTGTAAGTGATTGAGCGCTGCGCACCACAATTTGATTGCCACTATTGGCCAATGCACGGGTAAGCGCAGCATGCTGATCATCATCCACAGTGTTAAGGCGTTGAACGAGTTTATCAATCATCTTTGTTTGTAAGTCGCCATCCGCTAGCTCGGTTAACACTTTGCGACTCAAGGCATACACTTCTTGAATATTCTGTTGCAATACATCTTGCTTAAGCTCGGCCATTTCTAAACGCAGAGCTTCTACCCGTTTCTTCACTATTTGTTCGGCGTTATGTCGTGCGTCATCAAGCAGGTTTTGTGACGCGGTTTGCGCTTCATTTTTAGCCTCACCAACTAGCTGCGTGCGTTCTTGCTTAATTTGCGCGAGTTTACTTTCATACTCAGTGCGTAAGTTTTCAGCTTGTGCTTTGCTGGTATCAGTATCCGCTAAAATACCGGCAATCTTCTTTTCTCTGGCATCTAAACCATCAATGATGGGGTGATACAAGAAGTGTTTTAGCAACCATAGCAACAGTAAAAAATTGATCCCTTGGGCGATGACCGTAAACCAGTCGATTGGCATGTTTTACCCCCCATTCTGGCTAATAAAGTAATTCCAGAAAGGATTACTGAATAACAGGATCATGGAAACTACAAAACAATAAATCGCTGTAGATTCAATCATGGCTAGGCCTACAAACAAAGTGCGGGTGATCGTTGATGAGGCATCAGGTTGTTGCGCTAACGCTTTAAGTGCACTCGCCACCGCTGATCCCTCTGCCAAAGAAGGCCCTAATACGCCAATGCCAATCGTTAGGCCTGCAGTGATGATGGAGCAAATAGCAATCAAAGTTAGGCTATCCATTATTTTTCCTTTGGTTGGTTAGGTTTAGGCGAACGTAAAGTAAGAGACTGCTGTTTAGTTACCACACTTGCGGCCCCTATATACACAGACGCAAGAACGAAAAATATATAGGCTTGTACCATGCCAGTGAGTAACCCCAGCACTGACATGATCACTGGGAATATAAACGGTGAAATAACCAGTAATATGGCCAAGATCATTGCCCCGCTCATCATGTTTCCAAACAAACGTACCGCCAAGGCGAGCGTTCGCGATAACTCCCCTATGACGTTAAAAGGCAGCATAAAAGGAGTAGGTTGTGTATAAGACGATAAGTAACCCTTAATGCCTCTATTTTTAATGCCGTAATAGGGTACGGACACAAATACGCACGCTGCCAGCGCTATGGTGGTGGACAATGACCCAGTGGGTGGCTCGAAGCCAGGAACAATCGTCAGTAAATTACTCATGGCAATAAACAGAAATAACGTTCCTAGAAACCCCATGTAAACTCTAGGCTTTGTTAAGCCTGCGTCCGTTATCTGTTGTTGTATAGTCAGTACCAACATTTCTAAGCCGTTTTGCCAACGAGAGCGATGCAGGCCTTTTTTAAGATTACGCGTAATAAGGTAAGAGGCACTTACCAACACGAACATGACGACCCATGTAAAGACCAGTGTGGCGCTGATTTTAAAAAAACCGTACTGCCAATAAATAATTTCATCAGGGCTAATGTGCATGAGGCAATTCTCGTTTTTCGTCCTGTGAATTTTGAAAGCGTGTTAACCATTTCGTCATCAATAAGCGGCCGAGAACAAACCCAAGTAAGCAGGCGATTAAGCGCCACATGTCATTTTCCGAGACCCAATAGAAAACCGCTAAGGCGGTTGCCATTCGCGCCATAATACCGCCTAAAAACCACGCCGCGGGCAGGGTTGACTGTAGGCCCTTTTGCACGGTGAACCAGAGCGCGTAAAAGAAACCGCACCCTAATAGCAGGCCAATTAACAAAGGTGTCAGTAAATCCGCTAACTGTGGTGTGAAATTAGACATCATGTTGATCATTTTCCTTGTTGTCGTTTTTTTGCACAGCCGCGTCCTCGTGCATGGCCGCGTATTCTTTGCTGGTCCACGCCCACGCCGTGAAACACCCCACAGCCAATCCCGCGAGCAGTAATGCAAGCGTCCATGAGCGGGGATCTGCATATTGCTTATCCAGCCATATGCCTATTCCAACGCCAATCAGAGTTGGAATAGCTATCGACCAGCCTATGGTGCCCATCATCCCTAGACCAAACCAAACGCCTGCATTTTTTTGACGTTTTGCTTTTAGCTTTAACGCGACTTTTGCATCAACCTGTTTGGCTAAATGGAGCCCATCGCTGTTTACGCTGTGCGTATTTTCGTTATCCTGTGGTTTATCGGAATGACCCTTCATCGATTTAGTGCCTCGACAATGCTGAAAACTGTTTCAAAAAGCCGCTTTCTAGTTTCGCCAAGACACTGCGTAGCGCTTGTTGTTCTTGATCCAGCGCTAGAAATTCTTGCTTTACGGCTTGTTGCAATTCTTGCAATGAACTGCCCCGAATGGCGCGGCGTACCGAAACCATGACTTGGTCACCCGTCTTAACTAGAATGCCTTGGTCAATAGCAATGAACTGAGACTGCTGGGAACCTTGTTGGTAGGTCAAAATACCAGGAACTAATGGGCTAATGCAGTCTAGGCGTTGAGGAAGAATGCCATGGCTGCCCGAGGGCGTTTCTATCACCAGATTTGTCACGTCGCTGAGCGTAGCGAACACCTGATAGGGCAGTAAAATGTTAACGTCCATTTTGGGTCTGCTCCAGTGACTCGTTTTGCGCACCTTGCTTAGAAAGGTTGGGCTTAGAAATGTCGGGTTTAGAGATGCTGGGTGCAGAGTTGTCCGGTTCAGAGTTGTCCGGTTCAGAGTTTTCCGGGTCAGGGCTGTTACTCTCATTACCACTGCCCTTAGGGCTGTTTTTCTCAGTAGCGCTATGTTTGGGTTTGATGGCTTCATCTATTTCGCCAATCATGTACAGCGCGCTTTCTGGATAATCGTCAAACTCACCCTGTAAAATACGCTCACAACCCGTAAGTGCTTGTTCAAGGGAGACAAACTTACCTTTCATACTGGTAAATTGCTCAGTGGTAAAAAAGGGTTGGGTAAAAAAACGTTCTAATCGCCTTGCTCTGGACACAACATCGCGGTCTTTTTTGGATAGTTGCTCAAGGCCTAACATGGCAATAATGTCTTTTAGTTCATTGTACTGAGCGAGAATTTGCTTCACTTGCCGGGCCACATCGTAGTGTCTTTGCCCGACGACCGTGGGCGTGGCCAGTTTCGAGCTAGATTGCAATGGATCCACCGAAGGATAAAACCCTTCACTTGCGCGTTTACGTGATAGCACCAAGGTGGCTGATAGGTGAGAGAAAGTGTGCACTGCGGCAGGGTCTGTAAAGTCATCAGCGGGGACATACACCGCCTGAATTGAAGTGACCGCGCCATCTTCAGTGTTGGCAATCCGTTCTTCTAATTCAGCCAATTCAGTGCCTAATGTAGGCTGATAACCCATGCGGGATGGCATTTGTCCCATTAAGCCGGATACTTCTGAGCCCGCTTGGATAAAGCGAAAGATATTGTCTATCAGCAGCAGAACGTCTTTTTTCTCATCATCGCGAAAATATTCAGCCATGGTAAGCGCTGCGTGGCCTATGCGAAAACGACTGCCTGGCGGTTCGTTCATTTGGCCAAATAGCATGACCATATTGTCGAGCACGCCAGCCTCTTTCATCTCGCGGTACAGTTCTTCTCCCTCGCGGCATCGCTCGCCGATACCACAAAAAATACTCACGCCTTGTTGATGACTGACCATGTTGTGGATCATTTCACTCAGTAGCACGGTTTTACCAACACCTGCGCCGCCAAATAAACCCGCTTTGCCGCCTCGCTCAAGTGGACATAACACATCAACAATTTTAATGCCGGTTTCAAATATTTGTAATTGACTGGATATTTTAGTCAGGGCAGGGGGAGCTTGGTGAACACTGCGCCACTTGCCATCGTGTTGATAGCTATGACCGTCAATAGGGGCGCCAAACACATTGAACATGCGAGACAAAGTAGAAGGGCCGACTGGCACTTTAAGAGGCCCGCCTGAATCTTCAACTAGCATGCCCCGCGCTAAGCCTTGGGTCGCCGTTAAGGCAATGGTGCGAATTTTTTGTGCCGATAATTGGGCGACAACTTCCAACACCACACTTTTGTTTTGGGCATAAATAACGTTGTGAATTGCCGGTATATGCTGTTCAAATATCAGATCAACGATACTTCCCCGTACAGCGGCCACAATGCCTGTATTCTGGGCGGGATTGAGTTGATGTTGCGCAGTTACCGATGTGCTCGCACTCGACATGAATTAAGTCAACTTATGGATCTCACCTTGTAGGTATTATGCAATAGGCTCAGAAAAGCATATTGACTCGCATCAACTTTAGGATTGAATTAAAAAGATTTTTCTCTTTCGAAGGAAAACATTTATGTTGAGCATCATAATTAGACCACAGCTAAATAACAGTCATACCGTCGCTTTCCCGCATTAAGCCCTATGATTAAATCCACTTGTGTTTTTTGAAGAATAAAAGCATGCCCACAATCATGAAAATCATGACCGCCCATACGCCAAGATAACCATAAGGGGCGTAGAGTTCAGGCATATTGAGTGGGCCTGCATCACGACTGAAATTCATGCCATAAATACCCACTACAAAGGTAGGGGGAATAAACAAGGTGGCGATGATCGTTAGCACTCTCATTACATCATTGAGTTTTAAGCTGACCACGCTCATGTAGAGCTCCATAAGGCCATTGGCCATTTCGTGGTAGGTTTCAGTCAATTCAAGAATAGAAATACTGTGGTCGTAACAATCGCGCAAAAATAGCTTAGTGTCGGATTCAATTAACTCTGACGTGTCGTCGCGAAGTAGGGTATTTAGCATTTCTCGGTGAGGCCAAATTTGTCGTCTTAACAGCAACACCTCACGGCGTAACAGGTGGATTTTTTGCAGTATGTCTTTGTCATGGTTTTCAAGGAGTAGCTCCTCGGTGGCATCAATACGATCGGCATATTGTTCTAGCACTGGAAATCCCCAATCGATAACCGTATCGATTAAACTATAAAACAGAAAATCAATGTGGCGTTTACGCAACCGAGAGGTGGGCAGTTTTAAGCGATTATTGATGGTGGTAAAGGGATTGAATTTACCCCCACAAAATGAAACAACCGTATTCTTCATCAAAAATAGACTGATTTGCTGCAAACTAACGCCTAGCTCTGTTTGTACTGGCAGGGTCAAGATCATGAAAATTTGTTCTTCTTGGATATCGATTTTGGGCCGTTGACCAAGGTTCGACACGTCTTCGATGAAGAGTTCATGAATACCGAAGTCTTTGGCTAATTGGGTGAAAGTGTCTTTATCAGGATCGCCTTGAACATGTACCCAGGTCTCATTGTTACTATCCAAAAAAGTGGCGCATTGTTCTGCAGTCGCATTTAGTTTTTCTACACACTGGCTAGCGTTAAAATCAAATAGAGAGAGCGTTAGTTCACCCTTTTTCTCATCGTGAATAACACCAGGCTGTGTACCTGGTTGACTGTACTGCTTGCGAAATAACTTCATTTCAATCCTTGGATTACGTATGCACTTGAGTGTATTGATTAAGCTCAATATATAATGAAAAATTGCAGTGGTGTTAACACAGGACCAAAAAAGTTGTAACGTTTATTCTCCTTTCGAACTTGGTTAATCATGATGAAAAACGTTGCGCATATTCCACGGGTAACTATCTCCCACAACCCAACAGCCCTTGAAAATTTGCCTAGATTATCTGAAAAAGTAGGATGCAAGGTGTATATCAAACGGGATGATTGCACCGGACTTGCTGGTGGCGGCAATAAAACCCGCAAACTAGAGTATTTAATCGCCGATGCTCAGCAACACGGGGCTGACACTCTGGTTACCGTGGGAGGCTTACAATCAAATCATGCACGACAAACTGCCGCTGCGGCCGCTAAATTTGGCTTAGGTTGTGAGCTTGTGCTTGAAGATGTTAAGGGCACGCCTAAAGCGGATTATTATCAAAACGGAAATGTGTTATTGGACACTCTACTTGGTGCCAATATTCATCACATAAGCCTAGAACAAGAGGTTGAAGCGTATACCAGTGCATTGCTTGCAAAACTAAAAGCCCAGGGACGCAAGCCGTATTTTATTCCTATGGGGGGGTCGAATGTGATGGGCAGTTTAGGCTATGTGCGCTGTGCCAATGAAATATTACAGCAATTGGCAGAAGAAGATCTTCATATCGATCAAATTGTGCTTGCTACGGGGAGTGCTGGCACCCAAGCAGGCTTGCTTGCAGGGCTGATTGCTGCTAACTCAAACATCTCAGTACTGGGGGTAGCAGTGAGTCGCTCGAAGGAAGCGCAAGAGCAATTAGTTGAAAAGTTGCTTAGAGAAACTTTAACTTTTTTAGACATTGATCCCAATCTGGCGAAAGGCAAAGTGGTGGCAAATGGCGACTATTTTGGCGAAGGTTACGGTATGACCACGCCAGCAATGGTGCAGGCTGTGAAGCGCTGCGCCGAGCTAGAAGGGGTGTTGTTAGATCCCGTTTATACAGGCAAGGCAATGGCTGGCTTTATGAATTTGTGCGCCACAGGTGAGATTGCAACAAATAGTCATCAGCTATTTATACACACAGGGGGCAGTCAGGGGCTTTTTGCCTACCGAGAGGCTTTTTAATGTGCTCAATTTTTAGTGCAGGTAGGCGGTTACTCATTGCTCATTTCTGAGATTCAGTATAGGGTTTATTTTTGCACCGCATAAAACGATATGCTGGTTAGTGAGCGGGACTAGGCGTACAGATCCGAGCGAATCGATCCAAGTGCACCAGAACAGGGAGTGGGATATGCTTTAGGTTGACATCTTTCACGTTCGGTTATAGCTCAGTAATACCCGGGTATTGCGCTAGAACAGCGTTGCCTGACATCGTTAAGGTGTCAAAGGGTCCGCGCCCAATTTGGGTGGTATACATGGCTGAAATCTTACGCATATATTTGTGTTTGGTTTTACTTTTAATGATCAATCGAATAATAAAATATGACTCTAGGCGTTTTTCGAGACTTTAAATCTCAGGCCATCATTGCTTTTATAATGTGTTCGTTACTGGCATTAACTGCCCACCGTTTGGGCTTAATGAACGTTTCACTTGATTTACTTTCTCCAGAAACGCTGGTGGCCATCGAGCATCAACATGAAGGTGGCATGCGCAGCGAGCTATATGTTGGCGATCATTTGGTCAGCATCGACTGCGAACTTTCTGATACCAGTACTTACTCCCTTTGTTTGTTAAAACTTAAATACAGTCCGGAAGAACATTTCTATCAAGGACTCAACCTTTCAAATTATCAATCTGTTGAAATAGTCGCCACATTAAAAAGTCCCTCAGGCAAAGAAAACATTAAACTTTATTTTAGAAACAATAATCCTGCTTATTCATTAGCACACATAGTTACTAGCGATAAATTTAACACCATAGAATTCGAACTGGGAGAAGAAAACACCATCTTGAGTGTGCCGAGTAAAGCACTTTTCGTTGCCCAGTGGTGGAAAAGAGAAAGAGGTATAGGGTATGGGCAATCTCATGTCGACATCTCAAACATCGTTTCTATTGAGCTGGTTATTGATGAAGCGAAGGAGGTTGGTGACTATGTCTTAACGTTGCACAGTTTGAGCATGTCAGGGGAAGCGATAACAGAGCCTGAGCTACTCAGATTGATTTTATTACTGCTTTTTTTGACCATAGTGCTGCTGACCATCAGGCAGAAAAATAACCTTAAAAAAATATCGAGTACCGATCCGCTCACCGGTTTGTTGAATCGACGAGGAATGATTTTAAAAGTAAGAAAAGAATTCAAAAATATTGTTGAGCACCATGCAATAAGCTTATTTTACTTTGACGTGGACGACTTTAAAAAGATAAACGATACCTACGGGCATCCCATCGGCGATGAGCTTCTGATCGCAATCTGCCAAAAGGTTAAAGCGATATTAAAAGAAATGGACTTTGAGCGACGCTGCGCTTTTGCAAGGTTAGCGGGAGACGAATTTATTTTGACCATTACTGACTGCAATAAGGATAAAGCGGTTCAAGTCAGTCGTAGAATCGGTCAGGTATTGATTGACCCAATCCCTGTCAGTAGTTGTGAAGTTAAGGTAGGGGTTAGCCTTGGGTTAGCATATTCCAGCGATAAAAATGTCTCCTTTAAAGAGTTGCTGTCGCAAGCAGACTCGGCAATGCGCTGTGCCAAAGAGCAAGGAAAAGGGCGATTTAAGGTATTTGATGACAGCCTCGCTTCAGCGATTTTTCTTAAAAAATCCATTGCTGAAAATTTAAAAAATGCGCTGATCAACCATGAATTCTCACTCAGGTTTATGCCTATATTTAGCTGTTCGGATTTAAAACCCAACCGCGTAGAGGTGCTTATACGCTGTGACTCAGACGCCATGCAAGGGGTCACACCAGACGTGTTCATTCCTATTGCGGAAGAATTCGGCATTATTCAAAATATTGACGTATGGGTGGTAGAGACCACCTTCGCTACCATGCAAACGCATTTTATTACGCATAGTCGTCCTTGCCCTGTTTTTTGCATTAACATTTCTGCCATTGAGTTACTCAACAGCAGTTTTCCAAAACAGTTGAGAACACTAATGCAAAAGTACCAAATACCCTCTGAGTCTGTTGAGTTAGAAATCACCGAAACCAGTTTGATTGAAGCCGGCGAAACGAGTTTAAGAATATTAAAAGAGCTTAAAAAGCTGGGGGTTAAACTCGCATTAGATGATTTTGGCACAGGCTACACAGCTTTTAATCAACTACTGGCGTACCCAGTGGATTGCTTGAAAATAGATCGTACTTTCGTGGCTGATATCGACAGCGAGCACGCCTCACATTTGCCTATGGTGAACGCGATCATGTCGATAGCCCAGTCATACAATTTAGTCACGGTGGGGGAAGGTGTCGAAACGCAAGGGCAGTTAGACTACTTACGTTCAGTATCCTGTAATTATGTTCAAGGCTACTTTCTCGCAAAACCGCTTCTACTTGATGATTATCTTTTGCTGCTAAACGAATACTCCTAAGGTGTTTAAGTGTGCTTGTTAGCGCTACAAGAGATAAAGGCTCAACAAGATACATGAAGTTCATATAACGCATTTATACTATGAAAGGCAGTTGAGCTAGGTTAATTGGCTGCTACAAGATGGATAATCGGTAAAAATAGGCGAATGCAATACGGACACGAAGCGGGTTTTAGTAAAGCCTCAACTTTGCTAATGAACAGTGACAGGATATAGTCGCATTACACGTGCCCTTCCACCAAGGATGTTGTTTTAGGGATTGAGAAGCGTACTTTAATAACTGAGAGAAATTGCGTTGCAGAATTTACAAAAACTGTATGAAATAACATCAGATAGTGCCTTGTCATACTCCCAGAAAATGGTTGCACTTTTACAATTAGGCGTTGATTACTTTCAGTTAGAATTGGGCATTATTAGCCACATTGAAGGCGAGCTTTACACCGTTTCATATGCTATTTCACCTGCAAATGATTTACTTAGTGGCACGACATTTAATTTAGGTGATACCTACTGCGTACATACTTTAGCTACAAATCAAGCTCTGTCTTTTTATCACGCAGGTCAAAGTCATATTGCTCAGCATCCTTGCTACCTTAATCTGGGCCTGGAGAGTTATATCGGTGCGCCAATTGTGGTTGAAGGTAAACGTTTCGGCACGATAAATTTTTCAGCGAGTGCCCCACGCAATCAGCCTTTTAGCACGGAAGAACTGAGTTTTATCGAGCTGCTTTCTCATTGGGTTGGCAATGAAATAGCTCGCCACGAGAAATTGACGCTGTTGAAAGAACAGCAAAAATTAATGGCGCGCCAGCAAGATATATTGGAGCAAATGGGGCAAGTTGCTGGAGTAGGGGCGTGGGAGCTTGATCTTACCGACGGTAAGCTTTATTGGTCCTCGGTGATGAAAGACATTCATGAGGTAGAGCAAGATTTCATACCGGATTTAGTCAACGGATTGAATTTTTATAAAGAAGGAGAGAATCAAACTCGTATAACTGAATGCGTCAGACGCCTTATGGCCCATGGCGGTAACTTTTCAGGCGAGTTTGAAATTATCACCCAGAAAGGAACACCGAAGTGGGCGGCCGTTAAAGGCAAAGCTGAGCTAGACGAGGGGAAATGTGTCAGATTGGTGGG
This sequence comes from Paraglaciecola mesophila KMM 241, assembly GCF_000315015.1. Lineage (GTDB taxonomy): Bacteria > Pseudomonadota > Gammaproteobacteria > Enterobacterales > Alteromonadaceae > Paraglaciecola > Paraglaciecola mesophila. The sequence continues at coordinate 7,398 of NZ_BAEP01000049.1, read as the reverse complement.
GGCGTTTCAAGATATCACCGAGCAAGTCAATTCCCGCGAGCAACTTGAGCACAGGCACAAAGAGCTGTCATTGGCGCTCGAAGCCCGCAGTTTATTTTTAGCCAATATGAGCCATGAAATTCGTACGCCTATTAACGGGGTATTGGGCATGTTGCAAATATTAGAATCCTCTTCTTTAGATACTGAACAAACGCGGTTTTTGGGCTTAGCCAAAGACAGCGCCACGTCTTTGCTTGGGATCATTAATGACATCTTAGATTTTACCAAAATTGACTCTGGTAAGTTGGCGCTTGAAACCGTACCAATCGACCTGAATCAGGTTCTCGATAATTGTGTTGATATCTTTAACCCACGCGCAAAAGAGAAATCAATACAGTTGGTTAAACAACTCGAAAATACCCAAGGCGCTAGTATCATTACTGATCCAACAAGGCTACGGCAAATTTGCGCTAATTTGTTGTCAAATGCGCTTAAGTTTACCCATCAAGGGCAGGTGAGCATTACGACGAACCTGACGCTGCAGAAAAAAGGCATGGCTACATTGACTATTGCCGTAAAAGACACCGGGGTAGGCCTGACACAAGAGCAGCAAGCGCTGTTATTCTCACCTTTTAACCAAGCTGATGTGTCTACCACGCGCAAATTCGGTGGCACCGGATTGGGCTTATCTATTACACGCAAGCTTTGTCAATTGATGTCGGGGGATGTTAGCGTTAAAAGCGTACTGAACAAAGGCAGTGTGTTTTCGGCGCAAATTGAAGTGGGTATTATGGCTAAAAGTGCGCATTCTGCTGAGCCTGAAATGGCTGTATCCCAAACTAAAGACCTGAGCAATCTACATGTGTTGGTGGTTGAAGACAACGAAATCAACCAGGTGGTGATAGGTGAAATGTTGAAACAACGACAGATAACCTATGACATCGTTAATGATGGCCTTGAAGCGCTGGCCATTCTCGAAGTCGAAAAAAGTAGTATGAACCCATACACTTTAATTTTGATGGATTGCCAGATGCCAAATATGGATGGTTACCAAACTACCCAGCATATTCGGCAATTGTCGTCTAATGTAGCGAGCATTCCCATTATCGCGCTGACCGCGAATGCACTTTCTGAAGAGCGGGAGAAATGCTTTGCCAGTGGCATGAACGAATATCTTTCTAAGCCTGTTGACCAAGCAAACCTGTACACCATGCTTGAAAAATTTATCTAGGGAGTCACGGCCCTGCATCGCTTCAATGCAGGGCCTAGCCCATAAAAATATCAATAATTTAAGCTATCAAGCGCGAGCAAGGTTGCTGCATTGCACTGAGCAAGTAACTGTTATCGAACGGGCGTAGTCATTAACGTGTGATAGGCGGGCTTGGGTTGATTCTTGCGGTCAAACAACAGTGGGTAATCGGTTCGCCCGCGCATTGGCCAGTCGTTACGCCAACTATTGGCATCATTCACCCCCCAAAAAGTGACGCGAGATATGCTAGCTTGATGCTTTGAAAACACTGAAAATATCTCCTTATACCGAACGCTCAATGCATCGTGTTGCGCTTTTGGTAGCCCATTAGGGTAGGGGTTTAAGGCTTTTTGCAAGGCTAAATCTTGGCTGATATCCGCCCCTTGTTCTGCCTCGCTGGGAAAGGGTAGAACGGATACATCTAGCTCGGTGATCATGGATTCAATCCCCAAGGAAGCAAACAGCGTTAACGCATCGTCTAATTCATTCAATGCAGGGTGCGTTAACGAATAATGTCCTTGTAAGCCGACACCGTGAACAGGGACGCCTTTGTTCTGAAGCGACTTAATTAAGCGCGCGGCGCCAGCACTTTTCTCTGGTTTATATAAGTTGTAATCGTTGTAATACAATTCAGCATCTGGATCTGCTGCGTGGGCATAGGTAAAGGCTTTCTCAATGAAGTCATCACCAATAATCTGCCGCCACTTAGAATCCCGCAGGCTACCATCTTCATTGAGCGCTTCGTTAACCACGTCCCACCCTTTAATTTTGCCTTTGTAGCGGCTAACAACGGTTTGAATGTGCTCTTCCATTCGAGCTAACAACGCAGCTCTCGTTAACGGCTTACCTTGTGCATCTTCAAATACCCACTCCGGTGTTTGGCTGTGCCAAACCAGCGTGTGCCCGACGGTGAACATATTATTGGCTAAGCCGTAATCTACGTACTCATCGGACAGGCTGAAATCATAGGTATCAGGCTTTGGGTGAATGCGCTCCCACTTCAATTCGTTTTCAGGGGTAATCGTCTTAAATTGGGCGATGATTAAGGCATCAGTGTCTTGTTCGGTGCGCTTAGCTTGCTGTGCGTTAATAGCACTGCCCACTAAAAATTGGGTGCTGAAATAGGCTTTCAGGCTTTTTGTTAGGCTCACAGCCTCATTTTTAAGGCTCATGGCTGTCTCTTTTGAGCTCATGGCTGTAGCTGCCTGGCTCATGCTCGATATCGCCACTAACGTGAGTGCCATCAAGCAAGGTTTCATCGTTAACACCTTAGAATTCAACACGCTGAGCTTTGATATCAATTCTTTCCACGGACGCTGTCTTACTACGCACTGTCTTGACATAACGGTTCCTGTTATTAACTTGTTAATTTTAACATGATGCCGTTAGGCGAGCATTCTGACGATTATGTTTTTTGCTATACATCAGGCTTTATTTGTTGCTTATCCTTAAGCAATAACTTTATTTGCTGTGCGATAAAGCGCGCTCGTTTACTTTGCACAACATGAGTATGACGGCATAAATACAATGTCTCGTTTACGGGGGCAGTTAAACTGTGAATTCGTATGCGCTCTTGAGCATGAAAGGCCCGCGCAGCATAAAGGGGTAGCACGCTGAAGCCAAACCCGCGGCTGACAGGTTCGAGTATTAAACTAATTTGGTTAGAAAAGCCCTTTTCTTGAAATTGAGACGGGTGCTCGAACTGGCTAAAGTTGGCTTGTAACAGTGCTTGGCAATGTTGATGGCCGTCAGGATGACCTATATAGCCTAAGCGCTGCAACGTATGCCAGGTGAGGGTTTCTGTCTCATTTGAGGTGACTAAAACCAGTGTTTCTTGGGCAATTGCTTCGGTGATAACGTCAGCTGAGGTGCTTGGTTGTGTCATCACACCCAAATCAAATAGCCGCAGCCCAATATCCCGCTCGATGCTTTTATTCGGTGAGAAAGCGTGGCTGATGTGCAGGGCGGGGTGCTGAGCCTGAATATCCAATAAAAAAGGGTAAACGGTCAAGCCCACACTGCCAGGTGTTGCAACACGCACTTGTCCAAGATAGGGCTCATCTTGCTTCACATTTTGTTCAAGTAGCACCGCTGCTTGCAACAATTTAAGCCCATCTGCATGCAGGCGCATGCCTGCATCGGTTAAGGTAAATGACTTGCCCTCGCGGATCAGCAGTGCAGTGGCCAATTGTTCTTCCAATTTTTTAATTTGTTGGCTTACCCCTGACTGCGTCATAAATAGCGCTTCCGCCGTTTTTGTGAAGTGCCCGAGATCCGCCAGAGTGCAGAAGGTCTTTAACCAAACAGGATTTATCATTACAAAATGTACTTATTTAAATTTCAAATCATAATTTTTCATACTTTAACATGGAGAGTACAGTAGCGTCACTTGATTGATAAGCCATCAATTAAAACGCGGCGACTAAGGCATTAATGCTTCCGCCGGATTGAATTAACATCATTTCCTAGGAGTAATACTATGACCACCCCATATCCTCGTACATTTTCACACATTGGTATTTCAGTGCCAGATGTCGAAAAAGCAGTTGAGTTTTACACCAAGGTTCTTGGTTGGTACTTGATTATGAAACCCACTGTTATCGTAGAAGATGACAGTCCAATAGGTGAAATGTGTACCGATGTATTCGGTGCTGACTGGAAAAAATTTAAAATCGCGCATTTGTCCACAGGTGACAGAATCGGCGTTGAAATCTTCGAGTTTGCTAATCAACAAGACCCAGCAGATAACTTTGAATATTGGAAAACAGGCGTGTTCCATTTCTGCGTTCAAGATCCAAACCTTGAAGAATTAGCAGAAGCCATTGTTGCAGCAGGCGGTAAAAAGCGTATGGAAAAACCCCGCTATTACTACCCGGGTGAGAAGCCTTATCGCATGATCTACATGGAAGACCCGTTCGGCAATATATTAGAGATCTACAGCCACAGCTACGAATTAACCTACGCGGCGGGCGCATACTAACAGCGGTCAAATTAACGCAGGCACCGACTAACGCGGGTGCCTGCTTAATGGAATAAGTCTTAACACAATCTGCCAGCTCTTTACGTAAAGCGGAAGTTGGCACTAGAAAAATTGACTGACGTCAATGAACGATCAGGAGTCCCTCGACTGATTCTACCCTTCTGCATTCACTAAAATAGCTGACTAAAATATTTTTGATTATTTAGGCGTAAATCCCCTGTTTGGATATACAAGTTAAAGGGCTTTCCCATATATTCAAGAAAACGACCCAATCGCTCGTTTTTGTTCTTATCATTTTATCCAGATCGCCAGTTTTCCTTTATGTAGCAATATGATAGTTAGTTTGGTAATAATAGCGGAAGTATAAAAGTGAGCGATGCGTCGGCAGAAAAACGCGCAAATCGCGCTATATTAAATTGTTAGCTGCCAAAGGATATAAAGATGGAATTTTTAAGCCCTATTCAACTATTAATTTTAGTTTTGATAGTTGCCGCCTTAGTCGTACAAATTATTGCCTTTAAAAAAGGTAAATTTGTAGAAGTCGATTACTCATCAAATCAAAGGTTATCAATTGCAATCTCTGTCGCAGCTCCATTGATTTTTTGGGCTGTGTTCACTACTCACTATTTTCTCATAGCTTTTGGCATTGCTATAGGTGCGGCTTGCTACCAACGAAAAAAATGGTACAAATTCAAATAATGTCAGCTAACAAAAAAATTAAGTCACTCACTCCGTTCGCTGGGACGCATACATGCGGGGCGGCTTCGCCATTATGCCCCACATGCCTGCGCCCCTTATTTAAAAGTTAGCAATACAACAAACGGGGTTTCGCCAAATGAAGGGTCTACAAAAACTAGCTGGTATCGCAGCAATTTTCCAAGGGCTTATTTACATAGCAGCCTTTGTGTATTTTGGTGCTTTTTGGTCATATCCGGTTGATGGTAGTCCAGTCGAAAAAATGACTTACATGGCAGAAAATCAACTTCTATTTTCAATGATCTATTTTCTAATGTACGTGGTGTTTGGCGTTTTTCTGGCCATACTCGTTATTGGTATGTATGAGAGGCTTAAACATAAAATTAATCCCTTAATTACTATTGGATCTCTATTCGGGGGCATTTGGGTCGGTCTGGTGATTGCAAGTGGAATGATTTCGAACATCGGGCTTGATCATGCAATCGATCTGATGGATGCAAATCCAGAAAAAGCCCTTGATATGTGGATAATCGTTTCAGTGATAACAGAAAGTATAGGTGGTGGAAATGAATTAGTTGGCGGACTTTGGGTTCTATTGATTAGCGTAGCAGCTATACAAGAGGGCAGATTACCCCGGTCACTTAACTATCTCGGATATTTTGTAGGCATAGCGGGCATTGCAACGATTTATCCTGACAAACTATTTACTGAAATATTTGGCGTATCACAAATTGTTTGGTTTATTTGGTTGGGTATATGTTTACTAACCGAGGAAAATGCTAACAAATCAATCCAGCAGACCGCTAACGCGTCGGCTGATTGAGGCGTTAGCTTTACAGGGAGGTGATCATCAATATTAAGCGCATTACTCTTATTTTTAGCTTTTTGGTTTTGGCATACTTGCTAAGCACATACATGCACATTCGAGACATAAATAAATTTTGTGTTCAAAATAGTGTTGGCGTTCCATTTGAGGAATTAGCCCAAGAAGTAAATTCATTCATTCTCACGGAATCCCAATTCCACAAAGGCTACGTAGACGAGGACATTTGGGTAGAGTCAGAACTCGAATTTACCAGCTATTTGACCACCAAATTCTTCTCATGCAGTATAAAATTAAACTACCACGTGGAAAATTCTGAAGATATTGTAACTAGTGGGCATTTGATTGTTGAAGAAATCGGTTTTAAATGGCTAAAAATAAGCTTCATGTAAAGCTAACAAGGCATTGAATCGGACTAAATAAAGTGGGCCAAGTACTAACAAAGACAGCCATCTTTAGAATCGTATAAAAAACTATTCTGCTTAGGGGAAAATACCCGCTCAATAAGCGTCAAAGTGCTTTTGATCTGAGTGATTGAGAATGATTACCGGAATATTGAGCATTGACGGAGAAAACGCAGCGCAAGTTCAATTTTCAGGCAGGGGAGTAGGCTACAATATATGCATTAGATGTGTTAGATGTAATGTTTTATACGCGCTTTAACAACGCTTTCGCTTTGGTCATTCCTCGCAGACGTTGATGATGGGTGTGGCGCTTGAACGCATTCATCATTTGCTCCGCACCTGCGGCGTAGCAGAAGTGTTTTTCAAACTCAGTAGTCAAGGTTAACCATTGAGCAGAATCTAAGCCGAGTCGTTCTAAAATTGGGCTTTGAGTGTTATCGATATAACCGGCCTTATCATCACGAATACAGCGGCCAGTGGTATCGACCAGCTCAATATAGTCTTTCAGTGAGTAGGGAATACCTTTGGGCATATTCTCACAAGAATTTCCCACAAAGAATGTTAAAACGCTCGGTTGAGGTTGTTTGTTTTTAGCGGCGTGAATGCGTTTTTTGATACTGGTGTGCGTTGATGTTTCTGGTGTTTTTTCTATTTTTGCACGAATGGGATTCAAGTCCACATAGGCCATACACGCTAGCACTGCACTTTCATCTAATAACGCTTGGGACTTGAACCTCCCTTCCCAGAAACGGCCAGTGCAGCCGTCTTCTTTATTGGCTTCGCGAGCAATATACTCATTCAAGTCACGCATAAACCAGCTTATGTCGTACAAACGTTGCCGATAGGTTTCAACGGTTTCATCAAAGGTGAGTAGCTCTCCTTGGCTCAGCGTATCGCCATTCATGAATTTCTGAGTCAGCAATGTGCCTCTGTGCAGCTTGTGATAGCGCCTCAACACTTCATCGCTATCCCAATTATCAGCCAAGGCTTTATCCACACAAAGCACCACGTGCGTGTGATTATTCATAACCGCATAAGCACAAATGTCGATGGCAAATACTGTAGACAAAAACAATAAACGTTCTTCTACCCAACCACGGCGATGCTCGTAGCTCTGGCCAGAATATTTATCTACTCCGCATAAGAAAGACTGACGCACGCAGCGGGAAGCACAATGGTAATAGGGTGTATCGATTAAACTAATTTGGCTTTTTCGAGGTTGAGGCATAATCCATCTACCTGACAGAATGAAACACAAACTAAGTGT
>NZ_BAEP01000050.1 GCF_000315015.1 Paraglaciecola mesophila KMM 241 | reverse complement strand
CTTTGCCCAGAGTGCTTATCAGTGCCACATAAATATGATTGACGGACACACCGGGAAACACAATGGTAATAGGGCGTATCGATTAAACTAATTTGGCTTTTTCGAGGTTGAGGCATAATCCATCTACCTAGCAGAATGAAACACAAACCAAGTGTAGTTCAGCCCTTAAAATTGACCATTTTTATCATGGGTGTCTTTCTTTTCGTTTCTTGACGGGGCGTAAGCTTTAAACAACCTCTCAATGTAGGCGCGTATTCAACTACTTGTCTTGGTATTGGTTGTAGCGCTGATATTAGCTCTCATGTTGGCGCTGTATATGCTACTCCTTCAAGCGAACGTAGTTTATGTGTAAACGCGTTAGGCGCGAATGCATTCGTCGAAGGAGTGAATAATAATGATAGTAACGAGTTTCGAGTACGAAAAATGGCAAAACGAATATGCTTCACGAGCGAATGATGTGGGTAAAGCAACTCACGGTGATAGCGCCAATCAGCAAACGCCTTCCGTTAGTGGGCAAGCATTTGCCGCTGAATTGGCAGTTCAACAATCACATCAGCAATCAAAGCAGCGAGATAGCATCACCGAATCTAATAACGTAAATGCCCCACAGCATGAGCCAACGTTCGGCGAGGAAGCCTTCGAGTACCTGTTAGCGAACAGATTAGGGGTAGATAAACGCACCCTCGATGAGCTTAAGGCAGAACTTGAAGCATTAGAGTCAGAGCGCGACAACCTGATTGAAAAAGAAGTCCTAAACGAAGCGCAACAACAAAGGCTTGAGGTGATAAACGAGCGCATTGATGCGTTGACGCAGCTTATGCAAGACTTGGTAGAGCAAGCAAGTGAAAGAACCGCCGAGCATGAAGCACAACAGGCGCTATTGTCAGGCTCTGTAAACGACGCCGAAAAGCACACTAGACGAGTGTTTGGGAGTTGAAGATATGTGTAGCAGGAAATTGAAGAACATTGCGTTGCCGTGCATAGAGAACACACGAGCAACGCTCGGTTATCTTTGTGAGATGCCGTTATTTAATATCGTTGTTAGATACCGTAAATTGCGTCAACCAATGGGCCAACTTTTACATCGCTAGCGATGTTTTGGCTGTTTAAAAACGCTTCGATAGCGGTTTTGTCTTCTTCCGTAGCATTACCGTAACGATCAGCAGAGGTTACGAACCCTTCCAATGTTTCGCTTTCATCGTTAAGCGTAATGTAAAGGTTTTGCGCAATAACAACATCAGCAAATGTGTTGAAGAACGTCTCGTATTCGTCTTCTGATACTTCAGCCAAATTACAGCTAAATTCAAAGCCAAGAATGGCCCATTCGTCTAAATGAAGTTTCTTACGAATACGTCTGTTTCTCGTTGTTTTCTCTGTCATGGTATACCTGTAAAAAATGTGCGAAATAAATGGCGCTAACATTTGCTCACACATGTAAAACGTGAAGGCTAAATGTTGGTTACGCCGTTAACGCGCGCATACTAACAGCTTTTACGCCGCTTTATTGAAACTAAGAAAAAATATAGAAAGAAAAACGACAGTAACGAAAGAATCGTAACAGCTCACAACTGATCGGGTATAATGCATCCACTTTGCGCTTTTTGCGTGTTAATTGCCCCTTTAACTTGATGTTTGACGAAGTCACTTTGGCCGTTAAACAGAAAATCATAAGCAATAGTCATAAACATTTAGACAAATAGAAAGATTAAACATGAATAGAAAAAAAAAGCTCACTCAAATTCACAAAAAACGTGTAAAGGCCGTTGCCGCCAAAAACAGCGGTAAAAAGAAATCTGGCTATGTGTCTAAAGCAGAGCGCGCAAAACTTGAAGCCGCTGCCAAGGCAGAGGCGCTAGAGCACACTGAATCTGAATAATCTGCTTGGCTCCTACCTAGCGCTTTGTACTAGGAGGTTTGTATTATCCGCTTTTCATCAAATTCTGCCTGAAAGCCAAGCAAAACAAAAAATCACTGTGTTATCAGAGCTAATTAAGGGTATTGCCTAGTGCTTCGTTAATCTCTGAAACTGCTTTGTCAGCCGCGTGTATTGCACCCTCTAAATAGCCAGCATCCTGTTCTGCAAACTCACTACCAGCTAGATGTAATCCAAGTGTTTTTAATTCGTCATCTAGTCCACGATGGTTGAAATCTGGGTGTTTCGATGGCTCATTAATGTCTCGCTCTGTGGCGCAAAACGGGTCCACCGCCCAATCTTTGAGGTAGCAATCGGTTGCACTATACGCATCTTCACCATAGAAAAACGCTAGTTGATCGAGACAAGCTTGTTTGAGTTGACTCTCACTTAATTGATTGCGCTGCTTCGCTGGAATGCCAATAAAACCGAAGATCCCAAAGCTGTTGTTTTCACTGGCGCTGGCATCATGCATTTCTATCATGGGGCCAACTTGACTAAACGCTTGGCCAGAAAGACCTTTGTTACGCCAAAACGGCTGAGGGTAGGTGGCCACAAATTTTGCCTGGGCACCCATCCATGTTTGCACCGTGCCTAAACGTTGGTTTAATAACGGCGAGCCCCACAGGTTTGACGCTAAATCACGCTGTATAATACGCGGTGGTAACGCAAGCACTAAATGCTCTGCATTGTAATCAAAATGATGAAGCACTTGAGATAGATTTTCGCTAGCTTGAATTCCGAGATATGTATGCTCTAGATTGCTATCTTTGAGCGCTTGCTTGTTGCCAGCAACGTGGCCTGAAACAGTCCAGAGTCCGTTTTCTTCGTCTTTTTCTATGTTGCTAACACAATGCTCAAGTTTGATTTTACCCTGTGCGTTCGCCTGATCTCGTTTATCTTTTGATCTCTTCGAGTCAATGCTTGCATGTAGTTTTTGAGTCAGCTGAGACATACCACCATCAACTCGAAACAACTGCATCGCTCCCGCACCGGTAATTTGTCTGGGTTTCGTCGAATTAGGCGCTTGATAAAGCACGTCCCCGGCCGCGTATTGCTCAAACAACTTAACCTCGAGCTCTGCGGCTAGGGCCTTTATTTTCTGCTGATGAGGGAAAATCCACGTCGGGCCCATATCATGACTATATGCACACTGAACGGCAACCTGAGCAGCAAGCACACCGAGTTCGCGGTCAACATCTGCTGCAGGCACACAGCTAATGCGCCCACCAAGTTGGCTTTTTGCTTCAAGCAGAACGTAAGGAATGTGCAAAGCCTCAAGCCTTGTCGCTGTATATAATCCCGCTAAACCACCGCCGATTATAATGACTTTTGTTTGTTCCATGCTCAACCCTCACGCTCTTTAATGTTGTTACTATACCAGCTCATTCATGATGCATCTATCGATAGATAGTTTTTGATTTTGTAATGTGCCGCTTGATGCAAAGCACACTTTTATTAGCGATATAGTGATGGTGTTTTGCCATCTTAATAGCCTGTTGAGCTGATGCTTTTCCCACGGATTGAGCTGCTGGAATGAAGCGGAATTTCTACCAACGTGAATTATCACAGCGGGAAAATTTAAACTTTTACAACGAATTAATGAGGATGCTGAACGTTCTAAATGCACCCATACTAAAAAAGCGACCATATAGAGTTTCACCCATGATAAATACAATGGGACGACAAGTTTCAACTTAGATCATTTGCATGGGTGTTTATGTAAGATACGTGTAAAAATACTTGAATTCATGAGCTTGTTAGTAGGCAAAGCGCTCATGGGGCAGCCATATACAAAGTGTTTTGAGTTCAGGCAAGCAATACGAAAGATGATAAAATAGTACATCGTGGACGTTGGATAGAAACTCATGGTAGATAACCAAAAGAATAAGAATATAAAAATCATTAGTCAGGTTGGGCAGTATATTTATGACCATAGCGACCAGACTATCAGCTTGGAAGATTTGGCCCAGTATACAGGCTTTTCAAAGTATCATTTTAACCGAATATTTTTTGCGGCAACGGGTTACCAGTTAGGCGAGTTTATTCAGCGACACAAACTGGAAAAAGCGTTGCACATAATCAAACAGGGAAACCCCAATATTATTGATGTCGCTCTTAGCGTTGGTTATGAATCTCCTTCTTCTTTCTCTAGGGCATTTAAGAAAAATTTTTCTGTTACGCCGAGTGATGTCGTTCAGGGAAATCTTCCGCTCAATGCTCGCGCTGGCAGCTTAATACCTAAAAAGCGACTCACTGGGAACAAAATAGAACCTGTTTGGAAAACGTTACCTGAGAAGACGGTTTACGGTTTATACGGCAAAGGTTTTACTGAGCAGTCTTTTTCGACGATCGCTACAACATTATACGGTCGATTAGCCGCTATTGCTGAGCCATTAAATTATGCCGAGTTGCAGCCTATTGGAGTGTCGGTTGACAACCCGTGGGCGGGTGAACAAACGCAAAGCCGTTTTTTTGCTGGCTTCGTAGAAGGTCTTTCCCATTGCCAAGAAAAACTGGACGTTTTTAAATGGCAGGCTGGCCTATGGGCCTGTTTCACGCATATCGGGCCACATGATTGTATGTGGCAAACTATTTCTCAAATTTACGCACAGTGGGTGCTACCTAATAGTATCAAGCTAAAAGACCAGCAAATTGTGCAGTGCTATCTTAACAACCCTTTGAAAACAAAGCCTGAAGTACTCAAAACAGCGTTATATTTTGCGGTAGAAGATTTAGCAATCGAGAACATGGCGATGAAAGAATAAAGCCAACGTACTACCTAAAGTGGCGTATCTTGTACAAAACGCACTTTCTGCACAGCTCGGTCTCAACAGCGGAGGTATATTGGCGCAATAGAATACTAAAGGGAAATACACCAAGAATGATGAAACTTAGAATAACGAAGCTTTGCTTTACCGTAATTACCTTGCTTGCTCTTTTTAATAGCGCTCACGTTTTATCGGAGACTTCAATTGAACTAAAGACCACAGAAGTCGACTTTATAAACGAGAAAGTGAATAGACCCACTAAAATCAAGTTTTGGTATCAAAGTGGTGCAAAACCGTGTGAGGCAACAATTTGCTTATTAGCAAAGCAAAACCCTCAGCGGGTTGCAGTTATATCACATGGTGCCTTTGGCTCTCCTCGTGAAATGAACTGGCTTGGCTATGCATTAGCCTCCCAAGGGTGGCTTGTTGCTGGGGTAGCGCATTTCGGCGAGTCTTGGGTTTATGGGCCTGAGAACATAGACCCGAATTCGGCCATGCGATTCTGGCAACGCCCGCAAGACGTGAGCTTTGCAATCGATAGTTTATCTCAAAAGGGACTATTTGATGCTTTCATAAAAACGGATAAAGTCGTTATGTTTGGCCACTCTTCTGGTGGGTTTACGTCATTGGCATTGGCTGGTGCTCATCTCAAAGCAGGCAAGTCGGAAGCCTATTGTGGGTCAGAAATCGCCAAAGAAGATAAAGGCTGTAACTATGCTAACCCCAGTGAGCGTAAGCCCTTAAGTAAAGTCATGTTAACTAAAATTGGCTTGCTACAAAAGCAAATGCGAGATAAGCGTGTTGCAGCCGTTATTGCGCTAGATCCGGCCATGGGCCACGCGGTTAGTGAGCAAAGCCTAAATAACATAAAGGTGCCTACTTTGATCATAGGCTCCGTTGAAAACGACTTTTTGCCTTATGAAACACATTCAAAATATTTTGCAGAGCATATTGAAGGCGCGAATTTAATCGGCCTTGAACAAGGAGCAGGTCATTTTGTGTACCTTGATCAATGTGACTATGACAGGGAAGTAAAAGGGGTTTCTTTGTGTAAGGACCGAGACGGAGTAGATCGTAAGGCAATACAGAAGCAAATTTTGCAGCGCGTATATGGTTTTGTTCATAGAAATGGTTTCTAGCTAGAGACTCGTTCTTATGTTTAGCTCTAATGAATAACAAAGTCACCTGTAGTAAGTACATTGTGACTAGATGTTGTAAATTAAGTCATTTATGTCGGTATTCATCTAAAAGTCTATTACCACACTATCATGGGTGTCATGGTAAAAGGGCCGATGCAAGAGCATAAGTAAGCAGCTGTTAGCACTAAGTAAAAATGGAGCTCGATTACACATGGAGCAAAAGCACATGGAACAAGAATACATGTCTGGTATGGGCAGAACGTCAGTGGTACCAGAAGATATCAAAGGGTGGAATTGGGGCGCCTTTTTACTGAATTGGATATGGGGTATCGGTAACAGTACCTTCATTTCTTTACTGATGTTTGTGCCACTGGTGAATGTTGTGATGATGTTTGTTTTAGGGGCTAAAGGAAATGAGTGGGCTTGGAAAAATCGCACTTGGCGTGATGTAGCACATTTCAAATCCGTCCAAAAAAAGTGGCGTAATGCTGCTTTTGCGATGGTGTTTGTTGTCTTCCCGCTAATGTTTGTTGCGGTGATGAGCATGATGAAAGGTGAGGCGTACGAATTGTCGGTTCAGGCCGTCAAAACGCATCCTGGGGTCATCGCCTTGGTGGGTGAAAACCCTGAGCCTAGTTTTTTTGTGATGGGTGAAATCACCTATTCAGGTGAAGGTGGTAAGGCTAATTTGAATTATTCCATTGAGGGCGATAAATCCGCGGCCGAGGTTTACGTTTATGCCACTGACGTGGCAGATAAATGGGTACTGCAAGAGGTTGCGGTAATTAATAAGGAGCAAGGCGAAATAATTTTTGCTGTGTCTGCGCAATAGTCAGGGAAAAAGAACTTTACGAGTTTTAAATGAGGATTGACTTACACTAGGGGAAACAAATTTTTTGTGTTGTAACTTAGTGTAAAACGCACTGTGAATATCAAATAGACAGTGAGCAAATCCTGTTGGTCACTGCCGTCATCTGCCGTGATATAGCGCGAATAGAATAAGCTACTGCGGCTTAGCCTGTATTTTACGTTCTGATGAATCGTTTTTCCGTTAAATATATAGCTACCTCAGGCACATTGGTTAGTCTACTTTATGGGTTTCTTTATAAAGCATATTAATCATAGCCATGGTCTTAAAGTGACGAGTTTTTAGCGCATGATGCGCTTCGGCAGTTTTCGCATGCAATTGCCGTTCGTGTTGATGCACAGGGACCTCTTTACAATCAGCTTCTTCGAATACTTTACTGGTTGGATCTTGCTCCGCTGCTTTCATTATTTTTTCGTGTTTGTCATCACTTTTTGCATGTTCTTGAATAGCATTCACATGCTGATTCAGTGTGCTTGACTGTTGTTCAAGGACTTTCTCAATATCCTTAAGCTTGGTTATTGCTTGCTCATGTTCTTTTTTCCAAAATGCGACTTCATCTAACCACAACGCATGCTCAGAGCCCCATAAATTGTGCTCTTGGTGAGCCGCTTTATGGTTTTCTGTTACTGCATCTTGTGCTGTGTTTTTTAGGGTATTGGTGAATTCCAATAACTCTGCGGTACTCGCATTAGCAATACTCTGTAATTTGCTCCAAGCTGAGCTATTCACATAAGCTAAATCGAATTTAATTTGGTCCTTGTAAGCCTCACTTACGCCCTCAACAACTTCACCCCATAAGCGTAAATGATCCTTTAATTCTTTGCTGGCTAGTTGAATTTTTTCTTTGCTGATCTGTGCTTTCTCGCCTAGCTTTTCCTCTGCTGCGTGAAAAGCCTGCTGCAGTGTCTTACCTTCTTTGACTACAAATTCTTCTACACTATCTATCATCGCGTGATAGCTATCTTGCAATTCGGTTAATCGTTTGTTCGCGCTCATAGTAAGATCCCTTTTAAAAAGAGTTTTAGTCTAGGGTAATCATGCTATGGCCGGCCGTCATACGCTATTCGGCATTGTACGTAGCTTATTGCGGTAATTACCTAAACTGGTTTTTGAGTCAACGGAAAATAAGACAGAACGATGGGCCTTAGTCTGTTTGTTAACAACCTAACTGTTCAGTGATGATTTTTGCGGTATCGGTTAGCTCCGTGATCAAACGGTTTTGTTCGAGTTGTTTACCTAATTTGCTGTTCAGTGAAGAGACCGCTAATGACGCGATAACTTTTCCTTGGGGCTGGCCTATTAACGTAGCGACATCGGTTACCCCATCAATTAAGATGTTTGATTGCACATAAACACCATCTGTTTCGATGCGTGCAAGTTCTACTTGTAAATCCTGCTGTTGTTTTTTGCTTAAGCTAGCAAAATCAGGGTCGTGTTCGAGTAACATCTTTCTTACTGAGGGATTGCTGTTAGCCAGCAGCACCTTGCCCGCTGTAGAGGTGCGTGTTGAGAATAATGACCCTTCGGTAATATTCAGAAACACAGGACTGTGGCTACGCGCTTGGATAATCACCATGGTTTGGCTTTGATACAACATACATAAATAACATGACTGGCCGATCTTAACCGCAAGATCTTCCATGTAAGGTAGGGCACATTGACGCATTTGGTCAATCGGCGAAATACTGCGTGATAAATTATATAGTTTAAATGAGATACGATATCGCCCTGATACATCGTCTCGCAATAAGTAACCTCTGGCTTCTAAGCCCACCAACACTCGAAATATTTCATTCGGACTACGCCCTAAGCCTTGAGCTATTTCGCTCTGGGAGCGGGGTAATTCTTGGCTGGCTAAATATTCTAGTATGTCTAAGCCCTTATCTAGGGCAGGTACCGCGTATTTGGTTGTGGGCTTGTCACTCAATGAATATTGCTCCGTGATTTTTCATTACTGATTTTACCTATTGATGGCCTCATTGCCTAGCGAAGGCGTGTGTAAAAAACTTCAGTGACAACAGACTAGCATCATATCGATATTCAAGAATAAATTAATATTCATATTTAAATGTTATATTTTTATATGAATTTAAACTTGCGTTTTTGATGATTCAACCTCAATATTGTTAACAATTTACGGTTGGTTTGAATAACGAAAGGACAACATTATGAGTAACATCACTTTAACTGAGCAACAAATTGCTGACTTTAATTGCAATGGTTACGTCATCGCTCGCGGTTACTACAGCCTTGAGGAAATAGATCGTTTGCAAGAAAAAGCGTTTAACGATGATTCGTTAAATGATCGTGCATGGCACAAGAAAGACGCAGGGGGTGCGGTTAGTAAAGTCTGTTTGTGGCAAGAAACCGGTAACGACTTATACAGTATGTTTTCACGTAGTCGTCGTCTATCTGACGTGTGTGAAACCCTTATCGGTGAGCCAATTTACCACACTAGCACTAAAATTATGATGAAAGAGCCGTTTGTAGGCGGTGCTTGGGAATGGCATCAAGATTTTGGTTATTGGCACCGTGACAATAATATGCTTTATCCAAAAGCCATCAGTTGCATGGTCGCCATTAACCACGCAACGGTTGAGAACGGCTGTTTACAGGTTTTAAAGGGCTCACACCATTTAGGCCGGTTAGATCACAATAAAACTGGCGACCAAAAAGGGGCTGCCCTCGACTTTGTTGAAGAAGCAATGAAGTTTCATGAGTTAGTGAATGTAGAGCTTGAACCTGGTGATGTCTTGTTTTTCCATTGTAACTTGTTGCACAAATCAAATCAGAATCGTGCAGCAGAGCCTCGTTGGTCGATGATTTGCGCTTATAACGCCATCAGTAACCAATCATTTGTTGAAAATGAAGCTAAATTCTATCCGTTTAGCCCTGTCGCTGATGACGCTATTATCAATTGGCAGGAAACTGAAGATGCTGAGGCAGTCGTAAATGACTGCAATAGAAAATGAAAAGTCCATTCAGAAAAACCTGCAAGCTGACACGTTACAATCAGGTTGGGTGTTGCCGAAATCCAAGCGCGACCCTCATGGAATGACAGTGGGTCAAGGGCAGTTTAGGTATCGAGTTAATGCGTATTGGGGGCGACTTGATAATAGCCAGACACCGGTTGAAAACTGCCACGCATTAGATATTGATGTCAAAGGGCGGGTGGTGATGATAACTGACTATCCACGCAATAATATCGTGATTTACAATCGCGATGGCAAATTGCTCGATACCTTTAGTACACATATGCCAGGTGGCCACAGTGTTAAAATAGTCAATGAGAATGGTGAGGACTTTATGTATCTCGTTGATAGCGGCTGGGTGAGAAACCGCTTATGGGATGGTCACTCTACTGAAGCATGGGATTCACCCTTTAATCGCGTTGTGGCGTAATCAGGGTTTATCGCTAAGCTAGACATGTCAGGGCGACTCATATTCAGTATTGGTCACCCTCAAACCTACGGCGTTTATCGACCTGATCAACCCTTTAGGCCAACGGATATTGCTATTGGTGATAATGGCGATTTATACGTTACTGATGGCTATGGCTCTGATTACATACTCCAGTACGATAGCCAAGGGCGTTTTATTCGCAGTTGGGGCGGACACGACAATATCGATGCAAACTACAATCTATCGAATACCCATGGTATAGGCATAGATAAACGCACAAACATACCTGAGTTGATCGTTAGCTCAAGAGGGGCACAATGCTTAAAACGCTTTACCTTAAGTGGCGAGTATTTAGGCACTATCGATGCAAACGGTGCTTATATTGGTGGCCCTATATTTAAAGGCGAGCATTTTTACGCGCCGGTATGTTGGTCACATATTGACGGTAAAAACCAAGACGATTCGGGCTTTATCAGCGTGTTTGATAAAGACAATCGTGTGGTGGCGAATCTTGGCGGCACAGCGCCGGAGTATATTAATGGTCAGTTGCAGCCCATGCAAAGTACATGGGATGTGTTTAATCATTGTCATGGCTTATGCGTGGATGATGACGGCAATCTGTACGTTGGCCAGTGGAATGCCAACCAAAGTTACCCTATGAAGTTAGAGAGGATATAGCAAGCTTGACTACAAAGTAATTGAACGCTAGGCGCTTGGCCAGTCAGGGTTTTATCAGTCAATGCGTTACTAGTAGATCAGTTTTAGGCTCAGGACTGCTCTATATAAGGTTCAAGAGTGCTCGATATAGTGAAGTGTGCAGCTAGGTAACTTGTCCGTTAAACCTTATTTTTCACGTTTCACTAAGCTCGTTCACTAAATGGCTTATTTCTGTCCTTTGTCGTTCGGTAAGTAAATGCTCCGATATCTGTGCTCAGTGCGACTAAGTGTTTGCGTAAAACGCCTTGTATTTACCCTTATATGATTAGCGTCAGGTAATAAATGAGTGGTGACGACACGCTTATCGTCACTCAGTTTATGAGTTTCTAGAGACGCAGACGCCACACTTTAGGTAGGCGCTTTAAAAAGCAGGATAGTGTACTGACTATAAGGTGACTTTTTCGAAATAATCGCTTTTGGGTAACAAAATACCGCCGCCTAAACGTGTTGTTTAAGCTGCGTATTTACGCCAAAAATTGATGTCTGTCGGGCTGTTGTTACGCGCTGCGCGCTCACAGCGCATAGATGCAATAACTTCAAACGGGTCAAGGGCGAGCATTTCAGCTATTTCTACCGCCAGCCTATCATCGATAGAGCCAGTTTGATTGCGGTAACGGCTCACCGCAGAGCGTGATACACCGAGCTTTTTAGCCACAGTGTTATCAGAGCGAAGTCTGTACTTTTGTCTCAACATATCGATTAATTGGCTGCTTTTGTACATGGGTTCATCCTCTTACTTTTATACGCAATCGTTTGCTTGGATATCCACTTTTACTACTTCGCTAATTACTGTTTTGAAACGTACCTGCGTCCAAGACTTGTTTCTTTAAACGATAACGGCAAATGTAGTTCCAATTCCAACTGCTATCGTATTTATGACACAAACCCCAATATAAACCCGGGGCAGGGGGGTCTTGTGTTTCGCTAGGGCGGTAAAGGCCAATCGCTTCTGGCGCCCCTTTGATATGGGCCTTAATATCAAAATTAATGCCGTCAGGGGCAAATTGAATCGTGTTCTTTTCTGGCCCATCAGTGGTTAATAAGCTTGCAACGCCGCCTTGGTAATTCCACACCACCACTTCGTGACCACTGTTAGAAATGGGATTGTATTCTGATTTACGATAAGGCCCTAAAATGTCGTCGGCTATAGCCACACCATGCTTGATTTCGCGCCCACCAAAGTTCATTTCTTCACCCATGGTCTCGCCTTTGTAATACAGGTGAAATTTGCCATTAAACACTAGTAAACAAGGGTCATGCACTTTATGGCTATCGAAGCTGCCTTTTAAATGAACGTGGAAACGGTTGTCTTCATCGCCGCGCCATTCGCCGTCCATGGAGGGACTCAAAATAGGCGCGGTTGATTTTGTCCAAGGGCCAAAAGGGGAGTCGGCATGGGCAATGGCAATTTGTTCTATTTGTCGATTGGTATAAGGATATTGCACGGTTTGATAGACCAAATAGTATTTACCATCATGGGCGAGGACTTCAGGGGTGAATACCGCACGGTCGTCAAACGCACCAGGTGCACCGCGGGTGATAGCAGGGCCTTGCTCTTGCCATGTTTCACCATCATTTGACGTGGCGTGCCAAACTTCCGTTAAATCCCACGGGAACACTTTATCTTCTGGGTTACTGCTACCAAAACCAACGGTTTCGCCGCTGCCTTTGGTATACCAACAATGGTATACACCATCTACTGATATCACAGAAGTTGGGTCGCGACGTATCACCCCTTCTTCAAAGGCAAAGTCACCTTTTAGCGGGCTGACTTCAAATTCGATCATCCAGTCAGCGTTCTTTGAATCGTAACCGCGCTCGATAGCGCGCTTGGTGGCTAGGCTTTGTTTTTGATTGGCCTGAGTCATGTTATTTCCTCTTAATATCAGTTAGATGCGATACCAATTCACGCAACAGTGTGATCGGCTAAACGTTGACGAAATGCATCGAAAATAGCGTGTTCAACTATGGCACCCTGGTGTTGCACAACAAGGCCTGCGGCCCCTGATGCTTGCTCAATAGCTGATTGAACATCTTTGTTTGCCATTCTGCATGCTAAGTAAACCCCGGCAAAAGAGTCTCCTGCGGCGGTCGTGTCGCGCTGCACTTTTGCAGGAGTGAAAGGCACATGACATACGGCTTGGCCAAAATCAAAAGCGTAAACACCCTGTTTGCCGGCTTTGACGACCAACTCACTCACTTCGTACTTCTTACAGTAATCCACAATCTCGGTGACAGATGCATGCCCTAATAGATCCTGATGATCCTCGGTGCCTGGTAGTACTATGTCACTGACTGTGTATGCAGCTTCAAGCCATTGGATAGCATGCGCTTTGTTCACCCACATTTTAGGACGGTAGTTGGGATCAAAAGCTATTTTACTGCCTTTTGCTTTGAGTCGAGTGACTAGATTGATAAAGCGTGCTTTATCGTCATCAGATAAAATCCCTAGGGATATACCGCTGAAATAAACCAGATCAAAATGTGGCCAGTGTGGTTCACTGCCATGTTTTTCAATAAGCGACATGAGTTGTGTTGCCGCAGACTCTTTGCGCCAATAATCGAAATGGCGCTCTCCATTGGTGTCATTCTTAATCGCGTATATGCCGACGTTGTGGTTTCCAGAGGTAAGAGCTAACTCATCGCTGATACCGTGTTGTTGCCAGTGCTCTGTCATCAAGTTGCTAAAGCTGTCTTCGCCAATACCAGATAGAAAATAGCAGTCTAATTCATTGTGCCAACGCTTAGCGTAAACCAGAGAGTTATAGGTATCACCGGCAAACGAGTGCTGCAGTTTATTATGAGCGGTAAAACTCAGCTCGACCATGCATTCGCCTATCGCGATAAATGTAGAGTTACGCATATTAGGCCACGCTCACTTTATTTTTTGTGCTGTCTAAATCGAGTTCAATTTCTTCAATCGTTTTATTTTTGGTTTCTGGCATGATCTTAAACAAGATCACGAAACCTATGGCACCACTTATTGCGTAAAATAAGAAGATATCACTAGCCCCCATGTGGCTTAGTTGCCATGGGAAGAACTGTTGTACTAAATAACTCACGATACTTGCAAGCAATGCAAACATAGGGATGGCAGTACCACGAATTGCGATTGGGAATATCTCTGAAAATAGCACCCACATCACCGGCCCAATAGAGAAGTGAAAAGCCGCTATATAACCCATAACACCAAGTAAAATCATGTTTGCATTTACGTTAGTCGCCATTTGCATTAGTTGGCCTTCATGGCGTCTAAATTCTTCAATACCAATAACCGACTGCAGCATATTCTTAAATTCAATGTCAGATGAAAATGCGCTGGCAACCATATTGTGCATGCTGGCTAGGCCATGCTCAGTGGCAAAAGTGTTAATCTGCTCTGGGGTAAGGATATAAGTGGCCTGACTGAAAGCGTAGTGACACATAAATAGGCTAGTAGTGCCCGCCCCAAGTCCATAGATCACCAGCGGACGACGGCCTAATCTATCGACCAACAACACTGCTGCTATGGTGAATAGGACACTAACTAACCCGACGATCAGCGCTTGAAAAAACGCCGCATTTGTCCCTAAACCGACTTGTTCGAATACGGTAGGGGCGTAAAACATGATCGCGTTAATTCCGGTAATTTGCTGCACCACGCCCATGGTTAAACCGATCAATGCGGCTTTGCGCATTTTGCTGCCGAACATGGCTTTTATCGCTTCTGTGGTGGATAAAGCGTGCTTATCGCCTAAATCAACGCTGTGCTGAATTTGAACCAGTTCCTTTTCAACTTCTTCGTTACTCAAAAACTGATGCAGCACGCGCTTTGCTTCATCCATGCGATTGTTCATGACCAACCAGCGGGGGCTTCTTGGGATCAAAATAAGTAAAAATAGCCATAGGATGGCTGGGATAATTTCAATGCCGAGCATCCAGCGCCAAGTATGGGTATTCAAGCCAAGAGACATTACCCACTGTGAGTCTAATTGTGATACTTGTAATATCATGTAGTTGGCAAAGTAAGCCGCTGAGAGACCGATAACGATGTTTATCTGGATCATGGCAACCAATTTACCGCGTAGCTTTGGCGGAGCGATTTCACCGATATACATAGCCGCTACTGACAGGGACGTGAACGCTAGGCCGCCCACAAAACGAGCCGTAACCAACATCTCAAAAGACATAGCGCCTACAGATGCGACCGCAGACAATATGTATAAGGCAGAAATAATGAGTAACGCCTGACGACGACCGTACTTATCGCAGATATAGCCGGTAATGAGTAACGCAAATAAAACACCGAAACCGGGCGCACTGACTACCGCACCGATTTGCAAGTCTGACAGGGCAAATTCGGCGGAAATAAAGCGCACCGTGCCTGAGATAAGCGCGGCATCTAAACCAAAAATGAATCCTCCGAATGCCACTACGATTGCGCAAAAGAATACATGCCTAACTTGATTATTCATTGGTGTTCCTATTTAGCGTGAACGACGTTTATCAACATTTACTGAGCTTTATTAACAAAGTGTCTCAAATCGTCTTTGATATATGCTAACGCAATTATTAATAATTGTTAATAATTAATTATTGTCTTAATGTCTCAGGTAAGTCAACATGCTTTTGCAACTTAGTTTTTCAATAACATAGTGCGCATAAGACGTTGGTTCTACTATCAAGAAATTAGTAACCTTAGTCTTTGATTTAAGGTCAATAAATTTTTATGAGAAGTGTTCGTATTGATAAACTTAACCAATCCATCATACGTTATTTTTGATTTTCACCTCAATACATTACGTTAAATTCTTGGTCTAACTCGACTCACTTCGATGTTTCCTATTTATGTAATTTAATTAATTGTTAACAATTTACATGTTAAGTGTGCTGTGTATAATGCCGAAATGTAAATTTTGTTAATACATCTCAAGAGGGATAATTATGAACGCTAGTAAAAAGCTTTTGTGTGTTGCGATTGTAACGGCGCTAGCAGGATGCAGTGCGAGTGAAACAAAAGATAATGTCAGTCATTCCTCAGCCGCCAAGGCACAAGCAGTCGGACACGTTGAGCAACAGGAAAAAACACTTCAAACATTGTTTATTGCCACAAATAGTAACTCCCTCAAGCAGGTTAAATATACTAATGCCAGTGGGACTGTGGTTGATTCAGCAGGCAATGGCCTCAAAGTGCTATTTTATGGGAAGGAGAATATCAACAGTGCCGTTGAGTTTATTCCCGATGTTGCTTGGGATTGGAGCGATTTAGACGATTTTAGTATCGCCTTTGACATCGGTAACGAAGGAGACCACTCAGTTCAGTTATTTTTAAATATATCCGATACCAATGGCGATACTTATACCCGTTCTGTGAGTGTGCCTGTCGGGCCACAGAGTACGTATTATGCAAAAATGGCGGGCCACGATCTCGCTAAATCAATCAGTGACGATAAAAACGAATTTAATTTCACCTCGGGCTTGCGCTCTAACCCAGATACTTGGCACTCAGATGATAAGCAGTTTATCTCTTTGTGGGGTAAAAAAAATCTTAAGCTTAGTGGCATAAGCAAGATCTCTTTAAGCGTACAAAACAATTTATTCGATAAACAAATCACTATAAACGACATTCGATTACGCCAAAATTCCCCTATTGATACGCTTTATCTCACGGGTGTGGTAGATCAATTCGGCCAAAATGCCAAACGTGAATTCGACGGTAAAGTACACTCGTTAGCAGAGTTAAAAAACGCAAGGGATCAAGAGTTAAAAACCTTAGACGGAAAATGGAACGCGCCGCGCTCAAAGTGGGGTGGTTGGCTGAACGGTCCTAAACTAGAGGGCACGGGGAATTTCAGAACAGCGAAATATAACGGCAAGTGGAGTTTAGTGGACCCTGATGGCTACCTGTACTTTGCCACCGGAATAGACATTATTCGCTTGGCTAACTCGTCTACTATGACAGGTTATGACTTTCCACCCGAGGTGTTAGTAAAAGCAGATAACGCTGATGTAACGCCCTCTGATTCCCAGGGTTTAAATCGAGTTGCTGATAGTGCAGTACCTGCGCGTTTTGTAGCATCTGAATTGCGAAAAGATTTATTCACTTGGTTGCCAAGTTACGATGAGCCTATGGGACAACATTATGGTTACCGTACTGGGGTTCACTCAGGGCCACTAAAACAAGGCGAAACCTACAGTTTTTATTCCGCCAACTTAGATCGTAAATACAGCGAAATGACGTCTGATTACATGCAAAAGTGGCACGATGTGACCCTAGATAGAATGCGTAATTGGGGGTTCACATCGTTAGGAAACTGGACGGATCCTGCATTCTACGATAACCAGCAAGTACCGTTTTTTGCTAATGGTTGGATCATAGGTGACTATAAAACAGTGTCTAGTGGCGATGATTTCTGGGGCAACATGCCTGACGTGTTCGACCCTAAATTCAAAGAGCGTGCGTTGCATACCGTTAGTGTTATTGCAGAAGAAGTGAAAAACACGCCTTGGTGCGTGGGAGTATTTATCGACAATGAGAAGAGCTTTGGCCGCAGTGAAACACCTCAGTCTCGTTACGGTATCGTGTTCAATACCCTAAAGCGTGATGGCAGCGAGGTGCCGACTAAAGCGGCGTTTACTAAGATGGCGAAAAATAAATACACCAGCATAGAGGCCTTAAATGCCGCTTGGGGTAAAGACATTTCGTCTTGGTCTGCGTTTGATAAAGGCATCGATTCAGTGTTGGCGACTGATGAAACACAAGCCAAACAACAGTTAGCTGATTATAGCGATATGCTATATGCCTATGCCGACAAGTACTTTTCAACAGTTGATGCTGCTATGCAAACGTATTTGCCCAATCATCTCTATTTGGGGTCTCGCTTCGCAGATTGGGGAATGCCTATGGAAGTGGCAAAAGCCGCGACTCAATATGTGGATGTGATGAGTTACAACATATACAAAGAAGGATTGCATCCAAAGGGTTGGGGATTTCTGAAAGACTTTGATATGCCGTCAATCGTAGGGGAGTTTCACATTGGTGCTACTGACAGCGGTTTATTTCACCCTGGCTTAGTGCATGCTGCAAATCAGCAAGATAGAGCTGATATGTACCAAGATTATATGGGAACGATTATCGATAATCCGTACTTTATCGGCGCACACTGGTTCCAGTACATGGACTCGCCGATTACCGGTAGAGCCTTTGACGGCGAAAACTACAATGTTGGTTTTGTGAACGTGACTGACACACCGTATGCGCCTATGGTCAATGCTGCTAAAGCACTACATAAAGGTATGTACGAGCGACGTTTCGGTTCAAAATAAATAGAAAATTACCCTTTCAAATCGAGCAAAGCCCAGATGTTCATACTGCGCTTTGCTTTTTCTACGTAACGATACAACCTTTCTTTTACCAATCTGTTTAGCGGGCTGTTTACTGACTCAGGTGTTCATGCGCTCAGGCTGTCTATTGGCTCAGGCTTCCTATTGGCTCAGGCTGTCTACTCATTTCTGTTTATCCACTTAGAATTGCCATATATAAGCACTTTCTCTGCGCTATCTTTTTTCGTATATTTTCAGTAGGCTAGCGGCGCTTTAAAGGCAGTACTGTCTTTCGTTATATGTTTTATCATTGGATTTATCATTTTGCACACACTGAATCAGCTTCAATCTGGCCAACTTGTTGGCATTTCAAAACTTACTTTGTCTGAAAGTCTCACTGAATTCCCCCTAGAGATTTTAACCCTAGCTGATACCTTGGAAGTGCTTGATTTGTCGAACAACAAATTGCGTTATCTACCCAATGAACTGTCTCAATTAAAAAACCTCAGAATTTTATTTGCGTCTAACAACCAGTTTGAAGTACTACCTGAAGTATTGGGACAGTGTGAAAATCTTGAAATGGTCGGCTTTAAAGCCAACATAATCAAGCACGTGCCCGAGAACGCTTTACCCATAAAATTACGTTGGCTGATTCTAACGGATAACCTGATAGAAGCACTGCCAAACTCTTTGGGTGAGCGGCCTAGAATGCAAAAATTAGCCCTTGCGGGTAATAAGCTTACGGCGTTACCTGAGAATATGAGCCAGCTGCACAACTTAGAGTTATTGCGCATATCGGCGAACAATTTAACGCATTGCCCAGATCAGTTACTAGATTTACCCAAACTCGCTTGGTTTGCATTTGCAGGTAATCCATTTTCAGCAGCTGATTTGCATATTGAAAATGTACCCCATGTTTCATCTTCAAGTTACACCTTGCACGAGGTTCTTGGTCAGGGGGCCTCAGGGGTAATTTCAAAAGCAACATGGACTGAAAAAGTTGACTTCCCCCAAGAGGTTGCTGTTAAGGTATTCAAGGGACAGGTAACAAGTGACGGTTACCCAAAAGACGAACTTCAGGTGTGTTTGAAAGTCGGCCAGCATAATAATTTAGTAAAACCCTTGGCACAGGTCACAGAGCCTGATTGTTTGGCTTTGGTGATGGCGTTAATTCCAAACCATTACCGTAATCTAGGTTTGCCCCCGTCCTTAGATAGTTGCACTCGGGATACCTTCCCTGAAGGCTTTACACTGCCGCCGCGGCACATTGATAAAATCATCTCTCAGATGCAAGATGTGTATGATCATTTGCATATGAACCAAGTTTGCCACGGCGATTTGTACGCCCATAACACCTTGGTTGATGATGAGGGGAATATCATTTTTGGCGATTTCGGCGCCGCTAGCATGTACCACATGTTAAGCGAGTCTCAACAAAAGAAAATCAAACATATTGAAGCCAGAGCGCTAGGGCATTTTATAGAAGATATTCAAAATCTAAAAGCGGGCTGACACTAAATGGTTGCCGTAAAATTCAATTAGTCTTTTTTCTCAACTGTAATAGTGATGTTCTTCGCTGAGCCTGCGTACCACTTTTGTACATAGACAGAGCCCAGAACTGGCGCTTTACCTTCCTCTGGCACTTCCTTATAACGAACGCTGTTTTTAGTTTCTTTTTCTAGTGTGAAATTAAGGGTAACGGCAGACATTTTATAACTCTTATTGTGTGAATGGTCGATATGATTGCGTATTCGCAGGTTTAACGCAATGCAGTATTATGTGTCTGCCTGCGCTACCGCTACCTTGAGTCGATATTCACAATTGATTAACATTTTAGATTAATGCAATCAGTTTTTCCGTCTGCAATAAAATCACGCTGACTCCTATAGTTATTAGGCAAAGTGACTAATCTAAAGGACATCAGTATGTTAACTAAAGTAAATAAACTTTCGACCTACACTTCTAACAAACACTCAACCTGCCTTATTAGCGCCGTATCTTTGGCGATAGCCTCAATGTGTATCAGCCAGAGTGCCTTAGCCAACGGTATGCCTAAGACCAATACATTTTGGTGGCCAGAGCAGCTAAATTTGCAGCCGCTTAGGCAAAATGATGCGAAATCGAATCCATTGGGCGGGGACTTTAATTATGCTGAGGCGTTTAAAACCCTAAATTTAGCGAATGTGAAAAGCGATATTAAAGCTCTGTTGACCTCATCTCAAGATTGGTGGCCAGCGGACTATGGCCATTATGGACCTTTCTTTGTGCGAATGGCGTGGCACAGTACAGGTACCTACCGCATGTCAGATGGGCGCGGGGGCGGGGCAGGTGGCCAGCAGCGGTTCGAGCCTCTTAATAGCTGGCCTGACAATGTGAGTCTAGATAAAGCAAGGCGCTTGTTGTGGCCAATTAAGCAAAAATATGGTCGCAGTTTGTCTTGGGCTGATTTGATGGTACTTACCGGAAATGTAGCGATGGAGTCAATGGGGTTCACTATTTATGGATTCGCCGGCGGGCGAGAAGACGACTTCGAACCAGATTTGGTCTACTGGGGGCCAGAAAAAGAATGGTTGGGGGGGAATGAGCGTTATTCTGGTGAGCGAAAATTAGAAGAGCCTCTGGCAGCGGTGCAAATGGGCCTAATTTACGTTAACCCTGAAGGGCCAAATGGTAATCACGACCCTATCTCAGCGGCTGCCGATATTCGTGATGTGTTTGCGCGCATGGCCATGAATGACGAAGAAACGGTGGCACTCATCGCCGGTGGTCATACTTTTGGAAAGGCTCACGGCGCACATAAACCAGATGAATGTTTAGAGCCTGCGCCCGCTGGGGCAGCAATTGAAGAGCAAGGCTTAGGCTGGAAAAACAAGTGTGGAAAAGGCAATGCAGAAGACACAATAACAAGTGGCCTAGAAGGGGCATGGTCTGTCAGCCCAACGCAATGGACGATGCAGTATTTAGATAATCTATTTGGGTTTGAGTGGGTTAAAACCCAAAGTCCGGCAGGCGCAACTCAGTGGATCCCAAAAGATGGTGCTGGGGCGAATTTAGTACCAGATGCACATGTAAAGTCGAAGCGCCATGCGCCTATTATGTTCACCACAGATTTAGCGCTGAAAGAGGATCCAAATTACAGAAAAATCGCTGAGCGCTTTCATGCCAATCCGAAGGAATTTGAGTTAGCGTTTTCAAAAGCATGGTTTAAATTAACCCATAGAGATATGGGCCCTCGAGCGCGTTACGTAGGGGATGAGTCGCCAACAGATGACTTTCTATGGCAAGACCCTATTCCTACCGTGGATTACTCATTGATTGATGACCGAGATATTAAAAATCTAAAGAAAAAACTGCTTGAGGGGGGATATTTCCGGCTCTCAATTGGTGGAAACTGCTTGGGCAGCTGCCGCCAGTTTCAGAGTGACAGATATGCGCGGTGGTGCGAACGGAGCGCGTATTCAACTCGCGCCACAAAAGGATTGGGAAGTTAATAATCCAGACGAATTGAACAAGGTTTTAACTTATCTTAACAAGGTGAAAAAAGACTTCGATGACGGGCAAAGCGGTGACAAACAAGTATCGCTGGCTGATTTAATTGTGCTTGGTGGTGCGGCGGCGATTGAACAGGCCGCGAGTAAAAATGATTTCGACATTGAAGTGCCATTTGTACCGGGGCGCAGTGATGCAACCCAAGCTCAAACAGAAGTGAAATCATTCGAAGTATTAGAGCCAAAAGCGGATGGATTTAGAAATTACTACGCTCAGGGAAATACCTTATCACCGGTAGAGATGTTGGTGGATAAGGCGAATACTTTGGATTTATCCGTTCCTGAAATGAGCGTGCTGGTGGCAGGTTTAAGGGTCATGAATACCAATGCTGATGGCAGTGATAGAGGTGTACTGACTGATAATCCCGGTAGCCTAAATAACGATTTTTTTGTTAATTTACTCGATATGTCAACGCGCTGGGAAAAGGCGAAAGACAAAGAGGATCTCTATCTTGGAATAGATCGCAAAAGCAACAAACAACGTTGGCGCGCCTCTTCAGTTGACTTGATATTTGGCTCTAACTCTGAGCTAAGAGCGGTTGCTGAAGTATATGCATCAGATGATGCTCACCAGCAATTTGTGGAAGACTTTGTTAATGCATGGACTAAAGTCATGACCTTGGATCGCTTTGATTTACAGTAGTTAGGTAAGTATTAGCTCGAATGGATAATGGTTAAAAGTAGTCACAAATAAGAAGGCCAGATATATATTATCTGGCCTTCTTTATTTGACCTGTCCCGTCCTGATAAATGTGAATAGTGGCTTAACGTGCCGTCCAGCCTCCGTCTATAACGATGGTTTGCCCGGTAATATTACGGGCGTTGTTGTCCATTAAAAAAGCGGCGCTGCTGGCTAATTCATCAATGTCAATGAATGACTTTTTGGGCATGGGTTCTAGCATGATTTTATTGATAACATCTTCTTCGCTCATACCATGTTCTTTGGCTTGGGCAGCTATTTGTTTCTCCACCAAAGGGGTTTTGACATAAGCGGGGCACAACGTATTAATAGTGACATCGCAATCACCGGTTTCCAGTGCCAGTGTTTTTGAAAAGCCAAGCAGCCCATGCTTTGCCGCTACATATGCCGATTTATAAGGGGAGGCAATAAGGGAATGTACAGAGCCAACATTAATAATTCGCCCGTAGTTTTTACTGCGCATGGTGGGCAGCAAAGCTTGAGTCAACATGGCGGGCGCCACTAGCATAATATTAATTAATTGCTGCCATTTATCCCCTGGAAACTCTTCCAGTTTGGCAACATGTTGAATACCTGCGTTATTAATCAAAACATCTACCGTGTCTGGGGCAAGGTTAGCGCTAAGGTTGTTGATATGCTCTTGATTTGTGACGTCAAGCAAAAGGGCACGTGCACTGATCCCCAGTGCCCCTAATTCTGCGACAGCATGTTCAGCTGCATCCATGTTCATGTCTGCGATGACGACTTTATGGCCTTTGCTGCCTAATTGTTGGGCTATGCCTAAACCGATCCCGCTTGCGCCGCCAGTGATCAGAATCGTTTTATGTTTAATCGCGTGTGAGTTGCTCATTTTGTATTCTCTTATTTTACTAATGCGTGAATGATGTTTTTAACGGCTTTTATTTGTTGACCTTGGTTATTGGCATAATCCTCTCCCGTGTACCCCCACCAATCCCAGCAACCTTGGGGATTAAGCGGCATCATCATGGAGCTTTTTGTTTGCGGGTAAAGGACCAGCATGTGATTGGTATCTGCCCAATTATTCAGCCCGGTTTGCGTTGCGTAGTCGTCACCTACGGCAGCTGCATTTTGGTTACAACCATGAAAGCTCACGTGCACTGTGCAGGCTTCGCCTTGCTCGCAGGCTTGGGGAACGTATACATAGCCCGTATCGGCAAGAGTCGAAGCAGGTTCATCACCGAGTAAATGTTGGTCTATTTCCAGCAACTTACCTTGGGGCTGAGCACTACGAGGGCGCAGTTCAGAGGAAATAAAATTAAGCATTTCGCCCGCTGCATCGTAATTGCAATTACCAATAAATGGCGTTTTAGATACGTCGCACTTAGTGCCTGAATTTAGGGTTGGGAATAGATGCGCAAAGGGCTTGTCTTGAACGTACTTAATGTTTTCAGGTGTGACCCACTGCTGATACTGTTCAAAAAGCGCATCGTTTACTTGCCCAAGCACCTTGGTATCAAGCGTACCGCTTAATAACCATACCTTGTGTTGCTTTAGATTGCTTAAGTCGGGCAGTTTTCCTTGCTCATTCCACTTGTGCGCCTGGGCGTTAAGGGTACCTAAATCTAGCGGTATTTTGATTTGATTAACGCACTGACTAAGGGCAGTTTGAATACTATTTTGTGCACAATAATAAGGTCCGGCGGCGATGATACCCACACCAGAGACCCAGTCTGAGTAAGCGAGTTCAAACTGGGTGGCCATAAAACCGCCGCTTGATAACCCTGATAAAGAGATTTTATTCAGATCCAAATTGAAGCGTTTTTCGCCTTCTGAAGCTGCTTTCTCTTGAGCTTTTTGAGCTGGCTGAGCAGAGACTGAGGCGCTTATTATTCCACCAAGTGGTAAAGCTAGAGCGCTAATGGCTGTTGACAAAAAACCAAGAGCGGGAATGGCGTCTATTGGACTGGGTAAATTTGGATAAAGAGAAAGTCATAATGATCCTTTTGTATTCTTACTAATCTGTTATTTGTCAGCTAAAAAGGCGCTGATATCTGATGCCGCTTGTTCGATACCAACCACACCATTGAGGTGGCCCAAGTCCCCCGTTAATTCTCGATAAGTAGTATTTTTATGGTGTTGCTCTAAGGAATTTGCCGCGTCTTTGGCTAAATAAGGCATCAGCAATAAGTCATTAAATGATGGAAGAAACAGGGTTTTTGCCTTGACTGAGGACAGCGCCTGTTTCATGTCACCTGAATGGCCTGCCATATAAAGCTGTGAGGCCCGTACCAAATACAAAAGGTGGTTAGCATCCATCAATTTTGCTCGGCTTTGGGCTCGCTCTTTCAACCATTTAACAATACTATGCTGTTGACGAATGTCGTTTAACGGAGCGTCTTCAAGAGCAAAGTAACCTATGCCTTCACCCGTTTTGTTAAAAAAGGTTGGTGTGAGAGCATCTTGGGTAATGAACATTAACGCAGCGGTTAACCCTTGGCTTGGTGGAGTGCTATTGTAGTAATCACCGCTTTTCCAGTTGGCGTCGAGTTGAATGGGTACTGCCCATTTTTCTAGCAAGGCGGTTGTCCATGCATCGCTTTGACCTGAGCCTATGACTGAGATCATTCTAGGCACCCATTCAGGATAAGCAGTGGCCCAATCTAATGCTTGTATAGAGCCCATCGAACCACCAACCACCGCATGTAGCTTGGTTACGCCTAACGACTCAAGTAGTGTTTTTTGCACGTTTACGAAGTCACGAATGGTCACCACAGGAAACGTTAGTCCGTAGTGTTTTCCTGTATCTGGATTAATAGACGCAGGCCCAGTGGTGATCACATTGGGGTCGTAAGCGTTTAAGTTTGCAAGTGTATCAACGCTTAAAACAAAGTATTTGTCAGTGTCGATTGCTTTACCAGGGCCGATAATGGCGTTCCAATATCCCGGTGTTGCATCATCTGGATGGTACTTACCTGCGGCATGAGAGGTCGCACTAAAATAATGGGTAATAAGCACCACATTGTCTTTTGCTTGATTCAATGTACCGTAGCTTTCCCAGCCGACTTGTACTTGCTTGATGGTTTTCCCGCCGAAGGTTTTAAAATTTTCTATTTCAAATCGCTTTTTCTCGACTAATTGGACCGATGCTGCACACGCCTGGGTGCACATGATTAGGCCCAAAGTGGCCAAAAGGCCTTTTTTAAACACCTGGGTTAAGAACATAAAATGCACTCTCTCGTGAATAATTTGCACACTAAAATACGTTAAATAGGGCGATAGCCAAAACAAGACCACATAATGGCACCACCACGGTCAGCGCTCCAACCGACCAATATGACCTCTGGTGAGTTTCATTACAAATTGCACGGATTAATGTCACCACATAACCGTTGTGTGGCAGGGAATCTAACGCACCAGATGAAATAGATACTACCCGATGTAACTCTTCAGGGTTCACACCTTGATCGATATAATGCGGTGCCAACAAGGGCAGGGCGATAACCTGTCCGCCAGAGGCCGAGCCAGTTAAGCCGGCAATAACACTGATGGCAATCGCGGCGCCAATTAACTCATTACCCGGTATATGGGTCATGACTTCTACGGCTACTTGAAACGCTTCGGTAGATTTCGCAATACTACCAAACCCCACTACCGCTGCGGTGTTGCCAATGGCGACCAAAGCGCCAGTAGTACCTGCGGTGATAGCATTTTGCATATTGATGAAATAACGGTAGTTGATGATCATCAGGGTGAGCACTCCGCCACCCAGTGCAATGATCAAGGCTAAATGGCCGAGACTATCGTGGAGCAAAAAGGAAAGAACGAGTACCACCAACAGTGGAATTAAGCCAGTAATAGCGCTAGGAAGTGCGCGGTCCGCGATATGTGGATCTTGTTCCCAATGTTCGAACTGTTCGCCGTTCGCTAACGCTTTGTTTATCATACGGCGCATCCACCAGAACCCAAAAACAGCCATAAAAACTGCGACTACTAGGCTTACTTCCCACGCGGCAAAAGGTGAGGTACCCAAATATTTAATTGGGATCCAATTTTGAATTTCTGGGGAGCCAGCGGATGTCATGGTAAAGGTGACTGAGCCAAACGCCAATGCTGCGGGGATGAAACGCCTAGGCAGGTTTGCGTCTTTAAACAAGCTCAACGCCATAGGATAAACCGAAAACGCCACAACAAAGAGGCTAACCCCGCCGTAAGTCAGAATAGCGCAGGCCAGTACTACCGCCGCAACCGCTTGGCTGCGACCCAATCTTGCTATGATGAAGCGTGCTACTGCATCAGCAGCGCCCGTGTCCTCCATGAATTTGCCAAACAGAGAGCCAAGCAAAAACATGAAAAACCAAGAAGCAATGAAGCCAGAGAAGCCCTGCATATAGCTAGTAACAAAATTCACTTCGCCGATAAATATCGGGATACCACTGGTGAGCGCGACAATAAGTGCGCACAAGGGGGCGGCGATAAACAAGTTCATACCACGAATAGTGAGCACTATTAGCAGCAACAACCCGCCTATCAAACCAATTAAACTGAGCATATTATCTTCCTTTAAATGAATACTTGTGACCGCAAGCAAGCATATAAAGTGATGGTGCAAGTGTGTCTTAGCCCAATGAAATTGCCCATAGTACTATGGTACTAAGGACGGCCTCTTAAAACTCGATTAAGGTATTTACGACCGCAGCAAGCAGACAATGAAAAAAACGAAATACTGCTAATCAAGGACACACTATGAATAAACAACGATTCACCCAATCCCTCATCGCTGGCGCTGTTGCATCAGTGTTATTTTACCAACCAACGTTAATGGCTCAAGAAGCAGATAACGCCACTCAGGCAGATAAAAAAGGGCTTGAGCGTATTGAAGTCACGGCGCGTAAGACGGTTGAAAGTCTGCAGGAAGTGCCTATTTCTGTGACCTCATTAGGGGCAGTTGAACTGGACGAGAAGGGCATTTCGGTACTGACTGAAATCCAGCAATTTTCACCTAACACCACCTTGCAAAACAGCCGTGGTACCAATTCAACACTGACCGCGTTTATTCGTGGTGTAGGTCAACAAGACCCACTGTGGGGCTACGAGCCAGGCGTGGGTATTTACATTGATGATGTTTACGTGGCAAGGCCGCAAGGCGCAGTGTTAGATTTACTCGATGTTGAACGCATTGAAGTGCTGCGCGGCCCACAGGGCACGCTTTATGGTAAAAACACCATAGGCGGCGCGATAAAGTATGTGACTAAGCCGATGAGCGGCGACCCATCCCTGAACATTCAAGGCACAGTGGGCAGTTATTCTCAGCGCGATATCAAGCTTACAGGGCAGTTACCGTTAATTGAAGACAAGCTGTATATTGGCTTTGGGATAGCAGATTTAACTCGCGATGGTTACGGTGAATACCTAGAATCGGCCCTTGAAGGGCAAGATTTAGAAAACTATAACAAGGACTTAACCGCCGCTAGGGTGACGGTGGAGTTTACCCCAACAGAGGATTTATTCTTCCGCTTTGCATGGGATAAAACCGAAGATGATTCGAACGCCAAAGGGGGATATCGCTTATTGCCTAGTCGTTTGACAGATGCCCCCGTACCGGACAGCGTATTTGATTCGTATACCAGTTTACCGACAGAAAATAACGTTGAGCTTGAAGGGTACAGCTTAACGGCCAACTGGGATGTAAACGATGATATCAGCTTGAAATACATAGGCGCACATCGCGAAAGTTACTCACCCACCAATATTGATTTTGATAACACCGCCATAGATATTTTCGATGTACCAGCAATTTATGAAGATGAAAATGACACTCACGAACTGCAATTAGCTTACTCCGGTGATGGGTTTAACGCAGTGGGCGGTATTTATTATTATGACGGTGAATCCTGTGGCCAATTTGAAGCAATACTAGGCTTTCTTGGCCGCGCTGCATTTGGCGTGCCTGGTTTGACCCGTGAAGTATCTGGCTGTAACAACAGCGAAAGTATCGCCGCGTATGTGCAATCATCTATTGATGTGACTGAGCAGTTATCTTTAACCCTTGGCGCACGTTATACAGATGAAGAAAAGCAAGCTACCGTTCGCAATGGGTTAATTTTTGACAACGTGTATCCAGAGTCAAACTGGATCCCAGGTTATGTGCGCCCAGAAGGTGAAATAGTCCCGCAGGTATTGGGCAGTGATTCTGACGGCGACGGTATTTTGGATGCACCAGCAAAAGAAAGCTGGTCACGCTTTACGCCCCGCGTAGGCGTAGAATATCAAATGAACAGCGATTTGATGTTCTTTGCCAGTTACTCACAAGGCTTTAAATCAGGTACATACAACCCTCGCGCGACCATAAACGAGCCAGCGGTTGACCCAGAAGTAGTGGATTCATTTGAGCTAGGCATGAAAAGCGATTGGAACGATAACTTAAGGGCTAATGTTACTTTATTTGCTTTAGAGCATAACGACCGCCAGTACATCTCAGTGCTGCCTGTTACGTCACCTGAAGATTTACAGCAAATATTGGGTAATGTGGGCAAATCAAAAGCCAAAGGGGTTGAGGCTGAAATCACTTTTGCTGCCACAGACGAATTAACCTTTGATCTGGCTCTGGGGTATATCGATGCTGAATTTGAAGAGGTGTTCCAAGAAACACTGGAAGGGCGAGTGGATGTAGCAGATACTTTTGCTATCTCGAACACCCCTGAGTACACCGCCAATTTCGCGGCTAACTACCTGCTCAGCACGGACATGGGGGATTTCGTATTTAATGCTAACTATTACTACCGCGATGATTACACCATTACTGAAACATCAAACAGCTTAATCACTCAAGACGGCTACGGTTTGGTTAATTTAAGTGTGTCGTGGCAGAGCGAGGACGGCAATTGGTATGGCGGCATTCATGCCAAAAATCTCACTGACGAAGAATACGTAGTGGGCGGCTATCAGTTTGTGGTTGAGAACCCTGATGATCCAACAGGTTATACAGCCGGCACCGGTGGTGACAATACTTTGATAGGTTATTACGGCGACCCTCGCACCGTAAGCTTAACCGTTGGGTATCGTTTTTAGGAGCCAAGTAAGGAAGGGCGCGGGTGAACTGTTATTTTCACCGCGCCTAATTTTGAACAGATACACGCGCTATAAAAATAATTCTAATGTGTGAAGTGGTAATGACGTTTGGCAGTGAAAACTGCCTTTTTTTGTTTAGACGAACATACACTGCAGCTTATTAATCCACTACCAACCCACCTTTTCACTGTAAATTTGATGTAATTAATAAGGACAAGTGATAAATTTATTAAAAATCAGGTAGCTACGTTCAGACGTTGTAATACCACGTGAAATGAGTCCCCCTTATTGATAACCGAGTACCTATAATGCACGCTAAAGCCATCGTTGCTGACGACCACCCCTTGTTTCGTAGCGCCATGAAACAGGCTATTCAAGGTGTATTAGGAAACGATATTCTTGAATCAGCTTCCTATCAACAAACCATCGACTTATTGAAGCAACACAGTGATGTTGAGCTGATATTTCTGGACTTAAACATGCCAGGCAATGACGGCCTAACAGGGTTGACCATGATCCGCAGTCATTTCCCCGATGTACTCGTAGCGATTGTATCCGGTGATGAAAGCCCGAGTATGATCCGAAAAGCCATGGATTTTGGTGCCTGTGGCTATATACCTAAATCAACGCCATTACCGGTAATCGCCGATGCTGTGCGCCAGTTGTTAGAAGGCGAGCAATGGCTGCCTAATGAATTAGTAGACCAAGTTCAAAAAATAGAAGACAGCCAAGAGCAGGCTTTCGCTGGCAAACTGGCCCAGTTAACCCCTCATCAACTAAAAGTATTGCAGCTTATGGCGGATGGCTTACTAAACAAGCAAATCGCTTATGAATTAGGCGTCAGTGAATCGACTATTAAGCAGCATGTGTCAGCGGTTTTAAATAAGCTTGGCTTTAATAATCGCACACAAGCAGGCGTGTTGTTCAAACAAATGTTACAGATTGAATAAGACGCTTTATTTTTATACCTTGCATGGCTCAAAAAGCAAAAAAAAGGCCGATGTATACATCGGCCTGTTAATGTTTCGCGTTTGGACTAACCCTTTATCCCCCTCATCTAGCCTGGTAGCTTAGACTCTTCAATACTATTTTCAGCAGTGATTTCTGCTTTAGCAATCGCTTTCTCCATCGGTTTTTCTGGGTTCACCAAACTGACAATTTTCCAATCAGATTTAGGCTTCACATTGTTTGATGTGGTGAACATATGCACATGATTATGTGTATCCAAGGCACACAATTTAATGGCTCGTTCGTTGTACTGCTCTTTGTAGTCTTCATAAGTAAAAGAGTCTGATAGGCGAGTCGTTTTAATTAATGAGCCTTTCGCAACCAAGCCAGCCAGTTTGCCATAAGTCGCATCATCACTGAATAAACCAAGCTTCTTGACGTAGGACTCTGACACCTGATGACTTGGGCGCTGCTGCTGTTCGTTATTGTTCAAACCAAGCACTGTGCCTTTGCCCATTTCGTGCTCAAAATGATAGGTCACCATGGGATTCAATTGGCGATAGGGTGACATCACCAATACTTTACCAAACATCGACAAATCTAGCGTACGCGCGGCATGTTCAGACATTGGGTTACCAAAGTAGGTGGGGATGTTTTCCATGCGGGCCAAACGCATATTATTCCAGTTGGTATCGGTGATACGGACCTGCACATCATGACTCATCAATTCTTTCGCGAACAAACGGCTAAACAAACCGCCCCCGAAGATTAAAAAACCGTGGGGAGCAGGGGCGCGCATATTGAGCTTTTTCGCAACACTGACAGAGGTAAGACTCTGTAGCACAACCGTGGTGATGATCACCAAAAACACCATAGGCACCAGTAATTCAGCTTGTTCGTACTCTAAGACTTCTAGCTTAAGTGAAAATAACGCTGATACCGCAGCCGCTACAATGCCCCGCGGCGCTATCCAGCTGAGTAGGGCGATTTCGCGCCAATTTAAGCCAGTTCCTAATGACGACAGAATTACGCCAACCGGACGAGCGACAAACATAATAGCAACAAGCACTAAAATGGAGCCCCAACCAACACTTAACACCGAGTGCAAGTCAATACGCGAAGCGAGAAGAATAAACAGCCCAGAAATGAGCAAAACGCTCAAGGTTTCTTTGAATTCTAAAATGTCTTCCACATTGACGTTTTTCATGTTGGCCAGCCACATCCCGATAATGGTTACAGTCAACAAACCTGATTCATGGGCAATAACATTTGAGCCGGCAAACGCCCCTAACATCAATGTCAGTACTGCGGTATTTTGTAGGTAGTGGGGGATCCAGCTATTTCGAAGGGCCAAGCCCAGCAAGTAGCCAGTTGCAGCGCCAATACCTAAGCCGACACCTAGAGTTAACCCAAATGCGTACAAAGTGTGGCTAAGCGCGTCTTGGGTAGAAATGATGTATTCGAACACAAGCACGGCTAACAACGCACCAATAGGGTCGATAACAATGCCTTCCCAGCGCAAAATGTTGGCGACCTTACTGCTTGGGCGCACGGTACGCAGCATAGGCACAATAACCGTAGGGCCGGTTACGGTTACAATCGCCCCAAACAAAAAGGCTAATTGCCATGAAACACCCAACGCATAGTGCGCAACAGGCGCCGTAACAAGCCAAGTGACTAGCGTGCCCACAGTACATAGGTTACGCACCATAGAGCCATGACCTGCCAAATCACCAAAGCGCAGCGTTAACGAGCCCTCAAATAGAATGATAGCGACAGACAAGGACACAATAGGAAAGAGTAAATCACCAAATAACGCATCGGCGTTGATTACGCCATACACAGGGCCGACTAAAATACCCACGACTAACAATGGCAAAATGGCAGGTAATTTGATGCGATAAGCAAAATACTGACAAGCGATAGAAATAAGGCCTACCGCCACTAGGGGAATGATTGGGTCGCTCACGTGAGATCCTTGTAGAACGAATAAACATAATTAGCCGGATCAGACCACAAGTCACTTGCTAAAAGCAATAATACCTTTGATTGTTTGAATGAGTGCTTAAGTTAAATTTTTCATGTGTCGATGTGACATGTTCGGTTTTACAGCACTTCGTCATTGAATTGATATTAAATCGTTAGGTTACAGCCTAGATAAAGGGCTGACGACAGAGTTACCCCCTCGTTGCAATATGTGCGTATATATCTGAGCGGTGCGCAAATCGCTGTGGCCTAACTGGTCTTGTACGGTGCGAATATCTGCACCTGATTGTAAAAGATGGGTCGCGAATGAGTGGCGAAGCGTGTGCGGGGTGACGA
>NZ_BAEP01000051.1 GCF_000315015.1 Paraglaciecola mesophila KMM 241 | reverse complement strand
CTATTAAGAAGCGGCATTTTTGTACGCGGTATTCCCGAATTAACAGGAAAGCGCGAAATTAGCAGTCGGTATCGTCTGCGTTCATTTCGGATTTAGCATCTTCACAAGTGTCTTCCATAGCATTAGCTGCATCAGTTTTCATTTCACTTGCTTTGTCTTTACTTTTTTCCATCCACTCAGACGCTTTCTCTTTGCTGTCTTCGTACGCTTCGGTGGTAGCGTCTTTCGCGTCTTCGTAAGCTTCAGACGCATCGTCTTTGGCATCTTCATAGGCATCAGATGCTTCTTCTTTAGCATCTTCATATGCGTCTTTGGACTTCTCGCCAGCTGCTTCCATTTTTTCTTTACTGGTTTGCACAGCTGAATCTAACTTATCACCGGTCGTCTCTTCTTTCTTCTCGCTACAAGCTGCAAGAGATAGTGAAGCAACAAAGATCACCATAGCTGTTTTGGCAAATGTATTTTTCATTCTAGTTCCTTATATTTACGCTGCTCGAAAATTCAAGCGATTTAGTATGACTCTTACTAAGGTACTTACCATGTATATGATCAACCCTAAGTAACAAACTACCTTTACAAGACCGTGCACTACTCCTCCTAACATAGCTACATTTCGCAATGTTACTAGTGCGGTCAAAGCACATACTATGATGACGAAGAAATACATGGTTGTCTCCTGTAATTTTTAGCAAACAATGTGTCAACTGAAAAGTGAGAACTCAAAGCTGTTCATTTCCTGTTGTCTGATTGCTGCATAGTTTATCCATAAACACTTATATGCGATTTTAATGCCAAGATATAACATGCTGAAAAATAGAGAATAATAGGCATATTGTGATGCTAATAGCGTGTAAATGTGGGATATTGGCAACACTGAGTTACACATACGACTCCATTACAACTTGTTCTTACGAGTGCGCTTTGACAGGATATACGGTTCGTGTTCAACGTCTTACATAACAAAGAGTAAATTTTTTATGCACCCCTCTCCTTATTCACCTTCATCACCCAGCGGCGAAGAATACCGTCTGGTTTTCCCCAAAGTGTGTAAAACTAAAGATGTCATTTCATGGTTGCGTGAGGGTAAGCATCAATTTAAGCGCAACCCTGGCGCTTGGGTTACCTGTATTTTGATTTGGTTTGTTTTTTCTCTGGT
Organism: Paraglaciecola mesophila KMM 241; assembly: GCF_000315015.1. Taxonomy (GTDB): domain Bacteria; phylum Pseudomonadota; class Gammaproteobacteria; order Enterobacterales; family Alteromonadaceae; genus Paraglaciecola; species Paraglaciecola mesophila. The sequence goes on along the minus strand of NZ_BAEP01000051.1, from coordinate 79,519 downwards.
AATGTCGATCATCCCGATTGTAGGGCAAATAGCGGGCGGACTACTGAATTACGTGTTCATTGCAGGGCTTATGCTCGGCTGTTATGAAGCCAGTCAAGGCAAAGAATTTACCAGTCAATATATGTTTGCGGGCTTTAAACACAATCTCTCTAAATTGGTTGGGCTAGGTTTTGTGAGCATGGTGCTTTCAGGTCTCATTATGTGGATAACGCTAGGAGACACCTACCTTACGATGCTCAGCGGAAATGTAGATACGCTACCTGCTGATTTTGACGTTAATAGTTTGGCTATCTCTGTTTTAATCGCGACTTTATTGCTCATTCCATTGATGATGGGATTGTGGTTTGCTCCGGTATTGATTATTCGTCATGATTTATCTGTGTTTGCAGCACTAAGACTTAGCTTCGTCGCCTGCTTCTTAAACACCCTACCCTTTTTCTGGTACGGGCTAACTTTAATTCCGATGTTTCTTTTTGGTATGTTTACCCTAGGTTTGGGTTTACTTATTGTCCTACCAGTAATTTTAGTGAGTATATACGCGTCTTATGTGCAGATTTTCCTAGAGCCAATCAGTGGTGCTTCATTGGACGACTAATCAAGATATTGAATAGTATTTTTGAATTATGAAACGGCTCCCCAAAAAAAGAGCCGTTTTTACTTTTGAAACCTTTTGTACCGTCATACCAGCCCCAGTAAAATAGTTAATCACTCAGGGAAAATTTATTGGAATAGGTATCAGATCCGCTCGTTCAAAACGCTGGCGATCGGTGACGCCATAAGCTGTCTTTCGGACACCCACGCTTGCAAGGTTTTACCGTCACTTTCTGGTGAATTCAGTAGGCTTTTAGGCATTTTTTTGATCATCAGCTCGCCCGTTTCTAACGCATTATTTAAAAACGCAATACGAATTAGGCTCTCTCCCTCGCAACTAATACCCGTATAGTAATCTTGTAGCTTTAAGCGATAGTCACTTTCCACTTTTTTCATTTTCTTGCGCAATTCACTTTTGTCGTCGGCTTTAACGATAGTACAAATATTTTGTAAGTCTTCAGCCACATCGGCTTGCGCTACTGAAGAAAAAGCGCCATAAAATACGGCGATAACGGCAACGGTTTTAATAGTTTTCAACATGGTTATTCCTTGGGTTAAGATGAGTCGAATTCAGATGGCGCGGATTAAACAGCAATAAATTTGGTTAGGAAATAACCAGCGAAATACGTAGGTATTAAAGCCCATACCATTTACGATTACGTACAGATTGATAACACTACTGACTAAAAAATAATTAATAGGGACTTGCGGGAAAGCCTGCTAGTATCTGCGCCCTTTTTTAACGTTCCAAGGAACAAACATGTCTAAGTTTTTCTTCAAAGGCCGAATAGATCCCCGGGAAAAGTACCAGAGATTTGGCTACAACACTCAGCGAAAAACCAAGGTAGGCAGCGAAAATGCACCGCTACAGATATCGGTGCAGACGTATGAAAGGGAAGCTGAGCTAAAATCTGTTCTAGCTGAGCACAATCTTTATGCTGAAATCACCGTAGATACTAATCAGCCTGAAAATACGATTCAACTCGATACCCTACTCAATTTGCCAGGTACACAGACATTCGTTAAAACCCCGAATCGAAACGATCCCTGCACCTGTGGAAGCGGTAAAAAATATAAAAAATGTTGTGGCTAAGCAAAGCCACTTAGCCCTCATTTAAGCAATCATAGGCAACGGTCATCCAATTAGAGTGCGGCTAACCAATCCTGCAACTCGGTAGCGACAGGCTTATTATGCTGGGCCAAAAACGCCAAAAAGTGATGTGCGTCGCGATTTACAATTCGCTCTACGGGAAAACCAACTTCCTCAGCACACGCGCTACTTGAAGCATCATTCCCAATATCGTATGCCACATGTGCATCACTTGAAAATACCACCTTCCAATCGAGCTGGTCTGTCATCTCAAGTACCTGTTTGCAAATAGGGGAGCTGCCAGAACGCGAGCCTTTAAATGAGCTGTTATTCACTTCTAACACCACATTGTTGTCTTTTGCGGCTCGGATCACCTCACCTATATCAATGGGGAAATTAGGATTCCCCGGATGGCCAATAATCTGTATGTCACCCGTTTCTATAGTGGCTATCATGGCTTGGGTATTTTGCGCTTTCCCTGCTGGCGCAAACACGGGCTCATGAAAACTCGCGATGGCAAAATCGAGAAAGGGGAGAAGACCATTTGGAATATCGTGTCCACCATCGACCGGCATAATATTCGCTTCGATTGCGCGTAATATCGCAACGCCATCTACAAAGCGCGGTAGAACATGGCGGTTACCGAAATGCCATGGATGAGGAGAGTCAGGCATCGACGGGCCATGTTCAGTGAGTGAGAACATTTGCATCCCCTTTAGTTTGGCTTGCACAGCGTACTCATGCACAGTGCTATATGCATGTGTGCTGGCGACCGTATGCGAGTGCGTATCAACCAATAATGTCATTCTTTCCTCCTGGGTTTTAATTTATAATAGCGGCTACCCATGACATTTTTCTTAAAGTATCTAAAGAAAATAGCAGCATTCGCTAAAACTCAAAATGGCAGCATAGTTATGCCTATCGAATCCCCCAATGGTGATATCTGAAAGTAGTATTGAGGCAAAAACATAATCCTCAAGTGACAGACCATATTATCATAGCGACTTGATTAGCTTATGCTTGAAGCGTGTCTAGATATTTCCGTACGCTTATGGTTTGTAACACAGTTAGCTTGAGGCTGGCGAAGCAATCCGTTTAGCGTCGCGCACGAAGGTGATGTGGTAACACAAAGAGACAGCTGCGAGCACCGGTATGTTCTTAAACAATTTTTATTACCCATTTTTATTACACTACTCACATAATCACGGAGGTTCTCATGGACAAATTTATGCAAGCGGCGATTGACGAAGCAAAATTGGGCTTGGCAGAAGGCGGTATCCCCATTGGTTCAGTACTTGTGCACAATGGTGAAATTATCGGACGAGGTCACAATAAGCGCGTGCAAAGTGGCAGCCCAATATTGCACGGTGAGATGGATGCGCTTGAAAATGCGGGGCGTCAACCAGCACGGGTTTATAAAGAATCGACGCTTTACACCACATTATCACCTTGCAGCATGTGCAGCGGTACTATTCTACTTTACGGTATCCCAAAAGTAGTGATTGGTGAAAATCAGACATTTATGGGCGAAGAGTCTCTTTTGACCTCCCGCGGGGTGAACGCGCAAGTGCTGCATAATCAGGAGTGCATCACCCTGATGAATGATTTCATTCGTGATAAACCAGAACTGTGGAACGAAGATATAGGTGAATGATAACCAGAAAATCCTCATAAAGAATATAAAATACAACCAAATGTTAAAAATATTTTACACTGAGTAAAATTTAACATATATTTTATCACCTTTAACGCTATAAGGTGAGCAAGCATGTCATTTGAAGAGAAAAGCATTTGGGTATCGCTGATATCTACGGTATGTATTTTTGGTTACTATTTTATCAATGTTTTGAGTCTAGGTTCGATGCCTTTAGAGCAGGCAAATATTGCTGCGGTTCAGCTATTGTTCCAAGCAGTAGTCACTACAGTCGTAGTAGAAATTATTCTGCATACTGTCATTGCAATATGTAATCCAAGCGATGCACAACAGCCTTCTGATGAGCGAGACAAATTGTACAAAATGAGAGCGAACAGCGTTGGCTATAGCGTACTTATTTTGGGTGTTATCTTGACCTTAGGTCATATATTATTGAGCTCGTTTTTTCCTGAATTTAAAGGCCAAAATGCAGTCGCTACTTTTCCGCTTTTAAGCGCAAATATTTTATTTTTCAGTTTTATTATTTCCGAAGTGGCACGTTATTCGAGCCAAGTATTTTTCTATAGAAAAGGTGCCTAAAGTGGCAAATGTTCCAATCAAAAATAAGATCCGAGAATTACGTTTTTTTGCTGATGAAATGACCCAAAAAGAATTGGCAGAACTGGTAGGAGTGACCCGACAAACGATCATGGCAATAGAAAAAAGTAAGTATTCACCAACTTTAGAAGTTGCCTTCAAAATTGCCGAAGTATTTGGCCAGTCATTAGAAGAAGTTTTTCAATACGAAGGGTAAAAAAAAGCAAATGTTAGTGACCACTAATCTTTGCTTAACTCGCACGTAACTAAGCGTTGTTTTTATCTAACTGGCAGCACGAGAGTAACCTTTTTCTGTGCTACCAGTTTAGTTGGCAATAGAATTTAGATTTAAATTAGTTAACGCTCACTTACTTCGGACCCTTCCATTTTACTTCGTATAAGTCGCGACGCCGATCTAAGTAGTTGCGCACGGACCCTTCATTTTTAAGTTGTTTCAACTTATCAAAATCCAAGTCTACGATCAGCGTCATTTCAGTATTCGGTGTCGTTTCTGACACGATTGCATCATGAGGAAATGCGAAATCAGACGGGGAAAACACAGCGGTTTGACCGTACTGAATATCCACATTATCTACCTTGGGAAGGTTACCTACACTGCCAGCAATAGCCACATAACATTCATTTTCTATCGCCCTAGCTTGAGAGCAACGACGTACGCGCAGGTAGCCATTTTTGGTGTCAGTCCAAAACGGAACGAACAAGATTTGAATGTCTTGCTCGGCTAATAAACGGCCCAGTTCAGGGAACTCAACATCGTAACAAATCAGTATGCCAACTTTACCAAAATCAGTATCGAATGCTTGTAATTGATTCCCCCCTTGCATGATCCAATCTTTTTTCTCATGAGGTGTAGGATGTAATTTATATTGGCTTTCAACACGGCCATCTCGGTGACAAAAATAGCTCACATTATACAGTTCATTTTCTTCGATAACCGGCACTGACCCGGCGATAACATTAATGTTATATGAGACGGCTAAACGGGAAATTTCGGTGAGGATCTCATCTGTGTAAGTGGCTAAATTCCAAATCGCATCTATAGACGTATCAGCCTGCTTAATCCCCATTAGTGGTGCGTTAAAAAACTCAGGGAAAAGTGCGACGTCACATTTGTAATCAGACAAGGCATCCACGAAATACTCAACTTGCTGGAGTAGCTCAGGCACATCATTGAAATAACGCATTTGCCATTGAATACACCCGATACGCGCTGAGTTGCGTTGGCTACCCAACAACTCAGGCTCTTCAGGGTCATAGTAAATATTGTGCCATTGAAGCAGCGTAGCGTAACCACGAGACGCTTTATCTTCAGGGAAATACGCTTTAAGCAGTTGTTTTACTTCAAAGCCATTGGATAATTGAAAGGTTAGAATTGGATCGTGAATATCTTTTGATTTCACTAGCTCAACATATTCATAAGGTGACATCTGCGCAGCATACTTGGTGTAGTTAGGAATACGCCCACCGGCCACAATCGATTTTAAGTTTAGATTCCGACACACTTCTTTGCGTGCTTCATACAGGCGTCGCCCTAATCGCAACCCTCGATACTCAGGCGACACAAAAAGGTCTACACCATAAAGCACATCACCTTTTGGATCGTGAGTAGACATATAGGCATCACCTGTAATGTCTTCATAAGTATGTTTATCACCAAATTTATCGTAATCGATTATCACTGAAATGGCGGCAGCGACAACCTTGCCTTTATCTTCTATACAGATTTGCCCTTCAGGAAAAACATTCAACTGAGATTGAAAATTTTTCAAAGGCCAGGCCCCACCAACTTGAGAATAGACGATGTCCATAAGCTCTTTTACGTCGGCATAATCATCTATGGTTAAATGGCGTAATTCCAAAATATGTTCTGGATCATCCATCGAGGGGGTTGAGCAATTATTATCGTGCATAAGCGTACCGAGAGGCTCCGTTATAATAGGGATTGGTTACGAGATACAACCTGTACCAGCATGGAGGTTTCGTCAAGCAATGTTTATCATCTAGCGGCAATTCAAGACATCTGTATGACTCATTTATCAGCTACTCTTGACCTCGTAGGTCGAGTAGTTGAATAAACTGACGTTGCACTGCATGACGATACAAACATTGAAAACAGCAATTAGTGAGCCATTACGCGGCATTGCACTCTTTTGGCTAAGTTATCCTATTGGTTAATAACTTGCATTAGCTTGGCACTCGGCACGTTAACTTGGCCAAAGTTATGTCAATATGCGAGCTAAAATAGCGTAAAAAATAATGGTTTTATCCTACTTCACAGCGTAGTTTATGTGGTTCTATCACCTGCTTAGTTAATGACGAGTAAAGTGGTTAATCATTCAGCGATTGAAGTTTTTAATAAAGTGTCTTCAGTGTCATAGCGTTGAAGAAATTTGTTCACTATAATGCGCGACTTTACAGTCCCGCAACTAGGTATTAATGGTAATGGCAGAGCAATCAGATTGGACAATCGACGATGCAGAGCGTGTATATGGCGTGAAGCGTTGGGGAGCTGGTTACTTCGAAATCGGAGCAAACGGCAATCTTAAGATCACTCCAGATCTTTCAAATAAAAACATGCGCATCGACTTCCAATCCGTCATCGAAGAAATTAAAGAAGAAGGTATTCAATTTCCCGTTGTTGTGCGCTTTCACGATATTTTGCGCTCTCAAGTTGCGTGTCTAAATCAAACCTTCATCAAAACCATTGAAGAAGCCCAGTATCAGGGTAAGTACATGGGTGTTTATCCGGTTAAAGTAAATCAGATGCGCGAAGTGGTTGAAGAAATAGTAGACGCTGGTGCTCCGTTTAACTATGGCCTAGAAGCAGGCTCTAAAGCCGAGCTTATTACCGTTATGGCGTATAACACCAATATTGACTCGTTAACGATCTTAAACGGATACAAAGACGCCGAGTTTATGCGCTTAGCGCTTTTGGGCCGTAAGCTTGGCCGCAAAATGATTGTGGTCATTGAAAAATATTCTGAGCTAAGCCTACTTGTAAACGCAGCTAAACAATTAGATGTGATGCCTATTATTGGCCTTCGCTCAAAAATGACCGTAAAAGGCCGTGGCAAATGGGAAAGCTCAGGTGGCGACCGTGCTAAATTCGGCCTTACCACCAGCGAAATGATTTGTGCGGCGCGCTACCTAGAAAGCGAAGGCATGGGCGAATGTTTGAAATTACTGCATTTCCATATTGGTAGCCAATTAACTGACATCCGCGCGGTCAAAGAAGCCATCAGTGAAGGCGGTCGTATCTACGCAGAAATGCACCGCATGGGCTTTAAATTAGAATACGTTGATGTGGGCGGCGGCTTAGGTATCGATTACGACGGCAGCAAATCAACTAATGACTCATCACGTAACTACACCATGGAAGAATACGTAGCCGATGTTGTTTACGGTATGCGTGAAGTATGTGACTTAGAAGGCGTCCCTCACCCTACGCTTGTTAGCGAAAGTGGCCGTGCTATTACGGCTCACCATAGCTGCGTTGTGGCGCAAGTTGTTGGTGAAATTCGTGCTAATAGCGCCGAGCTTCCCACGGATAAACTGCCCAACGATCACGTTTTGTTGAATAACATTCGAGAATTGGCTGAAGGGGTAGACTCGCAAGATAATTTACAAGAAATTTTCAATGATGCATCTCAATGGAAAGAACACGCAATTAACGCATTCAAACTGCGCGTTATTTCATTAGAAGAATTAGGCAAAATTGAAACTTTGTATTGGCAGATTATGGTCAAATTGCAGCATCGTCTGAAAGATGCTGAGTTTGTCCCAGAAGAATTACAAGAGCTTGACTACAACTTGTCGTCACAATACTTGTGTAATTTTTCTGTATTCCAATCTGCAGCAGATACGTGGGCGATAGACCAAGTGTTACCGGTTGTCCCCATTGCTCGTATGAACGAGAAGCCCACCGTGAATTGTTCACTCGTCGACATTACTTGTGACAGTGACGGTAAGCTTGACCAATTCGTGGTTGAGCACGGCATATCAGACGTGCTGCCAATGCCGCCGCTTAAAAAAGGGGAAGAGTATTACTTAGGGTTGTTCCTTACCGGCGCATATCAAGATGTGATGGGCGACATGCATAATTTGTTCGGCCGCCTGAACGAAGTGCATATTTTCGGTGATGATGATGACCCAGAAGACTTCTACATTGAAGAAATGGTGAAAGGCTCATCAGTACAAGACGTGCTATCTATTATGCAGTACAACCCAGATGCAATGGCCCAATCGGTTAAACGTATGATCGACCAACATATTTCAAGCGGTGCTATGAAACCTCGTGAAGCGGTTAAATGGACTGACTTTTACGAGGATTGTCTAAAAGGTTATACCTATTTAAAAACCAATTAAGCTTTCGCTAAATCAATAAAAAGCCCAGTCTTGTCTTTTAAGTCTGGGCTTTTTTAGTTCATCTAATACTTCATTTAAGCGCCTTGATGAAGTCATTCTAAAGTTTCTTTGAGTGATTAATTATTTACTGCAGTTGGTATAAGACACGATTATGGTGCCACGCTGATTAATTTTTGCTGAGCATCATAATGCTCAAAATAACTGGCCCAAAAATCAGCCGTAAAATCGTTGATCAAATTTGACTCTGCATTCATAAGCATGAAATAGCCCACTTTTTGATCCGGCGCGAACGCAACCGCTGCGCGATAACCTTTGACCCACCCGCCGTGGTAATTCAATTTATGCCCATCAAAGTCGTATACGCGCCAACCTAAACCATAATGGGCGTCTTTGAGGTAACGTTGCCATAAGCGGCGGTGCATTTCGCGTTTGGTTTTCACCCGAGGTTGTGTCACTTGGTCAATAATTTGCGGCCCAATCACATTCGGCTGCTCGCCAAGCAGCGCCCCAACCCACTTAACCATATCCGCACCGCTAGCGTTCACGCCTGCTGCGGGTGAAAAGCGATAGTAGTCTTCGTTAACCTTCACACTGCGCCATTTGTTTTTCGCGATCGCTACATGCGGTTTGGCCCATGAATTCGACGCTTGTAAACCTTCACGCCCCACACTCGCACCTTTCATATTTAGCGGGCGCAAGACTTCAGCTTCTAATTGTTGCCCGTACGACGTGTTATTTTCTTGAAAGTACTCTTCGATAACGCCGAACAAGGTATTTTGGTAGGTATAGCACTCACCCGGTGTACATAAAGGCTTTAAATCAGTCAGCATGCTAAGCACTCGCTTTACCGGATAATTAGCTTCAATGAGATTGTCATAAGCATTGGGCGAGAACCCGCTCGATTGACCAACAATATGACTGAGCTGTAAGTCTTTGCTGTTATCAAAACTATATTCGTTGGTCATTTTTTTCACAGGGGTTTGCCAGCTTAATTTATTCTCATCGACCATTTTGGCCATTAAAATAGAGGTAAATGTTTTCGACACTGACGCTAAACGAAACACCGTTTGCGGAGAGATAGCCGTACCATTATTGGCTGTTTTGCCAGACACTACCATCTTGGCTGGCTTGCCTTCTTCGATAAAAGCGAACAAATAACCTGGCACTCGCTGCTTAGCCGTTTTAGCTTTCACTCGACTGGCGAAATCGTCAAGCCATTCCTCACCCATGGCTTGCGAGCAAACTAAGTTTGAAAAAACTAGGCTTATCAATAAGAAAGACTTAAACACGTGAAAACAGCCACTCCAAAATATCGGTTATCAAGATTACATTCCTTTTCCTGCGCGCAGAAAACGGCCGCGTATTATCTGCTTTATTCCCTATCAAATTCAACAAGCAATTACGAAAGCCGAAACCGCAAGAGCTGCATACAGCTTTAGCCAAACTTTGGCCGAGCCAAGCAAAGAACAACATTTTTGCTTTGAGTTCCGTTTTCGACGCATAATAGCCACTCACCGGATTACCATTAGTCCATGGCTTAATACATTCGGTTCCCTCATGCTGACGATACAAGATTATCAACAAGCGAGACTTACCCGAGATCCTCGTTTCGATGGGCGTTTTTTTATAGCGGTCAAATCAACGGGGATCTTTTGCCGGCCAATTTGCCCAGCAAAGCTACCACATGAAGAAAACGTCGAATACTTCACCTTAGCACAGCAAGCCATGCTTGCGGGATATCGCCCCTGTTTACGCTGCCGCCCGGACAGTGCGCCGCATTCCCATGCATGGAACGGAGTTGATACTACGGTTAACCGAGCACTACGGATACTCGGCGAAAACCTACACCTAAGCATGACGACAATTGCAGAAAAACTCGGAATAAGCGATCGCTATTTACGCCAACTTTTTATTCAGCACATTGGTCTTAGCCCGAAACAATATCAAGTGTATGAACAAATTCTGTTTGCCAAACAATTATTGCAGCACACCCAATTACCTATCGAACATATTGCAGATGCTGCTGGCTTTAATGACGCTAGGCGTCTGCAATACAATATGCAGCGCGTCATGCGCCGTACTCCAAAGGAATTACGTATAAAACCGAGTAGCCTGATACAACCAATCGTCATCCCTTTAGCTTATCGCCCGCCGTACAACTGGCCCCACTTGCGTGACTTTCTAGCGCGCCGAGCAATATCAGGTAGCGAATGGGTGAGCCAAGATAGTTACGCACGTAATTTTACCGTCGGAACCAGCAAAGGTTATTTTCAGGCCCAGCATCAACCAGATAAACACTGCTTTCTCGTTACCTTAGCTATCGCTGATTTGCAGCAACTCAAGTGCTGTTTGAGTAACATTCGGCGCATATTAGACGTTGATGCGGATAGCGCGACCATTGACAACAGAATCGAATTAAGTGGCTTGCCTGCTAAAACTATTACCCCGGGTATACGTATTCCTGGTATATGGAATACCTTTGAAGCTGGGTGCAGAGCTATTCTTGGTCAACAAATATCAGTGACCGCGGCTATTAACTTAGTGACTAAGCTCGTGGCAACGCTCGGGGAGCCTGTACTTGATGAGCAGGGGCCATTGCCTGAACTTAACCGCTATTTTCCCACGCCTGATGCCGTCGCAAACGGTGATCTCAGTTTTTTAGGGATGCCCAACAGTCGTCGTGAGACCCTACGCCGTTTTGCTGCATTTTATGCCCAGCACCCTGATGCTCCACCCGATGATTGGTTATCAATTAAAGGCATTGGTCCATGGACAATTGCTTATGCTAATTTGCGTGGGCTATCCCAAGCGGATATTTGGCTTAACTCAGATCTAGTCATCAAAAAACAGCTACTTCTACACAACATAGATGCTGACAAAGTCAGCCCTTGGCGTAGTTATTTAACATTTACTTTATGGAGTCTCGCGTAATGGAAAACCGTACATCGTTGACCCCGCTGTGTACCTATTTGCCCACCCCCTGTGGCCTATTACAAATATGTGCGAGTAATGACGCTATCATCGCTATTACCTTTGTAGAGCATCAAGACACAGCAGCCACCAGCAATGCTTTATTGAAGCAAGCGAAACAGCAACTCAAAGAATATTTTGACCACGAACGTGAAGTGTTTGATTTGCCCTTAGCCCCCATCGGCACTGATTTTCAGAAAAATGTTTGGCAACAGTTACGTGCCATACCTTATGGTGTTACGTGTAGCTATGGCGATATAGCAAAGCAATTAAACAACCCTAACGCCGTGCGAGCGGTGGGCAGCGCTAATGGCAAGAATCCTATCTCGATTATCGTGCCTTGCCATAGAGTGATAGGGGCCAACGGCACACTGACGGGATACGCCGGTGGTTTAACACGCAAAGTCACTCTACTAAGACTAGAGAACCCACAATTTTCCGTTCCACCAGCAAAAATTAGCTGAATAAAACAGGGAGGTTAAATGCAATTACGCGATTTTATTGAGCTCGTCTTGCTTGCTAGCATTTGGGGGGCTGCATTTATTTTTACTCGCACCGCCACGCCTGAATTTGGCCCAATAAGCTTAATCACGATGCGAGCAGGTATTGCTAGCCTGATTTTGCTGCCGTTTGTGTGCAATCGCAACGCTATCAGTCAAATAACCCAGCATTGGCGCGGCATTTTAATTGTCGGGTTAACCAATACTGCCATCCCATTTTGTTTATTCAGCTACAGTTTATTACACATAGGAGCAGGATATGCCTCAGTGATGAACGCTACCGCCCCTATGTTTGGGGCCTTAATTGGCTGGCTGTGGCTAAAGCAGCGAATATCAAGTGTTGCAGTATTTGGACTGTTAATTGGTTTTATTGGAGTGGCAGTTCTTAGTGCAGCGCAGGCCGCCGCATTCGATAGCATTTCTATTTTGCCCACCTTAGCTACTTTAAGTGCCACCGCCCTATACGGCTATGCAGGCTGCTTTACCAAGCAACACTTAAGCGCTGTGGGTCCAATGGCGCTCGCTGCAGGTAGTTTGTTTGCAGCAACACTGTGTTTGTTACCGCTCAATATTTGGTTTATGCCTAGCACGCTTCCATCATCAAGCAGCTGGATTGATGCCATTGCCCTTGGCGCCCTTTGCACTGCATTAGCTTATTTAATGTATTTCAGATTAATCGCCAAAGTCGGCCCAAGCAACGCCCTGACTGTGGCTTATCTCATTCCTGCCTTCGGTATTATGTGGGGGATTGTTCTGTTGAATGAGACCTTAACACCTTCGATGTGGGTAGGCGTGATGTTAGTTATTTGCGGTGTGTTACTCGTCACAGGAGTGGCGACCCGCGTAATAGCAAGACATAGGCTAAAAGCCAAACCTGCCGCATGATGCTTTATCGGCTATGCAAACTAACATATATCTGCATAGCCATATATAAAGCACCAAGCGCTTAACCTTACAATGCAGGTTGAAGAATTAATGCTCTTCAATCAATTGCAGGCGTACCACGTTTCGCCCTTCTTGCTTCGCCGCAAAAAGCGCATCGTCGGCAGCGGCAATTACTTCGTTTATCGCCCGAGGAATAGCCGTGAACGACACCCCAAAACTGGCTGTCATTTGAATAGACATGCTACCCGTCGTTATTGTCATATTAGCGAGGCGATTGCGCACGGTTTCTGCTACATCTACCGCTTCATGAGGGCCTGTATTGGGCAGTAACAACAGGAATTCTTCGCCGCCCCATCGCCCAATAATATCCTGCTCTCGAAGCTCTAACTGCAGCATTGATGCAATTTGGCGTAACACAATATCCCCTGCCTTACGCCCATGGGTTTCGTTAACAGATTTAAAATTGTCGAGATTGATAAGCACCAAGCTGACAGAAGATTTCTCGTACATCAAGCCATCGAATTTAAGGGACATGCTAGCGCGATTGGGCAGCTCAGTTAACACGTCTATTTGACGTGTCTTTTGCATGTCTTTCTTAAAGTAATACAACAGGTTATATATGATCAAAAATAGGCCAAAAATAAGCACTAATAAGGTCACTATGCTGAAGATAAAGCCCCGGCTTATCTCTGTTTGACGCGATTCAAGCGGCGTCATCAAATACAGTGTCCAATCGAAAGGTTGAATATTTAATTCAGCAATCAAGAAATCGTAGCCGTTTATTTTAACCAATAAATTATTAAGCGAACCCGCTTGCTCTTCTTCCGACAAATCTTTGAACCAAGGCAATTCAGTTAAATTGGTAAACTTTGAATTAGCCGCGACTAATTTGGGATCAGACGACAAGGTGATGTTTCTGTCTTGGTCCGCAAAGATAAAATCATAACCATAAGTTTCTTTGTAACGCGCGAAAATATCCAAAAAGCTTCTTAGGCTTTTACCTACACCGAAAAATCCAAGAAAATTCTGCTCCTCATCAAAGACTTTTAAATCGATATAAAAGTGAGTGTCTTCCCACTTACCAATATCGGCTATTTCATTCTGAGCTGACTCTTTATATTTAAAATACCAACTCACATCCCCTTCGACCAATTCCGTGGTTGTGCCATCGGAATAGTATTGGCGACGACTCTTTTCACTGGCGATAAAGAAATTCATTCCAAATTCACGGTGCAACCGTTTGAGGCTAGCAAACACCGCGTCTTCATCAACTGTCTGTGCGCCCATGAGATCTTGCAATTCTTTTGCTTTAACAAGGGTTTCAGAAATATGCAGTGGCTTCATTAATTGCTGCACAATGAGCTCTACCGCTGGGGAATGAGACTGCTGCTGCGCGCGGCTTTGCTCGGCGACGATTTTAGACACACTAAAGTGCACCAAGGTAACGATGGATACAACCACAACGACAAAGAGCAGCAAAATACTGCGATGTAAGGTTCGAAAGATATTCACAAACTACCCTGTATAAAATAAACCAAAAAACTGCTTATTAGTCTGCCCTGTTACTCATTAACTGTAGCATCACTAATTATTTGTTCACGTTAAACTAAACACATGTGTTTAACCAACTAAATTAAAAATTGGCAACACATTTATGCAGTAAAACACATCTATTACCATACAACCTATCGGTCAAAGCAAAAAGGTAGGTAAAGTTACCCCAATGAGAACACTATACGCAAGCATCAAAAGTAAACACATTGTACTTTGGTTGCAAAATATTAGTTTGGTTCGTTAAACAGTAAAAAAGGATACGTCTTGGAGTTTAACAGAGATCAAGCGCTGGTAGTTTTTGCTTGCATCAGTAAAATACCTTGGAATTTAAATGACTCAGGATACTAAATGGCATTTTCAGTGGTAATACTCGCAGCAGGCAAGGGAACTCGAATGAAGTCTTCCATGCCCAAGGTTTTACATCCTATTGGCGCAAAACCTATGGTGCAGCGCATCATTGACACCGTAAATCAATTGGGTGCCAATTCTATAAATTTAGTATACGGCCATCAGGCAGAGCAATTACAACAAGCATTGGGTCACAATGCGCTGAACTGGTGCTTACAAGCTGAACAATTAGGAACAGGTCATGCCGTTCAGCAAGCCGTGCCACATATTTCTGACAATGAAGATGTGCTCATTCTGGTAGGTGACGCTCCGCTGATTAAAGTGAATACCCTGCATTCACTGCTACAAACAAAAGCCGAAGCAGACGTAGCATTGCTAACTGTAAACGTTGCCGACCCAACAGGCATGGGGCGTATTATTCGCCAAGGCGACAATGTTACCGCGATTGTTGAGCATAAAGATGCCAGTGACGCCCAGCGCCAAATCAGTGAAATAAACACAGGTATGATGGTACTTAATGGCAAAGATTTAAAACGCTGGCTTGCCAATTTAAATAGCAACAATGCCCAGGGTGAATTCTACCTTACCGATGTCATTGAAATGGCAGCCAATGAAGGCAAAGTCATTAAAGCTGCTCAACCAAGTAGCGAAATTGAAGTTGAAGGTATAAATAACCGCAAACAACTGGCCGCTATCGAGCGCGCATTTCAATTTGAACAAGCTCAAGAGCTGATGATGCAAGGTGTTAGCTTGCTTGACCCCCACCGTTTTGACTTGCGGGGTGACATCATAGTAGGCCAAGACATCAGCATAGACGTGAATGTGGTTATCGAAGGCACAGTCAAAATTGGCTCCAATGTCACCATAGGCCCCAACTGCATACTTAAAGATTGTGAAATTGCAGATGGCGCGACCATCGAAGCCAATAGCATGTTAGACCAAGCCATAGTCGGTGAAAATTGCTCTGTCGGTCCATACGCACGCTTACGCCCAGGTGCGGTGATGCATGAAAATGCACGCGTTGGCAATTTTGTCGAAATGAAAAAAACCACACTAGGCAAAGGTTCAAAAGCTAATCATTTAACTTATTTAGGTGATACTACCGTTGGAATAGGCGCCAACATCGGCGCAGGTACCATCACCTGCAACTACGATGGTGTAAACAAGTCAAAAACCATTATTGGTGATGGCGCATTTATTGGTTCTAACAGTGCTTTAGTGGCCCCGGTGCAGATTGGTAACATGGCTACCGTTGGTGCGGGCTCGGTGGTAACGAAAACTGTCGCCGATGAAGAATTAGCGATTGCTAGAGCAAAACAGCGAAACGTTAGTGGTTGGCAACGCCCTACTAAGCCTGAATAAAAGCCGCCGCCAGAAAATGTGAAACCTCCAGCTCCTTTGGAGGTTTTTTTATTTCTAACACCTTAGTATAAGAAGCAAAAGAAAGGCTTTATCTTTCATTTCGAAACATATATATTTCGAAATATGCAAAAACGAAACACACAACAACGACGCCGAGCGATTGTAGACCGCCTTCACACGCACCGCGAAGTGATGGTGGATGAACTGGCGAAGCTTTTCTCTACCTCAGAGGTCACTATCCGTAAAGATCTCACTGAGCTTGAAAACAATGGTCTGTTATTGCGCAAATTTGGCGGAGCAGTGCCGCTGCCGCAAGACTCGTCTGAATTATCCAGTGAAAAACTATCTGCGCGTAAAATAGCGATTGCTAAAGCCGCCGCCACCCTGATTAAAGATCATAACCGCATCATCATTGATAGTGGCAGCACCACAGCTGCCCTAATTCCTGAGCTGGCAAGTAAGCTAGGTTTGGTAGTCATGACAAACTCACTGCATGTAGCCAATTCACTGCTGGAAACCGAAAACGAGCCAAAAGTGTTGATGACAGGTGGCACGTGGGATCCTCAATCACATGCATTTCAAGGCAAAATGGCTGAACAAGTGCTACGCGCATACAATTTCGACCAAGCCTTTATCGGCGCAGCAGGTCTCGATTTACAAAAGGGATCAACCACGTTCAACGAGTTGACCCAATTAACCCAAGTCATGGCTGAAGTCTCTAGCGAGGTCGTGGTCATGGCTGAATCAGAAAAACTACAACGAAAAATACCTAATGTTGAATTGCCTTGGCAGGCGATATCGGTACTGGTAACCGATGATTTAATTGCACAAAGCGATAAACAACATATTGAACAACAAGGCGTGAAGGTTATTTGCGCAACAACTAAGTCATTTGGAGCATAACGTATGTGTGGGATTGTTGGCGCAATAGCCGAACGTAACGTAGTAGAAATTTTACTAGAAGGGCTAAAACGCCTTGAATACCGCGGATACGATTCCGCTGGTGTTGCCTTACTCGATGGCGAAGGCAACTTAACCCGCACTCGTCGTATTGGTAAAGTAAAAGAGCTGGCCGACGCCTTACATAACAATCCAGCCAAAGGCAGTGTAGGTATTGCCCACACGCGCTGGGCTACTCATGGCGGTGTGACTGAAGCCAATGCCCACCCACACTTTTCAAGTGAGCGTATTGCAGTCGTGCATAATGGCATCATCGAAAACTACCAACACCTGCGTGCTGAATTATCAGCCAAAGGCTATGGTTTCACGTCTGACACTGACACTGAATCCATTGCGCATCAGGTACATTATGAACTAGATCAAGGTGTAGATTTACTGCAAGCGGTGCAAATGGCTGTGAGTAAATTTGATGGGGCGTACGGCACTGTCATTGTTGATAAGCACGACCCAGAGCGCATGATTGTTGCCCGCTCAGGCAGCCCACTTGTGATTGGTTTTGGTATCGGTGAGAACTTTATTGCCTCAGACCAAATGGCGTTACTGCCTGTTACCCGTCGCTTCATGTACCTTGAAGAAGGTGATGTAGCCCAAGTGACCCGCACCAGCGTCACAGTTTACGACCAAAGCGGTCAAGTCGTCGAGCGTGATATTGTTGAGTCAGATGTAGAGCACGATGCTGGCGACAAAGCAGGCTATCGCCATTACATGCTCAAAGAAATTCATGAGCAACCCACTGTAGTACGTAACTGCCTACAAGGGCGCTTAGGCGAGTACGACATCAGCCCGAATATTTTTGGTCAAGACGCGGACGAGGTGCTTGCCAACATCAAGCACGTACAAATTGTTGCCTGCGGTACCAGCTACCACTCAGGCATGACCGCCAAATATTGGTTAGAAGAATACGCCAATGTGTCATGTAACGTTGAAATCGCTTCTGAGTTTCGCTACCGCAAGTCATTCGTTCACCCAAACAGCCTGCTAGTTACCATTTCTCAGTCAGGTGAAACCGCCGATACCCTAGCCGCTTTGCGCCTAGCAAAAAGCTTAGGCTACACCTCAAGCTTAACTATATGTAACGTGCCAGGATCCTCGCTTGTGCGCGAATCAGACCTCGCCTTTATGACCCTTGCAGGGGCGGAAATCGGCGTGGCATCAACCAAAGCGTTTACCACCCAGTTAACCGGTTTCTTAATGTTGACGTTAGCATTGGGCAAACATAACGGCATGGCAGAGGCCGACCATAAAGCCATTGTTGATGGTTTGCATAGCTTGCCAAGTAAACTTGAAGAAACCCTCAGCCTAACTCAAGGCATCAAAGATTTAGCTGAAGAGTTCGCCGACAAACACCACAGCTTATTTCTAGGTCGTGGCGATCAATACCCTATCGCAATGGAAGGTGCGCTTAAGCTCAAAGAAATTTCATATATACACGCAGAAGCCTACGCATCTGGTGAGTTAAAGCACGGCCCACTTGCTTTAATCGATGATGAAATGCCAGTGATTGTAGTCGCCCCGAATAATGAGCTATTAGAAAAGCTAAAATCAAACGTAGAAGAAGTGCGTGCCCGCGGTGGCATCATGTATGTATTCGCCGATAAAGAAGCCCACTTCAAAAGCGATAAAACCATGCGCGTGATCAACGTTCCACACTGTGAAGCGGCCATCGCGCCAATTATCTACACCCTGCCATTGCAGCTACTGTCCTACTACGTCGCTATTATCAAAGGCACAGATGTAGACCAACCGCGCAACTTGGCGAAGTCGGTCACAGTAGAGTAAGTCATTGATTTAAAAGATCTTTTGTGCGATCGAATTAAAGTTTGGAACTTGGAATTAAAGTTTGGAACTGGCTCACATGAGCTGGTTTCAATCCATTTTGATTAAAATACACCGATGTTTCGTTTATTAGAAAAATACAATTTAGATCGAAGTTGTCATTATATACTCAACGCTTGCCTGTGAATGTGAGCGCTCATTATCTGATTAGCCTGAGAGGAAGATCCTGCGAGAGGTTTATATAAACATCGATACGGCTCCAAAAGCGATAATTGACTGATCTTCCCCCAACAACCTAGACCCCATATATTTAAATTGATGAGTGGTCATTGTTTCGTGCGAATCAGTTTCAAACATTAATACCACACATTTTAATTTGGATTAAAGTGCAGGTTTCGATAGTTTCAAACTTTATCGAAGTGATAGAAAATCGACCCACACAAAACCGCGGTGTGCGCGCGGTTTCAGTTTCAAAGTGCTTCAACCTATCGCTTACTATAAAAAGAAAGTGTAATGCGGAATTGATGCTAAACCTCCAAACGACAACTAAAAGTAACTCAAAAAGTAACTACAAAGAACTGCTGCTCAAAATGGGGCATCATAACGGCTTCACAACACTTTTTGCAGGGTAAATGCGCCGCGAATATCACCTACGGTGAAGCCCAGAGCTTCATCATAAGGGTACAACGCATCAATTTTTTCTTTCACACTGGGCGCTACGCTGCTGCCATGACAATTTAAACACAGCCCGCCGGTTGGAATGGCTTTCATATAGCGAAAGACAGTTTGCCCTTTGTCTTGTATCGTTGAATACGTATCGATATTGCCTACCGGCTCACCCGCGTCTTTACGTTGCTCGAAGCGTTGTAGGTTGGCTAACTCCCAGTTATCAGGACTATTAAGTGCATTGCGAGGTTTTAATGAAGTACGTTCAACCTTCCAGTCTGACTGCGCTGCGAGCCGAGATGAAATAGCGGGGGCCTCAATATGACACGCATCCAGCGCATTAGTTAACCCACCCTGCTCAATGGCGGCCGAAAGTGTGCTTTTAAGCGTTTGACTGAATTCTTTAATCAATAAACGCGCTTCTTTTACCTCGCTCTCTTGAGCCGATACCCCTGCGTTAACCGTGCCTGCATTAACAGTGAACGCGCTAAAGCAAATCGGCAATGCAAGGATAATGGTACGGATAAAACGAATTAATGTAGTCATGTGATTTCCTTTTACTATGAGCCAATGTTCAATATCGTATTTGCGAAACGTCGTGACCGGATAAAAGCGTAGCCGGTAAATTGCGTAGCCGGTAAATAGCGCGACCGGACAATATGCTGACAGCCCAATACCGCGGCAGCCTATAAATGCCCTTATGAGATGAACACACTACTTGAGCTTAGCCAAAAATATCTCATCCCATTTGATTTCGAACAATTTGTTAGTGCCTGTACAGTCTAATGAACTTTACTACTGTAAATAATGTTTACTGGGCCAAAAACCGAAACCAAATACGTTCACCCACTTCATCATACTCACGCACCTTGTTTCTAAATTGCTGACGAAGTGCCACATCAGCAAGCGGTGCAGGAAGCAGCGGATCAAATACAAGTTGCTGCAGTGCGTTGTCACCCACTAAATAGGACTCTTTAGCTGCCTCATCTACTGCCAGAGTGGGTAAACGTTCTAAAGAGTCCTCTAGCTCCTGCAAACCTTGACGATAGCCGGCTTCAAGGGCGTTCGCATCCCACAGGGATTTCGCTTTTTTTTGCAAGTCTGATGCGAAGTCGCTGGCGCTAAATACAGGTGCGGTGGGCTCTAATCCGAGATCTAGTAACCTTGTACGCACAAAATCAGTACCTTGCGCAAAATTACTCGGCCGTACGTACAGATCGTGTATGAGCTGTTGCATACCCATCATGTGCAAGGCTCGCTGGCGTATTCGCAAAGCACTGCGATTAGTTTTTCCTAAACCGTGGGTTGTGGCTACAACCCAATCACCTTGCCAATCACATAAGCTGGATTCTGCTTCTCGCCACGCGTTAACCTGTTTGGCTAACTGCTGACCTTTCTCGCCGAGCTGATAATCACCTCGCTCGACGATTTTTAGCAAATGACTCGACACTAACCTTGTGAGTGTAACGCGAACATTGTTTTCAGAAATACCAAACAACGCCCCCACGCGAACTGCATTAGCGGCATTCATTTTGACGTTGCCCCTGGAGCCAATTAAATTCAGTAAAAGTGACCTAGGCCTAGGTTTTATTGGCCTTATGGGTTTCGATTGAGGCAACATAAATGCACAGCACTCTGGTTATTATGGATACAAGTAAATTCAAGGTTTAGTTAATAACTTGAGCTTTCACTTCAAGCCAAAGCCTATTAATACGTGATGACTAAACGCTGATGGGTGAGCGCACAGGTTAATACGCAAACGGCCTGAAAACAATTTTACTCTTCAGCATGAATAACTTGCGGGTGATTCAAAGAAACGTTCGTTAACGCATAAATACATTCGACAAAACATATGTGTTTTAACCCATCATAAACGCGACCAAAGATACATTACAATTATTGACACATTAATATTGAAAGTGTAATTTTGTATGATTCTCGTACACTGGAAAGCGTTATGTCAGATTCTGATCTCTATGCAACTCATACGGTTGAAAACCAGCCTCAGGTACTTTTACCTTATAATCTTTGGTCTGCTGATCGAATGTTGGTGCATGCGGTGCAGCAGAACCACAGTGACTTACCTACAAGTACATTAACGGACTTTGGCAATATTGCCGGTGACCAGCTCATGAATGCTGGCGAATTGGCTAATAAAAACAAACCACACTTTCAGCCATTCGATCGCTATGGGCGCAGAATTGACAACGTTGAGTTTCACCAGGCTTATCACGAATTAATGCGCGAGGCGATGACTGCCCAAGTACATGCTTACTCATGGAAAAACGAATCTACAACAGGTTCACATGTGATTAGAGCTGCTTTGCTATTTATGCACAGCCAAGCGGATGCGGGAACTACTTGCCCACTCACCATGACCCATGCAGGTGTGGCTGCCCTAAGAAACGCGCCCGACTTGCCACGCTACTGGGCAGATAAAGTGATCAGTGGCGAATACGACCCTCGTTCAATACCAGCAAGTCAAAAGCGTGGTATTACCTTGGGCATGGGTATGACAGAAAAACAAGGCGGCTCTGATGTACGGCGTAATACCACTCGCGCAGACATTCAAGCTGACGGAAGCTACCGGATCACGGGGCATAAGTTTTTCTTTTCGGCGCCCATGTGCGATGCCCACCTAATTTTAGCGCAGAGTACAAAAGGCTTAAGCTGCTTTTTGCTGCCGCGCATTTTAGAAGACGGCTCGCTAAATCACGTTAGAATTCAGCGCCTAAAAGACAAATTAGGGGATTGGAGCAATGCCTCCTCAGAGGTGGAGTTTCAAGGTGCCACAGCACATCTAGTAGGGGAAGAAGGACGAGGTGTGCCCGTTATTATTGATATGGTGTCCCTTACTCGCCTTGACTGCATGATTGGCTCAACGTCTTTAATGCGCCAAGCATTAGTGCAGGCGCTGCATCACACTCAGCACCGAGAGGCCTTTGGCGCAAAACTTATAGAACAACCATTGATGAAAAACGTACTGGCGGATCTCACCTTAGAAGTCGCCGCCAGTTTAGCCTTAACCATGCGCGTTGCTCGCGCCGTTGATTTGGCTAAAGCCAATCAGCACGAAGCGCATCTTTCACGCATTGCCACTGCCATCGGAAAATATTGGATATGCAAACGTACTCCTGCCTTTGTAAATGAAGCGCAAGAATGTTTAGGCGGTATTGGCTATGTGGAAGAAAACATTCTGCCGCGTTTATATCGCCAAGCGCCCTTGAACTCGATATGGGAGGGCAGCGCCAATGTACAATGTCTCGATGTGCTTCGTGCGCTACGCAAAGAACCTGAGGCCATTAATGCACTGTTTGTTGAACTGCAAAAAGCCGTCGGTAAGAACAGCGCATACGATAAGCACATAGAAAATCTTAAAGCTGCCTTTGACGAGCAAGAAACCCTTGAAATACGGAGTCGTTTGTTGGTGGAGAAAATGGCACTCGCACTGCAAGGTGCCTTGCTGTTAAACGCGGATGACAAAGACATGGCTGAGGCATTTTGCCTAGCTAGATTGGGCAAACAGCAAGGGTTGGTATTCGGGACGCTTCCCGCTAGCGTGCCTTTTGATGAAATCATACAGCGGGGCATTCTCGAAAATTAAACGGTTATATTTGACAACCACATACCGAGAAATGGCGGCGGTTTTCAGCACGACGAGGGCACTTTCCCCAGTTGAAAGTTGCTGAGAGGGCAAACACTGGCAGTTCATTTACTGACTAAGATTGGTGTAGCTTCATTCATTAGCGAATCCTGTTGTCACCCTACCCGCTGCCCTGCTAGCATAGCGCCAATTTGGTACCACAGCGCTTATTCGCGCGTTATTTACACCCATTCTTTAAGGAGCGATTTTGAACAAAAGTATCCTAACCAATGTAGTTGCCCTGCTATTACTAATTTTGGGTTTAGTGTTAGAAAATATGATGGTTACCACCATAGGCGTATTTGCTTTATCTGGTGCAGTAACGAACTGGCTTGCGGTACACATGTTGTTTGAGAAAGTGCCGCTTTTATACGGTTCAGGTGTTATCCCGTCACGCTTTGAAGAGTTTAAAGCTGGAATACGTGAGCTGATGATGACGCAGTTTTTTACTGAGCAAAACATTGCTCGCTTTCTAAACAGTGACAACCAGCAACTTAAGATTGACTTAGCCCCAGTACTAGAAAAGGTCGATTTAGAGCCCACGTTTGACTCCTTAGTTGAGGTCATTAATGCATCTTCATTCGGCAGCATGCTGGGTATGTTCGGTGGCGCAGAAGCCCTCACTCCGCTGAAACAGCCCTTTGTGGAGAAAATGAAAACCTCCCTGATTGAAATAAGCCGGGATGAGCGTTTTCTGGAGACGTTAAGCAATCAGTTAGAACAGCCAAATGTGATGCATGACGTGCAACAAAAAATTGAATCGATTGTTGAGCAACGCTTAAATGAACTTACCCCTAAAATGGTCAAAGACATTATTCAAGCCATGATCAAGAAACATTTAGGTTGGTTGGTTGTATGGGGTGGTGTATTTGGTGGACTCATAGGGCTAGTGGGGTTGCTCGCGATGAATCTAGCTGCCTAGAGCAATGAAATATGTATAACCTTCCGTAAAGCTCAAGCCGTGCATATCTTGCGGGCGCTTTACGGAAGGCTTTTTGGACAACTTAAGCAACTCCTATTAGGTGCCCTTTATGAGGGCACGCTTTAAGGACATTTTTAAACGCTATTTCGAAAGCCCATTTTTCGAAAATACTCATGTTTTCATTTCGCCCTTGCTATTAATACCCTCTAAGCTGTTTATCAGAGCACATCGACCGCTCAAAACCCCTTTCCATATGAGAGGCAGACACAGACATATCAAACACCTTGCCTCATATTCGACTAGTATTTTACATTAACCCTCAAATGCACTTGCAAACAATTCTCATTTAGATTAAATTAATCCTGCCTGTTTGATACTGAGTTTCACTGGTCCTGGCTTGGTGTCACATTTGTGGCAGATATTTCAAAATGAAATATCTGCCATTTTCTCTTTTCTAAAAAGCGTCAATAACGCACTAATTGCAAATATTTGAGCCGCAAATATTGAAATATAGTCATCCGAGGAGTACGGTGCAGAGTGTGGTATGCAGTGGCAAATGAATTGCCCATACCTGCCTTAAGAAGCACTTAAACGGATGACATGGAATGAAGTATCTTGCTAGTGGTAAAATGGCTAATGTCGTTTTTTGGTTAACCTTCGTGGTGGGTAGTGCCATCGGATTATTGCTGTTCAATCAGGGGGTATCGTCTTACCGTACCCAAGAGCTGAACCATGCTCAACAGCACTTACAGCAATTTGTCGCCCGGTACGATGTGGCCCTGCAACAAACCGTTGAACGCAGTACTAAATTAGCTGATGCGGTACATCTCAATAGCCCCTTAAAAGCGGCCCAGCTAAGTCAATTTATTCATTTGGTTTATCCCAAAGCCAATGATGTCGCGGAAATTTACCTGTTTAGCGATAATGCTGCCCTGCCGCGCTTTCACTATGCGCCTGATACCGGACTCAGTCAGCTCGTTGACGAATTAGCACCCTACATTCAACCTTACCTTATTGCCGCTCGCAAACTGGGGACAACCCAAGTTTCGCCTATCATTGCCGCACATAATTCAGCGGTTAAATCTCCAATGATTGTTGTAGTAAATCCTATTGCTGAAGGAGAGGAGAAAGCTCTAAACGCAGCAACTTTTCTGATCACCGTTCATCAAGTGGCATCCCTTACAGATGCGCTTCCTAATGAGGCGGGTCGCGAACATTTCGCCTATATTTTGGCCGATCACGAGCAAAATCACTATGTATTCCCTGATAACAAAATGCTCGACAGTGCGCCTAGTGTTGATGCAAAGCGTACTGACATTCCAGACCTAAATGTACCGCTTAGTATACTCGGCAATCAGTGGCAGCTCTGGGTATATCCGCCAACACGACACGTTAAACCGGTTGATTTTATTTATTACGTGTATTTGGCCTTATCTATTGTCGGTAGCTTTGTAGTCGGTTTTTTATTGCGCTATGCATTACAACAACACAGGGGACTTTACCTACAACTCTTGCGACAATCACGGGAAGTTAAACGCGTTACGCATTCGTTAAATGATACTGAAATAGCGTTAGCAGCCAGTGAAAAAACTGCAGCCTGGGCGGTCAGCGGGCGAACGCAATTCATGACCACATTGAGCCATCAAATCCGTACCCCTGTAAATGGTATCTTAGGTATGACCGATTTGTGCATGCAAACTGAGTTGAGCCTAAAGCAGCAAGACTACCTACGTAAAATTACTGCTTCGGCTGAACATCTCAATTCAGTATTGGGGGATTTATCTGATTTCGCGTTGTTGGAATCTGGCGAACTGCAACTTGCTGAACAACCATTTTCATTGCATGAAATTGTAGATAGTTTATACGCCATGTTGTCTAAAGAGGCACAAGATAAAGGGTTAGTGTTTAATATTACGTTGCCTCACACAGTGCACTGCGATCTCATCGGAGATCGCAGACGATTAAGCGAAATTATGCTGAATCTATGCATTAATGCAATTGAGCAAACTAGCAGTGGCCATATTCATTTAGTCATCAGCACAGACAACCAACAAACAGAGCAAGACCCACTTCTACATGATAGTGATTACACGTTAAACATCATGGTTACCGATACCGGGGCTGGCATAAATCAAGAAGATATCAACCAACTCTTTAGCCAAGGACAACCTTTAAAGCAGAATCACAATGCTGGTGGCAGACTGGGCTTAACCATAAGCCAACAATTGTGCCAGTTGATGGGCGGTGAAATTGTTGTATCAAGTCAGCTTGGCATCGGCAGCTGTTTTACCGCCAGCGTTAAGTTGAAACTCAATAACCTGATTATTACGTCACCAGAAAAAGTCATGCAGCTATCGGCGCCGCAGCGCATCGTCGTCGTCGATGACAACCCTATTTCTTTAATTATGTTAGAAAATGCACTCAGTACAATGGGCGCCGAAGTAGCAACCTTTCAATCCGCCAGTGATGCGCTTGAGGCCTTAATAGAGAATGACCAGCCTGACATTATTTTACTTGATTGGGTGATGCCACAAGTAGGCGGTTTAGCTTTCCTATCTCGATTACAGCAGTTAAAAGTACAGATCACCAGCCGAATACTGGTCTTAACCGCCTACGATGCAAAAAGTATCTCGCGCATGACGCAGCAGTTTTCAGTTGAGCGCATTTTAAGTAAACCCTGTCGCAATGAAGAACTGTTTCACATCATTGAAAATACGGAAATGATAGCAAGCGAAGAAGACAACAGCCCATTGGATGGATTAGTCGTGCTAGTCGCTGAAGACAATATGATTAACCAAGAGATCATTAGTGAGCTTCTGCAACAGGAAGGAGCCGAGGTGCTGCTTTCGAACGATGGCCAACACTGCATAGATGAGCTCAAGCGTGCAGAAAAAGTGGATATTGTCTTGATGGACATCAATATGCCCGTCATGAACGGCCTTGCTGCGTTGAAAGTGATCCGCGGGGAATTGGGGATGGCTGACTTACCCATTGTTGCCCTTACGGCCAATATATTCGAGCAAGATAAACAACAGTACATACAAGCTGGAATGAACGAACATCTAGGCAAGCCTTACGACCGAGGCGAAATTGTTCGATGTATATTGCGCCTCACGCAAAAAGCATAATTAATCTATTTAATCGACTGTTGCACTAAGCCACGTTAATAAGTGAGCACTTATTAACGTGGAATGATTTTAGATTAAATGGTCGGTTTTCTTAGCGATTTCAATAAACGTGTTCTGATATTCAGGTCTTGCTTCACCGGCCCTAAACCCCAAGTGAATATTCTTAAATATTCCCTTTTTACCCAATCTAACGGGCACAATAGGTAAATCTTTTTGATGCTGTTCCACCAGCCATTTGGGTAGTGCAGAAACACCTCGCCCCGCACTGACCATTTGCAACATGATTTCTGTTGTTTCAATCGTTCTATGTCGCTTAACGCTCGCACCTGCTGGGGTTAAAAATTGGCTGAATATATCCAAGCGACTTGCCTCTACGGGGTACGTTATTAGCACGTCGTCACTGAGATCCTGCGGCTGCACCCACGATTGCCCCGCAACAGGGTGCGATTCAGGCACAACTAATACGTGCTCGTATTCAAATACTGGTAAGTACTCTAAACCTTTTTGAAATAATGGATCTGGGGTGACCAGCATATCAATATCGTAGCCCAGCAACGCCCCTAACCCACCGAATTGAAACGCTTGGCGCACATCAACGTCCACGTCAGGATATTGCTGCAAAAATGGGGATACGACTTTCAATAACCATTGATAACAGGGGTGGCATTCCATACCGATGCGCAGTGCGCCGCGTTGGCCTTGGGCAATCTGCTGGATCACTTGTTCACTGTGTTCGAATTGCGGTAACACCCGGTTGGCCAAATTGAGCAACCCCTGCCCAGCTTGAGTTAAACGCAAGCGGCGACCGTCTTTTTGCCACACTGGCGCACCTAAATGCACTTCAAGTTTTTTGATACCATGACTCAGAGCTGATTGCGTCAAATGCAGGGCGTTGGCGGCTTCGGTTAATGTACCATGTTTGTCAACAGCGTGGATAATGGCTAAATGATGGCGCTCTAGCATAATGGCAGAACCTATGAGTAAAATTCATCTAATATTAAAAATATACCATTAATTTCATTTGGGACTGTCTAAATTTACTGAACAAATGTTAGATACTAGAAGCCAAAAAGCCAAATGCTCAGGACTAGACTTACGTTTTACGTTCGTGCTGATTTCTTCAAACCTAACGCCCGCCGGCCTTTTGCTTTGATCACTCGCCAAGGCGTTTGCGGCCCTCTGGGTACACTGGCCTGTAAGTGCTGGTAATCAGCATCGTCCAATTGCACTTCACCGCCGTGAGCCAACAAAATAGATTCTGGGCGCATTGCCATAAGCCGCTCAATTGAGTTTCCATACACTTCGGGGAAAAACACTGGAAAAGGCGGAATAAAGCGACTTTTCACTTTAACCACCAAATCAGCCACGTACATGCGCTGACTTGGCATATGCATAACCGATAAATCACGGTCTGTATGCCCTGGTGTTTCATACACGCACCACTCATCAAAGCCAGGTATAGTCTGCTTATCAACAAGTTTGATGTCTGGTTTAAGAGTTTTGGCGTACCACATACTTCTGCGCTCACGCCCCATTCGGTTGGCGACCCAACGTGCAAGCATTAAATCTGTGACGAACATAAGCCAACCTGTTACGCCTTTATACCAAGAGTGCTCAACGTCACTAGCGATTATCTTGCAACCAACCAGTTTTCTTAATGTGTGCGCTGCACCAGCGTGATCTGGATGCATGTGAGTAACCACTACCACTTTCAAATCACTGAAAGGACGATTCAACTCTTGAGTAATAAAATCTCGCAGGGTATCGACATCGGCACGGGTACAGCCGTCCAGCAACATAAGGCGGTCTGGGTATTCAACTAAATATATTGACTGAATATAACCCTGTAAATGATGTAACTTCATAACTCTAACTGCTCTTTTAGCTTTATATTGCGCAGTAACTAGCATACTGGTCATGCCAGTGAAATCGAACTTTTTGTTGTAAATAGTTAAGCCAAATAAAATGATATAAACCCGATAGCACAATGGCTGCAGTGAATATAAGACTCACTTCCAACTGCCTACATCAGTGGATATTTCATCCCCAGCGCAGAATCTTCAGCCATTTTACTGTGCTACCCTTCTCCACTTCGAACAATACAACGTTTTATCTGCAACTCTTTTAAGGAAACGACCTTGCATCAATCTCAAATTTCTACAACGCTGCACGTAGTCGTCGGCTCTCAAAATCCAGTGAAAGTGAACGCCGCCAAAAACGCTATCAGTATGCTTTACCCTGAACATGAAATAACGTGCGAAGGTATGCATGCCCCCTCAGGCGTAGCCGAACAGCCCATGACCAGTGAAGAAACTCGCATAGGTGCTATTAATCGGGTCAATTATTGTCAAGCCAATGCAAAAGCAGATTTTTATGTGGCGATGGAAGGCGGCGTCGATAAATTCGAATACGGCCCAGCTACGTTTGCTTATATCGTTATCGCTAATCACCAGCGCAAGTCTATTGGCCGGGGCGCAATTATGCCTATTCCTGAACCTGTTTATCAAGCCTTAGCCAGTGGCGAAGAACTAGGCCCGTTAATGGATAAGCTATTTAACACCAACAACGTGAAACAAAAAGGTGGGGCGATAGGGTTGCTGACCAACGGAAATGCCACTCGAGAAGGCAATTACACTCATGCAATGGTGTTAGCAATGGCGCCATTTTTACACCCTGAACTGTATCCTGTTAAAAATTGACAACAGCTATGGGCAATAGGGTGTCTTGTCAAATAACAGACAACTTGTTCCGTTAAAAAAGCAAAGACACCCGCACACCCAGATGCTCGCCCGTTTCTAAAGTGCGGTTTTCTATCTGAATATCACCACCGTGAAATTGTGCGATGGCTTTGGCAATAAATAGTCCCAGCCCAAGGTGCGGCTGAGATGTAGCATGCTCAGGGCGTACCGATACCATGGAATCAAATAGCTTACCCTCCATATCATTCGGTAGCGGTGGGCCATCGTTTTCAATGGTAAGTAAATGCTTACTTGCATGTTGTCTAAGCTTAATAGCTATAAGGGAATGCTCAGGACTAAACTCAAGGGCGTTGGCAATGATCTTATCCAGCATTTGCCCAAATAAATCACTTGAGCCGAGTAGCAGTACATCCCCCGCCTCATTTGTATAGACAAACTTATGACTAGCGTAGGTCATTCGATAACCTTCAACATAACCGCTGAGCAAGGCGTTCACAGTAAACTCTTCCCGCTCGTTACTTTGTACTGCCTGCTCCAATCTGGTTGCTTCACTCATGTTATTCAAAATAGTGCTGAGGCGTTTGATACCAAGTTGCGCCCGTTCGATGTACTGGGCGTCTTCATCTGTCTGCTGACTCAATTGCAGGTTTTCCAAGGACGATTTCACTATTGCCACAGGGGTGCGCAACTCATGAGATAAACGTGCTGACATATTTTGCAAATAAGCGTTGTACTGCCCAAGTTTGCCCAGCACGATATTAAACGTATTTGCTAAATCACCGATTTCATCTCCCGCGGTGGCACTGGGAATTGTGCCAATGATTTTACCGTGCTGATCAATCGCTGCTTCCGTTTGGTTTCTAAGCTTGCGAATGCGAAACGAGATCCTAGAGGCGAATAAAAACAGTGCTAAGGTCCCTAACCCCATCACGGCTAATATGACATGAAATAATTTTTCGAGGGCCAGATTTCTGAGCGTGCGAATACCGTTGGTGGTTTGTTCAACGACCACAGCCCCCATCACCCTTTCATCTATAAAAATGGGGTGCGCTGCTGACAGAATAACCGCTTTGTTATCTGGGCTTAATCGCCATAAAGAGGCTGATGTCCCCGTTAGCGCTTGATCAATATCTTGCCCTTGCAGCGCATACGCATCTTGCAAGTCATCAATAAAATCCGCTGGGGGCTTGGTCAAAATTTGATAATACAGGGGTAATAACCATTCCTGCTCTATGCTTTGCCACCAGCTAGCCTGCTGGTCGCCGTTTGATGAATAAGCGCTGCTGCTTAAACCAACCGATTTATGAATACCGCCAGAACGAGCGAGCACCCGTTTGTGTTTATCAATGACCCATACCCTTGCGTTTGAATATTTTAGCCCTTTAATAATGTTCTCTATCTCTGGCGATGGCACCAATACCGTGCCAAGGGCATCGCTCTTGTTCGGGTTGGCGGTGCCTATGCGATAGCGTATTTGCCGAGTTTGAGGGTCGTCTACATCCGTAATGGCAAAGGCGATTTTGCTGCTCATCATCGCCAAAGGAAATCGCAACTCTATGTTGTAGCCGTTAGCTGTGTTTAACCATCGGCCTTGAATTTGCGTTTCAAGTGAAACAGGGCGCATTGAGTCCACAGATTCAGATAGCAAATACGCGTTAACCCAGCCAGCCTCTTGCGGTGCCACAACATAGCGTTTAAAGCTACCGTCAGGGCCGGTCATGGCTATTTGCAGATAGTCATTCCGGTCCACCCGCAGACTGTTTTTAGCCCGTAGCAATACATTCTCATCAGTGACTTCAAACATGGCATACAGGTACTCACCAAATTGCCCCACCATATGCCGAAAATGCAAGCTGCTACGCTGGTAATCGTCGCTGTCATTCAGGTAATCGAGTAGATGCGCTGGCCCATACTCAAGGCTTAAATGCTGATAATCCAGCCAGTCATCCAGCTTGCCATCCAAGCGGATCGGGTCATGAATTTTATGGGCGTATAAGTCGGTCCCAGGTTTTACATCGGTAAGGTAAGCACTTTGGGTATCAAATAATGTGGGCCGCTCATGCAAAGCCGTCGCAACTGCACGCGCAGTGCCAACCATGGTTTGCTCCTGCCCAATACGCAGATAACTCTCTAGCTCCCACACGTATTGATACCCAAGCCAAGGAATGGCAAACAAAAATATCGATAAAGCGAGTAATTTTAAGCGAATGCCGAAACGGAATCGAAACCGCCCCTTGTTGCGAACATGACTTACTTTGTGACTTTTAGCTAGACTGGTAGAACGACTCATTAAGGGTAATGGCTCATGCCGTTTTTCCAGCGATAGCCCATGCCATAAACCGTTTCGATACGATCAAACTGGCTGTCGACTTGCAGGAATTTCTTGCGAATACGTTTGATATGCGACGTGATGGTGCTGTCGTCTACTACCATTTTTGACTCATCCATCAATTGCTGGCGGCTTTTAACATGCCCTGCATACTTGGCAATGGCGTGTAGCATCCAAAATTCAGTCACAGTTAGCTCAATGCCTTGTGCTTGCCAACTGACGGTCATGCGCTTGCTGTCGATACTCAATGCACCAGTTTGTATTAGGTCTTCTGACAATTGGGGTTGATTCAACAGCGCCACTCGACGAAACAATGCTGCGATGCGCGCCAACAAATGAGGCAAACTAATGTCTTTTGTTAAGTAGTCGTCTGCCCCCATGCGCAAACCGCAAATGGTGTCGTAGTCGTTATCTCTGGCAGTGAAGAAAATAATCGGCAAGGTTTTAGATAAACTGCGTAGTTGCTGGCAAACCATAAAACCGCCATCGATCTCGTCTTGTAAACCAATATCAATAATGGCCAGGTCAGGCAGGCGCTGAGCAAAACCTTGCTCAGCCTGCCGTCGATTAGCATAACAGATAACCTCGTATCCTTGTTTTTTGAGGGCTGCGGTATAGTTTTCTCGAATAGCGAGATCATCTTCCACTAGCGCAATACGTTGAGACATAACCACACTCATATTATTCAGTGACGCACTTTACTCGGTCACGCCACTTTACTCGGTCGTGCCACTTTATTCGGTGACGTCACTATATCCTAAAAATCGCGCATTTTGCTGACATCAGGAAATTTCCATTTTTTCGCCACAATTGCTCCTAAGATTGCCATTTTTCACTCATTAAATAGCCGCAAATTCGCTGTGTAATAGCGCAACCAAAAACGCCAACTCTCTCTAAAAAAATAAAGGAACTATCATGAAATATAGCGCTATTGCACTCACCTTATCACTGCTCATCAACCACGCTTTTGCCCCACTTATTTATGCGCAAACACCGGCGCACGCACAAACAACACAGGAGAAGACAGCACCGTCAAACACTCGAAATGATCTCGCTGGTTTTGGCTCAGGCGCATTATTAGGTACTGCAGTAGGCGGGCCAGTAGGCGGCGTAATAGGCGGTATAATGGGCCTGTTTATTTCAAATGATGTGAAAAACGACAACGCTTTAGACCAAGTTCAGTCTGAACTTAAGCAAAAAGAGCAGCAATTGGCCGCCCTACAACATGCTCAGCAGCGCATGCATCAGCAAGAAAGATCCGACAATCACACCATTCTCACCGCGAGCTTAGAAAGTCATAACGATGTAGCGCAGCAAAGCACAGAGCAAACAATTGAGCCTGACTCTATAACGCCAATTGAAACAAATATTCAATTTCGCACCGGCTCTCATGCTGTTGAAACCCATTACCACAGGCAGTTAGATTTAATTGCGGCGCTTGTACGTCAAACCCCTGATCTGCAAATAACCTTAGCGGGCTACGCCGATGAACGCAGCGATTCTCATTATAACCAAGCGCTTTCTCAGCAAAGGGCTATCAGCGTTAAACGCTACTTAACAAAGCAGCACGTGCCTGGCGCACAATTGCACACTGAATCTTTCGGTGAATCCACCTTCAGCAATATGGGAAGCCACCCAGAGAGTTGGTTTTTCGCCCGTAAGGTCACGCTGTCGATCCAGGCTGCATCTCATACATCGTTAATGGCCGCTTCGGCAAGTAAATAGCGCTAAACCGGAGAACAGGAATGTCCCTATTACTTAAATTCAGCGGGCTGTTATTGATTGTTAGCACCATAGGGGTGTTGCACAGCGCAGCTTCTCAATACCTTATTCAGCCTGACGTTGAGGAAAACAAAATGTATAACAAACAACGTAACGACGGTCTTGTTGACAGTATTAGTCGCCCAGAAACTGGGGACGACAGTGCTTCCAGCGTGTATGTGGACTCTATTAATCAAGTCGCCCAAGGCAGTCTGTTTTACTTACGTGACTCTTCAGAAGCACGCTCGCGCACGAACGGAAATGAAGGCAAAACAGGCAATCCCCCTAATGAAAACAACAATGATGAGCCCAGTCAACTTCATCAAAAACGCCGTTATCAGCTTAGTCCGCTGTTAAGTACCGATGTAAAAATCGACATAACAGGCATGATAGCCAGAACCAAGGTTACTCAGCGTTTTCATAACCCTAGTCAAGATTGGGTAAATGGGATTTACGCCTTCCCTCTACCTGAAAATGCCGCCGTTGATCATCTCGATATGCGCATAGGTGAGCGGAGGATCAAAGGCAAAATTATGCCCAAAGCACAAGCTAAGGCGCATTTCGAGCAAGCTAAAACTCAAGGTAGAAAAGCCAGTTTAATTGAGCAACACCGCCCTAACCTTTTCACCAATACTATTGCCAACATTGGCCCAAATGAATCCATCAGCATCACGATTGAATATCAACAGGTGGTTGGGTTTGACGAACAAACATTTAGGTTGCGCTTTCCCATGACAATAACGCCGCGATATTCACCCAATGACGCGACTGACAAGAGTACAGTCGCCACGGTCAATACTCAGGGTTGGGGGCAAAGCGTGACAGCAATGAGCCAGCAAATAAAAACAGCTGATGAGCCCGCCAACCCAGTCCGTATCAGTGTTGAGTTAGACAGTGGCTTTGCACTGACCGCTGACGACATTATTAGCGAACATCATCCTATCAACATCAGCCAACAAGGAGAGAAAAACGGTGGCTATCATATTGAATTGGCTCAAGAGCATATCGCCAACCACGACTTCGCTCTAACGTGGCAACCCGCCCCAGGCGATGCTCCCAGTGCAGCACACTTTAGCGAAACCCAAGGCAAATATCGTTATGGGCTAGTGATGCTTACTCCACCTGTGCAAGATGCATCTCATTCCACTGACGGTGCCGTCGCCAAACAGATGACCCCAAGAGAAGTGGTGTTCTTACTCGATACCTCAGGCTCTATGGCTGGGGAATCGATTGTACAAGCAAAGCGCGCTGTAGACTTTGCCTTAACGCAGCTGCGCCCAGAGGATAACGTCAACATTATTCAATTTAACGACTCACCCCAAGCATTATGGAAACGTGCCATGCCCGCCACAGCAAAAAATATTCAGCGCGCACGAAAT
Source organism: Paraglaciecola mesophila KMM 241 (assembly GCF_000315015.1). Lineage (GTDB taxonomy): Bacteria > Pseudomonadota > Gammaproteobacteria > Enterobacterales > Alteromonadaceae > Paraglaciecola > Paraglaciecola mesophila. The sequence goes on along the minus strand of NZ_BAEP01000051.1, from coordinate 44,340 downwards.
TGGGTCGCCAGCTTACACGCAGATGGCGGCACTGAAATGGCACCCGCCCTGACATTGGCGTTAAACAAACCCTCACTCCATAGGGACGATAGCGATTCACTTGGCTCGCATAAGCTACGCCAAGTGGTCTTTATCACCGATGGCAGTGTCAGCAATGAGGGTGCCTTAATGAGCCTGATTGAAAACAAGTTGGCTGACAGTCGCTTGTTTACTATTGGCATTGGTTCGGCGCCCAACAGTTACTTTATGACCCAGGCCGCACAAGCAGGCCGGGGCACCTTTACCTACATTGGCGACATTCAACAGGTACAACACAAAATGACGGCACTGTTTAACAAACTGACTCGCCCTGTGATGCAAGATATACATATTGAATTCGCCCGAGAGACTGAGTTTTACCCCAGTGTTACTCCTGACTTATATGCCGCCCAGCCATTGGTTATCCACTACCGAGTGCCAGTGACACACCTTGAAAATGGCATGCAAGTGCAACACCCCGACAATGCACTCAAGGTAACGGGTTGGCAGTCAGCACGAGCGGCATCAAGCAAACCTTGGTCAATTCGCATGCCCCTTAGCCCCACGGCCAAACGCGCTGGCTTAGGCGTTGCTTGGGCGAGAGAAAAAATCGCGCAACTCAGTCATACCTTGCGCCGTGAACGCAACAGCGATATACGCCCAATGATGCGTAAGAAATGGCAAGATAGCATCACAAATATTGCCCTTGAGCATCATATCGTAAGTCAGTTCACTAGCCTTATTGCCGTGGATGAAAAGCCGCCTACCCCCCAAGACGTTAAACCAGAGCACGAGAACAGCAAAGACACACCCATTAACCACAACGCACCTGCTGGGCTTGCTATGGCTGGGTTGCAAATAACGGGGTTACAAATGGTTGGCCAATTGCCTCAAACAGCCACCAATACCCCGCTGCATATCACCTTAGGGCTGTTACTTTTGGGAATTGCACTGTGCGCGCGCCAAAAACGATTGTCATGATTTCAGGAGCTGAACGAAGCACGCACGTGTGCGATAACGAGGCAAAGTGGACTGTGTGGTTTAGCCGAGTGAGTCTAAAAAATGCTCTGTTAAGTGCTATCTGGCTCACATGCCTAGTTGGCGGCGGGCTATTGGTTTCAAACGGTGTGTACATGTGGGCTAAGGCACAATTAGCACAGGCGCTTATCGCCAGCGCTTGGCAACGCAACGTGCATGCAACTGAAGCTAATATTCTTTCCAATCACACTAATCAAACACTTGCAGATCAAGCCATAAGAACCAAACCTTGGCCCTGGGCTGATACCTATCCTGTGGCCAAACTCACGTTTCCAAGTCAGTTAATAGGCTCATTATCAGAAGATACATTATACGTTTTAGGGGGAGCATCAGGGAGCACGATGGCATTCGGGCCCGGACATATGAGTACCACCCCTCTGCCATTTGAGAGCGGCAATAGTGTCATCACAGGCCATAGAGATACACACTTCGCCGCGCTGCAATACCTCAACAAGGGAGATTCCATAGGCGTGCAAACCCTCAAAGCGCAAGGGCAGTATCGCGTCACATCGACCTTCATTGTGCATCAGAGCCAAACTCACATCATCGAGTCACAAGGCGCAGATCAACTCACATTAATCACCTGCTACCCGTTTAACTCAATGATACCCAACCCGACCATGCGCTATGTGGTCAGTGCTGAGAGGGTACGATAACCCTTTGTTGCCGCACTGTTGTTTTTAACGGCAATAAGCTTCCTAAAAACACCTCATGAATGCAACTAAGTGAGGCTTTGCTGCTCGGGAAAGAGATTATTTTTTGGCTTATTTATTGCTGTTCAAATTGATTACGCAGTCCAATTTTCACCTCGGCTTAGCTAGTTACCGAGACGTTCAAGCCTTATCACTCGCACATTATTATCAACAGGGAATGACATGCAAATAAATAGCCCCGATCAAGTCAGTCGTATTTACCAAATGAGCGATAGCGCTACTTCAGTCGCCAAAAATTTGAATGTGGCCAATACAAAACAGACAACAGATAAGGTAACGCTCAGTGAAGCGGGGCTAAATGCCGAAAGTAAATTGCAGGATATCGCCGCCAAGTATAATCCAAACAATATGTCGTACAATCAATTGGTTAGCATGGGTGCAGAGTTGCTCGAAAATGGATTAATAACGTCCCAAGAGAGCCTAGCCTTAATGGCTCCCCCTAGTCGAAATTTTGATCCCGATGAAAAATACGACACCGTCGCTTTAGCCAAGCAGTCAGCGGCGTTTGATCAGTCCCTAGGCAATACCCATAGCAAAGATGCAGCGTTAAGAGCAGGCGTGCTTGAAATGTTGCAAACGATACAGAGCTTAGCGGGCAATAGCGGCAAGGAAAGCAGCCAAGCTAAAGAAGTGTGACGCCTTAAAATGGCATATTCCTAGCGTCTCATATGGAACATGCATGGTATTTACGCTAACTTTCGCATTTAGATTTCACCTAATATCACGCTCAATTCAGGCAAGGAAAAGCATGAAGCTCGCTATCTTATTTATTTTTATTCTTTATTGCGTCAATGCTGTCGCGAGTGGTGTTTACAACGAAGTACCCGCATCTGTCGACCCAAACGCACGTTATGTTTTTTACTCTCACGGTTTGATTGTCGAAGGCCTTGATACAACGCCAGAACATCCATCTTGGGGCACTTATGATTTCCCAGCAATACTTGAGACATTTTCAAAGCTAGATGCCTTCATTATTGCTGAGCACAGGGCGAAAAATACCGACCCTTTTGAGCATGCCAAGAAACTTCAACATCAAGTTCAGTATTTAATTAAAAATGGCGTATCCCCAAGTAATATAACGCTAGTGGGGTTTTCTCGCGGCGGTTTTATCACCGCTATCACCTCAAGCTACCTAGCTAATAGTGATATTAATTATGTGATTTTAGCTGCTTGCACTAGCAGCCTTTCCACCCATAATGATGTGATTTTGCAGGGTAATATCTTTTCAATTTATGAGACCTCAGATACCGTTGGCTCCTGCAATAAAGTCATACAGCGCAGTGGTGGTAAGGTGGCGTCATTTGAAGAAATTTCGATTTCTACAGGGCTAGCACATGGCGCTTTCTACCGACCACATAACGCGTGGGTTGAACCACTTAAAAAATGGTTAGACAAAGAACCCGAAAAAATCGCTTATACCATCCCCAGAAGTGAGGTAGTTGAACTGGAAGAGCCTATTTCAAAAAGAGTTTATCCGCTTTTTATCAAACTTCCTCGCTCTTATCGGACCAATAAAAGCAAGCATTACCCAGTGATATATCTCACTGACGCACCATACAGTTTCCCACTGGTTTCTGGCGCTACTCGATTCCCTATGAATAGTGGCACAATGGAGGAAGCGATAATTGCAGGCATTTCATACTCCAAAGGTTCGAAAGGCGCATCAAGCAGAGTAATACCAATCCGCATTAATAAGTGACCGCCTCAGAATGCGTCCAGCGGTTTTTGATTAAGGCGTCGCTATGTAGTAATGGTTGTTCCCTTTCAAATAGTGAGAACGCAGATCAAAAGCCGCTGGGGCATTCCTTGCAGGCGAGTTTTAAAAGGGCTTACACTGCGTTGCATGACTTCGAAAGAGAACAACTATTCATTCAGTCATGCGCCTTGTTTAAGCCCTTTTAAACTCTCGCTGAGTCATCACTTATTAACGTGGAATGGTATAAGACTTTACCCCTGCAAAAGCTAGCGATTGGAAACTAGAAACAGGCGGTGCAAAAGCACACTTAACCTTTATTCAAGACATAGTGTTCCCATATATCGAGTCAAATTATCGCGCTCATACTAAATACAGAACATATGTAGGCAACTCACTTGGCGGGCTGTTTGGCGCCTATGTGCTATCTACGGCCCCAGAGACATTCTCAGCATATGTGCTAGGCAGCCCTTCCGTATGGTTCAATAATCACTACTTACTGTCGCTGTCTATGCAAAGCCCTGAACATAAAACGAAGGTGTATCTTGGTGTCGGCAGCCTAGAATCACCAGAATTTGGTGAGCGTGAAGACATGGTGAAGGGCGCACAATTGCTCGCGGACAAAATAACTGCCGGCGCATCAGAGAATGTAAAACTCAATTTTAAGATTATTGAAGGGGCCACTCACTCTACCGCATTCCCAACCACGTCAATTCAAGGGCTCGATTGGATATACGGCAAGCATGAGTTTTAGCCCTCAATTAAGCGCGATCATTTAGCACTTCTACACGTGTTTGCCGCCTGTCCAGCCGCCTTGGGCGAGCACGTCTTCACCTAGTGCTTTGGGCGTGGCTTCTAAATCTGTGGCCATGGAGTCATTCCAGCGGTTTAAAAAACCATATAAACAAATAGCGCCTAGAATTTCGACGATTTCGTCTTCTTCCCAATAGGCTCGCATACGCGCCATCAATGGCTCATCTACCGCATTCGGCACTGAACCTGCAGCAAGTGCATAATCAAGAGCGACACGCTCAGCATCGGAATAAAGCGGGCTGGTTTGGTATTCCCACACGGCAGCGACCTTTTCATCAGAAATACCGTGAATTTTAGCAGCTATTAAGGAGTGCGCTTCACAGTATTGGCAGCCTGCGGCTCGGCTGGAAAAGTGCGCCAGTAGACGTTTGAAACCTAAATCAACCGTGCCGTTTTTTGCCATCACCGCTTTAGTTAACACCCCAAAACCGCGTACGATCTCTGGCCGGCGCTGCATTGTTAGCAAACTATTGGGTACAAAACCTAAAATTTGTTCAAAGATTGCGAAGTCGTCTGCCAATTCAGGTGTGGTTTCTTTGGGTAAAGGCTGCATATGGGCCATGGATTTTCCTATCTTGTTATTGTTGGTATAGTAATTTCGATGTGCACATTGCTGCTTATATACACCGAACGTGCTTTAGGGACTAACAAACTAAAAACCTTACATTTTATTCAGTGCCCGTCATGTTTTATTCATTCATCGCCATGGTATAATGCATACTTTTCGGTGTGAGTACATCCAGCCAACAACTTTGTGCTTTTTCATTTTGTCTCTCTAAATTGGCAGTCATCGTTAAAACAGATTATCCAACATCCTGAAAATCACGCGGAATAAAGCATGAATGCATTGAATATCAAAGGGTTGACCAAAGTATATAAAGGTGGAACCCGAGCCCTTAATGGGATTAACTTAGAAGTGAAACAGGGGGATTTCTTCGCCCTACTCGGCCCGAACGGTGCTGGAAAATCAACCACAATTGGCATTATCAGTTCTCTGGTGAATAAAACCAGTGGCAGTGCGGACATTTTTGAATACTCGCTAGATGCACAGCCCGTTGAAGCCAAATCTTGCATTGGCTTGGTGCCACAAGAATTCAACTTTAACCAGTTTGAAACTTTGACCCAAATCGTGGTTAATCAGGCAGGTTATTACGGTGTACCGCGCAATGTCGCCAAAGAGCGTGCCGAAAAATACCTTAAGCAATTGGACTTATGGGAAAAGCGTAACCAGCCAGCGCGCAATTTATCCGGTGGTATGAAGCGCCGCCTGATGATTGCACGCGCACTAATGCATGAACCCAGAATGTTGATTTTGGATGAGCCGACCGCTGGGGTAGACATTGAAATACGCCGCTCAATGTGGACTTTCCTCAAAGAGATTAACGAGCAAGGCATCACCATTATATTGACCACGCACTACCTTGAAGAAGCCGAAATGTTGTGCCGCAACATTGCGATTATCGATAAGGGCGTGATTGTACAAAACACCAGTATGAAATCATTGCTTGCCACCTTAAATATTGAAACATTCATCTTTGATTTAGCGGGTGAACATCAGAATATAGCTCTATCAGGCTTTGAATATCGTTTATTGGATGTCCACACGTTAGAAGTGGATGTAGCTAAAGAAGAGAGTTTAAACAACGTGTTTGAGCAGCTATCCAGCCAGCAAATACAAGTGTTAAGTATGCGCAATAAATCGAACCGCTTAGAGGAGTTGTTTGTACGATTGGTTGAATCAGGCCGTGCGGAGCTAGCGAATAGCGAACAAAAAAAGAAGGAGTTAGCTAATGGGTAATCGCACCATGATTGCGCTGCAAACGCTGTGGATAAAAGAGTGCACTCGCTTCTTGCGTATTTGGATACAAACGCTTGTGCCACCAGCGATTACGATGTCTTTATATTTCGTGATATTCGGTAACTTAATTGGCAGTCGCATCGGCCAAATGGGCGGCTTTAGCTACATGGAGTTTATCGTACCTGGGCTGATTATGATGGCGGTGATCACCAATTCATATTCAAATGTATCGTCCTCTTTTTACAGTGCTAAGTTTCAGCACAACATTGAAGAATTGTTAGTGGCGCCCATCCCAAACTGGGTGATCATAGCCGGCTTTGTAGGCGGCGGGGTCGCTCGGGCGATACTCATCGGTATTATCGTGACGTGCGTATCCATGTTGTTTGTCGATATAAGCCTGCACAGTATTCCCATTATTATCATTACCTTGCTATTAACGTCGATTTTATTCGCTACCGCTGGCTTAATTAATGCCATATTTGCTAAGTCGTTCGATGATATCAGCGTGGTGCCTACCTTTGTGTTAACGCCATTGACCTACTTAGGCGGGGTGTTTTATTCGTTAACATTGTTGCCTGAATTCTGGCAATGGGTCAGTAAAATCAACCCTATCGTATATATGGTGAATGGCTTCCGCTATGGATTTTTAGGGGTGTCTGACGTGGATTACATGTACTCATTGGGGTTGTTAGTGGTATTTAATGTGGTGTTGCTAGGTTTTGCGTATTCACTGATTAATCGCGGCGTTGGTATTAGAAGCTAGGTGAAATAACAAACGTGAGTCATAACTATTCGTCGCCCGAGGGCAATTCTCGGCATATCGATAGCAATCAAACTGGGGTGCATGAGAAGCTCCCAGATTTGGTTGCTCGTCACTTGCAACACCCCAGCCAGCGTCCATTGACGGAACATACCTTACAGGCGTTTTCCCAAGCGCAAGATTGGCTAGGTGATTGGCAAGGCCCGCTAATATTGGATGCATGTTGCGGCGTGGGTGAAAGCACCGCACACATTGCCAATCAGCACCCAGAGGCCAGAGTCATAGGGGTCGACAAGTCAGCCCTGCGCGTGGGCAAACATGAGCATTACAGTCTCAAACAAGATAATGCTTTGATACTCAGAGCGGATCTAAATGACTTCTGGCGTTTGGCGGTGCAAGCCGAATGGCGTTTGAGTAAGCACTTTTTGCTCTACCCTAACCCGTATCCTAAAGCTGCACATGTGCAAAGACGTTGGCACGGCAGCCCTGCATTTGCAGAAATCGTTAAATTAGGCGGGCAACTTGAAGTGCGCAGCAACTGGCAGATTTACATTCAGGAATTTGCTTTAGCGCTTGAACTAGCAGGGTTTAACGCAGACATGAAGCAATATCATCATGCGCAGGCTATCACCCCCTTCGAGCGCAAATATTGGGCTAGCGGCCAACACAGTTGGCAAGTGATTAGCCAGTTATAATCGCGGTTTTATCCACAGTTGTCATTCCAATTATATCTACACACTTTTAGTGCGCTTGCGCCTTAGGCTGGCTGAAATAAAAGCCTTGGGCGTAACGCACATTAAGATGTTTAAGCAGGTTTAATTGTTCTTCACTTTCGAGGTGTTGAGCAACTAAATCGATATTTTTATGTCGCCCCTGTTCGCACAGTGTCTTGATGATGGACTGTGCTTTTTCATTCTTAGCCAAGTCTGCTAACACTGGGCCTGACACTTTCACAGCGCTAATCGGCAACTCGAGTAAATGCTCTACCTGCTCTACGTCTGGCTCTAGGTTATCAACAAACAAACTCAAGCCCAGCTTTTTACATAACAAGGAAAATGTTTCAAATGTATATGTGTCTGCCAACACATTTTGTGCGGTTACTTCTAACGCCACCCGCTGAGGATTGGGGTAGCTCTGAGCCTGAGTGCTTAAAAACCGGTGAATGCCTTCATCTTGCATATCGGCTAGACTAATGTTGATATTCCAAGGTATGTCACGCTCACGAAAATATTGCGCACTGCGATTAAAAATCGTTTCGGTCAATTGGGAGCGACTCTCTTGTCGGTCAACTAAGTACAGGAACTCAGTGGGAATAAACGGATGCTCACCTAAGGTAATTAAACGAGCTAAGCATTCGTAACGCCAAACCTGATTAGTGGTCAAATCCATAATCGGTTGGAAGAAGGGCACGACGTTGTCGAGGTTAAAGCTTTCTGTAACTTGAGAGACTTTCATAATGGATAGCATTTTTTCTTTATACTATAGCAAGTTAGCGCCCCAAGGCTAGGGTGGATTGTGCAACTTTTATACACATTTTTGAATATTTCTGTTCGCCACACACTCTGTTACGTAAAAAGAGTCCTCAAAAAGCGACTTTCCCCCCTTATAAACGCGGTGTTTATGTTGGTCTAGGTGAAAAATTCATGTAAAGTTCGCGACCTGAAAGTTTTCATATGAGGTGTCAAGAGTGGCCGTAGCTGAAGTCAGTTTAGAGCATTTGTTTAGAGTATTTACCATGCCTGAAGGTAAAGATTCTAAATTGGCTCAAATTGAGCAGCATCTGTCAGATAACTTGGCTGATTTTTTGTCTCAACACGTGGTAACCAAAGTCACGTCACTTGAGCAAATTGAACAAAGTTTCGCTGAATTTAATGTGCCTGAGCACCCAGAGTTTGTCTCTGAGCACGCTGCTAATTTACTGGAAAAGTTAGTCGCAAATTCTGTTAATACCTATTCGCCAACGTTTATCGGGCACATGACCTCTGCCTTACCTTATTTTCATTTATCGTTAGCTAAATTATTAGTTGGCTTAAATCAAAATTTGGTCAAAATCGAAACGTCTAAAGCCTTTACGCCTTTGGAGCGTCAAGTATTGGGCATGATGCATGAACTGGTGTATGCCCAAAAAAGTGACTTTTATAACACCTATCTGCACAGCGCTAATCACGCGTTGGGAGCTTTTTGCTCTGGTGGCACAATAGCCAACGTAACGGCCTTGTGGGTGGCGCGTAATAAAGCTTTAGCCGCCGATGGTGTATTTAAAGGGGTAGCTCGTGAAGGATTAGCGGCAGGTTTGGCTCATTATGGCTATAAGAAAATGGCAATTTTGTCATCTCGCCGTGGTCATTACTCTCTGTCAAAATCCGTAGATATACTTGGACTAGGCCGTGAACAGCTCATCACGCTAGACTGCCCTACTCAGCGCTTGTCCCCTGAAAAGGCGCTTGCTTTCGGTAAACAATACGCAGAACAAGGCAATAAAATTCTTAGCATTGTTGGCGTAGCCGGCACCACTGAGACGGGCCACGTTGACCCATTGAATGAACTTGCTGACGTGGCCCAAGAGCTAGGTTGTCACTTTCATGTAGACGCTGCTTGGGGTGGTGCTACGTTATTCTCAAGCACCCATAGAAATATCCTCAAGGGAATTGAACGAGCAGATTCAGTTACTATAGATGCGCATAAGCAAATGTATGTTCCTATGGGCGCTGGAATGGTGCTGTTTAAAGATCCTAACGACAGCAATGCGGTTCGTCACCACGCAAATTATATATTACGAGCTGGCTCAAAAGACTTAGGGGCTACGACGTTGGAGGGCTCTCGCAACGGTATGGCCATGATGGTATATGCGTCTTTGCATATATTTGGTCGCCAAGGTTACGAATTGTTGATTGACCAAAGCATCGAGAAAGCGAAAATTTTCGCTCGAATGATCCAATCTCACCCAGATTTTGAGTTGATTACACACCCTACTTTGTCGTTACTTACTTATCGAGTTAACCCCCAAGAGGTGCAGCAACAGGTCAAAGCCGATCCTTCGTTAAGCGTAAAATTTAATGAGAAGCTGGATAAGCTCACCGTCTACGTACAAAAGCAGCAACGTGAGGCAGGTAAGTCATTTGTGTCGCGTACACGTATGCAGACTCAAGCCTATGGCGAACAAACTATGACAGTGTTTCGTGTGGTTTTAGCAAATCCGTTAACCACTGAAAATGATTTACAAAACATATTGGATGAACAAATCGCTATCGCCAGCAAAAGCCAAAACTGGGCTGAGTTAACCAAAGACGTTGTCTAGCTGGTTTTTGTGAACAATGTTGTGTCCTAACATGTCCCATCCTGTTATAAATAAAAAGGCCGTTAGTGAAAACTAACGGCCTTTTTGCTGAGTAAGATTACATTAATGGCTGCTAGGCTAACGAAACCTGCAAATTATCTATTAGGCGAGTACGGCCTAAAAAGGCGGCAGCCAAGATAACAACTTTAGTTTCTTCATGCCCAGGCTGTAAAAGCGTATCGGCTGAACGAATTTCGATATAATCAATACTAAAACCCGCTTCGGCAAGCTGCTCACAGCACTCACTGGTAATACGTGAAAAATCACGGCGACCCGATTCAATTTTTTGCTGCATCTCTTGTAAGCGCGTATATAAAGTGGGGGCAAGCGCACGCTGCTCAGCATTTAAATACTGGTTACGCGAGCTCATGGCCAAACCATCATCTTCACGGGTTGTCTTTACACCATGCACGGTTAAGTTCATCGACAGGTCGGTGACCATGGCTTTAATGACTTGTAGTTGCTGAAAGTCTTTTTCACCAAAGAACGCCATATTCGGCTGAACCATGTTGAAGAGCTTACACACTATCGTTGCCACACCGCGAAAATGCCCTGGACGACTCGCACCGCAAATCATGTAGGAAATGCCCGGCACTTCTACGAACGTTTGCTGCTCTAAGCCGCGAGAGTAAATATCCTTCACTTGAGGAGTAAAGAGTACATCGACCCCCATTTCGCTAAGCACATTACGATCGTTCTCTAATGTGCGTGGGTACGCTTCTAAATCTTCATCTGGCCCGAATTGCAACGGGTTAACAAAGATTGATACCACCACAATATCAGCCTTTAATTTAGCTTCTTTAACCAAATTAAGGTGACCTTGATGTAAGTTACCCATGGTGGGAACAAAAGCTATCACTTTGGAATCTGCCTGCCAGCTACGGCGCACATCGCGCAAGCTAGCAATATTACTGATTACTCGCATACTTAACTCACTTACTGAAACTATGGGCTTCAGACGGGAAAGAACCGTCTTTCACTTCTTCTATATACTGACTCACTGCTGTGCGCATATCGCCAGTCTCTTGAAGGTAATTTTTTGAAAATTTCGGCATGTAATTGGCGCTGATACCAAACATGTCATGCATCACTAAAATTTGTCCGTCGGTTTCTGCACCCGCGCCTATTCCTATAACCGGAATATCAACGGCTTGAGATATCGCACCAGCCAGCTCTGTAGGTACGCATTCAAGTACTAACAACTGTATACCCGCTGCTGCCATTTCTTTGGCTTGCTCGAGCATTTGCTCTGCTTGCAGGTCGTCTCGGCCTTGTACCTTAAAGCCACCGAAGACATGCACAGACTGAGGTGTTAAGCCTAGATGACCGCAAACAGGGACACCACGCTCGTTTAAACCTTTAATGCTCTCAAGTAACCAACGACCGCCTTCAAGTTTGACCATACTTGCACCGGCCGCCATAAGCTTTGCCGCGTTCAAATAGGTTTGTTCTGGGGTGGAATAAGACATAAACGGCATGTCTGCGATAACAAATGCGCGCTCAACGCCTTTACGCACAGCACGAGTGTGGTAGGCCACATCGTCAATGCTGACACCTAATGTATCGTCACAGCCTTGCAAAACCATGCCCAACGAGTCACCAATCAGCAGTACGTCTATCCCTTGCTCATCAAACAATTTTGAGAAGCTCGCATCATATGCGGTAAGCGCACTAATTTTTTCGCTTTGTTGCTTCATTTTCAACAACGTGGAAGTTGTGACTTTTTTCATTTTGAATCACTCCAGTACGATGATCACTAAATAGAGCTTGAGTAAATCAGGCACTATACGGATTTTTTAACGGATTTCTATCACGCTCATTTATAGGGTAGTTTTTCCAACCCATTGAGGGGGCAATTAATGAGCAATTCGGTCAATTTGGGGCCGTTTGGAAGTTGTAATTCTGGGGCAATTTCATGCAAAGGGTACAAGACGAACTCTCGCTCTTTCATGCCGTAATGTGGAACAGTAAGTTCAACTGAATCAATAACTTGAGTGCCAAAAATGAGAATATCCAAATCCAAAGTCCGCGGCCCCCAACGCTCTGCTTTACGCACACGACCATGCTCAAGCTCAATTTTTTGTAAGCAATGAAGAAATTCGACAGCTTGCATTTCAGTTTGTACTTCAACCACGGCATTAACATAGCTAGGTTGGTCTTGTGGTCCCATAGGGCGACTGATATACAAGCTTGAAGTCGCCGATATATGTGAAGCAGGCAATGATTCGATTGCCCGTAACGCTTGGCTAACTTGTTGTTCAGGCTGGGCTAAATTACTCCCTAGTCCAACATAAACTTGGCTCATTGGGTAGCTTTCTTCTTGCCTCTGTAGCGGCTTCTGCGCTTGGGTGCACCGCCGCCTTCTTTCTCGCGTAGTATTTTTAACATCCCTTGGCGCTGCTCAGGGTTAACGTTTTGAAAGTCGGTCCACCACTGGGCTAACGTAAGTAGCTCACCGCCTTCAATCTGCCCGCGAATAAGCAAGAAATCATAAGCAGCCCTAAATTTAGGGTGTTCTAGCATTTGAAACGCTCTGCGCCCGTAACGCTTAGGAAGACGTTGTTGCAACTGCCAAATCTCGCGCACTGTGATGGTAAAACGTTTGGGGATCATAATGCGTTGAATTTGACGGTGCAGCACATCACTCAAGGCCAAATTAAACGCGTCAAAGTGGTTCAAGCCACCTTCCACCATATGTTGCTGACAACGCTCTTCTAATGGGTACCATAACAAGGCTGCAAAAATAAACGCTGGGGTCACTTTCATATCTGAGTTAATACGGTTGTCCGTATTCATCAGCACTTGCTCAATAAACGCAAGTTCACGACTATTTTGCGATTTTAGCAAAGGGGTGAGCTGAGGGAACAACTGTTCAAATAAACCGAATTCGTTGAGTAATTTGTAGGTTTCTAGTCCTTGGCCTGATAACAGTAGCTTTAGTACTTCTTCAAACAGACGCGCTGGGGGAATATTCGCCATTAATGGGGCGAGTTCGTACATGGGCTTAGCAGTTTCAGGGCTTATTTTCATACCCAGTTTCACAGCAAAACGCACCGCACGTAACATACGTACTGGATCTTCACGGTAACGAGTAGCAGGGTCGCCAATCATAGTGATTTGACGCTGTTTAACTGCTTCCATGCCGTTGGCAAAATCATGAATACTGTAATCGGCAATGTTGTAATACATAGCGTTGACGGTGAAGTCACGACGCTCTGCGTCTTCTTCTATGCTGCCAAACACGTTGTCACGAAGCAGCTGTCCATGATCGCTTTGCTTGCTTAAATTCTGCTCTTTGGCGTTTTCGTCTTCAACAGGGTGATGACCACGAAAAGTGGCAACTTCGATAACTTCTCGACCAAACACCACGTGCGCCAAACGAAATCGGCGGCCGATTAGGCGGCAGTTTCTGAACAATTCTTTGACCTGTTCAGGCGTTGCGTCTGTCGTGACGTCAAAATCTTTGGGTTTTTTACCCAGTAGAATATCGCGCACACAGCCACCAACTAAAAACGCTTGATAACCGTTATTGTGCAGACGGTACAACACCTTTAGCGCGTTATCGCTAATGTCACTGCGGGATACCGGATGTTCAGCACGGGGAATAATGTTGGCAACAAGAGTGGTTTTAGCTGTGCTTGGCGTACTTTTAAACGCCTCTTTAACCTTGTTGATTACGCGAGAAATAATAAGTTCAGCTCCAATATAAGGGATTACCCAAAACAGGTTTTTTAACGCGTGGGATCATAACCTGTCTTACGCGTCAATTCTATTGTCAAACGCACTCGCATTGTTTGCGATAAACGCTATGTGCCAGTTGCTCAGTGCGAACTCTAAAATATCGTTCACGGCGGCGTTATTCAGCGCCCTAGGAACCGGCAAACCTAAGGCCCCAAGAGCCCTGCATAAATTACTGTTGGCGACAGCATCATTTAACCTAGGAGCATGGTTTTGCTTACTGAGTTTTTGACCATTATCCCCCATCACAAGTGGTAAATGCAGGTATGCGGGGGCGGGCTGGTTAAACAGTTGATATAAAGCCAGCTGGTATGCAGTAGAAGGCAGAATATCTGCACCGCGCACCACTTCGGTCACGCCAGCGTATATATCATCCACGACCACAGCTAATTGATAGGCATATAATCCATCTTTACGACGCAAGATGAAATCATCACAGGCGCCTTTTGCGAACGAAACCGCCCCTAATGCTAAATCTTGAATATGCTGCGCCCCCAAAGTATTCCTAAGGACAGTGGCGCATTCATCCTTTGCCAAGGCTAACTGCGCGCAGGGGCAAGATTGCCCTTTAGGGTTGGCGAGTCGTTGCTTTCTATTACATTGGCAACAATAACTATGACCATTTGCCTGCAGCCAATTGAGTGCTTGCTCATATCGTTGGTGACTGTCATGTTGGTAAGTCACTTCATCGTCCCATAACAACCCGTGACGAACCAGTGACTCTTTTATGAGATCATCTGCACCAACGAGCGCCCGCGGAGGGTCAATATCCTCTATCCGTAACAACCATTTCCCGTCCATTTGCCGCGCACGTATGTAACTGCCTAAAGCAGCCACGAGGGAACCTAAATGCAATGGTCCAGAGGGGGATGGCGCAAACCGACCTACGTAAGAGGTATCTTGATTAAGGCGCTGTGCAACGAAAGGTAAATTCATTAACCTAATTAACGTGTAAACATAAAAAAAGCTGCATTGAGCAGCTTTTCATTATTTATCAGTATTAACCTTGTAGCTGCTTTTCTTTAATTTCAGCTAGGGTCTTACAATCGATACACATATCAGCGGTAGGACGGGCTTCTAAACGCCTAACGCCAATTTCGATACCACAGGTATCACAGAAGCCAAAATCGTCTTCTTCGATACGCTTAAGGGTTTTCTCGATTTTTTTGATCAACTTACGCTCACGGTCACGGGTTCTAAGTTCAATACTGAACTCTTCTTCCTGTGCTGCCCGATCAACTGGGTCAGGGAAGTTAGCCGCTTCGTCTTGCATATGATGCACTGTACGATCTACTTCTTGGCGTAATTGGTCGCGCCATGCTTTTAGCAACAAACGGAAATGCTCCATTTGTTTATCATTCATGTATTCCTCGCCTGCTTTCTCCTGATAGGGAGTAAGACCAGCTAGGGCTAATAATCCGAGTGTTTTATTCGTATTTCCTGTTGGCATCAGCCAATTCTCCTTAACTACGAGCACAGGACGGTTTTGTGCAAGCGGGTATGTATAACAGAAAGAAATACCGCTGGCAATTCCACGCACTGACCTGCTATTCATGCTAAAAACCAAATTCCGACGGGCAATATGGCGATGTCGGCGAAAAAAGCAACTTATATTTTCATACAATCATGGGTAGTCGTTGATTTAGCGTAATATTTTGTTCGTTAATCGCACACGAGTACGCTAACACTTCTACCCCAACGTCAACAGCATGCTTAAACATTTGCGCATATTTTGGATCAATATTTTCTGCAACCTTAACGCTATGAATGCCACTGTGCTGCACACAAAACAGTAAAACAGCGCGATAACCCTGTTCGACCATAGCGGCAAGCTCACGCAAATGCTTTTGACCACGCACTGTTTTCGCGTCAGGGAAGTAACCCTGCCCCTCTTCCAATAAGGTCACCGATTTGACTTCAACATAGCAATCTTTCTTATCGCTGCTACTTAGAAGAAAATCAATTCTGCTGTTTTCATGCCCAAAACGCACTTCAGGACGAATAGTTTCATATCCCTGCAACTCTTGAATAGCGTGCGTTGCCAATGCCTCTGCAACTATTTTATTTGCGTTGTTGGTATTGATACCAATCCAATGACCTTGATGCGTTACTCCTAACTCCCAAGTATAGCCCAGTTTACGCTTAGGGTTATTACTTGGAGAGAGCCAAACCTGCATCCCGGGCTCGGCACATCCGGTCATTGCTCCGGTGTTAGGACAGTGCGCAACGACCTCTTCACCATTTAACAACGTGACGTCGGTTAAAAATCGTTTGTAACGTTTAACCAATATCCCTTCAATCAAACTGTTATAAAATTGCATTCATCACCATACTGTTTATCGTTACAAAGTTGTTATGATATCGGCTTACTTTTCTTAGGAGTGTTTTATGTCTCGACTTTCTATCCAACTGTCTAACGCGCCAGCACCTGCCCACTGGGGTAAAAACGCTGTACTCTCGTTCGACAATGAAAGCGCTACAATCCATTTATTAACAGATGATCCTCAAAACCGAACCATTCGCCGAGCAGCGCGCATTTTAGACGGTTTAAATTTAGATTTCGTTACTTTATGCGGTAAGTGGCATATCGAACAGCAATGGGCGTTTGCTTACAGTTTCACGAACACCAAAAAGCAACACCATATTCAATGGGCTGACGATGAGAATAGCGACACGCTAACGCAGCGTTACCAAGCCTTGGTTTTTACCCGTAATCAAACCAATGCCACCCCTGAAGACCTTTCCCCTGAAAAGCTAGCAAGCAGCAGTGTTGAATGGCTAACCAGCCTAAGTCCAAGACACGTCACCGCAAAACAATGGATGGGCGAAGAGCTAGTCGAGCAACAATGGCACGGTTTGTACAATGTGGGCCGGGGTAGCCAGCGCCCGCCGGTCATGCTTGAAGTAGATTACAATCCTACTGATGACCCTCTTGCGCCTGTTAGTGCAGCTTTAGTTGGCAAAGGCATCACCTTTGACAGCGGCGGTTATAGCATTAAAAGCAGTGAAGGTATGCTGCACATGAAATGTGATATGGGCGGTGCGGCGATGGTAACAGGCGGCTTAGGCTTAGCGATTTTGCAAGGTCTGAACAAACGAGTGAAACTATATTTGTGCTGTGCTGAAAACCTAATAAGCGGTCATGCATACAAGTTAGGCGACGTCATCACCTATAAAAATGGTACGACAGTAGAAATCGTCAATACCGATGCCGAAGGGCGATTAGTCCTAGCTGACGGTCTGATGGCGGCCAGTGAAACCCAAGCACCTCTGATTATTGATGCAGCAACCTTAACCGGTGCAGCAAGTGCTGCGTTAGGTCGTGATTACAATGCCCTATTTGCCTTGGACAAAAACTTGATGCAACGTGTGCTAGGTTACGCCAATGAGGAAAATGAACCCGCTTGGCCTTTGCCTCTAGAGCTATGGCATCAAGAAAAATGCCCTTCAAATTATGCAGATACCGCCAATAGCCGTGCTCAAAAAGGTGGTGGCGCTGGGGGCGCATCAAACGCGGCAGGATTTTTGTCTCGGTTCGTGGGGAATAAGGGACAAGGTTGGTTACATATGGATTTAGCCGCCGCATTTAATGACAGCGCTGATGCTTACACACCCGCTGGCGCGTCTGGCTTGGGTATTAGAACCATCGCCAAAGCGCTACTGTCTGAATAATCACCTTATTTTTAGACTTTATTAGCAGATGCAAAACAAACTTAGGTACGCTGGTCGTACCTAAGGTTACTGAAATAACACTTTAGATATCAAGACCTTTACAGCCCACCTAAGCGCTCAGCCAGCACTTTGTATTTCTCTACGTCGGCAGAATTGAACAGCGGTTTTCCCTGCTCGTCTTTATCAACGGCAATTAACAAACTTTCACGCTCTAACCGTTCAACACGTATCGCTTCCACGCCCAAAAAATTTGCTACTTCATCCACTGTCATCACACTCATTTTTTGATCCTTCTTTCAATTAAAACGCCAAATGCTGGCATGGGTATTTCTCGTTAGCAAAGTGCTGTTAATCAACCATAGCAAAGAATTTACCCATGAGCTGTTGATCTTTGGCAACTTAAAATAATAAAAATAGATAATTCTTTCAATCAGATGGGCTGAGCAGCATAGTTGTTATACACTTGCGCTATCACCCCTTTGTGAAATTACCTACCAACAGAGTAGCATTATGGATACTTGGTCTGCGGCCATTACATTATTTTTGATTATGGACCCACTAGGTAACCTTCCTGTGTTTATGTCTGTGCTTAAAACCATTGAGCCTAAACGACGACGTATCGTTTTGATCCGCGAACTGATTTTTTCGTTGTTGATCATGTTAGGCTTTTTATTCAGCGGTCAGGCTGTATTAGATTTTCTAAGCGTCAAACAAGAAACGGTGAGCATCGCAGGTGGTATTATTTTATTTTTGATTGCCTTGAAAATGATATTCCCTCAACCAGGAGGGGTAACAGGACTACCTGCAGGTGAAGAGCCTTTTATTGTCCCTTTAGCCATTCCTATGGTCGCTGGGCCCTCCATTCTCGCAGCCTTAATTTTGTTGGCCAACCAAGATCACAGCCGCATGCTTGATTGGTCTTTAGCGCTATTGGCGGCTTGGTCAGTCAGTGCCGTAATATTAATGTTTTCAAGTGTATTCCATCGCGTACTGGGCGAGCGCGGACTTATTGCGATTGAGCGTTTGATGGGCATGATCTTAATTATGATTTCAATTCAAATGCTGCTAGATGGCATCGGAAAATTCTATTCGCTGGTGTAAGCGGCGAATCAATGAGGTAAAAATGAAAGACAATAGACTAACTATTTTTCAGCAAGTTAGAGATTTAGAAACGTGGCAATCTGTTGCTTTTTCAGCAGCATTGCTAGAACGCATGCTACCGAATTACCAGCTTTTTTGTGAAGCCACTGAATTTGCCGATCCAAGCCCATACCGCAACAGTTTGAACGTGATTTGGGAGTGGCTCGCTCACCCAAAAACCAAAATCAATTTTGCCGCGCAACTTGAAAAAGTTGAAGCAAGCGTGCCTGACCCAAATGATTACGACAGTATTGGAGTATATCCGGCCATTGATACCGCTATGTCAATGTCGGCGCTTATTCTGTTATTGATGGAAGAAGACCTGCAAGGCGCCGTTGTGGTCAGCAAACTTGCCCAAGGTACGGTAGAAGCTTTTGTCGAAGCGACTTCTGAAGCAGAAATAAGTGTCGAAGAGATAAAGCAACACCCTCTGATGCAATGGGAAATTGAAATCCAACAAGAATTACTCACGTTTTTGGCCAACAGCCCAAAAAATGGCGATACCTGTAAAGCCCTTAAAGATATCGCTATTGGTGAAGGCATGAGTAATATTGGCATTGATATTACTCCATAACAGGTTCTTTAAGGTTGTAAATGCCTCAACGATATTACCTATAGCACTAGCCTTGATACAACCTCGCGGTAACTTGGCTAGTCTGACTTTCTTTCAATAAGCGCCAACCAGGCGGCACTTTGTACTGAGCATTTTGCGTTTCGCATTCGATATAAACCAAGCCCTCTTGGGCCAACAAACTGTTCTGCTCGATACCATCGATCGCTTTAGGAATTAGATTTTTGTTAAAAGGTGGGTCTAAAAAGATCAAATCAAATTTGTCGTTTAGCTGACTTAGGTAACCTAGGGAATCGCCGCAGAGCACCTGTGCGCTCTCTTTAGATGCTTTGAGAGTTTCGAGATTTTGCTGCAAATTTCTTGCGACCTTCTTGTCTAACTCAATAAACGTCACATGCTTGGCATACCGAGAAAGTGCTTCAAAACCAAGGCCTCCACTGCCTGCAAATGCATCTAAGCAATGACTGTCTTGAGTATACGCCATTAGCCAGTTGAACAATGTTTCTTTGTTTCTGTCTGTTGTGGGGCGCAGCCCTTGAACGTCCATTACAGGCAATTTTCGCCCGCGCCATTGCCCGCTGATAATACGAATTGCACCATTGGCGGCTTGAGTCTTTTTTACGTCTCGCTTCATTTATAGTAGGAATGTTATCATTGCTGCAAAGATACGTAAGTGTACTCAATTAATTCAACGATTTTCCAAGGATTTCTATCTAATATGTCCAAGTTTTTCGGTTGGCTCAAAAAAGACAAGCCTAAGTCAGAGCCACAAAATCCCACAAAGAGCACACCAGAAGAAGCCCAAGAGGCACAACCACAAATCGACGAGAACATCGATGAGCGCCTTCTTAAGCAAGCAGACGAGAAAGCGGGCGAGCAAGCAGAACTGCAAAAAGTTGATGATGCTATTGCCACCGAAGTAGAAAGCCCTTCTCACGGGCAACCTGCAGTGGAAGTAGAGCGTACCTTGGAAGAGCGCGCTATTACTGAGCACGGCCAGAGCCTTACTGAAGTTGAAACACCTACCTCGGTTATTGACGCCAATGAAGACCCTATAACAAGCGATGTGGTGCCTGTACCAGTTGCTTCATCAACTGAACCGACTGAAGCACTTGAGGCCAAGACAGAAATGTCTGAGGCAGAGCTTCAGCCTGTTGTTGAACCTGAGCTAGAACCTGAGCCAAAGGCGAAGCCTGAAGAAGAACGTGAAACGACACCTGAAAAGCCAGTCAAAATGGGGCTGTTCGCCAAGTTAAGACAAAGCCTGTCACGTACGAAAGAAAACCTCGGCAGCGGCTTTATTAGCCTGTTTCGCGGTAAAGCCATCGATGATGATTTATTCGAAGAGTTAGAAACCCAATTATTAGTCGCCGATGTAGGAATAGAGACCACCAGCAAAATTATCTCTAAGCTAACAGACGGTGCGAAACGTAATCAGCTAAAAGACGGTGAGGCGTTGTATCAATTGCTGAAACAGCAAATGAGCAATATATTACAAGAAGTCAGCCAGCCCCTTGAACCGAAAAGCGAAGATGGTCCGTTTGTTATCTTAATGGTGGGTGTAAACGGTGTAGGTAAAACAACCACAATCGGTAAAATGGCTAAACAGTTCCAATCTCAAGGTAAAAAAGTCATGTTGGCTGCCGGTGATACGTTCAGAGCCGCAGCAGTTGAACAGCTACAAGTATGGGGTGAGCGTAATAACATTCCTGTGATAGCGCAGAAAACCGGCTCTGACAGCGCATCTGTTATCTACGATGCATTGGAGTCCGCCAAAGCGCGTAATGTGGATGTGCTAATCGCCGATACCGCGGGTCGACTACAAAATAAAGATCACTTGATGGAAGAGCTTAAAAAAGTGGTGCGGGTGATGCGCAAGATAAACCCAAATGCGCCCCACGAAGTTATGCTGACACTCGATGCGGCCACGGGCCAAAATGCCGTTAGCCAAACCAAGTTATTCAACCAAGCGGTAGGGCTAACTGGGATTACATTAACCAAGCTCGATGGCACCGCGAAAGGTGGGGTAATTTTTGCCTTAGCGGATCAATTCAAAATTCCTATTCGTTATATCGGTGTAGGTGAAGGCATTGACGATTTACGCCCTTTTGCCAGTGATGAGTTTGTTGAAGCACTCTTCGCTGAAAGCAGCGTTGAAAATAGCGCTGAAAGCAAGACTTGAGCAGGGTTTGCAAAAACAAACAATGCAGCTAACAGCCTGATTGAGCGAAGAGTGATTCAATGATCAAATTTCAGCAAGTGAGTAAAACCTACCCTGGCGGGCAACAAGCGCTGCGCAAGGTAGACTTTCATGTAGAGCCCGGAGAAATGGCGTTTTTAACGGGTCATTCTGGTGCCGGTAAAAGCACCTTGCTGAAATTAATCAGTTTGATGGAACGCCCCACTGTGGGTCAGGTGTTAATTAATGGGCATGACTTAAATACCATTAGTCGTCGCCAAATCGCCTATATTCGTCGTGACATAGGCATGATTTTTCAAAGCCACCAACTCTTGATGGACAAAAGCGTATTCGACAATGTCGCGCTGCCACTCATTATTGAAGGTTATTCACACAAGGAAACCACCAAACGAGTGCATGCAGCACTTGAAATGGTTGGCCTTAGAGACAAAGCAAAAAATCTTCCCATTATGCTATCAGGCGGTGAGCAACAGCGCGTAGGCATTGCCCGCGCAGTTGTGAATAAGCCGCCACTATTGTTGGCTGATGAGCCCACGGGTAATTTAGATCCAAAGTTGTCTATGGAAATTATTCGATTGTTCGAGGACTTCAACCAAGCGGGTGTATCCGTCTTTATCGCAACCCATGACTTGGGCTTGATTGCCCGCATGAAATATCGAACTCTGACCCTCAAAAACGGGCAAATGATCACCGATGGTCTATCCCAAGACTTTTAACCAAAACGCTGAAATAACAACAGTCTGGCTGAGCAATGGCTAGCAACACATGCATAAGTGAGTTTGAAGAATGAGTTTATTATTTAAAGGACGAGCCCAGGGCGCCCAGCTAAGTCAGGTTTCTATCATTCAGCGCATCCAAATGTTTTTTCTCAGCCATGTTCGCCAAGCATTAGGCAGTTTGGGGGAAATGTGGCGCTCTGGCGCGGCCTCACTGATGACCATAGGCGTGTTGGGTTTAAGTATTACATTGCCTAGCACCTTATACATCTTGGTAAAAAATATTGAACAAGTGAGCTCAGGGTGGGACCAAGCCTCTGAAATATCTTTATTTCTAAAAGCTGAAACATCAAAGCAACACATAGACCAACTTCTGACCCGTATTAATTCTTGGCCAGAAGTGAGTAAGGTGACTTATATCCCTGCGGATGACGCGCTAAATGAGTTTAAAGCGCTGTCAGGATTCGGCGATGCTATCGCGTATTTAGATAAAAACCCATTACCACCTGTTGTGCTTGTGGCGCCTAGCGAGAAACACGCCGGCCCTGTGGCTGCGCGTTTGTTACTCGATAAGCTGCGCAAAGAGCGAGAAGTCGATATAGGCAAACTTGATCTGGAGTGGTTACAGCGCCTAGATGCACTTTTAACAGTAGCCAAAGAGCTGGTGACGATTATTGCGCTACTGCTGTTTTTGGCGGTTGTTTTGATTATTGGCAATACCATCAGGCTCAACATTCTAAGTAAAAAAGATGAAATACTAGTGATGAAGCTAGTGGGTGCGACCGACGCCTTTATTCAACGCCCCTTTATGTACACTGGCTTCTGGTATGGTTTATTAGGCGGCCTATTAGCGTGGTTCACGGTAGTTAGCTTATTGTGGTGGATGAGCGCCAGTGTTGAGGCTGTGAGCGCCCTTTATCAAAAGCAATTCAATATTGCCGGTGTCGACTTCAGCACCTTACTTATTATGCTGTCAACTTCTGTGCTCCTAGGGCTGGTTGGTTCGATGATTTCAGTAAAACGACATGTAAGTGCCATTGAGCCAAAGTAATGTCGTACCTCGTGTCGTGAAAGGCGCACTAAAGTTTGGCTGCCAAGCAAACTTTAATGGCAATGTTTATTCAGGCGGGCGTTTACGCCCTTGATTCTGGAAAGTGTGGTGATACAGACTGACGTAGACCGTTACCCCAAATAATGGCTTCGTTGAACATACTGTGTAGTCGTTTCTGGTCAATTTTCAACAAACCAGCTATCCGTATGACTTTCAACCAGTTCGCACTTTCAAACGCCCTGGCCAAAACTAAATAAATAGACAGGTCGTTCTGGCCACCGCTTAAAGCAAATTTAACTTCATCATCTATGGGTAACTGATTCAGTAGTGTGTCCATATCTTGATCAAGTATTGCATCAAGTAAAGAGAACAAACCGACTAAAAATCCCACTGGCGGGTTATCCCCTTTTTTCGCTTCTTGGGCAACTAAATCACAAAATTTCGCTCTTACGAGCGACAAGTGCAGCAACTCAATCGGCTTGTCATCATTTAAATTGGCCAGTGCTAACAAGGCCACGAACTTCTTAAGTTCCACTTCCCCCATATAGGTGATTGCGTGGCGCAGTGACGTGATCCTGTAACGCTTATTCACCATAGGGTTGTTTACAAAGCGCAACAACATATAAGACAAGCCAACATCATGCTCGATAACAGAATTTACACGCTCAATATCAAAGGTTTCGCTAGAGCTGACACCCATGAGTTCTACTAACGTTAATTTTGAGGTAGGCAAATTTTGTTGTTTGATTGCCTCGGGTTTAGCAAAAAAGTAACCTTGGAAGTAATCAAACCCCATGTCGCGATATATCTCAAAATCTTGCTGGCTATCAATCTGTTCAGCCACCAATTTTACATTGGCATCTAATAACCTAGGCATACTTTTCGCCACACCATCGTAATCGCTTTGCATCACATTCACTTTAACGATGTCAACAAATGGCAGAAAATCATTCCATTTAGGGTCTAAGTTATGATCGTCCAAAGCGATAGTAAATCCGCTATTCTTCACTTGCTGGCAGACCCCTAGCAAAGTGTCATGTGGCAAGTTAGCATCAGATAATTCAACGATGACGTTAGAAGGATCTAAAACAGCAGGTAATCCATTAATTAAGGTTTCTTTTTGAAAGTTAATAAAAGATTTTTTATTGCAAGAGATTTCGTCTAGTCCGAGGGTAAGATAATGCTTAGCAATCAGTTTTTCGGTGCGTTCGTCTCTTGCCGTATCTGGATAGCAATTGTTCTTACCATCACGAAAAAGTAATTCGTAGGCAAACACATCACGTTGGCGATCTAAAATAGGCTGGCGAGCAATAAAGGCGAACATTTACATCCCTATGAAATCATTTGAGTAAGGTTATTAGGCCTAAAGACACAACGCACGGAAAGCGCTGCAAATAAATTTTTAGTACATAGATGTACTGTCGTCGTTTTTTTGAACAAAGTCAGACTAACAGACAAATTTAAACCTTGTAAATAAGACAAACTGCTGTTTTTACATCCATAAAACAAATAAGATCAATTCCGCTTATCAAATATGATGCACTTCCGACATATGTAATAGAATATTAATATTGCGAAGATAGTACTTGCGTACAATGGTAACTGTTATTATGGTGGCATCATTCGTTGTTCATACTATTCGAGCAACCCCCAAAAAGTAGCGCTTTAATAACTTTTCAATTGATCTCGATCAACTAGAGCTTATATTTGTATAATATCTTATTGATAGATCAGCCGCTACATGAAATTTTTTCGCGTTTGAGTGGTCTATTACAGCAAATGTAGAACTCAATGCGGTTCTTGGTTGGCAAAGTCATTGCATGGTTCCAAGAACACAATGTTACACGAGGTGATTATGACAACAGATATGCGTGCACTAACATTAACCGTTCCACAGACCGGTAGCATCGAAACTTACGTGCAAGCTGTTAGCAGCATTAATATGCTTACAGCCGAAGAAGAACGTGGTCTAGCAGAACGTTTACAACAGGAAGACGATTTATTAGCAGCAAGAAAGCTAATCATGTCACACCTTCGTTTCGTTGTGCATATTGCAAAATCTTATTCTGGGTACGGACTTCCTCAAGCTGATTTGATTCAAGAAGGTAATATCGGCCTAATGAAAGCGGTAAGGCGCTTTGACCCTACGGTAGGTGTTAGGTTGGTATCGTTCGCTGTACATTGGATTAAAGCCGAAATTCACGAATTTGTGCTGCGTAATTGGCGCATAGTGAAAGTCGCGACAACCAAAGCACAACGTAAGCTGTTCTTTAACCTGCGTAAGAATAAAAAGCGTTTAGGCTGGTTCACTCATGCAGAAGTGCAAAAGGTTGCAAGTGACTTGGGAGTGAGCGAAAAAGAAGTATTACAAATGGAAGCTCGTATGAGCAGTCACGACCAAGCCTTTGATTTGTCAGCAGATGATGATGAAAGCGGAAGCTTCGCACCGGTACAGTTTTTAGAAGACAAAAGTGCAGATGTTGAAACTGACGTTGTTAACGCAGATTGGGACGCCACAGCTTCACAGAAGCTATATTCAGCGATTAAAACCCTTGATGAGCGTAGTCAGCATATCATTCAAACGCGCTGGTTAAGCGACGACAAAACAACGCTACAAGACTTAGCAGATAAATACCAAGTATCTGCAGAGCGTGTTCGTCAAATCGAAAAGAACGCCATGAAAAAATTACAGAGTGCTATGGTATAACTCAGTAATATGAACACGAAAAAGCGCGTTTTAAACGCGCTTTTTTATTGCCTGAAAAATAATCACTGCTTATTAACTAAAAATTACTCGCTTTGGGCGTCTTGTTCTTCAGCCGCAGGGGGGAGAATCCAATACACTCCCTTGAACTCGGCAACAGCAGTATCGCCATCAAGAATATCGACCTGTAATTTAATTTGGCATTTCTTGTCTTTCGCTAATGGCTCGAACTTACCGCTAAGACTTTCAATGTGACATAAGGCTCTTGGCTGCATAGTGATGGGTTTGTGATAGTGAATATTACCGTCCCCTAACACTATTTCCCCAACAAGATTCTTCTCCTTCAATTGCAAAAAAATCATGCCCCAGCCTGTCAGAGTCGCCAAGGAAAAAATACTGCCGGCAAACATAGTCCCATGCAAATTGATATTTTTATTTAGCGAAGCTCGGTTCTCTAAAGTCTTACCAGAGTATTGATACAACTTGATCCCCATTTGTTCACTAATAGGGATGGTATCGTGCCATGTATCCTGTAACTCTTTACACCATTTTGGGTGCAACAAAATCGTGTTATGGGCCAACAGACGCTTAACCATTTGTTGGCGTTTTAACTTCCCTAATTCAGTCGAAGCTTCTTTTTCCACTTCAAAGCCACAACTCTCGAAAAACGGAGTGGAAAGCTCTCGGCTATTAGTGACGATGCGAACGGCGCCCTCTTGTCGCGCTACGGCTTCAAGTGAAGACATGATCATTTTGGCTAAGCCACGCCCCTGCGCATCATTGGCGACAGCTATATGGCGAACCTGAGCTTCCTCAGCGCTGTTCATGTGTATACGGCCAATAGCGATCACTTCACCTTTGTTATTACGGATCATGCGATGTTCACTGACTTGCTCATATTCATCTTTTTCAGAGCCTTGAGGATAATTCCAAGGCTTTCGCAGCATTAACCAGCGAAATTCAAAATATGCTTCAAACTCTGCATCTGTTTCTGGGGTTTCAATCTTATACATTATTATGCATTTATCCTTATGGAGATATCGATAACCTGAGGCCGAATTATATCAGCCAGTCCACCATTAGATATTATTCATTGCTTGGTAGCAAATCAGACGTTTAAGGAGAACGTCACAGGGCCATCATTGACTAATGTAACTTGCATATCTGCACCAAATTTACCTGATTCGCAGAGTATTTCACTGCTTCTCCCCAATTCAACAAAGTAGTTATACAAAGATTCGCCCAATTCTGGCGACGCTCCTTGGGAAAATCCAGGCCGATTTCCTTTGTTTGTCTGCGCCACCAAAGTGAACTGAGAGACCACAAGTAATTCGCCACCGACTTGCTGAAGATTCAGGTTCATTTTACCGTCTTGATCGCTAAAAATTCGGTAATTCAGCACCCGCTGAAACAGTTTTTTGGCCTTTTCCTCGTTGTCGTCTTTTTCCACACCAAGCAACAACAAAATCCCTTGATTAATCTCCCCAATGACCTCATTGCCAACGCAGACATTGGCTTCGCTGACTCGCTGAATCAAACCAATCATTCTTGCTCCTTTATAAAATCAGCCATCGCGGTCGCAGCTAAACAAAGAGCTGCTGTAATTTTGGGCTCATTGGCGCTGTGGCCAGACTCGGGCACTATGATGAGCTGACTCGTAGACCAAACTTCGTTAAGTAAATAGGCACCTTGTATTTTGCACACACAGTCATAGCGACCATGAATGAGCGTTGCCGGTATATGACTGATTTTATGAATATTTTTCAATATATAATTTGGCTCAATAAAGCAAAGGTGCTTTATGTAATGACACTCTAAAATGGCCAAACTAATCCCCCTGTGTACATCAGGGACCAACTCATCTTCATGTAATTTACAGTGCAACTTGCTGATCCTGGCTTCCCACAAACACCATGCTTTAATGGCTGCCATTTTGTGCACTTCATCGATGCCAGTAAACAAATCATAGTAAGCATCAACTAACGACGTCGTATGAGACTTATCTGCCACGGGGTGGATGAACTCCTGATAGTAGTCAGGGAATAGCTGGGCAGCTCCGCCTTTCTCGTCTAAGTACCAATCAAAATCTTCTTCTCGCGCTAAAAAACTGCCTCTTAAGATGAGTCCTTTAACCGTTTCAGGATGCTCAATGGCAGCAAGTAGCGCCAATGTTGCCCCCCAAGAGCCGCCAAATAATACCCACTGCTGGACACCTAAATGCTTTCTTATCTGGGTAATATCACTCAGTAAATCTTGGGTAGTATTATTCTTGATGCTACCGAATGGGGTGGATTGCCCGCTCCCCCTTTGGTCAAACCCAATAATCCAATATTTGTCAGGATCGAAGAAACGACGATAATTGGCGAACAGCCCTGCCCCTGGGCCCCCGTGTAAAAACAGCACAGGTATTCCTTCTGGGTTACCACTTTGCTCAAGATATAACGAATGATCGTCGCTAACTGCTAGCATCTCGCTGAAAAACGGTTTAATTGTAGGATAGAGTTCACTCATATAGGCAGCCACTTTGACATTATTTCTTCCAACCGATTACAGTAGTTTGTTAAAGTGTATCCACAATAATGAATTAATAACTTAGGGGCAACAAATGGCAGGACAAGGTTCAGGTGGAAATGTAATTGCAGCGATATGTAACTTATTTTTTCCAGGATTGGGACAATTAGTTCAAGGACGGATACTAGCAGCAATCATATTTTTCGTTCTGGTATGGACTAACTACGCCCTAGCAGCCACAGGTATTCTGTTTTTTATGGCAGTGTTCGGCTTCATCTTCCAAGTATGGTCGATTATTGATGCCGCTAAATATCGTGGTTAATTAACACTAAAGAGGTTTTCATGAAGAAAATAATACCAACAGTATTTTTATTCACCCTGCTAACAGGTTGCCAGAGCGCCTATTATGCAGCCTGGGAAAAAGTGGGCGTTGAAAAGCGCGATATCATGGTTGATCGTGTTGAAGATGCGAAGGAATCGCAGGAAGACGCCCAACAACAATTTAGCGATGCACTAGAACAATTTACCCATTTGATGAATTACGACGGCGGTGAACTGCAAGACGTATACGAAGAGTTAAAAGACCAGTACGAAGAAAGTAACCAAGCAGCAGCAGAAGTGACCAAGCGCATTAATAAAGTAGAAAGCGTAGCTGATGCGTTATTTGATGAGTGGGAAACTGAATTAGATAAATATACCAATGACGGTTTACGCCGTGAAAGTGCGAGCAAACTTAAAGATACCCAGCGCCACTATGCCAGCCTAGTTAAAAGCATGCGTAAAGCAGAGGCAAAAATGGATCCTGTTTTATCTGCACTACAAGACAACGTGCTGTATCTAAAACACAACTTGAATGCGACTGCAATCGGTGCCTTACAAAGTGAGTTTAACGGTGTTAAGAATGACATCAATCAGCTTATTGCTGAAATGAATAACGCCATCAAAGAATCAAATGCGTTTATCTCCAGTATGCGAGATTAACTAGCATTTAACCCTACGCAGGCGATTGGGACTCATCCTCATCGACCTGCGTAAAATTCTCTTGTGATTCTTCATGAAAAAACACTTCAATCACGTGGGTTAATTCAGCCCCAAGCAACACCACTATCCACGACAAGTACACCCAAACGAATAAAATAGGAATAACGGCCATCGCGCCGTAAATCATTTGGTAAGAAGGGAAGTGAGTAATGTAAAACGAGAAACCTTTCTTCGATAGCTCAAACAGTAGCGCCCCCATAAACGCACCGACGAGGGCATGGCGAGGGTTTATCCGCTTATTCGGTACAATCATATACAGAATAAAGAAAGCGCAGACAGACGCGATAAAAGGCACAATTTTGAGCATGGCCGTTGTGGCGCCCATGGTGTAGGCTTCAGCCGAATTAGCAAAAGCAACCAAATAAGAGCTCATGATCACGCTTAGGCCAATTAGTAAAGGCCCTAAGGTGAGGATCATCCAATAAATCGCAAACGTAAAAATGATGGGCCGCTCGCTTTTTGCTTGCCAAATGCGGTTCAAGGTTTTATCTATGTTCGAGATAAGCAATAAGGCAACCACCACCAAAGATAAAATCCCGATCGCACCCATTTTTGATGCGTTACCCACGAACTCGGCAACGTAACCTTGGATTTGATCACCAGAAGTAGGAATGAAATTACCGAAGATCAGCGCTTCTATATCACCGCGTACCTCAGAAAAAGCAGGAAAGGCCGACAATATAGTGAAGAACACCATGATAAACGGCACCAAAGATAACAAGGACACATAGGCTAAATGCCCAGCGGACACGGTGATCCCATCTCGTTGGCAATGGCTTACAAACATACGAACAAAAATATTCGCTTTAGGTAACCAGCTCCTTAGTACATCCGACAAAATAACCTTGGACTCCATACTTTTCCTTTACTACAGGCTGAGAATTCAATCCTCTTAGTCTGCTCTAACACCTAACATATGGCAAATAGCATAACTCAATTCACAGCGATTCAGTGTGTAGAAATGAAAATCACGAATGCCTTCTTTTGCTAAGACTTTGACCATGTCCATCGCAATGCTAGCGCCCATTAAGTTACGAGTAGTTTGGTCGTCCTTATCTAGGCCGTCATACATTTTATGCAGCCAATTTGGTACGTGTACATTGGTAAAGCCAGCAAAACGCTGCAGGGTTTGATAGTTCGTCACAGGCAAAATACCCGGTACGATATCCATATCAATACCCGCGGCTGCTGCCCTGTCCCTAAAACGTAAAAACACTTCAGCATCGAAAAAGAACTGGCTAATTGCTTGGTTCGCACCCGCTTCGGCTTTGCGTTTCAGGTTTAATAAGTCGAATTGGCTGTTTGGCGCCTCTGGGTGTTTCTCTGGGTATGCGGCAACGGCGATGTCGAAATCAGCAACATCGCGCAGTAATGCCACTAAATCAGATGCATAAGATACATGCTCGGTATAGCCTTCGGGTAAGTCTCCACGTAAAGCTACAATTTTACGGATGCCACTGGCCCAGTAATCTTTGGCGATTTGCTTTAATTCGTCACGGCTAGCATCTACGCATGTTAAGTGCGGTGCAGCGGCAATGCCTGTTTCGCTTTGAATACGTTTTACGATTTCGTGGGTACGATCACGCTCACCACTATTCGCACCGTAAGTCACAGACATATATTTGGGCTTTAAGGGCGCTAAGCGCTCCACCGATTTCCATAGTGTCTTTTCCATCGTTTCGGTTTTAGGTGGAAAAAATTCAAATGATACATTGATCCCTTTCACTTCTGACAGTGACTGGTTGAGGGCATCGATACCTTGTGCATAAGAGACCATGAAAAGCTCCGTGATTATATGGACGTTTAGACGTCTAAACTAAACTTTGTACGTAAAGCCGTCAAGATGTTTAGCAGTCTATCGTTGACCTTTATTCGTTTATGGTTAGAATTTCCCCTTATAAGAAAGAAAAAAGCGAGTAAACGATGGCTAAAACGACAAAATGGAACGGGAAATACATTCATCCCTACGCCGAGCATGGGAAAAAGAGCGAGCAAGTGAAAAAAGTCACCGTCTCTATTCCATTAAAAGTGCTCAAGGTGTTAACGGATGAACGTACACGTCGCCAGGTGAATAACCTGCGTCATGCAACGAACTCGGAGTTATTGTGTGAAGCATTCTTACATGCTTTCACTGGGCAGCCATTGCCGAATGACAACGATTTGCAAAAAGATAATGACAATCGTATTCCTAGCGATGCACTGCGCATCATGCAAGAAATGGGAATCGATATCGACTCAGAAGAATAGCCCTTGTTTTGTGGGCTACTCAACTAAAGCTAATGACTCAGCCTCGCCAACAAGGCCATCCCAGATAGCCCTTCTAATCTTACCCCTATTAAAAAATGATAACATTTACGCGTAATCGTACTGTCCCCCGCGAGACAAACCTTGCTGATAAGCCGGACGTGCATGGATACGTTTTACGAACGCCGCAATATTTGGGTAATCACCTGCCACATTGCGTGACGCCATCGCTTCTAGCGGAAAGCTCATCTGTATATCCGCCCCAGATAACCCATCACCAGCGAACCACTCGTTATCCGCTAAATATTGTTCAACAAACTTAAGGTTAGCGACCAAATTCACGCCGTAGTATCCGTCCATAACTTTGTCGGCAATTTTATTGGCGATGATTTTAACAAAAAATGGTTTAGCGTTTTGTCTGACTTTATCGAACACCAGCTTGGCAACCATGGGAGGCATCAGGGTTCCTTCGGCGAAATGCAGCCAATAGGTATATTGACGATACGCTTCTGTGCCGGGCTCAGGTATCAAGGCTTTATCACTGTATTTACGCGCTAAATAATCGATAATCGCCCCTGACTCTGCCACAGTCACTTCACCATCTGTGATAACAGGTGACTTACCTAACTGGTGCACCTTCTTTAAAGACTCAGGCGCCAAATTAGTTTGGCTGTCTCTTTGATAACGCTGAATGTCATATTCCACACCCAACTCTTCTAGCATCCATAAAATGCGTTGAGAGCGAGAGTTATTAAGATGATGAAGTGTGAGCATGAGGTACCTTTTTTAAATATATCTGATTGAGATTAACTTACGCTCAAAGTCGCAAACTGGCTCATCAAAAATATTAATATGTCTCTATTAATGCAAAAAGGCTGAAGTTATCTTCAGCCTTTAGGGTATTTACGCATTGATGTGTGCAGAGTAGGGTTATTTTCCTGACGGATCTAAACTCGCGTAATATGCGGCTAAATTTTCTATGTCAGCATCACTCAAGCCTGCAACCATAGGTGCCATTACCATATTTTTACGCTCACCTGCACGAAACGCCTTTAACTGGATTGCCAAGTATTGTTCTTTCTGGCCAGCCAAGTTTGGATACATGGGAATTTGTGAAATTCCATTAGCACCGTGACATGCCATGCAGGTTGCTGATTTAGATTTACCCGCCGCAATGTCGCCAGCGAAAACGTTAGTTGATAACATGGCGATTGTTGAAAGACTCGCCACAAAACATGCTTTTGAGATTAGATTCATAATTGGTCCTTAAGATAACGTCGGTTTACGTAAACCATTCTACGAGTAATAAAATAGAGGCAGACAATGAATTTAGATCATTCATATGCAACGCATTTAGGTGATTTAGGCGCCTTAACTAAGCCTTTACGTGTGGCAAACCCTCAACTTGTTGAGGTTAACCACACCTTACGCGACGCACTGCAACTACCAGCATCATGGTTTACGCAATCTAGCATAATGTCGATGCTTTTTGGCAATACAAGTTCATTTACGACACATTCTTTTGCACAAAAGTACGGTGGTCATCAATTTGGCGGATGGAATCCGGACTTAGGTGATGGGCGTGGTTTATTGCTTGGGGAAGCAAAAGACAAATTCGGAAAGTCATGGGATTTGCATCTTAAAGGCGCTGGCCCTACGCCCTATTCACGCTTCGCGGACGGGCGAGCTGTATTGCGCTCAACACTACGTGAATACCTTGCAAGTGAAGCATTGCATCATATGGGTATTCCTACCTCAAGGGCACTCTGTTTAATTACCAGTGACGAGCCTGTGTACCGAGAAAAACAAGAAAAAGCCGCTATGATGATCCGAGTTAGCCAGAGTCATATTCGTTTCGGCCATTTTGAGTACTTTTATCACAACGGTGAACTGGACAAACTCAAGCGTTTATTTGACTACTGCTTTGAACATCATTTTTCTGCATGTTTGCACAGTGAATCACCCCATTTAGCCATGCTAGAAAAAGTAGTTACGGATACCGCCACCCTAATTGCAAAATGGCAAGCGTACGGTTTTAACCATGGCGTAATGAATACTGACAATATGTCGATTCACGGGATCACCTTCGATTTTGGCCCTTATGCTTTTTTAGATGATTTTGACCCTAAATTTGTCTGTAACCATTCTGATCATCAAGGGCGATATGCATTCGAGCAACAACCTGGCGTTGGTTTGTGGAACTTAAATGCCCTTGCTCACGCATTCACCCCATACTTGAATGTCGAGCAAATCAAGGGGGAACTAAGTCAATATGAACCAAAATTAATGGCTGAATTTTCACAACTTATGCGCCAAAAGCTTGGCCTGTACGAAAATACCCAAAACACCGCTGAACTAGTGAACCGTTGGCTCGACTTAATTTCTCAAGACAAACGTGATTACCATATTAGCTTTCGTTTATTGTGTGAAATTGATGAACACGGCGAAAACCAGCCACTTGTTGATCACTTCATGCAACGAGACACGGCTAAAATGTGGTTAGAACATTATCAACAAGCACTCATTACTCAAAATGTGAAGAGGCAAGAACGCCAAGCAAACATGCGCAACATTAATCCCGAATATGTACTGCGTAACTACCAAGCACAACTGGCAATTGATGCGGCACAAGACGGAGATTTTTCACGTTTTAGAAGGTTATTACAGGTGCTGCAACATCCATTTGAGGGCAAACCTGAGTACGCCGAATTTGCAAAACCGCCACCTGACTGGGGTAAGCACATGGAAATATCATGCAGCAGTTAATCCCTATGTATAAGTATAAACTCTTTGTTGAAAGGGAATATCCGATGTTAGGCTACGCTTCATATTACAACTCGAGGTTGCACACCGTGCCTGCAGCCAACTTTGCTCTGGTTTCTTAGACTGTGAAAATGCGCCGCTCATCTTATTTTACTTCCTTGCTGTGCCTTATGTTGCTGCTTATCATGCAATTTGGGCTGGTGCTTAAGGCGCAAACTACGCAAACCAGCGTTAATATTAATGACTCAACGCCTTCCGTGAATTTAATCACCTCTAGCCATTGGCTTGTAGCCGATAACAAAGTGCAGCTATCTGATGTGCAGGAACTGAAAACTTGGCGTGATACCTTCTCTCCACAACCTCTGAATAAAAATCAAAGCCTTTGGGGCAGAGTTACCCTGAGCACCGATAGTAATCATCAACCTTTTTTTATCAGTATTGATAATCCACGTATCGACGCGCTGGATATCTACGTGTTAGATGAAAGAGACAGGATCATTAACTCATACCGCCTAGGTACAACACGGCCTCATGATAACCGCCCTTTTGAGCATAGGTTATTCGTGGTTCCGGTAGATATTCCTTATGCTCAGCCGCGAAACATCTATATTAAGATCCGCGATGAAGGCCCACTGGTGTTCGCTTTTGATGTGAAATCAGAGTCAGCACTGATTCAAAAAGAACAACGAAACAGCACGATTTTTTCCTTGTTCAGCGGCGCATTGACCATGATGGTGCTGTACTTTTTGGTCACCTATACGTTATTGCGCAGCCCGGTGCGCTTTTGGTTTTCGGTGGCCAGTACAGCGTATTTACTGCTGTTTTTAAATAGCCAAGGTGTGGTGAGTCATGTCACTGGTTTTAATCAATACATAGACAACCTAAGCACTATTTTGTGTGCCCTGTTGCTGTTTTCATTAGCGAAAATAACCTTCACTATATTTCGTCCACTGCCTACCTACTACCGCTATTTCCTATATGCCATGGGTTGGCTAAGTGCTGCTTCGGCGTTTGTACTCAATAGCTACCAACAAATTTTATTGGTATCTGGCGCTTCTATATCATCCATT
Source organism: Paraglaciecola mesophila KMM 241 (assembly GCF_000315015.1). GTDB lineage: Bacteria > Pseudomonadota > Gammaproteobacteria > Enterobacterales > Alteromonadaceae > Paraglaciecola > Paraglaciecola mesophila. Next base: position 8,749 of record NZ_BAEP01000051.1, on the reverse strand, counting down.
GTGGTTATCGCCGTGTTAGCAATATTTTATCGTTACAAAGGACACACCATCAGTAATCGCGTGTTTGCTTTGGGTTTAACGCTTATCAGCCTGACTACGGTGGCACACATTGGACTTTATCTAAACTGGGTGGCTTTTCCCGAACAATTATCACTCACCCTTAGCACGTTAATCATTATCGGTATTGTATTGATTGCTGTTGCCATAGCCGCCCACGAAAAAGTCAACGCATTTAGGCATTACAACGAGCAACAAACTTCTATTCGCGCCTTACAACAATTCGTCGATATGTTTGAAGAAGCACCAGAAGGGCGCTTTATCTCCAGCCTCGATGGTCAATTGTTACGGGCTAATCTAGCCATGGCGAAGATATTTGGCTATGAAGACGTGGCGCAAATGAAAGCACACTTGCCCACGATGTCCACTTTGTATGCAGAGCCAAATGAACGGGAGCTGCTGCTAGGTGAACTCCATAAAAACCAAACCACGTTAAGTAGAGAGTTACGCGGTAAAACACGGCAGAATCAGGATCTTTGGTTATCTGTGTCTGCTCAATTGAGCAAAAATGGCGACACTGGTGAAAAACTAATTTGTGGCTCAGTAGTAGACATTAGCGCGCGAAAGTCTGACCACCAAAGTATTGAGTACATGGCCAGCCACGATACGCTAACTGGCTTTTATCAGCGCCAAGCATTCGAGAAACACCTACATGAAGCGATCCTCTTCGCTAAACAACAGCAAGAAGAATTGACCTTATTGCACGTAAACATCGATCAGTTTAAAGCGATCAACGATACTCATGGCCATAAAGCCGGCGATGCTGTACTTAGGCAGTTTTCGCAGTTAATGAAAAAGATTGTCAGCGATGACGGCATAATAGGTCGCTTAGGCGGAGATGAGTTTGGTATTTTGCTGGTTGGCAATAATGCCCAGAACAGTTTTATGCTGGCCAATAAACTATTAAATGCCGTACAAGCACATGAGTTTACATGGGAAGAACGCCCTTTGACCCTTGGGGTCAGCATTGGCCAAGTACCATGGAATGACACAATATCAAGCTCAGAGCAGCTGCTCAGTATGGCCGATTCAGCCTGCTATATGGCGAAAAAACATGGCAGGAACCGACTTCACACTTACTCCTCAACAGACAAGCAAATAGCTAAATACGAATCTCAGTTGAGTTGGCTACCCCGTATACAACACGCACTGAGTCACAACGGTTTTGAACTTCATTGCCAAACGTATATGCCGATGACATCTATTGCTAAGGGGCATCACTACGAAATATTGTTGCGTTTAGTGGATGAACATGACCAGCGCATACTACCCAATGAATTCTTACCTGCGGCCGAGCGCTATAACCTCAGTGCCAAAATTGACCGTTGGGTTATCGACACTTATTTTGCCTGGTTAGCACAAAACCCGCAGCACAAGGCAGATCTTATGCGTTGTAATATCAACTTAAGTGGCCATTCACTGGGTGAGCAGGATCTTAAACTGTTTATTTTGAGCGCGTTTGAAAAATACCAAGTGCCTCACAATAAGATCTGTTTCGAGATAACAGAAAGCATGGCTATCTTAAAACTCGACGAAACCATTGAGTTTATTGATACATTTAAAGCGCTTGGCTGTACGTTCGCTCTAGATGACTTTGGCAGCGGCTTTTCATCATACAATTATCTAAAAAATCTGCCCGTGGACCAAGTTAAAATTGACGGCGAATTCGTTAAAAATATTCTTATTGATCCCGTCGATATGGCTATGGTCACTTCCATCAAAGACATCGCCAGTGCGATGAAAATACAAACCGTAGCAGAATATGTAGAGTCAAAAGAGATCATGGTGGAATTGGGTAAAATTGGCGTTGATTTTGTTCAAGGCTTTGGCGTGAATAAACCCATCTCGCTAAGCACAATGACAGACCAAAACAGTGTCTTTAATTCAGAAGCGGGGCCGTAGAGACACTTGTATTTAAATATTCCGCACCCATATTTTCATCCAGTGTGACAGCCCTTTAAATAACTTTTACAAGTCAGCAAGCAAAATTATGAAACAACTTCAGAAGTACGAATTCGTGAGCTCAGCCTCTCTTCCCACGCGCTGGGGCCAGTTCACCATACACGGGTTCGTTGAAACCGCAACCGAACAAGAACATGTCGCCTTAACTTTCGGACAATGGCAATCTGGTGATGTGATACCCATGAGAATTCATTCTGAATGCTTAACCGGAGACGCGTTATTCAGTACCCGATGTGACTGCGGCGCACAGTTAGAAAAGGCGCTACAAAATATTGTAGAACAAGGCAAAGGTGTGCTGCTTTATTTACGCCAAGAAGGACGTGGCATTGGCTTGTTAAATAAAATTCGAGCGTATAATTTGCAAGACCAAGGCTTAGATACGGTTGAAGCAAATGAGCATCTAGGGTTCGACGCTGACTTGCGAGAATACGATATGTGTAAGTTAATGCTTGATACTTTAAATGTGCAACGCGTAAATTTGATGACCAATAATCCTAAGAAGCGTAAGGCGCTTGAAGCGATGGGCATTGAAGTGGTTAGCCGCACGCCAATTGACCACGGCATTACAGATGACAACCGCCATTATATTCGCACTAAAACGGAAAAATTGGGCCATGAGTTTGACCCACATCTACTTAAATAATCATTTAAGTTAGGCCGTGTTCGCGGCCTTAGCTTCCCCAACGAGACATAAATAACTCACTTAAGCCTCGATTCAGTTTAGATTAAGCCTTAACCGCCCACACTACAGTCACCGTATAACCTTTACCTATCGTGTAAAGGTAAAACAACTGAGGTGTCCTATGGGCAGAAACACTAAGTACATCATCATTTATTTGGCTGCCATAAGCCTGTTGATTAGCGTCGCGCTGCAATTGGCCCATGCAGAAACCCAAGCTGAACCACCTGTTGAGCTGCATCAAGCAAAATTAGACCAAATGTTGGCGCCTATTGCCTTGTATCCAGATTCTTTGTTATCCCATATCCTGATTGGAGCAACGTATCCTCTCGAAGTGGTGCAAGCCGCTCGCTGGCGTGAAGAGCACGCTAACCTGTCTGAACAACAAGCTCTGGATCTTGCCGAACAACAAGATTGGGACCCTAGCGTCATTGCCCTGACTCCCTTTACTGAATTGCTCGAACGTATGAGTAAAGACCTGAATTGGCTGCAGGACTTAGGCGATGCATTTTTAGCGAATGAAGAGCAAGTGTTAGAAAGTGTGCAAACACTGCGCAGCCGGGCGTATGCCAAAGGGAATTTGCAAGACAACCAATACCAAAATGTCGAGCGTGAGCAAGATAAAATAGTGATCCATAGTGTTGAACGTGAAACCGTTTACGTGCCCTACTATGACACTCGCGTCGTATATGGTGACTGGTGGTGGACCGTGCACCAGCCCATTTTTTGGCGCTCGCCTCGTCACTACACCTTTCATTCAGGATTTCATTGGAGTCCGCGATTTCATATCAGCGCAGGGTTCTTCTTCGGTGGTTTTCATTGGCGCAAAAATTACGTGGTGATCAATAACGACTATCGTTACCGCCGTTCGAACCACAGATATACCTATAGCAAAGTGCGCAATTACCCCAGATGGCAGCATAATAATCATCATAGACGCTCAGTAAAATACCATCGTGGCTATAACGGTACCCATAAGCGCACAGTTACCAGCCGTAACGTTGAAATGCAGAAAAATCGTATACATAGGGATAAGGTCGTCTCGCGCTTGAAGCACCAACAAAGCGCCCGCAATCATGGGCAGTACAAGCGAGAGCAGAATGCTCATAACAAACAGAATGCCTTTAGCAAAAAGAGTGCCGACAGCAAAAAGAAAGCGCATTTTGAGCAAAGTAGAAAAAGTAACGGCGAGACGTTTTCAAAACGTTCATCCCAAGCAAACGGGCGGTCTTACAAAATTGAACAAGGTAGACAAAAGACAGAGCAGTTAAGAACAAAACCCCAGCGTACGATTAAAAGTCAGCGCAGCGAGCATCAGCGTGTTAAGCATCAAAGTACTGACAGAAACAATGGTAAAAACCGTTATGTTTCTAAACCAGCGAAAGCTGTCAAAAGAGCGTCACAAAACAAGCAACACAGAACACCATCTAGGATGACGAAACAGTCTAATAGACAGTCAAAAACACAATCAGGGAAATTTAATGCAAGAAGGGTAGAACCTTAGGGGAATGTAGTACAGCGTATAGCGCTCTTTAACAGAAAAAGAAGCTAAAATAGCCTGCTGGGCAGGCTATTTGCCTATGCTGAATGAGGTATCAAGCGACCTCTTACGCATTGTTTTTGGTCTTTAGGTAAGCACTAACTTGTGATGCTTCACGCTGTTCTGAGAATTGAATCAAATCAACACCGTTACACTTCATGCCTTCAGCCGATACAAGCTTGCGAAGAACATCATTAGAGCTTGCAGCTACTTGACCGACTTTACTACGTAGGCTGCGCTTAAGCATACCAAGATCATCATTTACTACGGCTTTACAGAAGCTCGAGTATTCGCTGTCACCTGCGAAACGCACTTTGCTGCTTGATTCCATACCAGCGCTTGCATTAAAGGCTGTCAACGCGACGAGAGATATAAGTACTTTTTTCATTGTGTGCTCCAAATATTGGTTAGCTAATTAAGTGTTCAGCAGGTTCTGCCTGCCACTGAAATATCCATGAATTTGATGATCATGTCTGTGGTTTTATTGTACGAAAGTAGTAAAAAGCATGTAAAACAAGGAGTTACACAAAAATAACATTTGTAAGCCATTGAATTTTAACAGTATTTTTCATTTATATATACTCATAATTGAAATGAATATTCCTATTTATTCCAAAAACATCTGTTTAAAACTGAAAGTAATGTCTCTTAAAAATCAAAAATAGATTAAAAGTTAAACAATATATGAATTAACAGCCTGATTTTCACGTTAAAACGTTGTTAAATTACAAAATATGTAATTTTTATTACAGAATTTTACTGGACAGTTTTCATGAGGATTGAGACAAGCGCATTGCATCGACCAAAAATTTAGCGCTAAACAGGCAAAATTCACAAGACCCGCCTGATGGTTATCATTATACTCCGCGAATATTGAGCAACTTTAATTTGTGACGGTAAATTTTATGCGATTACTCCCTGAATGGGCGCCTCAAGAAGCCATTATTCTTGCTTGGCCCGATCAAAAAACAGATTGGCAACCTTGGCTTGCCGACGTTCGCCAAGTCTATTTGACGATTATGGCCACGCTTAACCAAGCTGGTACTGGGGTCATACTCCTTATTCGCGGACAAGAAATGCCTACTTTTAGGTCCTTGAGCCAAGATTTTAATCAGCCCATTGATCGTGTGCTATTAGTACGCGCCGATTACAACGACACTTGGGTTCGAGATTATGGCTTTTTAACTTGCCACAGTTCAGGTGGCATGCAGCCCATCGAGTTCAACTTTAACGGCTGGGGCAATAAGTTCGATGCTAAAAAAGACAACATGATAAACCAGCAAGTGTTAGCAGGCTTATGCCGTTTACCGCTACAGAGTTTCGATATTGTTGCTGAAGGCGGCGCATTGGAAATAGACGATGCAGGTGTGTTGTTGTCAACAGAGTTTTGTTTATCGAATCCTGAGCGTAATAGCGACATGACGATGTCTCAGTATCGCGGGGCTTTTAAAGTTGCACTGGGCGCCAAGAGTGTACATATATTCCAGCAAGGGCATTTAGAAGGTGATGACACAGACGGCCACATTGATACCCTAGTGCGTTTTACCCCCCATGATGGCCTGGTGGTGCAATCAGCATTTAATGTACCCGATGACACTCACTATACTGGCTTAGCGGCCCTAGTGGATGAGTGCAAAGCTGCCATGCCAGAACATGATATCTTTGAACTCCCGTTGCCCCAAGTGTTTAACCAGCAAGGCGAGCGGCTGCCTGCTTCTTATGCCAACTACTTGATAAATAATAAACAGATCTTATGTCCTATATATCAGCAGCCACAAGACCAACTTGCCATGGATGTCATGGCAAAGGCCTATCCTGACCATACCATAGTGCCAATAAACTGCTTACCCTTGGTTCAGCAATTTGGCAGCTTGCATTGTATTAGTATGCAAGTTCCGGTTAGCACATTAACGTTCGACATTAGTAAAAAACTAGCAACAGGAGTCAGTGAGTTATGAGCCGCACCCCACAAACCGCCAAAACCCTAAAGGTAGGAGTTGTTCAACAAGCGGTTGCCAATAATGACAAGCAACTCAGTTGGCAGCGTAGCGCTGAACAAGTAACAAAACTCGCCGAGCAAGGTTGCGAACTAGTCATGCTGCAAGAATTGCACAGCACCCTGTACTTCTGCCAGCAAGAAAACACTGATTTTTTCGATTTAGCTGAACCTATTCCAGGCCCAGCTACGGATTACTTTGCCGAGCTAGCCGCCAAGTTAGACATCGTTTTAATTACGTCTTTGTTTGAAAAACGTGGTTCAGGTTTGTATCACAACACCGCCGTGGTGTTCGATCGCCAATTAGGCATGGTCGGCAAGTATCGCAAGATGCACATTCCCGATGACCCTGGTTTTTACGAGAAGTTTTACTTCACACCAGGCGACATGGGCTTTGAGCCAATCCAAACCAGTGTCGGTAAATTGGGTGTACTAGTATGTTGGGATCAATGGTATCCAGAAGCAGCTCGTTTGATGGCCATGCGTGGCGCAGATATGTTGTTCTACCCCACTGCAATTGGTTGGGATCCAGCCGACACAGTAGAGGAACAACAAAGACAATTCGGTGCGTGGCAAACCATTCAGCGCTCACACGCTGTGGCGAATTCAGTTCCCGTTATAGTGGCAAACCGCACTGGCTTTGAAGCATCGCCAGTAGAAGGCGACAACGGCATTCAATTTTGGGGGCAAAGTTTTATTGCAGGCCCACAAGGGGAGATCCTCGCCCAAGCCGATGCTGACAGCGAACAAAACTTGATGGTTGAATTGGATTTAGCCCGCACGGAACAAGTCAAGCGCATTTGGCCCTACTTCCGGGATCGTCGTATCGACGCCTACGAAGACATGACCAAGCGCTGGCGCGACTAAATATCGTAGCGCATAAAAAAAGCCCCACTGACCAAATCATTGGGGCTTTTTTTATGTGTAAATCCAAAAGGAATGCAGAAGGAACCAAGAGGAGCTAAATCACCGAAGCCAGCGGCACACTGGGTAAACTTGGTTGATTGATTAAATGATCTTGTTGCCAAATTTGCTGCATTTTTTGTGCATCGATATTTCCCCCAGACAAAATCACCACCACTTTTTGCGGTGCGCTTTGCTTGGCCAAATAGTTAACCACGCCATGCATACTCATGGCGCTTGTGGGCTCAACATGCAACTTTAATAAATGCTGTAGCCACTGCGTCCAGTAGGCAATTTGCGTTTCATCCACTTCGTAAAAACCGTCTAGCTGTTGAATCAGTGGATAGGTATGTTCGCCTACCGCTGGCGTTGCGGCACCATCCGCGAGTGTTTTAGCCGGTGTTATTAAGCGCTGAATACTGCCCAAGCGCAAAGATTGCGCCGCATCGTTACCCGCCAGCGGCTCACTCGCGATCACTTTAGTTTGTGGGCTTAACGCGCGTGCGGCTAGCATGCTACCTGAGGCTAATCCCCCACCGCCACAAGGCATGAAAATGGCATTCACGTCAGTGGTTTGCTCTAGTATTTCTGCGGTAACCGTACCCTGCCCTGCAATGACATCCGGGTGATTAAAGGGCGGGATCCACAACGTGCCCGGCTCATCTGCTGCTTGTGCCACGGCATTGTCCGCTTCATCTCGTAATGGGAATAGGCGCAACTCAGCCCCGTAAGCCCGAGTGGCAGCCGCTTTAATTTTTGAGATGTTTTGCGCACTAAAAATAGTCACAGGAATACCAAACAAAGACGCAGCATACGCCACTGCTTGGGCGTGATTGCCCGAACTGCTGGCTACCACTCGTTTAATGGGAACGTCTTTTTCTCTCGCATGCAGCAGGGTATTCAATGCGCCACGCAGCTTAAAAGCACCTGTGCGCTGTAAGCATTCGGTTTTAAACAGAACTTCGTGCCCAAGCCAACGATTGAGTAACGCGGATGTCATCAGTTCGCTCGTGTGCACATAACGTGAAATACGTAATCTAGCCGCACTGATATCAGCAAAGTTCACACTAGGCATGTAATAACAACTCCTTGATAAATAAAGCCGATAAGCACTTTAGCATGAGCTAACACCCGTTATTAGTTCTCTTTTTACACAAAATCGGTTTTACTAGGTAAAATCTAAAAAGGAGAACAACATGGGATTACTTGACGCCATCATGGGCAACGCATCTGAAATCGATGTCAGTGATGTGAGCGAAGAACTAGCACCGATTATCGGCGCTACAGAAGAGGTTCAGCAAGTGTTTAAAGTGGTACGCGATATGTACGTATTCACCAATAAGCGCTTGTTACTGATTGATAAACAAGGCTTGACCGGCCGCAAGGTGGATTACCATTCCATTCCTTATCGGGCCATCACCCAATTTAAAATTGAAACCGCTGGGCATTTTGATTTAGACGCCGAGCTAAAAATTTGGGTGTCAGGGCAAGAACAGCCGATTGAAAAAGAACTTAAGAAAGACACAGTGGTTGGCATTCAGCAAACCCTGGCGACTCACATGTTTGCTTAACAGATGTCTCATTTGAGCAAATACGAAAAAGGCGACTGAAC
>NZ_BAEP01000052.1 GCF_000315015.1 Paraglaciecola mesophila KMM 241 | reverse complement strand
TTTTACGCTGCGCACTTTTATGTTGATGAGAACACCAACGAGTTTTATAAAAAATCTCGTGAACAATTTGAGCAGAAAATCACTGCATTAAAAAGCTATCAAAACGTTAAGGTCACTACCTTTCACCCAATGAAAGCCACTGATTTTGCGCCAGCTGAATCCCTTGACCGCGTGCTCACCTTTCGCAACATCCATAACTGGTACATGCAAGACGGTGATGAAGGTGTAGAGAACGCCTTTAAAGCTTTTTACAAAGCATTAAAGGTCGGCGGTGTGCTTGGGGTGGTTGAGCATAGCTTACGCGAATCACAAAGCAGCGCGTTGCAGCAAAGCTCTGGTTACATGAAGCAGTCATATGTTATCGCTCTTGCTGAAAAAGCTGGATTTACCCTAGCAGGTAAAAGTGAGATCAACGCCAATAAATTAGATAGCGGCGAGCACGAAAAAGGCGTGTGGACCTTACCCCCGAGCTTACGCTTAGGCGAGAAGGACGAAGGTAAGTACCTGAAGATTGGCGAGAGCAATCGTATGACCTTAAAGTTCGTAAAATAAACCTGTATTAGGCTAGCGATTAGCCATTCAAAACGCCGCCTTATTGAGCGGCGTTTTAATAAATAGCCCTCTTTATTAACCCATTTTTTAAAGCGAATCTCATGAAAGTATTGATAATTGGCGGCGGTGGTCGCGAGCATGCTCTAGCTTATAAAGCAGCACAATCAAACGGTGTAAGCCAAGTTTATGTTGCCCCTGGTAATGCAGGAACGGCCCTTGAGCCAAAACTCGAGAATGTTGCCATCGGCGTTGAAGATATCAGCGCGCTGGTCACTTTTGCCAAACAAAATGCGATTACTTTAACCATAGTGGGCCCAGAAGTACCCCTTGTATTAGGCGTGGTAGATGCATTTCAAGCCGAAGGTTTAGCGATTTTCGGCCCAAGTAAAGCTGCTGCACAGCTTGAAGGTTCAAAGGCATTCACTAAAGATTTTTTAGCCCGTCATAAAATCCCTACAGCTGAATATCAAAATTTCACTGAGATTGAGCCAGCCTTGGCCTATTTGCAACAAACAGGCGCTCCTATCGTGATAAAAGCTGATGGCCTAGCCGCAGGCAAGGGTGTGATTGTCGCTATGACCCTAAATGAAGCCGAAGATGCGGTGCGCGATATGCTGGCGGGCAATGCTTTTGGCGAAGCAGGCAGTCGTGTTGTCATTGAAGAGTTCTTGGACGGTGAAGAAGCTAGCTTTATTGTCATGGTTGACGGCAAAAATGTATTACCTTTTGCCACCAGCCAAGATCACAAACGTGTTAGCAATGGCGACACAGGACCAAACACAGGTGGTATGGGCGCGTATTCACCTGCGCCCGTTGTGACTGATGAGATTCACCAGCGGGTCATGGATGAAGTGATCTACCCCACGGTACAAGGCATGGCAAGTGAAGGGAACGATTACCACGGTTTCTTGTATGCGGGCTTGATGATCATGGCCGATGGCACACCTAAGGTGATTGAATATAACTGCCGCTTTGGGGATCCTGAAACACAACCCATCATGATGCGCTTGCAGTCTGACCTTGTTGAGTTGGTTCAGCTTGCGGTTGACGGTAAGTTAGATCAAGCCACTGCAAAGTTTGACCCTAGAGCCGCTGTGGGCGTAGTACTCGCCGCAGGTGGTTATCCGCAAGCTTATAAAAAAGGCGATGTAATTTCAGGGTTAGGTCAAAATGAAAGCGACGTAGCTAAGGTTTTTCACGCTGGTACAAAAGACGTCGACGGTAACGTAACAACCAACGGTGGGCGAGTATTGTGCGCAACAGCCTTAGGTGAAACAGTTACTGAGGCACAACAGCGTGCTTATGGGCTGGCCAAGAGCATAAGCTGGGATGGCATGTTCTACCGTGACGATATTGCCTATCGCGCCATTGCTCGTGAGAAGTAAAGGTTAGACGTTAAAATCTGAAAGCTAAAAATAGAAAGCGCGAAAACGGCGCTTTTTTATGCGCTTAAATGGGCTTTCTTATACCAACTCCATTAGATAATTAGCCACTCAGCGAAAATTTATTGGAATTGGTACTACTAACTCACAAGTCTGTTACGGCCTTGTTTCTTAGCTTGATAAAGACACCGATCAGCTTGATCAACTAGAAATTCAGGGTGATTAAAGGTGTGGTCGTTAATGTCATGGTGCTTGAGTGTTGCCACTCCAACACTGACAGTGACTTTGCCATTAACGGTAGATGCCTGGTTCTTTATATCTAGAGCTTCAACGTTGTGTAATATCATTTCAGCTATTTTTTGCGCGCCAACTTTATCGGTGAAAGGTAACAGTGCTAGAAACTCTTCGCCACCGTAACGTCCCATAGCATCGCTCTCACGCTGCAAACTCCCTTGAATGGTTGTGGCTACCTTCTTTAAGCACTCATCACCCGCTACGTGGCCATAGGTATCATTAAATCCCTTGAAGAAATCAATATCAATCATTAGCACTGACAGCTCATGTTGCCCACGAATAGCCGCGTACCAAAAACGGTTGTAAGTTGTGTCGAGCTGCATGCGGTTAGGTACGCCAGTCAGACCGTCGGTACAGGAGATAAGCGCCAGCGTGCGAAGCTTAGCCGATACCTGCATATGATTTCGGATCTTGATGTTGAGCATAGCGATATCCGCTGGTAGCTCAACGTAGTCTAACGCACCCGCTTCTAGACCAGACAAAATCAAAGGTTCAGGCTTATCTCTACCATACAAGATAAGCGGAATGTCTATTGTTAAAGGGTGCTTCTTTAAACGCGTACAGATGAAAAGCCAGTCACTGTCTCGGGGAGACACTCTGATCAATACTAGGTCAATAGGTGCATTTAACGTTAACTTAAGGGCCTCTTCGTTATCGTCACACACGAGCAAATGAAATGATATAGAAAATTGACAGGTGAGTGCTTCCAACATTTCGCCGGGTGAATCAACCACCAGCAACGTTTGCTTTAGAACATTTGCACTCTCTGGATTATGCATTTCGGCTCTGCGTTTTGATCAGCTAGGTGCTTAACTCGCATGTCGCCACAGCACCTAATCAATATGAAAGACGCCTCATTGTTCAATAATCAAACAGCAGTTTCAATACCTTCCTGCTGTTTTTGCATGAGTATTTTTCTTAGCAGTGCATTTTCCTCAACTAATCGTTCAACAAGCTCCAATTCATTGGGCTCTGGCTTGTCTACTTTGTCGAACCAGTTAAAGTATGCATTCTTGTTGTGCTTATCCATCATAATACCTCTTACTACATTTATAATTTTTGAGCATTGTCACGTTACGTTCTGCAACGCGTGCAATGGTTTATTCGCTAACTTTTAACTTGCTCACCACTTTTTCTACATCGATGGCCTTCTGGGCAATATCTACTGCTCGTTGCTTTTCAGCGTCGTTTTTTACTTGCCCTTGCAAGACGACCACTCCTTTAGTGCTGTTTACGTCGATTTCGGTACTGCTGATATCAGGTGCCGCCAGTAGACGGGTTTTCACCACAGTGGCCACTTTTTCATCAGTTAACTTAGTCTGAACCGAGCTGTCTTCATTTTCACCTGGGGAAAACACGGTAAGCATGTTCTCTACCCCAGTCACCCCGTCAACGCCAATCGCTAATTCTTGCGCCAGGGCCTTATCCAAATCTGTTTCCACCTTGCCTCGCAGAGTCACCAAGCCATTATCAACGTCTGTATCAATACCGGTTGCATCTAAGTTGCCATTTAGCAACAAGGTGGCTTCTACATAACCATCAATCCAACCATCAAGCGCACTGGCTTTCCAGTAGTTACCGGCTTGCGCGCCAACACTGGCGGTACTTAACGCGGTAATCAGGGTTATGCCTTGTAATATCTTTTTCATCGCTGCCTCACACATTCGCATTAGACGTTCAAAACACAACTAATGCGATAATGATGCCAAGAATAAATCTCTGATTTGTTTATCAAAAACAATCTTTCTCGAGCTTTGACGCGGCTATAAGCTCCTCTTGGCAAAGCACTATCGGCCTGACGTCAGAGGTATAGATAACTCTCTTGTAAGTGATTACTTATGCAGCTTATGTTGTTTAAAAGCCAACACACTAAATAGCACGACAAACGCGACGCATAACAGAAAAATCACTTTTGCAATACTGGCTGCGACGCCAATCACTCCACCAAAACCAAAAACGGCCGCTATTACGCCAAGCACAAAAAATGTTAGGGCCCAAGTCAACATACACACTTCCTTTAAAACGGATAAACGAAGGAGTTAATGCTCCTTCGACAGAGTGCAGTAAGCGACATACGTGCCAACATCTGAACTTGTCCTTAAGCCCTGCCCTATGGTGCTCAACTATTCTTCGATACCCTTATCCTTGTAGGTTTTGCAGTGAGCTACGAAAAAATTACACATTGAATATTTGCTCCGCCTTTGACTGTACTTTGACCTAAATCAAAGTAGGAATAACGTCCCCAAACCAAGAAATGCGACAAAACCTACAATATCTGTGACCGTCGTTAAAATCACTGACCCCGATAACGCTGGGTCGATGTTAAACTTGTTTAACACCATAGGCACCACGACTCCAGCCGCTGCGGCGGCAACGATATTTAATAAAATCGCCAAGCAGATCACCAATCCAAGCATTGCGTCTGAAAACCAAAAATAGGCGATACAACCAATCACCAATGCCCACACCACACCGTTTAAACCTCCAACACTCAACTCTTTCTTGAGCAAGGCTTTCACGTTAGAGCCAGTGACTTGCCCTAAAGCAAGGCCGCGTATCATCAAAGTCAGGGTTTGGCTGCCTGCTATGCCTCCCATACTCGCCACAATGGGCATAAGAACCGCTAGCGCTACCACCTGTTGTAATGTTGCCTCAAACATCCCGATGAAACCTGAGGCTAAAAAGGCCGTCAGTAAGTTGATACCTAACCAAACCGCCCGGTTCTTTGCGCTCTTAGGGACCGACGAAAACAAATCTTCGTCTTCATCCATACCTGCAGTCGCCATAATTTGGCGCTCATAAAATTCATTCAGTAGTTCACTAGCTGTGGAGACGTCTAAACGACCCAGCACTTTGTTTTGTTCATCTACAACTGGCAATGAAGCAAAGCCTGAACGTTGAACCATCAAGGATGCCGTGGTTAGCTCGTCACTGGCGTTGATGGTATCGAATACCTCTTCTGATAAATCCACCAAGGGCACATGCTCGGGTAATCCCATTACGTTGGTTAGCTTTACTGCTTCTGAAAATTGACCTGCACGGTTAACCAAGAAAATGGTGTCTGCATGGGTTGGCACATCTCGGCGAATCAAACGCAATGCATCGCGCACTTTGGCGTTTAAGGGCAACACAAGAGGGTCTTGGCTAAGCCAGTGGCCAATTTCATCATCACTAAATTGACTCGCGTCAGTGAAATACTGGCGCTGTTGCTTATCCATGGCATCCAGCGCTTTATCAACCAAAGCATTCGGTAATGAATCAGACAACTCCAGCAATTGCTCAGCGTCCACCTCAAAGAAAATCGCTTCCCATTCACTTATATCAGTGGCAGAAATTAACGTCTCGCGAGGATCCCCGCGCATAGCAACCAGCACATCTAGTCGACGTCGTTTGGGTATTCCTTCCCACACTTTTAGGCGCTGTTCTAGGGGTAAGGACTCTAACAGTAATGCCACGTCATCGGTGTCTTGCGCCGCTACAAGTGCCACTACATTATCTTGTTCACCGCGCTCTGGAGCCGATACAACTTCTTCAATCAACTCGGGTAATAATTCAGCCATGGTGACTCCTATCCAAAATGGGCTAGATAATGATGATGTGAAAATACCAAATATAAAAACAATAGATAACGACACACTTATCATCAGTAGACGTAACACTATCGAAAAAAGTCACATTTTTTATGACATAAGCCTGCGCCAGTTGGTTTGACTGACTCGTTACGTCGGTTATCGGTGGGTTAAATAAGTTACGCGTCATTGCAGTATAGTTATTGAGGTGAAAATGCTAGCCCGTTTCAAAACATTTTTATTTTTTTCAGTGACTTACTCAGGTTTTGGCTCTTCCTTGTCATCAAGAGTAAATTGATAATATAAGTTCAGCTCGCTGTTTAAACTGCTTACCGCTTCCAGATAAAGTTTTGGCAATAGCTGGTAACGCAAAGCAACTTCTGAAACAGAGTCAAACACACCTACACCGTAGCGAATTTGCACACCTGGCGCGATATAACCAGAAACCGAAAGCTTGGTTTCATCTCCCGTACCACTGGTATTCAAAGCGAGATCTTCTACACCCAGCTTGCGCCCGATATTGGTCACTTTGTTTTCACTTTTACCTAAACCAAATCCGATTAACGCGCTGGCCAGCGCCCCGTCGCTTGAGGATTCATCAGTACTATTGATTGCTGTGCCGCGTAACAGATACGAAAGCGCCTCTGGCTGCTCCATACTTGGATCTGAAAATACGCTGACTTGAGGCTCTGACGCGCTGCCTTGAATTCGCAAGCCTGCAATCACATCATCCGCGGTTTTGTTAGGATCTCGAATTGCTTCGACCGCAAGATATGGGCTATCTATCGGGCCGCTAAATTGAATTTCTCCTTCTCGTATCACCAAATCTTGGCCATAAGCTTGGTAGCGCCCATTGACCAGATTCAGCTCACCGTTAGCATTAAGGACTTCACCTGCTTGCGTTAATAACAATGCGCCTTCTAAGTCTGAGGTCAAACCAAATGCATCCACTTTGACGTCGTTATTCTTGTCTGGGTCAATATTGATCTGTAGAGATAAATCCAGTGGCAGATTGTTTTCTTTAACGACTTGCTCATGATTTACCAACACCACATCACTAGAAGGTGATAAAGCACTGGGTGGCAACTCCCTCACTTTAATACGGGCGTAGGGTAAAGTGACCTCCCCTTTAACCGATAACCCTGCTTCACCAAATTGCACATTGATGTCAGGCGATAACTTAGCCCTGACGATATTCTGATAGTCGATTTCCATTTCATTTCCCTTAACGTTCACTTTCGCGCTAGGGGTATCTTGCCAACTGAACTCGCCGTCTATTTGGCCCTCTCCG
The DNA here is from genome assembly GCF_000315015.1 of Paraglaciecola mesophila KMM 241. Classification (GTDB taxonomy): domain Bacteria; phylum Pseudomonadota; class Gammaproteobacteria; order Enterobacterales; family Alteromonadaceae; genus Paraglaciecola; species Paraglaciecola mesophila. Next base: position 20,175 of record NZ_BAEP01000052.1, on the reverse strand, counting down.
TTGCCTAGTTGGAATGGCCCGCTCAGCGTCGCCGCCTGCCCAGTGAACGTAATAACTTGCTCCACCTGGTTAATGCGCGATGGCAGCATTGAGCCTGCGACTGCACCTTCAACTAACGTCACCTCTCCTTTGATTAACGGCGCGGTTAAGTTGCCGCCGAGCTCAATTTGGCCATCGATACGCCCAGCGAGCTCAGTTAATTGCGGTACAAATTGGGCAGCAGCACCAAGGGTAATATTGCTTAACGTTAGCTGGCCAGAAAGCGGCTTGTCTTGGTCATTTAATTGCAAGTCAACATTTGAGTGCACCTCGCCTAATTGCTTACTTTGCAGTGTCAACTGCGTAACTACGTGCTGAGGTGGGTCATTTTTACCTGCGGTTTTAGCACCCACTTCATCGATTATGGTGTTAACGCGCATGTTAAGCACATCTAACTCAAGGGGTATACTCGCCCCCTCTACCGTCCAAGTAGAAGGCGTTAGACTGATATTAGCTTCAATAATAGGCAGACTTTTTGTGTCCCATTCGCCTTTAGCCACTAAGTTTACTTGGGCGTTGGTATCTATCTTTTGCAGCTGCGCTAGATTAGCGCTTAGCAGTGGTGCCAAGGGTAAGTCGTCAATCGCCACATCAAACTGCGCCCCAGTTGCTGCGTATTCAGCAAGGTGAATACACACGTGTGCATCGTTATCAGATAAACAGAATGGCGCGATACGATATTCATCAGTCGACCAATTAGCCGATATGCTAGGTCCCTCTTCGTCTAACCCAAACTGGCCTGCATCTAAGGCAAAGGTAAGTACATCTAACGCGCCATCCCAATGGCTATCTGACAGACTTCCGTGCAATTTAGTCACGACGTCCGCCATGTTACTGTTAAGCGATAAACTCAGTTGGTGGTCTTGTGCATCACCGTTCAAAGCCACATTTAAATTGGCTATTTTTTGCTGACTGATAACGCTATCGCTAAGTTGCAACTCAATATTGGCCTGTTTCTGAGCATCCCAGATAACTTGCCCTTTGGTAGCGAGTTGTGCGATACGCATATCGGATAAGTCGATGTTATCAGCAGAGCCATTAAAGTTGACTTCAGGGGCGGATATTGTGCCATCAATCTGTGCGTCAAGTTGTGCCCTGCCAGCAAATGAGGGATACAACTGGGATAAGTCTTGCGCGTCGACAGTCAATTGCGCCTGTACGTCTTCAAAGGCCTCTAATGAACCAACAACAATGATTTGATTGTCGCCTGTTTTAACCAACAATTCAGGGATTTCGATACCTTCTTGTGAATCGAAGTTTGCTTCGCCAGAAGCACTTAACTGGTAATCTAGCCATTTGCCAGATGCAACGAGTTCACGCATCTGGGCCATTACGTTTTGGCCATCATATTGCCCGTTCAGGCTGAGCTTGCCTCGTATATTAGCGTCTAGTTCGGGCCAAAAGCGTTGAGGTTGAATATCAGTAAACTGAAGCTGACTTTGCCATTTTGCCAAGGTATCTAGGGCGATATTCCCTGACGCCTGTATTTGCCCCCCAAGGGTATCGATGGCCAATTGAGTAAGCTGCACTTGGCGATTATTGCCCGCAGCGTGCAGGGTCAAAGTCGATTGCGGGACTGAAGCACCTTTGAGGGCGGTATCTAAGGCCAATTTATACTGGTTTATGTCACCAGACAGAGTCAATTGGCCCTTTTCTATCAGTACCTGCGGTTGTTTTATCGGCCACTCGACTGGCTGCCAATTGACATCAAGAGCAACAGGTAATTGCTTTGACTGCAAATCAGCGCTGGCACTGGCCGTTAAATCAACTAAGCCGGTAGTACTTAGCCTAAGTTCGCTGCGCTGCAAATTCCCCTTTAGATTAAGCTTAGCGTCGATGGGGTATGGGCTATTGATGGCAGTATTGAACAACAGCGTTGCTTGGTGCTGCCATTGCTTACCCAAGGTAGCTGTTAGGTCTGCCTCCCCGAAGCTAGAGCTTAGCTGAAACTTTTTCACCGTGAGTAATTTAGGGGTAATATCAATGGTTGCTCGCAGCTTCGTGATATCAATCAGCGGCGCTTTACCTTGAGAAACCACTAGGTCGTCCAGCGCCAAATTATTCCCCCGCATAACGATTGGAAACACAATAGCCGGTAGTGATATCGGCGTGTATTGCCAATTGGCGATTGCTTGCAAATCTAACGGTTGATCACCAGTAGATTTCGCTTCAGGGCTGGCCTCGGGTAACTCAACGCGAACACCATTAAGTGCCAAGTGGTCAATACGCAAAGTACGAAACATGCTGAGCTCACTGGACACAGACTGTATTGTTACTCCTACTGTATCAACCACATCGATGCGAATATTACGCACGTCTAAATTATCCACGGACACCGGCAATGGCAGCGTGATACGCCCTAACGGTTCAGTACTTTCTGGCTCAGGCGATTCGCTTGGTGTGACGTTAACGCCAATACTTTGCGCCCTAAGCTCAGATAGGCATGCTTGCATCGTAGCCACGCACGACCAATTAACATCGATGGCTAATTTTTTGATCTGTAAGCTTAAATCCGGCGTCGAGAAAGCTAATCTTTTGAGCGACAGCTCTGAAAGCAAACTGCCTGAATCGTAATCGATGTCCAACCCGTCTACACTGCTATCAGCAATGGACAGCACGCCTCTCGTGCCCCAAGGCGATGCGATCAACGCAATTAGCAAAACCAAAACGCAAAGGAATATGCCTAAATATTTCAATAGCCTCATAAAGCAGGCCCCATGGAAAAGTGAAAGCGCCATGTGGTTTCTTCCACACTGTTACCTCGAGCAAAATAAAAACGTATTGGTCCAACAGGTGAAACCCAGCTAGCGCCTAAGCCAACACCGGTGGCGAGATCTTTAAATGGTTTATCACTTGCATTACCCACATCCGTAAAAACAGCTAGGCGCCAATCGGTTGCCACCGGGTAGGAATACTCGATACTCGCCACACTCAAATATTGCCCGCCGGTTAATTCATCGTCTTCTTCTGGCGACAACGTATTTAGGGCAAATCCCCGTACGCTTTGATCTCCCCCTGCGAAATAGCGCAAACTCGATGGCACTTGAGAGAAATCATTGGTCGCAATAGCCCCTAACTCTGCCCGAGCGAATAAGCGATGTTTCCCATAGGAACGCAACCATTTAGATTGCAAACTAATACGCACCAAATCGATATCAGAGACCACCTCTTGGGTTGCGCCCTCTAAGGTATATTGCTGTTTATCCCCCCAATTGAGATCCAACCCACCCCGTGTTCTGCGCCGACTTACAGTGACACCGGGCAACAATAAAGTAGTGGTTTGTTCATCTTCAGTTCCTTGAGTGAACTTTTCTTGTTCTAAACGTAAGAAACCAATACGTTTCCAATCGTTATCAGGTTCGCCCCAATGGCGTTGAATAGCCAAGGTGATCGCTTCGCTTTGGGTGTCATTGTCATTTTCGGCTTTAAGACCCGCTTGATAACTCAAATAATTATTCAGTGGGTCTTCAAGCGGCACTTTGTACTTCAAACTGATGTTTTGCTCTGGACTTGAGATAAATGCGTCAGCTGACAAACTATGCCCCTTGCTGTTAACCCAGGGTCGCTGCCATTTAAATCGTAGGCTGGGGCCAGTATCCGTAGAAATACCTCCGCCTATGTTGAATGTGTCTCTGGGCTTAGCGCTGGCAATCAATTCAATGGGTACTTCATCGCCCTGTGCTTTGCTGACCAGTGGACGCGCCACAACTTGTTGAAAATAGCCTGTAAGTTTTAAATTTTGGTTAAACTCCGCTAGCTTGTCTGCGTGGTAAGGCTCACCTTCTTTAAAGGTAGAGACTTCTTGGATAAGGACTTGCGCTTTGTCGTCTTCTGGAATGAGCAGCTTTCCGAAGGCATAACGCTTACCAGCAGCGAAGACTAAGTGAATACTGGCTGAGTAAGTATCAAAATCGATACGAATTTCTTGGGTGGTAAATTTCGCATCAAAATAGCCGCGCACTTGAGCAGTAGACAGCAGCTTGCTTTTTAGGCTTTCATACTGACTTTGCTCTAAGAAAGTACCTTCTTTTAGCTGGGCTTTATCAATAACACTTTGCAATACCGTGTCTGGCTTTTCCGCTCCAACTAGCTCTATTTGACGCTGACTGATTTTCACTCGCGTACCAGCTCGCACTGAGAGGTACAACTCGCTGCACTCTTGGTCTTTTGATATACGTATACTTAAGGTTTCAAGCTGATAATACCCAATTGCTTGAGCCGCTTTGGTTACCGCTTCTTTGATAGTTTGGCGATAGTTTGGCGTAAGCTCACACCCTACAGGGGCACCAATGATGCCGATATGTGTCTCAATATTCTCTTCTAAACGACTATCATCTGCCCCTTCAATATCAACTGACATCGCAAAAACGTGAGGGGCAACAAGCACGAGAAGTGCGATCAACCGAGAAAAAAATAATTGAACAGTCCGTAAAGTGAGCACTGTGACCTCTGTAATTAGATAGCGAGAAGAGCGATGCGATCCCACTTTACCTATCGGCTATGAAAACAATCGATGACTAAGCAAGTTTTATGACAAAAGTAAGCGCGAGACGTCATCTCTTTATTACTTGGCACTATCATCGATATTATTTTTCTCATCAAGTTCATTCTGAAATGATAAAACATTGCCGCTGCGCCTAGCGGCAAACCACATTGTCATAAAATCTTTAATCAGTTTTTGTTCTATTTCTATGGCGCGTTCAGTTGGGCAAAAAATCGCGACTGTCACAACTGAGTCGCCTACATCCGAAGTAGAAACGTTAATATGAGGATCAGGACCAGCAATTTTTACATCGAGGCGTCTCTCAATCGTTTGACTGTACCGGTAGGCAACCTCTTTAAAATCCGCACAATACAACTCAGCTTTTGCCTGTAGCTGATCAATAAACAAATAGGGATTAACGCTCTGGTCCCGTGTGATATTAAAATGGTGCGTCGCGTAACGCTTTAAAAAGTTCAGGTTTTTTATCGTGTTCGTGATCATCGCATTGTTAGGAATAAACAATGTTTTACCTGTGTATTCATACTTATGAATGTCTACCTCTAATAGCGTACTTTTCATCCAGTCAGTTTCAGATACCTCACCAACGATTTCCCCTACTTGCACCCAATCACCAATACGAAAAGGACGGGTAGAGGCCAAATAGAAAAAACCAATTACACATTGAATAAACTCGCGAGTAGCAAGAACAATAGCCACCGCAAATGCAGCAATAGAAAGTGCGAAGTTTTGTAACTCCCCTGCCCACAGACTTAGTAGCAAAAACAACATTACAAAATTGATAAAATTCTTGATGTTATTGACCAAATCTCGCTTGTCTTTCCCTTTGCTGATGGCTCGATTTCGCACGGTTTTCACCAAAGCGTATTTTACGCCTAAAATGAAGAATGCCAGCAGGATAGTTAACACAACCTTGTTACTGAAAAGGGCATTAAGGAAAAGTGAGAGGTGCTCTAGAACGGGTGGAAAATCTATACTCATTTACGGCTTCATACTTGTTAGCTATTCGAATGGACTGATCGAGTATCAATTTAAGCTAAGGTATCACTGTGTGAAAACGTGTTAAAAACAGGCACGCCAAGCTAGGTGTTGATATATGACCTATTTTAGCATGCTTAACGGTGGCAAATGAGTTAGAAGTAGGATTATTTTTTACGTATTTGCTGCGTTTTCTTTTCAGGTCTATCGGTAAACTTACCCACTGTCTTCCACTTCGCTCTGGGGTTGATAATACTAGGGCGAGTTAGAATTAGGTTGTTTGGATAAACGATAATTTCTCGGTCTTCGGTGATGAGCTTAGTATTGAATAAGTTGATCTCAGTGATAAAGCCTTCCACATAGTTATCAGCATCCAATACACGAATAAAATTACCTCGGCGAAATGACGTTTGAAATAACAGCAGAAAGTAAGCTGTTATGTTACTCAGCAATGACCAACTCGCGAAGAATGCCACACCTGTTAGAGTAATAAGCGAGGTCGATATCACTAATAACCCACTGAAATCGATCCCCCACGCTATTAATATTACCGCTAAGGTTAATATGCCAACGACCAAGCGAATAATATGGTAAGCCCTCAGCACTTCAGGTGACTTTAAATTACTTTCATCTATTTTCTTTTCTATCTTAGGCAAGGTCCATTTAGTGACTAACACATACACAAGTAGCATTACCAGAGTCCAAATAAGACTACCCATATAGAGCTGAGCCCAATCTAAAATTTTATCAGCCCACTGTGTTTTTAACATTTATAACGATTCCGATGATATGCCGCTGAAAGATTTACAACGCGCCTAATAGCTCAATAGTTGACTGGCAATTTAATGTAAATGCCTATGTTAGTCGATAAAAAGAATATCCAAAGCATCAGTTGATTTTGATTAAGCCTGTCTCATCATCACGTTTAGTGCTTTTAAGTTATAAAAACCTACCTAGTTGACGAATTTTATGCAAATTTACGATCCAAAGTGCTTTTTAAAGATGCATGTGTAATATTAAATTGTGCAAAAAATGACGCTAAATAATAAGCCAGATAATAGGATTCAAGTTCTTATGAGAAAGGGATGTAAGATTAACACCAACCAATCACGCTGGATGGACAAATTCTCCCTGCTCGTGTTTTCATTGGTTAGTTATGCAGCCAGCGCAACACAAGAAATACAGTTTAAAATCGTTGATCAAATCGGCAATCCTATTGCTAATGCCGTTGTGAGTGCAAGCGGGGAACCCACCGATGATATCGCCAACATCCCAGTAATGGATCAAATCAATTCGCAGTTTTCTCCTCATGTTTTGGTTGTACAAAAATACCAGTCGGTACGCTTTCCGAACAGTGATGACATACGTCACCATATTTACAGTTTTTCTCAGCCTAAGCCTTTTGAGATACGACTTTATAAAGGCGAAGACTCCACTCCTATTAGATTTGACAAGTCTGGCGTCGTGGTATTGGGCTGCAATATTCACGACCAGATGCTTGGCTACATTTATATAGCTGAAAATGAAATTACCGCCGTCACAGACCAAAATGGCCTTGCAAGGCTGCGCACACAAGCAACTGAGTTTACTTTTTGGCATGCTAATTTGTCTGCCAGTAATTCAGAGCGCGTGACGAAGTCATTCGCCCGAGAACATACTCTGGCTAATGAAAAGACTAAGAGTACAATCAATAGAGTAAGTGAACTGAAAACAGTGACCTTGGCGCTTTTAGAGAAAAATAAAACAGAAGTTAAACGCCGCAAGTTTTCGCGTAAATTTTCCTCTAGGGAGCAGTAATTGGCCACTAGAAAGCTAAACCAAAGCATTTTCCGTCTTGTTGTAGGTTTGGTTGTACTCACCGCCACCCTGATACTCATCAATGTGTGGACCTCGACGAGCAAGCACGCCCAAAATCAATTAAACAGTGATCTTGAAGTCGCTCAAAACGTTTTTGAGCAAGTATTAGAGAGTCGGGAGAACGTGCTTTACAACTCAGCAAGTGTATTGACTGCTGATTTTGGCTTCAAACAAGCCGTTGCTTCAGGCGATATTCCTACGATCAACAGCGCGTTGTACAACCATGGCGGGCGGATCACAGCCGATTTGATGGCGCTAGTGTCTCTGGGCGGCAGCAACATCACTAGCGTTCCGGATATTTTGCCAACAGAAACGCCCTTCCCTTATTCAAAAATAATACAAAATGCCCTGCTAAATGGTGGTGCAGCGTCGTTGCTAGTTATCGATAAAAAGTTGTACCAAGTAATGATGCTGACTATCGATGCGCCGACCCCTATTGCCGTCGCCGTCATTGGATTTGAGATAGATCATGGATGGGCTCAACAGCTCAAAGATGTCACTCAGTTGGATACCACCATACAAGTGCAAGCCGATGGAGCAAATAACCTCACAATCAGTACCTTGCCTAGTGAAATTTTAGAGGTCGCGTTATCAGAGCAAGGGCAAACGTTGTCTTGGCTTTCACTGACCCTATTCAATGATGCTCCTTTTGTATCTCGGCAGTTTTTGTTGGCGGACGAAGGGAATTTAAAAGTGATTATTACACTGTCGAATGATGTTCATCGTCTATTTGCAGATTTTAACGCTCTGCAGCTGAATATCTTGTTCATAGCGTTACTAGCAATTATTTTGGCATTGTGTTTTGCAGCGTTATTCTCCCGAAAAGTTGCTAAACCACTAGTTGCGCTTGCGGATATTGCCCAGCGCATTTCCACCGGTGACTACAATAAGACGATCGTTGCCCATTCTAACTCTACCGAAGTAAAAAACTTAGCCCAAGCGTTGGAATCGATGCAATCTAACATTCGCAAACGTGAGGAAAAAATAAGCTATCAGGCACAGCACGACATACTGACCGGTTTGAATAATCGCTACAATATGGAAGCGCTGCTTTGCGCTAAATTCAAGGAAAATAAACCCTTTCAGGTATTAGGCATTAACGTGTTTGGTTTTCGAAGTATTAACGACGTGTTTGGTTATCACAATGGCGACATTTGCCTGCAAGTACTTGCCAATCGAATACTCGAACATGGTGGGCTAGGCGCTAGATTAGCAGGCGGGGAACTACTTTGGGTGCCTGATGAACACCTCTCACCTGAACAGGTCGTGCAATTTATAAATAGCTTAGAACAACCCATTGATACTGGTGATTCATCCATCATGGCCAAGTTATCCATAGGAATGCTGAATTGCCCGTATGACGCGGCCAATGCCGAAGAGCTTTTCAGACGTGTTAATATCGCACTCGATGAAACGAACTTGTCAGATCAGCCGATACTTGCCTACCAACCGGAGTTTGAGCATCGTTATCTTCGCCGATTATCCATTATTGCTGAGCTTAAAACTGCTTTGCAAGAGCAGCAAGATGAGTTGAGCCTTTTTTACCAACCTAAGTTAGATTTAAAAACAGGTAGGGTCACTAAGGTAGAAGCCTTGATTCGTTGGAACAATGCCATACTGGGCTTTGTTTCCCCTGACGATTTTATTAGCGTTGCCGAGCAAGCCGGGTTCATCGGAAAAATTACTGACTGGGTTATCAATCAAGCCATAAAAGACGCGGTTACTCTCAGAAATGCTGGTATTGAGATGAGTATCGCCATCAATTTATCAGCGAAAGATGTGATGGACCAGTCCCTATTGCCTCATTTATCTTTGCTAATGGAAACAAGCCAATTAAGCAGTAAGGCCTTGAGTTTTGAGATGACAGAGAGCGATTTGGTGCAAGAGCCTGTAAAGGCAATTCAGCAGTTACAAGCGTTTAGAGATAGAGGCTTTGAGATAGCGATTGATGATTTCGGTACCGGTTACTCGTCCATGGCGTATTTAAAGCATTTGCCTGTCACTACTTTAAAAGTAGACAAAAGCTTTGTCCTATCCCTTGATTCTCAGCAAGGTGATCAGAAAATCGTGCAAACAGTTATCGAGTTAGCTCACAGCTTCGGTCTAAATGTGGTGGCCGAAGGTATAGAAAGTCAAGCGACACTCCTTTTGTTGAAAAAATGGGGTTGCGAGTTTGCGCAAGGCTATTACATGTGTAAACCCATCCCATTCGATGATTTGATTACTTGGCAAAACACACACCAATTAACTAACTGGTTTGAACAAGATGCTTAGAAAAACATGGTTTAGACATTCAAGTGCGTTACTACTTTATCTACTCAGCAACGCGGCTTTTTCTCAGGAAGGCAAACTCATAGCAACCGCAGGTCTAGTGCAGTTAGAAGGCAGCGGTGGCGGCGGTATTGTTCCATGGGCCACGTTATCGGGGTACGATAGTCGAGATGAAGTATCTGTTAGTGCGCTTATGACGCAAGTAAATATGGATGATTATCGCTTAAACGTATTGGGGTTAAGCGCGTCTTTTTACGATCAGGTTGAAGTCAGTGTCGCTCAACACCGATTCGATTTAAAAGAGGCGGGGGTCGATATTAAGCAAAGTATATACGGCGTTAAGTATCGCGCTTATGGAGACGTTGTATATTCTCGCTGGCCACAAATAAGCATAGGAATTCAACACAAAGTGCTTGAGGACGAAGGCATTGCTAAAGCCGTTGGTGCCAATAAAAGCGCCGCTGGTACGGATTTTTACATTGCAGCTACCAAAGTGCATTTAGGTGCGCTTGCAGGTTACAATACGGTGTGGAACCTTACCGTTAGAGCAACGAAAGCCAATGAAATGGGTTTATTAGGTTTCGGCGGCGTTAACAACGATGACTATGAAATGATGTTAGAAGCGTCTGCGGGTATCTTGTTTTCTCGCAACCTTGCGGTAGGTATTGAATATCGACAGAAACCCGACAATTTAGGCTTAGGTGAAGATGATTGGAAAGACCTTTTCATTACCTATATTCCTAGCAAACATTTCAGTGTGACCTTGGCGTGGGCAGATTTAGGCTCAATAGCCGGCGCAAATGGTCAAGATGGCGTCTACCTCTCTCTTAATGGACAACTTTAATGAATGCTATAAAACTATTATTGATGCTATTCCTTATATCACTTATTTTTGGAACGATCGCATGCGTATCACATGCTCAACAATCAGTTTATGCTCAGATGGGCGGTCAGCCAAAGGTAGAAGAAGTAGTAGAAAATTTCATTGAAGAAATTGAATTCGATCGGGTTATTTTTGAATATTTTAAGGATACAGATGTTGACCGCTTTAGAGAAAAGCTGATTGAACATGTATGCTACCTTACCGGAGGGCAGTGTGAATACACTGGCGACGCTATGGTCCGTGTGCATGCAGGCATGGATATAACAGAAACCGATTTTAATCGGGGGGTCGATTTATTTATAAATGCAATGAACAAGGCGCAAATACCTCACCCTATACAGAACAAGGTCTTGGCAATATTGGCCAAGACACGCAAAGAGATAATTTACTTGTAACTCTGAGTTCTAACTATATATATTTTTATAGCAAAGTTTCGAAGAAAAAGAGTCAATGATTAAAGTCACATGGCAAAAGGAATAAAGTCACAGAGGTCGCAAATATATTTAGCTAGATCCCTTACTTAGTTACCCAACTAAATAAGTCCCTGTCCCAGATGCAATATGTTGACCTTGCTCGTTGTGTAACTCCATTCTGCATACGGCTACCCTTCTCCCCCTACGAATAACGCTAGCGGTTGCTACGAATTCTTCTCCTTTTCCTGGGCGCAAGTAATCTACCCGCATATCGATTGTACCGTTATTGGCTAAGGTATTTTTAAAGTCTTCGACGTCTTCGGGTTTAAGCTGCTTTATTCCGTACATAAGTGCAACCACGCTGCCTACTGTATCGAGAATGGCGGCGGTTGCTCCCCCATGCAAAATTTTATGTACCGGGTTACCCATGAGCATGTTGCTCCAGGGCATACGTATTTGCACTTCATGATCAGCCAAGGTTTCAATTTGAAATCCCAGCGCTTGGTTAAAAGGCATACTGGTTTGAAAAAACTCGATGACGAATTCAGCCAACTGCTCTGGCGTTAAGCTTTTGTTATCGCTCATATAATCTTCCTTATTCCGGCGAAGTTCCCAATGTGACGAAGTTTTTAGTTATTGGCAAGTGATGTATGGTGTAAAAACACGTAAAATGCGCGCAGAATTTTTGTTTTAGAGCCTGATTTTTGTCCCAAATGCCCCCCGCTACAAGCGCTATCAACAGCGCCCAATCCGTTTTAAAAACGGTTTTCGGTTATGATGAATTTCGTGACGGTCAGCACGACGTCATCGAAAAGATATTACAAGGTCATGATGTCTTAGTACTTATGCCTACGGGAGGAGGGAAATCACTTTGTTATCAAATACCGGCTTTGGTGCTCGAGGGGTTAACCATTGTTGTCTCACCTCTTATCGCACTTATGAAAGACCAAGTAGACGCCCTCGTAGCATCGGGGGTCAGTGCAGCCTATATTAATTCAAATCTAAGCAGCGAAGAAATGCACAATGTTTATCGCGGCATGCAAGATGGTCGTTACAAACTCATTTATGTCGCCCCTGAGCGCTTAATGCAATTTGATTTTATTCAGCGCTTACACAGTCTAGAACTCGCCCTGTTTGCCGTTGATGAAGCCCACTGCGTTTCACACTGGGGTCATGATTTTCGCAAAGAGTACCGTCGACTAGGTCAATTAAAACAACAATTTCCTAATGTTCCGGTGGTGGGGCTGACCGCTACGGCAGATATCACAACACGCAGTGATATCTTGCAGCAACTCGCCCTACAGGATCCGTTCATTTTTAAGGGTAGCTTTGACAGGCCAAATATCCGCTACAACCAATTGTTCAAATACAAAGCCACTGATCAGGTGATTCAATACGTAAAACAACAAGAAGGTAGCGGCATTATTTATTGTAACAGCCGCAAAAAAGTTGACGATTTGAGTATTGCGCTTGCCAGACAAGGTATCAACTGTGCTGGTTATCATGCCGGCCTTGAAGGCCCGATACGAGATAAAATCCAACGGGATTTTATTCAAGATAACATCGACATCATTGTGGCCACCGTAGCATTTGGTATGGGGATCAATAAATCAAATGTGCGCTTTGTCGTTCATTTCGATTTGCCACGTAGCGTGGAAGCCTATTATCAAGAAACAGGGCGCGCTGGGCGAGACGGTATGCCGGCAGAAGCATTACTTTTGTTTGATGAAAAAGATGCTGCACGTATACGCCAATGGATTGGTATGGGTGATAACCCAGAACGTCTAGATATCGAATTGCAAAAATTTGCCGCTATGGAGGCGTTCGCAGAGGCTCAGACTTGCAGGCGACAAGTCTTACTCAACTACTTTTCCGAATATTCTGCCCATGACTGCGGTAACTGTGATATTTGCCTCGACCCACCGAAGCGATTCGATGGAACTGTACCGGCGCAGATGGTGTTGTCGTGTATTTATCGTTTAGGTCAGAATGTCGCCAGCCAGTATGTCATAGATGTGTTACGTGGTAAGAAGCTCAAACGCATCGTTGAGCAAGGTCATGATAGCCTCAGTACGTTTGCTATTGGCAAAGATAAGTCTGATGCGCACTGGCACAATATAATTAATCAGCTGATCCACAAAGGTTTTCTGCGCATCGACATTACACAAAGCGCCGTGCTTAAACTAACCGAGGAAGCCAGAGGCGTACTTGCAGGTAAATTAGAACTGGCGTTAGCGGTGCCGCGTCTGACAATTGATTCTGGCAAAAAATCAAAACTCAAAGAGATGAACTACGATCGTAAATTGTTTGCCAAATTAAAGCACTTACGAAAGTCCATTGCACAAAGAGAAGATGTGCCTCCATTCGTCGTTTTCAGCGACGCAACTCTGGCGGACATGGCCGATAAACTGCCACAGTCTAAAACCGATTTTTTAGAGGTTAATGGCGTCGGGCAAACCAAGCTAGACCGCTATGGCAGCGAGTTCCTAGCAGCAATATCTGCTTATTCGCAAGATTTGTAGTGCTAAAATAGTCCATACTTTGGCTGACAATAATACTTTTTTATAACCGTATTTTCATCGTTAACCCCATACCTTACTGCGTTATCTTACCTTTACTAACAGGGGTAATTTGGCGCATACTAGTCACCTGTTCTTGAGGATAAATGTACCTTCTGTGAAAGCCGTTTCAGCAAAAAATAAAGATCAAAAAGTCGAAAAGCTTAAAGTTCCTCCGCATTCCATTGAAGCAGAGCAATCTGTGCTGGGCAGTATGTTAATTGCACCTGACTCATGGGACAAAGTCGCTGAACTTGTCACCGAGGAAGATTTTTACAACCGCTCTCATCAGGTCATTTATGGCGCGATTCTGCGTTTACTGAAAAACAACCATCCCATTGATTTAATTACTGTTTCAGAAGATTTAGAGAATCTAGACGAACTCGAAGAAGCAGGTGGTTTCGCCTATTTAGGCGAGTTAGCGAAAAACACGCCAAGTGCCGCTAACGTCACCGCCTATGCCAATATTATAAAAGAGCGCGCAGTTGTTAGAGAGTTAATTGGTGTGGCTCACGATATCGCCGATGTGGGTTATAACCCCGAAGGTCGAAATAGCGGCGAATTACTCGACATGGCGGAAAGTCGAGTTTTTGAAATTGCAGAAAAGCGTACCGCAAAAAACGAAGGCCCCCGAGGCATTGAATCAGTACTAACAAAAACCATTGACCGCCTTGAAGAATTAGTTAAAAACAATAAAGAAGTGACTGGTGTCTCGACCGGATACACAGATTTAGACAAGAAAACCAGTGGCTTACAGCCTTCAGATTTGATCATAGTTGCCGCGCGTCCTTCTATGGGTAAAACCACATTCGCTATGAACTTGTGTGAAAACGCCATGTTATTGGAAGAAAAGCCAGTTTTGGTATTCAGCTTAGAGATGCCCGCCGAACAGATCATGATGCGTATGCTTGCCTCACTAAGCCGCGTAGATCAAACCAAGATCCGTACCGCTCAATTAGATGATGAAGATTGGGCCCGCATGTCCAACACTATGGCCATGCTCAAAGACAAAGATAACCTTTACGTCGATGACTCATCCGGTTTGACACCAATGGAAGTGCGTACGCGTGCACGTAAATTGGCTCGCGATCGCGGTGGTATTAGCCTGATTATGATCGATTACCTGCAACTGATGCAGGTGCCGGGCTTAAGTGATAACCGTACTTTGGAAATCGCCGAAATTTCTCGCTCATTAAAGTCTCTAGCGAAAGAGCTGGAAGTGCCAGTAGTTGCCCTTTCGCAGCTGAACCGAGGACTAGAGCAGCGTTCAGATAAACGCCCAATTAATTCGGATTTGAGGGAGTCAGGTTCAATCGAGCAAGATGCCGATTTGATCATGTTTATTTATCGAGACGAAGTGTATAACGAAGGCAGTGAAGATAAAGGCGTGGCTGAAATCATTATTGGTAAACAGCGTAACGGCCCTATTGGTACGTCAAGACTTACCTTCCAAGGACAGTTTTCTCGATTTGACAATTATGCCGGGCCACCCAGAGACGACGAGTATTAATCTTCCTCTCAACTGAATCGCAGACATAAAAAAGGAGGTGAATTTCACCTCCTTTTTTTGTACTCGAAACTGTTATAGAACCAAGTAATTACTTAGTTAGTTTCTCACGCTTAGAAGCACTAACACGCGCTACAATGCGACGGTTAATTTTGTTAGCTTCTTTAGCTGTAGGTGCGTCAAGCAATTTGCTTTCACCGAAACCAACTGCTGTGATACGAGCAGGTTTGATATCGTAATCTTCAATCAATACCATACGTACCGCTTTTGCACGCTCTTCAGATAACCACTGGTTGTAGTCACTTTCACCAGGAGCTGACGCGTAACCTTCGATTACAGTATCAGTTGAAGGGAAGCGCTTCATGAATGCTGCAAAGTCACGGATGTCGCTGTTTGCACGGTTTGCAATTTCTGCACTGTTGTTGGCGAACAAAATGCGCAATGTTTCTTCAACTTCAACTTCAGTAAAAATGCTACAACCAGTTGCATCTACTTGATCAGTTGAAGGCGTGTTTGCACACTTATCTTTGCTATCTAAGACACCATCGTTGTCTGAATCAGATTCAGTCACAGCGGCGGCGAGTGCGCAACCCATAGCGTCTACTTTAACGCCAGGAGCAGTACCAGGACATTTGTCCATGCTGTTATTTACGCCGTCGTTATCAGAATCGCGAGTCACTGGCGCTGAAGTCGCACCAAAGCTATACGCTAGACCAATTTTTGCGCTTACGTCGTTATACGCTTCACCAAAATCATGATATGCAGCGATTTCAGTAATAACACGCCATTTGTCATTGATTGACCAGTGCTTACCGATACCAACGTTAGCTAGACGTGAACTGTCTGTGATATCAAGGTGCTTAACACCTGCGAATACATACATTAAGTCGTCAGGCAGGAAGTACATGGCGTCAACGCCAAGACGGTTACCAGACTCATCACCTAAGCCATTAGTTTGGTCGATGTTTAAGTGTGACCATTCTAATCTTGCAGCCCACTGAGGCTTAAAGCGAAAGCCTAGTTCAGCACCGAAGCCAACACCGTCATCATAAAATGTAGGCGCGCCATCTAGCTCACCATCAGTTTTATAATATTCACCGAAACCACCTACCCATTTGTCGCCTACTGGCGCAGATTGTGCGAAAGCGCCACTGGTAAAAGCAAGTAAGATACCCATGGCTGTCATGGTTTTTTTCATAATAAACGTCCTTAATGTAATGTGTTAATCATTCGATATAACGTGCGATTTAACGTCGATATATACTCTGATTCAGTGTGTAAAATATTTATTGGCCGGTAATTGTTGCAATCACGCTACGCTCACCACCATGATTTCTATGCTCTCCCAAATATATTCCCTGCCATGTACCTAGCGCTAACCTTCCGTTTTGTATAGGAATTGTTATGTTGCTCCCAAATACACTGGCTTTAATATGTGCTGGCATATCATCCGAACCTTCATAAATATGCAGATAATATGCCGCATTCTCTGGAACAGCTTGATTAATGTGACTCTCTAGGTCTGACCTGACTGTTGGGTCTGCATTTTCATTAATCGTTAAACTGGCACTTGTATGCTGAATAAACAAATGCAAGATACCAATGTTTATCGTCGCTAAAACTTCTAACTGCCTTTCTATTTCATCTGTGATGAGATGAAATCCTCTAGGTTTAGCACGAAGGCTTAACTGGAATTGTTGCCAAATCGGTAAACTATTTGTCAAAACACATCTCTAAATACACTTTACCGTGTTCATTAGCGAATGGCATGATCAATTTTCGACCAGATGCCGTGTGACTCAGTGTATGATTTTTACCAAAAACTACAACCGGTGTTGCCATACCAAAATTGTAACCAAGTTTAGCTAATTCGTTTTTTGCACCACCACAAATCATATTGGTGATTTCGCCAACCATATCGGCCACGTCTTCATTGACAGATTCTAGTTGCTCTCCGAGCATATTATGCATCACTTTAAGCGCAATGCTGGTTTCAAAAGTAATTGATAGTGACCCTTTCACATCGTCACCAACCATGCCAATTAGACCCGACACATCACCTTTCGCTGCAGAATCCGTTTTCTTCTGTGGCTTGCCTGGTACCAACTCTAATTGGGCCATGGTACTGAGAACGTTGCGTAAAGCGGCAATGAACGGATTTATAAATTCTGCATTCATTGTTGCCA
This sequence comes from Paraglaciecola mesophila KMM 241, assembly GCF_000315015.1. Lineage (GTDB taxonomy): Bacteria > Pseudomonadota > Gammaproteobacteria > Enterobacterales > Alteromonadaceae > Paraglaciecola > Paraglaciecola mesophila. The sequence continues at coordinate 2,982 of NZ_BAEP01000052.1, read as the reverse complement.
TACTTCCTGTCGATTACTAAATATCTGCACTCGCTTGAATACTATTGGCATGCTGTACACAAACCATGCGCCTCTATAGTTTGTTTTGACACCTTAAATCCATGGGACTCAGCATGCTTTACTAAGGTATCTTGCAGCCCTTCAGATTGAATTTCTTTAACCAAGCCGCAATTGTCGCATATTAAAAACTGTACTGGATGGCTACACCCGAAATGATGACAAGCGACAAATGCATTGGTCGATTCCAATCGATGGATCAGACCGAACTCAAGCAAAAAATCCAAAGTACGGTAAACGGTCGCAGGCTTAGCATTCGTTTCCGTTTCTTTCAATGTATCAAGCAAGTCATAGGCACCAACAGCACCTTCTTTTTCTAACAATAGGGCGTACACGGTTTCTCTTAAATGGGTAAAACGTGCGCCTTTTTGTTCACAATATTGACGTGCTTTTTCTACTTGCGATCCAATACTCATCTTTATGTTGCAGACCTTCCAGTTAATCAAGCTGCCTTTTAAACGTAAAAGAATAGCGCTCAATCATAATTATCTGATTATTTTAGTGAAGTATATCACTCATCTAAAAGGGTTTGTATGAATAGTAGCTTGATTTACTTCATAAAGTTGAGGAATTAATGCACATAATGAGTATCATTGTGGACAAGCAATTCTTAATGAAAGCTGAACCAATCTGTTTTAGGTGCAAAATGTTATATCGCTAAGTGATAATTCTTGCATTCTTTCCTACTAAAAGTGTTCATCGAGTAGGTAGCAGTATCATCTTAGTGCCGATAAATAAGTGATAAAAACCTATGATCAAACAAAATGTAAACATCAATGTTGATGCCCCCAGCATCTGGTTTATTTTCAGCGCCGAAAAACTGCTAGTGCCTATAGAGCAGCCTGGTCCAATTGTCGAAGCATGGAACAAACTAGAGTTTGCTCACGCATACAAAGAGCAAGTTGTGCAGGTAGGTGAGCATAATGGGCAAGTGTGCTATCTCGTCGATATGGGTAATGAACTCATCGAACAAGCGGGATTAGAACTAAGTCACCTCCGATCGTTATTGCTTCATGATGAAATGGATATATTTTCTGTGGCGGCCCGAGCTTGGCAAGTCGCTCTATTTCTTCGTACTCATAGGTTTTGCGGCCAATGTGGTTCTACCATGCAAAAAATAGATTGGGAAATGGCCATGCACTGTCATCGCTGCCATCACAGATGCTATCCAAGAATATCGCCCTGCATTATTGTTGCTATCCGCCACGAAGACAAAATTTTACTGGCACAAGGTAAACCCCAGAAAGAACGCAATATGTTCTCAACATTGGCTGGTTTTGTTGAAAGCGGAGAGACCCTAGAGGATGCTGTTCACAGAGAAGTATTTGAAGAAGTGGGTGTCGCGATAAAAAATATTAGATATATGTCTAGCCAGCCTTGGCCTTTTCCACATTCATTAATGGTCGGCTTCTTAGCAGACTTTGACAGCGGTGATATCAATGTAGATGGGCACGAAATCATTGAAGCCCATTGGTTTAAATATGACGAGCTGCCGAATATACCACCGAAGTTTTCTATTGCAGGGCAATTAATTGAACGCACGATTGAAGAAATTTGCCAAGACTGAAAAAAACACCAGACATAAAAAACCCCACTTTAAGTGGGGTTCGAATATTTTAGCGTCTAAGTCTCGTTTTTTCGAGCTTCTTATTGTTAGTTTGCTTGCGCAACATTGTTATAACAGAGTTTCTGGTTACGTTGCAAGTTTTTACAAAATTTAGGTTGATTTCGCTTCTTCCTTGAAATTAACAAGGTACAATGTCGACTTTTTTGGCCTAGGACTGGCGCACTACTTTCACAGATGTATAGAGGAAATTCATGAATTCGTTAAAAAACGATCGTTATCTACGCGCTTTACTTCGCCAACCAGTCGATGTCACCCCTGTGTGGATGATGCGTCAAGCAGGCCGTTATTTGCCTGAATACAAAGCAACGCGCGCGCAAGCCGGTGATTTCATGTCATTATGCAAGAATGCAGAGCTAGCATGCGAGGTGACGCTACAACCTCTTCGTCGCTTTGATTTAGACGCCGCTATACTGTTTTCTGACATACTCACTATTCCTGATGCGATGGGGTTAGGATTGTATTTCGAGCAAGGGGAAGGTCCAAAATTCTCTAAACCAATTACTTGTATGGCAGATATTCAGAATCTACCCGCACCAGATCCTGAGCAAGAATTACAATATGTGATGAATGCAGTGCGTACCATTCGTAAAAACTTACAAGGTGAAGTACCACTTATTGGGTTCTCTGGTAGTCCTTGGACACTAGCCACTTACATGATTGAAGGCGGTTCAAGCAAGGCGTTTACTAAGATTAAAAAGATGGCGTTTAGCGATCCTAAAGCGCTGCATCTATTGCTTGATAAACTTGCTGACTCCGTCATTTTATATCTCAATGCCCAAATTGCTGCAGGCGCTCAATCAGTCATGGTATTTGATACTTGGGGTGGCGTATTGTCTCCTCGCGATTACCAAGACTTTTCACTGCAATATATGCATAAAATTGTTGATGGTTTGACCCGCGAAAATGATGGTCGTAAAGTACCCGTCACCTTATTCACCAAAAACGCTGGTATGTGGTTGGAGTCTATAGCCGCAACTGGTTGTGATGGAGTAGGCTTAGATTGGACTATCGATATCGACAACGCGAAAGCCCGCGTGGGTGATAAAGTCGCTTTACAAGGTAACATGGACCCATCCATGCTTTATGCTGCACCAGAACGTATAGAGCAAGAAGTGCAGACAATACTAGCTGGATTTGGTGAAGGCCCAGGGCACGTATTCAACTTAGGGCATGGCATTCATTTAGATGTTCCCCCCGAGAACGCTAAAGTATTTGTCGATGCAGTGCACAAATATAGTGCTCAGTATCATAAAGGCTAAACACTAGTTTCCAGTACACCTAACAAAAAGGCAGCGAAA
>NZ_BAEP01000053.1 GCF_000315015.1 Paraglaciecola mesophila KMM 241 | reverse complement strand
TAGCTCCCTACACGTCCATTGACGAATCTGGACAATTCACTTTTAGAATGCCAGAAGAGGTCTCTGTAATTGTCTCGAAAAACCAACTTGGTAAGGGCAAATTGTTAAAGCGCACAAGGCTATTTAGAACCAGAGAGAAATACACTAAAGAAGTCATGTTAGGTGCATATGTTCAGCACCAACTCTCTTTAGGTATAACCTTGCGAACCTACTGTTTAGATAAGAGGAATCTAGTTCCTGACTACGTTAAACATTGGTTTCCAAACACAGGAACTGGTATGAAAGATTTGTTCTGGAGCAGTGTTTTTCTGCCCAAACATATCTTACTCATCTGTTATATTCGATTGGCGATAAAAACAACTTGGAACAAAGATGTTATCGCTATATTAGACCGTTCAAACTTACCTGATTCATTGCCTCAAAGCGCTTTTACCATTGGCGGGTTTAAAGAAAAGGTCAGCAAGCATACAAAGCCTGTGAGCATTGAACCGCATGAGAAGGAGCTTCGTGAGGTGATCAGCTTTCTCATTCAACATCATGACAACATGATCAGCTACGGTGCTGAGCCAAAAAGTTTATGGGACACACCAGATTCGACAAAACTCAGCTTTTTATCTGGGCGTCACATAGATAATTTCAGAGAGCAACATACCCTGCCCTATTTTCGTCTAGAGCTTTTGGCAAAACATCAAATCAACTTAAGGAAGGGGATCGATGGTGATGTAATCAAGTCCCAAATGGAGAGAAATCATGGCAGTCTCAGAGTGACAGCAGGATATTTGTCGCATCCAATAGCTCAGCTCGAATATGAAGCTAACAACGCTGACTTCCAACGACGACTGGAGACAACAGTTCAGTTTAGAGACAAAAATGAGAAGCTGAAAAAGTATGGATTCGATCCTGAGAATATTGACGAGGATCTCCTCATCGCTCCTAGCGAGAACAAGGATGACTTGCCAGAATGGTTTCTTTTGCCAGATGGTTCGTCATGCACTGACATCTTCGCTCCCGTAGATAAATCTAAGAAGAACGGCATCTGTAGAGGAAGGCTTTGCCATAAAGGTGATGGCTGCCAATTCAATAGAGTTCAAATTGGTGTCGGGGAATTTGTTTACACGCTCAGACGTCAAGCCTATTACCTTAGCCGTGGAATGGCCTTGTTAGACAAACATGGACAAGAATACTTCGATGAATATATCGCCCCTGATATGCGCTTTACGTTTGGCCTCGCCAAATACGTTGAGTTTGCAAACCCTTCTTTATTTAAAAAAGCTAAAGGGAGATTAGCCGATGCTTAATAATGTTCAATATCAATTTTTAGATGCTGATCAGCCAGAAAAAATTATTAGTGAGCACGAAGACCTATTAGTTGAAAACGCCAAGCAACTCGCAGTGACTGACGAAAAGTTAGCACTGGAAGGGACTGTATTAAAATTTTGGGCGGTGATTGAAGGAGCGAAAGCCAATGAGTCGGTCAAACAAGAAGGAACGGTAGACCTTAAAAATATATGGATACCCGGTGCTGCGGGATGGCAGCACCCAGTGCCTATTTTGTTGTTCCCTGACTATGCGAAGGTACTTATCGAAATCGTCGATGTCTACGCAAATAATGCCAAACATACTCCTACATTCGTTAAAACAGGGTTGATGTCTCAACTAACAGTTGCAGCACAATTCATTGAATATATGTGCCTGCACGGCCACTTGAGGCTTAGAAGCATTCCTGAAACACAAATCAGCGAAATGTTAGATTCATTAAAACAGGGCGGAATCCCTGTTGCGCTCCAACTTCACGAGCGCGTCAATACTTTAATTGATAGGCTCATCGAGAAAGATGAATTAGATCCATTTTTATGCAGATCTCATGACTACCCCCATTCGTCTGTGGTCAGTTTGCGTGTTAGATTGATCGCTCAGCACATCGGTTGTGTGAGTTTGGAGAATCAGGTCCCGCGTTCGACTTATAAAAAGGTAGCGGATCACTTGGAAACTCAAGGAAGAAAAGTCACAAAACATTTTGCGAATAAAGGTGCGCCAACTCCAAGTCAGCCTTCTGCAAAATCTTTAAACAACTGGTTTGGCACATGGAATCGTTTTGCGAAGCTAGATAGTCGTGACCAGATGCAGTTTATTCCGTTTCCTAACCCGTACAGTTTGTCTAAAAGAATTGGCACAACACCGAGGAGGACAAAAAACCTTGATGTGAAAGAAGTGATAGCGTTGCTTGGTGGCTCACATAAATGGGTTTTTGAGTATGCTCCGCTCATCATTTCAACAGTGAAGGAAGTGACGAGTTTAAAGAACAAGGAACTTAGCGCAGGTTTGAAAGATAGAACACTCACAGAGTGCAGGTTCCCAGAATATTTGGGTAAATCTCAAAAAATTAAAAAGCTAGAGAAATTAACGGGTCTTGAGGTCCATAAAACAAGCCTGACTATATCGAGAAACGCGACTGACAAATTCTCAATTACTGGGATCTGTACGTTGTTAATGACAGCATGCTATATCGTCTTACAAACCTACAACGCTCGACGGCAAGCTGAAATCCAAAGCCCGCTCATAGGAATAACGGAAGAACACTTTCGATGTGCTAATAAAAGGCTCAATTGGTATCAGGCGAACTTTTACAACGAGAAAAATAGGAAGCGCCGATGGTACACATTGAACAATGGCAGCACTAAAGCTATTCAGTGCTTAATCGCTTTAAAGAAAGCATGGCAACCGAATGGCGTTGAAGGTTTGTTTATCGTTCCGAATTTTCGATTGAACGAAGATGAGAGTTTTGGATTCTACAAATACCACTTCAACAAAGGGAAAGATTCCAAAATCACGGGCAATGCTTTTTTGCAGCTAATGCTCGGCGATCAGCCTGATACTAAGAGTCATCCCTTCCGACGCATTTATGCAGTCATCTACCACTATCAGTATAAGAATGCCGATTTATTGGCTCTATGCCATCAACTTGGTCACATCGACCCAGATCATACGATGGTTTACGTGACTGAGCCAGAAGCGAGAGACGTTCACGAGCAACTGCATCACAAAGTGAAGTTCATTAAAGATGAAGCGGCTGAATCGACAATTGCACTCAAAGAAGAAAATAAAGCTCTCGACAAAGTCATTGAAGAAGTCGGCGTAGAAGCTACAGCCAAAGATATTGCAGCTTTGCTTATGGGGTCTGAAGAAATGGCGGGAAAGTACCCAGCCTATTTGAAAAAAGTTTATCGAACTCTTCACCAGAGCGTTACGTTTAATAATTTGACTAACGATAGGTTTGGCAGGGATTTTAAAGACCTATCAGTCAATGACAAAAGTAAGGCGATGGCACAAGTGTTGGGTAGTCGAGGTCATAAACGCAGACCAAAGGCTCATGCAACATGTCACCGGAGACAAGGTGACTCAAATGGGAATGAAGCGCCTTGCGAACCATTTAAGTGTTCAAGCTGCCCCTATCAAGAGATCAAGCGAACTCAGTTAACAATCCTGAAGGAAGACTTAGGCATTTTGCTGAAGAAACAATCTGATTTTTCTTTGTTACCTGTTGAACGATTAAGGGCAAAGAGTGATGTGTCGAACCTATCGATTTTGATAAAGCATCACGAGCGAACTATGGAGCGCAACAAAACATTGTTTGCTGAAGGTGATCAACGATGAGCAAAGAAAGTGACAAGCTAGAACGGCAAAGGGAGGAGGCTTTTCGTCGTATTGATAAAAAGCTGGATATTCTTGAGCTGTGGCTTGATGAAGGTATTCCTTTCAAACTGATTAATGGAAACAAACAGGTAGATAGTAAAGGCAATTACGTTCTTGAGGATTTTCCTAAAAGTGTTCGCGGATTGAGATTATGGAACGGCAAGGAAAATAGCGAAGAAGTCGTGAAAAAATACCACATCCCCGCCGCCCAAACTTCAGATAGAGCATGGAAAGCTGCACCTTCTGCCACACGTATTCGTGTTGAAGGCAACGAAGATCGGGCAAGTATTTTTGCTCTTTTAAAAGAAAAAGCATCGATTCAACGCAGCAACAAGCAGAAAACAAGGATTGACGAACTAGAAGAAAAGCTCACGTTTAGCGAAAAAAAAAGCAATGGGTTGGCGGCTGAGCTTGTTCAATTGCGCATCGCCAATAAAGCGCTTGAAAAAGATGTTCGAATTGCAGAAACAAGGCTCGAAGATGCACGGCATGTCATGTCGCAGCAGTTGGACTTCAAGAGCAAAACGATAAAACAGTCGGAGAACGATAACAAAACGCTTCAGAACGAAATTGATAAACTTAAAGCTAGGCTTATCGAAAACAATATTGATTTTTCGGATATTGAACAATCCAACTCTGTAATTAGCTTTCCGGTGAGTAAAGATGAGTAAACCAAAGAAAAAGCTCTCAGCTCAGGAAAAAGGAAAGCTTAACGCGAAAAAGATTTTCGACTGGTTGGCGACCAACCCTAATATTCCTCTATATCAAGGTAAGGTGAATAAAACGGCGATATGTAAACAACACGGTGTTCCCAAATCTACAATTGAGACAAACAGCGAGTTAAGAGAGCTGTTTGAAATAAACGGGCCGATTGAAGAACTTGCTAGCAAACAGAAGCTAGCTAATGCTTCAAACTCCCAACCAGCCAAGGAGCCAGTTAGAGTAGCGAGTGATGAATCGACTTCTATGTTGGAGGATAAAATTGATGAACTAGAAAAAAGCTTGAGCGCCATCCGGCTTGATCTCGCATCTGAAGAGTTTCTTTTAGCAACTGGCCGTTACATTCCACGCCTTTATAACCACTTTAAGGAACACGGATGAGAGCGGCAAGTATCAACTTTGAAGATCATGCAGTTACATTGACAGGCGTTGTCTCTCACATCATTCATACCGCAAGGGATAACCGAGGTGCTTCAGCCATATTTCAGTTGAACACAGAGGGACAAAAACTCGTTACTGTTGCAGAGTTTGAAACGATAAATAGTATTCCTCTGGTTGGAGAAATATGGCGTGTCACTGGTGAGCATGTTAGCGACCATACGTATGGTTCACAATTTAAAGTAGAGGATGCGACCAAGCTTCAACCCGATGAGCATCTGTGCCCCAAAGTACTTGCTGACTTTCTTATCCATAACGCCAATTTTGCTGGGATAAACCGTTTTTGGGCTAAAAAACTCGTTAGTGTCTATGAAAATAAACTTTTTAATTTGCTTAGTGGGAACGATGTAGACGAGCTGGCCAAAAACAAAAAATTGAAGATGTCGAGCGTTCTGATATCCAATCTATTGAATGGCTGGCAGAAAGTTACTCAGGAAAGTGCTCTCAACACGTTCTTTCAAAGTAAATGTTTACCGCTGGAGTTAATCGAAACAACTCGCCAGTTACTTGGTGATAAGGCTGTTGAGCATATCAAAAAGAACCCTTACCTGCTCTACCCCATTAACTCAGTGAGAGCGCCCAACAGAAACTGGAGTGAATTAGATAAAACAATAAGAAAACACTTTAATATAAGGAAAAACGACCGTAGAAGAGCTATTTCCTTTGTTGAGTCGTTGCTTTATTCCGATTTCAGCCAGCAAGGGCATATGGCGTTACCTATTGATTCAGTTCAAGAGGCACTTGGTACAGAGAGTATAGAATTAGAGCTAAATGAAATAGAACGGATTGAATCTGACTACCCGACGCTATGTTTAAACAATGAAACGCAAACGATTCAGGTTTTAGGTCATCACGCCATAGAGAAAACGGTTAATGCCTTGCTGAGAAAACGACTAATACGTTTAAACAGCGATAAAGAAAATGTAAGAGTCGATGTTGAAGCAACGCTAATAAAGCTAAGTGCTTTGGGTATTAAGCTTGATGATATTCAGCTCAGGGCGCTCAATAACATTTGCAATAGCACACTGTCGATTATCGACGGTTGTACTATGACTGGTAAAAGTCTTGTAGTGCGTTCAGCAATTGACGCACTTATCGAAAATGGGGAAAACGTTTGGTTAATATCCCCTTCATCATACGATGAAGAATTGGGGCTATTTCGGATTGTT
>NZ_BAEP01000054.1 GCF_000315015.1 Paraglaciecola mesophila KMM 241 | reverse complement strand
TGTGCGTTACATTCAGCTTAGCTAGACGTATTAAATGCGAAAGATCGGGTTAAAGCAGCAGACTAAAACGACGCGCTTTAACTGCGATTCTTTTTCTTTTTGGCTTTCTTCTTCAATGGTATTCCAGCGGCTTTTTTCGCTCTGTTGCTGATCTTTCTTTTGGCTGGCGGCTTGGCTTCTTTATTTTTGGGGCGCAGCTCATCAATTACGCGTCGTTTAAGCGGCTGCTCGGTATAGCGTTCGATTTTCGGCACAATACCAATGTCGTGTGCTTCAACCAAAGAAATGGCCGTGCCTTTGTTGCCAGCGCGGCCTGTACGACCAATACGGTGGACATAAACGTCTGCGGTGCGCGGCATATCATAGTTAATAACATGACTGATGTTTTCAACATCAATACCACGGGCGGCAACGTCGGTGGCAATTAATATTTTGACTTCACCAGAGCGGAATTTGGCCATGGACAAGTTACGCTTATCTTGAGGCATTTCGCCCTGTAGCCAGCATACGGTAAACCCGTCTCGCTCTAGTATTTGCTTTAACTCGTTCAAACGGTCGCGGGTTTTAACAAACACCACGGCAGATTCCACTTGATGGGTCAGAATGTGTTTTAGCAGAGCATATTTATGCTTTGCATCATCGGCGATATGCAGCCATTGATGAATTTTGCCTTGCTCTTTACGACTAGATGCAGCCTCTAACTCAACGGGGTCGTTGAGTATGTCTTTGGCGAAACGGCTAATGCCAGCGCCTTCTAACGTGGCAGAAAACAACATGCTTTGCTTGCGCCAGCGGGCTTCAGCCGATATTTGATTAACGATAGAAGAAAAGCCCATGTCGAGCATGCGGTCAGCTTCATCTAAAATCAGGCACTCGATGTCACGACAATCAAAGCTTTCTTGTTCGATGTGCTCGAACAAACGCCCCGGTGTGGCCACCAATATATCGAGGTTTTTCTCAAAGGTATCACGATCGGTGCCGTAGTTAATGCCACCTGTGATCACGCCGCACACTATGTCTGTGTAACGACTTAACTCAAGTGCTTGGTTATAAACCTGCTGAGCTAATTCTCGGGTTGGGGTTAAAATCAAAATACGGGTCGAGCCAGGATGACGGCGCGGATAATCTAACAAGAATTGGCATACGGGCAATAGAAACGCCGCCGTTTTTCCGGTGCCGGTTGGGGCGGATGCTAGTATGTCTTTACCTTCCATCGCCGCTGGAATGACCAACTGTTGAATGCTGGTAGGTTCGCTGTAACCTAGATCGGCGACTGCGCGGCAAAGTTCATCATCTAATTCTAATTGCTCAAACATGGCGTTTATATGCTTCTTAACGTTGTACTTAATATTATGGAGCTACAATATTATGTAGCCCCCGAGATGTTATTTTAACTGCGTGCTTAAGCAACTGGATAACGCTGCTGTAAGCCTTGATATACCTGATCACTGTAATCTGGTAAGGCAATATCTAAGGCGTTTAACACGTCAACCAAGTGTTCGTTGTCTTCACGGCCGTTCCATAGTTTATGGTAGCTGCCTTCTTTGTAACCGTTGTCTTGACGGAAGAAGTTTAGAACATTTTTGCCCACATATTGACGATAAAGCTCGTCGGCATTCATTTCTGCCTGCTCAACAATTTTAATGAACAAAGGGACGTCAAAACGATTAGCGGCGCACAGGCCAGCCATTAACTGTAAATTATCCAGTATATCTAAACAGGTGAAATCATAGCTTTTACCGTCAAACATGACACTGCTGGTATTTGATGCAAGTTGCTGAGCAATAATGCTCGACGATTGCGCTATGTCACCGTCAAACTGAATGATGATTGACGATAGCGCGAAATGCCAAATATCGACCAATTCCATCTGTAACTGGGGCAAGTCTTTGTGTTGCGCCTTCCACCATTTCCAGCCGTGATGCTCAATACCTTCAACCGACTCGATCATGGCGGCGCGTAAATAGGCGTAATTTGCGCTAAGCCATTGTGGGTTAACTTTCTGGTTCATGCCGTCTTGCAGTGTCAGCATGGTGTTTAATTGAGTGGTGGATAACATGGTAAGCCTTGTGTGTTCTGTTTATCGTTTGGATGCTACAAAAGCGGACGACTATTATGCCACGTTTGCGGCAATAGCATGAATGCGTTTTTGTCTGAGTTGCTGTTTTATTTCCGCGCCTTTGTAACCTGCTTGCACTATTTCTTGTACGTTGACCTCTTTGGCGAGCAAATAGGCTTGCCAAATATAATCTGCGTTGGGGTAGGGGCGCTCTTCAAAGCCGGTTCGCCCTCTGGCATCCGCAGTGCAGGCCAACAATAAATCAGCAAAGCGCTCAGGTTTTCGCCACACGTCACATTTGTCTAAAAAATCATTAATCGTGGCGGCTTTGAGTTTAAACGCATGATGCACATGACTATGAAATTCACTCATTAATAACGCTAAATCACGACAGTCATTGGGTACTTTTAGCCGCTCACAAAGGGTGTTAATGGGCGCAAGGCCACGTTTTTCATGCCCGCGGTGTGATGGCCATTCTTCTGGTGGTGTTAAACCTTTGCCCAAGTCGTGCACTAATGCGGCAAAACGTACGCTGAGCTTATTAGACACCCTTACAGATTGTTCCAGTACCATCATGCTGTGAATGCCCGTATCAATTTCGGGATGCCATTTGGCTGGATTAGGAATGCCCCATAAGCAATCAAGCTCAGGAAACCAGACTTTTAAGGCGCCGCATTCGCGCAGGGTTTCAAAATATACTTGGGGGGTATCTTCAAGTAAGCTTTTTGCGGTTTCGACCCACACACGCTCAGGGCTTAAATGACTGAGCTCCCCCGATTGGGTTATGTTAGCCATTAAGGCTTTGGTTTCATTCGCTATGGTAAAGCCATAACTGGCATAGCGCGCCGCAAAACGTGCAACGCGTAATACGCGCAGCGGGTCTTCCTCAAACGCGTCAGACACATGGCGTAAAACGCGATTTTTAAGGTCTTTTTGGCCATTGAAAGGGTCGATAATATTGCCGTTGTCATCCATTGCCATGGCGTTTACGGTAAGGTCGCGGCGCAGTAAGTCCTGCTCAAGCGTGACATTGGTAGAGGTGTCGCACTCAAACCCGGCATAGCCTTGACCTACTTTACGCTCGGTGCGGGCTAGGGCGTATTCTTGCTGGGTTTTAGGGTGCAAAAATACTGGAAAGTCTTTACCCACTTGCTGAAAGCCCTTGCCCAGCATATCGGCTTCGCTGGCACCCACGACAACCCAGTCCTTATCTTTTACTGGTCGCTCGAGTAGCTTATCCCGTACTGCCCCACCCACTAAATATACTTGCATAGTCACCTTAAATTTGAGAATCGCCTTATTATGCCTGATTAATCAAAAGAGAAAAAATGTACTGAGTAAAAATACATCGAGTAAAAATGAGTCATCCACAAAAATTTGCTTAGCTATTGAATTTATTAGAAATACACAGGTCACAACTGCATAGCTTGGGCAACAAACATTCGGCTTATACTTAAGGCGTCTTACCTTTGACAAGCTGGCATGAAGCCGTTAGTTTATCTTTCGCTTATCCTCAATCGGCCACTAGAACCGCAGCTATGTATCTTAATTATTTCGGACTTTCAGATAATCCGTTTTCAATCGCACCTAATCCCGCGTACCTATATATGAGTCCAAGACACAAAGAAGCGCTTGCCCATTTGACCTTTGGGTTACGGGAAAGTGGTGGCTTTGTGATGTTAACCGGTGAAGTCGGTACGGGGAAAACCACTGTGTCGCGCAAGTTATTGCAACAGTTACCTGACAATACTCAGGTCGCCATGGTGCTTAACCCAACGCTCTCAGCCATTGAGTTACTGGCCACCATTTGCGACGAGCTAGGCATAGATTATCAGCACGAACGAGCGAGCCTAAAATACTTTACAGATTTGATCCTTAACAAGCTGGTGACTAATCACAATGCAGGCTTAAACACGATATTGATTGTGGATGAAGCCCAGCATTTATTACCTGAAGTGCTTGAGCAGTTACGTTTGTTGACCAACCTTGAGACCAACCGCGAAAAACTACTTAAAGTGGTGTTAATCGGTCAGCCAGAATTACAGCAGTTGTTGAAACGAAACGAGCTGCGCCAATTAGCCCAGCGCATCACCGCCCGTTACCACTTGCTACCGCTCACATCAGGTGAAGTAAAAGCTTACATTCATCACAGATTAGGCGTAGCAAATGGCGATAGTAGTGTTTTTAGTGCGGGTGCACTAGGCGCTGTGTATCAGGTCACTGGCGGTATACCAAGGGTGATTAATTTACTGTGCGATAGAGCGTTAACGTTAACCTTTACTAAGCAAGCTCCCGTGGTACATACCCATATATTTTATGCAGCAGCAGAGCAAATTTTGGGCGCTGATGTAGTAGCACAGCGCAGAGGAAAGCAGCGTACATTAATACTCGCTGGTTTGTTTGTGCTGGCCTTCGGTTTAGGCTTTATGGGAGGCCGTTGGTATGGATAATCTTATCAATATTGAGGCCTTACTACCTGGCATGGTGATAGTGAAGATCACGCAGCAAAACGGCCCTATCAAAATACGTAAGTCCGGTTTAGTGACCAGTATGGAAATGGTTACAGGGCTAGGGGAAATGGGCGTTCAGCAGGTTGAGATTGACCCTGCCCAAACCGTGGAGATTGACCGCCCCAAAGTGCAAAAATCACAAACGCAAAAATTACTTGAGAGTGATCGCGCCGGCGGCACTAAAGGTATTCATGGCGCTGATGCCGCGGTGTCAGATCAATTTAATCGCAGTCTGTTTTTACCGTCAGTACAGGCGTTACCTTCGCGTTGGCAGTACTATACCAAACCGTTATTGCAAGGCTTAGTGGTGGTCATCATTGGATTCGCATTGGGGTGGGGCGGAGCAATCGCCCCGTCATTGTTAGCCAAGCTCACCACTCCAGCGGCACAAGATGACGCCGCGATTGTTGAAGGTTCCGCTGGAGGCAGTCGAGAAAATGCTATTTCTGCAGTAAACGCAAATGGAGCCCTTGCTGATAATTTGCTAGGGAGCGAAACGGATCCAGGGGTAAACTTGCCGTCTGCGAATATCGGCGAAAAAGGGTTATCGGTTAAACCGAACAAGCCAGATGATGGTCAAACACGCGGTAACCAAAATGCAGTTAATGAATCAGTCGCAATGCCTGCTAACCAGCCGCATACCAATACTCAACTTGAGACAACATACCCCTCTGAACAGCAAGTAAATCCCAGACCTGAAGCACAGCCAGAGCCAAGCCCCAGAATATCGTCTGACTTATTAAAACGTTTCGAGAAGGCGATTACTGAATTGGACAAAGAGCCTGAACAGCCATTTGAAGCCACGCAAACAAAAAGTGAAGATACACCGCGTATCGATCAGTTGCCTGCATGGGTGTTAACGCAACTGCCGCCCATGGTTTTTACCACGCACATGTATGCCTCTTCAGCGCAAGATAGGTGGGTGAAGGTGAATAACATTAGGCTACAGGAAGGGGATATGATTGCACAGAAAGTGCGTATCGAGCATATAGAGCCCCAACATGTGATCCTGAATTATCAAGGGCAAACGTTCAGTATGTCGGCACTTAGCGAATGGTAAAAATATCATTCGCAAACGGGCTACACAACCGACCACCTTTATATCGGCCATGATTGTATAGAATTGCAGCAGGTAATATGCATAATGCGTCTATTACCTACTCGTCTTCTGCAAATAGGAATTTCAACCAGACATGGCTGCCAGGGAACCGCATTTTACCTTCGCTTTGAAGGCCTGCTTACTATTTTCTGTAATTAGTATTCTGCAAGTGGCATCTGCATTAGACAGCCCAAACCTCCCTCACGCTAATCAGGATGATTCGCTTGAACCTAATGATGCTCGCGTTATATTTGCGGGCGAGCAGAGCGTTGCCCCTAAGCCTTATGAAGCGGTAAATAAGCGGATACGCTTAACAACTGGCCAAAGCTACTTCCCTTTTATATCAGCCAAGATGCCCCACGGAGGCTGGTCTCAAGCGCTTGTAACGCGCACGTTTGCTGAGATGGGACTCAATGTAGATATACACGTCTTGCCATGGAGTAGGGGAGAACGATGGACTACAGAGCAACGTTTTCTGGGGACATTCCCTTATGTCTATTCTGCTAAGCGGGCTAAAAAATACTATTTTTCTAAGCCTATCAATTTTATTCCAGTACGTTTCTATGTAAGTCAGGCATCGAATTTTACTGATGTACAACAATTGAAGAATAAACGTTTGTGCTTGCCTTACGGCTATTCAGCTGACTTCGTAAAAGACGGTGTAGTGGACAGCCTCAATTTAAAGATTAATCGCGTAGTTGATGGCGCCGCATGCATAGGCCATGTGCAGCGGGGGTGGAGTGATGCAGGGTTAACAAATGACTATGTTTCTGTGAATGAGGTCAATAATGACCGCTTAACAGACAGTAAGCTAGTTGTGCTTAAGAAAGATGTAGAGCAAGTGCCTTTGCATTTCATCATTTCAACGTCATACCCCGAGGCGCGAAAGTGGATGGACAAGTTCGATCGTGCGTTTCAAGGTTTGATTGAAAACGGCGCAAAAGCGGAAATAGATGACCGGTTTATCCAACTACTCGGCTTGAACTAGTCCTAGTTGTGTCACTTCTTTAATCCCCAAAGCGCTCATTTCACAACACTTTTAAACAGCTACATCTACAAAGTTGTATTTGAAAACGTTTTCTGTAAGGCATATAGGGGAGTTAACGTGTTTTATCGCACGGCGTTAAAATGGCTTGGTCATTTAGTATTCCTAACCCTCGAATGTAGAAAATCTCGGCTTTTTCGGCGGATTTTAATCAAAGGCAGATACGCTGCTCTTTACTCATTTATTAATGCATATAATCTTGACTTGACCGGATTTGCAGATACTAGCGCTATATTATTGACCCATAAAGCTTAATGTCTGAATGGTAATCATGCACACAGTGGCGAGGTAGCACCGTGGAATAAGCCAATTATTAGTGCAAGTCTGCCTGATAGGTGCGGCACTATTACCCTATGCAAGATTTCTTGAAAAATGTTTTCGTTTTCATCATTTTTCATTCGCCATGCTTTATATTTAAATATTTTTAGGTTAATTTGTTAACCTTTGTTTCATTGTTATTGCACTTAATGCCCGACTTACCGTCGTTATTGACACATGTTGCACTATGCTCTACATATATTTTTAGCGCTGATTTATCTACTTTTATTAACATATTGACGTTTTAGGGATAGGCGGGTATACAAAATTTACTATTTTCATTGTCCATCTTTTCCCTTTGTTTATATGGCCTTTGTCAAAACAGCCCCATCTTTGCGCCGAATTTGTCTTATTAGTCACCGATTTTGTGATACCCATGCTCGTCGCATTTGTATTAATGTATTTGTAACATTTCATTAGCTTGATGGTGATGTTTGAAATAAAACGGCTTATCAACTAAAAATGTTGACGAATTGTTAAAATAAACCTAGCATTATGAAAACGTTTACATTGTCGGTTGAGCGAAACCCAATTAGGCAAATGCAAAACATAGATTTATGCCCTGAAGGTATTGATGTTACAGCGACCGCGTAACGTATTTTGGAAGGCCAACTTTCATTAGTGAAAAATAAAAAAGTGGTCAAGAGCAGTATAGCTGACTTCCAACTTGTATGGTTTAGGTTAATTCCACTAATAGAAACACAAAGGACGCACAAAAATGAACACATATGCGAAATTTAATAAATCCCTACTTACCAAGAGTATTTCAATATTGCTTGGCACTACGGTACTTGCTCCTGTGGTTGCAGTTGCTCAAGAAAGCGCGAATGACTTGGAGGTGATTCAAGTACGAGGCATGCGCTCGAGCATTCAAGAATCTATGGGGATCAAACGTGACTCTGCTGGTGTGGTCGATGCCATTTCTGCAGAAGACATAGGTAAGTTCCCTGATACTAACTTAGCGGAATCATTGCAACGCATCACAGGTATTTCTATTAGTCGGAGTAACGGTGAAGGAAGCCAGATTACGGCGCGTGGTTTTGGTCCCGACTTCAACATGGTGACGCTAAATGGCCGTGCCATGCCAGGTGCAGCTATTCCTGGAGGAGGGGGTACGCCAAATTCACGGGCATTTGATTTTGCTGATTTAGCATCTGAAAGCGTACGTGGCGTAGAAGTATATAAAACCGGTCGTGCAAGCATAGCAACGGGCGGTATCGGTGCCACCGTTAACATCAAAACAGCGCGCCCACTAGACGCACTTGAAAGCGGTTTTACCGGCTCTGTTGGCGCAAAAGCATTGATGGACACCACTAACCGTGTGGGTGACGACGTAACGCCTGAAGTGTCTGGGTTCTTTAATTTTGTTGATGACGACGGCATTTTTGGTGTGTCTTTATCTGCCAGTGTACAAGAGCGTGACAGCTCCGCAGTGGGTGCATTTGTTAATGAATGGCGTGTTAACCCTTACGAGGGAAGCATTCCACAAACACCTAACCAAACAGATCCTAATTTACCTGGCTTTAATGGACCTGCGGTGGTGGTAAACAATGGCCCAGCAGACGGTCAACTGTTTGCCATCCCAGCTGATTTACGTTACTCAATTGCTGATCGTGAACGTAAACGGACGAATGCGCAGCTTACGTTTCAATATGCCCCATCAGAAGATTTAACCGCAACCTTGGATTACACCTATTCAAAACAGGACTTATACGAGGCTCGCGCAGAGCAATCAATCTGGATGGATGATGGCTATTTCTCAGAGCTCACCTTTGATGATGAAGTGGTTAAAACCCCAATATTAATTGAACAAGAACGCCGTGACTTACTGCCGCGCGATTTGGGGTTAGCCATTCAGGAGCTAAACCAAGTCAATGAAAACAAATCTGTGGGCTTTAATGTTGAGTATCACGTTAACGACAGCTTAGTCATGTTCTTCGATGTACATGATTCATCAGCCGAAGGGCGCCCAGATGCGCCTTATGGTACTTGGACTAACCTAGGGTTAGGGGCCAATGTCAACCGTGGGCAAGGGGCTGATTTCTCTGGTGATTTCCCCATCATGACGGTAGATTTTGATGACGCTGCACGTGACAACTTAAACGGTAATGGCGTGCTTGACCAAGATGATGTAGGTACTGCAATTCTTGATATGAATTTTAATTCGCAGCGCACGGATATTACCCAATTCCGTCTAGACGGTGAGTACTCGTTTGACGATGGCGGTATTAATTTTGGTGTTGAGTCGCGCTCAATGGAAAGTACGTCATTGCAATCATTAACCAGACGTACTATGGGTAACTGGGGCATCGAAAACCCGGGAGAATTGCCAGCTGACTACTTAACGCCGTTTAGTTTTGCCGACGAGTTTGATGACTACAACACCAACGGCATTTTCAGCCAAGGTTTCACTGGTGATGTAGCACAGATTGGCGCATTTGCCGCGCAGGAATACGGCTTTGCATTTGCAGCCGACAACCCGTTCGCCACTAACCGCACAATTGAAGAAGACATATTCGCCGCTTATGTAGAGTTTGAATTAGACGGAGAATTAGGTGGTCGTCCGTACAATATTCTTGCGGGTGTTCGTTACGAAAGCACTGATTCTACATCGGTCGCTAACATCAGCTTGCCCAGTGCAATAGCGTGGGAGGGTAACAACGATTTTAATGTGCGCTTTGGCTCTGAGACTCAAGACGTGGCTGTCGATTCTGATTACGACCACATTTTACCCAGTATTGATTTTGATATTGAAGTGATGGAAGGCGTCAAGGCGCGTTTGTCTTACAGTAAGACCATTGCTCGCCCAACGTATAATAACTTAAGCGCGGCAGCCTCCGTGGGCACGCCAAGCGGTCCAACGCTAATCACCCAAGGCGCTACTGCAACAGCTAGCTCAGGTAACCCCTCTTTGGTGCCACTTGAGTCTGACAATATCGATTTATCCGTTGAATACTACTTTGAAGATACCAGTTATGTATCGTTAGGCTTCTACGATAAACGAGTGAAGAACTTTATTGGTAACGAGCAGGTGGAAGAAAGCGTATTCGGTCTACGTGACGCGACAGCTGGCCCGCGTGCAGAGGCTGCGGCCGCTGAACTTGAACGTATTGGACAACCGTTAACCGATACTAACTTGTTTAATATGGTGGCAGCCATGGAAAACAACATCGCTTATGATTCGTTAACCATAGAGCAATTCGAAGCCCAGTATGATGTGTTACCTAATGAAGATGACCCGTTCTTAACCTTTATTAATTCAAAACCAGTAAATAACAAGAGTGCGAATATTTATGGTTTCGAGCTGGCTGCTCAACACTTCTTCGGAGACACAGGCTTTGGTTTACAAGCCAACTACACCACAGTTAATGGTGATGTAAGTTACGATATCACTGCCAACCCTTCAGTAACGCAATTCGCGTTAGTGGGCTTAAGTGATACGGCAAACTTGGTGGCCATGTATGAGAAAGATGGCTGGCAGGGACGTATTGCTTACAACTGGCGCGATAAGTTTCTGGACACGACAAGTCAATATGTGAATGAGCCGGGCTTTACCGAGTCCTACTCGCAAATCGATTTTAATGTGTCATATCAAGTGAATGATGATTTATCGGTATTCCTTGAAGGGATAAACATCACGGATGAGAACAGTCGCCGTCACGGCCGTACGTCCGCTCAATTATGGAACTTGGAACAACTTGGTGCGCGCTATGCTTTGGGTGCTCGATATACCTTTTAATATGTAACAAGTGTGTACCTGTAGGTCTGCCGAGTTAATCGGCATTTAAAGCCGCGATTTATCGCGGCTTGTTTTTTAGTTATATTGAAAGATGAGCTTTTAAAAAGAGCTTTAATAATAGAGTTTTAAAAAGAGCGGTGAATCAAACACACCCAACCCAATGATATCAACGGCGAGGTTAGTCTTGAATAGCGAAAAAAAGCAGAGCACCCAGAACGGACGGAAACTACAGAAAGTACAAAAAGTGGTTATCGCAGGTGGTGGAACGGCAGGTTGGATGGCCGCTGCTTCGCTATCTAAATTACTCGGTAAATCACTAGATGTAACCTTAGTTGAGTCAGATGAGATTGGTACTGTAGGGGTAGGCGAGGCCACTATTCCGCCTATTCGCACTCTACACAAACTGCTTAATATCGACGAGCAAGCATTTATGCGAGCCACCAATAGTACCTTTAAGCTTGGGATTGAATTTAATAACTGGGGACAAAAAGGCGACAGTTATATTCACTCTTTCGGTGTCACGGGAAAAGAGTGTTGGGCAGGGGAGTTCCATCATTTTTGGTTACGTGGGAAAGAACTGGGGATAGACATACCTTTCGGGGATTACTGCTATGAGCTTCAGGCTTCAAAGCAAGGGAAGTTTGCCTTTTCTGCTAATGCGCCAATGAATTTTGCCTACCATTTAGATGCCACGCTATACGCTAAGTTTCTACGGGTTTTTTGCACTGATTCGGTGACTCGAATCGAAGGTAAAATTCAACAGGTTAACAAACATCAAGAAAGTGGCTTCATTCAATCTTTGACACTTGAGTCAGGTCAAATTGTTGAGGGTGACTTTTTTATTGACTGCACCGGATTCAAAGGTCTGCTGATAGAAGAAGCCTTGCATACTGGCTACGAGGATTGGTCACACTGGTTACCGTGCGACAGTGCAGTTGCGGTGCAAACTCAGGCTAATTCTGATCCTCTGCCCTATACCCGGGCTACCGCCCATGAGTTTGGTTGGCAGTGGCGAATTCCGCTGCAGAGTCGCGTAGGCAATGGCATGGTATTCTGTAGCCGATACACGAGTGACGATCAAGCAAAAGCGACTTTGCTAGCTAACCTGGATGGTGTCCCCATTAACGAACCCAGAGTGATTAAGTTCAAGACAGGTCGCAGACGCAAGGGCTGGAACAAAAACTGTGTGGCGTTGGGGTTAGCCAGTGGGTTTGTAGAGCCGCTTGAGTCCACCAGCATTCATTTGATTATGACCGGCATCGTAAGATTAATGCGCTTGTTCCCCTTTGATGGTGTACGCCAATCCACAATTGATGAATATAATGAAAAACTCACCAGCGAACTGCACAGTATTCGTGATTTTATTGTATTGCACTATAAGGTCACCACCCGCGATGACTCGCCTTTTTGGCAGCATTGCCAAAGCATGGAAGTGCCTGCATCTTTGGCACACAAAATTCGCCTATTTAAAGAAACGGGCAGGGTATTTTTAGATGATGGCGATATATTCCGCGTCGATTCTTGGACCCAAGTCATGTTAGGTCAAGGCCTTGAGCCAGAGCAGTATCACCGTATTGTGAATGAAATGAATAAGGATGAGTTAACGCGCTTTTTAGCCGGCATGCGCAGCGCAATAGAGCAAAGAGTTGCCCAACTGCCTAGCCACCAGCAGTTTATTCAGCGCTATTGCAAAGCGTCATAAACGCTAACAAGGCATAGTGATAGATAGACAGCAAACCGAACAAAAGAAAACATAAGGTAGTTGTTGCGTGTCACCCACTTAGATGGGGTAGTATAAATAGTATTGTGCCAAAACGTCGGTAAATGGCATGTCATGTTTAACATTGGTAGTCACAAATGAGTAACCGCAGTATCAAAAATATCGTTATCGTCGGTGGTGGTAGCGCAGGTTGGTTAACCGCTGGGATCATTGCCGCAGAGCATCAATGCGGCTTGCAGCAAAGCAAAGTTAACGTCACCCTAATTGAATCACCCGATGTGAATATTATTGGCGTGGGGGAGGGAACTTGGCCTTCCATGCGTAACTCTTTGCAGCGCATGGGGATTAGCGAAACTGAATTTATTCGCCACTGCGGTGCCGCGTTTAAGCAGGGCTCAAAATTTGTCGGCTGGAAAAACGGTACAGACAATGACTTCTATTACCACCCCTTTGTGATCCCAAGTGGTTATGGTAAAGCAAATCAATACAGCGCATGGAAAACCTATGCCTCTGAGCATCCTTTTGCTGATGTGGTGTGTGCACAAAGTCATATTTGTCAGGCGGGGTTAGCCCCAAAGCAAAACGCTACCCCTGAATATGCAGGGGTGCTCAATTATGGTTACCACCTTGATGCAGGCAAATTTGGGCAATTAATCCAGCAGCACTGTGTGGCTAAGCTAGGTGTTCGCCATATTCAAGATCACGTTGAAGGTGTTATCAGTCAAGATAATGGTGACATTAAAGCATTACAAACCCGTCAAAATGGTGAACTAGCCGGCGACTTATTCATAGATTGCACAGGGGCGCGTTCGTTATTACTTGGGCAGCATTTTAATGTGCCATTTATCGATAAAAGCGACGTGCTGTTTAACAACAGTGCAATGGCGCTGCACGTGCCATACACTAATGATGATGAGCCTATCGTCTCGGCGACAGTGTCTACTGCACAAGAGGCCGGATGGGTATGGGACATAGGCTTGCAGGACCGCCGCGGGGTAGGGTACACATATTCTAGCAAGCATGCTGACGATGAGCAGGCTCAGCGCACACTTAAAGCCTATGTGGCGCAGTCTATTGGGCCTGAACGTGCTAACGCGCTTGAAGCGCGAAAGATCAATTTCGAACCTGGCCACCGTAGTCATTTCTGGCATAAAAACTGTGTTGCGGTCGGCTTGTCAGCGGGATTCTTAGAGCCTCTAGAGGCATCTGCGTTGGCATTGGTTGAGCTTTCTGCTACCGCCATTGCCGAAAACATGCCTGTTACTACAGAGCATATGCATATCATCCGGGATAATTTTAATCAGCGTTTTTTGTTGCACTGGGAAAACATAGTCGAATTTCTAAAGTTGCATTATGTATTAAGCGAGCGCAACGAGCCGTATTGGCAACAAATGCGTGCACCTGAATCTATATCACCACGGCTGAAAGCCTTACTCACGCAGTGGCGTTTTCAGCCACCTAACCGCAGTGACTTTGTGCAAAATGAAATCATGTTTCCTTCAGCCAGTTATCAATATGTCTTGTACGGTATGGGCTTTGAAACCTTGAATGATGTGTCCTCAAGGGAATTTGACACACCACAAAGCGCCGTCAAACATCTGCAGGAAAACCAACAACATGTGCGTAAGTTAATGGCTGGGTTGAAAAGCAATCGTCTGTTGCTCGAACATGTTAAGCACTATGGCTTTCAAAAAGTATAAGCGTTTGAATAAGGCCACAGTGCACAAGAGCCATCAGCATAAAAGGGCCTCCAGCGTAAAAAGTGCAGCACTGTGCTAATAACTCAAGTGGACAAAGAGCTAAAGCGTAGATAAGGCTCTAGTGTAACTAGCACTGCGACATCCAGATCAGGCCACAGGTTTCGTTAACTTGGCCTGTCATTCCTGTCAATCCTTTCAAGCATTAAACGCATTAACGCAAACCGCCACTGGCCTAGTGGAGAGAAATCATTACCTTTCAATATTTCAATATTCGCTTAAATGCTCGAATGAACAGCCATGTTCAAGAGCGTCTTGAGAAAAACATATAAAACTCTTGAAAACGTTTTCATTTGCATTTAACGTTAGGCTAACAATTACCTAAGACTAGGTGTGTCACCACGTCAGTCTTGTACTGTTGTTGCAAACGACAGTCGTCTCAATAGCACTGTAATAGGAATAATAATGCTTCAACCCAGCCAGTATCCCCTCAACAGCACACACAATTAATGAAAACCTTACCCTTATACGAGAAAATTGGCTACGCCATGGGGGACGCGGCTGCGAACTTGGTTTGGCGCGGCGCATTAGCTTACTTAGCTGTTTTCTATACCGATACGTTTGGTTTGGCAGCGTCTGCTGCGGCTATTTTGTTTTTAGTGGTGCGCCTGACCGATGGGGTAACAGACATCATCATGGGGATGATTGCCGATCGTACTCACACCCCCTGGGGCAAATTTCGGCCATGGATCTTATGGTCTACCCCTTTTCTAGGGGCGTTTATGGTGCTGTGCTTTACCACACCGAACTTCAGTGACACAGGTAAGTTGATATATGCCTATTTAACTTACATAGGTCTAACGTTGGCTTACACCGTAAATAACGTCCCGTATTCTGCTTTGATGGGCGTGATGACCGAAGACGATAAAGAGCGTACTAGCTTGTCCGGTTTTCGTTTTGCAGGCGCCTTTCTAGGGGGCTTGTTTGTGATGGGCTTTCTGCCCAGCTTGGTAGCCGTATTAGGTGGCGGTGACGACGTGCAAGGGTATCAGTACACCATGTATGTGTTCGCTGGCCTGTTAATGGCGCTTATGGTGATATCCGTAGCGACCACAAAAGAACGGGTGATGCCAATTGAACAAGTGCGCGGCAGCTTGCGCAGTGAGTTATGGGATTTGGCCAAACACTCTCCTTTTGTGCTTGTGCCGCTGCTTTCTATGAGCCTCTTCTTCTATTACCGCAATCTAGCGACTGGCATTATGTTCGTTCTGGTTTTCGCAACCGCTACGTGGTTAGTGCACCGGATGTTAAATCGCCCTCGAGGAGATGTGTCAGGCACTCAGCAAGACATGCTCGATTTGTTGACGAATCGGCCTTGGCTCATCTTGCTTGGGATGGGGTTTCTTACCATGATGTTTAACGGCATTAAGTACAGCGTGATTGCTTATTACTTCAAGTACTTTGTGGGGGATGAGTTACTCACAGGCCAGTACTTTATCGCATTGTTGGTGGTGTCAATTTTAGGTGCGCTTTGCACTAGCTATCTGGCAAATAGACTCGGTCGTCGCAATTTATTTATTGCTGCCCTGCTTCTTAGTAGTGCCTTGACCTGTGGGTTTTATTGGCTGCCAGGGGAAGACATTGGCTACATATTTGTTCTTGGCTGTAGCGCTGAGTTTTTTGCCGCAATGATGCCAACCCTGTTCTTTAGCATGTTAGGTGATGCCGCTGATTACTCAGAATGGCGGAATGGTCGCCGGGCGACCGGCCTTGTGTATTCCGCAGGTACCTTTGTACAAAAAACCGGTAACGGTTTCGCAGGCGCGTTGGTGTTAGTTGTGTTGGCAGGCTACGGCTATGACGGTATGGATGCGAGCACGATTGAAGCTTCACTCCCTGGCATGCAACAACTTATGAGCTTTATTCCCGCAGCTTTTGGGTTAGCCGGAGCATTGCTGATGCTGTTTTATCCATTAACGGATAAAAAGCAACAGCTGATGAATACCCAGCTTATTGAGCGCAGAAATACCATTCAAACTAATCATCAATAGCGCTTTGGCCTTTAGGCAGCGTTTTTACCAAGAGAGAGTTTTCCCATGATCGAGCCATCCACTGATACCCTGAATACCGAATTTGGCTATTTTGATGATCAGCAAAAAGAATACGTTATTTCTACGCCGTTCACCCCAACCCCATGGATAAATTACTTAGGTAACGATGGGTTTTATGGATTAATTTCAAATACTGCTGGTGGCTATAGTTTTTATCAAGATCCCAAATTTCGCCGTTTAACGCGTTATCGCTATAACAGCGTGCCCGTCGATACGTCAGGCCGTTATTTTTACTTAAAATGCGATGATGAGATATGGTCTGCCTCGGGTCGTCCTGTGGCTAATCAGCCCGAAAAATACCAATGCCGACATGGTATGGGCTACAGCCGTTTTCTAGTGAATCACCAAGGGATCAATTCTGAACTTACCTGCTTTGTACCCTTAGGTGAAAAGGCTGAAGTGCATCGATTGACCCTTAAAAATGCAGGCGCTAGGCACCGAAAAATCAGTTTGTTTTCTTATATCGAATGGTGCCTGTGGAACGCCGAGGATGACGGCACTAATTTTCAACGGAATTTGTCTACTGGTGAGGTGGAAGTAGAAGATGGTGTTATTTATCACAAAACCGAATACCGAGAGCGCCGAGATCACTATGCATTTTACTCGGTTAATCAACCCATCAGCGGGTTTGATACCGACAGAGATAGTTTTTTAGGGCCATATCGAGGTGTTGAAAAACCTTTATGTGTTGAACAAGGCCAGTCTACGAATTCTCATGCACATGGCTGGTCGCCTATTGCATCGCATCATGTAGAAGTTGAACTAGCACCCGGTGAAGAGCAAACACTAGTGTTTGTTTTGGGCTATTGCGAAGTGGAAAAATCTCAAAAATGGCAATCCCCAGGAGTCATCAATAAAACCCCGGCGCAAGAACTGATCAAGCGCTACGCCGATAATCATAGTGTGCAACAGGCCTTAGATGATTTGGCCACTCACTGGGATAAATTGTTGAGTAAGTTTCAAATTAATAGTCCAGATAGAAAATTCAACCGCTCACTTAATATCTGGAATCAATATCAGAATATGGTGACTTTTAATTTGTCACGCAGTGCTTCATTTTATGAATCAGGGATCGGGCGTGGCATGGGCTTTCGTGATTCAAACCAAGACACAATTGGGTTTGCTCACATGGTGCCGGATAAGGTCAAAGAGCGAATTTTGGATCTCAGCGCGACGCAAAAGTCAGATGGCTCGGCTTATCACCAGTACCAGCCTCTGACAAAAAAAGGTAACGCCAACATAGGTGGGAACTTTAACGATGATCCTATGTGGATGGTGTTATCAACGGTTAATTACATTAAAGAGACGGGGGATTTTTCAATCCTCACTGAAAAGGTGGGGTTTGACGGAGATGAATCAGGAGAGCCAGATCATTTTGAACATTTGAAGCGAGCGTTCGAGCATGTGGTTAAAAACCTTGGACCCCATGGATTACCGTTAATTGGCCGGGCAGACTGGAATGATTGCTTAAACCTTAATTGTTTTTCTGAAGATCCAAACGAGTCCTATCAAACCACTCAGCGCGGCAAGTCTGACATTGCAGAGTCTTTGATGATCGCAGGGCAGTTTGTGCTTTACGGCCAAGATTTTGTACAACTCTGCTTACAGCTAGGAGAGGCTGAGTTGGCCCATTATGCACAAAAGCAAGTCGATGCAATGCGCGATGCTGTACTTAAGCACGGGTGGGATGGCGAGTGGTTTCTACGAGCCTACAATGCTAAGGGCGAAAAAATAGGTAGTCACGAAAATAAAGAAGGCCAAATATTTATCGAATCTCAAGGGTTCTGCGTTATGGCAGGGATTGGTATGCAAGATGGAAAGGCACGCCAAGCACTCGATTCTGTTGCAAAACGATTAGCCACGCCTCACGGTATTATGCTGAACCAGCCAGCGTTTAGCCAGTACGACAAGTATTTGGGGGAGATATCTTCATACCCCCCTGGTTATAAAGAAAACGCCGGAATATTTTGTCACAACAATCCGTGGATCATGGTGGCAGAAGCCATGCTAGGGCGGGGCGATAAAGCACTTGAATATTTTGCTAGTATTTCGCCCGCTTACTTGCAAGACGTTAAAAGCCTGCATAAAACAGAGCCTTATGTGTATAGCCAGATGATTGCTGGTAGTGATGCTGCTACGCCCGGGCAGGCTAAAAACTCATGGTTAACAGGCACCGCAGCTTGGTGCTATTACGCGGCGAGCCAGTTTATATTAGGCATTAAACCTGATTATGCGGGCTTAACGATAGTGCCTTGCATTCCTGCCGACTGGCCTAGTTTTGCTGTGTCGCGCCGTTTCAGAGATGCACATTATAGTATTGAGGTACGTAATCCCGATGGCCTTGGGTCAGGTAAGGTACAGCTAGAAATTGATGGTAAAAACGTGCAGGGCAATCTCATTGATTACAGTCAATTTAACGGCGAACACCACGTTATCGCGACTATCGTCTCTTAAACAGGGCGAATAGGCCGAAAAAAATAATAACAAACGCCTTCGCTGCATAAGCATCGAGGGCGTTTTATGACCTTTTGATTGCCTTTGTCCGTTTAAGAGCCAGTATAGGTATTGAATGCTTTTGTTCCCCACAAGGGAACGGTCGAAAGACTATGTTTAAAGCTGCCTGATGTCTCTTTTGTGGAGTAAGAAACATACATGAGGGTTTGACTGCGCGCGTCAAAAATTCTGCGGATTTTCATGCTTTTGAAAAACACACTTTTGGATTTTTTAAAAACGACATCTCCCGATTCTGACTTGTCGATTTGAGCAATCATTTCTGGGGTGATTTCCCCAGTTTGACGACAAGCAATAGAGCTATCCGATGGATCGGAAAAACTAAGATCGGCTTCTATGCTTGCCACATGACAAGTTACGCCACTGACAATGGGGTCTTGCAATATATTTAGCTTGATGTCTTTGGTGGTGAATAAGCCTAAGCTCACATCACCGACTTCGTTTGAATCACATGCACTTAATAAAAACATACTGCTGATGACGACCAGTATTTTATTCATATCTCACTCACTAAAGGTATTTCCCATAGTGTAATGGATTTTAAGGATGATAAAAATCCTATTAACGATCAGTAGGGACGGGTCCAGTGCTTTGACGAACCATTAGTTTAAACGGTAGTTCAATATAACGACCTGGCTCTGACCTACCATCAAGTTGATCAAGTAACAATTCGATACATGCCTTGCCTATTTCTTCTAATGGCTGATGAATGGTCGTTAGGGCCGGGGTCATTAATCTAGCGTAGCGAATATCATCAAATCCCATGATAGATATGTCTTGTGGAATGCGAAAACCATTCTCTTGTAAGACACTCATGGCGCCGATGGCCATATCATCACTGAAGCAAAAGACAGCGGTGGGCCTTAAGCGTAATTTAAGTAACTGCTCCATAGCGCCAATGCCTGAATCTAAGCCGTAATCTCCGCGAATAACTAATTGCTCATCTATCTTGATGCCAGCGTCGTTAAGTGCTGCTTGATAACCTTCTAAGCGCTCGAGCGTGCTAGGAGTGTCCCGAGGGCCCATGACGGCAGCAATACGCTTGTGACCAAGGCTTAAAAGATGTTCAACTGCTGTACGAGCGCCTGCTATATTATCAATCATGACTTTGCTAATGCCTTCGATAGGAATTGACTCACAGGAGTTGACGATAGGAGGCAGTTGTTTGGCCACAGGCTGATTTTCATTGAGATTGAATGGCATGTGAAAGGTAAACAAGAGTACACCGTCTGCTTGGCCTGATTGCGCCATATTTGCATAGTGCTTTTCACGCTCAGGTAAGCCTTGGGTGTCGCCCAACAAGATAGAATAACCGGCTTTTTGCGCTTCACTTTCAATCGCACGAATGATTCCAGCATTAACTTGATTGGTGATGTCCGGCATGACAACAATAATATTGCCACTTTTTTGTGTGCGGAGATTTGCGCCGAATCGACTTGGTGTGTACCCACCTTCTTCCACGGCCTTCATGACTTTTTTGCGGGTTTCTTCACTGACAATATCGGGATTGCGAAGTGTACGCGACACTGTTGCTGGGGATACCCCAGAAATAGCTGCAATGTCCTTAATGCCTAACTTAGCCAAAAAATTCTCTCTTGTTCGATAGCCGTGATTACCCATAGGTTAGCCGCAGAAAACCACCCTGTAAACGTTTTCAAATTGTCTTGATCTAAATGCAAAAGTGTAAACTTAAAAAACTAATACGAATCAGTAGGTTATATTCTTATTGTAATGAATGATGTTAGCGATTAATGAAAGAAAAAAGGTTTTTCATTTGTATGATAATTATGCGCAGGGTGCGTAGCCACGCATAATACATGGCTACGCTGTGATTATTGATAGGTACGGGTACCTAGTACTGCCAAGCTGGTTGTTGGTCTTCAAATGCTTTAATTTTGGCATCAAGCTCTAAGGTTTGACCAATGGCGTCTAACCCCTTAATCAAATTGTTTTTATGATGAGGGGCGATGTCAAAGCCTATCACTTGATCATTAAAGCGCACTTGTTGTTGGGGTAAATCTACCACAACCTGACATGCTGGATCTTGTGCTACAGCCTCAAAGAGGGCGTCAATTTGCGCGCTTTCAAGTTGCACTGGTAACAGACTGTTATTGATGCAGTTACCGTAAAAAATATCAGCAAAGCTGGTAGCGATAACAACTTTAAAGCCGTAATCATCAAGGGACCAAGGCGCATGTTCGCGGCTCGAACCACAACCAAAGTTTTCACGGGTTAGCAGAATACTGGCGCCTTCGTGCTCTGGTTTATTTAACACAAAATCAGGGTTTGGCTCTTGTTCGTGAAGATCCAAGTAACGCCAGTCATGAAATAAGTGCTTTCCGTAACCGCTTTTTGTCACTGACGTTAAAAACTGCTTAGGAATGATTTGGTCAGTATCGACATTGGCTTGATTTAACGGCGCCACATGACCGATATGAACGCTGATGCCAGCATTGGCTGGGCTAGATTGATTGCTCATGGTTATTCCTAATAATTAATCGTTGGCAATGAAGTCACGGGTATCGGCGAAACGACCGGCTAATGCTGCTGCTGCGGCCATTGCAGGGCTAACCAAGTGTGTACGCGCACCTCGGCCTTGGCGACCCTCAAAGTTACGGTTGCTGGTAGAGGCACAGCGATCGCCTTGGCTTAGAATGTCATCATTCATGCCTAGGCACATTGAACAACCAGGTAAGCGCCACTCAAAACCCGCATCGAGAAAGATTTTATCTAGCTGCTCGGCTTCTGCTTGTGCTTTAACTGCCACAGAACCTGGCACGACAATAGCAGTGACGTTCTGTGCAACTTTACCTTGCTTAGCAATCGCGGCGGCCGCACGCATATCTTCAATACGGCCATTGGTGCATGAGCCGATGAAAACGTGATTTACGGTTAAATCCGCTAATTTTTGACCTGCTTGTATATCCATGTATTTCAACGCTTTCACGGCTGAATCACGATCGATAGGGTCGCTAAAATCTTCTGGCGCTGGAATAGGCTGATTGACCCCAATCACTTGGCCTGGGTTTGTGCCCCAAGTCACTTGCGGTGCGATGTCTTTAGCGGCAAGTTCTACCACAATATCAAATTTGGCATCTGCATCTGATTTAAGCGTTTTCCAGTAGGCAACAGCGGCATCCCAGTCTGCGCCTTTGGGCGCGTATTCACGGCCTTCAAGGTAGTCAAACGTAGTTTGGTCAGGGGCGATTAAGCCAGCCTTTGCACCGGCTTCTATGCTCATGTTGCACACGGTCATGCGCTCTTCCATGCTTAAACCTTCAATGGTGTCACCGCAATATTCGATAACGCACCCTGTGGCACCGGCATGACCAATTTTACCAATGATGGCTAAGATGATGTCTTTTGCCGTTACGCCAAGTGGGCGAGCGCCACTGACCTTCACTTGCATGCACTTACCTTTACTCTGCTTAAGGGTTTGGGTAGCAAATACATGCTCAACTTGCGACGTTCCAATACCAAAGGCAAGTGCGCCAAAAGCACCGTGGGTTGCTGTGTGTGAATCGCCACAAACTACCGTCATTCCTGGTTTGATTAGGCCAAGCTCAGGGCCCATAACATGCACAATACCTTGCTTTTGATGACCGACAGGGAATAACTGAATACCGTTAGCTTCGCAATTGTCAGCCAAGGTTTGAAGCTGTAGTTTATTCGCTGGGCCGCACGCATCTATGGCGAGAGAGCGCGTTGATATGCTGTGATCCATGGTGGCAAAGGTCAGATCAGGGCGACGAACTTCACGTCCTTTTTGCGTTAAACCATCGAACGCTTGAGGTGAGGTAACTTCATGGATTAAATGGCGATCGATATACAATAATGCATCGTCGCCGATTTCATCGACAATATGGGCCTGAAATATTTTGTCGTATAAGGTGGTACTCATCTGGTCTTTCCTTTATGCGTTTGCGCTGGCGATAATATTAGCTATGTAGTCACCTACTTCACTGGTCGATTTGGCTTGGTCGCGGTTTTCAGGGCTAAGTAGCTCACCGGTTAATATGCCATCTGCCAGCGTTTTTAACACGGCAGCATCAATTGCATCTGCAGCGTCTGTTAGATTTAAGCTGAATCGCAATAGCATAGATGCTGATAAAATCTGTGCGATGGGGTTAGCAATGCCTTTGCCTGCGATGTCTGGTGCTGAGCCGCCTGCAGGCTCATACAAACCAAAGTTTTCGCTGTTAATGCTAGCTGATGGCAATAAGCCCATTGAGCCTGTGATCATGGCGCACTCATCTGAGATAATATCCCCGAACAAGTTTGAACATAGCATCACATCGAAGTCGCCCGGGTAACGCAATAATTGCATGGTCGCGTTGTCAATGTAGATGTGCTCTAGCGTCACGTCTGGGTAGTCTTTAGCGACTTCTTCGGTGACTTCGCGCCATAAACGACTGCACACTAATACGTTAGCTTTATCAACCGATGTGACTTTTTTGCCACGCTTTTGTGCGGCTTCAAATGCACTGATAGCAATACGACGAATTTCTTTTTTGCTGTAACGCATGGTGTCATAAGCGAATTGTTCTTCGCCTTCACCTTCGATGCCCTTTGGCTGACCAAAATAAATACCACTGGTCAATTCGCGTACAACAAGGACATCAAAACCGCTGGCGGCAATATCTGCACGCAGAGGAGATAAAGACTCAAGACCCGGGTAGATTTTCGCTGGGCGTAAGTTACTGAACAAATCAAAGTGACCACGCAAAGCCAACAGGGCTGCACGTTCAGGGCGCTCCTCTAACGGTAGACTGTCCCATTTTGGGCCGCCAATGGAGCCAAACAAAATGGCTTGAGCATCTTCACAGCCTTTTAGCGTTGCCTCAGGTAGGGCTTTACCGTGATTGTCGATGGCGATTCCGCCAACATCGAATTCATTCAGAGTAAACGTAAGATTAAATTTCTGCTCTACAACTGATAATACTTTCTTCGCTTCTTGCATGACCTCTGGGCCAATGCCATCTCCCGCTAATACGGCAATGTTATAATTCGACATGTGCTACTTAAACTCCGGCAGTTTGTGTTTGTTGCTTTTTCTGGTGATCGATTTGATCGGCTAAATGGGTGTTATTCAATACGTGGATCAGGGCTTTAACGCCTGACTCAACGATATCTGTGGCTAGACCAATACCGTTAAAGCGACGACCATTATATTCCACAATAACGCTAACTTGAGCGAGGGCATCAGCGCCTACTCCTTTTGAATCAAGCTTGAAGTCGACTATTTCAAGTTGTTCATGCCCTAGTACTTTAATGATTGCTTTGTAAGCGGCATCTACTGGGCCGTTGCCTGTACAAGACTCAATGATTTCTTCGTCACCCACTTGTAACTTCACCGTGGCGCTCGGAATGATCTCTTTGCCCGAACTGGCTTGTAGATAAAGTAGCTTGTAGTGTTCGTCCGCAGGTTTTTGCTTATCGAAAAACAACAAGGCTTCAAGATCGTAATCGAAGACTTGGCCTTTCTTATCCGCTAATTTTACAAATGAGGCGTACAAAGTATCAAGGTCGTAATCTTCGGCTTTATAGCCAAGCTCTTCAAGACGGTGCTTGATAACGTGACGACCCGAACGAGAGGTTAGGTTTAAGTTGTTTTTATTTATCCCGACACTCTCAGGGGTCATTATCTCATAAGTATTTTGCGCTTTTAAGACGCCATCTTGGTGAATCCCTGAAGAATGACTAAAAGCATTGGCACCAACAATCGCTTTATTTGATTGTACTGGCATATTGCATAATTGGCTGACTAGCTTTGAGGTACGAGATATTTCTTGGCTACGAATGTTGGTATTCATACCTAACATGGCTTGGCGGGTTTGCAGAATCATAGCGATTTCTTCTAGCGAGCAATTACCGGCTCGTTCACCAATACCGTTAATAGTACATTCGATTTGACGAGCGCCATACTCAACCGCGACTAACGAGTTGGCAACCGCTAGGCCTAAATCGTTGTGACAGTGCACAGAAATGGTTGCTTTATCGATATTGGGTACGCGATTAAATAAGTTTTGAATAATGCCACCAAACTCGGTTGGGGTGGTGTAGCCAACGGTGTCAGGAATATTAACCGTCGTCGCGCCAGCGTTAATCGCTGACTCAACCATGCGGCACAAGTAATCAATTGGCGTTCGGCCCGCATCTTCACAAGAAAACTCAATATCGTCAGTGTAGCGCCCAGCGTGCTTAATCGCTTTAACGGCCATTTCGACGACTTCGTCTTGAGATTTACGTAACTTGTTGGCTACGTGGATATCTGAGGTGGCAATGAAAGTGTGTATTCTGAAATTGTCGGCAACGCTTAATGCCTCGCCGCAGGCATCTATGTCTTTTTCCAAGGCGCGAGATAAGCCGCAGACCGTGGCATTTTTCACTTCTTGTGCGATGCTGCGAACTGAGCGAAAGTCGCCAGGGGAGGAAACCGGAAAGCCCGCTTCGATGATGTCCACACCAAGTCGTTCCAGCGCTAAGGCAATTTGTAGTTTTTCTTTCATACTCAAACTGGCTGCTAGCGCTTGTTCGCCATCACGTAATGTGGTGTCGAATATTTTGACTTGGTTGGACATGTGTTTTCCTCTTTGAATGATCTGCGCTTGTTAAGGCGCTTAAACGAAAAAACCCGTGCTGCTAAGCACGGGTTTTTAGTTATTGTTTGCGTTTCGCTTACAACCTACCCGTGCAGTCTTGCTGCCAGCAGAAGTAGAGTTGATAGTAGTAATGATGTCATTATTATAAGCTCGAAACGTCAGTGCGGTATTTGTAACTCTTTGCGGCTTATGCGTCAACCTTAGTTAACAAATTGGCATAGAACAAAATTGCATATAAGTTTGATTTCTATAGGAATACAGGCTAATCCGACCAGATTATCAAATAGACTTAGCTTCATAGCTTTTCTCAGCGGAAGTTTTTCCAGTTGATACTGCCCGATAAAAGTAACTCGCGCAGTGTTAAGGTGCGAGGTTGACTGCGACCCTTATGATTCCATGTGTGGCCACAACATGCGGCGATAAATACGGCTTTGCTAGGCCGCAATAGAAGCTGTTGGCAGCTTGCAGTGTTAGAAGAGTTTGTTGTGGGGCTCCCTGACGCCGCATAGCCGGCTTGGTCTGCGTTTACGCTCGTTCCATCCATATTGAACCATCCGCATTTATTACTATGTAAGCGCTGGTTGTCAGTATCGAT
This sequence comes from Paraglaciecola mesophila KMM 241, assembly GCF_000315015.1. Lineage (GTDB taxonomy): Bacteria > Pseudomonadota > Gammaproteobacteria > Enterobacterales > Alteromonadaceae > Paraglaciecola > Paraglaciecola mesophila. Next base: position 213,102 of record NZ_BAEP01000054.1, on the reverse strand, counting down.
TCGGTCAATGGAATCAAGCTCTAGGTGCTCGCCATTCAAATCGCTTATATAAATAGCGACAGGTAGGCCAGAACGGGCATATAGAGTAAACCATGATTCAGTTTTGCCGGCGTCGTGTTTTTTAGCAATGCAATTTGCGCTTTGTTTGGCTTGCCAACTGGCATTGTGTACATCAACTAATAGCGGGCCGTTATGATGAATAAAGTGATAGGCGGCGCGTTTAATATGATGGCGTAAACCACCAAGCTTGCGCTGTAGTAAACTAATGTTAGTAAAAGGGTGTTGCGCTAAGGTCATTAGCTCACGCTCATAAAGCGCGTTGCAAATTTCAGCAAAATGAGTCTGCTGATGTGAGTCAGTGAATATATTTACTTGGGGCTGCGCGGGAGGCGTGACCATAATAAATGAGGGGCAGCATCTGCTGCCCACTTACATCTAAAAGCCCTAATAAAAGCTAGGGCGCTTCAGATATAGGTCTTATTGACCCTTTATTTCTTTACGTCCACCGTATGTTGCTGCGTCACCTAGTGCTTCTTCAATACGCAATAGTTGATTGTACTTAGCAACACGGTCAGAACGACACAATGAACCTGTTTTGATTTGACCAGCAGCAGTACCCACCGCTAGATCAGCGATAGTGGCATCTTCAGTTTCGCCACTACGGTGAGAAATAACCGCTGTGAAGCCTGCATCCTGTGCCATACGAATCGCTTCAAGCGTTTCCGTTAATGAACCGATTTGGTTGAACTTGATTAGAATCGAGTTCGCTACACCGTTATCGATACCGCGTTTAAGAATTTTGGTGTTAGTTACAAACAAGTCATCGCCAACAAGTTGTACTTTATCGCCGATTTTCTTGGTCAAACTTGCCCAACCGTCCCAATCGCTTTCGTCAAGACCATCTTCGATTGAAATGATAGGGTATTTAGCTGCAAGGTCAGCTAGGTAGTCACCGAAGGTTTCTGAGTCAAATACTTTGCCTTCGCCTTTAAGATCATATTTGCCATCTACATAAAACTCAGATGATGCACAATCTAGGGCAAGAGTTACGTCCTTATTCATTTCATAGCCGGCATTTTCTACCGCTTGAATAATGACTTTTAGGGCTTCTTCGTTAGAGGCTAGATTAGGGGCAAAACCACCTTCGTCGCCTACTGCGGTGCTTAAGCCTTTAGCAGATAATACTTTTTTCAAGCTATGGAATATTTCAGCACCCATGCGCAATGCTTCACGGAAGTTAGGCGCGCCTACTGGCTGAACCATAAATTCTTGAATATCAACGTTGTTATCAGCATGCTCGCCCCCGTTGATGATGTTCATCATAGGGACTGGCATTGAATATTTGCCTGGTGTGCCGTTAAGCTCAGATATGTGCTGATACAAAGGAATTTGTTTATCAAGGGCTGCTGCTTTAGCGACAGCAAGTGATACTGCTAGGATAGCGTTGGCACCAAATTTTTCTTTGTTTTCAGTACCGTCTAAGTCGATCATGATTTGGTCGACTTTCTTTTGATCAAATGCACTGTTGCCTAACAAGGCTGGGGCGATATCTTCGTTGATCGCGGCGACTGCTTTAAGTACGCCTTTGCCTAAATAACGGCTTTTATCACCATCGCGTAATTCTAACGCTTCACGAGAGCCGGTAGATGCACCAGATGGAGCGGTAGCTCTGCCCATTACGCCTGACTCTAAATATACATCTGCCTCTACAGTGGGGTTACCACGAGAGTCCATGATTTCACGACCAATGATTTTACTGATATTTGACATAGTTGTTGCCTTGTTTATAAAAATTTATCGTTTATCTGCGAGCAGACATTCTGAGTTTTCAATCGTTACTCTGCCTAGTTTTTACGCGGGGCACTCGAGGCCCCAACGTTAACTGGCTCTAATTATTATTTTTATAATATTCGCCCGCAGCTTTAACAAACCCTTCAAACAAAGGGTGACCGTCACGGGGTGTAGAGTTAAATTCAGGGTGGAACTGACCTGCTACGAACCACGGATGATCGCCTAATTCAATTACTTCTACTAGGCGTTTATCAGTAGACAGACCAGTTACTTTTAATCCTGATGCTTCCAATTTATCACGTAAATTGTTATTCACTTCATAGCGGTGACGGTGGCGTTCGTATATTTCTGCTGAACCATACAAATCGTGCACTTTGCTGCCAGGAATGAGATGGCAAAGTTGGCTACCTAAACGCATTGTGCCACCTAAATCTGACGCCTCAGAGCGCTGTGCTGTGCTGCCATCTGCGTCTAACCATTCGGTTATCAAACCCACAACAGGATACGGTGTTTGTGGATCGAATTCAGAACTATTGGCGTTTTCCATGCCTGCAACATTTCGGGCGAATTCAATAATCGCCACTTGCATACCCAAACAGATCCCTAAATAAGGCACTTTTTGTTCACGGGCGTACTTGGCCGCAGCAATTTTACCTTCAATGCCGCGCTCTCCGAAACCACCAGGCACTAGGATAGCATCAAGCCCATGAAGGATTTGCTCGCCTTTGCTTTCGATGTCTTGTGAATCGACATAGCGAATGTTAACCGTTAAGCGATTTTTTAAACCTGCATGTTTTAAGGCTTCGTTAACTGATTTATACGCATCAGGTAACTCAACGTATTTGCCTACCATACCGATAGTGACTTCGCCGACAGGGTTTGACTCAGCGTAGAGTACTTGTTCCCACTCGGTTAAATCCGCTTCTGGGCACTCTAAGCCAAAGCGCTGTACGACGAGTTCATCCATACCTTGCGCTTTTAACGCGGCAGGAATTTTATAAATACTGTTAGCATCTTTTAACGAGATAACGGCTTTATCTGCGACGTTAGTGAATAGGGCAATCTTAGAGCGCTCGTTTGACGGTAGCGCGTTTTCTGAACGGCAAACCAAAATATCAGGCTGAATACCAATAGAACGCAACTCTTTAACTGAGTGTTGAGTTGGTTTGGTTTTTACTTCGCCAGATACCGCGATATACGGAACCAAGGTTAAATGCATGTACATAGCGTGGTCACGGCCAACTTCAGTACCCAGCTGGCGTATCGCTTCTAGAAACGGCTGCGACTCGATATCACCCACTGTACCGCCAATTTCAACGATGGCTACATCTACGCCTTCAGCGCCAGCAATAATGCGGCGTTTTATTTCGTTAGTAATATGTGGGATCACCTGAATGGTGGCGCCTAAGTAGTCACCGCGACGTTCGCGTTTGATGACTTCTTCGTACACACGGCCAGTGGTAAAATTATTTCTCTTGGTCATGCGGGTACGAATAAAGCGCTCGTAGTGGCCTAAGTCTAAGTCTGTTTCAGCGCCGTCGTCGGTGACAAACACTTCACCGTGCTGAATAGGACTCATAGTGCCAGGGTCGACGTTAATGTATGGGTCGAGCTTGAGCATGGTCACATTTAGACCACGTGCTTCAAGAATAGCAGCGAGCGATGCAGCAGCAATGCCTTTACCAAGTGATGATACGACACCACCTGTGACGAAAATATAGTTTGTCATGAGTACCCTAAGGCGTTGGAGTTGAATGAGATTCTTTAATACTGGAGTAGTCTAGCTGCCTTTAAATAGGCGTGACATTATTCAGTACCGGACGGCGCAATAGTATACTCAAACGCAGCCCTACAGACAATTGAAAACCGCTTCAGCTTTGCAAAAAATATACGGAAAATGAAATTTTATTGGTTTACACTACTGAGCAAATAGTAAAAGGATCAGCTTTATGGATAAATTGCGTCCCATTTTGGTTGTTGATGACGTTGAAGCCATCTGCACCTTTATATGCACTGTGTTACAAGGGAATGGATATGTGCATGTTGATACTGCTCACGATTCAGCAGAAGTCATGTCTAGGGTTTGTCGTATAGACTACCAATTGATTCTGATGGATATCAAATTACCTAAAGTGGATGGCTTGGAATTATTAAGCATTCTCCACGATGAAATACCTGACGCAAAAATAGTCATGTGCTCCGCTGATACCTCAGAAGAAACCGTTAATCTAGCATACGAAATTGGGGCAGTGGGTTTTTTGGAAAAGCCTGTTACACCCATGAGTTTGTTGAGTTTAATGGAGCGACTCTAGGGCGTGGTAAACTTTGCTGTAAAAATAAACAGCAAAGTTCAGAACGCCCGAGGGGGAATAGTCATTTCCCCTTGCAAAGATGTTTATTTATCGAACCAATTTTTTTAGTTGGTACAAGTAATCAAGTGCCTGTTTAGGTGTTAAATCATCGGGCTGAATACTGTGCAGTAAGTCTTCGGCTTCGCTCGTCTGATTGAGCAAGTCTAGCTGCGTTTCTACTTTTTCTGTCGCATGGGCTGTATTGACTGGCGACGCTTCTTGTTGACTTGGATTGGAAATAGCACCGGTTTCAAGTTCATGTAACTTGCGTTTGGCAGCTTGTACCACTAATTTCGGCACGCCTGCGAGTTGGGCTACTTGCAAACCATAGCTTTTATTGGCGGCTCCATCTTGCACTGCGTGCATAAAACGAATGCTTTCACCGTGCTCAACGGCATCTAAATGCACATTGGCTAACTCTGGCAATGCATCCGCTAGCCCCGTTAACTCGAAGTAATGGGTAGCAAATAAGGTGAAAGACTGCAGCTTGGTCGCTAAATACTCAGCGCAGGCCCACGCTAAAGAGAGGCCATCATAGGTACTGGTACCTCTGCCTATCTCATCCATTAACACCAAGCTATTCGCCGTGGCATTGTTCAAAATGTTGGCGGTTTCGGTCATTTCAACCATGAAGGTGGAGCGGCCAGAGGCTAGATCGTCAGATGCACCTATACGGGTAAAGATGCGATCAATTGGGCCAATCTGAGCATCTTGTGCAGGTATATAGCTGCCGATATAAGCCATCAACACGATGAGGGCAGTTTGACGCATATAGGTTGATTTACCGCCCATGTTCGGGCCAGTGATCACCAACATTCTGCGCTCTGGGTTAACATTAATCGGGTTGGCGATAAAGGGCGCATCTGAAACCTGCTCTACAACAGGGTGGCGACCTTGACTAAAGTGAATACCGCTTTGAGGGCATAGTTCGGGGCAGTGATAATCAAGGCTTTCAGCGCGCTCGGCTAAATTAGTTAGTACATCTAATTCTGCTAGCGCATCAGCACTTTGCATCAGTTGTGTTAGTTGCGGTAAGAGCAAATCGAACAGCTCATCGTATAAGCGTTTTTCAAGAGCTAATGAACGACTTTGGCTGCTAAGCACGTTGTCTTCATGCTCTTTAAGTTCAGGAATAATGTAACGCTCGTTATTTTTCAGCGTTTGGCGACGAACATATTCTACAGGCACGAGATCAGATTGACTGCGGCTGACTTCGATAAAGTAACCATGCACTCGATTGTAGCCCACTTTAAGGCTCGCGATGCCAGTACGCTCTTTTTCACGTAGCTCTAATTCTTCTAAATAGTCGGTCGCCCCTTTTGAAAGTGCACGCAGATGATCCAGCTCTTCGTTGTATCCTTCTTTTATCACCCCACCATCGCGGATCAGTACAGGTGGGGCTTCAATCACTGCCCGTTCTAACAAATCTGCGAAGTCAGGGTATTGGCTGATTTTTTCTGCCAAGTGAATTAAGTCTCTCGGTTGGGCGCTTTCATTAGGGTGACTAATTTCGTGCTCAAGATAATGTTGAATATCGGGCAATAACGCGAAGGCTTGGCGCAGGCGGGCAAAATCCCGCGGACGAGCACTGCGCAGCGCTAGCCTTGCTAACACGCGCTGCATGTCACCTATTTTTTTCAGCGCACTTTGTAACTGGGTATAGGGTGACTCCATCAACCCTTGAATATTTCGCTGACGTTTTTTAAGCACGGTGACATCTGTTAAAGGGCGGTGGATCCATCGTTGCAACAAACGACTGCCCATAGGCGTTGAGGTTTTGTCGAGAATACTCGCGAGCGTGTTTTCAGTACCACCTGATAAATTAAACGTTAGCTCTAAGTTGCGCCTTGTGGCGGCGTCCATCACGACTGTGTCGTTGTGGGACTCAAGTACAATCCGGTCAATGTGGGGCAGGGCTGAACGCTGAGTGTCTTTGATATATTGCATCACGCATCCTGCAGCACAAATACCCACGTGGTGATTTTGTACGCCAAAACCAGATAGCTCATTGGTACCAAACTGGCTAGTAAGCTGGGTAGTGGCGGTTTGTAAATCGAATTCCCACTGCGGGCGACGACGTAAACCCTTTCGTTGATTGATGAGATGGTTGTACGCAAAATCGTCAGGGTATAAAAGCTCAACCGGGTTCGTACGCTGTAATTCTGCTGCGAGTGCCTCTTCGCCTGCCAGTTCACACAAGGTAAAACGACCGCTGGTCACATCTAAGGTGGCGTAACCAAACACCAACTCTTGGTTGGCTTTTTGTGTAGGGCAAAACACCGCGGCTAATATACTGTCTTGTTTATCGTTGAGGAGCGCTTCGTCTGATACTGTACCTGGAGTAACAATGCGCTGCACTCTGCGCTCAACAGGCCCTTTGCTGGTCGCTGGGTCGCCCACCTGTTCGACGATAGCCACTGACTGGCCCATTTTCACAAGTCGAGCTAAGTAATTTTCTACCGCATGATACGGTACGCCGGCCATAGGGATCGCATTGCCGCCTGACTTCCCTCTGGCTGTGAGGGAGATATCGAGTAACTCGGCGGCTCTCTTGGCATCGTCAAAAAACAATTCATAAAAGTCTCCCATGCGATAAAACAATAGGATATCGGGATGTTCAGCTTTAATTTTCAAATACTGCTGCATCATGGGAGTATGCTGCTGCAAAGATGAGGGATTAGCGTTTGTTGACGCTGCTGATGAATTTGTTTTTGGCATTCGCTACGGCACTCTTATCGGGATCGCGATGTAATTTTAACGCTTTGTTTAGTGATCATTGTTTGGCATGCTTATAGCACTCGCTAGATATTATTCAGCGCGTCTGATAAACCTGAATGGATGTAAATTATGACAAACTATTCAATTCAATTGGCACAACAACTTGGTGAACATCTGCAGCAATTAGGCTGGAGTGTTACCTGTGCTGAGTCATGCACTGGAGGGGGCATAGGATACGCCATCACAAGTACATCTGGAAGCTCAAGCTGGTTTAAAAGTGGTTATATCACTTATTCAAACGAAGCAAAGCAAGTTATGTTGGGCGTGAGCGAGCAAACCTTAAACGAGCATGGCGCTGTGTCTCAACCTGTGGTGGAACAGATGGCGATGGGAGCGACTAAAGCGGCTGGAGCAAATGTAGCCGTTTCGGTCAGCGGAATTGCTGGGCCTGATGGCGGAAGTGATGAGAAACCTGTTGGCACCGTTTGGTTCGGTTTTTCTGTAAATGGCGAGATAACAACGTCTTGCCAGTGCTTTTCCGGGGATCGGCACCAAGTGAGGGACCAAGCCATTGAGTATGCATTGAATCAGTTAGTCACTCGTTGTAAGACAGAGTCATTACCTTCAAGCGGGAAACTGTAAATTAGACCCACAGTGGCAAAGGACAGTAGGATTTAACCTTTAGCTATTAAATTAGAGAAAGAGAGCGCTATTTAAGCGTTAGCAATATTCACATAAGGAGTTAATCATGACCGCAACAGGCACTTTCGAGGTGGACTTGTCACCACAAAAAGACGAGGCAGCGCCCGTTGGACGTATGTTAATCGATAAAACCTACCAAGGAGATTTGGTAGGAAAAGGGATAGGGCAAATGATCAGTAAGCGCACGGATAATGGCGTTGCAGTATATTTTGCTATTGAAGAGTTCGAAGGTACGCTCCAGGGCAAATCTGGGACGTTTACTTTGTTGCATAACGGTAAAATGTCAGCTGAAGTTCAATCTCTTGATATCACAATACTGGAAGGCTCGGCCAGCGGCGAATTAACTGGGTTAACGGGCGCAATGCGCATTATCCAGCAAGACGGTAAACATAGTTATGAACTAGATTTTGAACTGTAGATCGTGTCCTTTACTCAAAAATAATTGATGAGAAGCTAATGAAGCAAGTATTGGGTAGCTGTTTGTGTAATAGGGTCACGTTTACATGCGAAAATGATTTCAGTCACTTCCACTTATGCCATTGTACACAATGTCAAAAGGCAACTGGCTCGGCATATGCGGCAAACTTGTTTACAGATGTTGACAATATTGCCTGGCTCACTGGAGAAGCTATCATTAAGCGCTTTAATGTTCCTGGGCGCAGTATTTCCAATGCGTTCTGTAGTGAATGTGGTAGCGCTGTACCTTATAAGTCTTTGTCTGGTAAAGCCTTGGTTGTGCCTGCTGGTAGCTTAGACAGTGAGCCTAATATTAGACCACTAAGTCATATTTTTTATGCTGAACGAGCTTCATGGTACGACTCAATCACTGCATGCAAAAAATTTGATTCGATGCCCGATTAGCCAATTACGGGGGCACTAATTAACACGTAATAAATAGACTCAAGCTAAACCTTCGCCAGCATTGAAATAAAAGAGGTTAAGCATTAAAGTCTAGCCATTCTATGATTGCGATCTTGCTCCTGTCCCACATTGTTCACAGTTTCTATGCCTTTATAAGTTGTTTCTCTATAGGCCATGCCTTTATACAGAGTCGAACTCATCGTTTACTAATATTTTCATAAAGTGACTTGTAACTGTATGGTTGTACAGTATACTACGCCCATATAATTTCAATTATCTGTGTCGATTTAGACTTTAACCAAGTGTAAGTGCACGGGCTGAACCATAGGACATACTGATGGACGATAACAAAACTCGCGCGCTAACCGCCGCTCTTGGTCAAATCGAAAAACAATTCGGCAAAGGCGCAATCATGCGCTTGGGCGACAACCAAGCAATGGATATTGAAGCCGTATCTACAGGTTCTTTAACTATTGATATCGCCTTAGGCATAGGCGGTTTACCGTGTGGACGAGTGGTTGAAATATACGGCCCAGAGTCTTCAGGTAAAACCACGCTTACCTTACAAGCCATTGCTGAAGCGCAAAAAATGGGTAAAACCTGTGCGTTTGTTGATGCTGAGCATGCGCTTGATCCAATTTATGCTGGTAAGTTGGGTGTTAATATTGATGATTTATTAGTGTCACAGCCAGACACCGGTGAACAAGCGTTAGAAATTTGTGACATGTTAGTTCGCTCAGGCGCAGTTGATGTGGTTGTAGTCGATTCTGTAGCGGCATTGACGCCAAAGGCTGAAATTGAAGGTGATATGGGGGATTCACACGTTGGCTTGCAAGCCCGTTTGATGTCACAAGCCTTGCGTAAGCTAACGGGTAATATTAAACGTTCGAACACCTTAGTGATATTCATTAACCAAATTCGTATGAAAATTGGTGTGATGTTTGGTTCACCTGAAACAACTACTGGTGGTAACGCTCTTAAGTTCTACGCGTCAGTACGTTTAGATATTCGCCGTATCGGTGCGATTAAAGACGGTGATGAAGTTGTAGGTAATGAAACTCGGGTAAAAGTGGTTAAAAATAAAGTGGCTCCGCCATTTAAACAAGCTGAGTTCCAGATCATGTACGGTCAAGGGATCTGTAAAGAAGCCGAATTGATTGATTTAGGCGTTAAGCAGAAGCTGGTTGAAAAAGCGGGCGCGTGGTACAGCTATAACGGCGAACGTATCGGTCAAGGTAAAGCCAATGTGGTTAAATACCTTAAAGAACATACCGAAATGTCTAACGACATTGAGCAAAAGCTTCGTGCTGAACTGCTATTAAAGAAAACTGTTAAAGCAGAAGAGCCTGTAAAAGCTGACGAAGAATAAAGCTGAGTTTAGATAATTAGCTGCCAATTTATCAATTAATATATAAAACCGCCGAAAGGCGGTTTTTTGTTTTTGTTGTAAATTATTAAGGTGCTAGCACAAGGAATGCTATAGGTACGTTTTATATTTATCGCTCACAGCGCACCAAAAAGAAAGTCTCGACCTAATCTCAGAAATGTATTGTTAGGTTTTTTATCAATTCAGTGGAGAGCGTTGGTTTTAGCCGAAGTAGAGGCATATGGCGAAAAGTATCTACATACAGCATAACTCTGTGCTTAGGCTTCGCACGCTATAGTTGAACAAATGTGTCTTTATGCACTGCTACTCAAGAGAGGCGGTCCAAGGTCGACATTAAGTGAAGGGCTCTTCGGTAGTAACTAGCAGCTAATTCCTTTAGGAATTGTTCTAATCTAGAGCACATTTGATATGCCCTTTTTATTAACCAGACTGAATGCGTGTTTAAAGTGTTTAAAAAATGACGAATTCGCTGTCAATATAATTTACATGATCGCTTTTAACGAATAAGTTAAATTTTATTACCTGTTGATTTATATGTTTTTTTTATAATTGGCACGCTAAGTGCTTTTAATTCGCCAAGCAGGTAGTGTGATAAATCGCGAGCAGTATTATTTGCAATTTTAAATTCGCTGGTACATTAATTCGTCTTTAAGGGATAAACATTATGAAAAACTTCTTCAGTTCAAAAAAATTCGTTTCTACAGCTGCGCTACTTGCAATCGTAGTCAGCTCACAAGCAAGCGCTGCAACTATTTCATTTGGTGGTCAAGCTGCTACTGATGGTTCAGGTCTTACAAGCAGCAACGTTATAGACCCATCTCACGTCATTAATGACGGATCAAACGGTTTCTTCGTTGAAACTTTTGATACTGCAACAGGTGTTGATGGTGCAGGTGCAGGTGATACACAGTATAATGCTGCTGGCGCCGCAGGGACTGGTTGTGCAGTAAATGGTACAGGTAGCGGTATTATGGTGACCTCAAGTGTAGGTGGTTTAGGTGTACGTAACGATGACGTAGTCAATGGTGCTGCTTCGCCTGCAAATGACGACACGTGTTACGGTCATACTCCGGCTATCGGCGGTCAATTACCTGCTTCGGTAACAATTGATTACTCTGCATTCTTAGCCTCTCAAGGCGATGTAGGCATAACTTATATCGGCTTCTATTGGGGTTCTATTGATGAGTATAACGATTTTAGTTTCTACTCAGGTGGCACATTAATCGAAACAATTAGTGGTGATGATTTGACTACAGCTGCGAATGCGGGTAACCAAACTGATCCTGATACAAACCTATATGTAAACATCGATTTCTCTTTTGCTGACGCATTTGACCGTGTTGTAATTTCAAGTACTGGTATTGCCGGTGAATTTGATAACATCGTTGTTGGTTTAGCTAATCGCCCAGTTCCTGCTCCTGCAGGTTTAGCATTCCTTGGTTTAGGTTTGCTAGGTCTTAGCTTCAGCAGAAAATTCAAAAAATAAGTTATTTTCAACTTTGTAAAAAAAGCCGACATGTTCGGCTTTTTTTGTGCCTATAAAGAAGATAAGCACTTGAGTGCTCCCTTGAGCAGCCAATTCTAACTCGTACTAAATACCTATTAGTTGGTAGAGTTTTAGCGATATTTTTATTCGACTGCCATTGAGCTATATTTTATCTACAACCTTATGTGAATAGACTTTGATCTGTAAGCTGGTAAAGTCTTTCTTAAAGGGCGATTCAACGACACAATTGTCGAAGGTATTATGTGATGAAATTAGAGATCGAAAAGAAAAATATTGACGATTTAAGCTATGAGGAATTTGTAAACTCATATTTGCTTCCAGAGAAGCCTATTGTTATCCGCGGGGTGAAAACTTTTGATTCCGCAATACTGACTCCTGAATACGTTGTCGAAAATTTCAGTGATGAAAATAAACGAGAAGCAGGCTGGTTCGATTCTGATCTAGTAGACGATGGTCCAATCCGCATACCTGAGATAGTCAAATCCTTGTTAGCTAGAGAGGATATGTCCGTGCGAAAATCCCCCATGCGTTTATTTATGCAACCAGGGGGACATGTGACATTACCTCACTACGACGGTAATAGTTTGCATGGGCTTAATCAGCAAGTTATAGGCAAAAAACGCTGGGTATTAACCTCGCCGAATACACCTTTGCCTAATATTCCTTTCATGTTTGCTGGTTCTGTTGGTAAGAACTTTACCTATGATCCTGACAAGTATGATTTTTATGATTTTCATACTGAAAGTGGGGATGTACTTTTTTTACCGCGTTACTGGTATCACGAAGTACACTCAATTGCTCCTGTAAATTTGAATTTGAATTGGGTATTGACCCCAAGGACACCTAATGAATCTAGTATATTAGGCCGTAGAGAGGTAGAGATTGTTAAATTAAGAAAATCTATGCCTATGATAAATAAAGCCTTTTTCCCTGATGAGTTTTCCAGTTACGGCGGTCAGGGAAAGGAGCTGATAGATACATACAGTAAAAATGTAGGTACATCTAGAATGTTAGGGCGGTTACTAAAAGAGCTGTGCGGTTACCCTCGATTACTGTTCCTAGCTACTCAGATAAAAAGTAGAGCAAACGACTTTTCTAAAAATAATTTTAAAGTTAAATAGAGTAGTTTAGTTACTAGGTTAGTGAATTACATAACTGTAAATAAAGCGTGATAGAAAAAGTAAATTAGTAGCATCGTCTTTATACCTTTTTCGACACCTTGTTGTAATCCTTTGCCCAGCTCTCTGGGTATTTGCCCTGCAGGACGTAAGAGAAGCTGATGAGTTCGGCAATCACGTGGTATAGCTCTTCTGGGATTTCTTGACCTAAATCCAAACTCGCTAAAAATTCACTTAAGTACGGATCTTCGTGGATCAAAACACCACTTTCTTTCGCCAGTGTAATGATTTCATCTGCTAAGTCGCCGAAGCCTTTTGCAACCACCTGAGGCGCATTCTTTTTATCACCTTCATGGTGTTTCAGTGCGACGGCACTTCTGGCTTTCGAGTTGTCTTTATCTGTATTGTCGGTCACGGGATACCTATTTAAATTCGAATTAGCATGGCTAAACTTTAGTCTGCAGCAGGTGGTAAGGACGTTGGCGTAACGTGTCAGGGATTTTCCCTAATTGACACTGGGTTTTCGTGACTTCTATTCCTAACGCAGTCAGGCGTTTATTGAATAAAGGTAGGTAGTTCATCACTTGGTGTTTGGTTTGCTCATTTGAGGTATAAAAGTCTAGCTCTAGTGTACCTTGGCGCAATTTAGCTTTGGTCAACAACTCACCCAAATCACCGGCACTTAACTTCATGGTCAAATGCCAAATTCGATTGTTGTCGTTTTCATTCTCTTTCCCGTCCTTTGACGACTCGCTTTCACGCCTGACTAATAGCTCGATATCGTGCAGTTTGTTGCCAAACGCAGAGGGCAAGGTGTAGTAAAAACTGTCTTGACCTTGCAGGAGTTGCTCGGCATTGCCAATTTTACTACTTTGATGACCGGCAAATAATCGGCTTATTTCGCGTAGAATTTGATGCTTCTGTTCTAGCTGAGCAAACTCATTCAAACCCTTTGGATTGACCGGGGCGCTGTTATTCGTTTTACCAGAAACTGCACTAGCTTCAGAACTAAAAAGCGAATTAATCCCTTGGGATAGTTTCTCGCTTTGGTGAGGTTGGTTGCGTGCAAAGCGCGATGCCAGAGATATTTGTATTAACGTGACTAAACCACTCAACATGCCCTGTCCGGCAACTGGACTTACAATTTGTGTGGCACTTAAACTCAGTGCTTGGTTTGTTAACAGCTGACGTATCTGATTGGCGTCTTGCTCTTTACCTTGAGGTACATTTTTTTTTATTAGTTCCAATACATTTTCTTTAAGAGCTTTTACCCCAGGCTCCTCAATAAACTGCGTATCGTTTAGCGCGCTGGCTATTCTGGTTAATGATTCACTGGGCTGTTCGGCTCTTGCTTGTACAACGCGTAATAACGAATGTAGCACCTCTATTGCTTGTGCTTTAACCTTCGTTGTCATTTGCGGGACGACAATATTCGCTTTCTCAACCTGTTCATTGTTGACTGAAGTTTCATGTTGACTGCCAATTGCTGTTGTTTTAGCTGTCGTGCTATCAGTAGAGTGTATTGCTGTAAATTTTGAGGTGCTCTCAGGCTTACTGCTACTTGGTAAAATGGTATTGGCCGCTGCAGGGTTTATAGCCTTTGCAGTCACTTGCTGCTCGCCCGTGATGTTGTTCAGAAATTGATTTATTCCTTGGCGAAAGGATGAGGCAGCGGATACCGCTAACTTTGATATATGGCTTTGTGATCTATCTATTGGCTGGTTACTTGAGCGTAGCTCTGAGTCTTTCTTATCTATGGGCAAATTCTTCATAGGATCTATGATGGCAGCGGCTGACTTATCCGCACTGTTACTAGCAATATGCAGAAGTGCTCTTTGTGTTTGCGGGTCCACTGGTACATTTAGTGTTTTTAACAATGAGAGTATGCTGCTGATATTTTTCTCGGTTATGTTTATTTGGGCAGCCGGTTTTGTGGTCGCAGTGTGAAGCATGTCAGTATTTTGTATTACCGCCCCCCCATCTGTACTTATCGCCAGCCGTAATTTTGCTGCGGGTGTACTTTGTAAAGAGGCCATTAATATAAAATTATTTTTAATATTCTGCTCAGCATTGAGATTCGGCTGTGAAATAATTGCGCCGATATTCGCTTCGCGTATCACGGCTGGAGTCGATGTCAGAACGCGACTCAAAGTCTTGCTATCAATCGCTATATGAGGTGATGATTGATTCGGGTTTAAAGCATTCTGTCGAGGGTGTAGTGTATTGCCTTGTGCTGGCATCTTTGAGGCTGCGTCAACAAGCATCTGTTTGAGTACAGGGGAGATCTGATCATTGGTCGCTTTGGCGATAATGCCTTGAGAACCACTGTTATGGCTATTAAGTATTATCTGCCACTGGTTGCCAACCGGTTTAAGCTGCACATTGAGTATTTCCCCGTTTCTGAGAGGATTAGGAGCTGGGGCAGAGATAGATAAACTCACACTCGAGCTTTGCTGAGCTGCCGAGCTTATAAACTTTAATGTTGTAAACTTAGCATCGATTGCGACGACTTGAGCTTGAGAGGTCAATAATGTCGGAGGAATGCGAGCAGCCTGTATTTGACTGGGTGGTAAGCTTAAAATCCGCTCTAATTGCTGGCTGTTTATCGTAGCATTAATTTGACTAGTATTTGCTGTATGGGTACTGGTGAATACTAGGACCGGAGTGTTAATCGCTTGTTGAGTGCCCACCGCTTGTTGAGAGCCCACCGCGGGTTGAGTGCCCACGGCGGGTTGAGAGCCTGTCGAAACCTGAGCCGCTAACAGTGAAGCTGCGGTGGAGGCTTGTGAAATTGCTTTAGTCGATGTTGCCTTACTAGAAGTGGCTGTGTTGGCAACATCACTAGTAACACTAACGTTATAGCGCTGCTTTGGGTCGAGGTGACCCTTAATCTCGCTTGTAGCTAGCGGAACAGGCTGACCTTGCGCCGTCGAACTGACCGTAACAAGGGCTGGTGATACTTGCTTGACGACGGCCTCTGAACTTAGCCCACTGGTGCTTGCGGCGACCTTCGCTTTTTGAGTAGCTTGCGCCGTCTGCGTTGAGGAAATAGGGGGGCTATCTGACATATATCGTATATCGGCTGTTAGCGAATAATATTAATTTAAATGTAGCATGCTCTTATACCAATCCGCATTAATAAGTACCCCTCAGAATGCGTCCAGCGGTTTTTGGATAATGCGTTGCTATATAGTAAGGGTAATTCCCTTTCAAATAGTGATATCGCAGAGCAAAAGCCGCTGGGGAATTCCTGTCAGGCGAGTTTAAAAGGACTTACACTGCGTTGCATGACTTCAAAAGAGCTAGTTGTCTTTTAATAAAGAGCTGTCAGTCATGTGCCTTGGTTAAGCCCTTTTAAGCTCTAGCTGATTGATCAGGTTATTAACGGGGAATGGTATTATTCCAACCCTGTAGCTCTTAGGGTCTTTTAGTCTTGCACTAGCACGGGAATTAACAGCGTTTTTTGACTATGGGCACTATATGACTGGTGCATACCACCGATGGGATTCACATTGCTGCCTTTAATATCGTTATCAAAGTGATGGCGTTTTTATTCGATTCATTCTTTAGTACCTTAAAATAGCAACTTTAGTACATGAATTGATACGACTTATTTTTATTTTCTGAGTATTCCAGATTGTCGGGCTGTGGTATTATCACAGCGTTTTTTTGTCTAACTATTTGTTTACCTAGGGACTGTTTTGCCGCTACTTTCTGCCCATCAATTATCTGTTTCAAAGCGCGATAGGCTGCTGTTTGATGAGATAAATATCTCTGTTTCTGCGGGGGATTTGATGTATATCAAGGGGCCAAATGGTGCGGGCAAAACAAGTCTGTTGAGAGTATTAACCGGATTAGTAAACGCTGACAGCGGCTCGGTTGCGTACCGTGGGCAAAACATTATGCAAAATCGTGAGACTTACCAAAGTGACTTACTCTATTTTGGCCATGCTTTAGGCATTAACCGCAGTTTAAACCCACTTGAGAATTTAATGTATTGGTGTTGTCAGCACAACGTGATGACAACTAAAAACGCAATCTACGATATTTTGAGTGTACTAGGGTTAGTGGGTTTAGAAGATGTACCGGTGAGTAATTTATCGGCAGGACAGCAAAGACGTGTTGCATTGGCGAGATTTTGGTTAAAAACCGCTGCCACTGTATGGATTTTAGATGAACCATTCACTGCGCTAGACGTACAAGGGATTGCGCTGTTAAACACTCGAATTATTGAGCATTTGCAGCAAGGTGGGTGTGTGGTAATGACATCTCATCAAGCGTTAGATGTAGATTACCCAACAAAAGAGTTGCAGTTGGAATATCGCATATGAGAATTGCACTAAAAGCGATATTCGCCCGTGATTTGGCTTTGGCCTATCGCCAGCGTTCAGAGCTGATGCAGCCAATGATGTTTTTCATATTGGTAATAAGCTTGTTTCCTTTGGGCATCGGGCCAAACCCAGCTACGTTGCAAAAGGTTGGGCCTGGAGTGATATGGGTTGCAGCGATATTATCCTCGTTGCTCGGTATGGAGCGTTTGTTTAAAGATGATTATAACGATGGCTCACTTGAGCAAATAATGTTGTCAGCCACGCCATTGCCGTTTGTGGCATTGGTTAAAGTGTTTACCCATTGGCTCACCAGTATTGTTCCACTTTTGTTGTTATCACCTCTTTTAGCGCTTTTTTTAAATCTAACTGAGCCAATGTATTGGGCGTTGTTAAGTACGCTCTTATTGGGTACGCCACTGTTGAGTTTAGTGGGGGCAATTGCCGTCGGATTAACCCTAGGGCTTAATCGAGGGGGCGTGTTATTAGCGCTGCTGCTATTGCCGGTGTTTATTCCGTTACTTATTTTTGCTACTGCAGCGGTAGAAGCTGCGTCATTACAATTACCGTATACGGCACAATTAGCCATTATTGGTGCAATGTTCTTAATCTCCTTGGCTTTGGCGCCCTTCGCTATTGCCTACGCATTACGAGTGAGTCAAAACTGATGTGGAAATGGTTACATCCCTATGCGAAAACCCAAAATGCTTACCAGCTATGTGAGCGCTTACTACCTTGGTTTGTCATTTCAGCTTTCATTTCTTTTACTGTTGGGATGATATGGGGCCTTGCTTTTGCTCCCTCTGATTATCAGCAAGGGGATTCCTTCCGGATTATCTATATTCACGTGCCTAGCGCGATTTTATCTATGGGTGCATATAGTGCGATGGCGATTTCAGCTTTTATAGGGTTGGTTTGGCAGGTGCGTACTGCATTTATGGCCATGATAGCGCTAGCGCCAATTGGGGCAGTAGTGACTTTTATCGCGTTGTTCACCGGCGCTGCCTGGGGTAAACCCATGTGGGGCACTTGGTGGGTATGGGATGCGCGCTTAACTTCTGAGTTGATTTTATTATTTTTGTACTTGGGCGTTATTTCTTTGTATGCCTCATTTGAGGATAAGCAGCAGGCAGGCAAAGCCGCAGGTGTGATGGCACTGGTAGGCGTAATCAATTTGCCTATTATTCATTTTTCTGTGGAGTGGTGGAATACCTTACATCAAGGCGCGAGTATCACTAAATTCGATAAGCCATCCGTTGCGCCGGAAATGCTCTGGCCTTTGTTGATAAGCATTCTGGGACTGGCGTTGGTGATGGGCGCTATATTCATTCGGCGCTTACAGAACGAAATATTACGTCGTGAGCTGCATCGCCCTTGGGTTCAATCGTTAGTTACTCAAACGAAGAGGAAATAATGCATGCAGTTTGAAAGTGTTAGTGCATTTTTAAATATGGGCGGTTACGGATTCTATGTGTGGCTGTCTTTCGGCGTTAGTCTGATGGCGCTAGCTGTTCTCGCTTTTGATGCAGTTCGGCAAAAAAAAGTATTATTTAATGCCGTTGAAAAAGAGCAGGCCCGAAAAACGCGTATTAAAGCGGCGAAGGCGACTGCTGCAGCGCAAGCGTCGCTACAAAACGAGGAAGTAAACAAATGAACCCTAGACGTCAAAAACGCCTGATAGTGATATCCGCTATCGTATTGGTAATCGGCGCAGCAATCGGCTTAATGCTTTATGCCCTGAGTCAAAACATTGATTTGTTTTACACGCCTTCGGAAGTCATCGACGGTAAGCAAATTGGCCAGGCAAAGGAAATCCCTCAAGTAGGCCAGCGCTTACGTATTGGCGGTATGGTGGTTCCCGGCTCTGTAAAGCGTGACAATGACAGCTTGGCGGTAAGTTTTGATTTAGTAGACACAGGGCCAGCGGTGACCGTCAGTTATCAAGGGTTATTACCTGACTTATTCCGTGAAGGGCAGGGTATTGTTGCCACTGGCGTATTGACGGCTTCGAATCATATTGAAGCGCATGAGGTGCTGGCAAAACACGATGAAGAATACATGCCCCCAGAGTTGGCTGAAAAAATGAAAGGCATCAAGCACGTAAAGCCTGAACAAGCATACTCAACACCAAAAGTGAGCGGTTAATATGGTTGCTGAGCTAGGAAATATCTCTCTTGTTTTAGCATTGCTAATGGCGATATCGCTCGCTATTTATCCTTTGTGGGGCGCACAAAAAGACCACTTAAAACTGATGCAAATGGCTAAACCTCTCGCCATTGGGATGTTCGCCTTTACGCTGTTTGCTTATATCTGTTTAACCTGGGCATTTGTGCATGATGACTTTAGCCTAGCGTATGTGGCGAGTACTTCTAACAGTACATTACCGCTTGTTTATAAATACACAGCTGTGTGGGGCGGGCACGAAGGTTCGTTTTTGCTGTGGGTGATGATCTTTTCAATTTGGACTGTGGCCGTCGCCTTATTCAGTAAAGCGATAGAGCTGAAAATGGTCGCCCGTGTGTTGTCTATTCTTGGTATGGTCGCCATCGGCTTTTACTTATTTATGCTACTCACTTCGAATCCGTTTGATGTGTTGTTGCCGTTCTACCCTGTTGATGGACGTGACTTAAACCCGCTGTTGCAAGACTTTGGCATGATCATTCACCCGCCTATGTTGTATATGGGCTATGTTGGGTTTTCTGTCGCCTTCGCGTTCGCCTTAGCCGCGTTAATTTCTGGGCAGTTAGACTCAACCTGGGCGCGCTGGTCTCGCCCATGGACGATTGCTGCATGGTCGTTTCTGACCGTAGGGATCGCACTAGGCAGTTGGTGGGCGTATTACGAACTTGGTTGGGGCGGATGGTGGTTCTGGGATCCTGTCGAAAATGCCTCGTTTATGCCTTGGCTTGTTGGCACAGCTTTAATGCACAGCTTGGCGGTGACCGAAAAACGCAAAGTATTTAAATCGTGGACAGTATTACTGGCGATCGCAGCATTCTCACTGAGCCTACTTGGAACGTTTTTGGTGCGCTCAGGTATTTTGGTATCAGTGCATTCCTTTGCCAGTGATCCAAGCCGCGGCATGTTTATTCTTGGCTTGTTGGTGGTGGTAATAGGTGGCTCTTTATTGCTGTTTGCATTACGTGCACCACAGCTAAAAGGCGCTGGGCGTTACCAGTTATTCTCTCGTGAGGTGATGCTCGCTGGGAACAACGTGTTTCTGACCGCGGCCTGTTTGGTGGTGTTATTAGGAACACTTTTACCACTAGTGCACAAAGAGTTAGGCCTGGGGTCTATTTCTATAGGCGCCCCTTTCTTTAATCAAATGTTTAGCTATTTGATTGTGCCATTTGTATTACTGATGGGCATCGGGCCATTGTCACGCTGGAAGAATCAAGCACCCTCGGCGCTGTATAAGCAGTTGTTGATTGCGTTTGCACTGAGCTTGTCTGCTGCGATATTGGTAACTGCGAATTTCGAGCAAACGTCCTACATGGCGGCGTTAGGCATGGTTATGGGGTTCTGGATTGTGGTCACCACGATCATGGAAATACACCAACGCATTAATGCTGATAAAAAACTGTCACAACAACCGATTTTCTCGGCCTTGGGTAAATTGACGCCTAGCCATTGGGGCATGGTGGTCGGCCACTTAGGCTTCGCTGTCAGTATTATTGGTATCACTTTGGTGAGTAACTACAACCAAGAAAAACACGTGCGCATGGCGTATGGCGAAACCGTTCAACTCATGGGTTATGACTTTACCTTTAATGGTGTAAGTAATGTTAAAGGGCCGAATTATACGGGCTATCAAGCGCATGTAGTGGCGAAACAAGACGGTGAAGTAGTCGCTAACCTAGAAGCTGAAAAACGTATTTACACGGTTCAGCGCAATGTGATGACTGAAGCTGGGATTGATTCGAATATTCACCGGGACTTGTTCGTGGCCCTTGGCGAGCAACTTGACGATGGCGATTGGGCTTTGCGCATCTACGTAAAACCGTTCGTAAACTGGATTTGGGCTGGCGCTTTCATCATGGGATTTGGTGGCATTTTGTCTATTTCAGATAAGCGTTATCGCATGCAAAAACTAGCGAGCAAGAAAGTCGTTAAACACAAAGCAAAAGTGAACGCGCCAGAAGCGCTAGCTTCTCAAGATGCAGTGGAGTCTCAATCATGAGAAAGATTTCGTTATTCGTATTGCCTTTAATTCTGTTTGCGGGCTTAGCGATATTCTTGTTTCAAGGGTTGTTTAGCAACCCTCGAGAGCACGAATCAACTTTGTTGAACAAACCCGTTCCGAGTTTTGTATTGCCTGATTTGATGAACACCGATTTAACCTACACCACAGAAGTGTTCGTGGGCAACGTGACCTTACTCAATGTGTGGGGCGTGTGGTGCGTTACCTGCGCTGTGGAAATTCCGTTTTTAGAACAATTAAAAAACGAAGGCAAACACATAGTCGGTTTGTATTACGACCAAGACATCGACCCAGACTTTGGCATTAAAACCGTCGAAAGAGTGCAGCAAGAAGTTGAGCAGAAACTTGGTCAATTAGGTGATCCTTACGCCTACAATATTTTTGATGTAAAGCGTGACCTATCATTAGATTTAGGTGTTACGGGCGCTCCTGAGACTTTCTTAATCGACAAACAAGGTAAAGTGCGTTTACACCACATTGGCGATATTAACCCTAGAGTGTGGCAGAACAAGTTTGAGTCTGTATATCAGGAGTTGATTGCAGAATGATACGTTTTAAAACCCTTATATTGGTTCTGTTAACTGTGCTAAGTACCTCAATCTTGGCCAGTGAAGAAACTTACCAGTTTGAAACAGATGCGCAAAGTGCGTTGTTCTTCGAGTTAACCAAAGAGCTGCGCTGCCCTATGTGTCAAAACCAAAATATCGCCGATTCAGACGCCATGATAGCTGCCGACCTGCGCCGGAAGGTGTATCAGCTAGTCAACGAAGGGCAGTCTCGCGAGCAAATTATTGATTATATGAAGCAGCGTTATGGTGACTTTGTTTATTACCAGCCGCCTGTGAACGCAACTACGGTTTGGTTATGGTTGTTGCCTGCGTTTTTTGTCTGTTTCGGCATTGTTTTTGTGGTGCGCAGTCGCCAGCAAAAACCAGTAAGCCAAGATGAGACTAAGCTGCAAGCCGCGGAAAAGTTGCTGGAGGAAGATAAGTGAGCGTATTTTGGATAACGGGGATCGTTTTGTTACTCGTAGCGGCGGGTTTCGTTGTATTTCCTTGGTTAGTAGAAGGGCGAAAACGCCAAGATACATTAACTAATACCCGTTTAATTCGGCAACGTTTGCTTGAGCTGGAACGGGAAGAGCATGAAGGCTTGCTAAGTCATGAAGACCGATTAGAAACAGAGAAAGATCTGAAAATTGCTTTGCTCGACGAGCAAGACTCACAGACTCAGAATGCTACCTCCGCTCGCGGAGTATTGCTTATTGGTGGTTTGCTAAGTGTGGTCGGAGTCGCTGTATTGTACTTTCAGGTGAACAATGTATCAGCATTGAATAACTGGCAAGATGCCAAAGCACAGCTACCGGAATTGGCTGAGCGCATTGTGACGCAAGGTGACGCCTCAGTCACCGAAGAAGATCTGCAGCAATTCGCGCTGGGCCTAAGAACTAAGCTTACTAGCAGTGAAGATGATGCTATAGGTTGGACGCTCCTTGGCCGTGTATATGTGGCTACTAATCGTGTTGAAAGCGCGATGGATGCCTTTGAGCGAGCACTTGCAATTGAACCTGACAATATCGAAACGCTAGCCAGTTACAGTCAAATGCTATTAATGGTGAATCAAGAAAGTTATCTGGCTCAGGCTAAAGTGTATTTGAACCGCATATTAGAGTTAGATCCGCAGAACACCGGAGCATTGGGTATGTTGGCGATGGCGGCTACCCAACAAGGTGACAAAGCATTAGCAATTGAAACCTGGCAGCGATTAAAAGCGTTTGTGCCTAAAGAGGCGCCGATATATCAATCAATCGAGGCGCAAATAGCCCAGCTAGAAGGGAATACAGTAGCGACTCCGGAATCGCTGGCTAAGCAGGAGCCTTTAGCGGGTAAAGAGCCATCAGCGGGTAGAGCGCCGACAGCAGGTAAAGAGCGGTCAGCGGAGCAGCAGCCTTCAGCAGCAGAGCCAGATAGCGCGCGTGTAATAGTGAGTGTTAACGTTACCTTGGATAAGTCACTTACTGCTAAAATACCGCAAAATGGTTTTTTGTTTGTTTATGCGCAAGATGCAAGTGGTGGCAGCAGAATGCCAGCTGCAGTAGTGAAAATGCCCATGAGCGAGTTACCGATTACGGTGGAATTGTCAGATGCGAACGCTGTGATGCCCACGCTAACCTTGTCGCAATTGTCACAAGTGCGCTTGGTGGCTAAAATATCCGAATCTGGCAATGTCATGAAAACAAGCGGTGATTTACAAGGAACGTTAGAGATAACACTTAATAAATCGAAAAACGAACAATACACGATATTAATCAATGAGGAATTACCGTGAATAAACTAAAAATAGGCACACTATTTTTTGTGTTATTGGCCTTAGGAGGCTGTGCGTCAAGTAACAAAGCAAACGAACAAGCGCAAGAATATAACGACCCGAAAGATCCGTTTGAATCGGTTAACCGCACATTTTGGGACTTCAACTACGACATTCTTGATAACTATGTATTGCGACCAGTAACAGTGGTTTATGTTGATTACACGCCGCAATTCGCTCGTACTGGATTATTCAATGCGGCGCTGAATCTTGAAGAGCCTTCTAACTCTTTGAATAACTTACTGCAAGGCAAGCCTGATGGCATGTTGATCAGTATTGGTCGTTTCTTGCTGAATTCGACTGTGGGGCTTTTAGGCACGATCGATGTCGCAACTGAATTGGGCTTAGTACGTCATGAAGAAGAGTTCGGTGAAACATTGGGTAAATGGGGCGTCGGTACGGGTCCGTACTTGATGATACCGGCTTTAGGCCCTAATGATATTCGAAGTGGAGTGGGGGACATTGTAGATACTTCCTATACCCCGCTAGATGCGCTTAACTTTTACTTTTCTGCTTTTAGAACGGGTATTAAGGTACTTGAGAGTCGCGCCACGTTGATGTCTCAAGAGCAGCAGCTTGAGCAATCTGCCGATCCGTACAGCTTTGTTAAAAATGCCTATTTCCAAAACTTAGAGTTTAAAGTGAAAGACGGACAAGTGGAAAAAACGCAAGAAGAAGAAGCGTTAGAAGATGATATTGATGCGTACTTGAATAGCCTTGATTAAACCTAAAGCATAACTGATAAAAGTATAAATCTGCCAAAGAAAAAGGCCCGATTAACCTAAGTTAATCGGGCCTTTTTTGACTGGAATTGGATTCGTTTCTACTTAAACTTATTTATAACCGTTAGGGTTATTCGATTGCCAATTCCAAGAATCGCGGCACATATCGGCCAACCCTTTTTCTGCCTTCCAGCCTAAAGCTTCGCTGGCAAGTTTTGGGTCTGCATAGCAAGCTGCTACGTCACCTTCACGACGAGGTACGAACTTATAAGCAATGGTTTGCCCGCTTTGTTTTTCAAACTCTTTCACCATGTCCACTACGCTGTAGCCTTGGCCTGTACCTAAGTTGTAGGTCACTAAACCAACATCGCTTTGTAGCTTGTCGAGCGCCTTGAGATGACCTGCGGCTAGATCTTCAACGTGTATGTAGTCACGCACGCCTGTGCCGTCTGGTGTGTCGTAGTCATTACCGAAAACTGACAGGAATTCACGTTTCCCTGTGGCCACTTGGGTGATAAACGGCATTAAGTTGTTAGGAATACCGTTTGGATCTTCCCCGATACGCCCTGAAGGGTGCGCGCCAGCCGGATTGAAGTAACGCAGCACAGCAATATTCCAGCTGTTGTCAGATTTATATAAATCCTTTAACACCAATTCAACCATTAACTTTGACTGACCGTAAGGGTTAGTTGGCTGCCCAGTAGGAAGGCCTTCATGCAGAGGTAATTCAACGGGATCGCCGTAAACCGTAGCAGAAGAGCTAAATACCAAGGTTTTCACATTGTGTTTAGCCATAGATTCACATAACACCAGCGTACCGTAGACGTTGTTATCGTAATACATCAAGGGCTTTTCAACTGACTCACCAACCGCTTTTAGGCCAGCAAAGTGAATAACCGAATCAACGTTGTGAGAGGTAAACAACGTATCGAGTACGTTGGCGTCACGAATATCCCCCTCGACAAACGTCACTTGCTTGCCGGTTAGCTCTTCTACGCGCGCTAACGCCTCTTTTGAAGAGTTACATAGATTATCGAGAACAACGACCTTGTTGTTGTTTTCCAACAACTGTAAAACCGTGTGGCTGCCAATGTAGCCAGCGCCGCCTGTTACTAAAATTGTTTGCATCGGGTTACTCTCCTTGGTGGTCAATTGGGGGAATGTATTTCGCGCAGAGACTATATTGTATCGGCCTAAGCACTAAGGGGTAAAGGGCAGCAACCAGCGCAGCCCAAAGCAGTGAATACCAGCTTTCAGTGCTTCTAAATATTAGGATAAATATAGGCAAGAGCACCGCTAACTTTAAAACGTTAAGCAGGAGTTTTTCAGGTCCTGTTAGTTTGTTTTGTGCTATTTGAATGGCGGCTAACCGCTCAGTCAGCGGCAAATGGGCAATACTCGGAATGTCTCTAGACGAAAAATAGATTTTCATTTCACTCTTGCTTATCTAAAAGAAACGCCTAGCTGAAGTTAAACAGGTAGGCGCTATTTATAGTATTATATTATTAATCAATTCGCCACTGGCGAACCACGTTTGTTAACTGGCTCGCTGACCAGCTCTGCATCCATTAAGCTCGTTTGTTCTCAGCAAGCTTTTCCCATGCTTTGGTTTTAAAGCTCAGCAAGAAAATGACAATACCAATAGCAATAGTGAACAAACTAATTTGTAAATACAGATTAGGCATATCTTCTACTTTATTCGGATCGAAGTTACCTGCCAACAGACCGGCTATAACGTTCCCGATTGAATAAGTTAATACGAAAACCCCCATCATCTGACCAGCAAAACGCTTAGGAGAAAGCTTACTTACGGCTGCTAATGCAACAGGGCTTAAGCATAATTCACCAACCGTGTGTAAGAAGTAAGTAGCCACTAACCAGTAAGGTGCAACGCGCAAGCCTGTAGCAGCAGCTTGTGCCGCGAAGAACATCACCAAGAAACCCGTTGCCATGATAATTAGGCCGACCGCACATTTAAGGCCGTATGATGGCGTTAGCATGCGCTTGGCTAGGTTTATCCATAACGCTGCAAAAAAGGGTGACAAAATAATGATAAAGAAGGAGTTAGCGGATTGGAACCAAGCTGTTGGGATCTCGAAATCGCCTAACATACGCTCAGTATAATCACGGCCAAACAAGTTTAGCGACGAGCCCGCTTGCTCAAAGCCGGTCCAGAAAAAGATAGAGGCTAAGCACACCAAGAAAAGCGCACCTAAGCTGCGTTTCTCATTTGGGTCCAAATTACCAAAAAAGAATACTCCGGCATAATAAGCCAAGAACACCACAGTGATCGCAATAGCGACATACTGTGCCATGGTAACAGGGTCAAAACTAAGCTGACCGCTGATCATCAAATACGTTACAACGGCTAATCCGATCATGGCAACAGCAATGACTTGCCAAGAACGCTTAGTGGCGGTTGCAGACATTGCCACCATAGGCTGTGCACCGGCGCCGTCTAATTTGTGAATGGTCATGCGATATTGAATTAAGCCAATGCCCATACCAATGGCTGCTGCACCGAAAGCCCAATGCCAGCCCATTTCAACTTGCAAGTAACCACATACGATGTAACCAATGATTGAACCGAGGTTGATACCTAAATAATAAAGTGTGTACCCACTATCACGACGATCGTCGTCATCTGCATACAACTGACCCACCATAGCGCCGATATTTGGCTTAAGTAGGCCTGTGCCTAAGACGACTAACACTAAGCCAACGAAGAAGGTTGAGTTGTTAGGAATCGCTAACACTATGTGACCACACATGATGATCACGCCGCCGAACCAAACAGCTCGCTGCCCGCCAATTAAGCGATCGGCTATCCAGCCGCCGGGCAAACCCATAAAATAAACTGCGCCAGTGTATAAGCCGTAAATCGCAGTAGCGGATGCTACCGTAATTACTAAGCCGCCTTCTTGAATACTCGCGGTCATGAAAAGTACTAATAATGCGCGCATGCCGTAGTAGCTCATGCGCTCCCACATCTCAGTGAAGAATAGGGTAGAAAGGCCCCCTGGTTGGCCTAAAAAGTCTTTTGTTTTTGTTGTCATAATGCCTGCCGTAAACCCAGTTAGCGTCTTTATATTAAAAAAGAAACACGAATGAAGATGCTAAAAGTCTGGTTATGATTATTGTTTTTGCCGACTACTCTAACGGTAGTTAACGATTTTCAGCCACGTTTATACTAGAGCCAAGGGATGAAGACAAGAAAGGCTGCGCCACGAGGTTGTAATTATTTCTTCACTAATGGTCAGACCTCACAGTAGCGGTAGCCTAAATTAACCGTTTCACTCATTTCGCAAATCATATATCATGCTGCCCCATTTATTTGGCACAATTGTACAGATTTCAACCTTCTGAGACCCACAGGGATAGCAGTATGTTAAGAAAGTTTAATTTTCAGATATTCGCATTACTTGCGTTTATGTTTGTGGCGCCGGTTAACGCAGTTACGCCATCAGCGCAACAAATAGAACAATTTAAAAGTATGCCCAAAGCGCAGCAAGAAGCACTTGCACGCCAAATGGGAATTGATTTATCTGACTTAAATCTTTCAGGTGGAAGCAGCAACAATATACAGGTGCAACCAGAAACTCAGGTAAACCGCTATGTTGACGATAACGAAATTGCTGCACGTCTCGCTGCGCAAAGTGCTAATAAGAACAAAACAAAAGAATTAAAACCGTTTGGTTACGATCTCTTTGACTCTTCTACTGCCACTGCTTCTTTTGCACCGCCAACGAACTTGCCTGTACCAGCAGATTATATATTGGGCCCGGGTGACACCATTCGCGTGCAATTGTTCGGTAAGGTCAGTGAGCAACATTCGCTGCAAGTAAACAATGAAGGCGTTATAGAGGTGCCAGACTTAGGCCCAATGAATGCCGCAGGCCTTAGTTATAACGAATTCAAGCAACAGCTGACACAGCGTTACAGCGAACAAGTCATTGGGGTAACGCCAAATATCAGTATGGGCGAGCTTCGTACAATCCAGGTTTATATGGTGGGTGAGGCTTATCAGCCAGGCGCGTATACAGTTAGCGCGTTATCAACCATTACCAACGCGTTGTTTTCAAGTGGCGGTATTAACGATGTGGGCTCATTACGACATATTGAGCTTAAGCGAGCCGGGAAAACAGTAACCGAGTTCGACTTGTACGACTTACTGGTATTTGGTGACACCAGCAAAGACATGCGCTTGCAACAGGGCGACGTCATCTTTATTCCTATTGTGAAAAAATTAGTGAGCGTCGACGGCGAAGTTCGACGCCCAGCGATTTATGAAGCCAAAGATAATGACACCATGGCTAGCATGCTCAACATCGCTGGGGGCTTATTGCCGACTGCGGCTGCGAAGAGTCTGCAAGTAGCACGTAGTACAGCCAGCGACGGTTTTGAAGTGAAAACTGTGAACATGCAAGACAGAGCTGGGCGTTCACTAAAACTATCTGCAGGCGACTTTATTAACGTTTCCGCTGCGGGCAACGAATTTAATAATGCGGTTGTCGTCATGGGGGCGTATGCCACCCCAGGCTTGACCCAATGGCGGCCGGGATTGATGTTATCTGATCTAGTTAATCGCAATAGCTTAATGGGCACGACAGACGTTGATTATGCCTTGATCATGCGCGGTGCTAAATTTGCGCGCCAGAGTGACATTATTCAATTTGAGCCAGCTAAAGTACTCTCTGGTGAAACTGATGTTGAATTGAATGCATTCGACAAAGTCGTGTTTTTCAATCGTTTTACGCCAATTGACCCTGCAGTTGAAGAAGATAGAAAGCAAAAAGAGTTTCTTAGCGGTCTAGAAAATACGCGATTCAGTTCAAGCCAGCAAAATTCAACCACTGGCGGTTACGTAAACAATATACCTATGCAGAATGGCGCTAACAGCCAAACAACAAGCAATTCGCAGAACCCACAATTTGAAAACACATTGCGCGACCAAAGTACTGGAAACAATTCACGAAATATTAAAGGTTCTGGCGATAACGATAACGATAACGAGAACAAAGAAGATAACAGAGCTAGCTTCTTACAAGAATTAGATTTAGCTAGCTTCACGGAAAAGTATTTGATTTTAGAGAAAACAAAGTACTTGTCTCGTGAAGAATTATTAGCACCCATCATTGAGCGCTTACAAAACGAGAGCACCCAGAGCTCTCCAATGAAATTGGTTGAAATAACCGGGCAAGTTAAGTTCCCTGGTGTGTACCCAGTACAGAAGAACGCGACCGTGCGCGACCTAATTTTAGCCGGCGGTGGCTTGTTAGAATCAGCTTATTTACAAAAAGCTGAAATTTCGCGAACAGGTTTAGACAGCGATAACGCACTGCAAATAGATCATATTCAAATTGATTTGATAGACTCAATGCTAGGTAACAGTAAAATTGCCCTGCAAAGTAAAGACACGCTGAATGTGTTACGCACCCCAGATTGGCATGAAAACAAAAAAGTAGAGCTGGTTGGCGAGGTGGTATTCCCTGGGGTTTACCAAATCAAAAAAGGCGAAACGCTTGCGCAGTTAATTGAGCGTGCAGGTGGCTTCACCGAAGAAGCAACCGTTAAGGCGGTAGTGTTTACGCGTGAAGAGCTAAAAGAGCGAGAACGTGAAAATCTAGACAAGTCAGTAGAGAACTTACGTCAGCAAATTGCATCAACCAATCTTTCTGGTAGTCAAAATGTGAAAACCATAGATTACCAAGAAGCGACGTTAATACTCGATGAATTGCTTAATGTTGAACCTGTGGGGCGTTTAGTTATCGATATGCCGCAAATTATAGCGGGTAACCCCACTGCTGATTTATCACTTAAAGACGGTGACAAACTGTTTGTGCCTAATATTTCTTCTTCAGTTTCGGTAGTCGGTGAAGTATTTGTACCTTCAACCCATATGTTTAAATCCGGCAAAACACTCAAGCAATATATATCGAATTCGGGTGGTGAAACAGACCGCGCAGATATGGGCGATGTGTACATAGTTAAAGCTGATGGCTCAGTGACTATACCTGAAACCTCATTCTGGTTTAGCTCAAATGACACCGTGTTAGAGCCAGGCGACACCATAGTGGTGCCACGTGACGTAACTAACTATGAGCGCTTAGGCTTATGGCAAACTGTTACTTCAATTGTTTATCAGTCAGCCATTGCCTTAATTGCCATTGGCAATCTGTAACGTGTTAAAAGCGAAATTTGAGTAATAGAAATGACTGATACGAAAAGTAACACACAAGAAAAAGTTCAGTACGTTGCCATATCGCCAGATATGCTGCTGGCACAAAACAATGACGACGAAATAGATTTACGAGAGCTATGGAATGTTATTTGGCGCGGTAAGTGGATTATTATTGCGATCACCGCAATATTTGCCGTGGCCTCCGTCTTTTATGCTTTAAGCCTACCGAATATATATAAGTCCGAAGCCCTACTTGCCCCCGCGGACTCCGATCAGCAGGGTGGGTTATCTGGGCTTTCTGGACAACTTGGGGGCCTAGCATCTCTTGCAGGGGTGAATCTAGGTGGTGGTAAAACCGACAAAACTGCACTTGCGATAGAGATACTTAAATCCCGCGAGTTTTTCGCTAAATTCGCTGAAAAACACGATATATTGCCTGGTTTGGTGGCGGTTAAAGATTGGGACATGTCTTCGAATACGGTCATTTACGACGAGGATGTTTATCTGCCACAAAGCAAAGAGTGGATTAGGGAAGTTCAACCTCCAAAAAAAGCTAAACCGTCGATGCAGGAAGCAAAAAAAGAATTTGATGCATTATTTTCAGTTGAGCAAAACCCGGACAATGGGATGGTGCTAATTGGTGTTGAACATTACTCACCTGAAGTCGCTAAACAGTGGGTTGATTGGTTGGTTCAAGATATTAATTCAGTAATGAAAGCTCGCGATAAGGCAGAAGCGAAAAATAGCATTCAATACCTTCAGTCTCAAATCGCGCAAACAAATATAGTTGAGCAAAAAACTCTACTTTATCAACTAGTTGAAGAGCAAGCAAAGACACTAATGTTTGCAGAGGTAAGAGATGAATATGTATTTAAAACAATTGACAGTGCGCAAGTTTCTGAACTGAAATTTATGCCGAATAGGCTACTAATAGTCATTTTTGGGTGTTTGGTTGGTGGTGTTTTGAGTACTATTTTTCTTTTAATTCGATACTTTTTGCATCGAAATCCTTAAAAGTTCATACACGTTAGGGCGTACCCCTTGGGAAAAGTGATGCCTTAAGCTTTTGTTTTTATAAGTAGATTTAATAGTGTTGTAAAATATCATTACAGCAGTAAAGTTAATGTTACGGAAATATTTATGTCGAGTAAAAAAATAGCTTTAATTACGGGTGTAACAGGTCAGGATGGGTCTTACCTGGCTGAATTTTTATTGGAAAAGGGCTATGAGGTACATGGTATCAAACGTCGAGCGTCATCATTTAACACGCAACGAGTAGATCATATTTACGAAGATGTACACGTCGAAAATGCCAACTTTAAATTACATTACGGTGATTTAACCGACTCTTCTAATTTAATTCGTATCATGCGAGAAGTTGAGCCTGATGAAGTGTACAACCTAGGGGCGCAATCACATGTAGCAGTATCTTTTGAAGCACCAGAATACACCGCTGATGTAGATGCTATGGGTACATTGCGCCTATTAGAAGCAATTCGCTTCTTGGGCTTAGAAAAGAAAACGAAATTTTATCAGGCTTCAACATCTGAGCTTTACGGTGAAGTGCAAGAAATTCCGCAAAAAGAAACCACTCCGTTTCACCCGCGCTCTCCTTACGCTGTAGCCAAAATGTATGCTTACTGGATAGCGGTAAATTATCGAGAGTCTTACGGCATTTATGCATGTAACGGTATTTTATTTAACCATGAATCACCACGCCGCGGCGAAACCTTCGTAACCCGTAAAATTACCCGAGGCATTGCCAACATAGCTCAGGGCGCAGAAAGCTGCCTTTATTTGGGGAATATGGATGCTCTGCGGGATTGGGGGCACGCCAAAGATTATGTTCGTATGCAGTGGATGATGTTACAACAAGAAAAACCTGAAGATTTTGTTATCGCTACCGGTAAACAAATCTCTGTCCGTGAGTTTGTTAAAATGTCAGCCCAAGAAGCAGGGATAGAAATTACTTTCAGCGGCGAAGGTGTTGATGAAATAGGTACTGTCTCTAAAATTACGGGCGATGATGCGCCGGGAGTGACGGTTGGCGATGTAATCGTTAAGGTTGACCCCCGTTACTTCCGACCTGCTGAAGTAGAAACTTTGCTAGGTGACCCAACAAAGGCGAAAGAAAAACTTGGCTGGGTACCTGAAATAACAGTTGAAGAAATGTGCGCCGAAATGGTTAAACACGACTTAGACAAAGCGAAGCAACACGCTTTATTGAAAAAGCATGGTTTCGATGTCGCTCTAGCCAAAGAGTAAATTCTTTTCTTATATCTCATAGCAGCCTCTAATGTGAGGCTGTTTATTTTTGGGGAACGCCATGAAAAAACGAATTTTTGTCGCTGGGCACAACGGTATGGTCGGTTCTGCGTTAGTGCGCCGTCTCAGTGCGCTAAAAGGTATTGAGCTTGTTTTACGTACTCGCAAAGAGCTCGATTTAACGAATCAGCAAGCAGTGTCAACTTTTTTTGCCTCTGAGAATATTGATGAAGTCTATTTGGCTGCAGCCAAAGTAGGGGGGATCATTGCGAATAATACTTATCCCGCTGACTTTATTTACGAGAACCTAATGATTGAATGCAACATCATTCATAGTGCTCATACTGCGGGTATTCAAAAGCTACTTTTTTTAGGCTCTTCATGTATTTATCCGAAGTTGGCAGAACAGCCCATGAGCGAGCAGGCTTTGTTGACAGGCACATTGGAGCCAACTAACGAGCCTTACGCTGTTGCTAAAATAGCTGGTATTAAGTTATGTGAGTCCTACAATCGCCAATATGGGCGCGACTATCGTAGTGTTATGCCTACTAACTTGTATGGGCCGCATGATAATTTTCACCCTGAAAACTCTCACGTTATCCCAGCGCTGATACGTCGCTTTCATGAAGCTAAAATTAACGATGAGAAAGAAGTTGTCGCCTGGGGCAGTGGAAAGCCGATGCGCGAGTTTTTATATGTAGACGATATGGCTGATGCATCGATTCATGTAATGAATCTAGACAAGGTTATATATGATGAGAATACTGAACCTATGCTGAGTCATATTAATGTAGGTAGTGGCGTAGATTGCACTATAAAAGAGCTCGTAGAAACTGTAGCGAAAGTAGTGGGCTTCAACGGAAACATAACGTTTGATACGGGCAAACCAGATGGAGCCCCAAGAAAATTGATGAATGTAGAACGACTTAAATCGTTGGGATGGCAATTTTCTGTGTCACTTTCAAGTGGACTAGAAAGCGCATATTCGTGGTTTTTGAAGAACGAAAAAAACTTTAGAACATCTTAATCAACCGCTCGTCATAAATCGAACTTTCAAATTTTATGTACTTTATGATAATAGCTAGATTTTTTTGAAACTATCTAGAGAGCCATTAAAGGGGAAGATGAATAATGTCAATCGTTGCTTTTATACCAGCTAGAGGAGGCTCGAAAGGGCTACCTAAAAAAAATATTAAGATGCTGGCTGGGAAGCCGTTAATTGCTTGGAGTATTGAGCAAGCATTAGCTTCTGAAATGATTGACCGGGTAATTGTCTCGACGGATTGCAGGGAAATTGCAGACGTAGCAAAAAAATATGGTGCTGAAGTTCCATTTATCAGACCTGAACGGTTAGCGAAGGATAATTCGACTACTGAATCTGCAATGCTACACTGCTGTGAATTTTTAAAGGAAAGAAACGAATTACCAGAATTGTTTGTTTTAGTCCAAGGAACCTCCCCTATTCGAGAGAAAGGGCAGTTCGATGATGCAATTTCATTCTTTAAAGAAGGTGATTTCGATAGCTTATTAACAGTTGCTAAGTCTCATCGTTTTATATGGAGTAATCCTTCACAACCAAAAGCTTCATATAACTACAAAAAACGCCCTCGTCGACAAGATATTGCTCCAGAGGAACAAACATATATAGAAACTGGTTCTTTTTACATAACGAAAACAAGATATCTCGTTGCCGAAGAAAATAGGTTAGCTGGAAAAATTGGCATCTTTGAAACGTCGGAAGAAGAAAGCTACGAAATAGATAGTCTAATTGATTTCAAAGTATGTGAAGAGATCATGAAATTTAAACTTAATTTAGAGTAAAGCAATGCTACTTACTAAAAATATTCAAAAACATATCTGTTTTACAGAATCTAACGTGATCGATGTTCTAAAAAAAATTAACGAAAATAAGTCGAGAATTATCTTTGTTGTGACTGAACACGGACATTTAGAAGGAAGTATTTCCGATGGTGACGTGCGTAGATGGTTAACAGAGGGTAAAAATCTAGATCTTAATGCTCTGGCGAAGACCGTCATGAACCGGAATGTTAAAAAGTTTCTTGTTGGAACAGAACGAAGCGTAATTGAAAAGATATTTCACACAGGTGTAGATTGTATTCCGTTGATAGATGATAACGGGCACCTTGTTCAATTAGCTTTTCAGGCCAGGAGCGGTTTTTTCCTCGGAAATCGCGAAATTTCAGATAACTCACCGAGCTTCATTATTGCAGAGATAGGTAATAATCATCAGGGAAGTATAGAGTTAGCAAAAGAGCTTGTTGATCACGCAGTAGATGCAAACGTGGACTGCGTTAAATTTCAAATGCGCAATATGAAGAAGTTATATAAAGACTCAGGGAAAAACGATGTTTCAGCTGACCTCGGAGCGCAATATACCTTAGATTTATTATCCAAGTTTCAATTATCAACTGAAGAGCTTATAGAAGTATTTGACTATGCCAAATCTAAAGGAGTCTTACCATTGTGTACTCCTTGGGATTTAGAGTCTTTAAAAGTGCTAGAAGAATATGGAATGAGTGCATATAAAGTAGCGTCTGCTGATTTTACTAACTTTGAGTTATTAGAAGCAATATCTAATACTGGTAAACCATTCTTCTGCTCGACAGGGATGTCTAGTGAAAGTGAAATACAAGAATCTGTAGCCTTTCTCAACGGTCTTGGCGCTAATTATGTACTCCTTCATTGCAACTCAACATACCCTACTCCCTTTAAGGACGTTAACTTAAAATACCTCACTCGGTTAAAAGAAATTACAGGGCAATTAGTCGGGTATTCTGGGCATGAAAGAGGGATTTGTATTCCCGTAGCGTCAATCGCGTTAGGTGCTACGGTGATTGAGAAACATCTAACCGTAGATACAAGCCTAGAAGGGACAGATCACAAGGTGAGCTTACTTCCCAACGAACTAAAAGACATGGTTGTGCAAGTTCGGCAAGTTGAAGAAGGGTTAGGCAGTGATAAAAAGCCGCGCGAAGTTACGCAGGGTGAATTAATGAACAGAGAGAACCTTGCCAAAAGTTTAGTCGCAATCAAAGATATACAATGTGGTGAGATAATCACAAGAGATTTAGTTGAGGTTAAAAGCCCAGGTCAGGGTTTACAGCCTAATCGCTTGAATGACTTAGTTGGAAAAAAAGCCGAGCGGGATATCGCTAAAGGTAGTTTCTTTTATATGAGTGATATTGTAGGCCAAATTAATAAGCGCAATTATAAGTTCAACCGCCCATTCGGCGTACCTGTTCGGTATCACGATTTTAGAAAAATTATAAAAGATACTAACCTTGACTTCGTAGAATTTCATTTGTCATACAACGATATGAAAGTTGACCTAAGTGAGTATTTTAATTGCGAGGAAAGTATGGGATTCGCTGTCCATAGCCCAGAGCTGTTCGCAAATGACCATATTCTAGACCTTTGCTCTGATGACCCAGAATATTTGAATCAATCAAAAGCGTTGTTACAGGACGTTATTAATATCACCAAGCAACTAAATAAATATTTCCCCAAGACAAATGATCCAGTGATTGTAGTCAATGCAGGTGGTTGGGACTCGAAAGGCTTTATCGATGAAGGGCTTAAAGCTGCAAAATATCAGCTTATTGCTGATGCCTTAAATGATCTTGATCTCAAAGGGGTAACTATTGCAATTCAAACTATGCCTCCTTTCCCATGGCATTTCGGAGGACAAAGCTATCATAATTTGTTTGTATGCGCCGACGAGATAGTCTCTTTTTGTAAAAAAAATCCACAAATCAAAATTTGCCTCGACATATCTCACTCTATGATGTCATGTAATTATTATGGTTGGGACCTGTTGGAGTTTGTAGCTAAAGTAGCACCATATAACGTCCATCTTCATATAGTAGATGCTAAAGGAGTTGATGGTGAAGGGGTAGCGATTGGTAAGGGAGATGTAGACTTTCCCGCGTTGATGAAGTTGTTGGATGAAGTTAATCCCAAAACTCAATTTATACCTGAAGTATGGCAAGGCCATAAAAATGGTGGTGAAGGTTTTTGGTCAGCTTTGGAGTTTTTAGAAAAGTTTAATTAAAGGACTTTTGTTCAAAAATCGGCGAAGTTTAAACTTTCATATGAGCTTTGTCATTAAATTTAAATGAGTACTTTTATGGTCACTATTAAATGTTGTATTTAGTTGTAAATAACGATTTTCACGTCACAAATCTACTAAATCAATATAAGAATTTTGAACAATTTGAAATTACAGTAATTCGAATTCCCTATAGCTTGAATAGTAATTGTCGTTGTTTATCTGACAATATTTTGACGATTAGTACTCCTTATAGAGATATTCGTGATTTTGTCAACCCATATAAATTTTACACTGCGAAGCGAAAAGTTGATGTTATTCCTTTTACTTCTGATGATATCGTCATATTTTTAACTGAATATGACCCGATTAATCAATATGTAGCTTACTCTGCTAAAAAATCTGGGGCCAAGTCATTATTATTAGAAGAAGGTATTGCGGCTTATTACAAAAATAAGCCTGAAGGCAGAAACTCTTTTTCAATCAAAGATAGAATGAAAATGTTTTATATTAATTATGTGCTTGGCTTTGATTTTATTGAGTTTAATAAACAAGGTGAAATGCTGTTTCTACAACTCAACCAAAAATATATTGATATTGTGTTGTTCTACAGGGATGTTAAGTTTTATAGAGATATTAAAAAAGTTTGTATTAACAGCTGTAGCGAAAAATATACTGAGTTGAATTCAAATTCATGTATTTTTCTTAATCAGCCTTTATATCAATCTTATTTAAATGTTAATGAATATAATTCTATCGTTAATGAAGTGTTGAAAGAAATTTCAAGTCAGTTCGAAACCGTACATTTTAAATTTCACCCACGTGAAGACGACTCAGTTAAGACTTATGTAAAGAGTTTGATAGAGACCTATTCAAATATAGATGTCATAGCCGACGATTTTGATATTTCGGAATCTATTAATATTTATAAACCGTTGCATGCAATTTCATTTTTTTCTGATGCGTTATTTAAGTTATCGGAATCAGGATTAAATGTGATTTTTTTGTACCAATTTTTTCCAACTCTAAACGAAAATCCAGTATTAATTTCGTTAAGTCGTGTTTTATCCGAACTCAGATATAGTGCACCTTCGTCACTTCGTTCATTAGACTGTAATACGAAGTTTATACCTCAATGCACAGGCCGAAACTTGGGCATGTTATTAGAGGAGCTTGTTCATGAAAAACATGCTAGTTAACTTTCTTTATATCTTGAAGGTCGACTGGATTTGGAACCACATTCGGAGCCTTTTAGCTCAAGCTAAAGCGAAAAGATACGGTGTGAAAAGC
Source organism: Paraglaciecola mesophila KMM 241 (assembly GCF_000315015.1). Lineage (GTDB taxonomy): Bacteria > Pseudomonadota > Gammaproteobacteria > Enterobacterales > Alteromonadaceae > Paraglaciecola > Paraglaciecola mesophila. The sequence goes on along the minus strand of NZ_BAEP01000054.1, from coordinate 175,244 downwards.
AATCAAAAAATAAATTTTATCGCTCAAGGTGGTTTTGACTTTGAAATCATGGGGGATATAAAGAAATTTAAGATACATGAAACTAGTCATTTAAAAAGTGGCACGTATATAGAGTGTACAGGCGGAGTTGAAATTGGAGAATATTTTCATTCCGGAAGGGGGCTAACAATTTTTAGTAGTAATCATAATTGGCGTTCTAACTCTTTATTGCCATACGACTCTACCAATATATTGAAGAAAGTCGTTATTGGGGATGCTGTGTGGGTCGGGGCAAATGTAACAATTCTACCTGGAGTGCGAATTGGGGATGCTGCTGTTGTTGCGGCTGGTGCAGTAGTAGTGAGGGACGTTGAAGCTGGCAGTGTTGTAGGAGGTAACCCGGCTGTAGAGGTGGCAAAAAGAGATGAAGAGTTAACTAAGAAGTTAGTAATTGAGAAAAAGTTTTTTTAAAATGTTTACTAGGTAATATATTGTGTTTAAAAAACTTTTTTACTATGGTGGTTTTAGCGTTGGCACTACATTATTCGGCGTATTTTCGTTACCAGTTCTAACTGCATTCTTGACTCCGAGTGAATATGGCGTTCTTGGATTAGCACTAACGGTTTTGGCGCTATTACTACCATTGAATACATTTTCCAATGAACACAATGTTCAAAAACTAAGAACAAATTCTTCTCTTGACGAATATTATAGTTATTGGAGTGCACTCTGTTCATTTTCTTTCTTAGTGCTTACTGTTGCATTTCTCCTAGCCATCGTCATTGTTTATCTATTCAATCTTTCTACTGTATTTTGTTTAATTCCAGCGCTAGCATTTGCACGAGCTTTCAGGTTATTAAAACAGGCAGAATTAACTGTAACTGAAAGAGAGTTTTTATATGGAATGTCAACACTGTTAGTTGCTGTCTTATCTTTTATAATTACTTTTAGTGTATTTTATTTCTATAACTCTTCCGCATCGATTCGAGTGTTTGGCCTTTTACTGGCAGAATTTCTCGTCTGCGTTGTTGTGCTGAAAATAAAGTTTGATTTTCAATTTAATGTGGTAAAAATAAGAGAGATTATGTTATTTGGCTTCCCTCTTATGATATCCGTCATCCCTGCATGGTTTATTAATGAATCAAGCAGGTTTTTCTTACTCCGTTACTTATCATTGACTGAAGTGGGATTTTTCACACTGGCATTTCAAATATCAGCAATATATCTTCAGTTTAATACTGTACTAGCAAACACCTTCGTAAAGCGAATTTTAGAAAATATTGAAGAGGCATTTAAATTTAAGTTTGTAAGTTTGATTTTTTCGATTCAGATTGTTTGTGTTTTAACGTTTTTGGTGTCTATGAATTTATTTGGCGGATATTTTCTTCCTGATTCATACTTATCTTCCTTGACTACAGCAAACTATCTAGTAATAGGTGCTTTTTTCCAATCTTTAGGGTTGTTGCCTTCGTATTATCTAAGTTACTATAGAACCACCAAGTTTAGGCTTTATTCGCTGATCGTTGCTGCAGTGGTGGCTATTTTCTTAAATTTCTTTCTTATACCAAATTATGGGACACTAGGTGCTGCATTATCCTATATTACAGCCATGCTTACTTACTCTTTAACTCTTTGGTTCGTTGTGATTAGAAAAAAAAGAAATTTTAATATATAAGTTTTATTACGTGTACTCATGTAAATTATTGGGAATTAATTTGAATTTAGCAATTGTAGATATATCCTCTAAAAATCATTCATCTCTTGTCGAAAACTGGATAAGAGTAGCTCAATATAATGAGTGGAAAGTTAGTCTATACGTATCCCATGATGTATTAAATAATATAGATCCTGCTCTTGTTGCAGAAGTTAAAATTTATAGATTTGATGGGGGGAATGCAAAGAAGTTTTTAGATTCAATTTATGAACATTACTTAAACAATAATATTGAAAAAATAGTAATTACTAGCCTGCAATCTAACTATGTTGCTTTTTTATTCTCAAAGTTAAAGAGGTGTAACTTTTTAATTACAATTCATAATGTTAATGCTTGGATTGGAAGATGTAAAAAATTTCCATTAAAGTATTTCATAAAGTACATAGTAAGACGTTTGTATCTATTCTCCTCAAGTGCGGTATTAGTAAGTAGCGATAATCTAGTTAGAGCATTAAAAGATGTGGGCCATGTGTCTAAACCTATAAGCGTTATGCCATTCAAAATGACAAATCCTCACAAAAACGATATACACAAATCGCTTGTTGTTTATCCCGGAATGATTTCGTCAAATAGAAAGAAATATGACGTTTTTTATGAATTGTGTAAAAGAAACCCTCTTATAGTTTTCGTTTTATTAGGTAAACCTTCTAGTTTTGAAGATCGAGTTATAGTAGATAGGTTTTCCAGTTTAAATAACGTAGTTACCTTTAGTGATTACGTTCCTAAAGTCGATTTTAATTATTATATAGACAATGCTGCTATTGTATTTGGAGATTTAAATGTTACTTATAGAAGTGATGAATACGACGAAACCTACGGAGAAACAAAAGATAGTGGATTAAGTTATTTTTCTGTAGAAAATAATATTCCACTTCTTGTTAACTCTGACTTTAAGAACATAGAAAATCTAGCTCATGCTACTTCTTATTATGATACTTGTGAGGAAGCACAAATGCATCTAGATAGCTTAATGGCCAAAAAATTACACGTTCCCTCATCGAGTTTAGCTGAGTATAGTCTTGCTGTAATTGCAACGCGATTTTCAAAATTTTAAGTTTAGGTGATTGATGCAAGTAAAAAATGAGTTAGTTAGCGTAGTTATTCCGACATTCGGTCGTTGCGAATACCTAGCGCGTACTATTAGAAGTGTTTTGTCGCAAACGTATACTAATATTGAAGCAGTTATAGTTGACGATAATGGGAAAGGGAGTGCTCAAGGTGCTAAAACAGCAAAATTGATGTCAACATTTTCTGATGATTCGAGGGTTAAATATGTACAGCACGAGCATAACCTAAATGGTTCAGCAGCTAGGAATACCGGTATCTCTGTTGCGAGAGGTAGCTATATTGCGTTTCTCGATGATGATGACGAGTTTTGCCAAAATAAAATTTCGCTACAAGTTGAAATGTTAGAACAGTCCAAAGATGTTAGCGCAGTATATTGTCTTAACAGTAAATTTTACAACGGAAATATGATTCAGACAACATCATACACTAGTAACGGTGATTGTCAGTTGGATGTGTTTTGTTTAAAAACAGAAATTCATACATCATCTTTACTTATTCATAAAAAGGTTCTTGTAGAACTGAATGGATTTGATACTGATTTTGCTCGCCATCAAGACTTTGAGTTTCTAATTAGATTTTTCGAAAATAACAAGATAGCCTGCTTACCCCAAGTACTCCTTAAAGTTAATGTTGAATCTACTATCAATAGACCTGATGTTGATAAGCTAATTGCAGCAAAAGAAGTTTTCTTTAGAAAATTGGAAGAAATCTTTAATAAATTTGATGCGGAGCAAAAAGAAAGGATATTAAAGGCTCACAACTTCGAGCTGTTTCGCGTTTGTTTGAAAAATATGGACATGCGGTTTATAAAGTTTATCTGGCGTTCTAAACCAAACTATTCTGATTTAATGACTTACTTTTATCCACCTTTAGTAAAGTATATTAAAATGTTTCTTCGCCGTTGAAAGTTAATGAAGTTTTTTCCTTAAAGAACATAAACTCTAATAAGACTTATGTTTAGATTAGATTGTTAAGAGGTTAGGTAGATGACCTATGAATTGCTTTGTTATTTATGTCTTTCATTCACTGGCTTAATTTTCTGTTTTGTGAAGATAAAAAACTCTCATTTTTATAATATTTTCACTTTTTCAGTTTTCCTTATTTTCTCTATAGTTACGAGATATTCTGGTTTCGATATAGATATGAATACGTACGAAGCTGCCTTGAGAAGCGACTTGTTTTCGCTCTACTATGTCAAAGAGCCAATGTATTGGATAACGTCCAGGTACGTATATGATATAGTAGGAACTCCTGAGGTCACTTTTATTTTTTATGATATAATTTCATTTTTCTTAATTTTGAAAGCTCGTCATAATTTCAGATTCCCTCAATATTTTCCTTACCTTTTTTTATTGTTTTTTCCTGCTGTAATGGGAATGAATAATGTTTATCGACAATACCTGGCTTATGCAATTTTTGTTTATTTATCTTCTTTGTTTGTAATATCCTCTTCCGGACTTAAAAGAGGAATTGTTATGTTTTTCGCTATATTAACTCATAACGTTTCAGCGCTTTATTCGCCTTTGTTCTATATGATAAACAATAAGGATAGGATAAGCTTTCGAGCCTTATCATTATGCATTTTAGTTATTATTGCTCTTCCTTTTGCATTGGATAGTAAATCAAATTCAGAGACGGGTAGTACTAGCGTTATAATATACTTGTTTTCTATTGGGGCGATTATATTTTTTTATTTACTTTCTTATCGTTTTTCTTTTAGAAGCGTTGCTGCGAAATTTTTTTATTTTCTAATGTATACTATATTTCTGACCTCGGTTTCGGCGGCTATTATGGGGTCTGCTCAATCAAAAAGAGTTGGAATGTTTTCTTTGATGATTTCATTGATTCCTACAGTATTTGCCATAGAAAAAAATTACAAGCAAAGAGTATTGGTGAGGGCTTTAGTCTATGTGTTGTTGCTTCTACCGACCCTGTTATTTTCAAGCTCTTTAAATATGCTTTTAACGGATAATTACCCTAGCTAGGGATAATGGTCAAGCAGTGCGCTTTTCTTAAGTGTCTTATTTTCAAATTATAACAACAGGTTTTCCATGAATTGCGAAGTTAGAGTGGCTGTAATTATGTCCGTGTATTTAATGGATAAGTTGGAGTACGTCAAACAGGCCGTGTTAAGTATCGAGATGCAGAGTTTACCTTGTGATTTCTATGTGATGGCAGATGGGCCTATTACTAAAGAGATAAATGATTATTTTAAAACTTTAACTCAACGTAGTCGGACAATTAATTCGTTCTCAGTATATTATTACACAAGAAAAGAAAATAGGGGATTAGCCTTCTCACTAAATCAATTGATTGAACATGTACTTGAAAGTCAAAATAATTACTCATATATTGCAAGAATGGACGCAGACGACATAAGCCTGCCCAACCGAATTCAATCACAAGTTAATTATTTAGATAGTAATAAATCGGTTGATGTTCTTGGTACTGGTTGTATCGAATTCTCTTCAACTCGGAGTGATATTTACTTAAAAGTTTTACCAGTGGAAGACCATATCCTAAAAAGAGATATTATTAGGAGGTGCCCATTTATTCATCCTTCTGTAATGTTTAGAAAGAGCCTGTTTTTGAAAGGTTTCAGGTATCCCACAGACACAAAGTCTACAGAGGATTATGCTTTTTGGGTAATTCTCGCTATTGCAGGTTACAAATTCGGCAATATCGACGAGGCTCTGATCAAATTTAGGTTTGAAGATGATGTGCTTCTTCGTCGTAGAGGTTTTAAAAAAGCCAACTCTGAATTTATAGCGAGGTGGCAGGCTATGAAACAACTTAACTGTATGTCGATCAAAAATATACTATTTGCTTTAGGTATTTGGGCGCTCAGGGTGGCACCAACATCCTTGGCTCAGTTTGCGTATAAAAAATTACGCTAAGCGAATGATTGAAAATTCTTTTATATCTTTTCTTTGCGCAATTTAACTCTAAAGTGTAATGGCATAACTATGTTTTGTTGGAGATAGGCTATAAGTGACTGAGATATAATAGTTTTTACTTGATGTAGCTTTTCCAACGTAAAGCTACTACTTGACTATGATCGCATTCGCTTAGTGTTATGAGTAATGGTAGTTGCGATATTAATTTAAATTATCCACAAATTCTCTTTAACTCATTGCCTAAAATATTTCCTTAGCTGGTTAGTGATTCCTTCATAAATTGCGTGCTACAATAGTCGAAGTTTATTTTTGGAGATATACAATGGATTTTATATCTGGGGATTACAACTCAGTGTTTGTGTGGGCGTTTGCTGTTGCCTGTTTGTCTATTGTAGGTTTGCGACCGTTAGCTGCCAATATCGGGTTAGTTGATAGGCCTTGCGAACGTAAGCGCCATTTAGGTGAAGTACCCTTGATTGGTGGTATTGCGATCTATTTCACTGTGTTGATTGTGTCACAGGTGTTCTTACCTGAATCTCAACTGGTTAACCTGTATATGATTTCTTGCTCGTTCATGGTGTTAATTGGCGCTTTGGATGACTTTTACGATGTAAGCGCAAAAGTGCGCTTAGTTGCTCAGTTATTGATAGCGTCGATTTTGGTGCTTGGGGCAGGGCATGCGCTTTATGATATGGGCGACTTGCTAGGTTTCGGTAATGTTAATCTAGGCGTTTTTGCTTTGCCCGTGACATTGCTTGCTGTAGCCACTGCTATAAATGCATTTAACATGACAGATGGTATTGATGGCTTAGTGGGTGTACTTGGCGTAGTGACCTTTAGTAGCTTATGCGTGTTATTTTACTGGGCGAATAACGTTGATTTGTTCACTATTTCAGCCATTTTTGTTGCTGCATTATCAGCCTTTTTACTATTTAACTTAGGCGGCTTAAGACAGTTCTTCGGTAAAATTTTCATGGGCGATGCAGGTAGCATGATGATTGGCTTGAGTGTTATCTGGCTACTTGTGCTTGGCACGCAAGACGGTGAAGCTAGCTTTAGGCCTGTAACAGCATTATGGATAATCGCTGTACCCTTAATGGACATGTTCGCTGTAATGCACCGCCGCGTGAAAAAAGGTAAATCACCCTTATCTGCCGACCGAGATCACTTACACCATATATTTATGCGCTTCGGTTTCTCTTCGGTACAAGCCTTATTTACTATTGGCTCTATTGCCATCTTGATGGCTGGATTTGGTCTTGTAGGTGAGTATTACGGTATACCAGAAGTGATAATGCTGGGGTTATTTATCGGTATATTCGTATTATACGATTATTCGTTTATTCATGTATGGAAGATATCTCGCTTTTTTAGGCGCAATACAAACTAAGCAACCCAGGTTTTAGTGCTAGTTACTCAAACCTTTCATATTTGCTAAATCACTTTTTAAGCCCTTTGTCTTCTGACTTAGGGCTTTTTTATTGGAATTGTATTACATACTTGTGTACGTATTTATGAATGTCTAAGTCCGCCGATCTTGAGCTGACGGACCTTGTAGAGGCTTAAGAACTGGTTATTTGCGTCGATTCTGAGACCACCTGTTATTGTGTGTCATCAAGGGGTCAAATACTCACTATCTCTCCGTAGTTCCTCATGTGATGTTCATTTATTGTATTTACGACAGCACAAACGCTAGAAATCACTTCTGTCGGCGTGATTGGATGTATTCTGTAATCTGTCAAGCTTCAAAGGTTGGTTCAGTTGTTGAGGGTATTTGAGTAACACATTTTTGTTAATATTACAGTATTAGTTTTGGGAGAAAACAACAGGGTGTTGTTAAGATTAGAAGTGGTGATTCTCAGAGTAAAATCATGCGATAAAAAAAGCCGCTGGCTAGCGGCTTAATCGGTATGCTATGAGCGTTCTTGTGTTAGCTTCTTTTTACTAAGAGCTAATTACTAAGAGCTAACAAGACGTAAGCCCCCCATAAACTCGAATGCCCTTACGTTCATTTGGCTTCACCTTGATCTTCCCCTAGCTGGGTCTGACTGAGCATTATCTTGCAAATGGCGATCGCTCACTTGTTGTGCCGTACAAAGTAACAGGGCGTACTAATGGTTGGCCACCGTCGCGGGCGATCGGGATCCACGGTAAGCGCCCGCGGCCTTTAGACGATTTAAGTGAAAACAGATCAAAGGGTATCGATAAGTAAAAGCCCTTAGTAAAGCTACCCTCGCCATATTCATCTGCGCTGACATCGGTAAATGCTGCAAATGCCCCTACTACTATGCCGCTATCGAAACGCTTAGCAAAGTCAACGGTCACCCCTTTGTCTTTAGCCAAGTATTGGCCAATATTAAAAGTTAGTTGTGTGTCAGGTAAAAAGCTAGGCTGCCAGTAAATATTGGCATGCCCGGTAAGCACTTTGTAATCGAAAAAGGCAAAGTCATCTTCCCAAGAGCGTTGCTGTACGTAGTTGATGTCAAAGCCGAAAGCTAGGTTGCTGTCAACGGGTCGATAAAGTAACTCAGCTCCTACACCACCATACATGGCCTCTAAATAGCCACCATACACCTGTGCATACAAGTTGGGGGCGATTCGGTCATTCCAATGCAGATAGAGGTTTTCCATGGTAACAGTTCTGTCTGACACATATTCCCTCGCATTGGTGCGCACTCGGGGCAGAGTGCTATTGGCGCTATCTGTGGTAAAATTAAACTTATCGAAGTTCTCGAATATATTGACTTTGATAGTACCTGCAACACTGGTTTTACCATTAAAACTGTAACCGCCATTTGCCAGTATTCCTGCTTGGTAAAGGTAGAAATCTTCCGGGTTACCAAAGGTTTGTACCCAAAAAGTTTCGATACCAGTAAAAAAGCCTGTGTTATTCGCTGGGTCATAGTTGGCAAGCGTATCGCTTTGTATGTCTTGGCGCTGATAGGTGCTTTTTATATCAGGCGTTACCGTTTCGTAGCGTGCTTCACGTTTAAAAGCCTCTGCGTCTACTTGAGTTTGTACTAAGGGCACAGAGCCGTTGGTGTTTACCACCTTGTATTGTTTAACGCTGTCAGGCAGTTCGGATGCCATAATACGGCCCATACGCTCGATGGCAACGTCACTGTCTCGGTAGCTAATTTGCTGCCCATAAACGGTCACCTGCTCATCGCTTATGTTGCTGTCGGTGGTAATAAAACCGGCTTGACTGAATAAGTCGCGATTCATGCGAGCTAAGTTAATGTCGTTAATGGAGCTTGCTTTGCGTTTCGCGCTTAGCTCGCGAGGAGGCTCGTCAAATTTTAGCTGACTAATTTGATGTAGGTTGAAGTTGTAGCTAACCCCAAAGCCGATAGTGTTACCACGCTGGTAATTCAGGCTAAAGTCAAAGTTATTCCAACGATAATTTGCACCAAAGTTCCAGTTGCTGTCTTGCTCAAGCGCTCCGGCGCGGTCGCGAGTGTAATTATTGCCTTCATACTCTACTTTTAGACGTAATGGTTCCCAAGGTGTTTGGTACTCGATACCACCAAACAGTGACGCAGGCCCCTTGAAAAAACGTTGGTAGTCAATTTTGCCGCCATTGCCGGTAAAACCGCCTGGGCGGTCACAGAAACTGTCGGTAAGGTCGCAAAATGGATTAGACACATTACCGTCTGTGCCTAAATAGCCCCAGCCCATGTTAAGGTGGACGTTTACTGGACCCACTTTTTTACTTAGACCGATAAACTCACTTTCGAAAAAGCCAGTACCGCCAAAATCCCGAAAACCAACCGATAGTTCAGGCAGGTAGTAGCTTTCTTTTAGTAAGCGGAATTTCGCATCAATACCTTTGTCTTTTAGGGTTTGATCGCCACTGAAGCCAGGGTAGGGGCTGTAAAATCGAGTGCGTACGTCAGTGTAACGCACAGTGGCTTGCATCCAAGGGAACAACTGCAACGTGGCAGACCAAAAGCGATACTCGTCGTTGTCAGTGTAGCTTACGCGCAGATCGCCTTCGGCTAACATGCGTGATGTTGGCGTTTGAATAAGGCCGGTACCACCATGCACCATAAGAGAGCTGCCCACAGGGGAAATATTCCAGTCGTTGTAGTCTGAATCTTGTTGGGCGTAACTACTCAAACAGGTTAACGAAGAGGCGAGTGTCAGCCAGGTAAATTTCATAAATTTTTTCTGTTTTGTTTCGGTCATTTTAGCCATTACAGCAGCCTATTTTTTGCTAAAGACACAACAAGGTCGTTAACTTCTGCTAGTTCAGGGTGGAATAAAGAGGTGTTAAAAGGCACAAACAGCAGGCTGCCAGGCATAACCTCCTGGTGTTGCTTATTCCAGTAAGCTGTGGGGGCAAAAATGACGCGCCCGTCAGCTTGGATCACATACACATAATCCTGATTGGCTTTATCGATACGCGCGCTTGCTGGCACGTAATGGCTTACGTCTTGATAGGCCTGATGGGCTACAACTCGGGTTTGATTCACGGCTCCGGTAATAAACACCTGCTTTGCACGCGGCTTGGCGCTCAAGGTGTAGTCGCCTTCAGTTAATAGTGGGTTATTAGGAGGTTGTATACGGGCCAGGTCGAGGTCAATTTTTATGGGTGAACGCTTACCTAGCTGCCAGCTATTCACGACCTGCGTGAGCTGATCGATTGCACTAAGCAGTGCGCGATCATCATTCGCAAAGCGTTGGTGCAGTGTGGTTAGTTTTTCTATCAAGCTTCGGCGCTGTGCTTGAAGAGGCGCTACTTTGGTTTCTTGTGTTTCATACAGGGCCGCCGCAGGCCAGTAAATGCTGCTGATGTCGTTACTGCTAAAACCAGCAGCTGTGTCGTCTGAATTACCGTATGCTGATTGCATTAATGGCATTAGTGCTTCAGTTAATCGAATCGCTTGCGGGTATGTCTGGGTGTGGTTCTGCCAAGTCAGGGTCACTTGAGCATGCAAAGCACTGCTAAAAATACACAGGTTTAGCAGGGTTATTTTAATAAGCTTATTCATGGGTAAATACTTCTTAATGAGCTAAACGGGCGATGCGGCTTAAATAAACAAACTCTATTGGCTCACTAGCAGGAGACAGCGTTTGAATGCTTTTGACTAAAGCCCCACTTTGTCGATCAAACCAGTAATGATTTTGCCAGTTTTGATTAAAACGAAGGTAATCTGATGGGGCCTGATAGCTCAGCGTTTCTACATAATGAAAGGTTTTAATAGGTTTACTCAGCAGAGTTAGTGTTTCGTTTTCTGGGGCAATGAAATGCGATTCAATTGGATGAGCGTATTCATCCCCGGACCAATCTGTAATGTAGCGCCACTTACTGCTTTGTTTTCCACTGCCATTGACCTTCGTGCTGCTAGCAATACGTTTTAGTGGATCCTCTTGACTGTTACCTAAGTAAAGTAAGTCTTTGTTAAGCCCTAAGGTGCGTACAACCCGACCTTGTTCCATGACAAACATGGCGTTATCACCTGATACCCATTTATGTCTACCGTTCTCGAGGTAGGCGAGCGCCATAATGGCCTTAGGTCTTTCGCCTCGCTGTACTAACATCACATCTATTTTTGACTCGGCCACTTGGGCTAATGTCATGTCGGCGTCTTTAGGTTCTGAAAATGCGATTTTAAGGGTGTCGTAATAGGCGTGATACGTACCACTGCAACTGGTTGTAGCTATGGCCACGAAAATGGCAAACGCAAATTTTTTGATGGTCATGGGTGGGCGTATGTCCGAGTTAAATCGTTAAGCGAGGTATGTTAACTAAAATTAAAGCCTTAACAATAAAAAAGCCGCCTAAAGGCGGCTTTTAACAACAAATACAACTTATAAAGAAGTTGTTGTTGCAGTAACAGTCACTGGAGTTGTTACTGTACTTGTTACTGTTGAAGTAACTGTAGTAGTGGTTGAAGGTACACATTCACCATCAACTAATGTTTCGCCTTCACCACAAGTAGGGTCAGTTGGATCAACAGTGTTTGAGTTACCACGGTTGTTAGACACAATCGCACCAGCGATAGCAAGGCCAACAGCACCGGCAGCGATAGTACCAACGCCAACGCCACCAACTGTCGCTTCAGGAGACTCACTTCCACCAGCAACTTCTTGAGCGATTACTGGGTTACCAGCAAGTGCTAATGCTGCGGTTGCAGCCATAAGAATCTTTTTCATAATACATTCCCTTCATGTTAAGTAAAAATCAAGACTGCCCCGATTCTAATGGAATAATTTACTGACCTCAATAGGTGTAGATAAAACAATCATTAAAATAGTGTTTTAGTTGTAAAAATAACGAGCTTCTTTCAGTTAAAAAATCAGTATGGGGGGAGATTTTGCAGCGTAACTCAGCTGGTTTACTAGATTTTTCAGCTTAAAGTCGTTTTTGTTCGAATTCTTTATTGTTAGCCGTTCCCAATTGGGGGCAATAAGGGGTAAAATGTAAAGTTAGTCGCGAAAAAAAGACAGTCGGTGTTATCAGATCCCTGAAAAGCCTAACGTGGCGTTCAGGCATTGTTTTTGCTTTGGCTAATAGGATCAAAAGTTTGTCATAATTAGGCGTTATTATTCGCCTGAATTTACATTTAAGGAATATTACTTCGATGAAAGTTACAGTATTTGGAATTGGGTATGTCGGTTTGGTGCAAGCTGCAGTCATGGCAGAAGTTGGCCACGACGTGGTTTGTGTTGATGTAGACCAAAATAAAGTCGACAAATTAAAGCAAGGCCATATACCAATTTATGAGCCTGGTTTGACCCCATTAGTAAAAAGTAACTACGAAGCAGGGCGTGTTGATTTTACAACTGATGCTGCTCGCGGTATTGCACACGGTGAAGTTGTTTTCATTGCAGTAGGCACACCGCCGGATGAAGATGGCTCTGCTGATTTGAAATACGTGCTGGCTGTGGCAAAAACAATTGCCGAGCACATGGACTCTCACAAAATCATCATTAACAAATCTACAGTGCCAGTAGGGACTGCTGATAAAGTGAGTGCAAAAGTTGCAGAGACGCTTGAATCACTGGGCAAAAACGTAACATTTGATGTGGTATCAAACCCAGAGTTCTTGAAAGAAGGGGCTGCGGTAAATGATTGTATGCGCCCTGATCGTATTATCATTGGTACCGAAAGTGAGTCTGCAGAGAAGAAACTACGCGAGCTTTACTCACCGTTTAACCGTAACCATGACAAAATTATCGTGATGGATATTCGCAGTGCTGAGCTAACTAAGTATGCAGCTAACTGTATGTTAGCGACAAAAATAAGCTTCATGAATGAAATGTCTAATATCGCGGAGTTAATGGGCGCTGACATTGAGAACGTGCGTCGTGGTATCGGTTCTGATCCACGTATCGGTTATCAATTCATTTACCCTGGCTGTGGTTATGGCGGTTCATGCTTCCCTAAAGATGTTCAAGCGCTTGTACGCAGTGCCACTGGTGTTGGCTACAGTGCGAAAGTGCTAGAAGCAGTTGAAGAAGTTAACTACGCCCAAAAAGAGAAGTTGTTTGAATACATCATGCGTCACTTTGGCGGTGATGTGAAAGGTAAAACAGTCGCGATTTGGGGCTTGTCTTTCAAACCAAATACCGACGACATGCGTGAAGCGTCGAGCCGCGTACTAATGGAAAATTTATGGAAAGCGGGCGCCAAAGTTAAAGCGTATGATCCTGAAGCGATGGAAGAAACCCAACGTATTTATGGTAGCCGTGATGATTTAGACCTAGTTGGCACCAAAGAATCAGCTCTTAACGGTGCTGACTTCTTGGTTATTTGTACTGAGTGGCAAGCATTCCGTGCACCAGATTTTGAACTAATTAAAGAAAAACTTTCTTCTCCGCTAATTTTTGACGGACGGAATTTATTTGAACCCAACATGATGTTGGAATACGGCTTGCATTACTATGCAATAGGTCGTGGATTATCAGTAAAAGGACAATAAAATGAGTCAAGTAAAGAAAGCCGTTATTCCAGTAGCAGGTCTTGGAACGCGTATGTTGCCAGCAACTAAGGCGATCCCAAAGGAAATGCTACCGGTTGTTGATAAGCCACTTATTCAATACGTTGTATCCGAATGTGTGAATGCAGGCATAAAGGAGATTATCTTAGTGACTCATGCGAGTAAGAACAGCATTGAGAACCACTTTGATACGAGCTTCGAGCTAGAAGCTACCCTTGAAAAGCGTGTTAAACGTCAACTATTGGAAGCAGTGCAAGCGATTTGCCCTAAAGACGTTACCATCATGCACGTACGCCAAGGTGTCGCTAAAGGCTTAGGTCACGCGGTATTGTGTGCCCGCCCTATGGTTGGTGATGCGCCATTTGCAGTGGTTCTACCTGATGTTATTGTTGATGAAGGTACATGTAATCCTAAGAAGGATAACCTGGCAGACATGACGGCTAAATTTAATACTAGTCAAGTCAGCCAAATCATGGTGGAAAGTGTTCCTCAAGAAGACGTAAGTAAGTACGGTATCGTCGACTTAGACGGCGTGGAGCTTTCACCTGGTGAATCAGCAAAAATGCATGGCATGGTTGAAAAGCCTAACCTATCAGACGCACCATCAGACTTAGCCGTTGTTGGACGTTATGTCTTGTCAGAAAAAATCTGGGACCTTCTTGCTAAAACCACACCTGGTGCAGGAGATGAGATTCAGCTGACAGATGCTATCGATTCTTTGATGCAAACTGAACAGGTTGATGCCTATTACATGAAAGGTAAGAGCCATGACTGTGGCAGCAAGCTAGGCTATATGAAGGCGAACGTTGAATATGCGATGCGCCACCCCGAATTAGGTACTGAGTTTAACGAGTTTTTACAAACACTAGTGAAATAACTACATACGCTATTCGAAGAAAAGCCCCGTGATGTTTTCCATCACGGGGCTTTTTTATGCCTTACTGTTACGTTAAACGTTATTTGACCTGAACATGATCAGTGAGTTTAGCCACCATTTTTTTACCTATACCTTTGACATTAGTGAGGTCGCTCACTTTAGTGAATTTTCCACTTTTGTCTCGATAGGCGATAATTGCGGCTGCTTTCTTCTTACCAATACCTGGCAAAGTGACTAACTGCTCGGCTGTTGCCGTATTCAAATTGATTTTCTGCGACTTCATTTGCGAGACACTGCTTTTGTCTACTTTGGCCTCAGCAACTACGTTGCCAACATATCCGGCCAATAAAACACCTGCAAAAAATAGGGTAGCGATAAACTTCTTCATAGTGAATCTCCTTGTTTATTTGTTCCATTTCGGTGCAATTGCACAGCAGTAAGACTAGTCGTGCTTTTAAATAAGGTAAAGAAAAGGGGCTGGATATAGTGATAAGCGAAAAAAAAGGACTCAGTAGAGTCCCTTTTATGATAAATAGATTTGGGATTTATAAGCGTTCTAACATCGCTTGAGTGAAGTCACTTGTTCCGTGCTCCCCACCTAAATCTCTTGTGGTGCGGTCGCCCGTTTCAATGACTTGTTTTAGTGCATAGCGGATTTTTTCAGCTTGCTCGCCCATGTTTAGGTATTCAAGCATTTGTATAGAAGCAAGAATAACCGACGTTGGGTTAGCAAGATTTTTACCTGCAATATCAGGGGCTGAGCCATGCACAGCTTCAAAAATCGCACAGTCTTTGCCGATATTAGCGCCAGGGGCCATACCTAAACCACCGACTAATCCAGCGCAAAGGTCAGATAAAATATCACCGAATAAGTTTGTGGTAACAATGACATCAAACTGATGAGGGTTCATCACCAATTGCATGCAGCAGTTATCTACAATCATTTCAGTAGACTCAATTTGCGGATAACGCTGAGCTACTTCACGGGCCACTTTCAAGAATAAACCAGACGTTGACTTCAAAATATTCGCTTTGTGTACCGCTGTTACTTTTTTGCGACCATCTCGAATTGCCATTTCATAAGCGTAGGTCAAAATACGCTCAGCACCTGTGCGCGTAATAAGGCTTTTTGCTTCGGCTTCGTTTCCGTCTTCAGACACGACTTGACCAAGACCTGAGTACATTCCCTCTGTGTTTTCACGCACGGTTACTATGTCGATATCTTCGTATCGCGCTTTTGTACCTTTAAACGACAATACGGGGCGCAGGTTGGCGTATAACTGGAATTTTTTACGTAAACTAACGTTGATTGATGTAAAGCCTTCACCAACGGGAGTCGTTAAGGGCCCTTTTAGGGTGACTTTATTTTTAGCAATCAAATCAAGCGTTTCTTGAGGTAACAATTCCCCATGGTTTTCTAGGGCAACTAAGCCAGCATCGGCAAAGTCATAATCAAAATCACAGCCTACTTTGTCTAAAATTTGTAGTGCAGAGTCAATAATATCTGGGCCGATACCATCTCCACGAATGACAGTAATGCGTTGCTTAGTCATAAACTAATCCTTAATGTTAATTCTGACGGGGGGCCGTCAATTGTCGTCTGTCGAGTGCTGCTACGAATACAGCGATATGCGCTATGTTTACCAGCACATAAGTCGTTATTTTTAGGGCGCGATTTATACCACAAAACCGCTATGAAAACCAGTTGTGATACGCTGTAACGCGGAATTACAACGGTGAAAAACTATGACAGATGGTATAGGCTTCAGACTTGATATATTCTAATTCTTGGCCATTTATACGTAACGCTTCACAGGCGCTGCTACAATATTGTTGGCTTTGCACGCAACGCTTGGCATCGCTAAAATAAAGTTCTCTCGTTAGCATCAAGCTGATCCCCAAAATAGCAGCCAATTCGACCTGAGGGCTTCGTTTATTCTCGGTTAGGTAATTCACATCATGGTAGTTGTTTAATGCGACAATCTCGTGACGCCTTTGCTGCCAAGCTTCTGCCATCGACACCGCATGACTGCGCAGCTGTTCTGGCTTTACGCAGCGCACCAATGTCGTCATATCATAGCTAGTACGGTTACTTTTTTGCCATTGGGTTTGAATTTTTAATTGAACATGAGTGAATAGGCCGACACAAGCAAAATATGCCAAAGTGCACGCTTGTTCGGGAATGCCAATATTCCCTATTTTCGCTAAGCTCGCTGCTATATGGCCGCGTAACTGTACAAAGCTAATAAACGCTCTTTGCAGTGGGAAATGGTGTTGGTTCAACCTGCTCAGAAGCGCTTGTTGCATAATAATGCTGCCAGATCGCTCGAATCCGTGCATCATTAAGCCATGCTGAATGTCTTTAATAGGCAGTTTTTGCCGACTACTTTGCGATGCGGTCTTACGTAAGTGCTGGGCAAATGAAGGCTCTCGTGCGATGGCCAAACTCAATTTATTGATATCTTGAACCGGTTTATTTAGCTGACTTTGTATTGCCGTCAAGGTGACAGGAGGGCGACTCATTTTATAACTTTGCATAAATGGCGACTCTGCTTTTGTACCCGATTCTTGCTCAAACAATTGCCAATCATTTCCCCACCAAGTTGTGAGGTTCCCGAGTTTTTTTATTGATTGTGCAGGGTAAACGCGTCTGACGCGAGTCCTGGCAACACTAAAATGAGATGAGTGCGTAGACGAATGTCGGGACGTATTTTGCGGGTAACAAAGCAATTTATCACCTGCTATGCCGGTAACCAGAGCCAGTGAGTCGTCATCTAACATTATATAAGTGCCAGGCGGCGTGACACTTGGGTATGCCAGCAGAGGCTCCAATAACTGTGCCTGCGCGCTTGGTGATTTTTGAACAACTAAAGCAAGGGCACTTTGAAAGCTCTGCTTAGTCCTTTTTTGTGTGTTATGCATTATCAAGGTTAATCGGATTGCTAATGCTAGTATAGATGTGTCAGTGCTCTCGTACTGTAACTGCTTAAGATGTTCTTTGAAGGTCTTATTTAGCCACAGACCGTGGCGATACCCTTGTAACCACACCCCTTGTTGGTACTGAGTTAAGATGCGACTAAATGCTTTGTTGGGGGATATTTTGGCCAGCGGTTCATGATGTGTCACTTTTGCAGAGCTAGACTGCTCACTTTGGTCAACATTAGATGCATCTTCAGCTAACCCAAAAATACTTAGCGCTGCGCTCATGAGTTGTATTGTGGTGGTTTCGTTAAATCGATTGCGCACGCATAACAATGCTGTCATCAAACTAGCGCTGAAGGCTAAATTGTAATGTCGCGGTAGCGACGCTTTATAAAGATGTATTTGTGCGAAGGCCAGATCTGGTTGGAGTTTTGCAAACCCTAACAACGCGTTGTTGAAATCAAGTGTTTTTTGGACCAGGTCTGGTTCCGGGGCAGGGCGGCGATAGAACGCCAGCAACTTATGTAAGCTCTGATACTGCTGTTTAATTAAACTATCAGGCACAGAGCAGGTAACCCTTATAAGGTTAAATAATCTTGGTAGGCACTGTCACCCCAAGCAATTAACTCATCATTCTGCAAAAGAAGTGCTGTGCACTCATCCTGAGTTGTGATGCCGTCTGATTTTACGTGTTGTGTGCGAAAGAACATGACTTGGTACATCTCACCGTCGGTTTTCTTGGCTTCGCTAATATCAGGGCCGCCGAGCAAGGCTAATATTTGTTGTTTAGTTTGTCCTAGTTCCAATTTAGTAACCTGGACCTTGTTGTACTCTTCGCGATCTTTCCAGTCCATATCCTGAGCATTGTCAGGATAAAACAGCAATACAGCTGCTACAAAAACACCATATAATGCTACACCAATGCCGATACGAGTGACTATTTTCTTATTCATTTTTGTCGTTCTGTCGTGATTAAAATTTAAAAATTGAGCGAGTAATCTTTTACAATGTTTAAAAATACCACGCTCAGTTTAATTTTATTACATAATTTCGTAACAAGGCACGTATTCGCTACCCGGTAATTTCATTCGCTGCTGAACAACAAAGGATTGCAGTAGTTCGTCCATTAAGGTCATGAGTTCTCGGTCGCCGTTGAGTTTAAATGGTCCTTGCTCGCGAATAAGTTTGACGCCTTCTGCTTTTACGTTGCCGGCGACTATACCTGAAAATGCCTTACGTAAATTTGCAGCCAGCTCTGCTTTAGGTTGACCAAAATGCAGGTTTAATGCGGTCATACTGGCATGGCTGGGAATGAAAGGTACTTGAAACTCCTCTTCGATTTTCAATGACCAGTTAAAGTCAAAGGAGTCACCGCGGGCTTTACGATAGGCGCGTACATCAGCTCTTTTTTGATTAATGGTCTGAGCAACCAATGTGGGATCATCAACGATGATCTGGTAAAGAGATTGCGCTTCTTTACCTAGGGTTGCCCCAATGAATTTATCTATGGCGTGAAAGTATCCTTCACAGATTTTGGGGCCGGTAAGAATGATGGGTAACACTTGCTCTTTATTTTCTTCATTTAGCATTAGCCCGAGTAAATAAAGAAGCTCTTCTGCGGTTCCAGCTCCGCCAGGAAAAACGATAATCGCATGGGACATGCGCACAAATGCTTCTAAACGTTTCTCGATATCCGGCATGATAACGAGCTCGTTCACAATAGCATTCGGTGGCTCAGCAGCAATAATACTGGGTTCGGTAATGCCTAAATAGCGGCGATTTTGGTAACGTTGTTTCGCGTGGCCAATCGTCGCACCTTTCATTGGGCCTTTCATTGCGCCTGGGCCACAACCGGTACAAATGTTCAGCTCGCGTAAGCCCAGTTGATACCCTACCTCTTTGGTGTATTGGTATTCTGTTTCGCCAATTGAATGCCCGCCCCAACAAACCACTAAGTTCAACTCAGCGGTATTTTTAATGGTTTGCGCATTACGCATCATATCGAATACTTTATGAGTGATATACGCCGATTCCGCCACCCCAGGGAACTCTGACGCATCAAAGCTATCCCTCATATGGAGCAGATCACGCAGCACAGAGAACAAGTGCTCGTGTACACCTTTAATTAATTTGTCATCTACAAAGGCGATAGCAGGTGGGTTAATTAATTCAATTTTTACCCCGCGCTCACGACTGATCAAACGGATATCGAACTTGGCGTTCTCTTCAAATAGGTCTTCACAATTATCTGTTTCAGCACCGCTATTTAATACGGCCAAGCAACAACTTCGAAACAAGTGGTAAAGCTGACTGTCAGCAGATTGGTTTAGCTTGTCGACTTCTAATTTGGACAATTGACTCATGGCGCCAACGGGATTTAACTGAATACTTTTCATTGATTTCCTTAAATGAAAACAGCATGGGCATGTGAAAGAAAAATAAGTGGCTCACATGTGGCTAACGCTGTTTTATTGGCGAGCTAATCTCAGCTCTGGATAAATACTCTCGAAATTACTTCTAAATGGATTAATGTCTAATCCGCCGCGACGGGTATAACGTGCATACACAGTCAATTTCTGCGGTTCACAATATCGCATAATGTCGCTGAAAATGCGTTCTACGCACTGTTCATGAAACTCATTATGCTGTCTAAAAGATATTAAATAACGCAATACGCTTTCTTGCTCAATTTTACGGCCGTGATACCGGATCAACACACTGCCCCAATCAGGTTGATTAGTGATCAAACAATTAGATTTGAGCAAGTGACTACACAGAGTTTCTTGCACTTGTTCTTCTTCAACCTTCAAGGTTGATGGCTCTAAGTCGTAATTGTCGATACTAATATCTAAATCGTCGATGCACTGGGCCTCTAGTGTTCCAAGTTGTAAGCCAGGAAAGGTTTCTCGCGCAAAAAGCTCTACGTTTACTGGCAAGCCAGCGCAGGCAGAGAGATCCTTGCTGATCATCTTTTGCACATGAAGAATAGATTCGATTTTGCTTTGGTTGAAGCTATTTAAGTAAAGTTTAAACGATTTAGACTCGATTAAATTAACTGACTCGCAAGGTATTTCACAGCGCAAAATAGCCACTTCTGGCTTACCTTTTAGGTTTAGCCACGACAATTCGTAACCGTTCCAGCGATCAACTCCTTTGAATGGCAATGCGTCACCTAAATTGAGTTCATCACGGTTTAGGCTGCGAGGTACGCCTTGTAGTAAATCTGGACTGTAATGTTCTTTATATTGTGTTGCTTTGCCTAATGTTAAGGAGCTTAAGATATCCGAAGGAAGTGATTTATCTTGCATATGAGAGCCTCTAGGTGATGACAGGTTAACGATATATTACATTAGGTTAGGCCTTATTTTACCAGAAGATAAAGGCAATTTAATGCTACATTAACCCGTATTTGAAACGAAGTACGGACTCACAATATGACTTCAAGAATAAATCAATCATTAGATGACTTTATGGGACGTTTTGCAGCCTTTGTTAAGGATCATGCTGAAGCAGGGGCCATCGAGTATGACGCGGACTGGCCATCCCCTTGTTATGCTACAGACGTGCCCCCTGAAACAGGTAAATTAATTCCCTGGAAACCGGAGCTGCGTGAGCAAGCATCTGAATTTAAAGACCTATCAGAGGCTTTAGAACTAACTTTGCATCCCGATGTGGCGCAATTTTATTCTCGCTACTGGAGCGACAACATAGTAGCGCAGCACCCCAGTGGTAAGTTGCAGATATTGCAGGCGTGGAATGAAGAAGATTTTGAACGACTTCAGCAAAATATCGTGGGACACATACTCATGAAACGCCGCTTACGCCAGCCAGAAACTATTTTTATTGCACTCACAGATGAAGACGATTTTGTGTTAAGTGTGGATAACCAAACGGGGGCGGTGATGTTAGAGCAGGTTGGTTTACAACCCAAAGAGCAAATATCCCCCGACTTAGCGACTTTTTTAGATGAAATAGAGCCGTCGACGACTGACTAATTATTTACCCATTTGCTAGCAAACTTTCTAGTTGCTGGGTCAAATTAAGCACCTGCTTTTCAAGCTCAGCAACTCTGTCTTCTAATGTGGCGGGCTCAACACTTGTTGTGTCTGCTTCTTTATTGGGCTCCACTACCTGATTGGGCTGCGCTTGCCAGCTTTGAATGCCTTTTATTGCATCAGGTACTGATAATTTTCCCACTGCGCGGCTGCGCACTAATCCTACACTTGGTTTTTTTCCTTCTTTAGCAAGCGTTTGGCACAGTGCAACAATATGGGATAAAGGTTTTGTCATGAGTTTGGTCAATTCAGCGAAATTTTAGCGGTAACGACTATTTAACCTGAGCTAAGGTACTTTGTAAATTTAAAATAGTCTTTTGAATCAAATAGATAACTATTGGCGCTAATTTTGTATATTCATTATCAAGTGAATATCACGACGCACATATATTGTTATTGAATAAAACTAAAAACAGGAGTTGATTATGAAGCCATTCATTCTGGCAGGTACATTGGGGTTATCTTTATTATTGTCGGGCTGCGTTATATCTGTAGACGGTGACGGCCATGATGGTTATCAATCTGATTGGCAGAAAAAAGAAAGAAGCAACCGCAAAGAAGTAGCGCGCCTTCAGCCGAACTTAAGTACAGGAGAAGTGATGGATCGCATGGGCGTCGCCGATTTTAGCGAGTTCGTAAAGAAAGGTGATGACCAATACCACGTTTTATACTATCGCACACAGCGCAAAGACGATGATGGTGTAACAACGAAAGACGAATGCACGCCTCTGGTAATAAAAAATGACCAGCTTGTGGGGTGGGGTGACTCTGCTTTGAATATGTTGAATTAGTAAAAATCAAACACATCATGCTCGTTATGAGCATGATGTAAATTATTTTACGAGCATGGTATCGATTATTATAAGAATAATTTAACGCAATCGCGTGTTCAATTGGTCAATTAATTCTGCCCACTCGGCGTCTTCTAGCAATGCATTTCGAATAAACTCCGCTTGCGTTTTTGACCAAAACTCTGCGTCTTCTATGTGCACACCTTGGCGCAACCCTTTATGTTCCTCAATGAAAGCTTCAACATCACCTTCCTGACCCCCTAAACCCAACTGCTCAAAGAGGTCACCCATCGTCGTGTGATAATTTTCCATTGAATACTCCTGATATTTTAATGGTTTATGTTTGACTTAATTGTCGTTTTACAAAATATTAACATGTATTATGGAAATGTAATGAGAATTAAAACCTCCTAGGAGAGAGCAGCATGCCATTATCTCAAACCGTTGTCGCCCCAGATATGGATAACATCAAAGCGATATATTTAGCCGCGGAAGATTTAAAGATTGCCGCGTCAATTTTATATCAGGCATATCATGATGATCCTTTGTTCATGGACATATTCCAATACAACAAAGAAGGATACGAGTCTAGGTTGCGTTCAGCCATTCGAGAAGAGCTCAATGCTTTCTGGCAAGCTAGACAACCTATGATAGGGCTATTTGACGATAAACGTTTGCTAGCGGTGGCTTGCTTAATAGGGCCGGATGCTGAGTTTGGGCCAAGCCGATTTTGGCACTGGCGTCTTAAAATGTTACTGACCGCAGGCTACTTTGGCACCAAGCAAATGGTAGATAAAGAGCAGAAGGTGCGAGAGCATATACCGGCTCAGCGCTACCATATGTTGTCGTTTATTGGGGTACACCCTGACTACCAACATTATGGCTTAGGGCACATTTTGATGAGTGCAATTGATAGTGTGATGAAAGAAGATGCAGCCAGTGAAGGGATAGGCGTATACGTCACCTTACCTAAATGTTTATCTTTTTTTGAAGATGGGCAATATAAAATGCTTGAAGCACTGGAAACAGGGCATATCACCGGGCATTTAATGTTTTGTGAGCGCCAGTAATTGTCAATTTTTGTACTTTTTTTTACAAAATTGCCGAATAAAAATGGAACTTTTCCAAGCGAAGCCTAATTTAATTACCTGCACCACTGTTTAACGTTAGGACATAACCTTCACCCCTTGTAAGAGATTTCGTACAAGGGTGTAGGATAAAGTCATTTCACACGCCAGTAATTCTCTCTGCTACATTCCTAACCTACTGAATTAAAACAAATTTAACAAAAAATTTAGACTTTAGGCTAATAGGTGTCACATAAGTGTCACGGATCTATGTCGAAAATGTTTTTGTTTGTTATATAGTTTGTTTCGTCACAGGGAAACACGACGAGTCAGGAAGACACAAGGATGACCTAGGACAAGCTCAGGACGAGCAA
This sequence comes from Paraglaciecola mesophila KMM 241, assembly GCF_000315015.1. Lineage (GTDB taxonomy): Bacteria > Pseudomonadota > Gammaproteobacteria > Enterobacterales > Alteromonadaceae > Paraglaciecola > Paraglaciecola mesophila. The sequence goes on along the minus strand of NZ_BAEP01000054.1, from coordinate 151,554 downwards.
TACAGTTTTATGGACAAACTGTTACAAGGATTATCAGGAAAGGCTCAGTATGAGCATCCCATTTGGAAATGGTAACAAGGAAAAGGACCCACTCAGGACGAGTGCCCATTCTGGATGAATGGAAAGGATGACAAGGATATTTCAGGATGAAGTCGCGCGATAGCGCAATGGACAAGGACCCGCTCAGGACGAGCGTTTATTCAGGATGAATGGAACAGGGATGAAATGGACGCTTCAGGATGAAGTTGCTCGTCAGAGCTAAAGGATATGGACTAACTCAGGATGAGTTGCTTATAAGGACGTAAGCGCATTGGATGCAAACAGGATCGCTGCCGGGAAGACAGCACTCACCTTGGAAGGTGATTAAAGGAAAAGGACACACTTGGGATAGGTGCCGCATTCAGGATGAATGACAGAAGGACAAGACAAGGATGGTGTGATGTAGTTGTTGCGAAGGAGCGCACAGAGGGACCTTCAATTTTGATGTAAAGGCGTGGCTTGAAATGATTCAGGCCGCGCCTTTGCAGTTTCTGGGCTTCTATAAAGAAGTGGTTGTCTATTATCCACTTCAATCAATAGCTATCCAATAAGCAAAAACCTAAAAGGGCTAATCTATTCGATACGCAGGAGTATCAACGTTTAAAATATGCTTTCCGGCCATAGTGAGCGTGCCTTGATAACTGTTTTCACCATTGCCTGAAAATTCAAATACGAAACAACTTTGCCAATCTAATTTGCCCCGGTAACTGCCTAGTCGTGTTTTTTGCCGCGCGTTACTAATCAGCTGCAAGCCATGCTTATCACAATACTGAGCGAGATATTGGTTAGCTTTTTCAGTAATCGCTCGCATGCGCCAAAACTGAAATACCACCAATAAGATCACCAGAAATAATGTCAAATCAAACAAATTCATTTTTGCTGTCCACTAAATAAATGGCCGACCATTTGCGTTACTGCTGGCGTCTTGTCTTGCCATCTGATGACACTGAGCATAGTAGGGCGAATACTTGGGATCTGCACTAAGTCGCTGTACAAATCGGCACATAGTTCGATATCAATGTCGGCAAGTTGATTAATGTATTGGCGCAAAATTTGTTCATCTTGTAAACAGGGCCAATGTCTTGCTGCAATTAACAACATGATCTCCGGCGTTTTACCATGCTGTGAATCAAGTACGCGCTGAATAAAGCTGTTAACGACAGTATTAGCTACACTTTGGCTCAAAGCACGTAAGGTCCACTGGATCTGCTGAGGCTCATTAAAACGCTGCTGCGCATGGTCAATTAAACACTGGCTAGTGTCTTTATCTAACGCGTAGTTCTCAAGGGATGACATCAACGCTTGCTGCACTTGAGGGGCTACCTTAGTGATATTTTCAGTAATTAACTGCGCGCCTTCTCTACGGCGCACGCTCGCGGCAATATCGGCAATACCTTGCAATGCGACATTCTGCCAATCGTGGGCTTGAGGCTGAGCGAAGTAAAGCACTGCAGGTGAATAATACTCACTGGGCGGTAGCTGTAATACATTTCGGCTTATGCTATTAAAATCAGCTAGTTGCTGTTGGTTCGGTACGAACGTATATGGATTTTCAGGTAAACGCCCCTGGGCTGCTTTGTTATATTCTAATTGGGCGCCTAAAGCATCAGTGATGATTTGTAAAAAATGATTGCGCGTGGCACTGATAACTAAGCCTTTTTCGTCTAAAGGAAGTTTTACAAACCAAATGTAATGCTCGCGACTCAATTGCCGACTGAAGAAAATAATACCGAACCATGCGTGTTGTTGGCGAGGGTATGGCGCTGCCTCACTGGCGTTTTCTATATTTAGAAAAGTCTGGCTTTCGATGCTGCGAATAGTGCGACCCATATCAAATACATGGTATTCGGTTTGAGCGTGAAGAAGAAATTCACTGATGGAGCTGATTTGATTCATGTTTACCTATAAACTGCCGCGCATTACGCGGAAACAACCTAATTTTGAGATGATTGAATATGAGCAGAAGCATGCCATGTAGCGCCTCAGAAGTCCAAGTACTGAAGCTGTTATCGCAATTGACCGTGGCATTGAAAACAGCTGAGCAATGGTCTTCTTCCCCGCCTTCACTTTGGGCAATGCAGAGTGAATTGCCTTTTGCTTGTGATCGTTTGGGGTTTGCTCAGTGGCTGCAATTTATCTTTATTCCCAAGATGAATGAACTGCTGCAAGAGGAAAAGCCACTGCCAACACGAATGGCACTGATGCCGATGGCACTAGAGTGGGCTAAAGAATACACGACAGGGCAGCCCACGCGGGAACCAGTACTTGAAGTGTTAGCGCAAATTGACCTTCAATTTAGTGGAGCAGAATAATGACATTAACTATTTTGTATCAAGACGAATACTTAGTCGCTATTCACAAACCCGCTGGTTTATTAGTACACAGAAGCATGATTGATCGTCACGAAACCCAGTTTGCGATGCAGATGCTCAGAGATCAAATCGGTCAACATGTGTTTCCGGTTCATCGTTTAGATCGCCCAACATCCGGAGTGCTAGTGTTTGCTTTGTCTGCCGATATTGCTCGCCTGGTGGGGGAGCAATTTGCTGGTAATACAATAGCAAAAACTTACTTCGCGATTGTGCGCGGCCATGTAAAAGAAGCGGGTTTGATTGATTATGCCCTTAAAGAAAAGCTCGATAAAATAGCCGATAAACGTGCTAAACAAGATAAAGACGCCCAAGAAGCACAAACAGAATACGTACCTCTACAGCAATTTGAGTTGCCCTTTGCTGTCAGTCGTTATCCCTCCGCTCGATACACGCTCGTGCGGCTGCACCCTAAAACAGGCCGCAAGCACCAATTGCGCAGGCATATGTGCCATATTAATCATCCCATTGTCGGTGATACCACTCATGGTGATGGCAAACACAATAAATTTATGCGGGACCAGTTTTCATTTAATGGTCTGGCATTGACCTGTCAACAAATGTGCATGACACACCCGGTAAGTAACGAAAAATTGGCGATAGTGAATGATTTCGACCAAAGAATGTCTACATTGATGACGCAATGGGGCTGGGCAATACCATCGTTAGATAGGTTAGATCTGCTTTCAAATAATCGGTAAACTAATTTTGTTTTAGCAAAGGAAGAGTAAAAAATGAGTAAAGTAGGTATTTTCGTTGGTTCAGTTTACGGTAACGCCCAACATGTTGCAGAGCAAGTACAAGAGCTGCTCACCAGTAAACAAGTGGTCAGCGAAATATATGACGACCCAAGCATTGATGATTTTAAACGCTGTGATGGGTACATTTTTGTTTCTTCCACTACGGGGCAGGGGGATATTCCGCCGAATCTCGAGTTTTTTGTTGCAGATTTAAAGGACATGTTCCCTTTGATGGATCAGAAGCCGTTTGCTGTCATTGGCTTAGGTGACAGTAGTTACTGTGATTCATACTGCGGTGCGGGCGAGCAAATACAAGCGTTATTGCTTGAATTACAAGGCAAGCCAGTTGCAGATATGCTTAAGATTGATGCTTGTGAAACTCTTGAGCCTGAAAAAGAAGCGTTGGCTTTTATAGAGCCATTGGCAGCTGAATTCGCATAGTTAGCAGCTTCAGTTAAAGCTAATCAAAAGGCGAGGTTCTATTTCGACACCTCGCCTTTTTTGTGCGAATCATGATACCGCTTTGACTTCGCTAATGTGATTGTGCCGTTTCTTTAGGCGCAGGGCGCGTCTCAATACCGCTATTTGCCATGAAATACGCAAGCAACGCATAAGCGGCTTGGTTTTGTGCTAATGCTTTTGGATCAACCTTATCTAAGGTGTCATTCGCCGTGTGATGGTAGTCAAAATAATAGGTGCCATCTTGTAGCAAAGAAACCACCGGCACCCCGTGCTTGGGGAGCATTGACACATCAGGGCCGCCGCCAGCTTGATTATGGCCTTGTTTAATGCCTATTTTGGCAAGGGCGGCAAACAAGGGGGTAGCCACCTCAAGTGCATTCGGCGTGAATAGGGTATCCATTTGATAAATTTCCCCCGCACCAAAGTCAGACTCTGCTGCAACAATAATATTGCCTAATTCCTCTTTGTGCTTACGGGTATATTCCTGCGCGCCAGTTAAGCCGAATTCTTCAGACGCATAAAGTACTACTCGGATCGTCCGTTTGGGTTGGCCAGTTAGGTTTTTTATTAAGGTAGCTGCGCCGGTAACAATCCCTACACCTGCGCCATCATCCAGCGCACCTGTGCCTTCATCCCATGAATCTAAGTGAGCACCTATCAGCACAACCTCTTCAGGAGACTCAGTACCGGTAAATTCCCCAACAACATTGTAAGACGTTTGCCAGCCGTGTTCTTTAGCGCGCATGTCTACTGCCAATGTCACATCATTACCTGCGTCGATCATAGCTTGTAGGTTGTCAGCGTCAGCGTTTGATAACGCGCCTGCGGGGATCTTCTGTACATCGTCGGAATATTGCATAACACCGGTATGTGCAAAGCGTGAATTATCGGTACCGACGGAGCGAATAAGGACAGCTTTAGCGCCTAATTTTGCCGCCTCAATAGCACCTTGTGAGCGGCCAATAACGACAGGGCCGTAGCCTTTGCCAGCGCGATCACGCTGCATGCGTTGATTAATGAAAACTATTTTTCCATCTACTTGCGCTGCATCAGCTTGTTTTAATGAAGCCAAAGAGTTGAACATAGCCACTTCAGTGGTAAGGCCGCCTTCAGGAGTGGCCACTGAACCGCCTAATGCGGTAATAAATAATTTTTGTTGATAAGGAGCGATGATTTTTGCATCAGCAATACCTCGAGACCAATTCCTAACTCGCACAGGCTCTTTGTAGACGTTATCAAATCCCAGTTCTTTAAATTTACTTTCTGCCCATTCAACCGCGCGCTTATCACCTTCGCTGCCTGCTATTCGCGGTCCTACTTCTACTGTGAGTGATTTTACTATTTCGTAAGCGGTATCGCTATTCATGGCTTGCGCACTTAGTTCGGCAAGCTGATTAGTAGCTGTAGCTGTAGCTGTAGCTGTATCCGTTGCTTCAGTTGATGCACAAGCACTGATTAGCAAGGTGCCGGTTAGTGCAAGCGAACGATATAAATGTGTGCTTTTCATATGCTTTCCTTAAATGGATATTATTGTTTCTTTATACCAACTCCAGTAAAAATAATTGACCACTGAGCAATTATTTACTGAAATGGTATTAGCTTAGATTAATTCAAGTTACTTTAATCTGTTTCAAAAAGGAGAGAGGCTGCGATAAACGTAAATTTTAGGCACAAAAAAAGCGCCTAAGCGCTTTTTTGACAATAAAAATTCTGAACTGATATTAAGCTAAAGCTTTAATCTGTGCAGACAAACGGCTCTTATGACGAGCAGCTTTGTTTTTATGGATAAGACCTTTAGTTGCCATGCGGTCAATCAAAGGTGTAGCAGCTGCAAATGCAGCCTGAGCAGATGCTTTGTCGCCAGAAGCGATTGCAGCAAGTACTTTCTTCAAAGATGTACGTGTCATCGAACGACGGCTAGCGTTGTGCTGGCGGCGTCTTTCTGATTGTAGTGCACGTTTCTTAGCAGACTTAATGTTAGCCAAGTGGAACTCCCAAAAAATTCTAGTCAAAATTCAAGGGTGCGGATTGTGCCTATCAGACCTGTGTTTGTCAAATGCTTTTGCGTATTTATTGTGCAAAACTGCAGTTAATTCTCAGGGTATCGTAATGCTGGATTTGAATCGTGTTCACAAGCAGCGAAGTAGGCGATGTTGATAGGCATTCGCACCTGCCAGAAAGTAGTTTACCTGAGTTCCTTGATTGAGCGAAGAGGCAATGTACTAAGAAGTTAAATTAACGCCACATTATTCATCCCATATCCGCTCAGCCTATACCTGCTCGACCATACCCGTTCACCCCGTAAGAGGTAGACCCATCTCGGTTAGAGCCAGCGAGAGTGTGTACATGTCTGTAGGTGATTGTTTTTTGGATGAATGCTTCTAAGTAAATGACCCTTGGCGCATAATAGGCGCTGTGTTTAAGCGCAGTGTTGTTCGGATTATTTATTTTTTAAAGGAAGTCGTGTGTCGAATCGTTTGTTGAAATCCGGATTAATTGTCAGTTGTATGACCTTTTTATCACGAGTCTTGGGTTTAGTCAGAGATGTTGTGGTGGCAAATTTAATGGGTGCTGGGGCGGCAGCTGATGTGTTTTTCTTTGCCAATAAAATTCCCAATTTTCTTCGTCGTTTATTTGCTGAAGGCGCATTCGCCCAAGCGTTTATCCCTGTGCTAACAGAAGTTAGCAACGAAAATGACAAAGATGCCATGAAGCAATTCATTGCCAAAGTATCTGGCACGCTTGGGGTAATAGTGACAGTAGTAACGTTTCTTGGGGTGATTGGCTCTCCAGTTGTTACTGCGCTATTTGGCGCAGGCTGGTTTATGGAATATCTCAACGACGAGCCTCAAGGGGCGAAGTTCGAACTTGCAGCCTTGATGTTGAAGATCACGTTTCCTTATTTAATGTTTATCTCGTTAGCAGGCTTAACCGGCGCCATATTAAATACCTTAAACCAATTTGCTGTGTCTGCATTCACCCCGGTGCTATTAAATGTAGCCATTATTAGCTGTGCTATTTTTATGGCGGATACCTTTGAAGAGCCAGGTTTTGCCTTAGCGTGGGGGGTGTTTATTGGTGGCATAGTGCAATTCGCATTTCAGTTACCTTTTTTGTATCGAGCTGGATTACTGGTAAAACCTAAGTGGGGATGGTCAGACCCACAAGTGACCAAAGTGCGTAAATTGATGATACCCGCATTATTCGGCGTATCGGTTGGTCAGCTAAATTTGTTATTCGATACCTTTATCGCAAGCTTCTTAGTGACAGGCTCCATTAGTTGGCTGTACTACTCTGACCGCTTATTAGAGTTTCCTTTAGGATTATTCGGTATTGCTATCGCCACTGTCATATTGCCGACCTTATCGCGTAATCATGTGACAAACGATGCCAAGGCGTTTAGTGCCAACATTGACTGGGCGCTGCGGATGGTAAGTTTACTAGGTATTCCCGCTGCGGCTGGTTTAATGATCTTGGCAGAGCCTATGTTGATCGTATTGTTTAAACGAGGTGAATTCACCGCGTTAGATGCCACACTCGCCTCGTACAGTTTAATCGCCTATGCCACTGGGTTGCTTAGCTTTATGTTAATTAAGGTTCTCGCTCCTGGGTTTTTCTCTCGTCAAGATACTAAAACACCGGTGAAATACGGTATCTGGTGTATGGCGTCGAATATGCTCTTTAATTTAATTTTCGCGATCCCATTCGGGTACCTCGGGTTGGCGATAGCCACAAGTTTGTCAGCCACCATGAACGCGGGCTTGTTGTACAGCAAGTTACATCGTTTAGGGGTCTACAAAGTCTCTGCGAGTACTTTGTTGTTCTTAGCAAAAGTCGTGATTTCGACCTTAATCATGGCTGCTGGGCTTATCTATTACCGACCTACGATTGCTAACTGGCTGATGTGGGAGCCGATGATGCAAATGACACAATTGGCCATCATGATTGCCGGAGCTGGGGCGGTGTTTTTATTGTGTGGATTTGCCCTTGGGATACGCCCAAAACAGTTGCTATCAAAAGCAATTCACGTTAATTAAGCGAACTGCGCTATAACGGGCTGTATCTCTGCGCGTAGTTCGCTATAATCCGTCGCTTTGATTTTAGCCAAACAGTATCAAACGCGAGATGCGTGCTCGGGCACCTTATGTGCTTGAGGCAGCTTTAAGGCTGATGTAGTGGCTTGGTTTGATTTGATGACGTACTTGTTAGATGAAATACCTAATATAAGAGGAACAAAGTGGAATTAGTCCGCGGTTTACATAATCTTCGAGATAAACATCGAGGATGCGTACTGACAATTGGAAAGTTTGACGGCGTTCATCTGGGGCATCAAGCCGTGTTAAGTCAAGTCGTCGTGAAGGCAAGGGAACTTGGTTTGCCCGCCACTGTTATGGTGTTTGAACCTCAGCCTGAGGAATTATTTACACCGGATAACGCACCCGCGCGACTCAGTTTATTACGTGATAAATATGTGCAACTTAAAGCACTAGGTGTAGACCGTTTACTGTGTTTGAAGTTTGATAAACGTTTTGCCTCGTTTACCGCAGAGCAGTTTGTTGAGCAGCTATTAGTAAAAGACTTAGGTGTGCAATTTTTAGTCGTGGGCGACGACTTTCGCTTTGGCAAAGGGCGAGTAGGTAATTTCGCTATGCTGCAAGTTGAAGGGCGAAAATGCGGTTTTAGTGTGGTGAGTACGCAAAGCTTTCGCTTAGAAGATTGCCGTATTAGCTCTACGGAAGTGCGCAATGCACTGAGTGAAAACAACTTTTCGCTTGCTGAAAAGATGCTTGGCAGACCGTTTACTATTTCGGGCAAGGTACTGCATGGTGATAAAAAAGGCCGCACGATTGGCTTTCCTACTGCCAACCTATTGCTGAAACGTTGTAATGCCCCCATTAATGGTGTGTTTGCAGTTCAAGTTGACATAGCAGGTAAGGTATATAGTGGCGTGGCGAATATTGGCACGCGCCCAACGGTAAATGGCCAGCGCTCTCAGTTAGAAGTGCATATTTTTCATTTTACTGGCAACCTTTATGGTCACTTTATTTCTGTGGCCATAAAAGCAAAATTACGCAACGAAATTAAGTTCGATTCATTCGAACAGTTGCACCAACAAATACAACGTGACGCCGAGCAAGCAAAACAATTGCTTGGGGTTAACTGAAATTTAATGACGAACAACGACGATTTTGGATTTAGCAATCAATGAGTGACTACAAACATACTTTGAATTTGCCTGAGACTGAGTTCCCAATGCGTGGGAATCTTGCTCAGCGCGAGCCTAAAATGCTGCAAGACTGGACGAATAAAGCGCTGTATCACAAAATTCGCGCTGCTAAAAAAGGCAAAACGCCCTTTATCTTGCATGATGGCCCTCCGTACGCCAATGGTGATATTCACATTGGCCACGCGGTGAATAAAATTCTTAAAGATGTGATTGTTAAATCAAAAACCTTATCAGATTTTGATTCGCCTTACGTACCCGGTTGGGATTGCCACGGCTTGCCAATCGAACTCATGGTTGAGAAAAAAGTCGGAAAACCCGGTAAGAAAGTCACTGCAGCAGAGTTTAGACAAAAATGCCGAGACTATGCTGAAAAGCAAATTAATGGGCAAAAAGCTGACTTTATTCGTTTAGGCGTGCTTGGCGAGTGGGACAAACCCTATAAAACAATGGACTTCAGTTCTGAAGCGAACATTATCCGCGAGTTGGGTAACGTTGTGCGCTCTGGTCACCTTGAAAAGGGCTTTAAGCCTGTTCATTGGTGTACAGATTGTGGCTCTGCCTTGGCTGAAGCCGAAGTGGAATACCAAGACAAAGTGTCGCCTTCTATCGATGTGCGTTTCAATGTTACCGATGAAGCCAGTTTCACCAAGCAATTTACCGCAACAGGTGAAGGTTTAGGCGAAGGCACAATTTCAGTTGTTATTTGGACCACCACGCCTTGGACGTTGCCTGCAAACCGCGCGGTTTCATTGCACCCAGAATTAGAATATAGCCTGGTTCAAGTACAGTCAGAGAATGGTAACGAGCGCTTAGTAGTGGCAACAGACCTACTTGATGAGTGCATTAAACGTTTCGGCTTTGAGAATACTCTCGTATTAGGGACTGCGTTAGGCCAAGCCCTTGAAAACATGCAGGTACAGCATCCGTTTTACGACTTCACTGTGCCACTTATTTTAGGTGAGCATGTAACGACAGATTCAGGTACTGGTTGCGTACATACTGCGCCAGGCCACGGTGTGGAAGATTTCAATGTCGGTCGCCAATATAACCTTGAAGTTGCCAACCCAGTGGGTGCAAACGGTGTTTATCTTGAAAACACGCCGATATTTGCCGGAGAGCATGTCTTTAAGGCGAATGAGCATGTGGTTGAAGTGTTAGCAGAGCGCGGCTCACTAGTGCATCACGTTAAATACACCCATAGTTACCCACATTGCTGGCGTCATAAAACGCCGTTGATTTTCCGTGCTACGCCTCAGTGGTTTATTAGCATGGACAAGAACGGCCTACGTGCAGCGTCCATTGATGAAATTCATAAAACTCAATGGATCCCAGAGTGGGGCGAAAGCCGTATCGAAAGCATGGTAGCGGGTCGCCCAGATTGGTGTATATCACGTCAACGTACGTGGGGCGTTCCTATCGCGTTATTCGTGCACAAAGACACAGGTGATTTGCATCCAAATACCGATGCCTTAATTGAACAAGTGGCTAAACGCGTTGAAAGCGAAGGTATACAAGCGTGGTGGGATATCGACCCTCAAGAAATGCTAGGTGATGATGCAGATACGTTCGTTAAGGTATTAGACACGTTAGACGTTTGGTTTGATTCAGGTGTGAGCCACTACTTTGTAGTCGACAAGCGTGATGATATTCCTGCGTCAGCTGACTTGTACTTAGAGGGCTCTGACCAGCATCGAGGTTGGTTTATGTCATCACTGATGACCTCTGTAGCTACCAAAGGGCATGCACCTTATAAGCAAGTGCTTACTCACGGTTTTACCGTTGATGGTAAAGGCAAAAAGATGTCAAAGTCTTTGGGTAACACGGTTGCTCCTCAACAAGTTACCAATAAACTGGGTGCAGATATACTGCGCTTGTGGGTGGCATCAACTGATTATCGCAGTGAAATAGCGGTGTCCGATGAAATCCTCAAACGTTCAGCCGATGCTTATCGTCGTATTCGTAATACCTCGCGCTTCTTGCTTGCCAATTTAACCGGTTTTAACCCAAAAACTGACTTGGTTCCATTTGAAGAAATGGTTGAGTTGGACAAGTGGGTCGTAAGCCGTGCCCACACCATACAAAGCGAGATCGTAAAAGCCTATGAAGCTTACGATATGCTGGTGGTAACTCAAAAGTTAATGCAGTTCTGTTCGATTGAAATGGGTAGTTTCTATCTGGATATCATCAAAGATCGCCAGTACACCGCCAAGAGTGACAGCCATGCACGTCGCTCATGTCAGTCAGCTTTGTATCATATTGTTGAGGCGCTCGTGCGCTGGATGGCACCAATCACTAGCTTTACTGCTCAAGAAATCTGGCAAGAAATGCCATGGCAAGAAGACGAATTCGTTTTCACCGGTACATGGTATACAGGGTTGACTGCTCAAGCGGATAATACCGAATTTAACGATGCTTTCTGGCAACGAGTCTTAGCGGTTAAAGATGAAGTTAACCGTACAATTGAACTGGCTCGTAAAGAAGGCACTATTGGCGGCTCGTTAGAAGCAGAAGTGAAAATTTACGCTACCGCAGAGCTTGCTGAATTGCTTAGCAAATTACAAGATGAAGCGCGCTTTGTGTTTATTACCTCGTCTGCAACAGTGGAAGCCGTTGAGAGCAAGCCTGCTGATGCCACAGAAACCGAAGTGCCTGGACTGTGGTTACATATCAGCGCATCAGAAGGTAAAAAATGTGCTCGTTGCTGGCATCACCGTGAAGATGTGGGCACTGATGAGGCGCATCCTGAATTGTGCCAGCGCTGTGTCACTAACGTTGATGGCGAAGGTGAAACACGCGCGTATGCTTAATTTATTTAGACAAAGCGGTCTGCGCTTTCTGTGGTTAGCCGTGGTGGTGTTTGTCATCGATCAGGTCACTAAGCACTGGATCGTAGCGAATTTAGAGCCGTACCAAGCGATTCAGTACACCTCTTTTTTTAACTTAACTCACGTGTACAACTACGGGGCAGCCTTTAGCTTTTTAAGTGATGCAGGTGGTTGGCAACGTTGGTTATTCACAGGTATTGCTATCGCCGTATGTGGCTTAGTCACCTGGTGGTTAAAAGAGACTACCCGCCAACAGGTAATGTTGCCTGTGGCGTTTTGTTTGATTATTGGTGGCGCACTCGGCAATGTGTTTGACCGTTTATTACACGGTTTTGTTATCGATTTCTTAGTGCTTTATTACCAAGATTGGTATTGGCCTGCGTTTAACGTGGCTGATAGCGCAATCTGCTTAGGCGCGTTTTTACTGGTCATAGATATGTTTAAAAATAAGGATAACGTAAATGAGTGATTCATCTGTAGTCATAACAGACAACAGTGAAGTGGTATTGCACTTTGACTTGAAATTATCTGATGGCTCAGCAGCGGACAGCACCCGAGTAAATAATAAGCCTGCTAAACTTGTTATTGGCGATGGTAATTTGACCCCAGGCTTCGAAGCCTGTCTTTTGGGATTGAGCGCAGGCGATAAAAAGTCATTTACCCTTGAGCCCCAAGACGCGTTTGGTTTTCCAAACCCAGACAATATCTACCATCTTGATCGCAATAAATTCAGTGGCGAAACGCCGGCAGAAGAGGGCATGATCATGACCTTTTCTCAACCTGATGGCAGTGAGCTACCTGGCATTGTACGCTCAGTTGCGGGGGCGTCAGTCACGGTTGATTTTAATCACCCTTTGGCTGGGCAAACGATTACCTTTGATGTCGAAATTATCTCTGTAGCGTAACTTACGTCACTCAGATCAAAGCAAGAGTTAACACTAGGAAACATTATGCAAATTCATTTGGCTAACCCACGAGGCTTCTGTGCCGGCGTTGACCGAGCCATCACCATAGTTGAGCGCGCTTTAGAAATTTTCTCACCGCCTATTTACGTGCGCCACGAAGTGGTACATAACAAATTTGTTGTGGATGGTCTAAAAGAACGCGGGGCTGTCTTTGTTGATGAGCTGGTGGAAGTACCCGATGACAGCATAGTGATTTTCTCGGCTCACGGTGTGTCTCAAGCTGTGCGTAACGAAGCGAACTCTCGCGGCCTGAAAGTGTTTGATGCAACCTGTCCACTTGTTACTAAAGTGCATATGGAAGTGATGCGCGCGAGCTCAAAAGGTACAGAATGTGTGCTTATTGGCCATCAGGGCCACCCAGAAGTGGAAGGTACAATGGGCCAGTACGATAATCAAGACGGCGGTATTTACTTGGTTGAGTCGGTTGATGATGTAGCTCGCCTCGTGGTGAAAAACCCATCTACTTTGTATTACTGTAGCCAAACCACTTTATCTGTTGATGATACCGCTGACGTGATTGACGCGTTGCGCGCTAAGTTCCCGGCAATTGAAGGCCCACGTAAAGACGATATTTGTTACGCCACGCAAAATCGCCAAGATTCGGTGCGTGAATTGTCAGCGGATTGCGATGTGTTGCTAGTGGTTGGGGCACAAAACAGCTCTAACTCAAATCGTTTACGTGAATTGGCTGAAAAGATTGGTGCAAAAGCGCATCTGATTGCCGATGCTAATTGTATCCAAAAAGAATGGTTGGCGAACGCTAAACATATTGGTGTGACAGCAGGTGCATCGGCCCCAGAGGTATTAGTACAAGGTGTGGTCGACAGGTTGAAAGAGTGGGGGGCAAGCAGTGCTACTGAGCGCCCTGGTCGTCTCGAAAACATCGAGTTTGCAGTCCCTAAAGAGTTACGAGTAAAACAAGTAAGCTAAAAGCGCTAGGTTTGCTCGTATCTAAGATGCCAGCACGCTACTGAAATAGGCCGCTAAAAGAGTTTTTAATTCTCTCTGGCGGCTTTTTTATATCTGCCAAAACATTTCCCAAAGTTAGTCACAAGCCTACACATCAATTATACCTATGGTCTAAAGTCGATAACTAAAGTAGCGCATTAGTACGCTAAGCTTCAATATCACTATTACGCCTGTGGTCATCCGTTATTAAAGGTTCAAGTTTCATTGCCAAGCACACTCTGTACCCAGCTTCATTCCGCGTGATGAAGGGAGTCGGTATGGTCGAAATCTTGGTGACATTATTTATTTTAACGGTAGGGTTGTTAGGTGTGGCATCGTTACAGTTTGTAAGTGCTTTTTCTAACGCAGATGCACTTCATCGCAGCCAAGCCGTATTAGTCGCTCAGCAATTCAGCGAGCGTTTGCGCGCTGCTGCTGCCCCTTCTGGTGAAGGGCTGACGGTAGATAATCAATATTTCGTGAATAATGCCTATAATTTTGCCAGCCTGTCTTGCGACTCATCTGCATTGCCTTATGAGTGCTTCTGCTTAGCATTGCCCGCGAGTATTCCCAATTGCCTGCAAAACCAATGTACAAGCCCGCAATTGGCCCAATTTGATGCATACGAAATGTCCTGTGCGGTCACAGCTGCTGCGCCTAGCTTATCGATTTCATTAACCTGTGACGACAACAATGCTCTAGATGCACACAGCTGCAGCGCGGGGTCCCGTCATCAGATTATGATCGCTTGGCCGGTAGAAAGCTGGCAAAACCAAGAGCGTATTTTAAATACTGAGTGCAACCTCAATCGAAGTGATGCTCATGATTGTGTCACGCTGGATTTAACGCTGTGAGGACTAAAAATATTCTTCATGGCCAAATGCAAACGGGCTTTAGTCTTATTGAGCTGATGATTGCCTTAGCATTAGGCTTGATCATCTCTGGGGCCATCATTCAAGTCATGGTGAGTTCGCGTGTGACGCAAGGCGTGAATCAAGCAGTGACGTCAGTTCAAGAGAATGGCCGATTTGTTATTAGTCGTCTGCGCACAGAAATGCTCATGGCTGGGCGTTCAGATCTGCTCGCCTCAAGCCTTAACACAGCGGTAGATGTGATAGAAGAAGCTAGCTTTGTACAAAATCATCCCGTTATTTTGCCTGGTGATTTTGTTGCTATGCCTGCGCTTGGCGCAACCGACGGAAATGCAGGGGCAAATGATCAGGTGGTTATTGGTTTACAAGGGAATGTTGACTGTCGCGGTAATCGTTTGGGCTATGCAAACGGAGAAGAATTCTTCGTAGTGAATCATTATTTTGTGCAGAACAATACGTTACGTTGCCGAGGCTTTGATGGGCGGGTGTTAAGGGCGATGCTGGCGAGCAATCATGAGGTTGATAATAGCGCAGAAATCATTCTTGATGATGTGTTCAGCTTTCAAGCGCTCTATGGGATCACGAATACTATTTTGTCAGGGGATAACTCGGGGCGTCCTATACGTTATGTTACGGCGGGGGAGCTACCAGTAGTATTAGCGAGCGGCGGTCAGGTGGTGGCACTGCGCTTAGGCGTGCTTTTACGGGGGGAGGGTGAAGTGAAGGTCAGCGCTCAAAAAGCGTTTAAATTACTCAATGAAGCGCCCACTACACAAAGTGGTACTGGATTATTTAAGCCCTTTGAAACCACGGTCACTCTGCGTAATGTCAAAAATTACATGCGAAGTAGAAAATTATGAAACAGACACATTGCGGTGATCATTTAGCGCGAGCAAATAAGCAAAAAGGCTTAGTAATGGTCTTCGCATTGCTAGTACTGGTTAGCCTGACGGTACTGGGAATTGCGTCTGTCTCTAGCGGGTTACTGCAAAATAAAATGGCGGTATCGCTACAAACCCAAACACTTGCGTTTGATGCCGCAGAGGCAGCGATTGCGGGTGTGGTGTTTGAATCCGAAGACAGCGCGGTAATCAGTGATGTGGACATGATAGACCCATTAACTCAAGCTCGGCAAAACACGGCGCTGGACATACAGAATGAGACACTTCGTTGCCAAGATCCTGACACTTGGATTAACAGGCAGGTAACCAGTGCGGGGCTTTCTAAGGGGGCTTTGCATCAAGCTCAGGGTCACTATGACACTAGTCCTGCTATTGATAGTTGGTCCCGCACAGCCTACGTGCGAGAGCAGGCTTGTTTAGGCTCAAGTAACGTTATCAGTGGCAGTCATATTACTTGTCATGTGTTTATTATTAAGGGGTGCGGCCAAATGCAAGGGAGTCGTTCGATTGTCGCCAATAGCTTAACGGCTGCTGTACTAGCGCCAGCGTCCCAATGACCGGAGGTATGATGTCCCGTTTCAACATGCTAATACTATTATTGGGCTTGTGCCTATCGCTAGGGGCGGTGGCTGACGATCTGGAAATCTACTTTGGTGCGAGCACTGAGCAGGTAAAATACGACCCCAACGTGCTTTTTATCATGGATACATCGGGCAGTATGACAGCCGATGATGACACCAATGAGTCGCGTATGCTTAGAGTACAAAATGCCCTCAAAGAGACCTTACGTTCGGTAACAAACGTAAACGCCGGTTTAATGCGTTTTTCGGATTATGGCGGACCTATACTTTACCCGGTGCGCCCGATAGATGATACGGTTTCACCGGAACTGATTGTGCCTATTGTCGTTGGTACTGACGATGCCACCGAGCGCAGCGGTGCGGTTAATCTTAACAATAGTAGTTTAACCCTATCTGCAGGAACCGAAACTGTGGTTACGGGGCTTCGCTACCAGAGCTTAAACATCCCTCAAGGTGCAACCATCACAAGTGCATACTTGCGCTTTACCTCCCGTGGTTTTGATGCATCAGCAACCCAAATTCAAATTAATGCGGAATTAACCCCTGATGCATTGACTTACAACAGTAACCAACAAGACATTAGCCAACGTACAAAAACATCGAATTACGTGCTTTGGGAGCAAAACAACGACTGGCCCTCAGTCGGCGACACAGTTGCAAGCATTGATTTTAGTGAAGTCGTTCAAGAAGTTGTTGACCAAAGCGAGTGGTGCGGGGGCAATGATCTTAATATTATTCTGACGAGCCAAGGCCTAAGTGCTGCCAGTAATCGGCTGGCTGAAAGCTTCGAGCAAGGAGGAGGCCTCTCACCGCAACTGGTGGTGGTGTATGATGAAACTACCGCTACAGGGTGTGTTACTGGCGACTTGACGTATCAAATTGACAGTCAATCTAACAATGCTGAAGAGCGCGGCAATGGGTATCAGTCAACGGGTAGTGAACTGACCTTCAACGCCAGCAGTAACGATTACATTGGTTTGCGCTTTCGTAATATCGCTTTACCCCAAGGCGCCGTGGTAAGCAACGCCTACCTTGAATTCACTGCTTATCAAAACAGCAGCAATAACAGCGCTTCAATGACGATTAGGGCGGCGAATGAAGGGGACCCAAATAGTTTTAATAATTACCCTCGTTATTTATTAAGAAATAAAGCCAAAACCGCATCGGTAAGCTGGAGTGGCATTGAGCGATGGTATCGAAATCGAGATTATCAGAGCCCGTCAGTTGCGAGTATTATTAATCAGTTGGTAGAGCGCAATGATTGGCAGTCGGGCAATGACATGATGTTTATCTTGTCTGACTTTAGCAATACGCGAGGGGCTTATACGTACGCCGAGCGCCCGTCGGGAGCCGCTAAATTAGTCATCGAATTTCAAGGTCAAGCGACACCGGGGCAAACCTCAACTGTACGCGAACATTTAGTCAGTAAGGTGGATGAGCTCAGTGCGAGTGGTTATACCCCAATCGTGGATACTTTATACGAAGGTGTGCTTTATTACGGCGGGCTAGATATGAACTATGGCCTGGCGCGGGGCAATAGTAGTGTATCGAATACTGTTAGGCGTAACACGCGTGTCAGCCACCGACTTTCATATGCAGGGCAAGATGCCACGCTTCCCCCTGGTTGCGAAGAGGACAATTTAAGTTCGTCTAATTGCATCACCCAACAAATTCCTCAAGGGGCGCGTTATATTTCGCCCATTTCAGATCGTCAATGTCAAGTGAATAACCATATCGTTTTACTCTCGGATGGTGAAGCGAACAACAACCACAGTGTTGATGAGATTGAGAGTTTACTTAGCGCGTCGTGTACAGGCAGTGGCGGTGAAAAATGCGGCTTAAGTTTGGTTCGAAATGTAGCAGATTCTGAGGAATCCGTAATAGACAGTCGCATTATTACTCACACCATAGGTTTTGCAGCGAATACCGAAGCCAATAGTTTCTTGAACCAAATCGCCTTACAAGGGGGCGGTGGTTTTTATCAAGCAGATAACAGCCAAGAATTATTAGGCGCATTTCAATCGATTTTGAAAACCGTTAAAGATGTGAATGCGACGTTTGTATCCCCAGGGGTTGCGGTGAATCAATTAAATCGCTTAACCCATAAAGACGAGTTGTACTTTGCGTTATTTAAACCGTCTGAGGGAAGCAACTGGCCTGGAAACCTTAAGAAATACAAAATCGATGGCGACACAATATTGGATAAAAATGGTTTGCCTGCTGTGGATGACGGCAACGGTTTTTTCTCTGAGCAAGCCCACAGTTATTGGTCAGTATTAACTGATGGTAATGATGTTCGCCAAGGCGGCGCGGCGAGCAAAATGAGTTTGGCTCGTAATCTATTTACGTTTTCAGCACCAGGGGCCTTCGCTATCAGTAATAACCGTATGCATGAAAGTAACAGTAGTATAACCGAGCAAGCCCTCTCCGTTGATATGCTTGATGATGCGAGCACCGTACGCAGCAACTTACTGAAGTGGGTAAGAGGCGTTGACTTAAAAGATGACGATGGTGATGGTGATACATCAGATGTGCGCCTTCAAATGGGAGACCCTATTCACTCTCAGCCCGTCATTGTTAATTACTCAGCGAGCGACAGCGCTATATTTGTTGCTACTAATCAGGGATTCTTGCATTCATTTGACGCCCAAACGGGTAGTGAAAATTTTGCTGTCATTCCTCAAGAATTACTTGGCAATTTATATGAATTTTACCGCGAAAACACCACGTCGAATCATATCTATGGCTTAGACGGCGATCTGGTATTACGTCATTCTGATGACAAGATTTATCTTTATGTGGGCATGCGCCGTGGCGGTCGAAATTACTATACCTTTGATATTTCCAGTAAATCAAATCCTACCTTAGTGCATCAAATTATTGGGGGAAGCTCGGGGTTTGAAAAGCTCGGGCAATCATGGTCAAGACCAACCGTCACCAAGGTAAAAGTGGACGAAACCATACGCAATGTGCTTATTTTTGGTGGTGGTTATGATGTAGAGCAAGACAACAAAATAGCTCGCAGTGCTGACAATGTCGGTAACGCGGTATTTATTGTAGATGCTGACAGCGGGGAGTTAATTTGGTCAGCCAGCAACAGCGCCGCGGACTTGTTAATAAGCGACATGCAGTACAGTATTCCTGCTCGTATATCGGTGATTGATCGGGACAATGATGGCTTAGCAGATCATATGTATGTGGCCGATTTAGGAGGACAACTGTTTCGCTTAGATATACATAATGGTTCGGGGCGAAGCAATTTGGTAAGTGGTGGCTTACTTGCTGATTTAGGGGGGGATTTGGCAGAAGATAATCGACGTTTTTACTATGCGCCTGATGTTGCGCAAATAAGCGCCGTTGATGAAAACTTTTATGCTGTGGCAATCGGCTCTGGATATCGAGCACATCCATTGAATGCGCAGATTCAAGACAGTTTCTACATGTTAAAAGACTATGGTATCTTCTCAATCGATGAACAGGGTCATTATGGTTTACCTGAAAATGCATTCACCCGTGATGACTTATATGATGCGACGGCCCATTTATTGACCTCATCCGATGAAACCGTGGTAGAGGAGCAAACTGCACTATTCGCCAGTAAGGCTGGGTGGCTGGTGGACCTTAGCACTGGCGGCGAGAAAGTATTAGCCTCGCCGTTAATATTAAATTATCAAGTGTTCTTCACCACCTATTTGCCTGCCACAGCAAACGACAGCCTGTGCGCCCCACCTAGTGGTAACAGCCGCGCATATCTAGTGGAATTAATTAACGGTAATGCGGTGGTGGATTTAAACAATGATAATCAAACGACCCATCAAGATCGATTTGCCGATCTCAAGCAAACCGGTATCGCGCCAGACACCAAAATCCTCATTGAGGATATTTTGCAGCCTGTCGTGTGTTTGGGAACTGAGTGTGCATCAGCGGTGATTGAAGTGGATGAACAAGGTGATGAAGTCGCTTGTACTTCGGCCTTCGGCTGTTTAGCACAAAACATTTATGGCCGCTTCGAGCGGATCCAAAAGAGTAGTTGGAAAACGGAAATTGAAAGACAAGAAGATGAATAAAAGGCGTATAAAAATCCCTTCAATAATGTCGGCCAATGGCGGCTTCTCATTGATGGAGCTAATGATCGCGGTTGCTATTGTGGGGATCGTTAGCACTGTTGCCTATCCAAGTTATCAAAGCTACATGATAGACAGCAAACGCAGTGTCGCTCAAGCTGACCTTATGACGTTTGCGGCGCAAATGGAGCGTCATAAGTTGGCTAATTTTAGTTATGCAGGTGCGGCGAATGAGGGAGGAGATACAGGGGAACCAGCGATTTTTTCCCATCATTCACCCGCCAGTGAATCAGCGGATAATAAAGCGTACAACTTAACGATTGATAGTCTGTCGGGCGGTGGTACTGCCTATAGAGTTAAGGCGCAGCCTTTGGTAGCTAGCCAAGGCGCACTTTACTATTATAGTGACGGGCGAAAAGCGTGGGATCAAAATGCAGATGGAGCCATTTCTGCCTCTGAGTTCTGTTGGCGATGCTAATTGCGGTTGACACTCAATGCCAGCCTAAGAACAACTTAAAGCCTCTCCGTTTCTGTCTTCATAAACCCCGTTGTTGTCACTGTCTCGGCTAGTTTTTACTCTACCTTGTAAACTGATGAACAATCCCCGGTGAGATGATGTTTCTTCGCCGCAAAATAGGATGTCTGCATTATTATTAGCTCCGCCGTTAATAGTAAAAAGCACGGGGTTTTGAGGTCCTTGAACAGCAATGTTGTTCTTCTCTATACTTAAGGATGCAAGCAATGATTCATTTGCGTTGCGTTCACCATCCCCGTTGGTATCAACAAAGACCATTTTGGCTAAAGCCCAATTATTAGAACAAGTTGCGTAATCTGATGTAGCACAAAATGTTGTTTCAATTTGATTATCTATTGAGTGCCCTCTGGCAAACTGGGCTAAAGCACTGATTTTATTCATCTGCGCAGCAATTGTGTTGTGGGAGATGGTTGCCTGTAAGCTAGGTGCAACGCTCGCAGCGAGAATAATGGCAATACTGACGCTTATCATCAATTCGATAAGCGTAACGCCGCGTTGGGCTGAGGGATTTTCGTAATGGTACGGATAGACTTTTTTCATGCTCAGATTGTAACGTTATTACAGGCAAGATAACGTATGAGCAAAGTGGCTATGGTATTAAAATGTCAGCCAAAAATAGATCTTATATTGAGTAAGTTATTGCGGCCAACAATTCGCTGGTGTTTGTGCCATAGATTGGTTGATAATTAGAGTGGTACAACCAGTATCTGCCAGTTGCGTTGACAGTGCTTGGGCCTGCAATGTAAAGCGAGTTGCAGATATGTTCGAAACACTAAATTCATACAAGTCGTTTATAGGTACTGGCAGGGCGACTTCGTCGGCATAAGTGGTATGGGAGATCCGGTAACGCTCTTGTTGTAAATGCCATTTCAATAGAGCGTTTTGCGCGTCAACACGACGAGTCTGTACAATGTGATTTTGATAACTGGGCAGGGCGACCAGAGCGAGTATCCCAATGATGGCCACCACAATCATTAGTTCAATCAAACTAAATCCAATATAGCGATTATGGGCGAGGTGTTGATACACAGTTCATCCTTGTTATTTTTCTCTTCTACATAGGCTTTATCTTCAGCCTAAAATATTTCTCAATTTAGTCTATATTTATATGCTTAATTATTATTTTTCGCCACGCAAAATGCAGTCAAAGCTTTGTGTATTCGGTTTTTTTGACCTCGATTGACTACACTGCTTCTCGCTTAAGTTCGCGCGTTACTTTCATGTTGTAGCCCAATTTTTTGGATCACGAATACTGATGAACATGTGCAAAGGAATGTCTCTATTGGAACTTATGTTGGTGATATCTATTACCATGATATTAATGACGCTAGGCGTTCCTTCACTATTAGATTCAAAACAGCAGCTACATATTAAGCAAGCGGCACAAGAGAGCTATTTTTTTATGCAACACGCTCGCGCGAGTGCTATCGCCTCTGGGCAAAATGTATTCGTCAGTATTCAAGACGGCCAAGCTTGGTGCCTAGGTATGAACATGTCCGAAGCCTGTAATTGTCGAGTCGAAGACAGTTGCTCTGTTTTGGGAGTGCAGTCGCGTATTCAACATCGTGATTTTTCCTCTGTGCAACTGACGCAATTGCGCTTTGGGCAGAATGATAGTGCGGTATTTGACGGTGCCAGAGGCATGGCCATGGGGGATTCAGGTTCGTTGATTTTTGGTGATGCGAGGGATGAGCTCAAACTTATTGTGAGTAATATGGGGCGGGTCCGTCTGTGCGTTAACGACGGTGACATTGTGGCATACAGGCAATGTTGAATTCGTCGTTTCATAGCAAAGGCAGTTCATTGATAGAGTTGATGATTGCCATGTCTTTGGGCATATCAGCGTTGTCTGCATTCTCTGCTTTTATCGGTTTTGGGGTCGGGGTCAATGCTAGTTTACTGGCCTCATCCCGTCTGAATGAAGAGTTTACCTTAGTCTCTCAGATGTTAGCCCGAGATATCGCCAGAGCGGGCTTTCATGCAGGTGCGTCAGCACAAATCATCGACCCTATGAATGCGTTAAATCCTTTCGCCGATCCGTTGACCCTTAGCCAGTTTACTAATGAAATCGAAGATAGCTGTATTTTATTCGCTTACGATCGCAATGCAAATGGGGTTATGGATACCCAAGATGGCAATGAAAATTACGGATATCGCCTGCGCGGCAAAGCAATAGAAATGCGCACAGCTGGAGCGCAATGTGACAGCAATGGCTGGCATGATGTCACAGACCCCAATGTTGTGCAGGTCACGCGTCTGCATTTTACGTTAACTGAGTTTATCGTGAGACAGAGGGTCTTGACTCAGGTAGAGATGAATCTGGTGGCTAATTTGAAGGCTCAACCAGATGTGTCACGCCAAAGCACAATACGCTTCTTAGTGAACAACGATGCACAATAAATATGTCTATGGGCATCATCCTAAGCGCGTCAGCAAAGGCGCTATGATGCTTGTGACGGTTTCCCTGTTGTTAGTGATTGCTAGTTTAGTCACAGTCCATACTGGCCGCGTGAAGTCCCTTGAACACAAAATACTGCTCAACAGCCAAAACCAAGCATTGTCATCGGCTGCAGCGCAAGGCGGACTTGCACATGGTATGAGTCTTATGCAATCTGATGTTACCTGGCAAGGTGATGAGCGCAGTATAACGTTTAGCAACAATGCGCGTGCCATTGTGAGTGCTCAATTTAATCCGTTACAACGTAACGGCTTGAATACACATTGGGCCAGCATCGAATCTGCTGGCTTATCTGCTGATGGGCAAAGTCAACACCAAGTCAGCGAGCAGGTACTTCGTTATCCTTTTCTTCACATTATCCCGCCAGTACCTTTAATCAGCGCCGTTGACATACCTACTGACTTGCATTTTGTACTTGGGGCGAACCCGAATGCTGGTGGTAATGGGGTGCCTGTCTCAATATGGACGGACAAGACCCTTTCCGCCATTGATGTAAACAGTCGAACCTGTGCTTTGCAGGTATTTGATGAAAACAGATGTGCTTTTGATATGTATTCGAACAATGCCAACTTGGGTATAGATACGCTGCAAGAGCACGAGGGATTTCCAACTGATGCATTGGAGTACCTATTTAATATACCTGCGCCTGACTGGCATATTTTAAAGAGTGAAGTTTCGCTTATTGCCACGAATTGCGAGCCATTAACGATTGTGGATACTCGTATCATTTGGGTACAAGGTGAATGCCGTTTAGAAATAGGCCAACAGATTGGCAGTATCGATACCCCAGTTATGTTAATTCTGGCGGACTCAGCTTTGCTGATGCCTGGGGATAGTCAGATTTTCGGTCTGGTTATATACCTGAGCACGCAAAGCCCGCCTACTGAGCAAAGAATAGCCATGGCGGCGAGTGCACAGCTAAATGGTGCATTAGTGCTGCTCGCCCCGGTTGATGCCGCTTTGAGTCAATTGGCGGTTCGATACCACTATGAAGTGTTAACGCAACTGCATCAAGGTGCTGACATGCAACGTATCGGAAAAGTCAGCGGAAGTTGGCGTGATTTTTAGATGAAGATGCATTCTGGTTTTAGCTTGTTAGAGGTGCTGATTGCCACCGCCATTATGCTGTTCGGTGTCGCTGGTTATGTGCAACTACAATCTCATTATATAAAGCTCGACTATACGTTAAATTTGCGCCAGCAGGCCGTCACACTGGCAAAGCAAAAGCTAAATGACTTGCGCAGTTTCAGTGTTGTGCATAGCAGTGCCGGGCAAAAAAGTTATCAAGATATACAAACTGACACAGGGGGAGATCTTACGGCAGGGGAGGTTGCAGTGAAGCTTTGGCAGTCACAAACCCAGACAATCCCCTTTGAATTACATTGGCAAGTGCGAAACATGTATTTCGTCGATACCGATAACGACTTAGTGCCTGATACTTGGCTACCCGAAGGCAATGCTAATTTACCGCAAACTTTGCCAGTTGTTGCACCTAAAAAGACGTTGCAGATCACCGTAGGTTGGCAAGACCAGTTTGGGGAGGCGCTAAGTGTCTCTTTGCACAGCCAACTAACGCCCGTGCCTTTTACTCGGAGTCAGCATGTGGTCAGTGCCAACATTGGGAATAACCAGCCTTTACCAGTGACGTATATCCCTTCGGGGGATAATATTGATGTCTTGCATCATATTGATAGTGATATAGCGATCCAGGGTAGGGCGCCGACCATAGATGTTATGGAGGATAATATCGCGATAAAAATTGAGCAGAATCGAGTTGAATTACTCGCCAATGAGTATGAGAAAACACGGTTAGAAAGCCAGCTTGTGGTCGGGTGTGATTGCCAATTATCACAAAGCGGTTTGGGGAAAACGCCTGCAATGGCTGCCATTCAAGGAGGTAAATTGAGCACACGGCAAGGGCACGAGATGTTCAAAGCTAGAGGGGTTGCAAAGGCCGGTCAACATGCCCGTTGTGAGCAGTGCTGTAATGATCATCACGATACAAGTGCGATGGTGAATACTCAAAACTATTATCGACTCGAATCAGGTGATGCCCATAAACACTACAACCGTTTAGGTGACAATATATTTGAAGAAGCTCTCGCTGAAGGGGATGAATATCAGGAAGTCTGTCGGTTCAAGCGAGTCGATGGCTTTTATCATGTGGCGAGTGATCTTGTACAGTTAACGATCACCGAATTCGCTGCTCAGCATTTAGCGCAGCAAAATAACCGTGACGCCTATACCGCTTATGTAAAACACGTATTGGCTGCTTATATTCAAAATACGGCGCTACCGCCACCAATGATAGGCCGGGATATCACATTGCCCCTGGGGCAATTTCAACTAGCTGCCTATGGTATCTACATGGAGCGATTGTATGCTGAAGATTTAGCGTACTTGAACACACTTATTACCAGCAATGACGAGCGCTGGTTTGCCTTAGCACCTTTTTATGATGTTAATGTGACATTACTCGCAGATTGGCGCTCATCTGATACCCAAAGCGTAAATATACTGCAACAAGCGATACAAACTGTTGAGAATGTTGGACAAGATTATTATGCTAGTTACCAAAGAGGTGTCATAGAAAATCTAATGTTGGGCCAAAGCAAAATATATGCATCGATGAATGGCTCTAATAGTGGATTAGTGGGACATGCACCTTTGTCACCCTATGAAGCATTGAATGTAAAAGAAGGAAATGGGCTAAAGGTTATTATTCAGCCCTGATTTTTCAGCCTTATGGTTCCTGACTGGATTTATAACGCAGGTGTCAGCTATCAGTGGGCCATTCTAATAATCAGTTTTACCAGCAGAGTGAGAGAAAAATGCACAAGCAAGCGGTGATTGACGAAATGCGTGTGAAACCGCA
This sequence comes from Paraglaciecola mesophila KMM 241, assembly GCF_000315015.1. Taxonomy (GTDB): domain Bacteria; phylum Pseudomonadota; class Gammaproteobacteria; order Enterobacterales; family Alteromonadaceae; genus Paraglaciecola; species Paraglaciecola mesophila. Next base: position 125,692 of record NZ_BAEP01000054.1, on the reverse strand, counting down.
AATTGATGTTGAAAGCGAAGTACAAACCCGTGTTAATTTTATTAAATCCCATCTGGTTGCTTCGGGGTTAAAGACCCTGGTACTGGGGATCAGTGGTGGAATAGACTCTTGCACTCTAGGTCGATTAGCACAAATTGCGGTGAATCAATTGAATTCACCATCAAGCTCTGATTACCAATTTGTTGCTGTGCGGTTGCCTTATAAAGTGCAAGCCGATGAAGACGACGCACAATTGTCGATTGATTTTATCCAACCGAGCCAATCAATATCGGTCAACGTGCAGCCTGGTGCAGATGCGATTGATGAGCAAACGAGCAAAGCATTAAGTGACGCAGGGCTACTACCTGCTAGCGATACCAAACGTGATTTTGTTAAAGGCAATGTTAAAGCAAGAACACGCATGGTTGTGCAATATGAAATTGCAGGCATGCTTGACGGTTTAGTGTTAGGTACGGATCATTCTGCTGAGAATATCACTGGGTTCTATACTAAGTACGGTGATGGCGCTTGTGATTTGGCGCCAATGTTTGGCCTGAATAAACGTCAGGTTAGACAGGTCGCAAGTTATTTGGGCGCACCCGATAACCTTGTACATAAAGCGCCGACAGCTGATCTTGAGAGCTTAAGCCCGCAAAAAGCTGACGAGCAAGCATTGGGAATGAGTTATGATGACATTGACGATTTTCTTGAAGGGAAGCCTGTGCCACAACAAGTAACAGATCGCCTATTGGAAATTTATAAAAAGACGCAACATAAACGTGTACCTATTCCCACAATTTATGATTAAGCACACCATCTGGAGAGAAGAAAAGTGAAGAAAGTCGAAGCGATTATTAAGCCGTTTAAAATGGATGATGTGCGAGAAGCACTTGCTGAAGTCGGCGTGAGTGGCATGACGGTAACTGAAGTTAAAGGCTTTGGACGTCAAAAAGGACACACGGAGTTATATCGTGGTGCCGAATACAATGTAGACTTTTTACCTAAAATGAAGCTAGAGGTCGTTATCCCAGACGGGCAAGTAGAACTTGCTATCGAAGCGATTATGAAAACGGCGCAAACCGGCAAAATCGGTGATGGTAAAATTTTCGTATACGAAGTCGAACGCGTTATTCGTATCCGTACAGGGGAGGAAAACGAAGACGCCGTTTGATTCAAGTGCTTGAGCACATGCTATAAAAAACGAGGCCATTTGGCCTCGTTTGTGTTTATTACCGGTTAGTCTTACCCGATTAGTATTATCTACTAATGGGTGTGGCCACATCCTTCAGCAGTATGAGGATGGCCGTGGGCTATTTCTTCTTCAGTTGCCGCGCGTACTTCTAATACCTCTACATCAAATGTAAGCGTCAGGCCAGACAACGGATGATTGCCATCAACCACAACGGTTTCTTCATCAACATCAAGGATCATCACAGACTGCTCGCCTTCATCTGTGGTTGCTCGGAATGTCATACCTGGCTCAATTTCCATACCTTCGAACATTGAACGTGGCACTTCTTGAACTAGGGTGTCGTGGCGCTCGCCATAGGCTTGTTCAGGCTCGATATCGATAACGAATTTCTCACCAACCTCTTTACCTTCCAAATGATCTTCTAAACCTTGGATCAGGTAATGACTACCTTGCAAGAAAACCATTGGTTCTGATTCTTTTGACGAGTCGATTTGTGTGCCATCGGGCGCACTTACAGTGAAGTGCATGGTAACGACTGTGTTGGTGGTTATATTCATTGGGTACCCATAAAAATTGGTGGTGAATACATGAAATATTCACCGATTAAAAATTAAGTATTCGCCTTTTATTCTAATGAATATGGCAGAGATTGCACGGTAAATACCGCATTAGGTCGATCTTTCAAACGCATTATCGAATTAACTTCAGTATCGTTTGCCACAACGGCTAATAACCAAGTTTCTTTGCCTAAGGTTGCACTGCGCAGCACTGTGCCCCCCTTTCGCCAGTTTTCGCCGACCGGAATTTCAAGGTTATCGCCTGGTAGTAGATTTACCGATTCGTCAGCCTTAAGTATGAAAGCCGCTCGCTTGTTTTTCCCCAAAAACTTAGTCCGAGCCACCACTTCTTGACCCATGTAACAACCCTTGTTAAAACTGATGCCATCTAGTGCTTGTAAGTTCATCATTTGAGGTACAAATTCATTGCTGGTGGCAGCACGCAATTCAGCAATCCCTGTTTTTATATCAAGCACTTCCCATAGCGTCTTATCAGCATATGTTAGCGTTTCATGTAGCGCTAATTGAGCTTGGCCTTCAGGTGTTAGTACAAGCATGAAGCGTTTATTTTCTGAGCCTAGAGCTAACACCACACCGTTAGCATTGCTAAGCGATTGTAGGTGTTCAGCCGGTATATCACCAAATAATTTACTGATAACAGCCTCTAGCTGCTGCCCTTGTCCACCAAAGCATGACCACTGGGTTGGCTCATCGACAAAGTCGACTTTAGCGAACACGCCGTATTTTTTAAGTTCGGGCAATGACGCCGCGGCACTCTCTTTATGGCTTACGAAAAGCACAGACTCATTGTGCTCTAGGGCGTAAAAAATGTTCCAAGTCTTGCCTTTAAAGTCACAGTGGCTGCCAAACAGAGCATCATGGGCGCTAAGTTTTGTCATGTCAGCGGTGACCTGGCCTTGCAAGTATTTGATACGCTCTTCACCACTGATGTTAAGTACATGCAAGTCATCTAAGCGACAAATAAAATCTGCAGGGATGGTGTCCGCGGTATCAATGGTGTTTATCACAAGTGTTATCTCAGCTTAATTCGTAATGGATAATTAATATGAGGTTAAAATGCTTTTTAGCAAGGGGAAATATTGAGAAAGCAATGGCGTTTCAGATGAGGATTATACACGGTAAATTATGCTAAACTGCGCTCGAATAATCACAATAGGATGATCCATGTTTACCAAACAAAGATATGCGCGCCTGAAATGGGCATGCCGGCGCGGAATGTTAGAATTAGATGTTATCTTTATGCCGTTTGTCGAAGAGGGATTTAACGATTTATCTGAAGCGGATAAAGTTATTTTTGAGAGCCTGCTAACATGTGATGATCCCGATTTATACGCTTGGCTTATGGGCCATCAAGCGTGTAATAATCCTGATTACAAGCGCCTGATAGATCACATATTAAGTCGTGTCAAAGTATAGAGTTGAAGTAAAACCGTCGCGAATGCAAGCGTATATTGCCTGTTTGGCTTATGTTGTTTTATTAACAAGTGTTTTTGCTTGGCAGCCTCATAGCCTGCGTTATCAGTTATTACTGCAGTTCATATTAGGCAGTTTGCTTACAATCTACTGCATAAGCATCTGGCGAAAAAGAGAACACGCTAAGTTCGTGGTGCAGGTGAGCTACGAAGGTGAGTGGAATTATCTCAATGCCAGGCAAGATGCAAATTGGTGGATTGGTGAGCAATCTAAAATGCTCGGCAGTCTACTATGGGTGCAACGCATACCTCTGTTACAGCGACATCAACCCCAGAAGGCTTCTATTCGTTGGAGTTGGATATTCAAGGACAGCGTTAGTGAGAAAGACTATCGTCGATTGTGTCGTTGTATTATAGCAAGTCAGCAACGTGCAAGAACCTGCTAAACAAAAGCCAAAAATCAAAATTATGAAGACTCCATTAACGACGTTACCGCGTTTTGCTAGCTTGATGTTTAGGGCGGCACTTAAACGAGATAATATTACTCAATTGCCGCCTACGTTCGACGATTTACCCAAGCTGTCCTTGTCTTTTGCTCCGACACATTTATTAGATTCAAGTATCAAGCAGTTTCATGCCGTGACGCGATGGCAATCGGATCATCTCCATCCGTGTTATTTGCACGTGGTGAGTTTTCCAATGCATTTGATGTTAATGCTGCAAAAGGATTTTCCCTTCGCTTTGTTGGGTTTGGTGCACATTAATAATGAAATTACTCAATATCGCCCAGTGCGCGTGAGTGAAGCCTGTGTGTTTCGTTGTTATTTTAAAGAGATGAAGCCCCATGCTAAAGGGATTGTATTTTCAATCGCTACAGATGTGCACGTCAATGGAGAGTTGTGTTGGTCATCCGTCAGCAGCAATTTGTATCGAAGTACTAAATTCAATCCGCTGAATAAAGAAAGTACGCCAGCGAATGAGGCCTCAATTGGGCTTAAATGGGGCGTCCAGAGTCAGCAGATGTGGCAACTGAATTCCGGCTTAGGGCGTGATTATGCGAGAGCGTCAGGAGATTTTAACCCCATTCACTTATCAAAACTAAGCGCCAGGTTGTTTGGTTTTAAACACGCCATCGCTCATGGTATGTGGTCTAAATCTCGTTGTTTATCCGCATTAGAGCAGATAACGCCGGATTTATTCGTTCAGCCATTTAACACTCAGGTTCAATTCATTAAGCCTGCAATGTTGCCAAGTCGTGTCGTATTTTCACAATATGAGGCTGATCACAGTAAAGCTGATGACGTTGGGACTAATAAGGATGTTGGGACTATTGAAGAAGTTAACAAGAAAGGGGTTTCAAATAATACTCTGAAGAGGGCGATGAAGTTTTCTCTTAAGAGCCAAACTACAGGGGCACCCCACCTGACTGGAGAGGTGCAGTCTATCTGACACTATTTGGTGATTTTTCCGGGGACGACCGAAGGACTCGGGTTTTCGAGCAAGCCAGGGTAGTCTAGATTGTAGTGTAAGCCTCGGCTTTCCTTGCGCTGCTGCGCGCACTTAACAATAAGCTCAGCAACGGTGAGCAAGTTGCGCAGTTCTAGTAAATTATTGCTCACTCTGAAGTAAGAATAGTATTCATCGACTTCTTGTTTTAACAGCTCAATTCTATGCTGCGCCCTTGCTAAACGCTTGTCAGTGCGCACTATCCCCACGTAATCCCACATGAAAAGACGTAACTCATGCCAATTATGCTGAATAATAACTTCCTCGTCCGAGTCGCCCACTTGTGACTCATCCCAAGGCTGAATATCCTCATTTGAGTCCCTGTCAGTTAATCGCTTGATTATGTGATCAGCTGCTGAGTGAGCAAACACTATGCACTCCAGTAACGAGTTACTAGCCATACGATTTGCACCATGTAAACCGGTATAAGCTACTTCACCTAAAGCGTACAAGTTATCTAAGTCGGTTTTTGCATTAAAATCAGTTACTACACCGCCACAGCTATAATGTGCTGCTGGAACGACTGGGATAGGTTGTCTGGTGATGTCGATGCCCAAAGCGCGGCATTTACGATAAATGTTCGGGAAATGCTTTTTGATAAAATCAGCGGGTTTATGGCTGATATCTAAGTACATACAATCGGCACCAAGGCGCTTCATTTCGAAATCAATAGCTCGTGCGACTATATCTCGAGGGGCCAAATCAGCACGCTCATCAAATTTTTGCATAAAAGGCGTGCCATCTGCGTGACATAAAAAGGCCCCTTCACCTCGAAGAGCTTCACTGATCAAAAAGTTGCGTGCTTCAGGATGAAATAAACAAGTTGGGTGAAACTGATTAAACTCCATATTGGCAACGCTACAGCCAGCACGCCAAGCCATGGCTATTCCATCACCACTAGAAACGTCTGGGTTGGAAGTATACTGATAAACTTTACTGGCGCCGCCAGTGGCAAGTGCGGTGAATTTGCTGCGGATCACTTCAACATGTTCATGTTTCCGGTTCCACACATAGGCACCTAACAACTGATTTTGCTCATCCTTGCTCTTGATTAGATCAACCGCATTATAACGCTCAAATATATGGATATTCGGATGTTGTTTGACCGCTTCGATTAAAGTGACTTGAACTGCTTCACCGGTCGCATCTGCTGCGTGCAGGATACGCCTGTGGCTGTGCCCACCTTCACGTGTAAGATGGTAGCGCTGTTCACCATCGTTGCTATCGGTCATCTGATCGAACGGCATACCGAAGTCAATTAACCACTGCATACAGGTTTTCGCACGAGAAGCAGTAAAATGAACCGCCTGCTCATCACATAAACCTGCTCCTGCATTGAGCGTATCTTTTACGTGAGATTCGATTGAATCATCTTCATCGAATACAGCGGCGATGCCGCCTTGGGCGTATCGGGTCGACCCTTCCGCTAAACTACTTTTACTTAAAACAATAATTTGGCAATGCTCAGCCAATTTCAATGCTAGGCTAAGTCCGGCAGCGCCGCTGCCTATAATTAGTACGTCACAACGATGTTCAACAGTGGAGTGCATAGGGTAAACTACACCAATAATGCCAATAGAGGGTGGCAATACTAATTAATGTAGTAAAAAATACAATGATATTAAGTTGGATCAACCCTTATTAGCTCACAGTAACAAAACTACATTTCGAATTTATTTCGAAAAAAATTCTTACAAAACGAACTTATTGCAAAAGGCACGGTCAATTATAGTGCTTGCATGAGCCAAAATAATATTTGTAGCAGGAGTATCGGCTCGAATGAGCGAGCAGTTAACAGATCAACAAATAGTTGAAAAAGTGCAACGTGGAGACAAAGACGCATTCGGATTGTTGGTGGTTAAGTACCAACACAAAGTGTCTTACTTGGTATCACGTTATGTGAAGAACTCCGGTGACGTTGCTGACGTAGCACAAGAAGCCTTTATTAAAGCTTATCGTGCATTACCTAATTTTAGGGGCGATAGCGCATTTTACACTTGGTTATACCGTATAGCCGTAAACAGCGCTAAAAATTATTTAGTTTCGCAAGGTAGAAAGCCCCCTGCGAGCGATGTGGATGCAGAAGACGCGGATTTCTATGATGGCAGTGATGCCTTAAAAGAGAATAATTCGCCAGAAAAAAGTTTAATGTCGGACCAAATGGAAAAGTTGTTGTTTGATACGATGGATAAGTTACCCGAAGATTTACGCATGGCCATTAGCCTGCGGGAATTAGAAGGGCTAAGTTACGAAGAGATTGCTAATGTGATGGATTGTCCTGTTGGGACTGTTCGATCACGTATATTCAGAGCTCGTGAAGCACTGGACAAGGTTATTCAACCTTTGCTGCAACGTTAGTAAAGGGTTTAAGAACGGTAACTGTTGTAACAATGTCATGTTGATATGTTGCAGTTACAAGTTAATTTGAGATAGATTTTTATTTCAAGTGACAGTTTATTTAAGCGTATATTCAGGAAGCTTGTTATATGACGCAAAAAATCGAAAATTTGTCTGCTCTAGTCGATGGTGAGTTACACGACGAACAATTACTAGATGCAATAAAAAATGATGCTGAGCTTGCCGATAAATGGCAAAGCTATCACTTAATCCGCGATAGTTTGCGTAAAGAAATGGCATCGCAAATTAATGTTGATATTGCCGCAAATGTAGCCGCTGCACTTGCATTAGAGCCTGCCATTCTTGCACCGAAGAAAACATGGCGTGATCTACCTTTGGTTGGTTCTGTGGTACCCTTTGCTAAACAAGGTGGGCAAATGGCCATTGCAGCATCAGTTGCAGTAGCGATGATAATCGGTGTTCAGCAATACAACCAGACTGATGTAGAGCAACCATTTAATTCTGCTCCTGCATTGTTGGGTATTCAAGGTGGTTTATCACCGGTCAGCTTAGAGCAGACGCGTACTCTACCTAGGGCTGATGCATCAGAGCAGCGCAGAGTCATTAACGCCTACTTGAATGACCATAAGCAGCAATTACGTTTTAAAGCCGCACCGGCCGAAGGCGAATCTGAAGTAGAGCTATATGATACTGAACAGTCAAACAACGTTGAAAGCACCTCACAAAAATAAATCTTTTCAATGCATTAGGCAGGTTACGCTTGCCTGTCTAGTGTCTTTATCTTTTTCTAGCATTGGTCAGTCAGTTGAAGACGACCAAAATACGGTGTCTGTAGACCTTCCAGCGTCATCCCACAGTGAACCTGCTAAAGCTTTTCCGTCTGATAGCGCCCATGGCTGGCTCGAAAAGATGTCTTACGCCCATAGTAACCTGAATTATAGTATTTCATTTGTACTCCTCAAGCCCGGCGTTGACTCTCAACCTTACCTATGGCGTCACGGTGTGAGTGTTAGCGGTGTGAAAATGGAGCAACTGAATTTACTCAATGGCCCGGGTAGAGAAGTCGTGCGAATCGACGATAAAGTAAGTTACTTTGAGCCAAATGTTCCACCATATAGTTTGCAATCAAGGGTTATCAATGGGCCATTTCCCAGTGAGTTTTTTCAACAGCCCGATGAAATTAAAGACAGCTATGATTTTGTTATGGTGGGCCGTAGCAGAGTATCTGGGCGAGCCGCGCAGCAAATTCGCATTGTCAGTAAAGATAAATCTAGATTTGGTATGAATGTCTGGCTTGACCAAGAAACCGGCTTGATGCTCAAAATGAATTTAGTGGATTTAAACGGCCAGTTACTTGAGCAAATACAAGTGACAGCATGTCACGTTACTGAGCAGCCTGATGATTTTTTTGAAAAAATTGAGCCAGCTATGTTGCCAGAGGTATTAAAGTTAAGGCCGCAAACGCACACTAAAGCGATTTGGGATATTGCCTATATGCCTGTCGGCATGGTTGAGGTTAAACGTGATATTCATCGTTTGCCAATCACAGGGCAATCTGTCGAATATGTTATGTTGAGCGATGGCCTAGTAGATGTATCCATATACATGCGTGAAAGCCAAAACGATGGAATAAACCAAGATATATTACTGCGCCACGAATCAGATACCTTACTCACCCTAAATCAAGGCAGGCTGAATGTGACTGTTGTGGGTAAGCTTCCCCCTGAAACGGCTAATCATATTGCCAGTTCCATCCACTTAGCCACAAATTGACATGATTGAAGAAGTTGGCACTGTCATTGACGTCCAAATGCGTCATGAGCATCAATTTATTAAAATCGCTACTCAGATAAAATCTACTTGTGGCAGTTGTCATGCAAAAGACAATTGCGGCACGGGTGTGATTGCTCGAGCGCTAGCCAATAAACGCGACGCGCTATGGTTACCATGCGAAGAACCCGTCGCGATAGGGCAAGATGTTAAACTAGGTATTCCTGAATCTATGCTGCTAAGTGCTTCATTGCTTGTTTATATGCTGCCGCTTCTGGCCATGATTGTCGTGGCGACCACAAGTACTTTATTGCTATCAAGCTACTCAATTGAGGGTGAAGGTTGGGTGATTTTGTCTTCCATGGTCGCTGCCGTTGTCAGTTTCTTAGGCGTGAAACGCTATATCTCAGGCAGCACTAGAACGCAGTTCGAACCCCATCTTTTAGCAGTGTTACCAAGCTTGAAAACCCGAGTAGACTGTATTGATGTAAACATCATTGAGCCTTAAACGCTATTTCGAGCATTAATTATGCATATCAGTTGAGTTCTTTATCGCAAATTGGCTGATAAAATTGTAAAATCCGCGTCTATTTAATTTAATTTGTTCCCCTAATTTCCTTGAGCACATATCTGCTGCTTGCAAAATTACGCTTAGGGCAGGCAAAACGTACTAGGTACATTTCAAAAGTCTATGCAACACAAGCACATACGTAACTTCTCGATCATCGCCCATATTGACCATGGTAAATCCACACTTTCGGATCGTTTAATCCAGCATTGTGGTGGTCTATCCGAACGCGAAATGTCAGCGCAGGTTCTTGACTCAATGGATATTGAGCGCGAACGCGGTATTACGATCAAGGCACAGAGTGTCACGCTCAACTACAAAGCGAGAGATGGTGAAACTTACCAACTTAACTTCATTGATACGCCGGGGCACGTGGATTTCTCCTATGAGGTATCGCGTTCTTTAGCTGCCTGTGAAGGCGCGCTTTTGGTCGTAGATGCAGGTCAAGGAGTTGAAGCGCAAACACTCGCTAACTGTTACACGGCGATTGACTTGAATATGGAAGTGGTACCGATTCTAAATAAAATCGATTTACCTCAAGCGGAACCTGATCGCGTAGCTGAAGAGATTGAAGACATTGTGGGTATTGATGCAATCGATGCCGTACGTTGCTCGGCTAAAACCGGCATTGGTATTGAAGATGTACTTGAAGTGATTGTGCGCCAAATTCCGCCACCAGAAGGTGATATTGACGCCCCACTAAAAGCCCTTATCGTAGATTCGTGGTTCGATAACTACCAAGGTGTAGTGTCGTTGGTACGTATCGTACAGGGCGAGTTACGCAAGAATGACAAGATTAAAATTATGTCGACGGGTGTGGTACATCAAGCTGATAAAGTCGGTATTTTTACGCCTAAAGCCACAGACACTGGCATTTTACGTGCAGGTGAAGTAGGTTTTATCGTCGCGGGTATTAAAGAAATTCACGGTGCACCTGTGGGCGATACTATTACTCTTGCTCGCACACCTGCGGATGTGGCGTTACCAGGTTTCAAAAAAGTGAAGCCTCAGGTTTATGCTGGTCTTTTCCCCATAAGCTCAGATGACTACGAAGATTTTCGGGATGCGCTGGCTAAACTTAGTTTGAATGATGCGTCTTTGTTCTTTGAGCCTGAAAGCTCATCAGCACTAGGTTTTGGTTTCCGCATTGGTTTCCTTGGCATGTTGCACATGGAAATTATTCAAGAGCGCTTAGAGCGCGAGTACGATTTAGATTTGATCACCACTGCGCCAACGGTAGTTTATGAAGTTGTGACCACTGATGGTGAAACTCTGTACGTTGATAATCCCTCAAAGTTACCCCCGGTTAACTCCATTGATGAAATTCACGAACCTATCGTAGAAGCGCATATTCTTGTGCCACAAGAGTATTTAGGTAGCGTTATTACCTTGTGTGTAGATAAGCGTGGTGTACAAACCAGCATGACTTATCATGGCAAGCAAGTCGCGGTGACTTATGAACTGCCTATGGCTGAAGTCGTCATGGACTTTTTCGATAAGCTTAAATCCACTAGCCGTGGTTTTGCATCACTTGATTACAATTTCAAACACTTCCAAACAGCTGAAATGTCTAGACTGGATATTCTTATCAATGGCGAGCGAGTTGATGCGCTCGCGATGATAACCCACAAGGACAATGCTCAATCTCGTGGGCGTGATTTGGTTGAAAAGTTGCGTGAGCTGATCCCGCGTCAAATGTTCGATATCGCTATTCAAGCCGCTATAGGCAACCAGATTGTAGCGCGTAGCACGATTAAGCAATTGCGTAAAAATGTAATCGCTAAATGTTACGGTGGTGATGTGAGTCGTAAGAAGAAGCTTCTTCAGAAACAAAAAGACGGTAAGAAACGTATGAAGTCAGTGGGTAACGTTGAACTTCCTCAAGAAGCGTTCCTTGCTTTACTTAAGGTAGGTAAGTAAATGGCAAATTATTTCTCATTATTCCTAGTGGTACTTACCCTAGCATCTGGCCTCATTTGGCTTGCTGACTCTTTAATGTTCGCACCAAAACGTAAAGAGCGAGCGGTGACAGGGGAAGACGGCTCCAGAGTGACAGGCGACCCAGAAGAGCAAACATTACCTTGGTTGGTGGATACATCTCAACAGATTTTCCCCGTTATAGCGTTTGTATTGGTATTACGTTCGTTTCTATATGAACCGTTCCAAATTCCATCTGGATCGATGATGCCTACCTTGTTAGTGGGTGACTTTATTCTGGTTGAAAAATATGCCTACGGGGTAAAAGACCCTGTCTTCAGAAGTAAATTTTGGGACACAGGTGTGCCAGAGCGCGGGGATGTTGCAGTATTTAAGTACCCAAAAAATCCTAGCCAAGATTACATTAAGCGAGTGATTGGCCTACCAGGTGACACGGTTATTTACCGAAACAAGCAACTATTTGTTAAGCCTGCTTGTAATTCAGGCAAAGACTGCGCCGCTATTGAACCGGTAGAATTAAACTTTGTTGATCGCGGTGAGGCATATCAAAACTTTGTGCCTCTGGAAAAATATCAAGAAAGACTAGGTGAAGTGACCCATAACATCTTCCGTTTACCTAGTAATCTGAATCGCACGCAGGATTATTATCAGCAACCCGGCACGCAAGCCGATGAGTGGATTGTCCCTGAAGGGCAGTACTTCATGATGGGTGATAACCGTGATAACAGCTTAGACGGTCGTTTCTGGGGATTCGTTCCGGATGCAAACCTAGTTGGCAAAGCGGTGGCGATTTGGATCAGTTTTGAGTTCGACCGTGCACCTAGTAGCTGGGTACCAAGCTGGATCCCAACCGACGTACGTTTTAATCGAGTAGGTAGCATTATTTAGATGCAGTTGATTGACCCTTACAAACCTTTATACACCAAACTTGGTTATGAGTTTCAGGACCCAAAGAACCTCACGGTTGCTCTCACTCATAGAAGTGTTGGTGCTAATCATAACGAGCGCCTAGAATTTTTAGGTGATGCCGTACTGGGCCTTGTTATCGCAAAAGCACTTTTTGAGCGTTTCCCTAAACAGCCCGAGGGCAATTTAACGCGAATGCGTTCCAGTTTAGTCAAAGGTGATACTCTGGCAGAAGTTGCCAGAGAGTTTGCCTTAGGCGACCTGCTGTTACTTGGCCCTGGTGAGCTTAAGAGCGGTGGTCATCGCCGAGATTCAATATTGGCCGATGCGGTTGAAGCTATCATAGGTGCTATTTATCAAGAAGTGGGAATGCAGGGCTGCGAACCCTTAATTTTAGCTTGGTTTGCGAAGCGCATCGATGCACTTAATCCAGACGCAACGCCCAAAGATGATAAGACGCGGTTACAGGAATATTTACAAGGTCGACAATTGCCTTTACCCGAATACGAAGTCATTGATATTAGCGGTAAGTCCCATGACCAGACCTTTACGGTGCAGTGCACAGTATCAGGGTTGAGCAAACCTATTATTGGTTGTGGAAAAAGTAGACGTCGCGCTGAACAGCGCACAGCAAAGCAAGCACTCGAGAATTTAAAAAATGTCTGATATCACTTATTGTGGAATGATTGCCATCGTCGGCCGTCCTAATGTAGGTAAATCAACCCTACTCAATGCGCTTCTAGGCCAAAAAGTGAGTATTACCTCACGCAAACCGCAAACCACTCGCCATCGTATTATGGGCATTGACACTCATGAAAATCGCCAAGCCATATATGTAGATACCCCAGGTTTACATATTGAAGAGAAGCGTGCCATTAACCGTTTTATGAACCGTGCAGCATCAAGTTCTATTTCTGACGTTGGTTTGGTGCTATTCGTGGTCGAGGGCACAAAATGGAATGAAGACGATCAAATGGTATTGACCAAAATTATGCAAAGTAACGTGCCTTGCTGGTTAATCGTTAACAAGTCAGACAACGTGAAAGACAAAGAAATATTGCTGCCACATTTAAAGTGGTTAGGTGAACAACACGCCTTTGATAAAATCATGCCTATTTCAGCCAGAAACGGCAAGAACGTGAATGAATTACGCGACATGGTGAATGAAACACTTCCGGAAAGTGAGTTTTATTTCCCTGACGATTACATCACCGACCGCTCTAGCCGTTTTATGGCAGCTGAGATCATCCGTGAGAAATTGATGCGCTTCACAGGTGATGAATTACCTTATTCAATTACTGTCGAAATCGAGCAATTCATGATGGCTGAAAACGGTGTTTATCGTATTAATGGTTTGATATTGGTCGAACGCGATAGTCAAAAAAGTATGGTCATCGGTAAAGGTGGACAGCGCTTAAAAACAATTGGTGCAGAAGCCCGAAAAGACATGGAAAGCCTGTTTGATACCAAGGTCTTTTTAGAACTTTGGGTAAAAGTAAAATCAGGTTGGGCCGATGACGAACGTGCGCTGCGCAGTCTGGGTTACGGGCAAGATAGTTGATCTAAAGTTCACGTAAGCACCTAGATTTGCGTGTTGTAACCAACATTTATTGAATGGCGTTTTTGAGGGAGTAAAGCATGCAACCTTTAAGTCAAATAAGACGGGAATATAGCCAGGGGCATCTCACCGAAGCGTCATTGCTGACAGATCCCTACGCACAGTTTGATAAGTGGATGGCGGACGCAGTAGAGGCTGGCTTACCTGACCCAACAGCCATGACAGTAGCAACGGTCAATAGTCAGGGCCAACCGTCACAACGTATCGTTTTACTGAAAGATGTTATGGACGGTTGCTTTGTCTTTTACACTAATTTGGGTAGTCGCAAAGCACGAGACCTACTCACTAATAGCAAAATTTCTCTGCACTTTCCTTGGCATATTTTAGAGCGCCAAGTGCTAGTCAGAGGAAGCGCTTCGCTATTGCCTCGCCAAGACGTACAACACTATTTCTCGTCTCGCCCATTATCGAGTCAGCTTGCTGCTTGGACATCCAAACAAAGCCAATCGATTGAAAGCCGCGATGCGTTACTTTCTCGCTTTGAAGACACCAAAACGAAGTTCTCTGGTAAGGAAATTCCTGCGCCAGAATTCTGGGGAGGCTTTAAAATCATACCTCAAGAGATTGAGTTCTGGCAGGGAGGGGAGCACAGATTGCACGATCGCTTCTTGTTTAGCAGAGAAAACAGCTCGCATTGGTCAATTCAACGTTTGATGCCATAACGAGTTCAGACTGTGATCGATAGTCACTGTCACTTAGATTTCCCCGCTTTTGATCTCGATCGCGACCAAGTGTTGCTAAAATGTGCTCAGCTCGGGGTCAATTCAATTGTCATTCCAGGCACCCAAGCAAGTATGTGGCCACGGCAAATTTTACTGTGTGAGTCGTACTCGCAGCTTAAGTTCGCGTTAGGTTTGCACCCCTATTTTTTGCACAATTACCGCACTGAGCAATTACAACTGTTGGACCAACAGCTATCCTTGCACCAAGGTAAGGTGGTTGCCGTTGGGGAAATTGGTTTGGATTTCAGTCTGCCCACCGACGAAGTACTGCAGGAGCGAGTGTTTAGTGAACAGCTTGATTTAGCTCACCAACATCGGCTACCTGTCATTGTGCACCATAGGCAATCTCATAATGCTTTAATTAGGCTGCTAAAGAAAAGTACGTTTTGTAATGGCGGTATTATTCATGCTTTTTCGGGGAGCCTTCAAGAAGCGCGGGCGTATATTGACCTAGGCTTTAAGTTAGGCATTGGCGGTACTATTACCTACCCTAGAGCGAAGAAAACACGCGCAGTGATCGCTCAAGTGCCTCTTTCGAGTTTGGTGTTAGAAACCGACGCTCCTGATATGCCTATTAACAGTAAACAAGGTGAACGTAACAGTCCGAGCTATTTACCGCTTATCTTGGATGCGCTTCAAGCCTTGAGGACGGAACCTGAAAACGACGTCAAGCAGGCATGTTGGCAAAATACCCTTAATATCTTGCCCAATATATCAAACTAATGGGTGACTTTTTCAGCGTCACTGGGATGAATATAACGCCGGAAACGCACTTTGTAGAAAATTCGCGTTATTAGCAGGGCTGCTAACGCGGCTAAGATACCCAGTACTTGAGTCTGCTGACGCAACTGGCTTTGATATTCACTGTGCAGGGCCATGACAGTCTGTTCACTTAATAATAAGCGAACATAACCATAAATCTGCTTTTCTACTCGAATATCTTTAACAAATACTAAGGGCGTGTTCTGTTCATTAGATTGGTATTGGGCGACGATAGAACTTTCAACACCTTGCTGTGCCACCTGTTGGCCGTATTGATCATAAACAGCAACCGCGTCTACGTGGGGATCGTTGAGTAATATTTTTAGCACTTGATCAATTCGCGCTTTATCCCTATCAATCAGAGGTTGGGCAATAATTTGGCTACTGATTAACCCTAAGCTATTACCTAATTGAGTACTCTGTTTATTTTGCCAATTCTGTGCATTATCGTTATCCACGAACCACAGGTTCACGAACAGTAATACCATCACGATAACAATGATCAGATTAATGATACGCTTGAATATTGAGTAGCGACTATGAATGTGTAAGTCGGCTGTATGTAGAAGTGATTTTGCCATGCTCATATTGCGAGACAATAAGGGAAGCGCATCACTTTGCCAAGAAATTTCGCGCGTAAAACACAAAATTCGACTCCCTTTGGGGATCATTAACCGTTAAACTTGGTGAAAATTAAAGAATGATCAATTAAGTGCAATTGATCTTTCTTTCTCTTGAATGCAAGCGTTGAAAGAGACCTGAGAAGGCTATATCTTTATCACGCTTTCTTTGGATCATAACTAGGAACACTATGATATCTGTTAAGAATTTGTCGAAATCCTTCGGTCATTTTTCTGCGGTCGAAGATCTCAATTTTGACGTCAAACCTGGAGACATAGTCGGTTTTTTGGGGCCGAACGGTGCTGGCAAATCTACCACTATGAAAATGCTCACGGGTTTCCTGCAGCCGACTCACGGTAGTATTGAGATTTTTGATATGTCTATCGCGCAGCATACGAAAGACATCCAGGAACGAATTGGTTATTTACCAGAAGGTGCGCCAGCCTATGGCGATATGACAACTTATCAGTTTCTAAAATTTATTGCCGAGGTCCGAGGATTTAGAGGTAAGGACAAGGAACAACGCATTCGAAACGTCATCGAAAAAATTGAATTACAAGACGTCGTCAATCGACCTATTGAGAACTTATCAAAGGGCTTTAAACGTCGTGTTGGTCTTGCTCAGGCATTGATTCATGACCCGGACATATTAATCCTCGACGAGCCTACTGACGGTCTCGACCCGAATCAGAAACATCAAGTACGCGAGTTAATCACCCAACTTGCCCAAGACAAAATAGTCATCATTTCCACTCACATTTTAGAAGAAGTCACCGCTGTGTGTAATCGTGTGATGATCATCGCCAAAGGAAAGTTGTTGTTTGATGATACGCCCTTAAGATTGCAGCAGCGGTCGCGTTACTATCAAGCGGTTACGATCCATTTAAGTTATTTAGCTGACATCTCTGGTTTAGCAGAGTTAGAAGGGGTAGCAGAAATGGAAGTTGAGCAAAAAACAGGTCACGTCACGCTTTTTCCTGAACCGGGACAACATATATTGCACGAGGTCACTGCCCATGTTCAGCGTGCGAAATTACCCGTGGATACTTTGTTTATTGAGCAAGGTCGTTTAGACCAAGTCTTTAGAGATTTGACAACGGAGGTTGCTTAGCTGTGGCACATATTTTTATTTTGTTTAAACGGGAATTTGCAGGTTACTTTGCCTCACCTGTCGCCTACGTGTTTATCGGCATTTTCTTAGTGTTATCTTCGGTATTTGCGTTCTTTATCGGCGGTTTTTATGAGCGAGGTCAAGCTGATTTATTGGCCTTCTTCAATTTTCATCCTTGGTTATATCTGTTCTTGGTACCAGCCATCGCTATGCGGAGTTGGGCCGAAGAGCGCAAAAGCGGCAGTATAGAATTATTAATGACCTTGCCCGTGAGCACTTGGCAGGTAACATTAGGTAAATTTTTAGCTGCCTGGAGCGTTTTAGGATTAGCACTAATTTTGACTTTCCCGTTGTGGTTAACGGTTAATTATCTCGGGGAGCCTGATAACGGCATTATCGTCGCGGCATACTTAGGAAGTTGGTTGATGGCGGGCGCTTTTTTGGCTATCGGCATGTGTATGTCGGCCTTATCTAAGAATCAAATTATCGCCTTTATTCTGGCTATTGTGGTGTGTTTTTTGTTCGTCGTAAGTGGCAGTTCTATCGTGTTGGATTCATTTAAAGGATGGGCGCCTTCGTTATTACTCGATACTGTGGCGTCATTTAGCTTTTTGACCCATTTCGAAGCGATGGCAAAAGGCGTGATAGCACTAAATGATTTGGGGTACTTCTTCCTCGTGACGGTAGCTTGGTTGTACGCTGGTTTACTTATTATTGAACAAAAGAAGGCGGATTAACCATGTCTACTCGATTTATTACTTGGTTAAGCATGCTCTTTATCGCAACACTGTTTTGTGCCTTGGTTTTACTAAATAATCAGTTGCTTAGCGTATATCGTGTCGATTTAACTGAGAACAATGTTTACTCTTTGTCGCAAGGTAGTCAGCAAATTTTAACGGAAATTGATGAGCCGTTGAACCTGTACTTTTTCTTTTCCGACAAAGCATCAAAGAATATGACGACCCTGCGTAATTACGCGGTGCGGGTACAAAGTTTACTTGAAGAATACGCTGGGCGCTCCAACGGTAAAATTAAACTGCATATTCTTGACCCCGAACCTTTTTCTGAAAAGGAAGATAGGGCAGATCAGTTTGGACTCACAGGAGCAAACATCGGTACCGCCGGAGAAGCGATTTATTTAGGGTTAGGCGCAACAAATGCGCTAGATGACCAACAAGTGATTGCGTTCTTTGATCCCCAGCAGGAGCGATTTTTAGAGTACGAAATCAGTAAATTGATTTATCAGTTGGTTAATCCTAAGCAAGTCAAAGTGACGTTATTAACTGATTTGCCAGTAGCAGGCGGACAAAATCCGATGACGGGGGAGTTCGAACAACCGTGGACCTTTTACACTCAGTTACAGCAACTCTATGTCGTCGATAAAATCGGCAGCGATGCGACTGAGTTACCTAAAGGTACCGATGTGTTGATTGTCGCTCACCCGAAGAATTTTAGCGACGAGTTATTATACGCCATCGACCAATACACGATGAAAGGCGGGAGAGCCCTGATTTTTGTCGATCCTCATAATGAATCAGATCAAATGAGTATGCTCTTGGGGTCAGGCATGGGTGCGAACAGTTCGAATCTTACTCGTTTGTTTGAGGCATGGGGCGTTAACTATGACGAGCAGCACGTCTTGCTCGATGCTTATGCAGGCTTAGATGTGCGCACCCAAAACGGTGATATTGCTAGGCACTTTGGTTTTGTGGGCTTCAGCGCCAATGAATTGAACGACAAAGATGTCACCACTTCAAATTTAGATTTGATTAATGGTGCGTCTTTTGGGATTTTCAAGAAAGGGGCTAGTTCAGGCCAGCGCTGGGCCAAGCTTATTCATTCAACTAAAAATTCAGATCTGATCGATAGTGCATTATATGCACAGACAAGAGAGCCTTTAGCGTTAAGTCAGGAATATACAAGCAATAACCAAGAGTATGTGCTGGCAACGAGGATCACAGGAAATGCAAAGTCGGCATTCGAGTCACCACCAGAGGGCATTGAAAGCGACGGATCATTATCCAGCACAAAAGACTTAAATGTAATGTTAGTGGGTGATACCGATTTGTTATCAGACAGATTTTGGGTGCAGCAATCTTCATTTTTTGGTCAAACCATTACTACGCCATTTGCCAACAACGGAGATTTCGTCACCAATGCGGTTGAGAATCTTGCAGGCAGTGATGCACTCATTAGTATTCGAAGTCGTGGCACTTTTGCGCGACCTTTTGATAAGGTAGAGCAGCTCAAGTTGGTCGCAGAGCAGAAATTCCGTGAACAAGAGAAAATACTTCAACAACAGTTGGAAGAGGCAGAATTGCAATTAGCGCAATTACAAGAGCAGCAAGGTGAGGGGGGGGCGTTAGTTATCTCTTCGCAACAGCAGAAAGCCATTGACGATTTTATGGCGCAGAAAATTGAAATACGCAAATCCCTTCGAGAAGTGCGTCACCAGTTAGATAAGGATATTGAAACCTTGGGCAACCTTATTAAATTCACCAACATTGTTATTGCTCCTTTAGCATTGGTGCTATTACTGATGGGGGCTAGGCGTTTATCACGTAGTCGCTACAAGACTAAAAATGCTTCGTCCTTTGCCGCCGTTAAGGAGCCATCATGAATCGTTCTTTAATCGTGCTAGGCGTACTTACTGTATTGGCGTGTGGGGCTGGTTACTGGCTTTTGCATCACAAGCTAAGCTCTCAAGATGCAGCAAATGCGGCGCTTCCGTCACTGACTGAAAATGCGGCTTCTGTGGATCGTATCACCCTGACAAACGCCACAGGTGTTTTACTTAATGCTCGGCGAGAGGGGGATCGCTGGCAGACAGAAGTATATGCTGACAATGGTGTGCAAGTGGGGATGTTTCCAGTAGACCGCGAGAAATTGGCTACGTTAGTGAATGCGCTCTCCCAAGCCGAGTTAATCGAACCAAAAACAAGCAAGGCCAGTAATTATCACCATTTAGGCTTACAAGATATTTCAGCAGACGACAGCTTAGCCACCTTAGTTGCGCTCGGCGGCAACGGCAAATCTTGGCAGGTATTAGTAGGCAATCAATCTTCAGTAGGCAATAAAAGTTATATGCGTATACCTAAGCAGTCGCAAGCGTGGTTAAGCGACCGAGCGATAAGCTTACCCATGACTAATAGTGAATGGTTACAGCAGCCTATTTTACCGTTTGATGAAACGGATTTATCCAGTATTTCCCGAGTGGATGGCGATACGTGGCAGATTGTGAGAGCCGGCTCAGATGATTCATTCGTGCTAACCGGTCGAGGGCAAAATCAAGCGCTTAAGTACGCTGGGGTATTAGATGCCGTCGCTCTTAATCTTGCCGGCCTGCACTTCGAGCAGCTTTTGCCTCAAACAACACTTCAGTGGGAAACGTTAACTCCAATGCTAACGTTAGATGTGAACACGGCTTATGGACATGCGTTTCAAGTTGAAGTTGCACAGACGCAAGAAAACGCATATTTACGCATTGCCAATGCTACTCCAACTGATTACTGGGCTGATTGGATTTATCAAATACCGAAATTTAATGCGGAACAATTGAATAAAAGCCTAGATGACTTCTTACTTGAGCAAGCGCAAGAAGAAGCGCAAGAGCCAATTCGTTCATACCCGATAGATGAAGGGGAATCGCCTAAATAGGTGATTACTTTAGCGCAATGCCCAGAAATTTAGCCGGCTAGTCTTTTGGTTGTGTTGCGCTCAATTGTTGCATTACCCGTTGCCAGTAAGCCGAGCCTAGTTGACGTGCTTTGGCGATATTTCGTGTTGGGATGTTTTCAGGATCGGGGAAGGTTTTTAACACTCGCTCAAGACTTCTCTCTCGCAGCACATGCAAAATAGGGTAGGGAGCTCGATTCGTATAGTGGGACAAATCCTCTAGAGGCTCGCCCTCAAAACAATAATCTGGATGAAAGCTCGCAAGCTGAAACTGCCCTGCATATCCCCCTTTGTCGATGAGCGCTTGACTCATTTCAACCAATGTTAGGTAATCATCAAAGGATTTGAAACCTGAGCTGAAAATAATCAAGCTGGTCTCAATGGTATTATTTTTTTCCAGTATTTGAAGCTCAGCGAGAAATTGATCAGTGGCATCTGCTAATGAATAGGCGTCGCTTACAGTATATTCAATGCTATTGCGCTCAAATTCACGTTTCGCGAAAGGGCAAAAGTTATGGCCAATTATGATGTCACTCAACCAAGTGCGAATGGATTGAATGACATCAGTGGGGGGCGCAGAAATATTCACGTGACGCAGGTATGCCTTAGTTTGAGTGGTACTTAACGTAAGCTTCTAACGTATTTTCGATTAGGCTCGCGACTGTCATCGGGCCAACGCCACCAGGTACCGGTGTTATCCAGCCCGCTCGTTGCTCCGCGGTCATGTAATCCACATCACCGATGAGTGTGCCATCTGTTTGACGATTGATACCTACATCGATCACAATTGCGCCTGGTTTAATCCATTCACCTGGTATGAACGCAGAAATCCCCACGGCCACCACCACCAAGTCAGCTCGCTCAACATGAGACTGTAAATCTTTAGTGAATTTGTGGCAGCTAGTGACCGTGCAGCCCGCAAGTAATAATTCCATGAACATCGGCCTTCCAACAATATTTGATGCACCCACAATAACTGCATCTAGGCCTTTTATTGGGCGTTTAGTCGATTCGATGAGGGTCATTATTCCCTTAGGAGTACAAGGGCGTAATGCTGGTATACGCTGAGCCAAGCGACCAATGTTGTAAGGGTGGAAACCGTCTACATCTTTATGCGGTAATATCCGTTCAAGCACTTGTTCTTTGTCCAAACCTGCGGGTAAAGGTAGCTGAACTAATATGCCGTCAATTTCTTCATCTGCATTTAAAGTATCGATAAGTTCGAGCAGTTTCTGTTGTGACGTCGTTGAAGGTAAGTCATAGGATTTAGAAACGAAGCCTACCTCTTCACAAGCTCTACGCTTATTAGTCACATAAACATGAGATGCCGCGTCACTACCCACCAAAACTACAGCTAAGCCGGGGGGGCGTTTGCCCGAAGAAATAATAGATTCAACATGAGATTTTACGTGCTGACGCACCTGTTGAGCGATTAATTTACCATCAATTTTTTGAGCAGGCATAGTATAAAGTAACTGAAAGACTAGGGGGCTGTATTGTCACATACTGTGCCAGTTTCAACAATCGCACTGGTGCTAATTTGTAAATAGTATCGAATCTTCTTGCCCCTTTCCGGCATCTAAACAAAGATATGCGTCTATCTGATTTGTTATCTTTATAAAGGTGTGTGGTTTGGAACTCTCTCCAGTAGAAATTTTTGGTTATTGTGCGTCAGCGGTAATTGCTTATTCTTTAACGCGCAGTTCGATTGTTCGACTGCGTTGGTTCAATTTAGCGGGCGCATCGTCATTTTGCTTATACGGTATTATTATCCAAGCGTACCCAGTGGCAATATTAAATGGCTTTATTACCCTGACGAATTTGTTTTTTCTACGAAGACTACTGTTTGATGTTGAGCGTCAATTTTCAGTCCTTGCTGTGAGTCGCCCATCAAACTACGTGGATTTCTTTCTGGATTACCACAAACAAGAAATCAAACACCTGTTTCCGCGCTTTATGAAAGTCTCAGCGGACCCACGTCGCGCGTATTTTTTTCTTACTGAGCGAACCGAGGTCGTAGGTATGTTGTCAGGCTTTAGCGAAGAAAATGGTCGTTTTGTGGTAGATTTCGATTTTGTGATCCCCGCTTATCGTGATTGTCACCTTGGTGAATACGTTATTGGCAAGGGGCAACAACTTGCGAAACAGTTCGAATTTAAAGAAATAGTGGCACTCGCTGACAGTTATGAACATGAAAATTACTTAAACCGCATTGGGTTTAGTCCAAAAAAGAACGGTAGGTGGACGTTTGATGGCGAAAAATAAAGTTGTTTTATGATTGTCAGCACGGAATTTGGCAAAATGAATGATTAGTCTGTATCACTCGCTACGAAAGAATTTACGGCTTATCAGTGCGATTAATGCTCATTTTGTTTGAATCGCAGCCATATTGCTAAAAAAAACAGCAGTCAGTAAATTTCTTTTAAAAAAGTGTTTGACGGCAGAAATACATCTGTTTACTATGCGCTCCCCGTTGAGAGACAGAGAATAACTCTTCGGGTTGTTAAGTCGGTGAGTAGCGCAGCTTGGTAGCGCACTTGGTTTGGGTCCAAGGGGTCGCAGGTTCGAATCCTGTCTCACCGACCACTTTCTCTAAAATTGTAACAGATTCGTAGAGCGCCCGTAGCTCAGCTGGATAGAGCACCCGCCTTCTAAGCGGGTGGTCGCAGGTTCGAATCCTGCCGGGCGCACCACGCGAACCTGGCAACAATGTTAGCTTTGGTGGGCGTAGCTCAGTTGGTAGAGCCCCGGATTGTGATTCCGGTTGTCGTGGGTTCGAGCCCCATCGTCCACCCCACTTGCGGAAGTGGTGAAATTGGTATACACGCTGGATTTAGGTTCCAGTGCCTTAGGGCGTGAGAGTTCAAGTCTCTCCTTCCGCACCATATTTTTTGTTTGATTCTTCGTTACAACTCGTTTTACTCCCTTTTATATATTTTAGTCTTGACTACATATCCTCGTTATTTTTTTTTGAGTTAAACTATTTCGCATTTCGGCTCGACTTAAAGTAGCTGTATCGCTATACTGCTGCGTCTTTTTTATCCGGATAGGCGAGAAGATAAATAGGTCAACTCGCGATTGCATGGGTGGATTAAGTTTACCTTGGTCGTATCCCACCGATAAAAAAACCCATCAAAAATTTTATAAATGCGCAGACGAGCGCAAAGTTGAGGTAGAAGAATGCAAGTTTCCGTTGAGACGACTCAAGGTTTAGAACGCCGTCTTACCATCACTGTTCCTGCAGAATCAATCGATTCACAGGTTAAGTCTCGCTTACAACAGTTAGCTAAGACCCAACGTATTAATGGTTTTCGCCCAGGTAAAGTACCAGTAAGCGTTATTAAAAAACGTTATGGTCAAGCCGTACGTCAAGAGATTGCTGGCGAAGCTATGCAGCGCAACTTCTATGAAGCAATTGTTCAAGAAAAAATTACGCCAGCAGGTATGCCTAACTTCGAAATGAAGACAGACGTTGACGGACAAGACTTAGAGTTTGTTGCTGCGTTTGAAGTTTATCCTGAAGTGGAAGTCAAAGACGTTGATAAAATCGAAGTAGAGAAGCCAGTAGTAGAAATTACTGATGCGGACCTTGAAACGATGATGGAAACGTTGCGTAAACAGCATGCTACTTGGAAAGAAGTAAAGCGTAAGTCTAAGAAAGATGACCGTGTAACGGTAGATTTCGTTGGTACTATCGACGGTGAAGAGTTTGAAGGCGGTAAGGCTGAAAACTTCGAACTTGAAATGGGCAAAGATCGCATGATCCCTGGCTTTGAAACACCAATCGTTGGCGCTAAAGCTGGCGAAGAAGTTGTGGCTGACGTGACCTTCCCTGAAGATTACCATGCAGAAGCACTTAAAGGTAAAGAAGCACAGTTTAAAATTACCGTTAACAAAGTAGAGGGTCTGAGCCTTCCTAAAGTTGACGAAGAGTTTGCTAAATTGTTTGGTGTAGATGACGGCGACGTTGAAGCACTAAATGCTGAAGTACGTAAAAACATGCAGCGTGAACTTGAGCAAACGTTGAAAGCTAACGTGAAAGAGCAAGTTATCGAAGGTTTGTTAGCAAACAACGAAATCGACTTGCCTAAAGCATTGGTTGATCAAGAAATTAACGCCCTACGTGAGCAAGCTAAGCAGCGCTTCAGCCAGCAACAAGGTGGTAATGTTGATAATCTTCCTGAACTTCCAGCTGACTTGTTCCAAGAAAATGCACGTAAGCGTGTTTCAATTGGCTTGTTGCTTGGCGAAATCATCAAAACTGAAGAGTTGAAAGTAGATTCTGCTAAGGTTGATGCATTGATCGAAACAGCTGCTTCAGCGTATGAAGATCCTCAAGAAGTGATCGAGTATTACAAAACTAATGACGAATTAATGCAGCAAATGCAAAATGTCGCGTTAGAAGAGCAAGCTGTTGAAGTACTTCTTAACAAAGCAAAAGTGAAAGAAGTAAACAAAGCTTTTGATGAGATCATGAACAAACAGGCGTAAATTGCCCTTTGTTAATTGACTTATCTAGTCTGCAACTGCTTAAATGCTCGGTAAATACCGAGCATTTTTATTTGTGAAGAAATATATATGATGAATACACCGTTTGATCCTACAAATGCATTAGTACCTATGGTGGTTGAACAAACTGCTAAAGGCGAGCGCTCTTATGATATTTATTCACGCTTGCTAAAAGAGAACGTCATTTTCATGGTTGGCCAAGTCGAAGACCATATGGCTAACCTTATCGTCGCACAGATGTTATTTTTAGAAGCTGAAAATCCAGAAAAGGATATTTTCCTTTACATTAATTCTCCTGGCGGCTCAGTGACAGCCGGCATGGCGATCTACGATACCATGAACTTTATAAAACCTGACGTCAGCACAGTGTGCATCGGTCAGGCGGCTAGTATGGGCGCATTTTTGTTGTCTGGTGGTGCGAAAGGTAAGCGTTATTGTCTACCGAATGCCCGTGTCATGATCCATCAGCCGCTAGGCGGATTCCAAGGTCAGGCGTCTGATTTTGAAATTCATGCCAAAGAAATCCTGTCAATTAAAGAGAAAATGAACCGCTTGATGGCGGCTCACACGGGTCAAGACTACGATAAAGTAGCTCGTGATACCGACAGAGATAATTTCTTAAGCGCGCAGGAATCTGTGGATTACGGTTTAGTGGATCAAGTACTCGCTAACCGACCGGATGCTAGCAATAGCGACGCTAAGAAGTAATTAGTTATTGTTGATTTTGTTTAGTGCACCCATTTGCAAGGAACGAGCAATGAAGCGCACTAGGTCAACCAAATAAAGAAGAGATAATAGATGAGTGATAAGCAAAGCGGAGATGGCGATAACAAGCTACTTTATTGTTCTTTTTGTGGGAAAAGCCAGCATGAAGTGAGAAAGCTCATCGCTGGCCCGTCAGTTTTTGTATGCGATGAATGCGTTGAATTATGTAATGACATTATTCGCGAAGAGATAAAAGAAATCGCTCCGAAGCAAAAGCAAGACGAGCTTCCTACTCCAAAAGAGATCCACAGTCATCTGGATGATTATGTCATCGGTCAAGAACACGCCAAAAAGGTGCTTTCCGTCGCTGTGTATAACCACTATAAACGATTACGTAATGGTGACGTGCATGACGGTGTTGAACTAGGTAAAAGTAATATTTTGCTAATGGGCCCAACTGGTAGTGGTAAAACCTTGCTCGCTGAAACGCTAGCTCGTTTATTAGATGTTCCATTTACGATGGCCGATGCGACTACTCTGACCGAAGCGGGATATGTGGGTGAAGATGTAGAGAATATCATTCAGAAGTTATTGCAAAAATGCGACTACGATGTTGAAAAGGCGCAGCGCGGGATCGTTTATATCGATGAAATCGACAAGATCTC
Organism: Paraglaciecola mesophila KMM 241; assembly: GCF_000315015.1. Classification (GTDB taxonomy): domain Bacteria; phylum Pseudomonadota; class Gammaproteobacteria; order Enterobacterales; family Alteromonadaceae; genus Paraglaciecola; species Paraglaciecola mesophila. The sequence goes on along the minus strand of NZ_BAEP01000054.1, from coordinate 99,097 downwards.
TCGTAAGTCAGACAATCCATCGATTACACGAGACGTATCCGGTGAGGGTGTGCAGCAGGCTTTGCTTAAGCTGATTGAAGGCACTATTGCGTCCGTTCCTCCGCAGGGTGGGCGTAAACATCCTCAACAAGAGTTTTTGCAAGTCGATACCTCTAAAATTCTGTTTATCTGTGGTGGGGCGTTTGCTGGGCTTGATAAAGTCATTGAACAACGTGCGCATACAGGCACTGGCATTGGTTTTGGCACAGCAATTAAAGACAGCAGCAATAAGTCGAAAGAAGGCGAGTTGTTGAAAAAGGTTGAGCCAGAGGATTTGGTCAAATACGGTCTTATTCCTGAGTTTATTGGGCGTTTGCCTGTTCTGACCAGCCTTGAAGAGTTGAGTGAAGAAGCGCTTATCCAAATCTTACGTGAGCCGAAAAACTCTCTGACGAAGCAATACGCGGCTTTATTCTCTTTAGAAGATACAGAGTTAGAGTTTAGAGAAGATGCTTTGCAAGCGATAGCTAAGAAAGCAATGTCACGTAAAACAGGTGCTCGAGGTCTGCGTTCAATTGTTGAGGCAGTGTTACTCGATACAATGTACGAGTTGCCTTCTATGTCGAACGTAAGCAAAGTTGTGGTAGACGAAACCGTCATTCGCGGGGAATCAAAGCCTATCTTAATTTACGATAGTGCGCCGGATAAAAAATCCATTTCGGAATAACCAATGCGTTATAAATAGTAAAGGCTCCTATGGGAGCCTTTTCATTTTCTAATATCAGATTAATCTCTAATCTTACCCCTCATCTTCACGGATACACTTTTTTCGCTTCACTTTTTATGCTCTATTAGTGGTATAGAATGAACAGCTGATGAGGTTAGTTTCAGTTTTTCGTTTGAACTTTTTGTGCTAAGCCCCATATACAATTTCATTGCGAAGATTTTCCTTTTTATTACACGAGACAATATATGACCAAAGAGAATGTTGATTACACAGAAATGCCGGTCTTGGCATTACGTGATGTGGTGGTTTATCCGCATATGGTTATTCCCTTATTTGTCGGTCGGGAGAAGTCGATACGTTGCTTAGAAGCCGCGATGGATAAAGACAAACAAATATTTTTAGTAGCCCAAAAAGACGCCAGTACCGATGAGCCACAGCCTGATGATATTTTTACTGTCGGCACCATAGCGACCATTTTGCAGCTATTAAAATTACCAGACGGCACGGTGAAAGTGTTGGTCGAAGGTAATCAGCGTGCTGAAATTGCTGAATTTGTCAGCACTGATGATTTTTTTATCGCAAATATTTCGAATAAAGAAGATCTTGAAGTCGAAGAAAATGAGCAAGAAGTCATTATTCGCTCAGCGATTTCTCAGTTTGAAGGTTACGTAAAACTTAATAAGAAGATCCCACCGGAAGTGCTGACTTCGTTAAGTGGTATTGAGCAAGCTGCTCGTTTAGCTGACACCATGGCAGCGCATATGCCCCTCAAATTAGCTGAAAAACAAAAAGTATTAGAAATGGATCAAGTCAACGATCGTCTTGAATACTTGATGGCATTAATGGAAAGCGAAATAGATTTGCTTCAGGTCGAAAAGAAAATTCGCACCCGCGTTAAGAAACAGATGGAGAAGAGTCAGCGCGAGTACTATTTGAATGAGCAAATGAAAGCCATTCAAAAAGAACTCGGTGAACTAGACGAAGCGCCTGATGAATTTGAAGCGCTAAGCAAAAAAATCGATGATGCTAAGATGCCAGAAGAAGCTAAGAAAAAAGCAACAACGGAACTTAGCAAATTAAAAATGATGTCACCCATGTCTGCTGAAGCGACCGTTGTACGCAGCTACATCGATTGGCTAACAAATGTACCTTGGACTAAACGCAGTGCAGTGAAGAAAGATTTAGCTGCCGCTGATAAGTTGCTCGATACGGAGCACTACGGGCTTGAAAAGGTCAAAGAACGTATTATCGAGTATCTAGCGGTGCAACAACGTGTTAGAAAACTTAAAGGGCCAATATTATGTTTAGTGGGCCCTCCAGGGGTGGGTAAAACCTCACTTGGGCAATCTATTGCCAAGGCCACTGGGCGTAAATATGTGCGCATGGCGTTAGGTGGTGTCCGCGACGAAGCAGAAATACGCGGCCACAGACGGACTTACATCGGTTCTATGCCAGGTAAGCTGATCCAAAAAATGGCAAAAGTGGGGGTGAAAAACCCACTGTTTTTGCTTGATGAAATCGACAAAATGTCTTCTGACATGCGCGGAGACCCATCTTCAGCGTTATTAGAAGTGCTCGATCCTGAGCAAAACAGTACGTTTAGCGATCACTACTTAGAAGTTGATTACGATTTGTCTGACGTGATGTTTGTTGCTACGTCGAACAGTATGGACATTCCTGGTCCGCTGTTGGACAGAATGGAAGTTATTCGTTTATCTGGCTACACAGAAGATGAAAAACTCAACATCGCCACACGCCACTTACTTGATAAACAAATCAGTCGTAATGGTTTGAAAAGTAAAGAGTTAGTGATTGAGGAATCCGCGATCATTGGTATGATCCGTCACTATACGCGTGAAGCGGGTGTACGTAGTTTAGAGCGTGAAATCTCTAAAGTGTGCCGCAAAGCGGTAAAAAATATTTTGCTAAACAAAGATATTAAATCCGTCACTGTATCTCAAGACAATCTGTCTGATTATCTTGGTGTACAGCGCTTTGATTACGGAAAGGCAGAAAACAATAATCAGATTGGCCAAGTAACAGGGTTAGCTTGGACTCAAGTCGGTGGGGAGCTGTTAACGATTGAGGCGACATCAGTCGTGGGCAAAGGCAAGATGACCTCAACCGGCTCCTTGGGTGATGTCATGCAAGAGTCGATACAAACGGCGATGACAGTAGTGCGTAGCCGAGCTGAAAAGCTCCGTATCAACAGTGACTTTCATGAGAAGCGTGACATTCACGTGCATGTACCTGAAGGGGCAACGCCGAAAGATGGACCAAGTGCCGGTATTGGCATGTGCACAGCATTGATTTCTGCGCTTACGGGCAATCCTGTGCGCTGTGATGTTGCCATGACAGGTGAGATTACGTTACGGGGTGAAGTGCTTGCAATTGGTGGTTTAAAAGAGAAATTGCTGGCTGCACACAGGGGCGGAATAAAAACAGTTATCATTCCAAAAGAGAACGAACGCGATTTACAAGAGATCCCAGATAATGTAAAACAAGACCTGTCAATCCATCCTGTGCGCTGGATTGACGACGTTTTAGAGCTGGCATTACAAGAAAATCCCGAGCGTTTTAGCCTTGAAAAGCCAAGCAAGGGTAAAAAATAGCCACTTACGGCGAATTTTTTTGTTTTTTTTGGAAAATAGGGCTTCACAGAGCAATAAGTTGTGGTAGCCTTTATCCCAGTTTCGCTTTAGGCCTTGTCACAAAAGGGATTGCGGCGATATCTATAAAGTTAAAATTTTGTGAATATATGCTTGAAGTTCGAATTTAAGCTTGGTATAACGTTTGCCGCATTTTTGTTTTGCGGAAACTCAAATAATAACAATTGAAGGGGATCATATTGTGAATAAGTCTCAACTTATCGACCAAATCGCTGCAAGTGCAGACATTTCTAAAGCAGCTTCAGGACGTGCATTAGATGCATTAACTGATGCTATTACTGCAGCACTTAAGGAAGGTGATCAAGTTGCTCTTGTAGGTTTCGGCACATTCTCAGTGCGTGAACGTGCAGCTCGTAGTGGTCGTAATCCACAGACTGGCGAAACTATTCAAATCTCAGCAGCTAAAGTTCCGTCTTTCAAAGCGGGTAAAGCCCTTAAAGACGCTTGTAACTAAGCAAAGCTTTTCCAAAAAAAAGGCGATGATTTATCATCGCCTTTTGTTTATCTGCTGTTAATTATGATTACGTTTAATATATAATCCTGCCTCTTTAGGTCAACACGCCCTAATAACTAGTAAAAATTCAGCTTATCTAAAGCAACTCATTTGGAGTTAAAAACGAACATGTTGGAAAGAATCAGAGAGGGAACCCAGGGCACTTGGGCCATGGCTATCCTAGGATTGGTGATTTTAAGTTTTGTATTTGCCGGCGTCGGTAGCTATATCAATTCTTCTGCCGAAACAGCGGCAGCTAAAGTTAATGATGACACTATTTCACAAGCCGATTTAGAACGCGCCTATCAAAATGAACGCGGACGCATGGAGTCACAGTACGGTGAAGCTTTCGCTGCATTGACCGCCGATAGCGCTTACTTGCAACAATTTAGGCAGGGTGTTTTGGACCGTTTAATCGGCGACAAACTTCTTGAGCAAGCAGCCATTGATATGGGCTTACGCGTCAGCGATGCACAAATCAAGCAAGCTATTGTAGCGATGCCAGAGTTTCAATTTGACGGCAAATTCGATAATGATCGTTACACCGCAGTATTACGCCAAGCTGGCTTTCAGCCAAACGAATTTCGCGATTACATGCGTGTTGACATGACTCGTCGTCAACTATCAAATGCATTATTAGGCTCTGAATTCACGCTAGCCGCTGAAACAACACAGGCTTATAAGCTTCAACAGCAAACACGAGATGCTCGTTACTTAACCATACCTGCTGAGTCATTCAAAGATGGTATTAACGTATCTGATGATGATGTTGAGAACTATTATCAAGCCAATATCACTCAATTTGATACCGAGCAAAAAGTGAGCTTGGCCTATGTCGAATTGTCGGTAGATGACTTATTGACCGACATCGTTGTTTCTGATGATGAAGCAGAGCAATACTACGAACAAAATATACAAGATTTCAGAACCCAAGAAGAACGCCGCGCATCACACATTCTTATAGAATTCGGTGATGATGAGCAAAGCGCTCGTCAGCAAGCAGAAGATGTCTTATCTAAAATCAACGACGGTGGTGACTTTGCCGAACTCGCTAAAGAGTATTCCAGTGATACATTTAGTGCAGAGAACGGCGGTGATTTAGATTGGTTCAGCGCAGGCATGATGGATCCTGCATTCGAAGAAGCTACTTTTGCGTTGGCTAATGTTGATGATGTATCCAATGTGGTAGAAAGTGAATTTGGTTACCACATCATCAAACTAACGGATATAAAGCCTGAACAGACAAGCCCATTCATTGACGTGAAAGAAGATGTGATCGCTAAGCTTAAATCTGAACGCGCTGAAGAAGAGTTCTATGCTAAGCAATTACGTATGGCAGAAGTTGCTTTTGAAACGCCTGATACACTTGATGAAGTGGCAGCAATCGCTGAGGTTGATGTCAACACAACCGTTATGTTTAGCCAAGACAGTGTTCCAGCAGCGGTTAATTATCCTAACGTTGTTGCTCAAGCATTCTCTGATGAGCTCATTAACGATCAAGTAAACAGCGATGTAATCGAGCTAGGTGACAATCACGTTATGTTCGTGCGCGTTGCTAATTACGAAGCTCAGCGTACTAAAGCTCTTGAAGAAGTATCACCTGAAATTAATGATATTTTATTGGCTGAGAAAGCTCAGCAGGCGGCTAAAGAGTGGGCCGAAACCTTATTAGTTGATATTAAGGCTGAGCAGGACGTCAGCGAAAGCTTGCAAGCTAAAGCTGTTGAGTGGCAAGAGCAGGAAGCTGTTGCTAGAAGCGGCTCTCAGGTTTCTCCAGCCTTAGTGACGGCCTTGTTTAAATTGACTGAGGACAAAGAATCAAACGCGCAAGTGGTTGAGCTATTCAATGGTGATGTCGGTTTAGTCCAACTTATTAAAGTTAATGACGGCACCGAGTTACCAAGCACTGACGTAGCGGCTTTGCAAAATAGATTATCTACAATGCGAGCGCAATTTACCTATGGTGAGTTTATTAATGCACTGCGTGAACAAGCGGATGTAGAAATTTACTAAGCGTTACCTGAAAAACAAAAAAAGGAGCTTCGGCTCCTTTTTTGTTATTTTCTTTTTCGTTGTTTTAGTGTTTTTTATGTGGCTGTTAACCACAGCATCAGCGTATAGAAGGCCGCAATAATAGCGGAGAAAACCAAGATATAGATGAACCCTTGTTTCCCTTGGCGTAATGAAAATCCTCGTAGTCTGAGGTAAGCAAACCATAGCAAACATAAAATAAGTGGCAGTAAAAAAAGTAAGCGAAGCACCGTTTCTCCTTATTAATGGTTTTCCTGAAAGCTATCATAAACAGTTTGTGGCATCGAATATACGTCAATCTAAAGCCTCTCGGGCAAAGAATAATAAAGTTTCAATCTCTTGGCAGATTAATTTCGCGATTTGTTGGGCTTTTGCCAAGGAAACGCATATAATCCGCGCGAATTTTTAATCGCACTTTTTTATTTTGTAATCGGAGACCAATCATGGCCTTAGAACGTACTTTTTCAATTATCAAACCAGACGCAGTTGCTAAAAATGTAATCGGCGCAATCTACAACCGTTTCGAAAGCGCAGGTCTACGCATTGTTGCTTCTAAAATGCTTCACCTTAGCAAAGAACAAGCAGAAGGTTTCTATGCTGAGCATAGCGAACGTCCTTTCTTTGGCGCTTTGGTTGAATTCATGACTTCAGGTCCAGTGATGGTTCAGGTTTTAGAAGGCGAAAACGCTGTTCTTAAGAACCGTGAAATCATGGGTGCAACTAATCCTGCTGAAGCACTTGCTGGTACGTTGCGTGCAGACTACGCTGCATCAATCGACGAAAATGCGTGTCACGGTTCAGATGCGCCTGAGTCAGCAGCACGTGAGATTGCATACTTCTTCTCTGACGAAGAAATTTGCCCACGCACTCGTTAATTTTTTTAACGATTGTAGGTAAGGGAGCTTAGGCTCCCTTTTGCGATCTAAACGCGCTAGAACGACCAACAAAATGGTAGTTTTCGCATAAAAAATGTACACTAGTTTCTTTTATTTGAGGTACCCCGTTCCATGTCAGAAGTGATGTCAGCAAAACCGACTAAAATTAATTTACTCAACTTTAACCGAGCGGGTTTAAGAGAGTATTTTAGTTCGATTGGCGAAAAGCCATTTCGTGCCGACCAAATGATGAAATGGATTTATCAAGCTGGGGTGTCAGACTTTGATCAAATGACTAATTTGAACAAAGCGTTACGTGAAAAGCTCAAAGCACAATGTGAAGTCAAAGCGCCAGAAATCGCCTATCAGCAAGGCGCAAGTGATGGTACGATAAAATTTGCGTTACGCCTAGAAGGTGGACAAGAAGTCGAAACTGTGTGGATCCCAGACGCGGACCGCGCGACTTTATGCGTGTCGTCGCAAGTTGGCTGCGCCCTAGAATGCACTTTTTGCTCGACTGCTCAGCAAGGCTTTAACCGCAACTTAAGTGTGTCTGAAATTATTGGTCAGGTGTGGCGCGTAGCAACGACCATCGGCTTATCTAATGATAGTGCCAAACGTCCCATAACTAATGTGGTCATGATGGGGATGGGCGAGCCACTGTTAAACTTGAAGAATGTGGTGCCGGCGATGGATTTAATGCTTGATGATCTCGCATTCGGTTTATCAAAACGCCGTGTGACCTTGAGTACTTCAGGAGTGGTACCAGCACTCGACATGTTAGGCGATCAGATAGATGTCGCGCTGGCTATTTCGCTGCACGCCCCAGATGATAAATTGCGTGACGAAATAGTGCCAATCAACAAAAAATATCCTATTCAAGAATTTCTGGCTGGGGTGCGCCGTTATCTAGCCAAATCGAATGCTAACCAAGGTAAAGTGACAGTAGAGTATGTCATGCTCAACGGTATCAATGACAGTACCGACCAAGCCCATGAACTGGCGAAAGTATTGGCAGATACACCGTGCAAAATTAACTTGATTCCGTTTAATCCTTACCCAGGTTCTCCTTATAGTCGCTCGAGTAATTCACGCATTGACCGCTTTGCGAAAGTGCTTTCGAGTTACGGTTTGATGGTAGTCGTGCGTAAGACTCGAGGTGATGATATTGATGCAGCCTGTGGTCAACTTGTGGGCGACGTGGTTGATAGAACTAAACGGATGTTGAAAAAACAGATGAAGGGTGATGAAATTTCGGTAAAAATGGAACATTGAGTATTAACCGAATGATCCCTATGAATGTTTTCCGCTTTTTCCGAGTAATGAGTGTCATTTTGATTTTCGCCTTGAGTGCTTGTGCTAGCCAAAATGCTGGGTCAGGCGCTGATGACTTCGATAAGCAAAAGGCCGCAAAGACACGCTTATCTCTAGGGCTAACCTATCTAGAAAACGGTAATTTCAGCCAAGCTAAATTTAACCTTGATAAAGCATTGTCCTTTGCTCCAGAAATGGCAGATGTGCATTACGGTATGGCATATTATTTTCAGAACGTCGAAGAATATGGCTCTGCCGCAGCGTCATATAAAAAAGCCATGGAGTTGGCGCCTAAAAATGCCGATATCGCCAATAGCTATGGTGCGTTTTTGTGCTCACAAGGCGATTACGAACAAGCCAAAGTTTATTTCTTCAAAGCATTGAATAGTGATATTTATAATTCATCCGCAGAAACCTACGAGAACTTAGCGCTGTGTAGCCAAAGTCAAAATGCGTTAGCCGATGCGATCGACTTTCTCGAAGATGCGCTAAATCATCAACCAGGCCGGGCTAAAAGTTTATTCTTGTTAGCACAAATGCAGTTGCAGGCCAATCGCTTTGCCGCAGCGAGAGATAGCTTGCGTCGCTATGAAAAAGTGGCATCCGTTTCTGCTGACAGTTTGTGGTTAGCGGTAAAAATAGAGCAGGGCGCCGGTTCGCCAAATCGAGCGAGTGATTACGCAAATATGTTGCTGAGCCTATATCCAGACTTTCAGCCAGCCAGGGATTATATTAATGGCATTGCACCAATGGACTCGCCCTTACAGACTGTTAACGTGCCAGCGGTAGAGCCTAGAAAGGATGCTGCCCCGTCAGATGTAAAAGCAAGTCAATATCACGTTGTTACGGCGAAAGAGAATCTTTATCGCCTTTCTTTGCAATATAACGTTAAGATGAGCAAACTTATGGAGTGGAACAACATTTCTGATCCTGCTTCCATCTATATCGGGCAAAAATTGATGGTTGTTGAACCCAAATAGCCATCCCTAATCATTATTAAGAGTAGCGTTAGTTAAATGAGTGAAGAAGTACAACATATGGAAGAGTCTCAGGTATTCGGTCCAGGACCTGTATTGAAGGCTGCGCGATTAGAAAAAGGTTTAACGGTAGAGCAAATTGCAGGCCTGATCCATTTAAAGCCGAGCTTAATTATCGCTTTAGAGAACGATGAATACGACCCTAGTATCTCGATGACTTTCATCAAGGGCTATCTTAAATTGTATGCTCGTCAGGTTGATGTATCAGAAGCTCAAGTGCTCGACGGGTTAGATAACCTAGATGCCCATAAAAAAGAACCAGCCAAATTACAAAGTTTTTCCCGTCGAGTGGCCCATCAAGCTAACGACGATAAGCTTATGTTAGTCACTTACCTTATTTTGGCGATAGTTGTCGCGCTAGTTGTTGTCTGGTGGTTTCAACAGGGTGACAACGACACCGCAGGTACGTTAGATACCCCCATTGTACAAAGTGAAGCACAAAATAAAGTAAAAAGTGAACAGCCTGCCGCTATCCAAAGCGATGTTGAAAACGACACTGCCGTTATCGCTACTGGAGGTATTAACGAGTCAGGTTCGAGCTCTAAAGATATGGCCCAAGAAATGGCTGAAACAGCTCGTGATGAATTAAGTCAAGGTAGCGAGCTTGATGCAAGTGGAAGCCTTGAAGATAGTAATAGCGCTTTAGTCCCTAATATTGCATCACCTAAAGACGGTGTTGCCCCAGCGCTAACCGCAAATAATGAAAGTGCTTCTGCGTCACTAGACCCTCTATTCTCTGCTACCGCACAAAACGAGCAAACTGGTGAATTAGTTGATGTGGTTTTCACGTTTGCTGAGGATTGTTGGGTGAGCGTTATTGATGCCACCGGAGAAACCATTGCTGTCGGGGTTAAAGTAGCGGGCCGTGTAATGAGTATTTCCGGAGTCGCCCCCTTTGAAGTCATTTTAGGGGCACCAAGTGTGGTGCAAATTCGGTACGCGGATGAAGACCTAGATATGTCATTTTTAGCACCAAATAGTACGGCTAAATTTACTTTACCTCGGTCTTAATTAAGCCATTAAGTAGTATGTGCTGAGCTTAAGCTCTCAGTACACGTTTGACCTTATCAAATTGAGTTAGGAAACAGCATGTTTGCAGAGTCACCAATAAAGCGCAGAGAATCAACTAGGATCAATGTGGGTAGCGTTCCTATTGGCGGGGGAGCACCTATTGCGGTGCAATCTATGACCAATACGCCGACCACAGATGTTGAGGCGACCGTAGCGCAAATTAAACGCATTGTGGCGGTGGGCGGCGAAATCGTGCGTGTATCTGTACCCACCATGGATGCAGCTGAAGCGTTTAAATTGATTAAGCAGCAAGTTAATGTCCCTCTGATTGCAGACATCCACTTTGATTATCGAATTGCTTTAAAAGTCGCTGAATACGGTGTTGATTGTCTACGCATCAACCCAGGAAATATCGGCAGTATGGAGCGCGTGCGTTCAGTTGTTGATTGTGCCCGGGATAAAGGCATTCCTATTCGTATAGGTGTTAATGGCGGTTCATTAGAGAAAGACCTTCAAGAAAAGTACGGTGAGCCCACACCTGATGCACTGGTTGAGTCAGCCATGCGTCATGTTGATATTCTCGATAAACTCAATTTCGATCAGTTTAAAGTCAGCGTTAAAGCCTCAGACGTATTTTTAGCGGTAGGCGCCTACCGTGAATTAGCCAAAAAAATTGATCAACCGTTACATCTTGGTATTACCGAAGCAGGCGGCTTGCGTGCTGGCGCAGTGAAAAGTGCGGTGGGCCTGGGAATGTTACTTGCCGAAGGCATAGGCGATACCATTCGTATTTCGCTGGCGGCTGACCCAGTTGAAGAAATCAAAGTGGGTTTTGATATTCTAAAATCGCTTCGTATTCGCTCACGTGGCATCAATTTTATAGCCTGCCCAAGCTGCTCTCGCCAAGAGTTCGATGTAATAAGCACAGTGAATGCATTAGAAACACGCTTAGAAGATTTATTAACCCCTATGGATGTGTCGATTATTGGGTGCGTGGTTAATGGACCAGGTGAAGCTGAAGTCTCAGATTTGGGCTTAACAGGCGCGCGCAATATGAGCGGCTATTACGTGGATGGCAAACGCCAAAAAGAACGTTTGTCGAATGATGATCTGGTTGATCAACTGGAAAAGCGCATTAGAGCGAAAGCTGCATTGCTTGATAGCAGCAAGAAAATCGACGTAAAGCATCTAGGATAATTGCCAACTTAGGCAAAAAAACGTGATAAAGCGGAGTCTTCGTTTACGTTTACCTACAACGCCCCTATAATACGGGGCTTTTTAATACTATCTAGTCAAAGAGAATCTCCTTAGTGTCTAAACAAATACAGGCAATACGAGGCATGAATGATTGCCTTCCTGAACAGTCAGGCTTATGGCAATGGGCTGAAAAAGCGATCCGTGAAGTCGTTGCCAGTTATGGTTACCAAGAAGTACGCACGCCCATCGTTGAAAGCACCGATCTTTTTAAGCGCTCTATTGGCGAAGTGACTGATATTGTCGAAAAAGAAATGTACACCTTCGCAGACCGCAACGACGACAGCTTAACGTTGCGTCCAGAGGGTACGGCCAGTGTTGTTCGCGCCGGTAATGAACATGGTTTGTTGTATAACCAACAGCAACGTTTATGGTATTTAGGGCCTATGTTTCGCCACGAACGCCCACAAAAAGGTCGTTACCGCCAGTTTCATCAGTTCGGTGTAGAAGTATTCGGGCTAGCCGGCCCAGACATTGACGCTGAAGTAATTGCGCTTAGCGCCCGTTTATGGAAAAAATTTGGTATCTCAGAGCAGGTGACCTTAGAGCTTAATTCATTAGGTTCAAATGAAGCGCGTGAAACCTACCGCAAAGCCCTAGTTGAGTTCTTACTCGCTAGAAAAGAACACTTGGATGAAGACAGCTTACGCCGATTGGAAAGCAACCCTTTGCGAGTGCTTGACAGTAAGAATCCACAAGTACAAGCAGCTATTACAGATGCACCAAGCCTGATTGATTACTTAGATGCTGAATCTAAAGAACATTTTCACGCTTTGTGTGAACGTTTAGACGCCTTAGGTATCCAATACCGAGTTAATCCGCGTTTGGTGCGAGGGCTTGACTACTACAACCGTACGGTTTTTGAATGGGTGACTGATAGTTTAGGTGCCCAAGGCACTGTGTGTGCAGGTGGCCGCTACGATGGTCTTGTTGAACAGCTAGGCGGTAAGTCTACTCAAGGCGTTGGGTTTGCTATCGGTATGGAGCGTTTAGTGTTAATGCTGCAAGCAAGCGGTGCAGAAGAGTTTGTCGCGTCTCCAGTGGATGTATACGTGACGGCTATGGGTGACGAAGTCGAGTTATATGCGCTTAAAATTGCAGAAAGTTTGCGTGACGTTATGCCAACCCTTAGAGTACAGACCCATTTTGGTGGTGGAAACTTTAAGAAGCAAATGAAACGTGCAGATAAAAGTGCAGCCCGAGTTGCTTTAGTGTTAGGTGAAACCGAACAACAAGATGCACAAGTCAGCATTAAGTTTTTACGTGAAGACAAGCCTCAAATTCGCATTGCTCGCTCAGAACTTGAGTCGACATTGGTTGAGTTGTTTTCGCTTTAATACGATTTAAATAGATAATTAGTCGCTGCTCATAGTCGAAGCGGTGGTGCAGTGAGAGGAAGTTGCGATGGAACATTACGAAACAGAAGAACAACAAGTTGAAGCGATTAAGCGGTTTTGGAAAGAGAACGGTACCGCCATTATTGTTGGTGCAGTTCTTGGTTTAGGCGGCCTGTGGGGATGGCGTTATTACAACGATGAGCAAATCGCCACAAAAGAACAAGCATCAGCGGCATTTGAAACGCAAACCGCTGCTTTGCAGGCGCAGGACGCCAATTTTGGTCAAGCTAAAGCCTATATTGATGAAAACAGCGATACAGGTTATGCCGTACTAATGGCGTTTCAACTTGCCCAACAAGCAATTGATCGTAAAGATCTGAACGAAGCAGAAAAACAACTTTCATTTGCCGCCGCTAATAGTGAAAGCGACGCGGTGAACGCGTTAGCAAATTTACGTTTAGCTCGTGTGCAATTAGCATTAGAGCAACCTGAAAAAGCACTTGCTAGTGTGGATAAAGTCACCTCAACGGCGTTTAACGCTCAGCAGCAAGAAATTAAAGGCGACATATACGTTAAGCAAGCAATGTTTGACAAAGCACGTAGTGCGTACAGTGCAGCTGTGGCAGCAAATAGTGCGAACACTGTGGTTAAAATGAAGCTTGATAATTTGGCTCTTGCGGCGAACGGGTAAGGATTTAAACGTGAAAAAAGCATTACTGCCCTTAATATTGATTAGCACCTTTGGTTTATCAGCCTGTAGCACGATTTCAGGATGGTTTACCGATGATGAAGAGCTAGAAATCCGTATCCTTAAGCCGATTGATTCTCAGTTCACACCCACAACATTATGGGATACCGATTTGGGTGATGGAATAGACCATTACTTTTCTCGATTGAAGCCTGCTGTTGCCTATGACATGGTATTCGCAGCAAATCGCCAAGGCAAAGTGGCTGCGTATAATAAAGAAACCGGTAAAGAAATCTGGACGAAAAACTACGCCGTTTACAACCATGAAGGTTTTACCTCTAGTATCACCAATCTGTGGTCTAGTGGTGCTTCTGCAAAAATCGCAGGTGGTTTAGCGGTTGCTTATGAAACCTTATTTTTTGGTACAGAGAACGGCGATGTGACAGCCCTTGATGTGCATACAGGCGAAGAGAAATGGTCTGTTACGGTCAAAGGAGAAGTATTAGCGGCTCCCGCGATTGATGAAGGCGTTGTCGTTATTAATACTGGCTCTGGCACCATGTTTGGTCTAGACGCTGAGTCAGGCGAACAGATATGGTCTTACGAGTCTGATGTTCCTCCATTATCGTTACGTGGTATTGCAGCGCCTGTGGCGGCAAATGGAGGCGCCATTGTGGGTACAGCGTCTGGCAAACTAGCTGTTAACATTTTAGGTACAGGGCAAACCGCATGGGAGCAACCCATAGGCTCTGCAACTGGTGCGACTGAGCTTGACCGCATTGTTGATATCGACAGCAAGCCGTTGGTGGCTGGTGGCGTTATTTATGTTATTTCTTTCGATGGTAGCTTAGCGTCAGTAGAGCTTAGAAGTGGCCGCACGATATGGAAGCGTGAGTACAAATCCTATCGTCGTTTAACCCAAGCAGGTAATACGTTGTTTGTGGTCGATTCAGACAGTAACGTGTACGCACTTGATGCTAGAAATGGTATTGAAAAGTGGAGCCAAAGCGCCCTTAAAAAACGCTTGCTTACCGCAGCTGAACCCATTGGTGAATACTTGGTTTCGGGCGACAAGTGGGGCTTCTTACATTTCTTTAATCAAACTGACGGCAAAATTGTCTCTCGGGTTGATGTAGGGGGAGATGACGAAGATGAGAGTATATATAGCGCCCCAGTGGTTGATGGCAATATGCTGTATACTCAAACTCGTGATGGCAAGTTAGTGGCGATTCAAGTGCCCTAATTTGGCCCATAGTGGCTTGTGTCACGTTGATAATATTAATCGGCTTGGGATGTTCCTGAGCCGTTTGCGTTTTAAGGATTGTGAAATATGTTACCCGTTGTCGCCTTAGTTGGCCGCCCTAATGTGGGTAAATCCACGTTGTTTAACCGCTTAACGCGTACGCGCGATGCGTTAGTTGCGGATTTTCCTGGATTAACCCGAGATCGTAAGTACGGTCAGGCTAACTATGAAGGCTTACAGTTCATCGTAGTAGATACCGGTGGTATCAGCGGTGATGAGCAAGGCATTGATATGGCGATGGCCAACCAATCATTAATGGCCATTGATGAAGCTGATGTTGTTTTATTTTTAGTCGATGCCCGCGCGGGTTTAACGGCTGCAGATCAGGGCATTGCCGACCACCTACGTAAACAGAATAAATCTGTTTACGTAGTGGCCAATAAAGTCGATGGAATTGACGGTGACAGTGAAAGTGCCGATTTCTTTGCGTTAGGCTTAGGGGATGTTAATCAGATAGCTGCAGCCCACGGTCGCGGTGTCACGCAGTTATTAACTCATACTTTAATGCCGTTATCAGAACAATTTCCTGATATGCAAGTACCAGAAGATGAAGAAGCCGATGAAGAAATCGACGCTGAAAAGCAACTGGAAAAGTTACTGGCATCGCCGATTAAATTGGCAATTGTGGGGAAACCAAACGTAGGTAAATCCACACTGACCAATCGTATCTTAGGGGAAGAGCGCGTGGTGGTGTATGACCAACCAGGCACAACCCGTGACAGTATTTTCATTCCTATGGAGCGAGACGGTCGCGAATATGTACTGATCGATACGGCAGGTGTGCGCCGTCGCCGCAGTATTTCAGAGGCCGTTGAGAAGTTCTCTATTGTTAAAACGTTACAAGCGATTGAAGAAGCAAACGTTGTGCTTTTAGTGATAGATGCCCAAGAGGGAGTGACAGATCAAGATCTGAGTTTGTTGGGTTTTGTGCTTAATTCTGGGCGTTCATTGGTGGTCGCAGTGAACAAGTGGGATGGCCTAGCAAAAGACGTTAAAGATGAAATTAAACGTGAACTTGATAGACGTTTAGGCTTTATCGACTTTGCCCGATTGCATTATATTTCAGCTCTGCACGGTACCAATGTTGGGCATTTATTTGAATCGGTTCAAGAAGCGTATAACAGCGCCACGAAGCGTATTAATACCTCAATGCTGACACGTATCATGGACATGGCTCAGGCTGATCACCAGCCGCCTGTTGTGCGCGGTCGTCGTGTGAAAATGAAGTATGCCCATGCGGGGGGGTATAACCCACCGATTATTGTTATTCACGGAAATCAGGTGAAAGACTTACCAGATTCATACAAGCGCTATATGATGAACTACTTTCGTAAATCATTAAAAGTCATGGGTACACCAATTAAAGTGGAATTCCGCGAAGGCGCAAACCCATTCGAAAGTAACACCAATACCATGACAGACTCCCAGCGCCGTAAACGTAAAATGTTGATGCGGATGCACAAAAATAATAAGTAAGCATAATAGACAACAAGTCTTAGCTACCTGTCTTGTTAAGCATGTTTAGTAAAGCAAAAAGCCCCTTGATCGATTGACGAAGATTAACGGGCTTTTTTGTTTTTATAGGCTCACTGCCAACACGGGTTATACCAACTCCATTAAATAATTCGCCCAGTGGGAATACCCCTGCGGATTCTGCACTGCGTTCTCGGTATTTGAAAGGGAACAACCATTCCTGTACACCGACGCCTTGTCCAAAACCCGCAGGATGAATTCTGAGAGGGCAATTACTTAATGGAATTGGTATTAATTCACCGTACTTTTGGTTTCACCATCAGCAAACCGATTGGTGATCACATCGCCCCTTACTAAATCTTTTTGGCTTTTTACTACGTTATCGTCTTTAAAGGTGATGCTGTATCCCCTTGCTAAAGTTGATAAAGGACTGACGGTGTCAAGAAGGTGGCTGGCATTAGCGAGCTTTAAATGACGTTGCTCTACGCCACGGCGCCACGCTTGGGTTAATCGCTGTGACAACAAGCTGTGGGTGTTCTGTTGTTCTTTCAATAATGCCATGGGCGAAAACTGTGACAGCTTGCTGATACGGCTATCGCAGGTTTGCTTGGCGCGCATTAATCGAGTTGTCATATTATGGGTGATAGCGGTTAGCTGGTTATCGACCCGTTGCATGTGTTGGCGAAGTTGATTTTTAGGGTGATAAGTATTGAGTTCTTGTGTTAGCGACTGCTGCTGATATTGTAGTTCCTTGAGCAATGTACGGGTATTTTTGTATAACCTGTCACGTTTAGACGTCAATGCGCTTAGCATCTCAATTTGTGACTGACTGACTAATTCCGCTGCTGCCGATGGGGTAGGGGCGCGTAAATCAGCCACAAAGTCAGCAATGGTGATATCCACTTCGTGGCCCACAGCGCTCACAATGGGCAGCACACTGTAATGAATAGCCCAAGCTACATTTTCTTCATTAAAGCACCATAGGTCTTCCAATGAGCCGCCGCCGCGCCCGACGACAAGTATGTCTACTTCATTTCGCCGGTTGGCGATTTCTATCGCCCGGCAAATTTGCCTACTGGCGTTAGCACCTTGTACTTGGGTAGGATAAATAATGACTTCGACAGCTGGGTTACGACGTTTTAACACCGTTAGAATATCGTGCAGCGCAGCGCCCGTCGCAGATGTGACTACACCAATTCGGCTAATGCTGTTAGGTAATGGTTGCTTGTTCTCATTGGCAAATAAGCCTTGTGCAGAAAGAGCCTGTTTTAGCGCTTCGAACTGGCGCTTAAGTTGACCTTCACCCTCTGGTTCAAGGTGCTCAACTATCAGCTGATAATCTCCTCTTGGCTCATAAATGCTCAAATTCGCCCGTACCAATACTTTGTCGCCTTCTTTCGGGCGAGTCATGACTTTTCGATTAGCACCTTTGAACATCGCGCTTTTAATTTGAGCGCGGTTGTCTTTTAGGGTGAAATACCAATGTCCTGAACTGGCAGCAACGAAATTTGATATTTCAGCGCTCAGCCAAACTTGGCCTATTTCAGATTCTAAAACCGAGCGAGCGAGATGATTTAGCTTACTTACGGTGAAGATATTTCGGTTTGCGGGTGACGCACTAAACATAAGGCACAAAATCTTAAATAAATAACAGGATTGGAGTTTACCTGATAAGGTAAAGCCGCTACAATTGCGCCGCAATAAAAACCCATTTAACAGGTGTTGTTGCATGTTACGGATCGCTAAAGAAGCTCTTACGTTTGATGATGTGTTGTTAGTGCCCGGGCACTCAACCGTTCTCCCCCATACCGCTGATTTGAAAACCAAATTAACCCGCGGTGTGACGCTAAATATCCCACTTATTTCAGCTGCTATGGATACTGTATCCGAAGCGCGGCTTGCTATCGCCCTAGCGCAAGAAGGCGGCATCGGCTTTATTCATAAAAATATGCCAGCTGAAACTCAAGCCGATCATGTTCGTATGGTGAAAAAATACGAAAGTGGTGTGGTATCAGACCCTGTTACCGTCTCGCCAAACGCCACCATAGGTGAAATTAACACACTAAGTAAGCACCATGGCTTTTCTGGTTTCCCTGTTGTGGATAAAGACAACGCCTTGGTAGGTATCGTTACTGGACGCGATTTACGTTTTGAAAATCGCTTAGATCAACCCATTTCGTCAGTGATGACTCGCAAAGAAGATTTGGTAACGGTAAAAGAGGGGGCTGATTCGGACCAAGTGCTTGAGCTAATGCACGAACACCGCATCGAAAAAATCTTAGTGGTTGATGACGCTTTTCGCTTAACCGGTTTGATTACGGTTAAAGATTTCCAAAAAGCGGAAAGTAAGCCTAACGCTTGTAAAGACGAATTGGGCCGTTTACGTGTAGGCGCTGCCGTGAGCGTTGGTGCAGGTACTGATGAGCGCATTAAATTGTTGGTTGAAGCTGGCGTTGACGTATTGCTGATTGATACTTCGCATGGTCATTCCCAGGGAGTTATTGATCGGGTGAAAAAAGTCCGTGCTGACTTCCCTGACGTACAATTAATTGCAGGTAACGTAGCCACAGGTGCAGGTGCGAAAGCCCTAGCCGATGCGGGTGTTGATGCTGTGAAAGTGGGTATCGGCCCAGGCTCTATTTGTACTACGCGTATTGTTACTGGTTGTGGTGTACCGCAAATTACTGCGGTTTCTGACGCCGTTGAAGCGCTTAAAGACACTGATGTACCGGTTATCGCCGATGGTGGTATTCGTTTCTCTGGTGACATTGCTAAGGCAATCGCTGCAGGTGCTAGCTCGGTAATGGTAGGCAGTATGCTAGCCGGTACCGAAGAAGCGCCGGGGGAAGTAGAATTATATCAAGGCCGTTATTACAAGTCGTACCGCGGCATGGGCTCACTTGGAGCGATGGATCAAAACAATGGTTCGTCGGATCGTTACTTCCAAGACAGCAACAGTGCTGAAAAATTGGTACCAGAGGGCATTGAAGGTCGTGTCGCTTATAAAGGCCCTATCTCAACCATTATTCACCAACAAATGGGCGGCTTGCGCTCAGCAATGGGATTGACGGGGTCAGCCACCATTGACGACATGCGCACCAAAGCAATGTTCGTTAAAGTGACGGCGGCCGGCATGGGTGAGTCTCATGTACACGATGTAAGCATTACCAAAGAAGCGCCAAACTACCGCTTAGGTTAATGATTTAAACTGACTACTGGGCTGGTTATAACCAGCCTTTTTTTATCGCCACTGCGCTAATAACACGAGTACCAAGATGACAACAAACATTCACGACCAACGCATACTCATTCTCGACTTCGGCTCTCAGTACACTCAACTTATCGCACGTAGAGTGCGCGAAATAGGTGTGTACTGTGAATTATGGGCATGGGATGTGACCGAAGAGCAAATTCGTGAATTTAATCCAAACGGTATTATTTTATCTGGTGGACCTGAATCCGTTCACGCAAAAGACTCGCCGCGTGCGCCGCAATATGTATTTGATGCGGGTGTCCCCGTATTTGGTATTTGCTACGGCATGCAAACCATGGCCGAACAGTTAGGCGGTGCCGTGTTAGGCTCAGATATGCGAGAGTTCGGTTATGCTCAAGTGGAAGTGGTTGAGCAAATGGCATTACTGAATAACATCGAGGATCATGTTAGCCCCAATGGTAACGCGTTGCTTGACGTATGGATGAGTCATGGTGATAAAGTGGCGGCGGTACCGGACGGGTTTATCACAGCAGCGAAGACCGATAGTTGCCCATTTGCCGCGATCGTACACCCCGAAAAACAATTCTACGGTGTACAGTTTCACCCTGAAGTGACGCACACTCGCCAAGGTCAGCGTATGTTGTCGCATTTCGTATTAGATATTTGTCAGTGCGAAAAACTTTGGACACCTGGTGCAATCATCGAGGATGCAGTTGCGCGCATGAAGAAGCAAATCGGTGATGACGAAGTTATTTTAGGGTTGTCTGGTGGTGTTGATTCGTCTGTCGTAGCGATGTTGTTGCACCGCGCGATTGGTAAAAACCTGACCTGTGTATTTGTAGATAACGGCTTATTACGTTTAAACGAAGGCCAACAAGTTATGGACATGTTCGGTGATCATTTTGGACTTAATATCATCAAAATTGATGCAGAAAAGCGCTTTTTATCTGCATTGGCCGGTACGGATGAGCCTGAAGCAAAACGCAAGATCATAGGCCGCGTATTTGTTGAAGTGTTTGATGAAGAATCAAAGAAACTCAAGAATGCTAAGTGGTTAGCACAAGGCACGATTTACCCAGATGTTATCGAGTCAGCTGGCTCTGCTACCGGTAAAGCTCACGTAATTAAATCGCACCACAACGTTGGTGGTTTACCTGACGATATGGCTATGGGCTTAGTAGAGCCTTTGCGTGAATTGTTTAAAGACGAAGTGCGAAAAATTGGTTTAGAGCTGGGTTTGCCTTATGACATGTTGTATCGCCACCCATTCCCAGGGCCGGGTTTAGGCGTTCGGGTTTTAGGTGAAGTGAAAAAAGAATATTGTGACCTGTTGCGCCGCGCTGATGCCATCTTTATTGATGAGTTACACAAGCACGACTTGTACAATAAAGTGAGTCAAGCGTTTACGGTTTTCTTGCCCGTTAAGTCAGTAGGCGTCATGGGTGATGCACGTAAATACGATTGGGTTGTTTCATTGCGTGCAGTAGAGACGATTGATTTTATGACCGCGCATTGGGCCCATTTACCTTACGAATTTTTAGGTAAAGTATCGAACCGTATCATCAACGAAATAGATGGTATTTCGCGAGTGGTGTATGACATTTCTGGCAAACCGCCAGCGACTATTGAGTGGGAATAGTTTTTCTTGTGAATAAGGCCAGTATCTCTGGCCTTTTTTATTTTGTATTCAATATCTTACTTTGAGTAACCATTATGGCGTTAAAGCCAACGATCTATAAATTCAAAATCTCTTTGTCTGATCTTAATCGCGACTATTACACTGCGCTTAATTTAACTGTTGCGCAGCATCCATCAGAAACCGTGGAACGCATGATGGCCAGGGTACTTGCATACTGCCTAAACGCCGATGAGTTGTTGAGCTTTACCAAGGGGCTTAGCTCCGTTGAGGAGCCGGACATTTGGTTGCGCGGTCTAGACGATCAATTACATTTATGGATTGATGTAGGGGAGCCTGCCCAGGAGCGGATCAAAAAAGCCAGTCGCATGGCCAAAAATACCAAAGTGTATAGTTTCAATAGTAAATCTGATACTTGGTGGCAACAGAGTCAATCGAGCTTTTCGGCGTTACCTGTGCAAGTATATCAATTCCCTTGGGAAGACATTCAAGCGCTGGCTAAGTTAATTTCTCGTACCAGTGATATGTCGTTCACGATTACTGGCGACTCGACTTACATTACCACCCAAAATGGGGAAGTGGACATTATTTGTCGCGAACTTCAGGCGTAATACACTGTCAGTTGTAGGGTATAACAACAGGTAGGAGCAGCGGTATTGCTGCTGATATTAACCAAATTAGGTTTGCTGATTTGCTTGTTCGCAGGCAAAATGCTGGCCCATTTATTATCCGTAAGTAGTTTTCCTTCATGAATGAAAAGTTTGACTCAATTCGTCCATTTAACGATTGCGATTTGCCCCAGGTACTGGAGCGACTAATCCGTAATCGGCAACTCATGGACAGTTTAGTTGCCTTTCGGTTTTCTACCTGGCCGCGCTTTTGTTATCCGCTATTAAGAGCGGTGACTCGGTTGTATTTGTCTAAGCGGCGCAGCAGCATTAAAAGTCTTCGCGACTTTCAAGTGTTGGTCGAACCCTATATGGAGCGCATGATCGAGCAAACGACGGACAGTTTCAGCGTATCTGGTCTTGAAGCGTTGGATCTAAGCCAACCGTGTATTTTTGTTAGTAATCACCGTGATATCGCTTTAGATCCTGCCTTCGTCAATTGGTCACTGCATTTAAGCGGACAAGACACGGTTCGAATTGCCGTAGGGGATAATCTACTTAAGCAAGATTGGGTAGCAGACTTAATCCGCTTGAATAAATGCTTTATCGTACATCGCAGCGCCAAAGACAGGCGACAAAAGCTGGCCGATGCTAAGTTGCTCAGCGAATATATTTTTCATACGTTAAAAAATGATGCGCAACATATTTGGATTGCCCAAAGGGAAGGACGCGCAAAGGATGGTGTGGATGCAACGAATCCCGCTATTATCTCTATGCTCAGTTTGAATAAACCTAAAGAGCAACCTTTAGCAGATTATGTTCGCAGCTTGCGGATTGTACCTGTCTCTATCTCTTATGAATTCGACCCTTGTGATTTAAGTAAAGCAAAAGAATTACACACTACAGAAGTAGAGGGAAGTTACGATAAGGCGGATAGCGAAGATATTCGCAGCATAGTCGATGGAATAGTGGGTTTTAAAGGTAATGTGCATGTGGCATTTGGTAAGCTTCTAGATGCTGAATTTGACAGTGCTAAAGGCGTAGCAGAGCAAATCGATAGCCAGATAAAACAAAATTACCAACGTTTTGCAAGCGCTGATGCGGCTGTTGAGTTGTTGGGAGAAGTTAACATTGAGAGTGACGGTTCGTTTACTCCAGCCGAAGTCGATGAAGCCAAATTACATTTATCTTCTCGCTTAAGTGAAGAGTCCGCAGAAATTAAACGCAAAGTGTTGTCTATGTATGCGGTGCCTATTACTCACAAATAGGCTCAGGATAAACAACTCGACAACAAAAAGGAGCCAACTCAATAAGAGGTGGCCCTTTTTCGCTGGGTTTTTTTTTGGATCTCAGGCAACTCTGTCTTTCTTTAGATCATCGAACTGACGGTGTAAGTCGTATTTTTCATCGGTTACAATTTTTTCTAATGTTTCGATGCGCTCTTTTAAATCGGACACTTGCTTCGCTAATTCAGCATCTTGTTCGAGTGCGGCTTTATTTTTTTTCTTGGTTTTTGTTCCATTGGTTAGTTCAACAATGGCCCAACAAACTATAGCAACGATCGCAACGGCGGTGATGTTCATGTCTATTCCTCAAATCTATGTGTTAAAATAGTATCCATATTTATATAGTACTAAGCAATTCGCTGACCAGAATTAAAAATCCAATATTATCAATTGTTTAGCAGTTTATAGAGAGTTTCATTAGTGTCTTGATTGGTTAATTTGACGAAATATTTAATCTATTTCACCAACTTCATGTCCCTGCATACAATAAATTTAAGAGTAAGATGAGTTTAGAACAAGATCAACTTTGGATGCGTCACGCGTTAAGCCTTGCAAGTAAAGCAGCACAGGCAGGGGAGATCCCCGTAGGGGCAGTGTTGGTTAAAGATCAGCAAATCGTTGGGGAAGGTTGGAATCAGTCTATCACGCTCAACGACCCATCAGCTCACGCTGAGATGCTGGCGATAAGACAAGCTGGCATCAATGTAAAAAACTATAGATTAATAGATACCACCTTATACGTGACGTTAGAGCCATGCACTATGTGTGCGGGTTTATTAGTTCACAGTCGCATTAAGCGTGTAGTGTTTGGTGCTTATGATGCGAAGACGGGCGCCGCCGGTAGTATCATGGATGTGCTTAACGATACGCGTTTAAACCATCAAGTAGAGGTACAAGGTGGTGTTTTAGGTGAGGAGTGCGGTGAAACGATATCGGCTTTTTTTCGTCAGCGCCGTGCGCAAATTAAAGCCAACAAGCAAAAAAAGGCTTAGTTAGCTATCGCAGTTGCCCATTCTTCAGTCAATTCTGTCATTTGATACTGCTGACGGCGGCTGATGACTTTGCTGTGTACACGCTTTAATAATTGACGACGTCGGCTGGTATTTGCAACACGACTACGATTATTGATGGTGGCTCTTTTTTTCATTCTTTTTTCCTTTCGTCTTTTCTCTTATATTTTTTTCTTCATACCAATATTGCTAGTGTGCTCGTATTTCAATATGCAATATTTCTGTCACTAATGATGCTTAACATTCTTTGTTTGTAAGGTCGCAACGTTGAATGTTCATGTTTCAGTAAATGAACTTTTTACGCTGTAGTTCTACTGCCAAAGTACCCAATCAGATCTTTTCTGACTAATAATAGACACCCGAAAGAGTATTTATGTTCACTAAAACATAATCTAACAGTTGATTGTGAATGAAAAATGACAGCTAAAAATAGTGGATGTAATGTTGTAAAATAAAGTGTACTTAAGAAGGGTAAAGCTCAGATTTAGTCGATAAAAGCGTTCCAAGTACTTAACGAGGCTAGCGAGAAGCTAAACATTATAGGTTATTTTCTGTGTTGTCCGAGCCTTCAGCGTTAATAAAGCCTTCAGCAATATTAGAGCCGTCAGCGTCATCAGCGTTATCAGAGTCTTCAACGTTCTCAGCGCCTTCTGTATCAGCGTTTTCATTTTTTGCTTCGTCAGTTGTTTCTATCGTTTCTGCTTCAGTCTGTCCACCCTCGGTCTGCTCGTTCGACTCTTCTACCGGCGTTAAGTTATCATCATCTTTCAGGACTTCTATTGCTGTTTCATCGACTGTATCGCCGTCTAGCTCTGTCTCATCAAGCTCAGTCTCATCAGGTTCAGTAGGCAGAAGCTCCGGTTGCTGTTCATTAAGCCAAACGAGGGTGTCATAGTAGCGACGAATATTATCCACATAAATAACGGCTTCGTTTCCTCTAGCATATCCGTATCGCGTGGTCTTGTAATAGCGCTTTTGTCTTAATTGGGGGAGGCGTTTTTTCACATCAACCCACATATCTGGGTTGCCTCCTTGGCGCTCGGTTAATACGCGAGCATCTTCTAAGTGCCCCAAGCCTATGTTATAGGCCGCCAGCGCAAACCATAATCTATCAGGGTGTGGAATTCGGTCTGGAATGCGGGTAAGTAAGGTTGATAGATATTCAGAGCCACCGCGAATACTTTGTTCCGGATCGAGGCGTGACGTCACTCCCAAGTCTTTCGCTGTATTCAAGGTGAGCATCATCAAGCCTCTAACACCTGTGACTGATTTTGCTTTGGGGTTCCAGTGGCTCTCTTGGTAGCTCAAAGCGGCTAACAAACGCCAGTCTAAATCATCGGCATAACGCTCAAATAAGGGTTGATATCGGGGAAGCTTTTTAGCGGCAGAGCGAATGAAATCCCGGGTATCTACGTAGTTAAACTGGCGAACATGGCCGAAATGCTTGTCCTCTAATGCGGCGAGGGTACCGTTTTGATGAATCTTCCCAAAATATTCAATCAGAGCGGCACGCAACGCGTCATCGCTTTTTTGACTGGTGGCCCAAGCAATGCCTTGTGATTGACTCAAAGAAAAACCAATACTCAGTTCAGGATAACGGCGGCGCATCAAAGCCAAAATGTTTGAATCGACCACTGTGTAGTCCAGCTCGTCCGCCAACACTGCTTCAAGCAGTTCTTCTGAATCTTTATCGTTGGTTTCTTGCCAGCTTAATTCTGGGTGCTGCCCTTTAAAATTGCGTAAGGTTTCACTGTGGCCACTACCAGCAACAACCATGAAATCACCGGTTAGATCGTCTAACTCTCGTGGGCGCACATCCCCTTGCTTGAAAACTAATTTCTGGCTGACATTTTGATAAGCAGGGCCAAAGCGATATTGAGCGTAACGTTCTGGGCTGACGTTAATGCCTGCCGCAATCACATCTAAATGGCCATTATCGAGTTGAGGGAAAAGCTCATTGACTGTGTAATAAGGAAATATTTCTAGTTTTACCCCGAGGTACTCTGCAAAACCGGCTGCTAACTCATATTCAAACCCTTCTGGCCCATTAGGGCCATTGTAATAGGTCGTTAAGCCGTAAATCGTACCCACACGTAATACGCCCGTGTCGAGCACGTGTTGCAAGCTATCTTGCTTTTTAGGTTCATCGCACGCGCTGAGTATCAGTGAAACAGCAAGCAGGAAACCGTAACGAAAAGGTTGATAAAAAAAATGGTGAAAAGAACAACGAAAAGAAATACCACACCCCTTAAAAAAACATCGATTGATATTGTGACCAAAAGTGATCAATTCATCCAGATATTTATCATTTAATAAAAGTCTTTATTCAAGGGGTTAATCGCTTATCAATTACTCAAAAATCAGTATATAATCCTGCGCTTAAAATTTTCCCGAAAATCGGTTTGCCATCACGAAAGTGGGTGAGCCCTGCAACTTGGTGATTACCTTTATGCTTGTCCTTCGCGGCGCTCCAGCCCTTTCTGAATTTCGTACTAAAAAACTCATGCAGTCAATTGAGGCCCTCAACTTACCTGTTCACGCTTTGTTTGCTGAATTTGTGCATTTTGCTCAAGTCAGTGCGCCGCTAGAAGCGAACGACCAGCAGGTATTGGATAAACTGCTGACTTACGGCCCCAAAATTCAAGAGAAAAAGCATAAAGGGCTGCTGTTATTGGTAATACCGCGAGCAGGAACGATTTCCCCTTGGTCATCAAAAGCCACCGATATCGCGCACAATTGTGGTCTTACTCAGGTTGAGCGTTTAGAGCGAGGCTGCGCATTTTACGTGGATGCTGACCCACTAAATGACACTCAACTTATTCAGTTAAAGAATGTACTGCATGATCGCATGACCCAAAGCGTGGTCGGCGATTTACAAGACGCGAGTATCTTGTTTAAGCACGAAGCACCGAAGCCGTTAACGACTATCGATGTGTTAGGCGGCGGCCGTGAAGAGTTAGTCAGTGCCAATGTGCGACTGGGCTTAGCCTTGGCCGAAGATGAGGTAGATTATTTGGTTAGCAGTTTCGAAAAGTTGGGACGTAACCCTAACGACATCGAACTTTACATGTTTGCTCAAGCAAACTCAGAGCATTGTCGCCATAAAATTTTTAACGCTGATTGGACAATCGATGGGCAAGCGCAGCCTAAATCATTGTTTAAAATGATTAAGAATACCTACGAAAAGTGCCCAGACTATGTGCATTCGGCGTACGCAGACAATGCCGCTGTAATGGAAGGTAGTTTCGCAGGGCGTTTCTTCCCTCAAGCAGACAGTAATCAGTATCGCTATCACCATGAAGACATCGATATTCTGATGAAAGTTGAAACCCACAACCACCCAACCGCTATTGCCCCTTTCAGTGGTGCGGCCACAGGCTCGGGTGGTGAAATTCGAGATGAAGGTGCTACAGGTCGCGGCTCTAAACCTAAAGCAGGTTTAGTCGGGTTTTCTGTATCTAACTTACGTATTCCAGGGTTTGAGCAACCTTGGGAGAACGATTATGGTAAGCCTGAGCGCATCGTAACGGCCTTCGATATTATGCTAAATGGCCCACTGGGCGGCGCAGCCTTTAACAACGAGTTTGGTCGCCCGAATATTCTTGGCTATTTCCGTACCTACGAGCAACAAGTGACCAGCTTTAATGGCGAAGAAGTGCGCGGTTATCACAAACCCATCATGTTGGCGGGTGGGTTAGGTAATATTCGTAAGCAACATACTCAAAAAGGTGAAATAACCATTGGGGCCAAGCTTATCGCCCTGGGCGGCCCGGCCATGAACATTGGTTTAGGCGGCGGCGCGGCATCGTCAATGGCATCTGGCGAATCTAACGAAGATTTAGACTTTGCTTCGGTACAACGTGACAACCCTGAAATGGAGCGACGTTGTCAGGAAGTGATCGACAAATGTTGGCAACTAGGCGAAAACAATCCAATCCAGTTTATCCACGATGTGGGCGCTGGTGGTTTATCCAATGCTTTCCCAGAACTGGTTAACGACGGTGGCCGAGGCGCTAATTTCTCATTACGTAATGTACCGAACGACGAACCCGGGATGACCCCATTAGAGGTCTGGTGTAACGAGTCGCAAGAACGTTATGTGATGTCTGTGGCCCCAGAAAATTTAGCCACCTTTACCGATATTTGTGCCCGTGAACGTGCGCCGTTTGCTGTGGTCGGTGAAGCGACACAAGCCCGCCATTTGACCTTGGATGATAGCCATTTCAATAATAAACCGATTGATATGCCCCTTGATGTCTTACTCGGTAAAGCGCCTAAAATGCATCGTGATGTACAATCAAAAGCACTGACTGGCAGTGCTTTTGATGTTAGCAATATCGATTTAGATGAAGCCGCACTGCGTCTGTTACATTTGCCCGCGGTTGCTGAGAAAACCTTTTTGATCACCATAGGCGATCGCTCGGTAACGGGCTTGGTAAATCGTGACCAAATGGTAGGCCCCTGGCAAATCCCTGTGGCCGATGTAGCCGTCACTGCTGCGGCTTTTGATTCATATCAGGGTGAGGCGATGTCTTTAGGCGAGCGCACACCAGCTGCGTTATTAAACTATGGTGCATCTGCGCGATTAGCTGTAGGCGAAGCCTTGACTAACATTGCCGCTGCCGATATCGGCGACTTAAAACGTATTAAATTATCAGCTAACTGGATGGCTGCAGCTGGTCACCCAGGGGAAGATGCGGGCCTTTACGAAGCGGTCAAAGCGGTTGGTGAAGAGTTATGCCCAGCCCTAGGATTGACTATTCCAGTGGGCAAAGACTCTATGTCTATGAAGACCCAGTGGCAAGATGCACAAGGCGATAAGGCTGTTACTTCGCCCATGTCATTGGTGATCACCGCTTTTGGTGCGGTGAAGGATGTGCGTAAAACCTTGACCCCAGAATTGACAACAAAAGGCGATACGCGCCTGATGTTAATCGATTTGGGCGCAGGTCAAAATCGCATGGGGGCATCCTGTTTAGCGCAGGTATATCAACAGTTGGGCGATAAAACGCCAGATGTAGATTCTCCAGAGTTGCTCAAAGGCTTCTTTTTAGCGATGCAACAGTTGGTGAACGAAAAAGCATTGCATGCTTATCATGACCGTTCTGACGGCGGCTTGTTTACTACTCTAGTGGAAATGGCGTTCGCCGGTAATACTGGCTTGGATGTTAAGCTAGATGCATTAGCCGGTGACAATGCTAGCGCCTTGTTTAATGAAGAGTTAGGCGCGGTTATTCAGTTCAATGCAGATAAACTAAACCAGGTAGAAGCAGTATTAGCTGCCAATGGCTTATCGGACGTGAGCCATGTCATTGGAACGTTATCAGATGATGATCAAATTCGTTTTTCTCGCGAAGGTAAGCCTGTGCTGCAAAATAGTCGCGGGGTGTATCGTAATGCATGGGCGCAAACTACGCATCATATGCAGCGTTTGCGTGACAACCCAGAATGCGCAGAGCAAGAACTGGCGAGCAAAAACGACCTGAATAACCCAGGTTTGCACGCTGTACTTTCTTTCGATGTGAATGAAGATGTTGCGGCGCCGTATATCGCAAAAGGTACCGCCCCTAAAATGGCGATATTGCGCGAACAGGGCGTGAACTCACATGTTGAAATGGCTGCTGCATTTGACCGCGCAGGCTTTGCTTCAGTGGATGTGCACATGAGTGACATACTCGCCGGTCGGGTGTCACTTAGTGAATTCCAAGGCTTAGTGGCCTGTGGTGGTTTTTCTTATGGTGATGTATTAGGTGCTGGGGAAGGTTGGGCGAAGTCTATTTTGTTCAACGCCATGGCGCGTGATGAATTCTCAGCGTTCTTCGAGCGTAACGAAACTTTTAGCCTTGGTGTGTGTAATGGCTGTCAGATGTTATCGAATCTTAAGTCGCTAATACCTGGGGCTGAACTTTGGCCGCATTTCGTGACCAATCAATCTGAGCGTTTTGAAGCCCGTGTTGCTATGCTTGAAGTGCAAGACTCCCCGTCGATATTCTTCAAAGGCATGCAAGGTTCAAAAATGCCAATTGCGATATCCCATGGTGAAGGGCGTGCTGAATTTGCTCAACCTTCGGGCTTGGAAGCTGCGCTAAATAGCAATACTGTTGCCCTGCGATACATTGATAACTACGGCAAGATTACTGAGCAATATCCGGCAAACCCGAATGGCTCTCCTGCAGGACTTTCAGGTTTAACTTCAAAGGATGGCCGCGCAACCATCATGATGCCGCACCCTGAACGTGTGTTTAGAACGGTGGCCAACTCTTGGCACCCGGACGATTGGCAAGAAGATAGCCCGTGGATGCGAATGTTTAGAAACGCCCGTGTTTATTTGGGGTAAGTCAGGCGAAGAAGTCCTTAGGTAAATATTACACCCTATAAAGAAAGCCCCGAATTTGGGGCTTTTTTGAATTTCTTTTTTAGTATTAGAGGTTTACGACTTTTGTTTAGTTTCTCTGTCGCAAAAAACAATCAATGTTTAAAAAATAAACAAAAAGTTCCCGAGAGAGAAATTTTTTTTATTCTTTCAATTTACTGATTTTACTTAATAAAAACTTGTAACCTGAGCAAAAGCTGATTATTATTCGTTCGTTTCTTGACAGAACTTTGCAATTCTGCTTGTGAAAAGGATGTTAAGACTTTAGGGCAGGATGCAAGTACCCCATAAAATAATAAGAGACTGATATGAATCGTTCATCTAAAGGTTTTGGTTTGGCAGGCGTGTTAGCAACTGTCGTATTTCTCATTGTTGCCGCTATATTTAGCGCTTCAGCAAAATCACAACCCGTGTCGACGAATGCAATACCGCATTATGTAAGCGCCCCAGCAGTACTTGCGGAGAAATAAAGGGACTGAGCGTTTTCAGCTTTGCCACTTTGTTGTGCTTGATCAACTGTGTTGAACGTTATTGATCAGCCAGATAACGTACCTCTTTCATGCATACATCTTACGCTTGAATATGTTTTAACAGCGGCTATTTTTTACGATGTAATTCTCTGTTAAGGTCTTTTTGCTGTTCGCTTTTCTTCAGTAATGCATACACAGACGCGCTTCCCCCGTGGTGAATTTGTGCGCTGTGAAAGGCAATAACTTGGGGTAATTGCAGCAGCCAATGATTAACGGCACTCTTTAAGTAAGCTACTATGGGTTTGCTTTGTTCACCACGCCCATGCTTAATGAGCATACACCGCACGCCTTTAGCTTGATTTACCATGATGGCATCAAACAACAATTGTCGAGACTTTTCGAAACTGCCAGTGTGCAGATTCAACACATCATCAATTGGGTATTTACCCAAACGTAAATTTTTATACACTCCCTCTTGCACACCGTCTTGCTTAAAGCCGAGCATGTCATCTGGCGCCACTAACTGGGTAATTTCAGAGGATAAAAAATTGTTCGCACGATTCAGTTGTTGCTCTAATGCCTTACGCCTTAATTGTTGGGCAAGGGTTTTCTCAGCTTGGGTTGTGCTGACTCTGTCATCTGGACCTAATGGTGTGACGTCACTCATCGCCGATAAAAAATCATCTTCTAAGCATTCTTCGTCAAATGACATACTGCTCTCCATTCGGTTATGCGTTTGGCCCTTATCTATATAAGGGTAAACAAAGAAATTTCAATTTACAAAATACTGACGGGTCAGCTGTGGGTTAACGGTTCTGTTTGGCTTCGGTATATGCAACAATTTATCGTGGACTCACCATCAGGAACAACAATGAAGTCAGCCATTTTAGCGACAACCATATCTGCCATTTTTGCATTAAGCGGATGTGCCGGACAAGGCAGCTCTAACCAAACCAATCATACAGCCTCTTCAGATACTCTGACTAACGTCGCAGTGAATATTGAGTCAGGTAAAGACTACCATTCATTTTCAAACCCAGAGCAAATCAGTGTGACGCACCTAGCATTAGATTTGGATGTTAACTTTGACAAAAAAGTTATCTCAGGGGATGTGCAGTTAACGGTAAAACGTATGCAGGAAGGCAATAACACGTTAGTACTTGATACACGTGATTTGACTATTAAAGGGGTAACGGCAAACGGCATGCCGATTCCTTATTCTTTGGGTAAAGAAGATTCTTTTTTAGGCGCTCCTTTGTCTATCACCGTGCCTGAAGGTGCCGATAAAGTCACTGTTTCATATCAAACGTCGCCGCAAGCATCAGGTGTACAATGGTTAACACCAGCGCAAACAGCAGGTAAGCAGCATCCGTTCTTGTTTACCCAGTCTCAAGCGATTCATGCGCGTAGCTTTATGCCATTACAAGACTCACCTCAGGTGCGTGTTACCTACGACGCCACTGTGCATACACCAAAAGAACTGCTAGCTGTGATGAGCGCTTCGAACGACCCTGACACGGTTCGTGACGGTGTCTACGAGTTCAATATGCCCCAGCCAATCCCAGCCTATTTGATAGCGTTAGCAGTGGGGGATTTGAAATTTAAGCCTATGGGTAAGCGCACCGGTGTATATGCGGAGCCAGCCTTACTTGATGCAGCAGCCGACGAATTTGCCGACACGGAATCTATGCTTGAAGTGACCGAAAAGACGTACGGGCCTTATCGATGGGATCGTTACGACTTATTAATATTGCCGCCATCCTTCCCGTTTGGTGGTATGGAAAATCCCCGCTTGTCGTTTATTACGCCAACGGTGATTGCAGGTGATAAAAGCCTAGTGTCATTGATTGCACATGAATTAGCACATTCGTGGTCTGGCAATACCGTAACAAATGCGACCTGGCGTGACCTATGGTTAAACGAAGGATTCACCACGTATTTAACTTACCGCATCATGCAAATGGTGTATGGCGATAATAGATATAACATGGAAGCAGTATTAGGTCGCCAAGACTTACAAGCCGATATCGATAGCTTACCTGCAGATGATGAAATACTTGCTATCGATCTTCGAGGTCGAGATCCTGATGCGGTGTTTAGTAATATTCCTTATGAAAAAGGAGCGCTGTTTTTAAGGGAGTTAGAGCAAAAAGTCGGACGAGATAATTTTGATCAATTTTTACTAAATTATTTCGAGCATTTCGCGTTTCAAAGTATCACCACTGATCAGTTCATGGCTTATTTGAACGATACTTTGTTAAACGACTATGCTGATAAATTGTCATCAGAGCGTATTCATCAATGGATATTCCAACCGGGGATCCCGCAAGGCGCACCTGTGCCGCATTCAAATGCGTTTAAAATTGTCGATGACGCCCGCAATCAGTGGCTCAATGGCGAGTTACAAGCCAAAGATATTGACGCAAAAGATTGGGTTGTTCATCAGTGGTTGTATTTCTTGAATAACATGCCCGAAACGCTTAGCCAAGATCAGTTAGCTGAATTGGATGCGGTATTTGATTTAACCCAAAGTAAGAACAATGAGATTGCCCATAGCTGGTTGTTAATGGCCGTGGAAAACTGGTATGAACCCGCGCTACCTCGGGTGCACAGTTATTTAGTGAGTATTGGTCGTAACAAGCTGGTGAAGCCGATTTACAAGGCATTGTCGCAAACGCCTAAAGGTAAAGTATTGGCGCAAAAAGCCTTCGCAGAAGCTAAACCTGGTTATCATCCGTTAACGGTGAAAGCCAATGAAGGGTTTGTAGACTAGTTATTTCGTTGAGTAGATAAGATAACAATCCAATTAAAAAAGGAGACCTAGGTCTCCTTTTTTAATGTCTGTAAACATGAATACATTTTAGGCGCTATTTTATAGCGATTGCTAAGTACTACGGGGTTGTTGCAGCAGGTTGATTACTGGCCTTCAATTGCTGCTCAGCATTTTTTCGCCATTTTTCTAGCTCAGCTATACGACCAGTTAAACCATTACTGGCTAATGCAGTGGACATTAATTTTTCACGCAAACTCGTCACTTGCTGATCGGTATCTATGCCGGTTTGCTCTACTTTGTTTAATAGCTCTGCTAAGCGATTAGCCGTATTGTTAGTGCTGTCTAACTGTTCTTGCAATAGGCCTACCGTTGTAGCGTTCACGTCTGTTTCACCTTTTACGGCACTGATGCTCTGTTCAAGGACTGATTTCTGAGATTTCATACTAGCTTCGAGATCTTTGATTTCAGACTGGTTTCTGCGCCAAGCAGAAGCCCAAAGCTTATCCATTTGTTCCCACAAATCTTGCGTTTTTTTACTCAGCTCACCCACTTTTACTTGCAAAGCGACTGCTGATTGGTCCATCTCTTCACCGGTGGCGGAAAGCCGGTTTTCTAAATCGCCAATGCGCTTTTGCGCTTCAATGATCACTAGCTTTTGTTGCTCAATGGTGTAGGCCGTATAACCAATGCCCGCACCTAAAATAATAATAATAAAGGTTAACGCTAACCAAGAAGGGCCAGAGCCTTTCGCTTTTGGCGCTTTACTGGGTGTAGCAGTGGGGGATGATTTTTCCTTTTTCGATGGCGCAGGGCCACGATTACGACGATAAGATTCCACATCGTCTTTATCCAAAACCATGGAGGGCATTTCATCTTTACTATTATCGTTCGACATAAACTCGTATACATCCTCTAGCGAATTACAACTGGCTCGATTATAACGTTGATTCAAGATAAATTACCAAGTCAGTATCGATTATGACCTTGATTTAACGAAAATTTAGGCTCAATGACATGGTTAGCATCCTATTCTTGAGACAAGGGACGATGCAGTTATACCAATTCCAATAAATAATTAACCACTCAGCCATTATTGAATGGAATTAGGATTAGATTAATTTGCACGCTCAAAAAGAAAGTAAGTGAGGTATTTGAAGTGTGTGAGAGACCGTTGACGTCAGAAAACTCTAGCAGTGAGAATAAAACATCGCCTTAGATTTGGTTGACTCCAAATGTAAGGCGATGTGCGATTTAACTTATGTTGATTAACTACGTTACTACAAATTCAGATTAAAAGCTGTAAGTGACGCCTACAGAGGCTGTACGCGATTTGTTGGGGCGAGCACCATAAGGCTGACGGCTAACAATATCTTCTTGGTCGGTTAGGTTTTCGATACGAGCAAAAACACGTAAGTCGTTACTTACGTTATACGAGCCAGATAGGTCAAGAATGAATGAACTATCTGTCACCTCGAAACCGCCGCAGGAAGCACGGGTACAAACACCGTCTACATACACGGCGTTCAAGTAGGTTGTCCATTTATCGCCTTCTAACCCTATGGTTATTTGGCCTTGGTTTTCTGGAATATAAGGAATACTGTCGCCAGCACTAACGTCTCCAAAAAAGTCAGTGCCTGAAATGTCCGTATCAAATTCACTGTCGATGTAGCTGTAGGTTAGATTGAATGGAATGCGCACGCCGTTAATTTGGCCTAACTCGGTTTTGAGTAAGAATTCAATGCCTTGCACTGTGGCAGCATCCCCATTAAACGCGTCACCTATTTCACAATTACTGCCAGAAGATGCAGTACACACTCCTACGATGTTGTCGTAATCGCTTAAAAAGTAGACTAACTCTGCGTTCAAAGCGTTATTGTTGTAGCGAAAGCCAAGTTCATAGTTAACCGCTTCTTCTTCTTTCGCGCCAGGGGAGTTACTTGGTGCAGTGAACCCTTTATGAGCACCAGCAATCAAGTTTAGGTTGCTATCCACTTTATACAACACGCCTAAACCTGGTAATAATACCGTGGTGTCGTTTTCTCTGTCGTCACGAAATACTCGCTCAGCGCCATTTGTGTAGCGAGTGCGGCTTTGGCTGATATCTTCAAAGCGTAAACCTGGGGTGAATACCCAATCACCGAGCTCTATGCGATCGTAAACGTGCAGAGCTAATGCATCTGCATCCTGTACGCGATTGCCCGCGTTGCCAAGCTCCCCTAAATCACTTAATAACAATTGGCCGTCTACTTGCTGGTAGGTACTGTTACGCTGTAGGCGGTCCTCTTCATCCTCGTGTAGGCGCACACCCATCTCAATATGATGCTTGGCTTCACCGAGTTGCTTGTTCCAGTTCAAACCAAATTGAATACCACGTGAATAATACTCTCGACTGTTAGAGCGCAATTGAATGCTGCCGACTTCAGTATTTACGCTGCCATCTAAAATGCCTTGAAGCATCGCGACACTGGTATCACCAATTGCTTCATTGCTATTGATAGCGTTGACTACATCGGACCAACTGGTACGTGAGAAGTCCTGGGCGTTTTCGCTACCATCTAAGTCAATCCCTTCGGTTTTAAACCAATCACGTTCGTGGGTATTGTTATAAGCAACAGTCGTGAAGTGTAAGTCTTTATTAATTTCAAACGCATAATTTAACATCACTTGTGTATGTTCTGTGCTGATGTTGTCTAGAGCTGATAAACCATAGCGACGCTGTGCGTTGTTAGCAAAGTCAGCATCCGTCAAACCTAAGTAGCTTTGCTCTGAATCTTGATCTGTGTATTGCAGTTTAAGCTCTACGCTATGACGTGAATCACTTGGCGCGTAGGCAAGTTTCATGGTGACATCGGTCACATCTAAACCTGTGTCATTGCTGCTGCGGTCAATGTCTTGAAAACCATCGGATTGCCATTGGTGCGCTTCAAGTAAATAACCGAAGCCATTGTTATTCTGACCGCCTATCGTGGCGTGGGCGCGATAGGTTGCATCTTGACCTGCTTCCAATGTGACTTGTCCACTTTGGGTGCTTGGGATAGGTGTTGAAATCATATTGATTGCCCCGCCTATAGTATAAGGCCCTTGGGTAATCGCCGCAGGGCCTTTAACCACTTCAAAAGCGCTCATTCTCCCAGCTGTGGGAAAGTAGTACGCAGAAGGGGCAGAGTAGGGGGCTGGAGCAATCAAAACGTTGTCTTCTAACAACGTAATACGACCACTTCGCTCAGTCGCTACACCGCGGATACTGATGTTTGGGCGTAAGCCGTAACCGTCTTCTACTTGTAAAGACACACCCGGCGCTTGCCTAATAATGCGTTGAATATCTGTATAGGCGAACTTCTCCAAGTCTTGCTCACCAATGTACTGTGCCGCGCCTGTTGCTTCCTGTGCTTTAAGTTGATTGCCGTAAATAGTGACGGTTTCAATGGCTCTACTGTTAGGCGTTTCTTGTGCAACTGCGGTAAACATTGTGGTTGCGATAGCGGTAGCGAGTAGCGTTCTTTTCATTTTAGTTTAGGTATCCGTTACTTTTGTGTTGATTGTGTGTCAAGCATGCTAAAAACGTCGAGATAATATGTAAAGAGAAAGGGTAATGCAAACTATTATCAATAACTTATAGGCGGGGTGAACAGTATTAAGTATGAGCGGTTAGTGAAATATGTCGTGATAATTTCACTGGTGTAGAAATGTATTGCTTATGTGGGGTAATGAAGTGGATTTACCCTGTTTCGTGATGATTTTGTGAGTAATGAAATCATTACGAAACATACTCTAATTTCTTGCCCCTTCGGCAGACGCGATAATACTTGCGGTAAAAAACACTTATCTAAGCTTTACGT
Source organism: Paraglaciecola mesophila KMM 241 (assembly GCF_000315015.1). Classification (GTDB taxonomy): domain Bacteria; phylum Pseudomonadota; class Gammaproteobacteria; order Enterobacterales; family Alteromonadaceae; genus Paraglaciecola; species Paraglaciecola mesophila. The sequence goes on along the minus strand of NZ_BAEP01000054.1, from coordinate 61,697 downwards.
CAATGGGTGTTGTTTCTTTCAAAATGAGAAAGTCAGCGTCGCTTCCATTTATGATGTCTTTAGATATGTTGCAAGATTTTGACTCGGCGTGCCTAGGGGCGAATTTCCAATATCGAGAAAAATTTAGCTTATTAAGAGCGTAATTCTCAATCCACTGCCTTCCCATTTAAGGTAAAAAAATTCCATTTGACTCGCGTCGATATTGAGCAGCGACTATGCTCATAGTGGTGATCATTTAGTAGAGATTACTGATAAACATTATTTAATTTTAAAAGGAAATTCTAATGACTAATGGAAATGAAAAAGATGTTGAATCCCCCTTGGCCTACGATCAAGTTGCTAAATTTTTTGCTAGAAGTTCGAAAGGTAAAATTCCCAAGGAGCTGCAATCGATGCTCTTGCCTGAGTTAAAGAGCTACAAACTGAAGAGCGTTGAGCATAAAAGTATCCAAGATGTTGACAGTAAACCCACCATTCCAATGATACCTAAGTGGTTCGGCACCAGCCCAAAACCTTGTAAAGCAAAGCTAGCTAAGCCCGCGCGAGTAACTCTCAACGGTAAAGACTTAAAGCCATTGACTGTTTTTAACGCAGAGGACCGCAGGATATACAATGACACGAGTTATCCGTGGGGAACCATTTGTAAAGTCGTTACGTCATCTGGGAGTGGGTCTGGAGTTATTGTTGGTCCTCGGCATGTGTTAACTGCAAGTCACGTAGTTGATTGGAGTTCAAATGGTGCAGGCACGGTTGAAGTACATAGGTCTGCCGGCTCTCTTAGGGCTAGCACATCTATATCAAGAGTTTGGTTTTACACCAAAATTACCGGTCGTACCGTTAGTTGGTTTGAGGTTGATGAAGATTATGCCGTGCTAGTAACGAATGACAGAATCGGTGATTTATTTGGTTGGATGGGGACTCGGACGTACAACAGCTCATGGGATGGCGAACCCTACTGGTTCAACATTGGTTATCCTGGAAGCATAGGCGGCACCATGCGACCAACTTACCAAAGGGATAAGAAACTTGATGAGCCTTGGTATGATCTCGGCCCAGGTAGATCGATGAGTACCCACGCGGATTTAACACCCGGTAACTCGGGTGGGCCTATGTTTGCATTTTGGAACGATGGGCCATATGTCGTTGCCGTGGCATCAGCGGAAGCATCTGATGAAAACTGGTGCTCAGGAGGTTCTTGGATGACAAATCTCGTGCGTCACGCTAGAGAACAAGACGCATAAACGTCATGCTCAGGGACACAAGCCCCTGAGCATATTTGAACTAGGTATTCTGTTCGCTCTTTATCCATCTATTTTCGATTCACACAAAACTAGTTCAGTTTCTCAAAACATGCCCATGGGCATATATCCAGTAAAAATAGGGTCTCTAAGTAAATATAATCTAGGTATAAAATAAACGGCTTGGTAACTAGGGGGGAGTTATTGTAATAAACCTTGGCGACAAGAAGTGATTCAATCTAAAACTAATTTGGTATCCCCACCTGGAATCGAACCAAGATCTAGCCCTTAGGAGGGGCTCGTTTTATCCATTAAACTACGGGGACGCCGTTCAAGCGCTGCTATTATTGCCCAGCACTACTCATAATGAAAGCGCTACTGACGTGCCACAAAATCGTTTGGTTGAATGTTAGCCAATGGGACGCTTGAGGTCGACATTAGCACAGCGGTTTCATTGTACACTTGCATCACTTTCACTTGATTTGGATGAAGCCGTAATTGTTGATGCAGGTTACCGATGGCATCCACAAATTGGGTGTGTTTGAAAAGGGTTAACTCGTCACCAATCTGTACACCGTCTTGTTTGCCAATGTTGACGGTGAGTTGCTCGCTATTGACCTGTAAAACTCGAGCGTAAGTAGGTAGACAGTCTAAGGCTTCATCTATTAATGATGCTTGTTCGGTGATTATTGCGGTCACAGCTTGGCCAAACTGCGACTGCCATAACAGCTGACTGGATGGGCTGACTTGTTGGTGTAGTTCAAATTCCCACGGCGTGTTAGTAGCTAAGCGTTCTTGCTTGAGCAAATTAGCGTTGTTGCCGTCGTATAAGGAGAGTTCTAAACGAAAATTCCTAGACAACGGGGCATCTTGCCAAAATAGCAATGCATTACGTGACGAGCGTTCTACAGAGAACTCGGTGATTTCACCAATCAGCACATATTGATTATCAGTTTGGCGAGCCAGCGTGATGATGTCGCTTTCTATGTCAGGGCTTTGCGGTGATAAATAGTAAGGTTGGCGCTGAGTCATGCGCGCGAAACGACTGGTCTGGTTAAACTGTTGTTCAAAGCGCTCACTGACTGTTTGGCCAAATCCTGTTAATCCACCAGTGATACCTTGCTGTCGGTCTCGAATAGGGAACCAAGTACTGACTAAACGCTTTTTATACTGTGCCGCATCACACTGTGTTCTTTGGGCAAAGATGTCTGCGCGAATGACGACGGTCACATAATCATCATGGTAAGTTTCACTGATCAAAGTTAAGTCATTGACTTCACCGCCACTGCGTATTTCGAACCGGTCATTTTCCAGTAAGCCATTCGACATTGCCTGCACACTGGTAATGGACGCGCCCGCGAACATCAATGCCTGTTTGACGGCCTCATGAGTGGCTTGCTTTTTAGCTAAGGCCTTATTGCCGTTATTGATAACTGCTTGACCCGTCGCTTCGAACCACGCCGCATTGGTTGGTATTGGCATCGAAATGAGTACCAAGAAAACCCAGGTTAATAAGGTGGTTAGCATGTCGCCTGGCTTTGGCATAGTGTTGCTCGCTTGTGATGATGACTAAGGTTGTGCTTTTACTCTTTGAAAAATGACGAAATAGAATAAAAAACTGTCAATTTTCCCAATATGTTCGAATGAAGCATTTTTCGTACCTAAACTAATTCATTGGAAGAGTATTACCGGCTACCTCCTATTGGTGTTACATTTTCAAATATAGGTGCGGTTCTTGCTTGCTATTGTTACTAGTTATCAAGTTACAACTATGAATGGTCATAAAAGCACTTAATTAAAGGTGCAGGTCCGTTATCACTGGAATGATTATGAAAATATTAAGTATGACTTTATTGGGTTTGAGCCTAGTGCTTGTTGGCTGCTCATCAGTCTTTGATAAACAAGTTGAATGGGAAGTGGTAGAGCCGCAAGATTACCCAGTGCTATCAGCCATTGGTTATGCGCCAATTAAAGGACAACGTGGCAATTCAGACTCCACAAAGATATTAATGGCGATTAAGGCCTCGAAACTTGATGCGTATCGCGAGCTCACTGAGCAAGTATATGGCCAAAAAGTTGACGGCAGCCAAACGTTATCAAATTTTTTGTTATCAGATGAGCGTTTGTCGAGCTCAGTTCAAGGCGTTATTCGCGGTGCTCGCGTTATTAAAAGCTATCCGGTAGGTGACGATCTGTATGCAACAGAACTAGAGTTAGACTTTAAACGTGTGTATGACATTTACCTCTCAACTGCGCGGCCTAAACGAGTAAAGGATGTACATTACTATTAGAAGTCGTAAGGTTAGCACTAAGGTGCGACGGGCTACTTAAGTTAGCTAGGCGGCAATAGGTTGCCGTGGATGAATGTTTGATGTGAACTTTTTTAAAGTGAATTATTTGATTATGAACTAGCTATATCAGAGTCTGACTCTTCGTTTTTACATGAATGGCAAAACTGTGTAGTTGAAAAGTACGTGTGAAAACAGTCATTGAAATAGTCGATAAAAAGAACCTATAAATAAAGGCGTCAGAAAAACTGTTAATAAATTTTGTCTTGAGTATTTCTACAAAACGAATCGCTAATTGAATTAATAAAGCGCTCAACTGAATCAGTTACAACTTAAGCTCTAATCCCTCTACCACTTTTGCCACCCCGGGCTTTACCACTCTTATCATAGGTCATTGATTCTTTGGCGCGAGATTCGAGCAGCAATGTGCGTAAATGCTCTAGTCTGAGTTGACCTTGCTCAACTGCTGTTTGGTTTATTTTTGTGCGATATTCACATTCCGATACTAGCTGTTTTGCGCGCTCAAACATGGTTGTAATTTCTTGGCCAGTTCGTTCTTCTTCTGAGGTAGCGTCAAAAGATCGACTGATAGCGTCGTCTTGCTGTTGAATATGAGTGAGCAAGTCTTCTTTTTTCTTGAGTAGATTGATGAGGGCTTCGGCGTCTCTGGTGCTAATGAGATGCAGCTCAGAGTCAAGCACTTGAATGAGATTTTCTAGATGGTCGAACTGTTTCGTTATTTCTTTTATTAATTCTGACATTCTTTTTGCCTTTTTTTAGTAGGCAATCATTATGCTGCCGATACTAGTTTCTGCCAAATATTTCTGATTCCTGTAATGCAATGTTTTTCGCTAAACTATCAGGATTTACACTGTATTCACCACTTTGAATCGCTTTCTTTAAACGATCAACTTTTTCCTGATTAACTGGCGCTTCGGCGCTTTTCTTCTGCACTTGGGCTAATTGCTGTGCAGATTGTGTCAACGAAACAGAATCTTGACGCACAGGTTGCGAAGACGTGCTCTTTGTAGCAGCTTCATTCGCTTGTTGGTTTTGCGTTTGTTGTTGATTAACTTTTTGGTTATCAATAACTTGCTTTTGACCATTGTTGTTAATGTTGTTAATAGACATAGTGACTACCTGACCTTATTAAACTTTCCTCAAATATTGTATCGGCAGCCCAGGGCATATCTTTAGGATGACTTACACAATTTTTGCATTATTTGCGTTCATAATATTCGCTACATCGCTGCTTTGGTTTATATGCCTACAACGACTTCACTGGTACTCGCAACGCGCGCATTTATTTGCTTTTTCGAGCGGCTATTAGTCACGCTTATGGTGTCACCAATATTGCCATCTTGCATAGCTACGCCCGTTGCTTTAACTTGCATCATGGAATTTGAAGCGTTGATAATAATTGTATCACCCTTACACACGAAACATAAATTATTAGGTGTAATAGGTTGCCCGGGTCTAACGCGGCGTTTGATGCGTGCACCCATCACATCATCCACATTTGAAAAAGTAGTGCGTCTAAGAAGTGCACGGTTCATGTTGATCAGCTCAATATTACTTTGATTCAATATTGTGCCAGGGCTGACAGCGTTAGAAATAACCACCACCGGCTGCATTTGTTTCACATTGACCATTAAATACATGTACCAATTTGTTGAACTGCAAAGCGCTTTCACCGCTACATTGCTCTGTTGGAGCGATTCCAAACTGGCACTGTACACAATCGGAGTGGGGCACAATGGCAAGTTTACTCTTTGATCGATGTCGGCAGTGCTAATGTTAAGCCTTGTATTAGCCGATGAACTGATTTGGGATGATACATACTGTTCAGCCCCTTCAATCAGTTGTGCTGAACGTGCTTGATGGGTATTTGTACTCGCAAAGCCTGCAGTATTAATGAACGGCAGTAGGGTAATGGCGGCAAACACCTTATAAATAACGTTATAATTCATTTTCACTTGAGACCAATTTGTCTATGCTTAGGCAAATACAGATTGTGCATAGCGTCAAAAAATAGACGGTTTTGCATAATAAGCGAAGTACTTGCCGCGATATAAGGTTGAAAGCAACTATTACGCCGATTTTTATTTTTTATGGAGTTTTACATGTCTGAAATAATGAATTCAGTTAACCAGCGAACCCAATTGGTTGGACAAAATCGCTTAGAGTTATTGCTATTCAGATTAAATGGGCGTCAGAAATTTGGTATTAATGTGTTTAAAGTACGAGAAGTACTGCAATGCCCCAAATTGACCTCTATTCCAAAATTGAACTCTTACGTGCGCGGCATTGCGCACATTCGAGGGCAAACAATATCGGTCATTGATATGAGTATGGCCACTGGTGGCAAGCCAATCATTGACTTAAATTCTGCTTTTGTCGTTATTGCTGAATATAACAGCTCTGTGCAGGGTTTTTTGGTCGGTGCAGTAGAGCGCATCATCAATACCAATTGGGAGGCGATCATGCCGCCGCCCAAAGGTAGTGGCCGAGCGAGTTACTTGACTGCGGTGACAGAGTTCGAAGAAGAGTTAATTGAGATCTTGGACGTTGAGAAAATTCTAAATGAAATTTCACCTATCAGTACTGACGTGAGCGATGAAGTATCGAGTATTTCGGTTGAAAACAAACGTGAGAAGATTATTTTTATTGCTGATGATTCTTCTGTAGCGAGAAATCAGGTCAAAAAAGCCCTGTCCACACTAGGGTTAGAAATTGAAATGGCTAAAAACGGTTTAGAAGCTTTGAATCGTTTAAAAGAGCTGGCTAAGGAAACGGGCAACATAACAGATAAGGTGGGTATATTAGTCTCTGATATTGAAATGCCGGAAATGGACGGCTATACCCTAACTGCTGAGATCAAAAACGATCCAGCTTTACAAGATTTACATGTTGTATTGCACACATCTCTAAGCGGAGTGTTTAACCAAGCGATGGTGCAAAAGGTTGGAGCTGATGATTTTATCGCTAAGTTTCATCCTGACGAACTGGTGACCTCAGTGCAAAAATGGTTTGATAATAAATAACAGTCAAGGAAAGCGATTGACCAGTAATACACTTGATGCACACGAATACAGTTTATTTTGCCGCTATTTGGAGAATCGATGTGGCATCGTGTTGGGGGACAATAAGCAATATTTGGTAAACAGTCGGTTGTTACCATTAGTTGCAAAATTTAAGCAAAAATCCCTATCGGAACTGATCAAGCGTACCATCGCCAATCACGATGTGGCATTAATAAATGCAGTGATTAATGCCATGACCACAAATGAAACACTGTGGTTCCGCGATGGCTACCCCTTTGAAACGCTGCAAAACACCCTATTTCCGTCATTATCAAAGACAGGTAAACCGATTAAAATTTGGAGTGCCGCTTGCTCGTCTGGACAAGAAGCTTATTCAATCGCTATGGCTGTGCGTGAATATCAAGCTAGGTATCCAAACGCGTTTTCGGCGGGTATAGATATCGTTGCAACCGATATTTCAAGTGATATGTTAACGCTAGCAAAAGCAGCACAATACGATAATTTATCACTCTCTAGGGGATTGTCAGATGAACGTCGTGGCCGGTTTTTTGACGCATGTGTAAGTGGTAACAGTAGCGTTTTAAAGCAAAGTGTTCGCAGTTTGGTCACGTTTAGGCCCATCAATTTACAGACTCCCTTCTCAAGCGTCACACGATACGACATTGTATTTTGCCGCAATGTGCTGATTTACTTCTCGGCAAATGCCAAAGCGTCGATACTGCAAAAAATTGCCGCTTGCCTGCAACCACAAGGTGTTCTTTTTGTTGGCGCATCGGAGTCAATGTCGGGTATTTCCACTGATTTTGTTATGAACCGTAGTGGTAGCGGTTTGTATTACGTTAAAAAAAGTTAACAATTTCAATTTGTTAGCTATCTATCCTCTTACTGTCAATTCTTTTATGGCATAGCTATTGCTTTACTCCTGACGAATGAGGAGTAAAGCGAATGGCAATCAGTTTAGATAAGTTAATGGGATTCACCCACAAGGCAGTTCAAGTACGTACTGAACGTATGGAAGTGCTGGCTGGCAACTTGGCCAATGCCAATACACCAGGTTACAAGGCGCGAGACATTAACTTTCAAGACGCTATGCGCAGCGCCCAAAATGGTCGTAATCAAAACCTTACCCGCACTCACGAAAATCATATTAAAGGCCATATGCAAGGATCAGGGGAGATGCAGTTCCGCATCAATAATCAACCTGATACCGGTGATGGTAACAACGTTGATGTACAAGTCGAACGGAATGCGTTTTTAGATAATGGTTTACGTTATCAAGCGAGTGTTGAGTTTCTCAACGGTAAAATTAAAGGCATGAAAAAAGCCATCGGTGGAGGTCAAAACTAATGAGTTTATTTAACGTAATGGATATTGCCAGTACAGGCATGAGTGCTCAAAGCGTTCGCTTAAACACGACGGCAAGTAATGTGGCAAATGCAAATTCCGTTAGTAGCAGCTATGACCAAACCTATAAGGCGCGTCACCCGGTTTTTGCCGCCGAACTGCAACGCGCATCTCAAGAACAGAATGCGGGTACAGGCGTGCAAGTTATGGGGATCGTAGAGAGCGATGCTCCTCTTCAAATTGAATACAGCCCCGGTCACCCGATGGCTGATGAAAATGGCTACATTTATAAGCCAAATGTGAACATAGTGGAAGAAATGGCAGACATGATGTCAGCGTCTAAAGCTTATGAAACAAATGTTCAAGTAGCGGACACCACTAAACGCTTGTTTAGGAATGTGCTGCGCTTAGGCCAAGGCAGCTAATCGTTCGCGGACTGGATAATTTCGAGGAATTGACGTGGATACATTAATTAAGAACGGCTTAAACAGTGACCTTTATTGGCAACCCGAAACGGTTCCTGTCGCTGATGAAAGCAATCAAAATTTGTCACAAGAAGATTTTTTCTCCTTGCTGACTGAACAATTGGCTAACCAAGATCCTAGTAAGCCGGTTGATAATGATCAGATGGTGGCGCAGATGACAAGCTTCACTATGGCTGACGGTATCAGCCAGCTCAACGAGAAATTCGAAACGTTCGCCACGTCTATGACTTCAAATCAAGCCCTACAAGCGTCTAGCCTGATAGGTCAACAGGTACTACTGCAGGGTGATGTGGCACATATGGCCAGCGAAGGTCAGGGTGTATCCGGGGTTGTAATTAATGATTCCACCACACTTAATACCAAAATTACGATTGAGAACGAATCGGGCAGTATCGTGAAGACTCTTGATATTGGCACGCAGCCTGTCGGCAATATTCAATTCAATTGGGACGGAAAAGATGCCGCTGGCAATCTTATGCCTCCCGGCAATTATGTGGTCAAAGCACAAGGCAATGTGTCAGGTGAGCCACAGCAACTCGTTACAGCAGTCAATCGACACGTTGATAGCGTCAGCCTAGCTGGCAGTAGTCAAGGTGTCATATTAAATCTAGATGGTGATGTCAGCGTCAAGCTCGACGACGTCATTCAACTTGGTGGTTAACAGGAGAACTTAACATGTCTTTTAATATTGCATTGAGTGGCGTTTCCGCTGCGCAAAGAGACTTAGATACAACGGCAAACAACATTGCTAACGTGAATACGGTTGGTTTTAAAGAATCCCGAGCAGAGTTTGGCGATGTATATGCATCATCACTGTTAGCTGGCGGTAAAACCAAGGTCGGCGACGGCGTTATTACCCAAGAAGTTGCTCAGCAATTTTCCCAAGGTAGTTTGCAATTTACGAATAACTCACTGGATTTAGCGGTTACGGGCAATGGCTTCTTTGCCACTATCCCTGAAATTGACTCTCGAGAGTTCTCATTTACGCGAGCTGGTATGTTTAAGCTTGATGCCGAAAACTTCGTAGTGAACTCTAATGGCGATAACTTGCTTGGTTTTCCTGTTAACCCAGATGGCACCTCATCTTCAGTTGCATTAAGTACGACTCAAGCTGTACGTATCCCTGACTCATCAGGCTCCCCTCAGCCTACATCAGAAGTCTCATTAAAAATGAATTTACCCGCCGGAGATGATGCCGTCGATTTAGATTTATTCAATCCTGATGATCCACTGACTTATAATGCTGCAACTTCAGTTACTGTGTTTGACTCATTGGGAGATAGTCATGTTATGACCTATTACTTCATGAAAGATCAAGCTGCCACTAATGAGTGGGTGGTTACTACTTATATGGATGATATCGCATTAAATACTGAAGGTGATACTCCAGGCGTTCCACCTGTTACTGGGCCAAATGTAGTCGGAGAAACCACTGGCTCCCCGGTCGCTGGCTATAGAATGACTTTTAGCGCTGGTGGTGATTTTACCAGTATTGCCAATGCCGATGGCACTACTAGTGCTACGGGCGATATCACCTCAGTCGCGTTAGGGGGAACAATTCTAGCCAATGGTTCTGACCCTTCACAAACCATTACCACTAATTTTGCTTTTGACCCAGGTAATGCTACCCCTGATGAACCCACTCAGTTTGCTTCTGCATTTGAAGTGACTTCACTTGAACAAGATGGATTAGCGGTAGGCCGGTTGACTGGTATAGATATCGGTGCTGACGGTCTTGTACGTGCAACCTACTCAAACGGTACATCTGAGCCAATCATTCGTGTCGCCCTAGTGCGTTTCGCTAATGACCAAGGTTTGACACAGCAAAGTAATACCCAGTGGCAAGAAAGTATTTTATCCGGTGAAGCTCTTGCCGGTGAGGCAACTACCGGTACCTTTGGTGATATCAACTCATCCGCATTAGAGCAAGCAAACGTAAACTTAACCACCGAGCTAATCGATTTAATTATCGCTCAACGGAACTTCCAAGCGAACTCTCGAGCACTTGAGGTTAACAACCAGCTTAACCAGACTATTTTGAATATTCGTTAATAAATTCAATACATTAATACTGAAAGGCCACAATTTGTGGCCTTTTTTATATCGAAGAAAATCCCGCTATACACTCCTTCACAGCTTAAACTTTCATCTATTCCAAACTGGAATGTCGATGAATGGCATCTTAATTGCAGAGTTCTTATTAAGTTCACTTTTCGTCAAGAAGTTGTCATGGATAAATTGCTTTATATTGCAGCCAGCGGTGCTAAACAAGATCTTCTTGGTACTGCTGTTCGTGCAAATAACCTCGCTAATACGCAGACCACTGGATTTCGCGCACAGTTAGAGCAGGCGCGCAGTATGCCAGCATTTGGGGAAGGGCTGCCAACCCGAGTATTTTCCATGACAGAGAACCCCGCCAATAATTTTGAGGGTGGGGCGATGATTCAAACAGAGCGCGAGTTGGATGTAGCGATCCAAGGGGAAGGCTGGCTATCCGTCCTCGATGCTAATGGAACTGAGGCATATAGCCGCAATGGTAGCTTACAGATCAGTGATGATGGGCAACTTCAAGACTCTTCTGGCAATTCAATTTTGGGAGAGTTTGGTCCTGTTTTTTTACCTATTCCTTTGTCAAATATCAACATCGCTGGTGATGGAACCATCTCTGTACGACCTCAAGGGGCGCCAGAAACCGTACTTGAAGAAGTGGGGCGATTGAAATTAGTAAACCCCGCCTTAGACAATATTGAAAGAGGGAATGATGGATTGTTTCGCCAGAAAGACGGTGAATTGGCGCAGTTCGATCCAACGGTCAGCATACGCAACGGCATGTTAGAAGGCAGTAATGTAAACCCTGTAGAAGAAATGGTCGATATGATCAGCCTGCAGCGCCATTACGAGATGCAAATTAAATTCATGAAAGAAGCCAGCGATCTTGATTCAAGAGCGAATCAGTTGCTGCGTATTATCTAATTATTATTGAAGACGACTTAGTATTAGCAAGCTTAAGATAATTTTAAAGAGGAGGTGACCTATGCACCCAGCATTATGGATCAGCAAAACCGGACTCGACGCCGCACAAACTGATGTGGCTGTTATTTCGAACAACTTGGCCAATGCCAGTACCGTTGGTTTTAAAAAAGACAGGGCGATTTTCGAAGACTTGCTTTATCAAAATATTAACCAGCCAGGTGGTCGTTCATCAGCGGATACTGAGTTACCGTCGGGTTTGATGTTAGGCGCAGGTAGTAAAGTGGTCGCCACGCAAAAAGCCCATACGCAAGGCAATATGCTGACCACAGAAAATGCGCTGGACATGTCCATCCAGGGGCGTGGATTTTTCGAGATACAGCAGCCAGACGGTAGCATTGCCTACACACGTAATGGTCAATTTACCCTTAATGATGAAGGGCAGATTGTTACGCCTGGGGCGGGCTTTTTACTGCAACCCAACATTACTGTGCCTGAAGACGCCCAGCAGATTACGATTTCTCAAGACGGGGAAGTCTCTGCCTCTATTCGTGGTCAGGCTGACCCACAAGTGCTAGGCCAAATCAGCCTTTCTGATTTCGTTAATATGACGGGCTTACAACCTATTGGTCAAAACCTGTATGTGGAAACTGCTACCAGTGGTGCGCCTATCCAAGGGGTACCAGGCCTTGAAGGGTTAGGCACGGTTGTTCAGGGAGCGCTAGAAACATCTAACGTTAACGTGACAGAAGAGTTGGTTAATTTGATCGAAAGTCAGCGCCTTTACGAGATGAACTCTAAAGTGATTTCGGCCGTGGATTCGATGTTAGGTCAGGTCATTCAACAACTTTAATGGTTAATATTATGAAAGCCTTATATGTCATTGGATTAAGTGGATTACTCAGCGCATGCCAGAGCACGCCTGAGCCGGATATTATGCCGAACGACCCTTACTATGCACCTATTACGGCTGAACTGCCGCGGCAGAAAATTGCCGAAGACGGCTCAATTTTTCAGGCTGATATGGCCAATAGCTTGTATTCCGATGTGAAAGCCCGCCGTGTAGGCGACATTATCACGGTAAGTTTAGAAGAGAATACCAGTGCAACTAAATCAGCAGGAACAACAACCTCTAAAGAATCGGCACTGGATGTTAACCCAATCATTGGTTTGGGCGGAAACGCCGTTAATATTGGCTCTCAGTCAATTCAACTTGGCGTAGACAGCTCAAATGAATTTACCGGTGACGCGTCAGCTAACCAGAGTAATAATTTAAGTGGCGACATATCTGTCACAGTGATGAAAGTCTTTCCCAATCAAAATTTATTGGTTCGCGGTGAGAAATGGTTAACGTTAAATAACGGTAATGAATATATTCGTTTAACGGGCGTAGTTCGTCCTGCTGATATTAGCCCAACCAATGAAATCGTATCGACCAAAATTGCCAACGCGCGCATTCAATATAGTGGCACAGGAACGTTTGCGTCAGCGCAAAAAGAAGGTTGGCTGACCAAGTTCTTTTCTTCTGAGTACTGGCCTTTTTAGGCAGGAGTCGTATATGAAACTACTTTTATTCATTCTCATGGTATCGAGCATTATTATTGCTCCAGTAGGGCAGGCTCAGCGGATAAAAGACTTGGCTAGCGTGCAAGGTGTACGCAGCAACCAACTGGTGGGTTACGGTTTGGTGGTGGGTTTACCTGGTACCGGTGAGCAAAGTCCTTTCACTGAGCAGAGTTTTCGCACCATGCTGTCAAACTTCGGCATCAGCTTAGACAGTAATTTGAAGCCAAAAATCAAAAACGTTGCTGCTGTTGCGGTTCATGCTGAACTACCGCCTTTTCTAAAACCCGGCCAAACGATTGACGTAACGGTAAGTTCTGTTGGTGAAGCAGCAAGTTTGCGCGGCGGTACATTACTGCAAACCTTTCTAAAAGGTCTTGATGGCAAAGTGTATGCCGTTGCTCAAGGAAGTATGGTGGTTAGTGGTTTTGGCGCCGAGGGAGCAGACGGCTCTAAAATTGTCGCCAACACGCCCACCGTTGGTCGTATCGCAAATGGCGCTTTGATTGAGCGCGCTGTGCCCAGCGGATTCATGCAAAATGACTTTCTAACACTTAATTTAAATTCCCCCGATTTTTCAACGGCAAAGATCCTTGCGGATACTATCAACCAACGTTTAGGGGCTGATCCCGATAAAGGTTATGTTATTGCAACCCCAATTGATGCTGCATCGGTTCGCGTGTCTGCGCCCCGAGATGTCGGGCAACGAGTGGGCTTTCTAGCGACGCTAGAAAACTTTGAGTTCATGCCTGCTAAGGCACCCGCGCGTGTTGTTATTAACAGCCGAACAGGGACCATAGTGATCGGTCAAGATGTGCGTCTGTTACCTGCTGCTATTACACACGGCGGGTTAACAGTGACGATCAGTGAAAATCAGCAGGTGACTCAACCAAATCCCTTAGGGCAGGGAGATACAGTGGTTACGGACCAGTCCATTATTGATGTGAATCTTGACGACACTCGCATGTTTAAGTTTGATCCTGGTGTGACGCTAGACCAACTAGTGCGCGCGGTAAACGAAGTAGGTGCTGCCCCTGGTGATTTAATGGCCATACTGGAAGCGCTGAGTGAGGCAGGTGCCTTACAAGGCGAGCTGGTCGTAATTTAGCGTGATTAACCGGGCCGAGGCATAGTCGATGGATAACATAGACAACAGCATAAAGTTTCAAGGTCAATTTGATATGTCGCGCAATGCGAATGACATTCAAGGCTTAGACAAACTGCGCAGAGCAGCACAAAGCGGCGATGATGCGGCACTGCAAGAGGCTGCGAAGCAGTTCGAGGCTATTTTTGTACAGATGATGCTTAAGTCTATGCGAAAAGCTCAAGATGTTATGGCTGATAAAGACAGCCCATTTAACTCTGAACAAGTTAAATTTTATCGCGATATGCACGATCAGCAGTTAGCGACAGATATGTCGAATAACGGCAGTATCGGCTTGGCCGACATTATCGTTAAACAGTTAAGCAAAGGCGGAAATGGATTCACACCCTCAAGCGTTATTCGAAATGATGGCAACCTGTCAGATATTAATCGTCATAGTGCGAAAAGCATTCAACAAGCGCAACAAATAGCGCTACCGGAGCAGCGCCTGCCACAGACCGCAGCATCCAATGCAGGTTACAAAGATGCAGCTTTTAGTGACCAAAGCGAATTTTTGGATGCGCTTTATCCTGTCGCTCAGCAAGTGGCGAAAGAACTAGGCATTGAGCCCAAAGCATTATTGGCCCAGGCCGCGGTGGAAACTGGCTGGGGACAATACATGATGCACACTGAGAAAGGCAATACCCACAACTTGTTTGGGATTAAAGCGGGCAATGGCTGGCAAGGTGACACTGTAAAGGTGAACACTATTGAGTTTGAACAAGGGCTTGCAGCGCCGAAAAAAGCCGAATTTAGAGCTTACAATTCGTTCGATGATGCGATGCAAGACTATGCGTCATTTGTAAAAGAAAACCCGAGATACAAGCAAGCGCTGCAAAATACTGGCGATCCCAAACGCTATTTCGACGAATTGCAGCAAGCGGGTTATGCCACCGACCCAACGTATGCGCAAAAAGTTATTTCCGTTCTAAACAGCGGTTCACTGAATAATTATCAACCATGAACAACATCAGTTTGCGGAGTATAAATCATGATTAGAACGGCGGATTTGCTCTCTATCGCCCGCTCTGGTGTGGAGGCAAGTAATCAATTACTCAGTACCACAGGTAATAATATAGCCAATGTGAACACCGAAGGTTATGTTCGTGAGCGAACAAACTTCGTAGCTGAGTTAACCGGAGGTGTCGGCCAATTCACTACTGAGCGAGTAATGAACACGTTTGCTCAGAACCAGTTGCGCCGAGACACCACCAATCTTGCTGAGCATGAAGCTTATTGGAGCAAAACGGCTGTTTTAGATAATGTTTTCGCCAGCGAAGCAAATTCTATTTCAAGTAGTATGAGCCGTTTTTTTGCATCGCTGCAAACGGCTAATGATGATCCGACGAATATGTCTGCTCGACAATTGGTGCTGGGCGATGCCGACTCAATGCTTGGCCAAATGGGCACATTATCCACCTTTATGGCTGAGAAAGAGAGGGAAGTTAATTTTGAGTTTACCTCCTCATTAAATAAAGTAAATTCTTTAGTCGAATCTATTGCCTCATTTAATGAGTCTATTCGAATCGCTCAAGCTAATAATCGTCACGATGAGCCTGGTGCGCTGATGAATCAAAGAGATAATGCGGTGCTGGAATTAAGCAGTCTGGTGTCGATTGAGACCCGAAATAGTTCAAACAATGATGGCTCCATCATGATTAACCTCACCTCAGGTGAGTCACTTGTAATGCAAGACGGCACGTTTAGTGTGTTTGAAGTGAGTAACAGTGCAGATTTGAATTATAAATCGTTACAGTTGACCAGTAATGGCAAACCAACCTCTTTAAACTTAGCGGAAACCGAGCTAGGAGGGACGATTGGTGGGTTATTTCGCTATCGTGATGAGGTACTAGAGCCCAGTCGCCGAGAGCTAGGACAAATCGCTTTAGCGGTAACCGAAGCTGTGAATACGCAAAACCGGGCGGGTATGGATTATGACCAGCAATTGGGAGGCGAGATTTTTACACGTCCTATCACCACGGCTCTTAATTATCCAGATAATGCTGATAGTACCTCTATCGTTAATGGCCGTATTTCAAAAGGCGGTGCCAGTGAAATTACCAGCGCTGATTACCGAGTTACCATTGACGGAGTCACGGCGGGGGTGCCGCCAACTGTAGATGTCACCGTTGAATTACTTAACCTAGATGGTTCACCTGTGACCGATGTGAACGGTACGGCTCTTACCCAGAGTTATACAGGGTTAACTGCACAAAGTGGCGAGTTTAATGAAATTTTTGGTGGTATCGAGTTAGAGTTTTCCAAAGGCGCTGGTTACACGGTAGATGACCAGTTCTTATTGCAACCGACCAAAGATGTGGCAGACAAAATCGAAGTGTTCACCACACGCCCAGAAGACTTAGCGTTAGCAAGCCCGATTAGAATTGAAGCAGGCGAAGATAATTTAGGCGGCTCAGAGCTCGTTTCAACAACAGTGACAAATACCTTTGTGGACACCGCACCTTTTGATTTACGCTCATCGGGTTTTGACGGGGCCGGAGGTATTCATGCGCCTGGCGCTGCGCCCGGTGGTGGAGTCGGTGCACCGGCATCGGTGCGGTTTAACTCTGCCACTGAATATGAAGTGCTTGATAGTGCAGGCACTGTTATCACCACGGTAAGTGGTATTTCATCGATGGATAACCTTTTAGAGCAAGCTTCTGGCACGCCAGGGTGGCCCGCAGCATTTAGTGCACTTGATAATTACCCTGGTTACGATTTTACGTTGCAAGGGGAGCCGAAAGCGGGGGATACATTCTCTATCAGTTTCAACCAAAATGGACTTAATGATAACCGCAATGGCTTAATCATGGCTAATCTTCAAAATGAGAACGGCATGCAGCTCAATAATGCGGGATCTGGTGATCCGGTTAGTTTCCACGAAGCGTATGCCAATATTGTTGGCGATATAGGTCAAAAAGCAGCCAATGCGGATATTGCGGTCAAAGCAGGCGAGGCGCTAAAGCTACAATCAAAAGATTGGTATGACTCAGTGTCAGGTGTGAGTTTAGATGAAGAGGCGGCCAATTTAGTGCGCTTTCAGCAATCTTATGCGGCTTCAGCACGTTTGTTAAACACTGCGCAAGAGATGTTCGACACCATTTTGAGTATGGTGAGATAATGAAACACGTGAGGGGTTTATAATGCGAATTTCCACTGGTCAGTTATATGATAGAAGCATTCGTGCTGTACTAGACAATCAGGATGATTTGTCGGATGTTCAGCAGCAGCTATCTACGGGTAAAAAATTACTTCGACCGTCGGATGATCCTGTAGGATCTGCTCAAGTAATACGTTTAACAGAAGAAATTGATTTAATTGCTCAATACAACAAAAACAATAACTTGCTCACTAACAGTGTTGAGCAAGAAGAAACCATACTCGGGAACGTAACGGATAACATTCAAAGAGCAAGACAGCTCATGATCCAAGCGGGTAACGGCATATTGGACGTTAATGACCGTAACGCCATAAGCATCGAAATTGGACAAATTCGAGACCAAATATTTGATGCAATGAATAGCCAAAGTGCGAATGGTGAATACATTTTTGCTGGTTACCAATCCTCGACCCCTGCATTCAGCTATACTGCCGGCGCAGCTGGTAATAAGTATGTCTTTGAAGGTGACGAAGGGTTAAACGATATTCGCATTTCAAATACCTTTTCTTTAGCGATGAATAACTCTGGGCAAACGGTATTTGAAGATGTGTACGCAAGGTTGGACAGTCAAATTTCTTCCACAAGTGGTGTTACATCGGCCTCAACCAGAATAAGTGCTCAAAGTGAATTTGATCAGTTTCATAAACAAAATTACGACCCTGTTACCCCAGCGAATAACGAGTATCAGATAAGTATTACTGGTGTTGATGAAGTGACTATTAGCAATGTTGGTACTGGCGTTGTGGTGGGCACGCAACCATTTACCAGTGGTGAGCCTTTCGAGTTTCAAGGGCAAGAGTTTACGATCGAAGGCGCTGCAGGCGATACCGTGAACTACACACTGCAAAAACCTGAAAAGAAAAATATTGCCGAGACGCTCAATGACTTTTACAACAGCCTCAGAGATGAGAATATCTCCGATGGGGATTATGAACAGGCAATTAGCGATGCCTTGATTGGAGTAGATAACAGTTTAACCAGTATCGCTGATTCAATATCTTTGCTTGGAGGGAAACTCAATGTGGCGCAATCGGTATTTGCGTCAAACTTAGATCTCGAAATATCCAATAAAACGGCTAGAGCAAATATCGAAGATGTTGACTACGCAGAAGCAGTATCAGAACTAAGCAAACAAGAGACTGCTTTACAAGCGGCCCAAGCCACATTTGCAAAAGTGACAGGGTTATCGCTTTTCGATTACATCAGTTAAGCTGCAGTAGTTCAGGCCTGATCTGAAAGTTTTCGCATTTAGTTGCAGCCTTAAAGTTTCAAACAGCGCTTTATCCGCTTAAAGCGCTATCTGAGCTAAATATATGTGCGCTTGTTGGTCTTGGTGTGATGAGTAATAACTAACGAACACTGTGTCTTTGCGTTTAACCATGCCGGGATAGCTATTGTCCCCACTTGATGGCAAAACCACGAGGAGGGTGATTTTTGCGCTTTTAAGCTCTAGATTTAGTATCGCCGTCACGAATTTGCCTTTATATATTATCCTGCCTGCTAGTAGCGCATTGTGTTCATCGAGCTTTAGCATGTTAGGCCCACCTAAATAAAATCCTAAATCAATCCAATGCCAATGTGTGTAAGGTGACTTACTTATTCCAAACTGGGCACTATAAGTATCGCTGTCTCTACGTAAAACCACATAAGCAGTGCCATCTTCTGCAAAACACATATCGCTTTCGTTCGGGTAGCCTTTGTCATGCGTTTGCAAACTAAAGGCATTGGTTTTGTCGCGGTGGAAGCTACGCTTTGGGTTACCCCCATAAAAGTGTACCGCATTGGCTGAACGATTATATGCAAGCCCATATGCATTTTGATTGTGCCAGCGCAATCGCCAAAGCCACCAATGTTTATTGCCTACGTTTCTAGGGCTGGACCAACTCAGTCCATTTTGAGAAACCCAAATCACAGGGCTGTGCTCTCCTAGTACACCTACAGAATTAGATGAACGTGTTCGCCGTGAGTATGCCAACAACATCAGCTCCCCCGAGGGTGTTATGCTCAGCTTAGGGTCACGCAAATCACTAGAAGGCAGGCTGATACGTTGTTTATAGGTTATTTGGCCATTATCAGTGAGGGTCAACACATTGATGACACCATCGTCACTCACATGGTTGCTTGCTACTCTGAAACAACAGTAAAGCGACCCTTCAAACTCACATAAATCGCTAAATGCGTGATGTTTATGTGCTCGAGTCACGCGTTTAATACTTTTTATTTGCATTATTTTTGACCGTGGCGATTTTAATAAAACCATTGGAACTCAATTGTTTAGCAATTGCAAAGCGGCAATTCGTTGCCGTTTAACGAAAAAACGGCAAATTTTAGTTAAAGAGAATTTTCCTACCGTCGATAACATTTCTGAGAGAGCCAGTAGTGATGATTTATTTAACGAATCATCATACTAATTAGTGTTATTTAACCACCGATTATGATTTTCGGTTGCCAGTGAAAACTGGACTGAGAGTGTAGGAGAAAACCATGGGTTTATACGTAAATACCAACGTGTCGTCTTTGAACGCACAACGCCAATTATTCAATTCAGCTAACAGCTTGAATACTTCCTTCGAACGTCTTTCATCGGGCTTTCGAATCAACCGTGCAGCAGATGATGCCGCAGGTCTACAAATTACTGACCGCTTGACTACTCAAGTACAAGGTCTTGACCAAGCTGCTAGAAACGCAAACGACGCGATTTCATTAACGCAGACAGCTGAAGGCGCATTAGGTGAAGTAACATCTTCATTGCAACGTATTCGTCAGCTTGCTGTTCAATCACAAAACGGCATTAACTCAGAAGCAGACCGTGTAGCTTTGCAGAAAGAAGTTTCAGCACTTAAATCTGAAATCACGCGTATTTCGACTGATTCTCAGTTTGGTACTACTGATATCCTAAAAGGAGATTTTTCGGCTAAGTTCTTGGTAGGTGCCAATGGTGGACAGAATATCTCTGTAAACTTGTCACGTACTGATGGTTTTGGTGCGGCAGGTCTTAATATAGACGACGTTAACGTAGATACCGTTGAGGGTGCATCTGCAGCGTTGACAGCTATCTCTGAAGCTATCTCTTCTGTAGGTGGCGTAAGAGCGGACTTGGGTGCGCTTCAAAACCGTTTCCAATCAACTATCCGTAACTTGTCCAACATCTCTGAAAACGTATCGGGTGCTCGTTCACGTATTCGTGATACCGATTTCGCATCTGAAACTGCAGAATTGACTCGTAACCAGATCATCCAGCAAGCAAGTTTAACTGTACTGAGTCAGGCGAATCAGCGTCCTCAGTCAGCTTTATCTTTACTAGGTTAATTGGTTAGTTAACCTAGGTTTCGAGACCCTACTGTTTGGGGCTTTGAAGCCAGGAGGTAGTGCACCAGGTTAAAAAGAACCAATCAGTTGAGAGTCTGCTCACTCTCTCCTAAAGTCAGAGCGTAAAGCCGAGGGGTATCCCTCGGCTTTTTTTGCGTTTATTTTTATTTGTAAGTGTTTGAATTTAAAATAGAAAAATATTTAGTTAATTTTTCCGCTAAAGGATTTTCTGTGTCCGTTCGATAACTTAAACATAGTCGCTAGGTAACTCAAAAAAATAATAAGCCAGCACTAGAAACAGAGACCAATAATAATTAAAGCAAGGTCCTGTATTCATCACGATACATAAAAATAATAGTCGGGTGAAAGTTTAAAAAATCGTTAGGAGAAAGAAAATGAGCTTATTCGTTAATACGAATGTGTCGTCGTTGAATGCTACTCGTCAGTTATTCACGTCGAACAATAATTTAAACACGGCGTTTGAAAGATTGTCATCTGGATTTCGCATTAATAGTGCCAAAGATGATGCGGCTGGATTACAAATATCCAATCGACTTACGACGCAAGTTCTTGGCCTTAACATGGCCGTGCGAAACGCCAATGATGGCATTTCTTTAGCGCAAACCGCAGAAGGAGCGTTAGGGGAAGTCACCACCGCATTGCAACGTATCAGGGTTTTAGCCGTTCAGGCTCAAAACGGGATTAATGCATCAGCAGATAGACTGGCATTGCAAAAAGAAGTCGATGCGCTCAAATTTGAAATGAGCCGAATCGCTGCTACTTCTCAATTCGGTGGTGTAAATATCCTAAGTGGTGGGTTCTCATCCGCATTTCTTGTGGGAGCAAACCCGGGTCAGACAATCAGCGTCAATATATCTAGAGCAAATGGATATGGGCCAGAGGGTTTGTTCGAAGGAGAAATTATCTCCGTTGCCACAGAAGCCCAAGCATCTAGGGCGATGGTCGCTGTATTAGAAGCAATATCGGTTATTGATGCTAAGCGTGCTGATCTCGGTGCTATTCAAAATAGATTTCAATCAACTATTCGCAATCTGAGCAACATATCTGAAAACGTGTCAGCAGCCCGCAGTCGTATTCGAGATACTGACTTTGCAGTTGAAACGGCAGAATTGACTCGGTGGCAGATTATTCAACAGGCGAGTATTACTGTTTTGGGTCAAGCTAATCAGCGTCCACAATCAGCTCTGCAACTATTGCAAGGTTAATGATAGTGAACAGATGGGTGGCAGGTCGGATGCCCAAAGGGATTTAAAAGAAAGTGAAATGGCTGACAGACAAGGAAGACGCCAGGAGGTAGTGAGGTTTTGAGGTTTAGGCCATCAAACCTGCCTGTCAGCTAGAGCTTTCGCTCAATACATTTTGTCGTGTGGTAACACAAACAAAATAGGCCAACCAGGGTACTAGTTGGCAAGATAAATAAAGCACTTTATGTGCCAAATTAGCGAGACTTACACTTTAGATTAGTAGCTGTTAAACATAGGCTGTTAATAAAACAGAGTGCTCATTGTAGGCAAGGTAGCTGTGCAAAAGCGTCTGAAATGAAAGCCTTGCTAGGCCATTGTGAAAATGACTCAGATTGATAGAGCCTAGTATTGAAAGTTGGTGTGTCGATTGGGCCGATGAGTCATACCGTTAAAGTGCACCAAGTGGTAATTATCGTGACATTACTTCCTCTGTAAGTGGAAGGAGAATAACCTAAGTCGCGAATGAGTGTATTTACGCTGCAGGTGAGAGGATATATAAAGTATCTGAATGCTTTAAAGCATCGTTACGTTTAAGGATAAGACAAGTGTCACCGAGTTTATATATTCACTGGGTTGGCGAATGTACCTGGGGAGCCGAACTTGAGTTAGCCGTTAACGACTATAATTTAATGGCAGGAAGCGGCAACGAAAGGTTATCAGTTTACAGGAATTGCCATTACAACGGCAGAAAAAGTCCGTTGCAAGAAGTGCCGTTACAAGAGATGAACAACGCAACTCTCATTGCTGTTCAGTAACAGGTCTGCACGTGAAATAATGTTAGATCATTGTTTGATGACTAAGATATTACTTAGAGGGTAGGAAATGAGAGGCCGCCCGGTAGGCAACTAGGGAAAGTTGTTGATATTATTCAGGGATGATGCGTGGTTCAACTAGCGCAAAACGCCGACCAACAGAACTGAGAGTGTAGAAGTTTGGTTGAGAGGCCAGTATTCATTCTCTGATCTGCTAGTCGGACAGAAACTCTTTTGCTCGTTCTCCTAACGTGAGCAATTCGGTCGGGTCATTTGGCCCGGCCTTTTTTATTCTCCCGCCAAGTTCTTGACGTTTCTCAATTCTTATTGCTTCACCATTTCAAACAAGCACCTCACGTGCCAACTTTCTGTATGCTAAAAATTATTTCTATCCTATGTAAAATAAACTGCCTGAATAAAAAATCAAAATAAAAACTAAAGTTGTTGAAGTTATGGTCGATAACATTGGTTGAGGGGTGATCTAATCGGTCATTTATAGTGTTATTGCGAAGTAGAGGTGCTGAGCAATAATTTAGTGAGGCGGTATCAATGAGGAGGCTCATTGCTACTGAATTTTGAGGCGGGCTTACCATGCGCAACGCGATATTGGTAGGTTTCCAGGAGGTTCTATCATGGCATTATTCGTTAATACCAACGTGGCATCGTTAAATGCTCAGCGTCAGTTGTTCAATTCAGGCGCGTCACTTAATACATCTTTTGAACGTTTATCATCAGGTTTTCGCATCAATCGCGCGGCAGATGATGCAGCTGGGCTACAGATTTCAGATCGTTTAACGACACAGATACAGGGTTTAGATCAAGCTGCCAGAAATGCAAACGATGCAATCTCATTAGCGCAAACCGCAGAAGGTGCCTTAGGAGAAGTTACATCGTCATTGCAGCGCATTCGTCAGCTAGCAGTACAATCGCAAAACGGAATTAACTCAGACGCAGATCGCGGAGCATTGCAAAAAGAAGTTTCGGCCTTAAAGTCTGAAATAACCAGAATATCGACTGACACGCAATTCGGTACAACTGACATCCTTGATGGCACATTTTCAGCGAGCTTTTTAGTAGGTGCAAATGGTAATCAGAATATATCAGTAAATTTATCTCGTAATGATGGTTTCGGGGCTACAGGTCTGAGCATTGATAACATCGATGTGGCCACCGTTGATGGAGCATCCGCAGCATTAACCGCTATTTCTGAAGCAATTTCGGTCGTTGGGGGTGTTCGTGCTGATCTTGGGGCTGTGCAAAATCGCTTTCAATCTACCATTAGAAACTTAAGTAACATTTCTGAGAATATTTCCAGCGCACGTTCACGTATTCGCGACACTGATTTTGCAGCTGAAACGGCAGAACTGACTCGTAATCAAATCATTCAACAAGCATCACTATCGGTCTTAAGTCAGGCAAACCAAGCTCCCCAAACTGCCTTAAGTTTGTTGGGCTAGGTTTATTATATTTTATGCGTTAAAAAGTGGATTATACTGAATTGCATAATTCGGTTAGTTAGAAACTCGATAGGGAGCATTGGACATCATTACGTCTTTGTTCCCTTCTTTGTTTAAGGGGTGGGTTATGGAAGTTAATCTTTCACAAGTTGGCAGGAATGTTGCTGATTTGACTAACAATGAAAATGTTCTAAATACGGATGTTAAGAAACAAACGAATGTTTCCTTGCTCGATGTTAAATCTGCCAGTGATATAAACGGTGAGGATACTAAAGGGTTTGCTTCGACAGCCGATAAACAAGTACAAGAGGATCGTGAGCTTTCGAAGCAAGAGCTGGACGAAGCGCTTTTAGAGGTTAACGAATTTGTTCAAACCAGAAACAAGCAATTAAATTTCTCGGTGGATGAAGACAGCGGTAAACAAGTGGTCAAGGTAACAGACTCTGAAAGTGGGGACGTTATTAGACAAATCCCCACAGAAGAGGTACTTAATTTATCGCGGCGTATTCAAGATTTGCAGATGGATGTAGGTTCAGCGGTAGGGATGTTTTTCAATAAACAGGCCTAAATCATTTTTAGGTGAGAGGTAATTATGTCAATTCAATCGCTAGGGGTCGGTTCAGGTCTTGATCTTGAGGCCTTAGTTAGCCAGTTATTGGAGGCTGAACGGTCGCCTAAGCAGGCGCGTCTTGATTCTCAAGAAGAGTCTTATGATGCCGAAATATCCAGTATTGGTACGCTTAAGTCTAAAATGAAGGAATTTTTAGATAGCGTAGATGAACTGCGAAGCGATGCCAACCTAAAAGGCCGTGAGCCGACGATTAAAAATCCGAGCGAGAACATCGAACCGTTTACGGCCGAAGCATCAAACAGCGCTGTAGAAGCAGACTACGCAATTGCCGTCACCCAATTAGCCAGTGGTAGTCGAATAGAAACGGATAATGCAGTCGATGGTGGCTTTTCAAGCACGTCTGACTCGGTCAGTGCTCAGGCAGGCAGTTTGACATTTAAAATCGGCGCGACCACTGATACCTTTTCTATCAACGTGACAGCTGGCATGACGCTCCAGCAATTGAGTTCTGCTATTAACAGCTCTGACGACAACTTCGGTGTTCGTTCGAGTATTATTGATACTGGCACTGCCTCCGGCGGTGCAAAATTAGTATTCACTTCATCAGTTCAAGGTGAAGGTAACGATTTAGTGATCGTTAATGATAACAACATTGCCGACTTAAACAGAGTTGCTACGACTGACTCAACGGAAACCGCTGCCTATTTAGATACTGTAAAAAGTGCTCAGAATTCAAAAGCGACTATTGATGGAATAGCGGTTGAAAGCAGTACCACGGAATTTGAAAACGTGATTGAGAACGTTTCCTTTACCGTGTCTCAGTTATCAGAATTAGATGATGATGGCATAACGCCCAAGACATCGAATTTGAAAATAGGCTTTGATGCAGAGGGACTAGAAGGCAAAATACGAGACTTCGTTGATAATTTTAATGCCTTGAATACCCAAATTACCACATTAACTCGTTATGGCGCATCAGATTTGGAAGAAGATGGCGCTCTTGCCGGTGACTCTATGATTCGGGGTATTCAGCAAGGTCTTTCAAACATGATTAGTGCTAACGTTTCGTCGTCAGGGCTGGGGACGCTATTCCAGTTGGGTATTGAGTTTAATGAAGACGGTGACTTGGAAATAGGCTCATCAGACAAATTTGGTTTCGGCAGCGGTGAAGATAGACTAAAAGACGCTTTGGAAGATAGCTTTGACGATATAGCTGCATTGTTTGCGGATAGCGAAAACGGTGTGGCTGTTCGAATGCACGATTACGTAGAGCAGTATACAAATTACAGTGGCTTACTGACATCCAGAGAGAAGTCCGTACAAGACCAGAAAGATCAGTTAGCGGATGAGCGAGAGCAATTCGAATTACGGATGGCCTCGACTGAACAAATCCTACGTGATAAATATTTAAATTTAGATCAGACTGTTGCACAGCTCAACCAAACGGGGTCAGCACTTCTGGCATCATTGGGTTCTGCATAGGTAGGATAGGAGAATATAGATGGCTTTAAAAGGTATTAATGCCTATAAAAAAGGCAATTTAAAACAAGAAATTGCCCAAGCAGATCCACATAAATTGACCTTGATGCTAATGCAAGGGGCACTTGATAGAATGGCGTATGCAAAGGGCTGTATGGAGCGTAAAGAGTATGCTGAAAAAGCTCAGCATATTGGTCGATGCACAGCTATTTTAATTAATCTGCGTGATACGCTTGATTTGACTAATAACGCTGAAGTGGCAGAAAATTTATTCTCACTTTACGACTATATGGTTCAAAGGTTAACTGATGCGACAGTGCAGAACAATCTACAGATTATGGATGAAGTCATTGGTTTAATGTTGCCTATCAAAACGGCATGGTCACAAATTCCAGAAGACGCTAAGCAAGATGCTTATGAAGCGCAACGCCAAAAACGACAAGCCGTAGTGTGAAAAGTATTGAACTAAATCACCCATTTACACCCAGTGAATTGGTGAGTATCAATCAGAAACTTTCATCTCTACTCCAAGATGAAGCGCTCGATGAAAAATCCTTTCATTCAATCTCAGTTCAGAGAGATAAATGTATTAAAGAATATTTAGATTCCTTGGAGCCTGCTCAAAAAACAGAATTCTGTGAAGCGGAGATCAAGGTTAACGATGCGCTAGTAGAGCTTGCCCAGCAGCTTTTTGATGCGTCTTTAAAACAGTTGAGTGGTTTAATACGTGGGCGAAAGGCGGTTAAAAAGTACTATTAGGGTTAACTGAGAGGGGGTTGTGTATGTAAAGGAATGTTCAATTATCTCTATTTTGGGAATATCCTTAAGATTCATAGTCATATACACTAGAATGAAACCAAAGAAAGCCTAACCCATCGGTGATGAACAACAATGTTTAATAATAAATCAATCCTTATTACTGGCGGTACCGGCTCATTTGGTAAGCGTTTCGTTTCGTTTATTTTAAAACACTACCAACCGCAAAAGCTCATTATTTATTCTCGAGATGAATTAAAGCAGTTTGAAATGCAGCAAGTTTTTGATGCGCCCTGCATGCGTTATTTTATTGGCGATGTACGTGACAAAGAACGTATGATTTCCGCCATGCGGGAAGTGGATCTCGTGGTTCATGCAGCAGCCCTAAAGCAAGTTCCAGCGGCTGAGTATAATCCGAATGAATGTATTAAAACGAATATAAATGGCGCACAAAACGTGATTGATGCGGCAATAGCAGCTAACGTAAGTCGCGTAATCGCTTTGTCCACTGACAAAGCAGCCAATCCAGTTAATTTGTATGGAGCAACAAAACTCGCCTCAGACAAGCTGTTTGTTGCAGCAAATAATATGTCTGGTGCTAAAGGGCCTAGATTCTCAGTTGTACGTTATGGCAATGTTGTTGGCTCACGTGGCTCAGTAGTGCCGTTTTATCGCTCTTTGATGGAGCAAGGTAAATCTAATTTACCAGTCACCCATGCAGAAATGACACGCTTTTGGATTACATTAGATGAGGGCGTTGAATTCGTGGTAAAGAACTTTCAACGAATGCAAGGGGGAGAAATTTTTGTTCCTAAAATTCCATCTGTCGCCATCCTCGACCTAGTGGAATCTATGAGCGGTACCCGTGAGCATGAGCTCGTTGGTATTCGCCCTGGTGAAAAACTGCATGAGGTGATGGTGCCGGAAGAGATGGCCCATCATTCATTGGAGTTCGATGATCATTATGTGATTACACCGGCCATCGTTTTTTTCGAAAAAAATATTAACTATAAGCGCAACAAACTCGGTGAGTCAGGTAAAGCGGTAGAAGATAAATTTGAGTATCACTCCGGCACTAATCCTCATTTCTTATCCGTGGAAGAGCTACGTACACTAGATAGCACGACGGATTAGCATTGAACATGCTGCCATATGGACGTCACGCGGTTGACCAAGATGACATAGATGCTGTTGTCGATGTACTTCAAAATCAATTTCTAACGCAAGGCTCCACGGTTCCTGCGTTCGAAAGTGCACTGTGTGATTATACCCAAGCAGCTCATACCTTAGCTGTAAACAGCGGTACATCCGCCCTTCATGTTGCTTGCCTAGCCGCTGGTGTGGGTCCATTAGATTTAGTTTGGACAGTACCCAACTCATTTGTTGCTTCAGCCAACTGTGCTCGCTACTGTGGTGCCGACATTGATTTCGTAGACATTGACCCGCTCACACG
The DNA here is from genome assembly GCF_000315015.1 of Paraglaciecola mesophila KMM 241. Lineage (GTDB taxonomy): Bacteria > Pseudomonadota > Gammaproteobacteria > Enterobacterales > Alteromonadaceae > Paraglaciecola > Paraglaciecola mesophila. Next base: position 33,419 of record NZ_BAEP01000054.1, on the reverse strand, counting down.
GAACATCTCTATTGAAGGCCTTAAAAATAAACTGGCTAACTGTAGCAAGTTCCCTAAGGTTTTGATCGTAGTCCACTTTGCAGGTGTGTCTTGTGATATGCAAGCGATCGCTGCGCTAACAAGCAGGCACAATATTACGCTTATTGAAGATGCGGCACACGCTTTAGGTGCAACCTATCAAGATAAGCCGGTTGGCAGTTGCCAGTTTAGTGATATGACTGTGTTAAGCTTTCATCCTGTTAAATCTATTACCTCGGCCGAGGGCGGGGCAATAACAACAAATGATAAAGGTTTATTAGAGCGCTTAACCTTGTTCGCTAAGCACGGCATTACTAGAGAGCCATCAGCGTTAGAGGATAAAGAACAAGGCGCTTGGTATTACGAGCAGCAAGTGCTTGGTTATAACTACCGTATGAGTGACATTCATGGTGCGTTGGGTTTATCGCAGTTAAATAAGTTAGATGCGTTTATTCAACACAGGCGTGAAAAAGCGGCTATGTATTTAACAGCATTACGTCCGTTGCCCATTAAATTGCCAAGTGAGGAAACGCTTGCCACCAGTGCATGGCACCTTTTTATGATTGAGCTTTCAACACACGACCGAAAAGCTGTGTTTGACGCACTTAGGAGTCGGGGGATTGGTGTTAACGTACACTACATTCCCATTCATATTCAGCCATATTATCAAAAGCTTGGTTTCCAAAAAGGCGATTTTCCTTATTCTGAGGCCTTTTATAAATATGCCATTACGTTACCTTTGTTTCCAACGATGTCAGCTTCACAGCAGCAGCACGTAATTGATACACTTATTGATGTTTTACAGTGAAACCTAATAAATGAACCTCGCTATTATCCCTGCCAGAGGAGGAAGCAAACGTATTCCTGGTAAGAACAGTAAGATGTTCTGTGGTAAACCATTAATCGCTTACTCCATCGAAGCGGCCAGAAATTCTGAACTCTTTGACAAGATTATTGTTTCTACTGACAGTCAGCACATAGCGGATATTGCGATAAAGTGTGGCGCTGAGGTTCCATTTATGAGGCCAGAACATCTCTCTGATGATTTCACAGGTACAGTTCCCGTTGTTCAGCACGCAATAAAATTTGTTCAGGAGCAGGGCGAAGCGCCAAGTCATACTTGCTGCATATATGCTACAGCTCCCTTCCTTCAAGTGACTGCGCTAAAAGACGGGTTTAAAAGGTTAACAGCGGATGTTTCTAAGCACTTTGCGTTTTCTGTTACCAGTTTTCCATTCCCCATTCAGCGGGCATTAAAAATGAAAAATGGTGGTGTATATCCTTTTAGTCCACAAGACATCCCCAAGCGTTCACAAGACTTAGAAGAAGCTTATCATGACGCGGGGCAATTCTATTGGGGCAAAAGCGAAGCCTTTTTAAAAGGGACCCCCACATTTAGTGAAACGAGTATCCCAATCGCGTTACCTCGCCATTTAGTGCAAGACATTGATACACTTGAAGATTGGGAGCGCGCTGAGTTAATGTATAAAGCGTACATGCAATCACAAATAGGGGAATAATATGCAGCAAACGACTTCGCCGAATGCTGAGCGAATACTGCTTATCCGAATGTTGAGTGTCAAAGACGCAGCAACAATAGGCGTTGCAGCATTGCGTCATTTTCAAACTAAATTCCCTGACAGTCACATTGATTTTCTGACCTTTGGTGCTGGCGCCGATATTATTCATCTGGTCGATCCGAACGTTGAAACGATAACCTTACCCGCCCACGCTTGGCCTAATGATTTATTAGTAGCGATCGAAGCTTTTTTGGGCTTAGCCGAAACAATAATTCCCAATGAATACACGCAAATAGTCAATCTCGATACTGCTTTCATGCCTTGTTTTTTGGCGCGTTTTCTTCATGATGCAGGTGAGAGTGTCGCTGGCAATATGCTCAATATCTCTGTACAAACATTACTCAACCAATTCCAAGACCAAACTTTGCAACCCGATTTTGTTCAATCAACTGAGCGTTATATGCAAAGTACTTTTCACGGTATGACACGTTTACAGAGTCAATGGTGGAATACTCAACAGTTTGATGCGGGTTACACTGAGTTTTACTTGCGTGAATGTTGCGGTTTCAAAGACATTGATATTGATGTGAGTTTGTCGATTGAGAGCATACGCAATACCAAGTCACTTTCTACCGAGTGCGCTCTTTCAGAATCACGTTCTGAACAAACAACAGCAAAAAAAATCTCGTTATGTCTAGCGGATGCTCATGATGGATATGCTTATCCATATATTTGTGAGCTGAAGGAGATGCTTGAACTTAAAGGGTTCCAAGTTTGGACTAATGGAAGCAAAGAAAGACGTTTAATGGAAACGTTAAATAATGTCGCCGGGGCTGATTTAGTCATCACTAAGCCGGGGGAATCACAATGGTATGGCAAGGCAGTGGGTTGCTCAACACTGTTAATCAGCGCCAGTGAGTCTCCGTTGATCAGTATGCCCGATTACGCCACCGACCAAACTGCTCGTTGCCCAGTGCATTGCCCCTTTACCCAAAGGGAGCAATCAGTGTGCTGTTGCGATACGCCTGAAGAGTTGACAGATGGCATAGAATCAATTTTTGCCGAAAAAAGTCGATAACCTAAAAGCTAAAACGTATACATGCTAAGAACGTATCTATGTCGATAAATAAACATTCCACGATTTTCATTGGTGACAGGCCTATTGGGCTCCAGCATCCGCCTTTTATTATTGCCGAGCTGAGTGGCAACCATAATCAACAACTGTCGTTAGCTCTGGATATGGTTGAAGCCGCTGCTAAGGTAGGCGCCCACGCTATAAAATTACAAACATTTACCGCCGATAGCATGACGTTGGATGTCAATACCGCCGATTTTGTTATCCAAGAAAAAGACAGTTTATGGCATGGTGCTTCTTTACACGGTTTATATGCAAAAGCTGCCACGCCGTATGAGTGGCACAGTGTGCTTTTTAATAGAGCCAAAGAGCTCGGTATGCTGGCTTTTAGTTCTCCCTTTGATGCTAACGCCGTCGATTTTCTTGGCGACTTAGAAGTGCCCTGCTACAAAATTGCCTCTTTTGAGCTAACCGATATTCCCCTTATTAGTAAAACGGCATCTATGGGTAAGCCGATTATTATGTCGACTGGCATGGCAGCATTAAGTGAAATAGAGGCTGCTGTAGTAGCAGCTAAAGCAGCGGGCTGCGACGATATAATACTGCTTAAATGCACTAGTACTTATCCTGCTCAGGCGTCAAATACAAACTTGTACACCATCCCTCATCTGCGTGATGCGTTTAGTTGTGAGGTGGGGTTATCGGATCATACTGCTGGGGTTGGCGTGTCAGTTGCTTCGATTGCGTTAGGCGCAGCTGTTATTGAAAAGCACTTCGTACTTGATAGGGGTGCAGGTGGTGTTGATGCCGCTTTTTCATTAGAGCCAAGTGAATTTAAAATGCTGGTGGATGAAACACAGCGAGCTTGGCAAGCGCTCGGCGAGGTAAAATACGGGGGCAGTGATGTTGAACAAAAGTCCAAACAGTATCGCCGCTCAATTTATGCTAGTGAAAATATTAAAGCAGGCGAGGCGTTTACTGAGACGAATCTACGCGTAGTCCGCCCAGCTTTCGGTTTAGCACCCAAGCATTGGGAAGACTTGCAAGGTAAACAGGCGACACAAGACATAATGAAAGGCACAGCACTTAATTGGTCCCATGTTAGATAGTAAGCTAAAACCGCAATGTATTATATTTCGAGTCGACGCGGGAGCGGATATCGGTTTAGGACACGTGATGCGTTGCCTTGCGCTAGCGCAAAGTTTACATAGTCGCAATGTAAGAGTGATATTTGCAGTGAGTCAGAATAGTTTGCCGCATTGCCAAACCCGCAGTGATTGGGTGGGGGAGTTGCACGTTATGGCAGCTAGCTCACGTTATGATGAACATCACGAATTACAGCAACTGTGTACTAAAGAGCAAGCTGACTGGCTGATCCTAGATGGATACCAATTTGATTCCCGCTACCGAAAATTGCTAGATTTAAATACCAGTAAACTGGCTATGTTTGACGATGGTCATTTATTGGATGCGGGTATTAAAGATGAGCATTTATCCATGATCATCAATTGGGCGAGTGGGGCAGATAAACTAAACTATAGCGACCTTGCTCCAAATGCATGGTGCTGTGCGGGTGATAACTATCGTGTTCTTAGACAAGAATTTTATCAGGTGCAAACACTCCCCTTCAATAAGCGTAACCGCTTGATTTTGATGTTCGGCGGTAGCGATCCAAGTCAGCTTACTCTGCCCTTACTGAAACTTTTTTCTGAATCTTCTATTCGACTTCCGATCACTATCATTACAGGGAGTGGTTATCAGCATACTGATGAGCTAGAAAAATTTATAAAACACAGCCACCTATCGATAGAATATTTTCATGACTGCCAGCAAGTAGCAGAAGTATTTCAACAGGGGCGTTTAGCTATTTCGGCTGCCGGCGCTAGCCAGTTTGAGCTGTTACATTGCGCCACGCCTTCAATTTTAGTGGTGACGGCTAAGAATCAATTCTTCGCTAGTGAGCAGGCGAGAGGGCAGGGCTGGTGCCTTGTGAGTATTGAAAATGCTCTGCAAGAGCAGCCAACATTTGAAATGAACGCCAAAGTATTATTGCTTGAGCAAATAGTACAAAAATCGATGGCACTGTGGCATCAACCAGAATTATTAAACCAAATGCATAGCAATGCATTGTCTGCTCGTCAGCAAGCGGGGTTTAATCGTATTTTTACTGCACTTTATTCAGAGCTGCCTAATGGACCACACGAGACTAACTTGCTATGAATGACGTTACCAGTGAGCATTGTTTTGTACCGATTAACGCATCCCATTTGTCAACTGTTTGGCATTGGCGCAATAGCGAAAGAGTGCGAGAAAATATGCATTACGATAAACTTATTGCGTGGGATGAACATCAGCATTGGTTTGAAACTTTAATGCAAGATAGCAACCGTGAATGCTGGATTTACTGCCAACACTCTCGCCCTGTTGGTGTGTTGAACGTTAGTGATACTCAACATTCCGTGATGCAGTGGGGGTGTTATCTGGGTGAGGTAAATTGCGCACCAGGTAGTGGATTAATACTTGAGTGGGCTGCACTTGAGTATGCTCAACAAAAGATAAACTGCAATGGTCTTGAGGCACAAGTATTATCTTTTAATACTTCGGCTTTAAAACTACATATGCTATTTGAATACGAACGAGTAAAAATTGAAAGTGGCGGCATGCGCCAAAGCAACGGTCAGTCAGATATTACCCATTACGACATCCATTATTTCTATTATGCGATGCAAAAATGGCGGCAACACCGAGATGCTGTATTAGTTAAACTACCCAAACCCATTCAAAGAGCGTGTCAGCAAGTGACATTCTTGAGTAAGGAATAAAAGTGAATATTGAACAGACCGTTATACGCGCTATGCGTGGTGTTGCCGAGTTAAGCGACTGCCAATTAATCGAGCCAATAGTGCCTGATACATTGCTACTGCAGTCAGGACTCGATTCATTAGGCTACGCAATGTTAGTTGCTCAATTAGAAGAAGAGTTAGGCATCGATCCTTTCACCGAGTTAGCAATAAAAATATACCCTGCGACTTTCGCAGAGTTTGTTGCGATTTACGCCCAGGGGTTAGAGCAAACACGTTACTAATGAGTAGCTTAGCGTCTCTTTTACTAACAAAGGCAGTCACTCCTGTGATTGTGAATACAAGCCAGTCGTTTTCATTAGGGCAGTTATTGGCGCTAGCCAAGCTCTGGCGAGCTGAATATCAGTACCTAGAAAATAAACCTCTGGCGCTCATTTATACCGACAGCGCTTCTTTTTGTGTAGGGTTACTCGCATTTGATGGCTTGTGTAGTGATCTCTATTTATGCTCAACTGAGCTAGTTGAAAGTATTGAGAATAGCTGCTCGCGGCTCTCGATAGATATTAACTCGCGGCCCAAGCAGCTTTTCAGTCAGAACAAAAGCGCGGTAGAAGATCCTTGCACATTAGGCAAGTTGAAAGCGCAATCTGATACACGAGAACTAGTTACTCGCTGGTGGTTAGCGTCATCGGGTACATCTGGCCAACCTAAATGGTTTGCGCATACACTCGCTTCCTTAACCTTGAATACCAAATTTTCGAACACGCTCTCAGAATTGAAATGGGCAAATTGTTATCAAGCCTATCGATACGCCGGGTTACAGGTGCTATTGCAAGTGCTCATCAGCGGGGCAACATTGGTGGACGACGTCACGAACGACCTAATAGCAAGATTGCAGCAATATGCAAACGCCAAGGTCAATGCCATATCTGCCACTCCAAGTATGTGGCGTCAAATGCTGATGACAAACCAGTTACAACACGTGCCACTAAAGCGCATCACACTGGGCGGAGAAATTGCGGACCAACCTTTGCTCGATAAGCTGTCAGAACTTTATTCCCAGGCTAGTATTCGGCACATATATGCCTCTACCGAAGCGGGAGTGGGATTTGTGGTGGCTGACAAAATAGCTGGCTTTCCTGTGAGTTGGTTGCAACAAGGCGTGGCTAACGCGCATCTTAAGATTGATCAAAATCAGCATTTACGTATCAAGCCCGCTCACGAGCTTGATGCTCAACTCGAAGCGCTTATTGACGACAATGGCTATTTAGATACCCAAGATATTGTACGATCAGACGGTGATAGAATATTTTTTCTCGGGCGGGCGTCTGGCGTTATCAATGTTGGCGGAAATAAAGTAACGCCAGAAAAAGTCGAAACAGTCATTTTATCGATTAAAGGAGTATCTCAGGCAAAAGTGTATGGTCAGCCCAATAGTGTGCTGGGTAATCTTGTGGTGGCTGATATTGTTATTGAGCCCAATCAAGACTGGGGGAATATTAGCCGAACTGTTCGCGCACAGTGTAAATTGATGCTACAACGCTTTGAAATTCCTGTAAAATTACGTCAAATTGACAGTTTAGCGATGAGCCCAACGGGTAAATTAAGCAGGAGCAATAGTCATGGCTGAGTACGTCGTAGTAACAGGCGCGAGTAGAGGTTTAGGGTTAGCGATTTGCCGAGATACCCTTGCATCAGATCTGTCTGTGGTAGCACTTGCGCGTACCTACAGCCCTGAACTGCAAAGTTTGAGCGAGGCATATCCTGACCGTTGTCATTTTATTGAAGCAGATTTAGCCGATTTAGATGCTTTGCCGGCGCTATGTAAGTCAATAGTCAAGCGCTTCGGCCGTCCGTACGGATTGGTGAATAATGCTGCCGTAGGGCATGACGGCGTATTGGCGACCATGCCAAACGGTGAAATCGATAATTTAATGCGTTTGAATGTGCAATCCCCCATGTTGTTAAGTAAGTACTTGCTGCGCTCAATGTTGCTTAATAGAAGGGGGCGAATTGTTAATATATCTTCAATTATCGCAAAAACAGGATTTAATGGCCTAAGTGTATATGCCGCAAGTAAAGCTGCTTTAGAAGGCTTTAGTAAATCACTTGCTAGAGAAGTGGGTAAGGCAGGCATTACCGTAAATTGTGTGGCGCCAGGCTATATGCAAACTGACATGACGGGCGATTTGCAAGGTGAAAAGCTAGCGTCAATTAAACGCAGAAGCCCTTTAGGTAGATTAGCCAGTGTTGAGGATGCCGCTGCAATGGTCAGCTTTTTATTGAGTGACAAAGGCTCTGCTATCACTGGCACAACCATGACGGTTGATGCGGGTAGTACGGCTTAGTTAAGTTTCCCTTAAAAAGGCCGATAAAATAAATATAAATATTAACAGCTAATTCCGTGAATAGTCGTTTAAGGTATAACTTGGTATGAAACTTTCAGTACTCGTTCCTGCATATAATTTGCAAAATTTTATTGCTGAATGTTTACTTTCAGTGCTTGAACAAGAGACCGATTTTGACTTCGAAGTCATTGTGTGTGACGACGCATCGACAGATAAGACTCAAGCAGTTATAGCAACCCTTGAAACTTTGTTTCCAAACAAGTTAAGCGCTATATACAAGACTGAAAATCAAGGCTTAGCGGCTAACATGAGCACCTTGCTCGCAGCGGCTAAAGGCGAATATATAGCCTATCTTGATGGGGACGATATTGCGTTGCCTTCAAAGTTACAGCGTCAAGTCGAATATTTAGATACACACGACGATTGCCACATGGTCTATCACGAATCCGATATGTTTGATTCGGTCACGGACAAAACTATTAAGCTATATTCGAAAGACTTTTATAACTGGTCATATATCCCAGCGCGTTCCACAATTGAGCATATGATTAAATACGGCACCTACATGCAAGCCAGTAGTGTGATGTTTAGAAACCATTCAAACCTCAGTAAAACCGTATCGCCGAAGTGTAAAATTATATTTGATTATGCTTTTTACATAAATAATGCTGGGTATTTACAAGCTAATGTTGATTTTATCCCTGAAGTATTAGGGCGTTACCGTATTCATGAAAATAGTTTTGGCCAGCAAACCAGCCGCTCTTTTGACAGGCGTGAACAATCCTTAAGGGATATAGAGCTGGCTTGTGAGTTGTCAAGTCAGTTTGGTATAAAGCCGGATTTAATCAAAGCGGGGATCGCCCACCATAGATTTGCCGCAGCACTGTATTTTTTGGCCAGAGATGCCAATGATTTGTTTTTGAAACACATAGAATTAGCGTCAAATTCAGGGTTGTTTTTCAACGATAAACACCAAACCGCCTATGAAAACAGGCAAAACCCTAACAAGCTCAAAAACTTGCTAAGTGACGCAGCATAAATGAGTGAATATGACGTAATAGTGGTAGGCGCCGGGTTTTCGGGCGCTGTGTTGGCCGAGAGATTTGCAAAAATACACGATAAAAAAGTCTTGGTCTTAGAACAAAGGTCGCACGTTGCCGGTAATTGCTACGATTATAAAACTGAGCATGGCGTTACTGTGCATCACTATGGGCCACATTTATTCCACACCAATAACGAAGAGGTGTGGCAATACCTGAGTCAGTTTACAAAATGGACACCCTATGAGCACAAGGTTTTAGGCTCGATAGACGGAAACTTAGTACCCATCCCATTTAATTTAAATACCTTAGATGCTTTATACCCAAAAGAACAGGCACAACAAATTGAAGCGCTGTTAATAGAGCAGTACGGAGTAGACGGCAAGGTACCTATATTAGAATTACGTAAAAGCTCACATGTTTTACTTCAGCAATTGGGTGAGTTGGTCTATCAAAAGTTTTTTGTGAATTACACCAGTAAACAATGGGGCTGTTCACCAGAAGAGATTTCACCCGCCGTTACCGCTAGAGTGCCTGTGGTGATATCTCGAGATGATCGTTATTTCCACGACAAGTACCAAGCTATTCCTAGTGAAGGGTATACCCAGCTAATTACTAATATTTTGAATCATTCAAATATTTCGGTGCACTTGGATACTGATGCTACCAAGTTAGTCGCATTGAATATGAATGATCAGCGATTGTTTTTTAATGGGCAAGCTTTTAACGGAAAGTTGGTCTTTACTGGCATGTTAGATGAGCTGTTTAATTATCTAGATGGAGAATTACCCTATCGCTCTTTGCAGTTTGATTTTGAGACCTTGGCCCAAGCACAATATCAAGCAGCTACAACGGTAAATTACCCTAACGAACATGCCTATACTCGAATTACCGAGTTTAAGCATATCCTGAATCAACCCACTACTCACACCACCATAGTCAAAGAGTATCCGCAAGATTATGACAGGTTTGATGCAACTAAAAACGTACCTTATTACCCGATATTTAATCAAGCTAACCAAGAACGGTTCGAACAATACAAACAAAGGGTACAAGCGTTTGAGAACGTGATCACAGCTGGTAGGTTAGCTGATTATAAGTATTACAATATGGATGATGCGGTAGGTAATGCGCTGAAAATTTTTAATCGGTTTACTGAGCAGGGAGCAGCCTAAGATGTTGGCTAGTGAAGCAATTGCTGCAAACCAAAAGCGTGTTATACGAAAAATGTCCGAGCTGGATATGCAGGATTATTGTCTGGTTGGTGATGGTGCTTACGCAAAGGATTTACTGGCACAAATTTCCAAATTAAACATCAGCCTCCCAACTATCTGGTGGGTGAGCAGCATTCAAGCTGATTACCCGCACATAGAACAACACATTGAAGACCAACAAAGTCTTATCGAGCTGCCGATCGTTGTGCTGGGTACTGGACACTTTCAACTTGAGATGATTCACAGGTTGGCCCCTAAGACAGAAGTAACTGCAACGTTTTGGGATGTGATGTTATGCGCCTCAGAGCATTCATCACGAGCCGAGTTACGACCTAGCGATAACACACTTCTTTATATCGATTTGTACGCCAGCATCAACCGCCCAGCTTATTTGCAGCATTTTTTTAGTGCGCTAGAAGATTCCGGCACTCAAGTTAACATTCATCATCCGTTGCAAAATTTGAGCGATAGTTATCTTCAATCTGCTAAAAGTGTTGTTGTTTGGAATGGCTCTACTTCAGCATTTTTACCCATTATTGAAAAATTAAAAGCGTTAAAAATAGTAGTAACCTTCGCTGAATGTGGCTTTTTCCCGCAGCATCAATACTTTTACTTTGACCGACTAGGCGTCAACAATAATAGTCAATTGTACTTCGATGATCTTAGCTGGGTGAATGAGCCAATGATGCAAGACCTAAAGCAAAGACGGAAGCAATTTTTATTAGCCAATCAAGATAATACTAGAGTTGGCACGGGGTATATTTTTACCCCCTTACAAGTGCCAAGTGATTCAAATGTACTTAATCATTCACAATTCACCCAGGGCATGCAGCCGTTTATTGATTTTATCGAAGCTCAATATTCTAAGCAAAACTTAGTATTTAAACCTCACCCTAAAGACAGATTGAGTCACACCTACCGATATTCACATGGAAAGGTAAGTAGCGAAGATACAATGCAACTTTGTGCTCACGCAGACATAGTTCATGGTATCAACTCTTCGGTTTTGTATGAGGCGGCCTTGCTTGGTAAAAAAGTGATAGTAGAAGGCGACTGTTTACTTAAAAAACATATTAGCCAAGTTGATCGGCTATTAGCGGCTATGTGCTACCGCCAATTCACAGTTACTGATACTTATTTTGATTTAGGTAAATTACAGGCCTTCAGTTTTATATCGCCTTCACTTTTGAGCAAAAATAATAAAAAGCAAGGTTCGGTTAGTGAGTAAAGTGACGACGTGCAACAGCAGGAGAAAGTAGAGTGAATAAATGCCAGCTAGTGCGCAAAGACCAGCAATATTGGCTGAAGCAAGCAAATAGCCAACTATCACTGACAAATGTCTGGGATAGGTTCATTGAAAACAATAGCATCGAGCACTTAACTGTTAGTAATATCTTACCGTATTTAACCAGTATGGAAGCCGATTTGGCGATGCTGACTTGGTTCGACAGCCTAGCAATAAAGGGTGAAATACAGCTCAGCGTGCCAAATATCGATTATTTTATACAGTTGTGGCAAAGCGCTACTTGGGATAATCAAGATTTATTAAATGCCGACTCCAACGCGCGTAAAGCGTTTGCAGGTTTATGGGGGGGGCAACAGAACTGCAATCCAAGAAATGACAACTATCAAACTAATCAACACGATATTTATAAGTCTGGCTACAATCAAGCTAGATTAAAGCTATTACTAGAACGTGCAGGGTTTTGTGAAATACAGATACATGTTGAAGGGGCACAAATCAACGCCAATGCCACTAAAACTATGCTCCGTGGTGAAAGGCAAATATCAACACACTACGATCAAATTCGCCCAGACCATTTAAATAGGTACGAGTTTGCTTGTGAGCAATTAGCGGGATTAACCCAAGAGGATCAAGTGTTAGATTTAGCCTGTGGTATTGGTTACGGTACGTTAATGTTGGCTAAACACACGGGCGCTAAAGTCACAGGCGTAGACATTGAACAAGCCGCAATAGCGCATGCTAAACAGCATTTTAACAATGAAAATACGACTTTTAGTTGCCAAGATGCCAAGTTACTGGATATTGCAGCCAATACTCAAGATGCTGTTGTGTCGTTTGAAACCATAGAACATGTTGATTTTGATCAACAGTTATTAGATGTGTTTTTTGAGGTGCTCAAACCCGGTGGACATCTTATATGCTCTACACCAAATCAAGATGTCATGCCCTTTGACCCGGTGAAATTTGAGTTCCATTTAAAGCACTATACCAATAGAGAGTTGGTTGACTTACTGCTCACATCTGGATTTAGAGATGTAGAACTCTACGCACAACACGATCCTGTCTCTGGTAGGGTGGTAGCTGGATCCGATGGGTGTTTTACCTTAGCCAAGGCGGTTAAACCTTAAATGAAACAATTAAATCAAGAAAACCCAATAAATTTATATGTAGGTTGTGGACCCGATGCTCGTGAAGGGTTTATTCATTGTGATTTAAGGGAGTTACCCCATGTTGATTGTGTATGCAAAGCCTGGGAGGTTTCAAGACACTTTAGCGCCGTATCACATATTTACTCTCGGCACATGCTTGAGCATTTAACTAACGCAGAAGCAATTTTAACATTAAAGGATTGGTATAAAGCACTAGCATTGAATGCAACTGTTAGAATTGTAGTGCCAAATATGGACTTTCACTGCCAACAATGGCTTCAAGCCGAATGGAATGAAGATACTTTTTCTAAAGAGCGTTCAGATGCGTTGTATAGCTCAGCTGGCTTTTGGGGGTGGCAAGCAGAGTGCGACCCCCTTGAAGATGATTACAACAACAGTTACTGGGATGTTCATAAGTCTGGTTACAATGTACGAAAGATGAAATTTTTAATGGAAAAAATAGGGTTTTCAGAAGTGAAATGTGAGGTGAAAGGAGATGTGCATTTAGTCACTGAAGCGAAGAAGTTGAGCAACTAATGCAGCCCAAAATCTCGGTTATTATTCCTGTTTATAACTCAGAGCCTTACTTGAAGCGCGTATTTGATTCGATTCAAAATCAAACGTTTAAAGCTATTGAAGTTATTTTTGTTAATGATGGTTCCACCGATGACAGTTTGAACGTTTTATACAAGCTGGGTGAAAAGGATGAACGAGTCAAGATCATTACCCAGGAAAATAACGGCACTGGTGAAGCTAGAAATGCAGGTATTAAATGCGCGAAAGGTGAGTTCCTTTGTTTCATAGACAGTGATGATACTGCTGAGCCTAATTTGTTGGAATGTCTTTTTGAAAAAATGAACGAAGAAGTAGACATAACAGTCTGTGAGTTTAATGAAGTATCAGAAAATGGGAGTTTGCTAAAGCATACTTATGACGAGAATATAAATAGTACAGAGTATTTTAAATCAATACTTTCTTTTCGAAATGCTTCTTCAGTTTGGGCTAAATTGTATCGTAGAACGTTATTCGACAACCCAGCCTGCCTTTTCCCGCTAAAGCTTAGAAATAATGAAGATAATGCAACGCTTTTTAAACTTCTTTATTATGGACGTAATATCCGATTCGTACCAAAGGCCTTATATAATTGGAATCGAGAGAAAGATTCTAAAAGCAGAAATATCAATGAGTTACGCTTGACAGAAACTATTGATGTATTGTGTTTGCGAAAAACGTTTTTAAAAGATAACGGGATTTTTGATGATTACTTACAAGAGTTTTACTCGGGTGTGCTTTTTACACTAGCGCTCAGAAAATCGCATATCGTCAGGTTTGTCCAATCCGACAAGCGAGAGCTATTTATGCGATCAATGCATGCTAAAGTATTACAAGGCAAGTTGATTGATAAAACTGATTTAACTCAATTTCGTTCAACTGATCCCATTGACTATTGGCGTTTTGTTTTTTTGTTTTTAGACAATAATACAGGGTTTTTAGATAGAAGTTACAAAGCATTTTTTGATCCTTTCGATTGTCATTACGCGCTTAAATGTATTCATCCGAATGACATGCCAGAAATGTATTCATTGTACTTTTATCTTCAGGCTTATATTAAGCATCCTATTTATGTCTATGGTAAAGGAGAATCGTGGGTTGATTTACAAAAATTACTACCCGCCACCGTAAATATTTTAGGTTACATAGATAAATCTTTTGACGGCGAAAATAAAGAACTTTGTTATAATTTGGATTCAGCATTAAAACGAATAGCAGTGAACTCAGTGTTTGCTATAGCGAGTGTAAATCAAGCAAAAAATATCGTTTCAGATATAAAAAATCATTCCCTCTACGATACAAAGCGGCCTATCATTGTTACGTTTGCCGGTGTGTTTTAAGTATCTTTGCTATCTGTAAATGAAGTTAGTACAAGATATTTAAATAAGTGCTTGATAATTGAGGTCAAGAGTTAAGTGGATTAGTCGATACCTTATTTAAGGCTATCTGAGTGCAATATGACATCATCTTCAATAACTAGACGGCTAATATTCTTTGGTAGGTAAAACTACAATTCTCTGAATTATTAGATACAAAAATGAGTAGATAAGCTGAGTTTTATGACATTCCTTACAGTTGCAATTTGTACTTATAATCGGAAATGGTTTTTGCAGCAATGTCTGTCTGAGTTGTTACCTCAAATCTTAAATTTTCAGGATGTTAGAATATTAATTATTGACAATAACTCTACTGATGAAACTGCAGAACTAATCAAAGCTCTTCAAGTCAAACACTCATACTTGGACTATGTTTTTTGCCCTGACCAAGGATTGAGTTACGCGCGTAACTGCGCTTTAGAGCAATGTAATTCAGCTTGGTTAAGCTTTCTTGATGATGACGCGTACCCAAATGATGATTGGTTGGAGCAAAATCTAGAGCTTATAAAGAGCGCGAAATACGACGCGTTTGGAGGCGTTTATTTGCCTTGGTTTAAAGATGGTAAAAGTTCTTGGTTTAAAGAATGTTATGAGACAAACTTTTTTAGAATGCCAAAAGAAGAAACACGACTTGCACCTGGAGATCCATACTTTTCAGGGGGAAATTGCAGCTTTAAAGTGTATCCCATTCGAGCTTCAGGTGGTTTTCCGCTTACATTAGGAATGAATGGTAAGGTAATGGGATATGGTGAGGAAGTAGCTGCTCAGCGTTCAATGGCGATAAATGGTTATGTTTTAGGCTTTAGTAGTCACTTAGTCATACATCACTATGTACCCTTAAGTAAACAGAGTATTAGATGGGCTTGGAGGCGAGAATATTATAAAGGCAGAGATTTCTGGAGCATTTATTCGAAGCCGCCGATATTAAAAAATATTATTCTCTATACTAAGGTTCGGTTTAAGGAGTCATTTAATTTAAGCCGGAATGTGATATCAAAGTGTTTTTCAATTCGTCACTCTGAGTCTATTAAAAACGTATGTTATGAGATGTCAGTTTGGGCTGGGTTAATAGGTCTTATAACTGGTGCATTCAAGATAAAAATATCCTCTTTAAAGCGTTTTATAGCTATTAGTTGACTGTTAATTTATCTTAGATATGACTGACCGCTATTATTGACTAATTGTATTTAGTGAGACATACGCAAAGTGTTCCCGAAGGAGGGAGTTAGGACTACAGGTTGCAAAATTTATTTCAGCTGGAATAAACACTTCTTTGTTAACAATAGCTAGATATTCAAGCACTGTTAATGCCGTGTTCTTTGTGGCGCTTTGCTTGTCAGCAGTTGCATGTTTAGCTAATGGGTTGATGTCAAAATTTGACATATTGTAATCATCTAGCGTTGCTGCTTTAATCTCCTTTATTGATTTATGTTCCGTATTCATTACGTCCCAAAAATATTTATTATTGTTTAAATCTACGCCAAGAAGCATGATATTTTTGTATCCCGCTTGATAGGCGAAATGAACAGTACAATCCAAATTCGAAGCATGATGCATTAATTTTCCCGATTCTCCATACCAACGGGCTACAATTTTTTTGATTAAAGTAGGGCATGTGCTTTTGGGAATAGAAGGTGAATACAAATACAAGTTGCCGTTTTTATCACATAATTTTCCCGATTTTCGGCGCATTACGTGGCGTATTTGCATAAATATCTTTTCTTTATTTCTGGTTTGGTCTGCTAATAAATGTTTGTTAATACATGCCAATGACTTCGGTGATTGACCTAGCTCAATCATGTGAAAGGTTGGTCGAAAACTATGAGCATAAAAGTAGTTCACTCCTATGCTGTCATGTTGATTGACTATTGCCCAATCACTTTTACTTAAGTCATTGATGCTGGCGCCACAACCAAGAATAAAAATTGTATCACTACTACGTTTTACATTTTTTAAGTCAAACTTTTTACCTGGATAAAACGGCACTTCTTGATAAAATTTCTGGGCTAAGTATTTGTCCCAGTAATAGTCAACAAGTTCTTTTTTTTGTTGGTCGTTGAGACGCCAAATATAGCCTAAGAATAGAGAGAAAAGACGCTTGATCTTATAAAGGGCAGGGGCATAGTAGCGATAGGCTTTTGTTTTAAAATGTAGGTCAGTCATTTATTACTTTTCTATTTCTTTCGCAGCATAAATGATTTTATCAATGACTTCGCTTAACAGTGTTTCATTTTTGCGACGCCGGCATGCAAACAATGCCGTTTGTAGGCCACAATACGCCTTGTTGTACCATCAATGCTCTGAACTTAGTTTGTTTTTCTGCTGATATTTCAAAACCATCACGTTGTTGACGGTTTTTAATTTTTTGGTCAGTAAAATAAATTCTATTTATTGAACCGCTACCATCAGCATGAAAATTTATATTGTTGTTTTGAAAGGCTTGGTTTAGTTCGTTTAAAAAGAAACTTGTTAGGCCTTTAATTTTTGCATAAGTTTGTGGGGTTAATTGCTCAAGGGTGGCCAAACCTGCTGTAGCAGATATTGGGTTGGCTGAAAACGTGCCGCCAGTTAATATTTGTTTGTTTTTATCTGCAAATGTCTTGGCAAAAACCTGCTCTGTAAAGGCAACTAATCCTAACGGCAGTCCTCCGCCCAGTACTTTTCCATAAGTGACTATATCTGGTTTTAAGTTCATTAAGGAAGCCGCGCCACCGGGATCTACTCTAAACCCAGTGATAATTTCATCAAAGATAACTAATATGCCCAAGTTTTGACAATATTCTGTTAGTTTGGATAAAAAAGGATAGATATCCGGTTGAGGGTTAGATCCTTGAAGTGGCTCAATGATAATAGCCGCTAGCTGTTTTGCGTTTTTATCAATGATTTGCCAAACGGCATCGTCATTGTAAGGAAGCAATAAGGAATATTCCAATGCAACCTTGGGGATGCCGTTGTCTGCTCTGACTGTTGACTGTCCAAACCTTCCACCATCATCTAATAGTGTCCATTCGTTCATACCATGCCAGCCACCTTGAAAAGAGGCTATATGAGTTTTGCCTGTAGCCGCTCTGGCGAGTCTAACGGCCCGTTGTGTGGCTTCACTACCTGTATTGCAATAAATTTGATTGATTAGTTCACAGGGAATAAGCTGCGCAACTTTATTGCTGAGTGCCTGCACACTGGGGTTGTTCTGTAAAAACAACGAGCTTTTTTCGCTTTGCTGTTTGATCTTTTCGACCACAACTTTATCCGAGTGTCCCAATATGAGCGAGCCAGCGCCCATTACCAAATCAATAAAAGGCTGGTCGTTTTGGTCAAATAAAAAGTTTCCCTGTGCACGAATGAATTGCTTAGCCTGATTATCATAACCAGGATTGATAATGCGATAAGTTTTGTTCATCAGTTATTCTGGCTTCTGTGCAATAACTAGCATATTTCCGGCGTTATTTGTTTGTGAAATCAATTGAATAAATCCATCTTTAAAGTCTGTTTCCTTGAATCTTTCTTTAAGGTAAACACCTAAGTTAGCATCATATTTAGAGGTTGATTGAATCAATTTTTCAATGTAACTAACATCCAATGAGCCATTGGGAGTAAGAATTTTAAGTAGCTCAAAGCCATGTTTATCTAGCAGTATTTTAATACTTTTGGGATTAAATAAATTGATGTGACCAGGTGGCAGAAGTTGAACATGATCTTTACCGGCTATTTCCCATTCAAAGCTAGTGGTGTTGGGAGTAGAGAAAAACCAATATCCGCCTGGTTTTAACAAGCTATATACTTTAGTGCAAAAAGCATCTATTTGATCTATGTGCTCTATAGTATCCCACAAAGAAATACCTTCGTATTGCATAGTTCCGGGTAGATTTTGCAACCAATCATTATATAAAGTTACCTGCGGAAATCTTTTGCTCAATCTTTCACAGGCATCCTTGCTAGGCTCACAACAACTGACATTGAGCTTAGTTTCAGCGCGGTTTAATGCTTCAATAAAAATACCAATCGCACTGCCTATATCTAATAAATTCCCAGATTTAAGATGTTGATGAATAATCTGAATTCGATAATCAAAAATCGGGATGCGATTTTCAAATGAGTCAGCAAAAAATTGATTCTCAAACTCGCCCATTTCGCCGTTGTAATAACAATTTAGCTGTTCATGATTTGGCATAGGGTTGCAAAAAATTTGCTGGCATTGGCGGCACTTATCCAACTTAAATCCAAATTTTTCCACATAGAAAAAGATATCGTCAGAAAGGCAAATAGGGCAGGTACTGGATTGACAATTTGTATTGGCAATATCATGGCAAGCCAATGCAGATAATTGCATCATCTCCATAAGCTTTTTTTGCTTGGTTTGAGTGTGTATTTTATCAAACGTAATTTTGTTCATTGGGTTGCTCACTTACTGATAATTGGCCGCCAAACCTTGGCGTGCTCATGACCATGTAAGGTGCCATCAGTATTACATCCGCTGCAAGGCGCACATGTTCTAGAGCCATTTAGCAACTTTCGTCTATATTGGTTGTAGTAGGGTGACTTCCAGATTTTAAGTAGAGATTGGTTGGTCAAGTTACCGAACTTTACTTTGTGATTCCAGTCTTGCATGCATAGTAATACGTCGCCATTCCAATCTAAAGTTAAAGAATAAGCCGTATAGTAACAAGGGTGTTTAACATCAATTGGCGCTTGGTCTCCAACATTTATCATGCCTGCTCTGTTGGTTAGTTTGAGACCAAAGCTATCTTCTTCATTGTGCCAACGGTCGCGCAAGATGAAGCGAGATTTTTCAATGTTACAGGCTGCAAATTTCTTATTAAACTCTTCAACTTGATGTTCGCCATCATACATACTGACAACAAAATAATCTAAACCGGCCTCTGACAATTCGGTAATTTTTCTTTCATTAAGAAAGTCTCCGTTGGTAACCATTTCAAGTCTGCAGACGTCTTTAAAAATAGCTACCAACTTGGTAAATTTTGGGTGCATCATAGGCTCGCCAAATCCAGAAAACACCACCACACCTTTATACTCCAACGATCTTAATTCGTCTGCAATCTTTTGGGCTAAATTCAAATCCATATGCAGATGTTGGTTGGGATATTGTTGTTCGTCAACCCGAGGACAAAAAACGCATTTACGATTACACAACTCTGTTGGATTGATATCTATCCAGCTAAAAAGTGGTGTATCTTCTATTATTTGCACGTCATCGATGTAAACCGATTTACGTCTCAAATTTGTTTTTGTTGCTTCGTTTAACATTTTTTACCTTTTTATGCGTTTCCCAATTTACATGGGGGGTTATCTATTGTTGAGAATAAATAGCCCATCTAAATTTCTGAATCCCTCATCATTGTATTCACAGTGCAGCATTTTGGTTGGGTGCTTGGGATCGTTAAAGTAGTTAAATGCGCCACCAAAACCGTCAATGAATTCAACCCCAAATTTTTGCTCGCGAGCGAATGCATTGGCAATCACTAACACTCCATTGTCAGTCAATAACTGGCTACAGTTTTTCATGACTTGATCCAAATGCGGTAGGATATACCAAAGTAATTGGTTGAGAACGACTACATCATATTTTTTTATATGAGTTAGTGTTGCTGTGATATCGCATACTTCAAAAGTGAACTCTGAAAACTGTTCTTTCGCTTTAGTAATAGCAGCCTTGGAAATATCCCATCCAGTATAACTACTTGTATAGATTGAGTTAAAATGATTGCAAGCATACCCAAGTCCACAGCCAATCTCTAAAACTTGAGATGCCTTTTTTGCTTCGATATATTTTGCTATACGACTTCGTGAACTGAGATAGTAGTCTGCCGACTCACCAGTGGCAGATTGATCCCAAGGGTCTTGTTCATTTTTGTAATATGCTTCAAAATTGCCCTTGAAGCTCAGGTTTCCTTGAGTATCAGTCGCAAATACATAGTCCTTAGATGGTAGGCTTCCAGTCTTGTTTTTGACGTTCAAAATGTATTTCCTCTTGTGTTCTTTATAAGTTATCGACAAGGTGTGTAAAAACCTAAATTAGTATAATTTTAGAAAGAAAATATACTGTTTTTATTGTGGGGTAATTTCAATTTTCCAGTTTTAACTACAACTTATTAAAGTTAAAATTTTTATAAAAATTCAGTGGTTTGGAACAAACCCCTATCACCTTAGTTAAGTTGGTATAAAATTCACATTTATAAATCTCTACTTTAGCTTAGATTACTGTAAAAATTCTATCCTCATTCACACCCAACTCGACTAAGTTTCTCTTTGCAGATTTGCAGTGTTTTAATGTCGTAATTAAAAAGATTTCATCTCCTGTATCTTCAATATGCTGCAATGTAATTATTTTTTTATGAAATTTCCGTGAGAAAAGTTTTCATGATTAGGCGAGATATCTATAATGGCAGCTATATTAAGCTTGTTGATGAATTCATATCGATCGATAAAACCTTTTGTTTCTGTGCCTGCGGAATAAATATAAATTTTCCTTTTTTCTATAGACTGAATTATGTCTAATAGGGCGAAAACTTCTTTGAAATTCTTATGTTTTGCGTGCTTAACTTTGCTCGTGCTTGTTTTTCTAATGTCAAATATATGCAGTTCAAAAAAATTAAATCCTGGAAATATTATTTGTGAATATAAGTTTATCTTAATTATTTCAAGCTTAGATTTTATCGAAATTATGCCTAGACAATTTGCGCTTGCTTCGGTGATAAATACTCCATCTTTATATATGGTGCTATCAAAGTTTATTGCTAAATGTTTTGAATATATTGTATGTCGCGTTGGAGCAACGTCAGTTATGATCTTAATATTTTCTTGAAAAACTTCGTAGCCAAGTGTCTTTATGTCTTCAACAAGGTTACAAATTGGGAAAAGTAATGATAGAGGAAGTTCGTTTTTCTGTTTGTTTTTTTTTGCGTCTGGTTTTGAGAAAGCCAACGCGGATTGTGTGCCATGAGATACTATGTTAGCTAAAGAGGCAAGCATCTCACGTTCAAATTTTACTTTTAAAAAGGAACAAATGCTTTTAATACAATACTCAGGTTTTAAAATGAAGTCTTCATATTTCACAATTAGTACATTATCCGTATAGTGCTTAACTGTCTCGATGATGTTTCTTAAGTCATTTGCCGCAGAGGGGTATCCAATCCCCGTTCTATACAATGAATGTAAAAGCGAGCGAGGATCACGTATGAGAATTATGCTCGGTAATTGAGGGTATGTTTTGTAAAGAGGTGCAATATTGTTTAAGTTGGTTTGCCCGATGTATTGCAAACCACATTTTTTATCTTTTTTGTCCAGTATCAAAGATGAGTTTAGAGCCTTTAGCGCATCCCACCATTTCGAATCATCAGGTATCTTATTAACGTTTATATCGTCTACTTCTGCAAATCGGTGGTATTGAAGACCTGGTTCATTCATACCGCGCATCCAATGGCATTCGTCTGAAAGGTATAATTCACTATGACTATTAATCATATTTTGAAACATTGTTGTACCGCAACGGCCCAGGCTCAGTAGAGCAAACTCATTTAATTTATAATTCATGTTTAATTGCTTGAAATTTCTTCGTCGAAATATACTCTCGAAAGAATTCATTCTTATAGTCAAAGCTAAATATTAATGAGCCTCGCTCACCGTTATTACTGATGTTCGCATCGATGTAATGATTGCTATCGTAGAATGCACAATAGCCGGTAAAATCAACCACTATCTCGCTGCTCGGGTTCTCGAAAGTACTAACTAAGGGTAATTTAAACCCTTCTTTTACATAGTACTTGAGTTTAATCGTTCTAGCTTTGTGTTCACATAAACATGCTTTTATCGCAAGTTTAGCCGAGTAATAAGCTGAATTAATATAGGGATGTTGTGAGCCATCCCAAGGCAGTGAGATTATTTGAGCTAAACTGCTAGGTGAACTTTTTTGGCCGCCTGCTTTAGTATAAATATGTAAATACTGCTCTTTAGTTTTCGGTTTGATATAGATGATGGCAAAGTCTTTATCATCAATGTCTTCGATGCCTTTAAGCTCATTGCCAGTTTGCACATCAATACAATGTACTTCTATCCATGAATAGTGAGTTGTCATTGCACGCACTGCAGACTGTCTGAAATCATGACAGTCCGTCATGATGTACATTTTTTTATTTTCTGAAAACGTTCGAAATAGTTTGACCTCTCTGACTTCATTTTTGTAATGAGAGTTATCGAACATCTTAACCTTCAGTGACAAAGCTAATTTGATTTTTCTCAGCGTTGCTGAAAAAAAACGTAGTATTTCGAATAAATTTTGGTTTGAGAACGAAAGCTTTGTAAAAACAGCATTTGCATAATTTACCGTCCCATACATATAGTAAAACAGCAGTGAGCGGCCTGACTGATATGATTCAAACAGCAACTCTTTCTGGGTATTAATTAAGTTGTTAATATCTTCAGGCGCCGAAATTTCCTGTTCGACTAAGTTCTGTAGTTGCTGCACTTCTTCAAGCATTAATTCATTTGAAAACTGCTTTTCATATTTTTCGATAA
Source organism: Paraglaciecola mesophila KMM 241 (assembly GCF_000315015.1). GTDB lineage: Bacteria > Pseudomonadota > Gammaproteobacteria > Enterobacterales > Alteromonadaceae > Paraglaciecola > Paraglaciecola mesophila. The sequence goes on along the minus strand of NZ_BAEP01000054.1, from coordinate 10,549 downwards.
AGTGGGTACTGTACTTGGTTGAGAAAACCTTTTTATGCAGTTTTTCCAAAGCATGGTCACGCTCATCATTGCTCGCCATGATGAGTAGATTTTCTATCATAAGAGGTGTGGTGTTTTTTATTCTGGCACCATCGCTACAATTGTAGAAGGTTTGTTCTTTTGGCTTTCGGTGGGTGACTTGCTCGATGATCTGCCGTGATACTTTAAACTCATGCTTAGTATTTACCTTAGGACTAAAATTACCTGGTACAACAAGTGAGGTGATATTACCGGCTGAGTAATCATAGGTTTCATTGCCATCTTCTTGGTAGTAACCTGAGGACTTTGAATGATGGTGGTTTACATCTACAAAACCTAAATCGACCCCCATTAGGTAAATATGGTTAAAGCCGAGTACGCTAACGATATTCGTCACAAAGTTACTAACAGTAGGGAAGGATTGCTGAAGTACTTCGAAGTGCTGTTTTCCCAGTACACTCAATGCAGAAACTGTTGATGATTCCCCCTCTTTAAACGCGATCAGTACATCTTTGTATAACTCGCATGTGTCTGGGTGAATACCATTGCAGGAAATAAGCGTTATTTTCTTTAAGTAGTCTAAGTCGCCTATCAAAACAGGCCAATCGAAAGTACTGCGGTTTTGCTCAATTTCGGCGTGGAAGTCTGGCGTGATGCCATTTTTATATAAAGCTTGAAGGGCAGTACCACAGCTAATCACGATAGCTTGGTCACGCCATTCTTTGATTGCCTCAATCGACATATCTAAAGACGGTCCATTGCCTACGATAAAAACAGGAACTTCTCTGTCTTCATAAGTTAGGAATTGCGATGGGGTATTCATCAATAACGGGTAATCACGTCGGAATCCTTCTTTCATGTGCTCGATGCCGTAATAGGCATGATCGAAGTATTCTCCCATGGAGATAACCACTTGAAGTTGCTCCCTGAGCTGGGCAATGGCGCTATTGAGCGAAGCGTTGTAATAGCTTTGGTAAAAATAGGTATTATTTAAAATATACGGGCCAATGGAATGAAATTGGTTTAACAAGTCATTGAATAAGTGAGTGCCGTCATCACCTACATTTAAGTATATGCGTGCATCATTAGCTTCTACTTTTACAAAGATGTCCTGCCAATCTATGGCAAACAACGACGCGTAAAAAAAGTCAGGATTGGGCTCACACACAAACAGCTTTTCCACCGTATGCTCGTCCAGCAATTTTTCCAGCTGATAACCAATACCCAGGCCAAACATGATGATAGAAGCTATCGTTTCGGGCAATTCACCCACTTCTTCTTCAGCTTCTTTTAAAAGTTCTTGGGTCTCGTTTACAAACTGATAATGGACATAGTGCGCGAGTTTGGTGCCTTTATAACCAAGCACTAGGCCATCTTTATTTGGTTGCTCGTTAAAATTCTCAAAATTCAAAATGCAGTCTTGCTTAGGTGAGTTACCGTACCAGGTATACAACCCCTGAGATTTTAGTACGTTAACCTCTTCAGACTGATTTTGAATTGGTAACCAAGTCTTGGGTTTGTAGTCTTTGTATTGCTGATAAATATTCGGGAAGTATTTTTTAAATGCACCTAGGTTCTGTTTAAATAGCGCACTTTTGGGGGACACTTGGTGGTGCGCATTCAAATCTAGTTTAGGCGTCCAGGATGGCACGTATTCTAAATGACTCTTCTCTTGCGTGATGGTAAAGCCGTTATTGCTAATATCTTCCCAGCTACGCGTGCAGATATCCTGATGAATCGAATCAAACACCTGCTGATTATAGTGCTTATAAACATAAAAACGGGTTAAGGAAATGTGTTCCCTAAGCTCATGTATATCAGACAATAAGTCTCTGCCGTCTTTCTCTATTTGAATGAAAAGTGAAGTCCCTTTTGCTTTGGCTAAAGCAAAAATATCAGCCCAAGGCGTGGCCATGGTTGAGCATTGAAAGTACTGCACTTCAGGTTCATAGATAATGAGGTTTTTGATTGTTCGCGCTTCAAGTAATTGCTTTATGTGCAAACCGATGCCACAGCCCAGTACCACTAAACATTCCACTTCATCTGGCATTGGCCCTAAGGCTTGCTCCGTCTTAAAGCTTTCTAGTTGGGTAAAATCAAATGGGTCTGTGAGCGTATCAGTGTGCTTTAATTGCATTTTAGTATTGTGGAACTCAACACTCGGGCAATGCTTAAGTGACTGCGCTACCTGCTGATTTATTTCTTCTTGAGGGTGAAACCCATAAAATGTTCTGCCTATTCCATAATCAACGATATTGGTTTCGCCCCACTTATTAATAAATAAAGATAAGTTTGAAAGCTTAGAATCTTTGATCAGCGGAAGAAGGGAAGGAATGTTGCGCTGAAAGGCATTAAAGCTATTGCTGCGTGTTTCAACAATGTTTTTAGCTAATGCATCATCTAATGCGGCTTGTTTTTCTTCATCTTTCTCTAAGTGCAGGCGAATATTTTTTAACATGGTTCACTTATAGTCACGGTTGTTATGATTATCAGTAGCGATGGTTCAATTACTCAGTACTAAGCGTTTCAATCAATAGCGCTGGGATACTAGTCGAAACGTCATTGGCACAGGATTAATCGCAAATTTAGCAATAACTGGGCCGTTTTACTGCTAATTATTTGACACAAAGTCTACATAAGCATTTGATGAAAAGACAGAAACCTAGAGCCTCATCATCAAACGCTAAATATTCGCGCTAGAATTGGGCTAACGAATAGACGCAATTTCTCCCAAGTATTGATGTCGATAGAGAGGTATCGTAAAACATACTTTTGTACTGCTTACTTTTTAACCCATATTTTGCTACTCTCAATTCAGGTTTTAAGAAGTTGTAGAGGTACAATTTCTAGGAGAAAAGTATGATTAATCTAAATACAGAGTCTAATTCATCTTTGTTGCAACAAGTTCAGCAAAGGCAGGAGTCTATCTTTGAGAAGCTAGCTTCTGGAAAAAAGGTCAACAGTGCCGCAGATGGAGCCGCTGCTCAGCAAATTATTGACAGGTTGACCTCGCAAGTTGAAGGCAACCGACAGTCGGTAACTAATGCTTATGATGGCGTGTCCTTAACGCAAGTCGCAGAGAGTGGGTTATCCGGTATTAATGATGATGTAAGCCGAATTCGTGAATTGTCAGTACAGGCCGGTAATGGGATTTTAAGCGACTCCGATCGCCAAGCCATTCAAGTGGAAGTGACTCAGTTACAAGAGAATATATCTCAAACGATTGAGCAAACTGAATTCGGCGGTAAGTCACTACTCAGTGATGCCGGCACTATTGATTTTCAAATTGGTGCCAATGCAGGGCAGAAAATCGGTGTGGAGACTCAAGACGTTGCTGCAAGTTTAACTGATGTGCTAAATGTAGACTTAAGCACAGCGCAAGGCGCCGAAGAAGCATTAACCGTTGCAGATGAAGCGGCCGAGTTTGTTGGTGCCGCTAGAGCCGATTTGGGTGCTACGCAAAACCAGTTTGAGAGTGCAGCACGTAACTTAACTCAGGCAAATGTGAATGTTGCTGCAGCCCGAAGTCGTATTCAAGATACCGACTACGCGCAAGCAACGGCGGATAGCGCTGCAGCCAATATACTTGGCCAAGCGAGCATTTCAGTGCAGGCTCAAGCAAATCAACAGCAAGGACAAGTGCTTAGTTTGTTAAATGGTTAATAAACAAGCTGCGAGAAACTAAAGGCCATTCCGGCCTTTTTTTATGCTGTTTTTTTGTACGTTTTGAATCACTTTCGACCTAGCTTTTAGTAATAGATGATTTTTTTAACTCCTTGTTATACATGGTATTTATTTTTAATTCTTGTAACCTTTAAATTTAGCGCTCATTCCTCTATTGCTAATCACCAATGAATGGTTAAAATTAAAACCAGAAGTAAAACAGTTAATTAACACGAAAATATTGAGGGATGCATGAGTAATATTCTGATTATCAGTGGGCGACCCACGCTCGGGCATAATCTGAACACCATATTGACCTTTCTCGGTGAAAGCAGTAACGCTATCGCATTCGAGCAAGCCGTCAGTACTCTTAAATCTCATCCTGTTTTTGATGCTGTATTGATTGATGCTCTGAATATTGAATTAGCGGGTGAGCTGTGTGATAAATTTCCTCAGCAGCCCTTTATTTTAGTTGATAGCAAAGACCCAAATTTTAAGTCTGGTGCCAACCGAGTAGGAGCGGTGGATGAAGCGGTAACCTACCCGTTGCTAACGCAAATGTTACACCGTTGCCAAGAGCATCGCCGGATGCAACCCAACCGCAAAACTACGCCGCAAAATAAAACAAAACTGTTTCGCAGTTTGGTGGGCAAAAGTAATCAAATTCAAAGTGTAAGACACCTTATTGAGCAAGTTGCGCCGACTGACGCAAACGTCCTTATTCTCGGTGAATCAGGTACTGGTAAGGAAGTCATTGCTCGTAACGTACATTATTTGTCTAAGCGCGGTACAAATCCTTTTATTCCAGTAAATTGTGGGGCCATACCTGGCGAGTTGCTAGAAAGTGAACTATTTGGTCACGAGAAGGGAGCATTTACTGGCGCTGTGAGTTCTCGCAAAGGCCGTTTCGAATTGGCCGAAGGCGGCACTCTATTTTTAGACGAAATCGGCGATATGCCTTTGCAAATGCAAGTGAAACTGTTACGGGTATTACAAGAACGCACTTATGAACGGGTAGGGGGAATGAAGCCTATCCGCTGTGACGTTCGAGTTGTCGCTGCAACTCATCGGAATCTTGAAGAGATGATTGAGCAGGGCCGCTTTCGTGAGGATCTATACTATCGCTTGAATGTTTTTCCTATCGATAGCCCTGCATTACGCGAACGCCACGAAGATATTCCTCTTCTTTTACAGGAACTTGTTTCACGCATGGAGCGAGAAAACGCTCAGATAAAATTTACCGAAAATGCGATGAAATCGCTCATGGAGCACAGTTGGGCGGGTAACGTTAGAGAGCTATCTAACCTTGTAGAGCGCCTTATGATTTTATATCCCAACCAATTGATTGATGTCGGGGACTTACCACATAAATACCAGCATTTAGATGCTGATGATTATGAGCCTGACTACCCAGAAGAACTACTTGAGCGCGAAGCGCTTAACGCCTTGTTTTCAGCTGACGCAGAAAGTGACAGTGACGAAAGCTCCGACGAGAGCAATAATTCTGCTGAGTTACCCCCAGAGGGGATTAACCTCAAAGAGTATATTTCAGAGATGGAAGTCAGCTTAATCTCCCAAGCATTGGAGCAGCAGGACTGGGTCGTTGCTCGCTCAGCTGAAGTGCTAGGAATGCGCCGAACCACCTTAGTAGAAAAAATGCGGAAATACGATATTAGCAAAGCTTAGCTGCTCTTTTCGAATATTCGCATACCCTCCCTTCGACAAAAAAATGACACATTTATTTCAGTAACCAATTGATTTTTGGTTGATATTTTATTGGCATAGGATGTGCTTACCTAACAGCTGTATTCAATCTGTCTAAGTTTTGACGTGAGGAACATATGGCATTAAGTAATTTACAGACCCAAAACACTACTCAGGCACCTTCTTCGATAGGGGCTGTCATATCGTTCTCAAATTCAGTTGATGGAAATAGCACTTCCTCGCTTGGTTCAGTAGACACCACACAAGACATTCAGGCTCTGCGTCAACAAGCCACTAGGTTGGAACACTTATTACAAGTGATGCCCGCAGGTGTTGTAGTCATTGATGGTAAAGGCTATGTCAAACAGGCAAATCATTTGGCTAAATCGCTGTTGGGTGAGCCATTAGAAGGGCAAGTGTGGCGCAATATCATCAAGCGCTCCTTTAAACCTCAAGCTGATGATGGGCATGAAGTGTCCTTATTTGACGGTCGCAAAGTAAAATTGTCTATCACTCCCTTGGTAAACGAACCGGGTCAGCTTATTGTACTGACGGATTTGACTGAAACGCGCCAACTTCAACAACGCATCGGCCACCTGCAAAAATTGTCTTCTTTAGGCAAAATGGTCGCCTCACTAGCTCATCAAATTCGCACACCACTATCTGCAGCTATGTTATATGCCGCTAACTTATCCAGCGGTGATTTGGCTAAGGAATCTCGTCAGCGTTTCAGCGATAAATTGCTCTCTCGTTTACGTGACTTAGAAGGTCAAGTAAACGACATGCTATTGTTCGCCAAGAGTGGTAACGAGCAAGTGCTGGTGGATATTTCTCTTGAAGACATGATGCGTGAAGTGAAAGCTGGAAGTGAAGCCATGCTCAACAAGAGTGGCGGTATTTTAGACATCATATTACCCGAGCCAAATATTCATTTTATTGGCAACAAGACCGCTTTAAGCGGTGCGTTGCAAAACTTAATTCACAACGCGCTGATTGCCAAACCAAACGGTGCGCGCATTGTTTTTAGTGCTCAAAGAGATGACCTGAAGCCTGATTGCATGCGCTTAACAGTGACTGATAACGGCCCCGGTATTCCCAAAGACAAGCTTGACCATATATTTGAACCGTTTTTTACCACTCGTAGCCAAGGTACAGGGCTGGGATTAGCTGTAGTTAAAACTGTTGTGCAATCTCATCAGGGCGAAGTCAGTGTTTCAAATCTAGCCTCTGGCGGGGCATGTTTCACTATCGTGCTGCCCATATTAACGCGAACCGCAGATGAGGGCTTATCCGCTGGAGCAACAAACATTCACGCCCAACAGGCGAGGAGTTAAATTTATGTCTAAAACAACGATCCTTATTGTCGAAGATGATGCAGGTTTGCGTGAAGCTTTAGTCGACACGCTATTACTAGGCGGATATAACGTATTAGCTGCGGACTGTGCAGAGCGCGGTATGATGATGATGAATGAAGAAACCATCGATTTGGTCGTGAGCGACATTCAGATGGGCGAAATGAGTGGATTATCGCTATTACGCAGCTTAAAAAATAAATACCCGAATGTTCCTGTGCTATTGATGACAGCCTATGCCACCATCGACGATGCGGTAACGGCTATGCGTGATGGCGCAACGGATTACTTGTCAAAGCCCTTCGCTCCAGAAGTATTGCTGAATTTAGTAGGGCGTTATGCGCCTGCGCAAAAAGTCCTTTCATACGACCCTATTGTTGCTGACCCTAGTAGTGTCAAGTTACTGCAACTCGCCCAACGAGTCGCGCAATCTGATGCAACCGTTATGGTACTCGGGCCAAGTGGCTCAGGCAAAGAGGTGTTAGCCCGATACATTCATGATCAGTCGTCCCGGGCGGATCAGCCATTTGTGGCAATAAACTGCGCGGCTATTCCTGAAAATATGCTTGAGGCAACCTTGTTTGGCTACGATAAAGGTGCCTTTACTGGTGCTATTCAGGCGTGCCCGGGCAAATTCGAACAAGCCCAAGGTGGTACTATTTTGCTTGATGAAATCAGTGAGATGGATTTAGGTTTGCAAGCTAAATTACTGCGTGTACTCCAAGAAAAAGAAGTAGAGCGCCTCGGTAGCCGTAAAATGATCCCACTGGATGTGCGTGTTGTGGCTACTAGCAACCGTAATATTCGCCAAACGGTAGACGATGGTTTATTCCGTGAAGATTTGTATTATCGCCTAAACGTTTTCCCGCTAACGTGGGCTCCCCTTGATAAACGCCCAGGAGACATAGTGCCATTAGCGGAGCATTTAGTGGCTCGTCATCGCAGTAAGCAGGGAGCTAGTGCCCTTGGCTTTTCCTCTTCAGCGCGCAGTAAAATGTTACAGCATAGCTGGCCTGGCAACGTACGAGAATTAGAAAATGTCGTGCAAAGGGCGCTCATTTTATGTGATGGCGAAAAAATTGAAGCAGACGATCTTATGCTTGAATCGATTGAAAGTGAGTTAAACAATAACCATGAACAAATTATTGAAGATGATGAAAGTAAATTAGGTTCGGAGCTTCGTCAGCAAGAGCATCAAATTATCCTAGATACCTTACAGTCTTGCCAAGGACGCAGGAAAGACGTAGCGGAGCGGTTGGGCATCAGCCCGCGCACACTACGTTATAAATTGGCTAAAATGCGCGAAGTAGGCATTGAATTACCAGCCTAATCCATCTCACAAATAATGAAAATGTAAGCGTTGGTTCTGCACTATGGCTAGCGTAATACCGCAATTGACCGCCTAAGCGATAGGCGGTTTTTTTTATCCCTTAAGCGTACCTCGCATTCTTTTACTTCCGTTCACTGGTCTATTTCGATTGATACTAACATAAATCAGTAAACTTTAGTTTTATGTCAATAAACCGTCATGCCTTCACATCTTACTAAAATCAATATAAGCCATTGAATTATATAGTTTATTTTTGTTGGCATTAACTTTGCTTTTAACTGGTTGAGACCGAATACCGTCATCTCATCAATTCGCCAGGAGCACATCATGGATATCAAGGCACAATCTCTTTATCAAGACATGCAAAGCATGGCTTTACAAAGCAAAGCAGGTTTAGGTGAAATCAATCCAGCCAGCCTGAATGGTATCCAGGTCAATCCATCAGGAGAGAATTTTGCCGATATGCTTGGCCAGGCTATTGAGTCAGTCAACACTATGCAGTTAGACGCTAAAAGCCAAGCAGAACGCTTTGAAATGGGAGACAAAAGTCTCAGTTTAGCGGATGTTATGGTAGCGAAAGAAAAGTCTAGTATAGCGTTTGAGGCCACTATTCAAGTACGTAACAAAGTACTCGAAGCCTACAAAACTATTATGAACATGCCGGTTTAGGAGCTAACTCGTGGCAGAAGCAACAGGTACAGAATTGGCAATGAGCAATGCCGGCGCGGATCCATACTCAAGTGGTTCAGAAGCAGAGCAAAAATCTGGTTTTATGGATTCACTTGGCTCCACCGACATGGTTCGTCAACTGACACTTGTTGTGGCCTTGGTCATATGTGTAGCGATAGCGGTGTTTATTATGATTTGGGCTCAGGAGCCTGATTATCGACCGCTTGCGAAGATGCAAACCCAAGAGTTGATTGAAGCGTTAGATTATTTTGACCAGAACCAAGTGGATTACCGCCTAGAAGGTAATACCGTTTATGTCAGCGCTGATCAATATCAAAATATTAAATTAGGTATGGCTCGCCAAGGCCTAAGCCAAGGCGTGTCTGAAGGCACCGACATCATCATGCAAGATATGGGATTCGGTGTAAGCCAACGTGTTGAAAAAGTACGTTTAAAGCACGCGCGTGAACAGCAATTAGCGCGCACATTGGAAGAAATGAGCGCGGTTACGCGTGCTAAAGTATTACTGGCTTTGCCTAAAGAGAACGTATTTGCTCGCCGTGAGAAAAAGGCCAGCGCTACCGTTGTCATAACCTCAAGACGCGGTGCGGTAATGGGCAATGAAGAAGTGAGCTCAATCGTGGACATCGTTGCATCTGCGGTGCAGGGTTTAGAGCCTGAGCGAGTCACAGTGACCGATAGCAATGGGCGGCTTCTCAATTCTGGCTCACAAGACAGTGAAGCAGCAAGAAGTAAAAAAGAGTTTGAAATGGAGCGTAAGCGCGAGACTGAGTACTTACAGAAAATTGACTCTATTTTGATCCCCGTTCTTGGTCTGGGTAATTATACCGCTCAAGCTGATGTGACCATGGACTTTACCGCTGTTGAGCAAACCAAACGCAGTTACAATCCTGACTTACCTGCTGTGCGCAGTGAAATGACAGTAGAAGACAACAGTGTAGGCGGCATGTTAGGTGGTATACCTGGGGCATTGACTAATCAACCCCCGCTCGATTCGAACATCCCCGAAGAAGCTAGCGCAAGTAACGCACAAACGACCGTGCCAGGGCGTAATCATAAAGAAGAAACGAGAAACTACGAGCTAGATACCACCATAAGCCACACAAAGCAGCAAACTGGCGTCATTCGTCGCTTGAGTGTGTCGGTAGCGCTTGATCATGTTTCGACAGTAGGTGAAGACGGCACGAGTGCACTTGTTCCTCGTTCGCAGGCTGAATTACTTGATATCCGCCGTTTGTTGCAAGGGGGGATAGGTTTTGATGTTACCCGCGGTGATTCACTCGAAGTTGTGAGCATTCCTTTTAGCCGGGAAGGTGAGGTAGCGTTAGAAGAGCTGCCCATTTGGGAAGACCCTAAATTTATGCCTATCCTGAAGTTAGTGATTGGCGGTTTAGTGATAATCGTGTTGCTTTTGGCCGTGGTTCGTCCGATGCTACGTAAACTTATTTACCCTGAAGAGACCACCTCAAAAGATGAGTTCGATGCAGATGAGGGGTTAGACTTAGGTGATGAAACCATCAGTATGTTGTCGCAAGAGTTTGATGACTCACAAGTTGGTTTTGCCGCTGACGGTAGCTTTATGTTACCTGATTTGCACAAAGACGAAGATGTACTTAAGGCTGTTCGCGCATTGGTGGCTAACGAGCCAGAGTTGTCTTCGCAAGTGGTTAAAAACTGGTTGTTACAAGACGAATAATCTAAGCAGCGCGCATCTAAGTTACGAGTAAGAGATAAACATCATGCCAGATGAAAATACAGCACCAGCAACAACCGGAACTGCAGAAAGCGGTTA
>NZ_BAEP01000055.1 GCF_000315015.1 Paraglaciecola mesophila KMM 241 | reverse complement strand
CAAATTTTTTAATTTTATTTCAAACTAAGCAATTTGCTGCATCCCGCTAACTACAACGCTCTTAGAGCATCGCAATGACACGATTTACACTAAGGAAATCCTGTCTCGGTGAGCCGTTTTAAGTGGCCTCCCCGAAGCGAGATGCGCATTATAGAGATCCCTTTTTTGATCGCAAGTGTTTATTTCAAAAAAAAGTTCAAGTGTCGATTAATTAGTCAATGCGTTTAAAATAAGGTCTATATGCTGCTTTTTACACCGGGATCAATCGATTTAAAGCTGTCAAAAGCAGATCGAATAAGATCTGTCAGTTGCAGATTATACTTTTTAGCACTGTTCTCTACTTAGCAAACACCTTATTTGGTAAACATCAACTTCACGGCGCGCGTAGATACTGATCTATATATTTAACTATCGCTTTTTTAGGAACTCGCTCCAGCAACTCGACTTCTTCTATATAGCTGTGAAAGATCCGCTTGTAACAATCTTAATTAAAGATTAGTGAGCACTACACGTCACTAACACGTTAGCGCCAAATCATTGTGGCTACGAATTCAAACACGCACTGGCGACAAAAATAGATATTCGATATCTCACAAATCACCAGACACATACCTGCTTCTATATTGCCCCTCTTGCACTTTTCGCTCGTTCTAATCTTGCCCGTTTATCGTCGTCATAGATTAGGGCGAATAGCTTATGAATACATTTGGCTATTCAAATGATGGATAAATCGCAATAACTATACAAAAAATACCGATTAAAAATCATAGCCTTACAATCAGAAGAGTAGCGGAAGGTTAAAGATAAGTGCTGGGTATAGAGTATGAACGTCGATTAACGCAGCATTTACACATTGAGTCTTAGTAAGTAACAGCAGTCACGCTTACTAAGATACAAAAGGAGCTCACATGAAAACTTTCTTACTTTTACATATCGCTTTACTTTGCGCATTAGGTTACGTCAGTCAAAGTATATTTTTTGGAACATTGGGTGACATTTTGTTTACGGTTGCTAGCGTAATATGCATACCGATCGTGAGTGCCTATGCATTAAAATGCTACTTTAGCTTTACCTCAATACGCCAACGTAATCATAAGTTGCAATAAACCGTTGGGGCTTCGGCTTACGTTGTTATTTTGCCCTTCATCTCACTGATTGCAAACCCAGCTTTGTAACCCTAACTTTATTCAGGGTAACCGCGGGAATGCTCTCTGGCTAAGCTCTCGAGTCAATTCATTAAGCGCGCTATTTAAAGCGCGTTTTTGTATAACGGGTATTTAGGATGCATAAACCTCATCGTTAATAGTAATTAATTACTTTAATTCCCCATGTCACCAAAACAATTAAAACCTTTAAAAACAGACAATTACAAACAGAAGGTTAGCAGAAGGTATTAGAGACTTTAGTTTAATACAGTGTCCTCACTATAAATCAACGAGAACAGTTGAAAGGACATTCAATGCCGGATGCGAACGAACCAAAGAACAGAAAAGAAAATAGCTCATCATTGTTAGATGTGCTCTCTTTGCCATTACTCAATGAAAAAATGCATGCCTTTAGCAAGATGGTGAACGTCATTGCTGAAGCGATATTCATCGTCAATGGAGATGGTGTAATTGAGGTGATAAACCCTTTGGCAGCCAAATTTTTTGGCGCCCCTCAAGAGGCACTAATAGGGCAAAAGTGGTTTCAGTTTTTAAATGAGCGATATCGTGAACAGTATGAATACTTGTTCATCAATTGGCATAAAACCTCTGGTCTGCCGATGAATCACGGTCCGAAAGAAGTATTGATCAACCGACATGATAATACTTGGCTAGAAGCCGACTTATCAGTGTCATGCCTGCCAACGTCTTTAACTGCCCCCACTCCTTTGTTCGTCGGTGTTATGCACAATCTGACCAAACATAAGAGTGAATACAGCGAGCTAAGACGACTTGCCTCAACAGATCACTTAACTGGGCTAGCAAACCGCTACAATCTCGAAAAAGCATTACAGAAGAGTTGGCTAGACTGCGTTAATACAGAACAAGCCATTAGCCTTATACTTATCGATGTAGATTATTTCAAATTGTTTAACGACCAGTTTGGACATGTCAATGGCGATAAATGTCTGCAGAAGATAGCGAGAACGATTGAGCAGTGCCTACCGTCAAATGACAGCCTAGCTGCGCGCTATGGTGGTGAGGAGTTTGCTGTAATTCTTCCGCGTTTACGCTCCGTTAGCGCAGAATTAGTGGCAAAAGATATTCAACATCAAATAAACACCCTGAGTTTTAGCGATTTGGGCCTACCGTCCAGTTTTAGAGTAAGTGTGAGCCAAGGAATAGCCACCGAACTCGGGGGGCAATTTCGCACATCCGAAGCCCTCATTTGCGCTTCGGATACTGCATTGTATCGGGCAAAATTTGACGGACGTAATCGCATTAGTATCAGTCCTTAGTATTTTCAACAAGAGATAGTCTTGTGATACTAAACGCCTGCTTGATGAACAAAAGAATAAGCAAGCACAGCGATGTCACCATAGCACAGATGCTAAATAGCCAGTTAGGCGGTAAAAACTCAATGGCTCCACCAGCGGCAAAGCCAGCGAATAGCATCCCCATGGCAAAAGCGTTTTGATACAAAGCGGCGCCAAAGGTCGGTTCGCTGGGCAACAAATGCTGCAATAGATTAATCCCTAAACCAGCCATCAAGCCATACATCAGCGCTTTTAGTATCTGAATCAAGAATAAATAAGTTATGTTTTGGTTAAGTGGAAGCAATAAAAAGAACGCGATCCCACTGACACTGGCAATGATAAATAACTGGAAATACGTAAATCGCGACAATAAATCTACACAACGAACAATTAAAACGATTTCAGCAATAGCGGCACACATAAAGAGCGTCCCCACCAAATTAACAGGCAGTGCTTGCTGCACAAAATAGACTGGCAAAATATGTTGGTATAAATTTATCGCAAAACTGAGCAGTGCAAAAAACACTAAGGGAGGTAACAAGTGCAGATACTGCCCTAAATGATTTTTTGCATTCTTTTTCTCGTCTAACAAGCCACTGTTTTTAATCAGAGCGCGTTGCACCTTAGGCTGATGTATTTCTGCGACTGATTGAATTGTGTTTTTATTTTCATGTGAGGCGGGCAAGGTAAAAAACATCAAAGTAAGCAATGGCATTACCAAGGCCAGAGCATATAAAAACACAGAGAAACCAAATTCTTCGACCGTGTAAAACGCAATACTCGGGCAAATAACCCAAGCAGCACTGACGGTAGCCATTAACCTCGCGTTGACCCGGTTAATCTTCGTTCTACAAAAATAACGAAATGCGAGGCCCATCAACAAGGCCGTTGATGCATGAAAAGGGGCAAACACGCCAAGCATCACCACACAAGCAACCAGGTAATTTTGCGTGTTCGCCAGCACAACCAGCGCACCAGCAGCTAAAAAACTAATCCCTATTAGCCAATGCTTGTGCTTACCAACTCGCTCCACAATACGCGCAATGAAAAACGCATACATAATGCTGCTCAGCGCATACCCCCCCAATAGCGTACTGAGTTGAGTCGCAGTGGCGTCTAAATAACGATATGCATACAAAGATAATACAGGCATCAAACTTGCCATAACGCACGCATTTAAAAAGCCCGCAAGATAGTAGCCGCTGCCCTTAGCAATGACGCTCATGCCATTATCAATCCTTTAATTGTGTTTTAGTGTTGGCAATAAAATATTTCTAAAAGCTAGGTTATTTAGCAGTGAAATTAATACTCGAGATTTAAAATTCGATTCTATCTGCATTCTATTTAGCTTATAACATATTGTTTATTATGATTTTTAATTAAAAATTTAAGCTAAGATACAGATGCAAACGTAGACATTGTCGGCAATACATTAGAATAAAAAAACTATTTAGGCTGTAATGCTTAAAAAAATATAGCGCTTAATACTGATACAAAGCCATTCATTAGAATATTCGTGTAATAAAAACTGCCGCCGATGGGTCTCTTGGCACAGAATCATTTTAAAAGGAAAAACCATGTCGATTTTACCGCACAGCTTGATTGTTAGCGCGAGCTTAGCGATGGCATTCACTGTGAGCGCCCAAGAACAGAGTAGCCCTACTCAAGCTGGTATTGGGCCACAGACAAATAGTGAACAAGACAACAACCTTGAACACGTCACTGTTACTGGCTCTGCGCAACCTACTTTAGTTATGTCACCTAAAAATGCAGTGATCGACGGTCCGTTCGGTAAAGACAAAAATTTAACGGAAATAGCCAGAACCCTAACGTCTATTTCCAGCGACATGTTAGAACAGCTATCTATTGATGACTTACAAGACGTACTTACCTTAGTGCCAAACACGTATTCAGCCAGTGGTTTTGGTGCCCCCAGTTTACCAACTATCCGCGGCCAATTAGGCGAGCTATTTCAACAAGGTATGCGTCGCCAAGCAGGCAACAATGGTTTTGGGATCCCCTTGTCGTTTAACAGCGTCGGGCAAATTGATGTAGTTAAAGGCGCCCCATCCGTCATTTTAGGTACCACCCAACGTAATGGTGGTTTTGTTAATCTAAATAATAAAACCGCAACCCTGTCTGGAACAGACTTAAAGTTGCAAGCCAGTGCAGGTAGCTGGGAGCACTATCGCGGCCAAGTTGACGTAAACACCGCAATTGAAGAAGGTAAAAGCGGTGTTCGGGTTAGTGCAGAATACATCGATAACAACAGTTACTACGACTTTACTGGATTTCAAAGCGAAGATTTATTCGTTGCTTACAAACTTCTGCCAGATGATAAATCAAGTTGGGATATCAGCTTTGAATACTACGATGTGGACTTTACCGATAATGCCGGCATTAATCGCCCCACACAGAATCTAATCGACAACGGTTTCTACATTACCGGTCAAGGCGTGCAACCAAATGGCTCACAAGTGCCCGGTGCTTTTGCTTTAGTTTCCCCTAGTGACGAAATACGTATTCCTCGCAGCACAGTGCTTACCGACCCAGACAACATCAATAATGCACAGACTTACGTTTTTCATAGTACCTACGAGCGTCAGCTAAATGCGGTGCATACTCTGACTAACCGCAGTTACTTTCAATACTTAGATCGTGAAGAAATTGCGCAAAACAGCTTTGTTGAGATCATCGATGGGGCGAAAACCGCGCAAAACCGACTTGAAATCAATTCCGCTTGGTCTGGCGATCAGCAAACTACTTGGGGAATAGACCTACGTTACAACGATGTGCTTGGCTATAGCCAGTTCACGACGGAAGCTGATTTACCTATCGATTTACTTGGCAGTATAGAGCAAAGACGTATTCCTCTGACTGAAACCCAACAGGCACGTTTAGTCGAGCTTCGCCCTGGTGTTTTTGTGTCTCCTGGTGCGAATTACGACATCGATGGAGATGGGAACAACGACTTTTCATTGTCCGACACCACCGACTCAACCACCTGGCAGACGGGCCTATTTGCCGAACAAGATAGCGACTGGACCAACAGATTTAGCACCACTGTTGGCTTACGTGCTGACCACTACGATGTCACCGCCCGCGACGCACTGCCTCCCCAAGGCCAAGTAGCGGCAAAAGACAGCTTCAGTAAATGGTTGTACTCAGGCTCTGCCAGTGCGCGCTTTAAAATCAATAACGATATCGTAACCTATGCCACCTATAGCTATAGTGAAGCGACTTCTAACAGCATGGGTGGCGGTACCGTGTTAGGTGCTGACAATAAAATAAACCCTTTGAATTTTGCTACTGAAAACGAGCTATACGAACTAGGTGTAAAATACTCGCCCGACGGCTCACCTTGGTACGCCGATGCATCAGTGTTCGAGCAAACACGTAGTTTACGTAATCGTGATGGCAGCAACACTGGCATTATTGCCAAAGGTTTCGAAGCGCAAGTGTTTTATCAAGGAAGTAGCTTGTGGGCTAACCTTGGCTACAGCTACTTAGACGCCCGCTATGACGGTTCCGCTAGCGCCCAAGACTCACAACAAGTCGCTGACGCATTTGATAATTCTCGCCCTGACATTATTCAAGGCACAGGTATCGGTGCGCCTAATTTTGCTGGTTTTGCGCCATCAAATCAGCGTGTGCAAGGTTTACCACAACAAACCGTATCGATTAGCGCTGGCTATCAAATATGGGATAACTGGGATGTATCTGGCTCAGCTATTTATAGCAAAAGTTACCCACTGGATTACCTCGCTACTGTGTTAATCCGAGACCAAATAACCATTAATATTAATACTAATGTTGCCCTAACTCACCAGTCGAGCTTGCGCCTTGAAATACGCAATCTAACTGACGAAAACAACTGGCGTCCTGTGTTTGAGGGCGGTTACTTCGGTTCAACATTGGTTTTCCCTGAACTGCCGCGTAATGTTCAGTTAACTTACACCTACAACTTTAAGGCCTAGCTCCTAAGGATCTACCCCGTAATGAATAGTAAACGTGCAATATTAGTCATCGTCATCGCTGCGCTCATCGCCAGTTTTTTTGTCTTTGACCTGAATCAATACCTCACACTTGAGAGCCTTAAAAGCAATCAGCAAGATCTTGCTCAATATATTGAAGCGAACTGGTTAGTCGCATTTGTTGGCTACTTAGTAATTTATGCTGCAGCCACAGCCTTAAGTGTACCAGGAGCTGCTATTCTCACGTTAGGCGCGGGGGCATTATTCGGCTTCGGCTGGGGGTTATTATTAGCCTCTTTCGCTTCAAGCATTGGCGCAACGTTAGCCTTTTTAGCTTCGCGTTTCTTATTGCGGGATTGGGTAAAAAGCACCTTTTCTAAAAAGCTTGAGTCTATTGATAAAGGCATCGAAAAAGACGGTGCATTTTATCTACTGAGCTTACGTTTAGTGCCTATCTTCCCGTTTTTTATCATCAACCTAGTGATGGGTGTTACTGGTATAAAGACTTGGACTTACTACTGGGTTAGCCAATTAGGTATGTTGATTGGCACCGCCGTGTACGTCAACGCCGGTACCCAATTAGTAGAAATTAATCAATTATCAGACATTATCTCAACGGATCTGATCCTGTCGTTTGTACTGTTAGGCATATTCCCGATTTTGGCTAAGTTCATCCTTAGCGCTTTGCAACAACGCCGTGTTTACAAAGGCTGGAAAAAGCCAAAGAAATTTGACCGTAACCTAGTGGTTATTGGTGCTGGTTCGGCTGGTTTAGTGACGGCGTATATCGCCGCGGCAATTAAATCTAAAGTGACCTTGGTTGAGCGCCATAAAATGGGTGGCGACTGTTTGAACACGGGCTGTGTGCCTTCTAAAAGTATATTGCATGCCAGTAAGCTAGCACACATTCATCACACCTCGCAAAACGCAGGTGTCACTTATGATGCACCAAAAATTGATTTCAAAGCGGTAATGAACAAGGTTCACAGCGTGATTAAATCAATCGAGCCACACGATTCTGTTGAGCGTTACGAATCGCTAGGGGTAAACGTGGCAATCGGTAACGCCACTATTGTGTCCCCTTGGCAGGTTGATATTCAAACTGAAAATGGTATTGAATCACTGACCACACGCAACATTGTTATTGCCACAGGCGCCCGTGCATTTGTACCAGATATTCCCGGCTTAAAAGATATCGATTATTTAACCGCTGATAACCTCTGGGAAATTACTGAACAACCTAAACGCATGATAGTGTTGGGCGGCGGCCCAATTGGCTGCGAATTGTCTCAAGCCTTTGGTCGTTTAGGTACCCATGTCACGCAAATCGAACGTGGCGATCAGGTACTGAGCAAAGAAGACCCAGATGCAGCGAAGCATTTACAAACACAGCTAGAAAAAGACGGTATCGATTTACGTTTGAATACCAGCGCCATGGCCGTTGAAACTACCAGCGAAGGCAACGTGTTAGTGGTTGAGTTTGAAGGTACAGAAGAACGTATTCCGTTTGATAAAATATTAGTTGCTGTGGGTCGTCAAGCGAACCTGACAGGCTTCGGTTTAGAAAAACTTGGTATTGAGACTGATCGTACTGTTGTCACTAATGACTTTTTACAAACCAAGTACCCGAATATATTGGCGGCGGGCGATGTTGCAGGCCCTTATCAGTTTACTCACACCGCGAGCCATCAAGCATGGTACGCTGCGGTCAATGCGCTATTCAGACCGTTCAAAATATTCAAGGTGGATTACAGTGTTATCCCTTGGGCGACGTTTGCTGAGCCAGAAATTGCCACCGTTGGTTTAAATGAAATGTCCGCTAAACAACAGGGCATCGAGGTAGAGGTCACCCGTTACGATATTGGCGGCCTTGACCGAGCATTGGCTGATGACCACGCCCGTGGTTTTGTTAAAGTACTAACAAGACCAGGTAAAGATAAAATACTCGGTGCCACCATAGTCGGCGCCAATGCGGGAGAATTATTGGCTGAGTTCGTTTTAGCCATGAAACACGGCCTGGGATTGAACAAAATATTGGGCACTATTCATATTTATCCAACGATGGCTGAAGCGAACAAAAACGCGGCAGGTAATTGGAAGAAAGATCACGCACCACAAAAAGTGTTGGCTTTCCTTGAGCGTTTCCACACGTGGCGTCGTAAGTAGGCCAGCGGTTCCCTAGAAGTCATTTATAAAACAATAGGCGTGCTGCATTTATTCGCGTACGCCTACATTTGAAATTAATTCAACGGAGAAGTGTATGCATACTCCATTCAATCAAGTTAAACGTTTGGTTCGATATACCCTAACGACAGGTAGTTTGCTACTTTCCTTATTTTCAATGGTGTTACACGCCGCTGATTTTGATCACAGTTATAATAATTTTGATCAGCTACTGAGCGAAGTAGTGCAGATGTCTGATGATAAAAAGCAAACCCGAGTCAACTACCAGCAATTGTCAGTTAAAAAAGATACGCTACAAACCTCACTAAGCGCATTTTCTGATGTTAGTAAAAGCCAATACGACGAATGGGATAAACAGCAGCAGCTTAGTTTTCTCATCAATGCTTACAATGGCTTTACACTGAAGCTGATCATAGATAACTGGGATGAATTTAAACAAGGCAATGCTAAATCAATCCGTGATTTGGGTAGTTTGTTCACAACCCCTTGGGAAAAGAAATTTTTCACGCTGTTTAGTGAAAAACACAACCTAGATGATATTGAACACGAAATGGTGCGTAAATGGTTCAAAGAGCCACGTATTCATGCAGCCCTTGTTTGTGCTGCGGTGTCGTGCCCACCACTGCGGGATGAGGCATTTGTATCGTCTAAGTTAACAGCACAATTAGATAGCCAAATGCAGCTTTTTTTAGCAGACAATAGCCGCAATGAGATAAAGACAAATGGCCAAAAAGGCGAAGCGTCACTGTCTTCTATTTTTAAATGGTATCGTGGCGATTTCGAAAAGGGTGACGAGGGTTTCAACTCGTTATTTGATTTGCTCAGTGTTTACAGCGATGCATTAGTCGAGGGTGATGACAGTGCCCAAGCTCAGCGTAATATAATTAAAAGCGCTGACTACCCTATTACGTTCAAGGATTATGACTGGCGTTTAAATGATGTGGCTAACTTCTAAACTGACTCGCTTTTTTACACTTGTTAAAGTACTAGTTCGGAGCAACTTGGTACTGCTATTGGCAGCGCTATGTGTTCCATCAGTGGCTATCGGAAATGACGCGTTAAACGACCTTAATGATAGTCAAGCTAGCCAGCTCGAAAGCACCAAACAATGGCAGCAAACCTTGGCCACTGCCCGCGGCGAAACCGTGTACTTTTATGCTTGGGGCGGTTCAAAACCAGTTAACGACTATTTACGCTGGGCGGCCCGGGAAATTGCCAGTCGCTATAAGGTACGTTTGCGCCATGTAAAAGTAGCCGATATCAGCGAAGCAGTTAGCAGGTTAAAAGCAGAAGATGGCAGCAAAAGTGCTATCGATTTACTTTGGGTAAACGGTGAAAACTTTAGTTATCTGAAAGAACAAAAACTATTACTCGGGGGGCTTACTTCAGTCATCCCTAATAGTACGCTATTGGCGACTGAAGAGCTTTCGTTGCGCAACGACTTTGGTGTCCCCATGGATGGCTTCGAAATACCTTGGGGCGTTGGGCAATTCAACATTATTGCTAATGAAAACGTCTTTGCTCAAATGAGCATTACCCCAGCTGATATCCTTAGCGCAGCGAAGAAACAGCCCGGTCGCATGAGTTATCCGCGCCCGCCCGAATTTCATGGCACGACTTTTTTGAAACAGCTTTTAGTGGCGCTTAGTCATAACGATGAACGTTTGTTCGAGCTTGCTACACCTGAAGCGCAGCAACAGCTGCTACCTACATTATGGAATTACCTCGACAAGCTGCACCCTTTGCTATGGCAAAAGGGCAGCGCATTTCCTAGTTCAAATACCGAGCAACTTGCGCTTTTTCAACAAAATCAACAGGCAATGACGGTCAGTTTCAATCCCAACCAAATAAGCAAAGAGCAAGATGAAAAACGCATTCCTCAATCTGCAAAACGTGTGTACTTTGAGGGCGGTGCTATTACTAACAGCCATAACCTTGCCATTCCTAAAGGGGCGCAAAGTCCAGCTGGCGCGAAAGTGGTGATCCATTTTTTATTGAGCGAGTTAGCTCAAGAGCGCAAGCTTAATGGCAGTTGGGGGGACCCCGCGGTCATAACGCCATTACTGGATGAAGTCTCAACATTACCCGCTCAGCAAGAGTTACACAGCTCTTGGCAACAAATGATTGAAGATACATGGCAACAAAGATACGGCGCTTAACCCTTGCTACTGGCTGGCTGCTTGTTACATTTGTCGCAGGGCTGCCGGTTTTTGGTGTAGTGCTGGGCTTATGGCTCTCACCACCAATTTCATGGGAGCAAGTGAGCGTATTTTTTACTTATAACGGCCTCCTGTCATCAGTTCTAAGTTCTCTGCTGCTTTCATTACTCGCGCCGATCATTGCGCTGTATGTGGCATTCACCGTATACAGTCAGTATCGTTTTAACCCCCGCTGGCAAGCCTTAGAGCAGCGACTTGCTCCTTTACTGTCATTACCTCATTTAGCGGTAGCTTTAGGCATAGTCTACCTCTTTAGTTCAGGTGGCATGGTGTGGAGCGTACTTTGGGAGCTCTTTGGGAGCACACCACCTGAGTGGTTTGGCCTTGGGCGTAAAAGTTTGTTGAGCATGTTAATTGCTATCAGCATAAAAGAAGTGCCCTTCTTTTTATTTATATTCAGCGCACTGGGTCGCCAGTTGGCGATTAAAGATTGGCTACTGCAAGGTCGAGCACTTGGCTACAGTGAAAGTGCTAGTTGGTGGTTGTTGGTTTTCCCTACTGTGTTGAAGCAGTCTCGCTTGGCCTTACTCGCAGCGATGGCTTTCACCTTATCAGTACTCGACATTAGCCTTCTGATCGGCCCCAACATTCCTGAGCTCTACGCGGTCGTGTTATATAACTGGCAAACTGGCTTCACCGCAGATGAGCAAGCAATGGCCTTTCTGGGCAATCTGCTTTTATTGACCATGCTTGGCGTATTAGTCGCGGCTATTTATACTCATGAATGGTTCGCTATAAAGCGAATTCGTACTCTTGCCGTTATGGCCAATCCATTGAAAATCACCCGCCTTGCTCGAATATTCACGGCCTGGTTGGGGCTCTTTAGTCTATTAACCTTAGCGATATTACTTACCTTCTTACTGTGGTCATTAGGCTGGAATACGCAAAGCCCTTTTAGCGCAGCGAGTTGGTCTACCACGTTATGGCAAGATGAATGGTTTTTCATGCAAACGCCATTACTGAACAGCTTAAACATTGCCTTTTTTAGCAGCGTTCTGGGGGTCGCAATAACCTTAATCGCCTTAGAGCTACAACGACAAAGCAAACGCTATTTACCCGATTATGTGTGGTTACTGGCAATACTGTTACCGCAGCTAAGCATGGTGTACGGCTGGCAAATCGCCCACACTGACATGAGCGCGAGTTACAGTACGGCTTGGATAGTCCTCTCGCATTTGCCTTTCACCTTTGCTTACAGTTACTTAGTGCTTCGCGGGCCGTTTCAAAGTCTGGATAGGCATTATGAGTTGGTTGCTGCCAGTTTTGGCTATTCCTATTGGCAACGTTGGTGGCAAGTACGTTTTATGTTGCTTCGCCCCGCTCTGCTAAGCGCATTGGCCATCGCGTTTTCGGTCAGTGTAGCGCAATACATTCCCACCCTAATGTTGGGTGCAGGGCGAGTCTCTACCATCACCACTGAGGCAGTTGCGATTGCATCGGGTAACGAGCAGAGCATCACTGCAGTCTATATGTTAGTGCAAGCTGCACTGCCATTTATTGCCTTTTTCATCGCCAGTGTGCTGGCTCAACGTCTTCGAGGAAGTTTCGATGCTGCGCATCAATAATTGCCAAATAAACACCGTTAGTGGGCAGATTTCCTTGCCCGATATAACACTCGAACAAGGTGAATTACTGGTACTTACCGGCCCAAGCGGTATGGGCAAGTCGACATTTTTGCACTGGGTGTTAGGTGATGAGATTGAGCACGCCTCAATCAGCGGTGACATCATATTGAACGAAAAGCCGCTCAACGACCTGAACGTCGAGCAGCGTGGTATCGGTTTATTAATGCAAGACGTGCATCTTTTTCCGCATTTGAATGTGTTAGACAATATCTGCTTTGCACTGCCCGCTCTTTCTAAAAACCAGCAAGGTAAAAAACAGAATAAACAGCAGCGCCGTGAAACGGCAACGAATATGCTCGAGAAGATTGAGCTGGGTTATGTTGCGGGCCATTTCGCTAATCAGCTCAGTGGCGGCGAACGCTCTCGCGTAGGCTTGGTGCGCGCACTGGCGAATCAACCTCAAGCTTTATTGATGGATGAGCCATTTGCTGCCCTTGACCCAAACACGAGTGCCAAGGTAAGTCAGTGGGCATTTGAGCAACTGCAGCAGCAAGGTGTCCCTAGTATTATGGTGAGTCATGATATCGACAACATTCCCGCTCACGCTCAACATATAGATTTAGGGGCCTATTTTCATAGCACGTCCAGCGCATCGCACGCTAAGCGTAACTAATAACGTATACTCAACTCTATGGGTCTGCCCTCTAGCGACCCATAAACATAAGGTAAACCATGCTAGACCCTATTTTAAATAAACTGTTGAAAAAGCCTTTGTGCAGTGCGGCCAAACAGTTAATTAAACGTGGAGCGACCGCCGATTCAGTGACAGTCGCCGGCTTTGTCATTGGCATGCTCGCAGTGCCGGCCATTATTTATGGTCAATACGTATTGGCGTTGTGCTTAATCTTACTAAATCGCCTAGGCGACGGGTTAGACGGCGCAATAGCTAGAGAAACTTCGCCTTCGGACGCTGGAGGCTTTTTAGATATCACCTTAGATTTCATATTCTATTCAGCCATCGTTTTCGCTTTTGTCTGCGCCAACCCAATGGACAACGCCATAGCAGGCAGCTTTTTGATGCTGTCATTTATGGGCACAGGTGGCAGCTTTTTGGCCTTTGCTATTATGGCCAGCAAACATGGTATCGATAGCCCTAATTACCCGCAAAAAAGCTTGCATTATATGGGGGGGTTAGCAGAAGGCTTTGAAACTATTTTAGTGCTGTGTTTGTTTTGTTTATTCCCGAATCAATTTGTATTGATAGCATCGGTGTTTGCGGTAATCTGCTGGCTTACTGCCATTATCCGAATTTGGGTGGGCTATCACACTTTAGTAGCCACCAAAGACAGCTAACTCTTTGTTAGCCGAGCACTTTATTAGCCGATCTCTTTGTTAGCCGAGCACCTTAGTAGCCGAGCACTTTTCAACTGCGTTCATTTTTAGGAGAGCCATTTTTAGGTGGCATCTGCTTGGGTATTTGTCGAAATGGCATCAGTAGTACGGTACTTATGCCCGTATTGTTATTTTCTTTGTTGTACTCTTTTAAGCCAAGCGTTAAACCGTCGTCACCGGCTTTGGCTTCATGGGTGTAGCTATGAAAAAGCCGATCCCATATGGATAAGCAAAATCCAAAGTTGCTATCGGTTTCCGTTACCACCTGGCTGTGATGAATACGATGCATGGCTTGGGTGACAATCACTTTACGCAAAGGCGTTTCTAACCAATTAGGCAGCTTTATATTGCTGTGATTAAAAACAGCACTGGCATTAAGTACAATCTCAAAAATTAAAATAGCCATGACCGGCACACCCAATAAGAATATACCAAGCCCTTTTACCCCTAGACTCAAGGCGATTTCGATGGGGTGAAAACGTAAGCCTGTTGATGCATCAAGATGGGGATCAGCATGATGCACACGGTGCAAACGCCATAACAGTGGCACTCGATGGAAAACGCGATGCTGCCAGTAAATTAGGCAATCAAGAGCGATAACCGCTAAGGCAACAGCCGCCCATTCAGGCACCGGCAGTCTATTCAGCACGCCGAATTGCTGCTCATCTGCAAAAATTGCCACAACGGCAAGTCCTGCGGGAACCAATAACCTGCCAGTAAGCGCGCCACACAGAACTAAAAAAAAGTTACTCGACCAACGTTTGTAACGCGCCACGGGTGAAACACGATTTGGCATTACCGCTTCCCAAATCATCATGAGGGCCAACACTAAGATAAAACTGCCCATTCGCAACCAGACTTCATTTTGCATACTTATCCACATTAATATTTATTAGAAAGTTAATTCCAAAAACTGTTACTGATAGTATTAGGTTGTTCATATATCATCAGTCTATAAATTCACGTTACTATAATAACAACGGAGAACACTCTATGAAGACCTTGGTTAGCTTAGTTAGCTTCCTGGCTATTTTGCTTGTCGCCCTGCCTGGCCCTCTTTACAAATTTGGTATACTCGAGTTGGGCACTGCTTTTGCTGCCTTACGCTTCGGTGTATACGCTGGGATCGCCGCGTTAGTTTTGATCTTGTTCCAGATTATTTTTATGCGTAAAAATATTAGCTGGGCAGGTGTTGCCGTATCAGCTGTTTTGGCATTGGTTGCCGTTGGTTTACCGATGAGTATGATGAGCAAAGCTAAATCAGTACCGCCGATCCATGATATTTCAACTGACTTAGTCAATCCTCCTAAATTTGTGGCTATCGTTGCCCTGCGCGCTGATGCACCTAACCCTGTGGAATATGCGGGCGAAGAAATCGCTAAGCAACAACGTGAAGCTTATCCTGAATTGATCACTCAGAAATATACTCAAGATACAGAACAAGTATTTGATGCAACTGAAGCAGCCATCAAGGACTTAGGTTGGGAGCTGGTCAATTCAGATAAATCATTAGGCATCGTTGAAGCAACTGACACCACAGGATGGTTTGGTTTTAAAGACGATGTAGTTGTACGTATTCGTACCACAGGTGAAGAGAGCTTCCTTGATGTCCGCAGCAAGTCTCGTGTGGGTATGAGCGATTTAGGTAAAAATGCCGAGCGTATTCACACTTTAATCGATGCCATAAACAGCAAGCTTTAATCTTTACCCTATCATCTGCAGATGCATAACGATGCAAGATGATAAACAAACACCCAGTGATGTGTTTTCATCGCTGGGCGTTTTTATATTTTAACAATATCTCGAAGTAGTTTAGTTACCAAGTAAACCTTTCATCACATTATTCAAAATTTGCTTTTGCGCTTCTGTGGCATTCTGGCACTCTTCGGTTTTCACCTCTTCACCTTTCATTAGTTTCTCAGTGCACTCGGCGAGTACTTCGCTTAACAGCTCAGGATCATCAACCAAATCTTCGACTGACGGCGTACCACAAGCGGCTAAGCCAAAGACTAAAGGCAGTATCAACATATATTTTTTCATTTTTCTTCCTTAAATTCCCGATGAATAAAACACTGTACGTTCGGGTTTAACGCCAGCGTGGGTTCTCAACTAATTGAAAAATCGAGCGTTACATATCCCTTAACAATTTCTCACGTTTAGATACTAAAAAAACATCTCAAAAATTACAACTTTTTCTATTGAAAATCAGCTGGTTAACATCATGTATAAGGCGCAGGACAGAAGTAGTTCTTATTGTCTGATTAGGTGTCTCTAATCCACTACTTTTGTTGCTCACTCAGTTTATTTTTTATTAAGGAATTTCAATGAAAGTTTCAAAAATTGCTTTATTAGCAGCGACCGTTATTTCCGTTCCTACTGCTTACGCAGCTTCTCCTGACTTCAACTATGTGGAAGGCGGTTATTCAAAAATCGATGTAGACAACAGCGACTATGAGCCAGATGGTTTTAAAGTTTCAGGTTCTGCACTGGTAGGTAAGAATGTTTTTGTTAATGGGTCCTACACGGACACATCCGATGAAATCAACAATAGTGATATTGATTTTAACCAGCTGAGCCTAGGTATTGGTTATCGCATGGCAGCATCAAGCAATACAGATGTATACGGTGTGGTCAGTTATGAGGAAGCTGAACTCGAAGATTATGATGAAAATGGCTACGGCCTAACAGCGGGTATACGCTCTCGTGTGACACCTAACATAGAACTTGATGGCGGCGTGTCGTATCTCGATTTGGACGATGACGACGATACCTATTTAAACTTGGCAGCAAGTTATTACTTTACGCCTGCGGCTGCCGTAAGCGTGTCTTATCGCACCTCTGATGACAACGATATTATGGGCGTCTCTGCACGTTACTCGTTCTAGTTAGAGCGATTTTTACCACAACACAGCGACTAGATCCTCTGTCGCTGTGTTGATTTGTTTTGAACCAGCAGGATCCGTTAAAAGATACTTAGAAATTCTCTAGCACATAATCAGGCAATTCGTCTTCTGATGGCAGCGGCATGGGTACACCCTTATCATCAATTGCGACAAATTTAAATTGTCCTTGGGTGACCTTCTCTCGCAATCCAATTCTATCGCGCCTTACCCAAGCCTCAACATTGATAACCATAGATGTGCGCCCTAGTTTCACAACGCGGGTATACAAACCTAGAATATCCCCCACGTGTACAGGGCGGATAAAGCTCATACTCTCTACTGACACAGTGACAACTCGTCCTTGAGCACGCTGACCCGCACATATGCCTGCGGCAATGTCCATTTGTGATAATACCCAGCCGCCAAAAATATCCCCAGCAGCGTTCGTGTCAGCCGGCATAGCGAGAGTTCGTGTGGTGAGTTTACCGAGATGTTCTTCTTGCGTTTCTTCTTGCATTTCGCTGCCTGTATCAAGATTCAATGGGGGTTTTAGCCAGATTGTAGCATTAAATTAATGTTCAATTTGATACCAAAGGGCTGGATTTTTTAACGGTGTTCGCTCAGGTAATAAAGGGTTGGGTAAATCAATCACATTTCGTTCAGACAAATTAGACTTATCAATTAACCATTGATTATGTTTCTCAAACATCAGGTCAAAGGAGCCATCTTCTAACGCTATTTGCAAGCCACGCTCTATGTCTGCAGCAAGCTCCTTATTATTAGCATTGACGAAATAGTAAACCGCAGCGGGATAGCGCAACAATAGGTGCTTCTCTACTGCGAGGTTGTATTGCGGCCTAAACTCTATTTCATTCCAAATTTCGATAATCGAACGCGGGAAAAAATCGAATCGCTCGCTGTCTAACATCATAAACAAGCGCTCATACATAGATGACGACATTACGTCGATCTTGCTGTTGGTTAAAATATAGGAGTCAGGCCAATCGTGCCCTTGGCCAGCAGTATATGCTTGCAAACCCGCTAAATTACTAACCTGATCAAAGTGACTTTGGGCGCTGGCGTGAATTAAAAATAGGCGCCAACCAATTAAACCTTTATAGAGGGGGATCCGAATGGGCGTGTATGTCTCTTCTCGGTCTTTGCTGGTCATGGTCCACACAATATCAGGCGCATTTTGAGTGCCTAACATACGTAGTGCTCTGCTTTGATTCATTAGCCCTTTGCTTGGTTTCAACTTATAGGGTTTGTTGAGTTTACTTATCGCTAATGCTAATAAACGTACGGGATAAATAGGCCGATGGTCATCAACCGACAGAGGCTTAGGGTACAAAATGGTTGTCACCGGCTCAGCAAATGCAGAAACGCTAAAAGTCAGTGAAAAAACACCCATCACCACAAATGCATATTCCCTAAGGATCCCCGGCAGCGATAAAAATCTATCGATATGATGACGCTTGCCTAAGTATTTTAGGCTGTGAGTAAAAAGCATTCTATTCTTCGTTCCATCTAAATATGCAGCACGCTTGACTAAATATAGTGCCAAAAAACAGAATGAATAGTAAACATAACAAAGTAAAACTTTGTGAAAATTCTGTTATGTCATATTCAATTTCCAGTAAATTTTAAAAGCCAAGGGCAATCGCTGCTGAAAGAGATCGAGCAACACCTAAATGAGCAAAAATTGTAGTTGATGGTTGTGGATATGAGGGATATGGGAAATACATAAGTAGAAGTGACACAAGCCCACTCTGATTTCACTCATAGTCTTGATAATAGCCTTTTACGGGGGAGAGCCCTCAGCTAGTAGAGAGCCTTCAGCTAGTAGAGAGCCTTCAGCCGATAAAGAGCCTCCGCGAGTAAAAAGCCCACAGCAAATTAACGAAAAAACCAGCGCTTTAATAAGGGCTGATTTAGTCATCACCATGAAATAACGCTAATGTTGACTGGCGATCATCTAGCAACGATTGGCCTGACCATTTTAAAAAGTGGGGCACCAGTCAAGCACACCTTTTTTAAAGCTTTCTCGCTCTTGTAAACGACTCGCCCACGCTTGAACAGCAGGAAAGCGCGAAAAGTCATAGTCTGCCCCCGCCAAGGTGAAATGCATTGGCACCCAGGTAATATCTGCTAAGGTAAATTGCTCTCCTACCAACCAATCGCGATTTTGCAAAATGCCATCCGCTAGTTTAAAGAAATGATCTAACATCGCCACTGCTTCATTTGCTTGTTCAGCCGTAAAACCTTTATCAGTATTTTTATGAAAGGCGATGAGTTCCTCATTAGTTTGCAATTTTTCATAAGCGTCTTTCTGCTCATCTGTTTGCTTCATTTTGCCCTGCATCTTATGAAAATAGATGAAGGTTTTAACCGCCTTCACATGAATTTCCACCGCAGATTTCATCCACCAATACATGCTTTCTAGCTCCTCTGCCGCGACAGGATGAAGCGGCGTCTCTGGAAATGTTTGGTCGATATAATCAATAATATCGTCAGACTCAATAATCACCACACCATCATGCACTAAGGTCGGTACAACACCGTTTGGATTAATACCAAAATACTCTGGGGTAATATGTTCCTTTTTAGTGATGTCTAAATGATGACTCGTCCAAGGCAACTTCTTTTCTTCGAGGGTCATACGCACCCGCATCGCACAATTCGATAAAGCTGAGTGATAAAGATGTAGACCTTTATGCTCGAGTACCGCTTTATTAGTTGGAGTAACTATTCCCATGGGACACCTCAATAATTGATCGTGATTTCCGTACTGCGCGAAAGCAGTATCAGTTGATGTCAGGCACTATAATTTAACTCTATAAAGATGATAATATAGCGAAATAGATACACTTTATTCACAATTTGGAAACAATGATGAATGAACTTGAATGTATGCGTACATTTGTAAAAGTGGCGGAAGTAGGCAGTTTTACTGAAGCTGCGCGGCAAATGAATTGTGCCAAATCTGCAATCACTAAACGTATTAATCAACTCGAAGCGCAATTAGAATTACAATTATTTCAGCGCTCGACCCGGCAATTATCCATCACTGAAGGGGGAAATGTATTCTATCAACGTAGCATTCACATACTGGCGGATTTGGCGCAGGCCAAAGCCGATGTGAGCACCCAAGAATGGAGCTTAAGCGGCACGTTAAGCGTAAGTTGTGTCTCTTCTTTTACCCAAGCCTATTTAGCCGATGACCTTTGTGATTTCCGCCAACAACACCCTGATTTGCGTATCGATTTAAGCCAACATGACCGTTACTGTGACCCAGTACAAGAAGGGTTTGATTTGAGTATTCAAACTGACATGCCCCACAGCGGCGTGCTTGAGAAAGTTGATATAGCGCCAGTAAGAAGGCTTATTGTCGCCTCACCTGATTACATTGAAAGGCATGGCGTACCCAGCACACCCAAAGCTTTACAGCAGCATATTCTGGCTCACAATCGCTATATTCACCCGGATTTTGTGATGCACTTTGAGGGCCGTCAAGGCGATGAATCTATCCCTTTCACTCCAGTCATATCCTCAAATACGATCACCCTGCTACGCTCTGCGGTCATGAAGGGGGAATGCTTGGCCATGATGCCGCTGTTTTATATCGAAAATGAAATTCAGTCAGGAGGCTTTGTTCCCGTTCTTACCGACTACCGCATCAAAAAAACGACCTTATGTGCGTTTTATCGAAAATCTTCATTTGTGCCGATGAAAGCGCGCATCTTCTTAAATTTTTTGAGACAAAAATACAACGAACCCGCACCATGGGAACAAAGACTACTGCAACAAAAACCTGAGCTAGCTTATGCACTAGGCGTCAATCTTACTCGTGATGTTGATTAGCCAAGGTATCTTCCTGCTCGATTAAGCATTCTTTCGGCGTTCTTACATTTTTGTCTGAAATAATCACTCCAGTGCTGGCTGCGAAGGTGTCCCAACGGCTGACCATCTCTTGCAATTTTTTAGGGTTTTCGAGCGCTACGTCATGAGTTTCACCTGAATCTTCATCAAGGTTAAACAATTGCCACTTTCCCCGCCCGAAAGGCGCTGGCAGTCTAACTAGCTTCCACTGATTATACTGTAGCCCTTGCCTGCCGTGCACACTGAACCCGTATACTTCGTCTTTATGCACAAAGTCTTGTTCGCCGTGTAAATAAGGTAAAATCGATTTTCCAACAACAGGCAATATTTTTCGACCTTTATATTCTGTTCCGGGTAATTCAGCACCTGCTATGTCTAAAAATGTCGGTAGTAAATCCATCACTGATGCGAACTCAGTTAATGTCTGGGCCTTCTCATGCGCTTGAGAATTCGGAAGATGAATAATGGCAGGTACGCGAATACCGCCTTCAGTCACCATGCCTTTGTGTAGACTAAAAGGGGTATTACTGACCTGAGCCCACGCTCCGCCATAAGAAACAAAAGAATTGGCAGCGCCGATATTCTGCATACTGTTATCGAACGTTTCCTGTACGTACTTTGCTTCCTCTGCTAGGCCTCTTTCAGGGCGGGCGTCAGCGCCATTATCAGAGATGAAAACAATCAAGGTATTATCATACTGCCCTATATCTTTTAAATGCTGGACCACCCTACCGATGTTTTCATCTAGCGCATCCACCATACCTGCGTAAATTTCCATCATACGGGCTTGTTTCGCTTGTTCTTCAGGCGACAGTTGCTGCCACTGCGGATAGCAGCCGCTGCCTGCACTATGCGTAGCGTGCTCATGAATAAGACCCAAATCCGCTAACTTTGTTAGCCTCGTTGCTTTGATTTGCTCATAACCACCTGAATACTTGCCCTTGTATTTATCGCTGTATTTCTTATCTACCTGCAATGGCCAGTGGGGCGCGGTGTATGCAAGATAACCAAAAAAGGGTTGGTCTTTCGTTTTGATGACAGAATCGATATATTGAATCGCTTTATCGCTGTAAAAGCGTGTGGAGTAAAAGTTTTCAGGTAATGTCACCGGTTTACCATTTTCCCGATAAGGCGTTTTAGCCATAAAGGGAAACAAGCCTCGATCAGAGTAATGATCACCAGCCCCCGGCAACATAGCGAACGAATCATCAAAGCCGTGACTATCAGGCCCTTGACCATCTAACATCCCGAGGTGCCATTTACCGGCCATAAACGTGCGATAACCAGCATCTTTAAGTAGCGCTGGTAAGGGGGCGACGCGATCGTTCAAGTAACCTTCGTAGCCAGGCTTGTCTCGCTGATTATCGGCGACCCACTCAGCCATAGCGCCTAAGCCAGCCAAGTGGTTATAGGTACCAGACATCAGCATTGAGCGCGTAGGCGAGCAGGTAGGTGCAACGTGGAAGTTGGTTAATTTGCTGCCACCATCACTCGCCAATTCATCTAGATTTGGGGTCGCTATTTCCCCCCCAAAGCTTCCAATATCCGAGTACCCCAAATCGTCCGCTACAATCAACAAAATATTTGGTTTGTTTTCGCTCACCTGATTTAGTACTTGTGCCTTATATTCATTACAAAAACCAGCCGTTGAGCAAGCTGCAGCGGTTAGTACAAGAGCCTTAAGCAACTTAGTGGCAGCAGAACGCGTTAAAGTGGAGCTATTCACAAATAATTACCTCGTAATAGATAGCAGGTTAGCCCGCCGTAAATGTTGCAATTATGTAAACAGTACGCTGTTCGGCACTTTTGGCAATACAGTTGTTTCGTAATGCAAAACAGAAATACTAAATAGAAGATAAGATAAGGATAAGTACTCATTTGAATGAGTGACTCATTGTTTTTGAAGTGCTTTTTCGTTTGCTTTAGTACATACAGGATATAAAAATAGCAATGAGAGCACCAGCAAACAGCCAGCTGTTATCCCTACACTGAGCAAGCCGAAAGCATTTACCACTGTGCTAATAGTGAGTGGCCCTAGACCAGATCCAATTGAGATAGCCCCAGGACCTAAAGCTGCCAGCCTACCGGTATCATCGAGCTGCCCCAACACGCCGAACTGCAGCGGCTCAATAAACATAATAAGCGGTGTAAATAAGGCTACAGCCAAGAGGTAAACAACTGTAGTCTGCGCAAGTGAAAGCATTATAGCTAACCCTGCAATCAGGGCGTAGGCGGGCAACAATAAGACCAAATTGTCTTTGCAGCGGCCCATTAACCAAATCAACATAAATGGCGCAACAATGGCTAAGCACCACCCCCACCCTAAGGATGTTGCGACCACATCTAAAGCTGCTCCATGCCAATATCCCAAACGCTCTATGAACGTTTGCGTACCCGACAATGCCACACCAAAGAATATAAGCGCAATGAATGCATGCCCCCCCGATCGCGTGAATGGCGTGGCGCGCACGGAAGAAGATGCCTGCCTAGCGTGCAGAGTAAAATCAGGCAAGCCAAAGTAAATGAAGGCTAGCGCCAGCACGTCCACCACAACAAACAAAGCAAACACCCCAGCATGACCGAACAGTGGGACCACCAGCGCCCCCACGAAAAGGAAAACCACGGCAAAAGTGGCAAGCGTGGCGTTATACAAAGCAAAGGTTTTTTCTGTTCTACGACTTAAAGCTGCACATGCGCCAGCGGCCGCTAACAAATGGCCTTGAGCAAATCCTGAAGCTCCCCGAAGCACGATAAGCTCTGTGAAGGAAGACGAGATTAGGGTGGCAGCATTAAGCAACAATTCGCAGGCAATCGCTGCCAGTACGATCCGCCGACAACTGGTTCGCGACCCTATAATGGTAAAAGAAAACGCCCCTAGGGCAGTTGTGGTGAGTTGAGCTGAGGCAACACTGCCTAGTGAAAGCGCCTGCACTGAAAAATCGTTCACAAACGCCCCCATCACTAAGGGCATCATGGGCAAGAAGAACAAGCCCGCAACATGACAAGATATCATCGCAGCCAGCGCCCCTCGTGATGAAAAGGCAGCTACATCGGCAATATGCCTAGTGGTCATAATTTATGTCCACTCAGTTTCTTTGCATAGGGTCAAATCGAAATGACGCGCTGGGTAAGCTTTTTAACTCTGTTGAAATCCCGTTTGCTGTGCGTTTTAAGCTCTTCACTGCTTCAGCTTCTTTCTCTGGTGTCATACGTGTTGCAGGCATCACCATACATACGGCGGCAACAGGTTTGCTTAAACGGTCGAAAACTGGCACCCCAATAGCGTAAATACCGAGGTGTAATTCTTGGTTATCAGTGGCATAGCCTTGGCGATTAAACGCCTCTAAGCGCTTAAGCAATTCACTTTTTGAGGTCAACGTATTTTCGGTCAAGGCTTCAAATTCATAATCGAGCATTTTGATGACTTGCTCACAATGCATAAAAGATAAGATGGCTTTCGCGCCTGCTGGAGCATGCAGTGGCAATATTTCAGCTTGAGCCATAGACACCCTTAAAGGATCTCTGCTTTCAGCAAAATAACAGGCTATCGTGCCTGTTCCACTCCACACTTCAAGGGAAATAGACTCATTGGTGCTGTCTCGTAACCTATCAATATAGGGGGATGAAACCTCGACGAAATGTTGAATAGACTGACTTACCCGCGATACGCCAAGTCGGTACGCTAAAGGCCCTAGGGAATACTTTCTGCTCTCGTCATTATGAGCAAACAGACCGTATTCCACCAAGGTCGATAAAATCCGCGATGTCGTGGCTTTATGAAACCCCGTTAGCTTACTAATCTCCCCAGTACTCAACTCATGATTGGTGTTGGTAAAGGTTATGAGGATCTCTAACGACTTCTCGATGGCATTTAATTTATCTTTCTTAATGCTCTTTTTCACTTGTCGACTCTGTACATGTGCTGCCTGCGCAGGTTTGAGAGGGTGTCGCTTGTGGTGGTCTAAACTTAATGCCTTGGGGAGCAATATCACACGCCGTATTAGCAAACACGACCATCATGACTACAAGCGCTCGATTCACTTGTCTAATGTACCTACGAAATGGATAAATGTGCATTAAAAAATTCCTTATGATTAGCCCCAGGATGTGGTGGGTAGCATCGCCTTGTCTGGCGTTAACGTAATGGCATCCACC
The DNA here is from genome assembly GCF_000315015.1 of Paraglaciecola mesophila KMM 241. Lineage (GTDB taxonomy): Bacteria > Pseudomonadota > Gammaproteobacteria > Enterobacterales > Alteromonadaceae > Paraglaciecola > Paraglaciecola mesophila. The sequence goes on along the minus strand of NZ_BAEP01000055.1, from coordinate 36,336 downwards.
GGGCAACTTAAGCGACACAAATGACAAATTTGGCAATCTTGCTGGTAAGCAATAAATGCCTGACCCGATTCAGGATTCATCCTGATCACATCAGTTGGGCACGCTTGCACGCATTTTTCACAACCTATACAGCCATGTATTTTTTCAATTGGCATAACATCACACCTCTTTTGTATTGTTTTACGGTTAATGTATTTATTTATCGTTCGCTATTATCAGAGCGTAAACTGTGGATTATTCGTTAGAAAATCTATTTCCCCTGGGAACTCCCGAGGATAGTTTTCCCGGTAGGTTTTGCTCTTGTCCGGCTTCCACGACTCAGGCAACATGTGCTTGCCCATCAACATTCCATCTTTTTGTTTTTGTACCGTCACCCAGCAATGCCACTCGTTATCATTCCTAGCCGGAAAATCTTCTCGAAAGTGCGTACCACGGCTTTCCTCTCTAAATAAACCAGAGCGCAATTTCATTTCCGCATTCAACAACATACTTTTGACCTCGTGCGCCATACGCAGTTCGTGGCCATCTCTGGCAATCATTTTGGGTATACATTGGGTACGTAAAAATTCGATTGAAGCCAACGCGCCATCTAACCTACGCGGTTCTTTGATATACAAAATGTGTATCGGGGTCATGGTATTTTGCAATGTCGCAGTTATCCACTCTGGGCTGTAGCCTTGCTCGACATTCCGCGGAGCCCACATTTCAGCCAACTTGGCTTCGATTTGTTGCTGGCTGATTTTCGGACGTGTCGCCACAGACTTTACGTATTTCACTGCATTTCTGGCAGCAATACGCCCTTGAATAGCAGAGCCGTAAGATGAAAACCCTCTCCCTGGATATAACGAACCGCACAACATTGAACCCAAAGCATCACCAGCAGCATATAAACCTTCAACCCCATCTGCCGCTCCGCTGTAATCGGAACAAAACACCCCTTCACTTTTATGTACGCCCATGCCTGCGGTAGCCCCGCCAACTCGGTGACCAAAGCCCGCATCTTCGCCTGCACCTTCAGGTGGCCCGCCCAAATCTAAGATCAAATCTGGCTGCGTTAAATAGCCTTTTCCTAAATATTTGCGGTTGTCTTTTACCATCGGCGACTCGGGTCTTTCCTCGCCTTTCGGTGGAGGTGGCTCGCCACCTGGTCCCATACCTAGTTGGCGATTTACCCCATTTTGATAGACGCCTAACGCATTCCCCAAGGTCAAGCCCCCGTCCAGCTTATCTGGGGGGCCTACCATTACGTACGCACCTTTAACACTTTGTGCCCAGCGCCAGCCTTCATAGGCAGCAGCAGGTGCGAAAGCAAATGTAGGGTGTGTATCGTTGTACTCTTTACCGACTATTTTGGCCCCAACATTAAATGCGAGAGCATCACCATCAAACGTTTGCCCCCAAATAGGGAAACCCGGGCTTTTATACGAGCCCGCCCCTGTGCATAACAGAACTGCGTCAGCCCTTAGCACTACAGCTTTGGACGGTTCAGCTGTGTCGTCGTAAGTGAAACCTACAGCACCACACACTTTGCCGCTATCGTCTTGCAGTAGGCTAGTTATCATGGTGCGCTCTACAAGTGATACGCCTGCATCTTCCAATTCCTGACGAAACACTACTGAGCCACGCTCAAATGGGCGCGTGTTGTGAGCCCCCATTTCATGCAAAGTGTTGAATATGTCCAAGGACTCGTCCATGAATATGTCCAACCATTTGCGGTCGTTAACATATTCGGTGTTCATGGCCATGTTTTGTTGCCATTCTTCTCTGTCATAAATGTCAGGGTCGAAGGGACGACTGTCAGATGCCCATGGTGACATGCCTGACCAGCCCACCACGCCTTTGTCGACCATCACAACACTTAGCCCTTGTTTGCGTGCTTCTAGCGCGGCAAAGGTGCCAGCAAAACCGCTGCCTATCACTATCAAGTCAGCTTTGTGTACCGGCTCACTTGCAGAGGCTTCAACTCTCGCGCCAGTATTGACAATAAATGGCGCAGCTAAAGCGGCAGCGGTATATGCCCCAGCTCTTAATACATCACGTCGTGTGACACCTTCTTTGATTTTTTCCGGTGCACTTTCATTTTGATTGACGCTTTTGTTGTCATTTCTATTGTCGTTAATATCTTTTTCATCAGTCATGAGATAGACCTTCTACTTTTCGCTATGCATTAAACACTAAGGTGTTTTCGGTATCTGTTGTCGTTTATCAGAAACCAAGTTGTTCGTACAAAATTCGCGATTGCGGGATATCAAGCTGCTGCAACGTCGTCTCAACGGCTTTGACCATGGGCTGGGGGCCGCAAATGTAATAATCCCAATTTTGGGTGTTGTAACCCTCTCCGCTCGCTTCGATGACGCTTTGATTGATAAAGCCTTTGTGCCCTTGAAACCCAATAGGAGGGAAATCGTCAGGCGTATCATTAAGTACTAAGGTGGTGACTAGATTCATGTTTTTTGCCATGTCGATAAGCTCATCCAAAAACATCATTTGCGCCATATTACGATTACCGTAAATCAAGCGAATAGGTCGGGTATCAGCACGGTTTTTAAGGTCTCGTAATATACCAATGATGGGGCCAATGCCGGCGCCACCGGCAAGCAACACTATGCCTTGGGCATTTCTGGCGTTTAGGGTAAATACGCCATGGGGACCGTCCACCCATACACGCTGACCTGTCTGTAATTTGCCTAATTGCTTGGTGTAGTCACCTAGATTTCGAATGACGAAGCTTAGTTCAGGTAACGAGCGAGGACTTGATGCGATTGAAAACGGATGTTCATTACGCTTAAACGCACTGCCTGAGGTGTTTATCCATACAAACTGGCCTGCATCAAACTCAAATTGAAAGTCCGCGTCTTTTTTAATGGTTAGATACCAATCGTCAGCACTGCCTTTATGGCAATCAACAACTGTGAATGGTCTTTTTGATACTGAACGAGGGCGAATAAAGTAAACGTAAGCCACTACACTGACCGCGACGGCGCAAAGGGCAATCCACAACACATCAAACCATAGATTGTACCTGCCGTGGCGCCCAACGGTGACTGCGTGATGGGTTGCCAAAATAATCACTGCTACAAACCCTACGCTATGGGTATAGCGCCACGCCTCGTAAGACAAGCCGATTTTGTTCTTTTTGATTGCCATTAGCACTAACACAATCAGCAGTGACCAAGCGTATACCCCCGTTGCTGACTCAGCACTGGTGAACATGATCCATAAATTATCTAGAGCAAAAGACGGCGCAACAATAAAGCGCGGCAAGCCAATCAGAAAAGGATGCAAGAAAAACAAAATGGCGAGGTATTCCCCTGCCTTGTTATGTACCCGCATAGAGTTATCTACGCCAATACGGCTATTGATGGCATCCACTCGACCATTAAGGAGGGTAAATTGGCACAACATCATGGCCATACCGCTGATACTCAGTAAGGTAACTAGTTCTTCATACCAACCACGGATCTGTAGCCCTTCAATATATGACAGCGCCCAAGGAGCAAGAATTAACATGATGTAAATCGTCACCAGTGAATAAAAACTCATCGGGGAGCGTTTGATTGCAGGTAGCTGCCCTACATCTCTTGTTAAAAGTTTGTTGTTCATTGAGATACCTATTTACCAAGGTGTTTTTAACATCGTGTTCGACGACTATGGAAAGTAGGTACAGCTCTTGTTGAATAAGCTGCCCTAAAATACGTCTCAAACAATTTTTCGATCTATGGTAAAACGCTCTAGAAACGAGCACCTACCGTAATGCCCACTGTGCGTGGTGCGCCCACGTTAACCGTGCGGCAACCGCAGCTAAACGGCGGGTTAATTAGCTGACCAACTACATAATCTTTGTCAGCTAGGTTTTTCGCCCATAAGTCCATGTAGTAAGTTTCTGCGTCATAACGGATCCGCGCGTTAAATAAGCTAAACGCTTCCTGTTTATCTAAGTCCGTATTGCCACGGTCAAAGTAAGTATCTGAACGATAAGACCAATCCAGGCGAGTCGTCAGATAGGCATCACCAATGGTTTTGGTGTATTCAATACCGGTATGTGCTGTCCATTCAGGTGCATAGTTCAAACGGTTACCTGAAAAATCTGTCGGCGGAATATCAATAGAATATTCATCATAGGTGGCATCTAGGTAGCCCACTGAACCATCGACTTTAAAGTCCTCGGAAGGTTGATATTTGTATTCCACTTCGACACCGGTAATGGTTGATTGCGCAGCATTGTCTGTTAACGGGCCATCGCCGGTTAAACGAAATACCTGCAAATCTTGATAATCGTAATAAAATGCCGTTAAGTTCAGCATCACTGTGTTATCGAAAAAAGTATTTTTAGAACCGATTTCATAGGTGTCCACAAATTCGGGGTTATAGGGAACTTGATCGCCATTTTCGTCGCTAGCACCACCATTAAAATCATAGCCGCCCGACTTATAACCGTGGGCATAACTGGCAAAAACAAGATTTGTTTTGGACAGTTGATAATCAGTACTTACCCGATAACTCGGTTCGGTAAAGGATGTTTTGCCCGTATCTGTGCCTTCAGGGCCAAGCTCGCCTGATAAAAAGCGCACATTATTAACGAGGTCTACTTGGCCGCCAGTTTCTCGTGTTTGCTCTTTTTCATCGCGGGTATAGCGCAAACCACCAGTAACAGACCATTGGTCAGTCAACTCGTAAGACAGCTGAGCAAACAAGGCCGTTGAATCTACCTCGTGGCTGGCCATCCTAAGCTGACGTATACCACCTCCACCTGCCACGGCATCCTCTCCCAAATCAACGTCCAGAGGCACTAACCCAGTTGGAACCATAGTTTCGAATCGCTCCGTGAGCTCTTCATGGTAATAGTAGGCACCTAAAATCCATTGAAAGGGGTCATCGGTTTGGGAAATTAGGTTTATTTCTTGGCTATATTGCTCGGCGCTATTCTGACGATGGCGGGTTTCAATCGCTAATTCAGAACCGTCAGCATCAACTAAAATTTCGTTGTCGTTGGTTTGATAAGAAGTAATGGCTTTAAGCAACAGATCATCCGACAAACTTACTGTGGCATCAAAGTCCATCCCCTGAATCAAGGTATCCACGAACTCGGGGGCGTTTTTTCTGATTTCATGCAGATCATTAGGAAATGGCAATATACTCTCGCCAGAAGGTGTGGTGACTAAGTTGTATGCATCAGCAAGTACAGCCGCACCTGCTCCAGCATCTGAAACACCGACTAAATAATTGCTGGGGTAGCCATTTTCAGTGCTAATGTCCGTCCCTAAATACTGCGATCCAGGCCCCGCACCGCCATTTTTTGAGAAATAGCCACGTAGTAATAATTCATCCCCTGCATCGTTAACATATAAAAGCTGAGCACGTCCGCTTTGCGAGTCTTTATCATCCACATCCCGTCCACTTTCATACAAGTTTTTAATATAGCCATCGTGGCTTTCGGTCATCATGGTCACTCGCGCATACAGGTTGTCTGTAAGGGGCACATTTACTACGCCACGTACACGCTGCTCGTTATAGTTACCAATGGTAAAATCGGTATAACCTTCCACAATGTCAGTAGGTTTCTTAGTAATGATATTAACAGAGCCACCCGTTGCGTTACGTCCGTACAGCGTACCCTGTGGGCCGCGCAGTACCTCTAATCTGTCCACATCAAACACGTCACCGGCAGCCGCTGAATTTCGCCCAACATAAACACCATCAATGTGCAGTGCAACACCTGGGTCGCCACCACCAACTAGGGTTTCAGTACCCACACCACGTAGTGTTACGCGTGCCACGTTCTGCCCTGCTGACTGCACCGAGAAGTTGAGATTAGGCGTAGACTCTTGAATACCCGCAAGCGAAGAAGCCCCTTTAATATCAAGTTGTTGTTGTGAAAAGGCAGTCACCGAAAGGGGAATATCTTGCATACTTTCAGAACGTTTGGTCGCAGAAACCATAATCACTTCAATGCCTTGTGACTCTTGTGTGTCTTGCGCTTCGGTTGTTACTTGCTTTGTGTCCGTGCTATTTTCTTGAGCACTAATATTCAGAGGGTTAAAAACGCTGGCTATGGATGTCGCTAACAATAGTAATTTGAATGGGGCTTTCACCGTGTGTTCTCCTTGGATTTTATTATTTAAGTTGAAGACAAATTGTTTAATTCATTCTTAAAATAGCGTCCAAGTGACTCACCCAATTTGGCGCTACCGTTTACCTCAACCAAAACAAAATTTACAGTTGAGTTACATAAAATTCACAAATGGACATTACGCTGGCTTTAACCGCCAATCAATACACTCGTTTCGTATAGTGAAACAGTCGAATATTTAATATTTCGGCCAATGTGAAAGTGAGAGAACTCTATTGGTGGATGTTAGGAGGGTGATTTTTCGTCAACCCCATTCGATATTTGCTATGAGTTAGCGGAGATTTTGGCATAGAGTAAGATAAGTAGCAGAGTGATGAGAGTAATTATGTCAGCCAATTTTCACGTAAAAACAGATGGTCAGGTGGTATCTATCAGCATTATCGGCCAATGGTCAGAACAAGTAGCATTAAACTTTGAGAGGGAAATGCACCGAGTCATCCCGACTGTTTCCGCTAGAAAATTCGCTCACTTAGTGTCATTTGAACAATGGGAACTTAGCACACCGTCTGTTGAGCCAATTATCAAACGCGTCATTGGTTGGTGTGTCAGTCAAGGTATGTGTGCAGCTGCAGAAGTATTCAGTACTGATGTACTTAAAGAATACTTGCTCAACAAATCCGTCGAGGAAGTCAGAGACCATGTCACGATCCGTCGTTTCAGTAGCGAATCAGACGCCCGAAAGTGGCTAGCTGAAATGGGCTTTGAAACGCACGCATCTCAATCGATAAAAATGTAAGTTTCAGAGGCGTTTATTCTCGTATGATACGCTTATAACGCTCATCAAAGTGTCTGAAACCTAATATAATTGTCTCAATCTATGATGTTTGGATACTAAATCTGTGTTGTTATAAAAAAGTCTGACTCTTAATGCCTATAATATTATAATAAAGTTTGGCGTTTAAATTAATATTGTAATAAAAAAGTTTAACGCTTAAGTGCTTTTTGTAATAACAAAGTTTGTCCGCTATATTTACTTAGAATGCTGTTTCAATCATCTTCTATATTTTAAATTCTTTCCTGTACGAGCATGATAATGTTTTTAACTCTGCATTACTCAGTAAACTGACAAATAGGTTTGAACACATTAGAAATTAGTCTAGGGTTGACAAACGGTGCGTACATTATTGTTACGTAAGTTAACTGATGCTTTGCACTAGATAAATAATATTCAAAAAAAGCTAATTTTATTTAAGGTAGTCGGTTTATGGGGAAAATATACAAGTACTTCAGTCATGATGTCATTAATTTAGTTTTCAGCAGAGAAGAATACTGTGGGGTAAAGTGCTCTTTACCATGCGACTACAACGACCCATTCGAACTATTTTTGGGAATGGATTTAAACACTCCCTCTGAACAGTTAGCTTTCTATAAAGATATTGTTGGAGGGATCCCACAAAACCCGACGACATGTTTTTCTAAATCACCGGTCGTCTCACCAATGTGGGCACATTATGCAAACAACCATTCAGGCTTTGTTCTCGAATTTGATTTAGATGGTCTGATAAAGCACTTTGAGGGAAACCCAATTTGGGATGTTAGTTACCGCAAAGCCCCTCATGAAAACTTAAAAAATATTCTTCAAAGAGCTGCGGTTCTGTTGAAGCCTAGATATTCATATGATCTTCAGCAGTTTGTTTTTACAGAATCATATTTTTCCAAATATGATGAATGGAGTTATGAGCGTGAATGTCGTTTTGTAGATATGAAGAAAATCACTGAAAATGTGGCTGGCAATAGTATTCTTTTCATACCCACCGAATTTGTTACTTCAATCATCGTTGGTACAAATTTTCCTCAAGAGTCTATTGAGTCCAGTCTCAGTCTAGCTGATGAAAATGGTTTTGACTGGTACCAACTATTCAAAGGAAAAAGTTATCCTAAACCGTATATGAATAATGAATGCAACGATACTTTCATTTTTGAAAATAACCGAATTGTCGCGACTAACCAAACTTGTCAGTCTTGTTCAGAACCATTAATCAATGACACCCCCCTCTGCCCTTGGTGCAGTATAACTGAAGCTCATGAAGAAGTTGCTGCTCAAAGTAACCCATTCAGGATAATTGACTCTATTGGTGGATTAGACGATTACATGAAAGCAATGGGTAAGATTGGTAGATAAACTAGCATGACAAAAAACTTACAAAAATTTTATGTGGAACGGACAATGTAAGTCGGGGAATTCCAGCCTACATGATTTAATTATCACGAAACGTTTGTATTGCGGGACTTTGTTCTACTGATTGTAATTGCAACTTAAAATATTCATATAACCGTTCAGATGATGAGGCACATACCTTGGCAACTTTATTGCACCAGTCTATATAACCTATCTTGCGGTCAAGCGCCCATAAGGTAGGAATCGAGGATACATTGGATATTATGTCTGCTAATTTGATTATTCGCGCTTCATTACTACCTGTTGCAACCTGATTTAGTAGTGCTATTTTTTTATCATCAGAATTGGTTGCTGAATCACACGTCAGTTCTAACACTATCTTTGAAACTTCATCCCCAAATAAATAGTTAACACCAATACTGGTAACCTCAGTGTCTTCCAAGATGTCATGTAAAACTGCTGCTATTAGCGTATTTTCATTGCTACTTGATTCGTAAAACTGAAGGATTTGCGTCACTTCAATTAAGTGGTTTAGATAAGGTTCGCCAGTACTCTTGCGTTTCTGGCTTGCATGATGCAAAGAGGCAAATCGGATTGCAGACAGTAAAGAGGGGGTATGCTGATATCCATATAGTTTTGCGCTAACAACGCAACGGATATACGTTTCATAAGGCTTTATCTCATCTGTAGTGGTGTGTTTAATAGGTAATATTGATAAGACAACAGCGTGTAAGTTACCATCCCTAAGATTGCTATTCGAAATCAAGCATTGATATTCGCTTGGCAACTCAAATAAGTCAAAATTCCCTAGACCGGCATAGAATCCGTATAAATATTTCCTGTGTTCTGGGCTGTAGTAAAGAGATTTATCTGCTATCCAGTTACTGATATTTTTTAATGCCATTTTAAGACTTACATTGTGCCTCATGACTTCTCCCGTCTAACTTTCTTCCACTAAGCTGAATCGAACTTAAGTAGCCAGACTTGATGCATACATTAGAAAGTTAGCAATGTAAGTCCACGTTTTTTCAAAGAGCGTTTTGTAGCCAAATATTAATTTATGGTAGCTAAACGGTCAACAATAAAATAACGTAAACCATTGTATTTTATGCAATTTAAAATAAATGATTGACAAAATATCAAAGAATAATTCTAACTGCCATATTTAATAGGAAGATTGCGCCACAATGTGGTTAATTGACATTTAACGCTCACGCTTATCATCCCAGGATTCAAGAACGAACAAGGCAATGGTGTGAGCAGAATGTATTGCAAGACGTGCATGGCGAGGTTTCAGTTTATAAACTCTTCTACCTTCTCCATGGGCTGAACTGGCATGAGTTCTAAAAGCTCCAATGCCATCCACGATAGATAAAATGCCGGAAAGTACTCTTTTGAGATCATCATCTTGGACAAGTTTTGTATCGAAGCCCAAGTCAGCCCTGACGACCTTCCAGACGTTTTGAAGATCTTGCTTTTGCGGTTTAGGTAGACCTTCATCCGTAATATACACTTTAAAAATGGACTCAAGAATATTGCATGCCGCAGAAACCGCTTCCCTTGGTTCTGAATTTACTTTTGACAATGCTCGATCAAACTCTGCCTCTATTGAAGGAAGATCTCTCCCTTTTATTAAATCTGATAATGATCGACTTGGTGCCGAGCTTCCATCAGAAATAATGCCGCCGCTAAGGTAAGTTAAGTTACAACGCTCAAGTGTATTGCGAAGCTTTACCTTGAGATCTTGTTTTTGGTCGCTAACATTTACACCCCAAGATACTTGATCCGTATCTTCGTCGTCTAGCAACTCCATGTACGGTTCAATCAGCTTACCCAGAATGATCAAAGGATAGTTAGACTCTTTATTTATACGTCGCAACCACTGCTGCACCTTAACAGGCTTTGAGCCTTCTGGTGGGTCGCCAGGCGCGTCCGCATGCATGAACAGATTGTTTAAACTCGCGTGAGATTCGATATTGTGCAAATTATCCGAAAGCACAGCAATTATTGGTGCTGGAATTTCTTTCTTCATGAATCCTCCATTGATATTTCAAAGACTTCCAAAGCCAATGTTAACCTGTTTTAATAAATACTGCTTCAGAGCTTCAAAAAAGTATAATCCTAACGAGAGTTAAAGTACCCAATTTGAGAATGACAAGTTTACGGCAGAATGAGCCATACACCTTCAAATTGCATGGAGAGTTTGTGGCAATTACCGTCAGTCATAGCTATTTTCGTTAACTCAATATCGATTGAGCGAATGGGTCGTCGCTTAATTACTTCTGGCAATCGGAAATGCTGAGTAAGTTAACACTCAAATGATGGTGCGATGTTGATGGGTACTTGCCATATGTAGAATTAAGGCAGAAAACGAAGTAGCGGTTACCTTTTCTATTTTCAATTGTTGAATCCTCTAAAATCTGAATAGAGACGGCCTTTCGAGTTATCAAATCTATATCCTTATGAAAACTTAGGCAAACGTAAAACATCAAAACTTGTAGATATTAGTATCACTCTTAAAGCAACTGCAATACCCCGCATTCTTTAACTTTTCTATTATCTGCGCATGCCGAAGCCATGTCAGATAAGGTAAGCTTTAGCTCCTCAAGCTCTGCAATGCGATGTGTGACGTCAACCATGTGTTGATGGATCAAATTGTTCACACTAGAACAACTTTTATCGGGATTATTTTTGGTATCCAACAGTTGTTTAATTTCTATTATGGTCAAATCTAATGAGCGACATTGTTTAATGAATCGCAGTGCTCTCAACGATGATGCGTCGTAAATTCTGTAGTTGCCTTCACTGCGATTGCAAGCCTCAAACAAATTCTGTTTTTCATAAAAACGGATCGTCTGAATAGAACACCCACTTTTTTTTGATAGCTCACCTATTTTCATAAACGTGCCTTTGTGTTGTTGACTCTATACTAGGTATAGACTTTACACTGTACCTACAGTATTTGGAATAAGAGTTAAATAATGAGTGGTTGCGGCTGTGAAGTGGAAATCAAAGATGCCTCACAAAAACGGGTTCTGTATTGGCTGCTCGGCATCAATGCGGTGATGTTTTTCGTTGAGATGACTGTGGGTATTTTGGCTGACTCTACTGCTTTGATAGCAGACTCTATGGACATGCTAGCGGATGCGGTTGTATACGGCATAGGTATTTATGCTGTGGGTAAATCTATACTTCACAAAGCCAAAGCTGCACAAATCAGTGGTTACTTTCAGCTATTGTTGGGCGTAATTATTCTCATTGATATTACCAGAAGGTTATTCTTGGGCAGTGAGCCTATCTCATCACTAATGATAGGGATTGGGTTCATTGCACTAATTGCAAACGTCGTTTGCTTGGTGATTATTCGTAATCATAAAAACGACGAAGTACATATGCGAGCCAGCTGGATTTTTTCGGCCAACGATGTCATCGCCAACATAGGTGTCATTATCGCCGGAGTTTTAGTGGTATGGCTTGATAGCAGAGTACCGGATTTGGTTATCGGCTGTATTGTGTCGATTGTCGTGCTGCGCGGAGCGTGGATGATCCTGAAAGACGCCAAGCAAGAAGTACTTAATAATAAACTAGCTAAAGGTAAAGGGGGTGATTCACTATGACATACAATAAAGCCGTTAAGCCGCATATCGATTCCAAATTAATAGATTACTCAGATGCAATGTCTAACAATAATGAGAGGCAGGCATTTGCAGCGCTGGAGGATGCGCATGTAATTGGTCAGCACTCTACTTATTATCATTGTTTAATTCATTGTAAAATGCTGCGACATGGTCTTCTAAACAAAGATTGGAGAGCCGTTTTTGGACAAGTAATAAGAATAGTTGGTGCTGCAACCAAAACAGCTATCGGCCTTGTACCCAAAGGGAATACAGGTGGCACTGACATCAGCCCCTTTAAGCGACTGCCAATCAGTGCTGAAAATAAAGCGATATTGGACAAAATCAACCATGCATAATCATAACCACAGTCACAGTGATAACAGCGCATCAAAACGTATTGGCTGGGCATTTTTCTTGAATGTCGTGTTCACTATCATTGAATTTATCGGCGGGTGGCTGACAAACAGCACGGCTATTATGGCCGACGCAGTGCATGATTTGGGCGATAGTTTATCCATTGGCACCGCTTGGGGCTTAAATAAACTCAGTGATAAAGAAGCAACCAATACATTTTCCTATGGCTATAAACGCTTTTCACTTCTTGGTGCATTGATCAACGGGTTAGTTTTAACGACTGGCTCAATATGGATCTTATTCGAAGCTATCCCAAGGCTTTCAGCACCCGAAATGCCGCAGGTCGAAGGCATGTTACTCTTGTCAATTTTTGGCATCGCCGTTAATGGATTTGCTGCGTATAAACTTAGCGAAGGGAATTCTTTAAACGAGCGTATCTTAAACTGGCATTTGCTTGAAGATGTTTTAGGTTGGGTGGCAGTGCTGATCGTATCGATTGTGCTGATGTTTAAGCCATGGCCAATTTTAGATCCTATCTTATCTATTGGCTTCACGTTATTCATTTTATTCAATGTTGTCAGAAATCTAAAAGAAACCTTATTGTTATTCTTGCAAGCCACGCCCGATGCTAAGCAGATGGAAGAAGTGCGTAAAGTGCTCATGTCAAACGATGATGTGACGGATATACATCATTTTCATATCTGGTCTTTGGACGGTGAACATAGCGTCATGACGGCACATGTGGAGTTGAAACAAGATGTTTCGGTTTCTCAGTTGAGAACACTTAAAGACGAACTTCGCCAAGGCCTTGATGAGTTTGATTTTGTGCACACTACCATTGAAATTGAATTTGCCAATGAAGATTGTCGTGATGAGTAATGTAATGATTGAAATACTTTGTTTCGGTTGGTCGATTGGTCTTAGTTCGATTACCTGTTAATATGAAAAAGATGAGAGTAGATAGATATGTTTAGTGTAAGGGTGACAAGCTACCTGTTGATTTCGCTGATTTTGTTTCAGTCGTTTTCTGCTGTCGCCAAGTCCTTGGATTTTCATGCTATCGACTCGCAACATCTCAACGAAATACACGAGCATCAGTTAGGCGATAATATCGCTTCTGAAAAGCCGCAGGTGCAACTAAAATCTATCGAACATCCCGATACTGATAACGCCCCCATAGATGTTTCTCACAATCCTGCTGATTGCCACCATTGTGGTCACTGTCATGGAACCCATGCCCAATGGCTTGGAAATAACACCGCAATTGAACTTGCTTCTGTTGCCACCCATCACGGTTTCTATTACTTATCAAAAGTAATAGATGCACCGGTCACGCAATTACTACGCCCACCTAAAGCATAACCCTGAACTAATCAAACACCGTTCGCCAACTGCTTGGCGATATATATTTTTGATAATTTAGGAATAAAACAATGATGCATTTTTCATTGAGTCGCCCTGTGCGTGCGCACGCTTGGGTGATTTCCACGATGCTTGTCCTTTTGACAACACACACCGTGGTAGTAGCACAAACAAACAGTATCACCAATCGCGAAATGACCTTGCAAAGCGCCATACAGCGAACATTAGCGAATTCGCCCGAGTTGCATGAGTTCACATATAGGCAACAAGCGATTGAGGGAGAAATTAAAACTGCTTCTCTCAAACCTGCCCTCAACGCAGGCATTGAAGTGGAAAACTTCTTAGGAACAGACGAGGTCTCTGGCATTAAGGACACCGAGCTGACTCTCACATTGTCGTCGGTCATTGAATTGGGCAATAAACTCAACTCACGTAAGGCGTTTGCTAAGGCGCAATCCACCTTAGTCGAAGCGCAAAAACAAGTGCATACCTTGGATGTACTGGCTGAAGTGACACGTCGCTACATCGATGTATTGGCGCAACAAGCGTTAATTGACGCGCAAAAAGATGCAGAAACACTTGCTCGATATACCTATCAGGCTGTCGCAAGACGCGTGGATGCAGGTGCTTCCCCTGCATTTGAACAGAAACGCGCTGAAGCGGCTTTAGCAAGAGCTAGACTGGATGTGGTGACGGCACAGCAAACTAAGCAAGGCATGATAAATAGTCTGGCTATTATGTGGGGGGAAAAAGATCCCTCTTTTACTGATGTGGAGGGTGACTTATTTGCGCTGCAATCGTCTCCTTCGTTAACCGCGCTTTTTACCACCTTATTGGACAGCCCCAATCTTGAGGTCTATACGCAAGGTTCGAGATTGCAGGCATCTCAAGTCCGTCTTACTCAAGCAGCTAATCAATCGGATTTAAGCTGGACGGCTGGTATCAGGCGCATGAATGGCATAGATGAAACAGCCTTTGTAGCAGGCGTGAGTATGCCTCTGTTTGCCGGTGACCGAAATCTTGGCGAGTACGAAAAGCAGCGGGCAATTCAGGCACAGCTGGAACAACAAAAAGAGTCAGCGACGCAAAGCCTATACCATCAGCTAAATATGGCCTTGATTGTCAGAAACAATGCGCTGCTCAATGTACAGACACTGCAAAACTCTATTATCCCACCCTTAGTCCAAGCGCTGGAATTAGTAGAACAAGCCTATATAAACGGTCGATTCAGCTACCTTGAATGGGTGAGTACACGTCAAGAACTACTCAATGCCAAACAAGCCTTAATTCAATCAGCGAAGCAAGCTCATCAGCGTGGTGCAGATATCGAATCACTGACTGCACAGCCTCTTGTGGATACGATCAACAGCTCTTTTTCGAGAAAAACAAAATGAACAAAAATATATTAATTAAGAAGCAAAACACTCTGTTAGTTTTCATTGTTTGCAGTGCGTTGGGATTTTTTTCAAGCACCACAATACAAGCATCAGAAGGCGAACATGGTAAAGAGGAAGCCCATAAGGATGAACGCGTATTCATGTCGGATAGCATGGCGCAAAAAATGGGCATAATGACGCAAAGTGTGCAAACGGGTAGTCTCAATATCACCACCACTGTCTACGGAAATATCGTGACCGACCCTGCTTCACTGAGTCATGTGCGTGCACGATTCGACGGTATGGTGACTAAGGTCAATGCAAATTTAGGTAACAAGGTAAAAAAAGGCGAGACACTGGCGGTAGTTGAATCCAACGAAAGCCTGAAAAGCTATCCCGTCGCCGCGCCGTTTTCAGGCACCGTGATTGCCAGACATGCCAATGAAGGTGAGTTATCTAATGGCCAAGTGTTATTTTCAATCGCAAACTATGATGACGTGTGGGCACAGCTTAAAATTTTCCCACAACAGCTATCAGATATAGCAGAACAGCAACCTGTTCAGCTTAGCCTGTCAGGGGCAGCGTTAGACACCACTATCCAACATATCTTACCCTCACCCGATGAAAAGCCTTATGTCTTGGCGTATGCCAAAATAGCTAACACCTCAGGTCAGTGGCCGGTTGGCGCAGCTATCAAAGGCCTTGTCACAATCAACACCCTTGATGTCGCCATGATGGTGCCTAAAACGTCGATTCAAGAGTTTGAGGGGGCTTCTGTTGTGTTTGTCGAAGAAGGTGACGAATACCGTCCCGTACCCGTTACCTTAGGTCAACAAGATAACCACAATATTGAAGTGTTATCAGGTCTGCACATTGCAGATGTGATTGTCAGCCAGAACAGCTACTTGTTTAAAGCCGATTTAGAAAAGTCGGAGGCCGGTCATGACCACTAATAACTCAATGCAATTTACTTGGTCATGCGTCTCAGTTATTGGGGGACGAACACATGATTGAATCCATATTACGTTTATCCATAGAGCGACGAGGGATAATGCTGATGTTGATCTTCCTTGTTCTGGGCATGGGGATATTCAGTTATCAAAAATTACCTATTGATGCAGTACCCGATATCACCAACGTGCAAGTGCAAATCAATACACAAGCATCGGGCTATTCGCCTTTGGAAACCGAGCAGCGGATCACATTCGTAGTAGAAACAGCACTGGCGGGATTGCCTGATCTGTCCTACACCCGCTCTTTATCTCGCTACGGACTATCTCAGGTAACAGCGGTATTTGATGAAGGTACTGATCTGTATTTTGCGCGTAATCTCATCAATACCCGATTAGGTGCAATCAAAAGTCAGCTACCTGAAGGGTTAGCGCCTGAAATGGGACCTATCGCTACTGGGTTGGGCGAAATCTATATGTATACCTTGCGAGCCAAGCAAAATGCCATGCAAAAAAACGGTGAGCCGTACGATGCAATGGCGCTTCGCGAGATACACGACTGGATTGTAAAACCGCAGCTCGCACTGGTTAAGGGGATCACTGAAGTCAACGCCATCGGTGGGTACGTAAAACAATATCATGTGAATCCTGAACCACAGAAAATGCTGAATTTTGATATTGGTCTAAGTGATATCCATCGTGCGCTGGAGCGAAACAACACGAATCAAGGTGCGGGGTTTGTTGAGCGAAATGGGCAACAAATACTGGTGCGCTCACAAGGTCAACTACAGACACTTAGCGATATCGAAAATGTGGTAATAAAACGCATTAATACCGTCCCCATTGCGGTGAAAGACATTGGCAGTGTAGCTATTGGTAAGGAGCTGAGAACGGGTGCGGCAACGCAGGAGGGTGAAGAGACCGTTTTAGGTACAGCAATGATGCTAGTTGGCGAAAACTCACGAGCCGTTGCTCAATCCGTTGCCAAAAAGGTGAAGGACATTCAATCCAGCTTACCTGATGGTATTGTCATTGAGCCAGTCTACGACCGCACCCTACTGGTCGATAAAGCTATCGACACGGTTCAAAAGAATTTAGTGGAAGGTGCATTATTAGTCATAGTGATCTTGTTCATATTGCTTGGCAATATTCGCGCCGCGCTCATCACTGCGGCAGTTATTCCGCTAGCGATGTTGGCAACCATCACAGGCATGGTTAATACCGGTGTCTCTGCCAATCTGATGAGCCTTGGGGCATTGGATTTTGGATTAATTGTCGATGGGGCGGTGATCATCGTAGAGAACTGTATCAGGCGGTTATCCGAGTCTCAAAAACGCACAGGCGGAGTCTTACCACTTAAAGAGCGGCTAGAACTGGTTTTTCAAGCAACCAACGAAGTCATTCGTCCTAGCTTGTTCGGTGTATTGATTATTACTGTGGTGTATATCCCGCTGTTCTCATTGACAGGCGTTGAGGGCAAGATGTTTCAGCCAATGGCGGCAACGGTCATCATGGCGCTGATAGCAGCGATGCTGTTCTCCATTACCATTGTACCAGCGGCAGTCGCGATGTTTATGGGCGGTAAAGTCAGTGAAAAAGAAAGCTTCATTATTGTTGCAGCCAAATCCGCCTATCGCCCCATCATTCACCTTGCACTGAAATTACGCTGGATAGTGCTTGTCGGCTCAGTCGTGCTAGTAGTAGGCAGCTTATGGTTGGCAACGCGACTAGGCTCTGAGTTTGTTCCCCAGCTTGACGAAGGAGACATCGCACTGCACGCCATGCGAATACCGGGCACAGGTATTGAACAAGCCGTCGCAATGCAAAAAACACTTGAATCTACCTTGATGGAATACGAACAGGTACTTACAGTGTTTGCGAAAACCGGTACAGCAGAAGTAGCTACCGATGCGATGCCGCCCAACGTAACCGATACCTTTGTTATGCTAAAACCACGAGCGCAATGGCCTGATCCTGACCTATCAAAAGCGGATTTCGTGGAAACTCTTGAGCGAGACTTACAAGCGGTGACAGGTAATAACTATGAGTTTACCCAACCTATCCAAATGCGCTTTAACGAGTTGATTAGTGGGGTAAGGGCTGATCTGGGTATAAAAGTCTTCGGAGATGATTTAACCACGCTTGTTGCCTCTGCAAACGACATCTTAACGGTTTTGCAATCAATAGACGGCGTGGCGGATGCACGACTTGAGCAGGTCGATGATATCCCTATCTTCACTATCAACCCTAAGCCAGTCGAGTTGGCACGTTATGGATTGGACGTCGCCGATTTGCAGGAGTGGTTGGCTTCAGCTATCGGAGGTAATACCGCTGGCTTAATTTTTGAGGGAGATAGACGATTCGAGTTGCTTGTGCGATTTGATGAAGGTATCCGCACAGACTTAGATGCCATTGGCAGCACTCCTATTATTACATCCGATGGGGAATTTGTGCCGTTATCAGAAGTCGCTACGCTGGGTTACTCGTCTGTTCCCAATCAAATCAGTCGAGAAAACGGTAAGCGCAGAGTCGTGGTTACCGCCAATGTCAGAGAACGCGACTTAGGGAGTTTTGTTGACGAAGCAAAAATCAAAATAACCGAACAGGTTTCACTGCCAGCAGGCTACTGGCTGGATTATGGCGGCACGTTTGAGCAGCTTGAAAGTGCCAGTCAGCGACTGTCTATCGTGGTGCCGGCCACGCTTTTCCTGATACTTGTGTTACTAGTGGTGGTGTTTGGCTCATTTCGTGATGCCTTGATCATCTTCACTGGTGTGCCTTTAGCCTTAACAGGGGGTGTTTTCGCACTCTGGATGCGTGACATGCCACTGTCTATATCTGCCGGAGTCGGGTTTATTGCGCTCTCTGGTATTGCGGTACTAAACGGCTTAGTGATGTTGTCATTTATTAAACAGCGAGTACTAGAAACAGGTGACTTGATTAACTCAATCGTTGACGGAGCTATCACAAGATTGCGTCCGGTTCTGATGACGGCACTGGTAGCAAGTTTAGGTTTCATCCCCATGGCACTGAATGTCGGGACTGGCGCTGAAGTGCAAAGACCGCTAGCAACGGTGGTGATTGGCGGGATCATCTCGTCCACCATCCTAACATTGGTCGTTTTGCCTATTTTGTATCGGATGATGCATTCGAAATCAATCAAAGTGTGATTGTTTTAGGCACCGTATTGCAGAAGATACGGTGCTCTTTATCTTTAAAGAACACAACCCAATTCAACATGAGGTATAGACTTTATGTTTACCAAATACACTATATTACGACTAGCCACTTTGGCTCTACTGAGCATTTTTTTAACGGGATGCGCTTCGCCAGCAAGACTGATAGAGGTGAATAATGTGCCAAATGAAAAGTGGCGGATCACCAGCGTTTGGGTAGCCGAAACTGAGAATAAATGGCATGTTTCTGGCCGGTTGAACGCGCCCAATATTTTTGGCTTACCGGACGGGCATATTCTCGTTTCTATTCTAACTGAAGATGGAGCGATAATTGACCAGAAGATAGCAAGCTACAGAAGGGTGATAGGCAATGCAGGACGACCTAGAAGACATCAATTTGGCGTTGCTCTGTTCTTTGTTGACTTTGAATCTATCCCCGAAGACGCAGAAGTAGGTGTCGAGTATATTATTGAGACAATAAGTGAAACGAAGAAAAAACCTTTTTGACTCTCAACTTAAACATAATTTTTGTTTAGAGCAGTGATTAGAAAATTCAGTGTATCAGGTTCACAGCAGACAAGTGGAAGCCGCTATTATTCCTATTTTTTGTACAACAAAATTAAAATTTGAAGGCCTACGCAACTGATTTTTTTATTTATCAATAAGGAAGGGTATGGCCGTAATACGGAATTTTTGCCAGTTAGATTAAGTATGAAGGACGATATGAAAATGACAAAACGTGTCAGTCAAGATTGGTGATCGTATGTGCACTTTTTTATAAATTTGTTGTAGAAGTCATCGTTTCCGACTGTATCTTTAACGGTCATAATCGAAGTCGTTAGTAAAAACCACAACGGCAGTTTACTGCCTAGACCGACCTGTTAGTTTTTAAAGTATGGCGCTTTTTAGTACGTCTATAAGTACCAAATTGAATAGGTTCTTGCTTTGAAGTTAGAGATAGCAGCACCTTTAGCAAAGTATTGCTGAATGATTAAATACCCATCTTTTTTTGAGGCACGACATGCATACTTGAGTTACCGAAGCAGCTTTATTATGATAAATGAGTTGTTTCTTATCATATTAAAAATTATCACTAATAAAATGGCTTGCCCGTGATGGATGAAATTTATTAAATGGCTATAAAAGGCAGAGCAAGTATCCTCACATCTAAAGAGTGGGAGAAGGTTTTTAGTGTGATCTTGAACAATAGGCATGCTGAAAAAAATACAGCAATTATGAAGATGAGTAGGCATTTAGGTTTAAAAGCTCAGGAACTGGCTGCATTAACAATAGATGATGTTTCTATGCTAGAGGGAAATGACAGGGAGGCTAGGCAATCGTTCACTTTGCGAAAAGAGGTTTATATTGCTTCCAGAGAAACGCCAAAAAATCGATCGCGAAGTAAATATGTTAAAAAGAATTTGACCTTCACCGTTAGTGAGTTCGAAAATGCATTAGAAAAAGTTGCATCATTGGTCAAGGCAGATAAAAAGATCAACCCTATCGATTTCTATCCAACAAAAAATCAAAATTCTACGACACCAAGGCTGCTTCCTCTTATTGAAGAACCTCTCGTAAACGCATTAAAAACATACGTTGAGATGAGACTAATTAATCAGCCATTTTTAAAGTCAACAGATCCACTTTTCGTGACCCAAAAAGGCGGTTCTTATTCACCAAATACGCTTCAAGAGCATATGGCTCTGATACTTCGAGATTGGGCTGGTGTTTCAAGTGCGACATCAAATAGTGGCCGCAGGGGGCTAATTACACACGTTCTTCAAACATATGATGTTAACGTTGCACAAAGTGTGGCAGGAGTACGCAGTCCATCGAGTGTCGCAGTTAGCTACAATGATCGAACTGAACCATACTCAAACGACTCGAAAAAGTGATAGCGTCTAATTAACTTCTTTTATCTTGTTAAATACACTCCATACTTCGTCTTTTATAGCGTTGCTTCCACCTAATGGGTAATCATTCCAGTATGGTCTCTTGTTTGTTAAGTAATAATCACATGGATTTTCATGAAGAAGCTTATAGTTTGTCTCTTTCATTGCCACACTGATGATCTTACTTTCTGAACATTGATAACCTTCTCGATGCAGCTTGCAGATTGAACAATTTCGTTCTTTTATAACCTTTAACTTATTCTTAAATAAATGGCTATCTAATTTAAATGAAGTATATATCTCTTCAGATTGCTCATTAACAAAGGCTTTAAATACATTAGGATGATTGTCTTTAACGATATTACAAACGTTTTCTAATTGGACTTCATCAACTTGCGCATACATGCCGGTCTTTTTCATCAAGATCGAGGTTATTCTTTCTGTGTCATTCGTTTCTCCTTCTAATTGCATACAATTTTTTCTCAACCAATGAAGTAGCCTTTTTTGAAGACATGGAGCGAACTTGACATCATTTTCAACAACATCAGTACCCAACGAAGTTTGATCACCATAACAATCATACTGCTCACATTTAGTCGGAATTTCACCACGCAGAGCTTTTTGGATATTAGATGCGGCAACGCTTTGACTTTTGCCTGTTAAGTTGAAAAGAGCTTTTTTATGATGGTGGCAATATTTTTGGTTTAACCACTCTGCTCGGAAGAAACCAAACCCACAATTCTTGAGGTCATCTGCGATGCAATCAACACAGAAGTTAACTTTGAGAAAATTATTTTGAGTTTGTTGACTGTAATTTTCAACACCATTTCTAAATACAGTTGGCACTAACTCAAAGTGTGATAAAGGGTTCGAAAACATTCCCGCGACAGGGTTTGCTATGGCTGACCTTTGTAAAACACTAAGTAGATATTCTGGATCATAATGCCTGAACAGATGAGAATGCATCGTCGCAACAAAAGGGAAGGCTCGCCACTCTCCCATTCTATTTAACACACCAGCGAAGTCACTTTCGCCGTTTAACATTAACACCCTGAAAATGAAACTCTGTACCGATTCGTCTCCTTGCAATTGCTTCATGTAATTATATTCTCAGTTATTAGTCATGAATTTGTTGATCATATTCATTGTTAAAGGCAACTTTCCTTTACTCTTCAGTAGCCACCCATGTCCGCCGATTTGCTTATCAAGCTTGCTTAGAGATATGTTGTCATCAGTTTTAACTAATATGTCGGCAACTCTCTTAGCTAAGGTAATATCTCGTTCAGCCCAATCAATTATCCGATGAAACTTATTTTTTTGAGGGGGTGGCAACGAATTATTAAGCCAATATTTGTCATTACGATACAACCAATGAAACGCTGCATAACACTGGTTTTTTATTTCTTGTTTGATTGCAGTGGGGTAGCGACCTATACAACGTCTAATTTCTAGCCTGCATCGTCTGCGCTTAGACTCAAATTTATAACATTTTCTCTTTTCAACCAAGCCAGGATCACAAGAAATAATCTGCTCAACACTCCCAACGGAAATACCTAAGCTATTTGCAATATACTCACGATGAAAACCTTTATATGCCAAATCCAAAACTTTTTTGATAGCAAATTCGTCAATGGTGCGCGGGATTTTTTTTATCTCTATGTTATTCAACAATGCTAGTTGTTTGATATAACACCTACTCTTACCAGTTTTACGATGAATTTGCAGTATAGGCATTCCCTTTTTTAGCAATTCAAGACACTCTGTTTGGTAGCTCTCTTTTGCTTTTATATTTAACGTAGCTCTATCATTTTTCTCTGAGTTCGCTGACAACATGAACGAGATAAGTAGGTGCTTGAAAGGGTGTTGAGCAAACTTTCCATTCACCAGATGATAAACATAATTTGTTTTCGCTGTTTGAAGAGGTATGAGCATGTCATTCGGTAACGCCAATTTAGCAGCTAAACTTTTTAAGTCAGTCGTTAATTTTTTATTTTTAATCGTTCCAGACGTAAGTAAATAGCCAGATTTATATAGTGATTCCCTGAGTTCTGTTAAATCAAAAAAGTCTGAATATGCTAACTCATTGAAAATAAATGTATTGGCAAACCTTGCAAAATCTGAGGTTATTTTATTTGAGCTGTCAGCAGGCATGTTATGAGGTGGTAGGAAGGATGGCGCGATATATATTCTTGCTGGTAACACTAGTCTGTTTAACCTGACAGGATGCTCACTGCATGACTCAACCCCTGGTATCTGATGAGAAATATGCCAATAACTTACACCATGTTCATACATATCTTTTTTAGCGCATAATGGACAATACTTAACCGTTAAAATTTCTGTTTCCTTAAAACTAGCCAAGTTGCAAGCTCGAAGTACAGCATTACAATTGCCAGCCATCAATGCATTATTAATCTCCTTTGATCGTTTTGGTTGGTAGTACTTAAAAAGCTTTATCAAGGTTTGTTGATTGATTACACATTCAACCTCATTTCGCGATAGGCTTGCAATGGAACCTATCCCAACGGTTAGATACGGGTGAATAGAAACCCGCTTCCTATTGAAGTAAGTATTCAAAAATTTATCTACTGGCATGCCAGTTAGCGTAAGACTTCGTACTATCCTGCTATAAAAAGATTCATCTGGTAAGGCAATTGGCACCCACATTGATCAAGGCTCTTAAACCACGCATCATGCAAGTTGCTTTAGTGGATCGTCGCAAAGGATGCCAATACCACGAAAATATTCATTGGCATCCTCCTCGTCCACTCCCCGTCTTAATAAGTCTGGATCCTCAATGCGAGATAGAAGATCGATACAGGCAGTTAATTCTAATAGCTTCGCTGAGAATTCAGGATGCTGCGGCCTTGTTACGTCTGCAATAGGAGCAGATGTAATTGAGGTATCTTTAACCTCAGTGACAATTGTTTGATTGGCAACACGGCGGTTACGGCGAGGCATTGTGATTTCATCGCGCAAATTTATCACTTCTTTTGTTTTAGACGATAAGCCAAGAGCACTAAGCGCCGCTTGTTGCAGAACTCCTACTGTAATACGCTCGTCACCCGAGCCTATGACCAGCCTTTGCGCATCTCTGTATATACGATGAGCCATGTCAAGGTTACCAACAGAAAGCTCAAAAATTGTATTGTTTAACTCCTCAGTCAGCTCAGTTGTAATATCAGTCCAATGCAAATCCCATAGTTCTTGTATAAAATATTCCCATTCCTGACTGTTCCTAGTAAGTTGCTTCATTATAAAATAACCGCCACCTTCTGCTCGTCTAGCAGCTTTGAGTGTTCGCGCTAAAGTATCGTCAAATGGCGGATTTGCGCAGAAGAACATCGGTATACCCAACTTGTTTACAAGGGTATGTATAAAATTAAGAAGATTGTTCTCTCCCCCTGTTCTTTTTAAAGTAAGCCTTTGCATTTCATCGATAACAAGCATGCCTAAGAAGTTCACCTTAATTTTTTGCTCTATTTGTCTGGTTAATGCTCCTATAGTTGTTGCAGGTTTTGTTTTTCCCTCTTGGACAATATCGTCAATGCAAGAAAGTATTTCTTCACATAGGTCGCGTACACTTGAATTGTGAGGGCAATCAACTTTAATCCACACAATCTGGCGTTGATACTCCATTTTTTTGCCATTGTAATTGTTATGCACTATTACATTTGGGAAATAGTTAAGCACTTGCTCAAGCATGCTAGATTTGCCGACACCGCTATCGCCAACTAAGGTCAATCCTTCTGCTTTCGGTTCAAAATAGCCTGTTTTGGGTTCAATTTTGGGGCGCTCATCGGCTGCATAATGAAGATATTGTGCAGTTGTTGGTGTAAATGGATTTTTAGCCGAATAGCCATCTTTTAGCGCAGTTTCAATAGCTCTGAAAACCTCAGCATAAAGTGGAAGCGGTTGGCGAAGCGCCTTTAAACGGATTGTATATTCAGCTCTAATCAATGGATCGGGGTTTTCTCGAATATGAATATCAAGATCGGGGTAATTACTGAATTTATCCATTATCTCATCGGCACTTACTTTTCTAGGTAGTGCCTCTATCCATGGATTACCCCTGTATTCAGGAAGAATTGCTTCGTGGTAAGTTGCTTGTTCTGTACGCACTGTTTACTTCCCTTTTGGTCTGCGAGGCAAATGAACTTTTTTACCCTTTGGCTGATCGACTAGCTTGGCTACTTGAGTAGATTGAATTGACTCTTGCTTATCTTCTATTGCGTTGCTAGTGCTGCTAATCTCGTTCTTTCTACTTTCCCGCATATTTTTGATTTTCTTGGCAAAGGGAATCGTATTTTCATCCTGATTAGACTTAGCAACACGCTCTTCTTCTTTACGCATTTTCCGGCTATCAATAGATTCAATTGATATCGGAGATTTCGCTTTACTCTGGTCTAACCAATCGTTGAATGCGTCTGCTTCATACATTGGTTTATTCTCAAACATGTTACTTCGTTGCAGGAGATTGCATTTGACAAAGTTTTCATTCTTGTCGAATTTAACGTAGATAAAGTTTGTAGTATTTTCGTTGATCCGTGCATCTAGCTGCCAATTTCCATGTGTTCTTGCGATAGTAGTTAAATCATCTTTAATCACACGCTCATTGGAGTAATACAAGCCGTTGTACTCGATTGCATGCTTTGTCATAGTTGCTTTTGCGGGAGGGTACATTCGACTAATAACTACATCAATATCCGCCACCTGAAGTGAATGCTTATAACTAGCTACATTCACTTTCCAGTAATTAATTGGTGTCGGAAGCAAATCATATTTAATAAGCAGTGCATTTGATTTTGCTAATCGATCATATTTAGTTCTGTTAAGTTCCAAGGCTGCATCAATAAGCAGGGTAGTGAACTGTTTAAGGGTATAAATTGCGTCCTTTCTTGGATCCTTATCACCACGGATAACTACGCCACCGCGAGTAGTGCCGCTCAGATCGTGTATCAGCTCTTTATTTAGAAGACCATACCTGACTTCAACCATAGACTTAAAGTCTGGTCTATATGGCGGTGATAATTGAAGTTCTGTTAGAGGGACGACAAGTTTTTGTGGATTAAGACCAATCATCTCTCCGTTGTCGCACATTAACGTTAATGGAATATGATTAACTGGCCAATCACTGTCTTGTATATTGATTCCAAACTCTTTGCAATAATCTGCCTTTGGCAAGAACGTGTTGGCCAATGCTTGTCGTGCTGCTCGCCATGAAGCGTAAAAAAGTGAAACGTTTAACCCACATACAACACCTGTAGCTCTATCAACAACTGAATAAATGGTAGGGCGGCCAAGTATAAGGTTAGACGACCACTCTGAGACAATGTGAACATCAGCAACTGTAGCATCAATTTCAAAACAATCACCAGGCACAGACCATTTTGTGGACGTACTGCCACTGACGCCTCGTCGATTAAGCAAGTAATCTCGCTCAGTAGTTGTCCTTTTTGCTGTTTCAGCTTTATCAAACAGCTTTTCTTTCCAATATCTTAATTGTGCTAGGCTTGGCACATTAGGTACGGTACCCAGAGCGTTAGCCATTTTAATTTCATCAAAATAATATGCCCTAAGTAATTCATCGTAAGCTTTAGGTATTGATTTACCATGGGGTTTTAGGACATGAACTGACAATATTTTTCGAAATTTGTCCTTATCTTCCTCAGTAACAATAAAGTTTCTAGCCCTTTCAACCGCGACAGTCCTTGCTTTTTTGGGTCTCCCCATAGGAAGGGATTTGACTGTTTTGAGTTTTCCGTAACCACCACACTTACTATAAGCCGGTAATAACGCGTCTGGGGTTTGTCCATACTTCCAAAATAACTTCAAGAGTCGAGTTATTTTTTTTGAATCGCTTCCTACCTTTTTTGCATGAATATTTATGCCTTTGGCACGCTTACTGGTTGATATTTGTATGAGGAATTCTTCATCGCTAACCAAGGCTTTAATTAGATTGTATTGTCTATCTCTGTAGGCACGGTGATTTTCACTTATTTCATCCTCGTCGGACAACATATAGACAGGCAACTTAAAGCTCGCTTTAAGCACATCTTGCTCGCTAATTGCAGTTTGGAATGTCCTAAAATCAGCAATTGCAGGGCGTCCTTCTGCAATGGGTTCGATAATCGGAAACAATATTACATAGTTAAATTCTTCATCCAGTTTTAGTATTCGGTACAAACCTGCACCAAAACCTTGAAAGGTTTTTATGTCCCAAACACTGTTTCTAAGAATTTCCAAGGGCTAAATCCTGATTAAAGTCAGAAATAGAGTATACGGTTATGAAATCACTGCGTTCCAAAGCAATTGAAAGATCGACCTCGATATATTTGTATCCTATTAAACATCTTAGTAGCTCTAGTGCGTGTTCTTGCTTTACGTTCAAGTAGAGCGCGAAACTATCGCAAACCTCTTTTATCAATACCAGGCCAACATTGATATATTGCAAAGCTGCCAACAACTGATCTTCTGAGAATCTATTCTTATTTGAGCGAATGATATGTGTAGCCCAATTTACATTTTTACTCTGAATTTGAGTCGTTTGATTGCCGGTAAAATAGTTGAATTTAATACCAAATAAATCCCACCACACTCTCTCAATTTCTATTTTCTCCAACACCCTTAGCTTATTAGAATCTTTCTCTGGCTTGACTGAATAGGCCTCGTAAACCTTTTTGCCGTTAACGTTGCGTGTAATTAAGAAATCAGTAGTGATCACTATAGGTATTTGACTTGTGGGGTGAGTTGGATGTTTTATATCCAATGTTTTTGCGATCTTTATAGAAAGGTTAATTGGCAATAGAGGGAACTGTTCTCTAATATCAACCACAGATTCACTGAATTCCGCTAAGTAAAAAAATTCCGTTTCAATTGCCGACAGTAAATGATGGGTTCTTCCTGATTTAACGCCATATATCTGAGAGCGAACGCCAGATGATTTGACATCCTGAACTCTCAACCAGGGCTTGTAAGAGGAATTTTCTCCAATTCCATATTTGTTTTTCAACGCTCTATTAAAATCGTCGAATGTTTCCAACTTGCGCCTTGGCATAACACACACCTAAATTAAAACAATAGGTATACAATAAGAGGGAATGCTTTAAAGGACAATCTTTTTTATGCTATTTATAGTTAAGGGGTAAACTTTTTTATTTAGGGACAAACTTTTTTATGATGTCACAAAATCAAACCACTTGCCCGGCTACATAACCAGACGACCATGCCCATTGGAAGTTATAGCCCCCTAGCCAGCCAGTGACGTCCATCACTTCGCCGATGAAATATAGCCCTTTCACATCTTTGGCTTCCATGGTTTTAGAGGACAGAAAATCTGTGTCCACGCCGCCTAATGTGACCTCTGCGGTGCGATAACCTTCTGTGCCGTTAGGTTTTAAGTGCCATTGATGAAAGGCTTTTGCAACCTCATTTAGGCTCTTGCCTTGATATTGTTTTAAGGGTTTGTTCTCAATGCCCAAATAGGGCAACACGGTTTGTACATAGCGTTTGGGGTAAAATGCCGCTAAGGCATTACTGAGCAATACATCCGGTTGGCTTTGTTGGGCTTTGTGCAATTGTTCATACAAATCACCATTTGGGTATAAGTCGAACTCAACTGCTTGGCCTGGCTCCCAAAAAGACGAGATTTGCAGTACTGCGGGGCCACTTAAGCCTCTGTGAGTAAACAAGATATTTTCATTGAAGCTGGTGTCGTTGCAGTTAGCGCTAGCATCAAGGGAAATACCGCTTAGCTCAGCGAGTACGTTTTTGTCTTGCTCGTGCAGAGTGAAAGGCACTAGGCCTGCGCGGGTCGGCTTTACCGTTAAACCAAATTGCTCCGCGACTTTATACCCAAATGGGCTGGCACCCAGTTTCGGCATAGAAAGCCCGCCCGTGGCAATCACCAGGGATTCACATTGATACTCGCCTTTACTGGTCTGCAAGGTAAAACCGGTATCACCTTTTTCTATTTTCAGTACATCACATTGATTGGTGACTGTGGCGCCTGCTTTGTCGCATTCGCTCAGCAGCATGTTGAGTATATCTTTGGCGCTGTCATCACAAAACAGCTGACCTAAGGTTTTCTCATGATAGGCAATACCGTGCTCAGCAACCAGACTGATGAAATCCCACTGGGTATATCGGCTTAGCGCAGATTTACAAAAGTGTTTGTTATCACAAAGGAAGTTTTCGTGAGAGGCGTACATGTTGGTGAAGTTACAACGACCGCCGCCAGACATGAGAATTTTGCCACCGATACGCTTTGCGTGGTCGAGCACAGCCACACTACGCCCGCGCTTTCCCGCTTGCGCTGCGCAAAATAAACCTGCTGCACCTGCACCTATGACGATTACGTCTACTTTCTTCACTTTACTGCCTGTTGTTTTAGAGGGATGTATTTCGCGCGGAGTATAAAGAATTTTGCTTTAAAAACCCAAATTAATGCTAAGTTGTGCTCACGCTATCTTGTATATTCCGCCTATCTGAGGAGCCACTTTGACTGACCTTCAACCTAGCAAACGGACTTTTATCGATTTGAGCCACCGCATCTATGACGGCTTAATTACTTACAAGGGTTTACCCGCGCCCATTATGTGCGACTACCTAAGTCGCGAAGAATCAAAAAAGATTTACGGTGATGGTTATCAAGTACAGATTGGCAAAATCGAAATGGTCAGTAATACCGGCACCTATATCGACACACCATTTCACTTTGCGGCAGACGGTGACGACCTTGCACAAGTGTCTTTAGAATTGCTAGCTGATTTACCCACAGTGGTGATTGATGCAAAAGATAGCATAGAGATCGGCCTACACTTTTTTAAGAATGCGGATGTAGCGGGTAAAGCAGTACTTATCAATACCAATTGGAGCAAGCACTGGAACAGCGAGCAATACTTTGAGAATCACGCATATTTGACTGAAGAGGCGGCGCAGTGGTTGCTTAATAATGGTGTAAAACTAGTGGGTATTGATTCACACAATATTGATGATACGCGAGGCCAAAAACGCCCAGTACACAGCCTGTTGTTGGCTAACGAAGTATTGATTTGCGAGCACCTTACCAATTTGGATAAAGTGCCCACCAGCGGTGCGCGCTTTTATGCGGTACCGCCTAAAATTACCGGTGTAGGCACCTTCCCGGTTCGGGCGTTCGTGCAAATCAACTAAGGGCTTGTTAACTTTTTTGCAGAGCTTCTATGCGTTTATCTAGCGGCGGGTGGCTGGAAAACAGTTTTTGTACCTTACCTGCACTGATAGCAAACGCCGCCATTTCTTCTGGCATGGGCGGCGCATCTTGGTTTTGCTTCAAACGTTTAAGCGCCGCAATCATATTGCTGCGCCCAGCTAAACTTGCGCCACCAGCGTCCGCTCTGAATTCACGATAGCGTGAGAACCACATTACGATCATCGACGCTAAAATGCCCAATATCACTTGGCTGATAATCGATACAATCCAAAACGCTGGCCCATGACCCCGTTCTACTTTAAATACGACTCGGTCTACCACATGGCCGATAACCCGCGACAAAAACACCACGAAAGTATTCAGCACGCCTTGGATTAGGGTCATGGTAACCATATCGCCATTGGCTACGTGGCTAATCTCGTGCGCAAGTACTGCCTCAACTTCGCTTTGGGTCATGCTCTCAAGCAAACCTGTACTGACTGCAACCAGGGCGTTGTTTTTATTCCACCCTGTGGCAAAGGCATTTGGGCTTGCGTGCACAAATATACCCACCTCAGGCATGCCGATATTAGCTTGCTCTGCTTGGCGCTCTACTGTGCGTAACAGCCAACGCTCGGTGTCATTTTCGGGACGCTCAATCACATGCACATTCATGCTACGCTTGGCCATAAATTTCGATATCAGCAAGGAGATGATTGAGCCACTAAAGCCAATAACGGCCGAGTAAACAAGCAAAGCCTGCAAGTCTAAGTCAACCCCGTTTTGTGCTAACAAACCTTGAAAACCAAACAGACTAAAGACCAAGCTAATCAATACCATAACGGCAATATTAGTGGCTAAAAACATTAATATTCGAAACATATTTCACACTCCAATTAGATATGCTTAATATGTGGACAATCTCTGCACAGCGCAATAGCCAAGGTGCGATGATTCAATATTTTTTGAAAGACATGGCTTCATTAAACAGAGTTACATTGGCCCGGCATTGGAAAACGAGGAATAGAAGAATGCGATGCTAAGGATTGAGTTGCCTTGCCACTCGTTATAAACCCGGTGAGCTCTTCATCAATAAGTGCTTTCACCTTGTGTAAAGCAGGTCGCATAACAATGGTTAATGGAACCGTACTGGTTGGTTTTGGGGAATGATGAATTGTCAGCCCACAGTATTCAGGAGCCGAGAAGATGAGTTTAGCGTTATAGTTATTGAGCACTGCATAATCGCAACGGCCCTTTGCCAACATTAAGCCCAGCGTGTCTTGAGTAGATGATTCAAATCGAAGCAATTTTCCAGCCTCAAAAGATGCCTGTAGGCCAGTGTAGGCGTAGCCTAGCTGAGTACAAACCCGCTTATTCTCAACGCTAGCGAAGTCAAACTCGTCATCAAACGGCGTGAGGCTATATAAAAAGGTCTTATGCTGAATAATCGGTATGCTGGTAATGACTTTGCTAGGCTCAGATACCCAGCCCAAATTCGCAAGATACAAATCAACTTTGCCTTCTTTTGCAAATGTTTCGCTACGTTGTTGATTTGAATCCACGAAGGTAATGTCTAATAGTTCGCGCCGCTTTAAGGCTGCAAAAAATTCTGGTACCAGCCCTTTGTAGGTTTGCGAAGGATCGTCGTAATACAGATAGGGGAAGGAACCGGGAGTATTAACCGCAAAGGTAAGTTCATAGGGTTCAGTGGCTTGCGCCAGTTTCGCGTTAAACGGCAGTACAAGAAGTAATATGGCAAGTTTACATAAGCGCACCAGCGTCAAACGAAATTCCTTTACTAAGCGACTTTAAGTCAATCAGTATCAATATTTCACGCCCATAGGTCAACTTTGATTACTTGAAAATTAACAGCAGAAGAGGCTTGCCCCCAACTCCATTAGCACCGCACTCAACGCCTGCGGGTTAGTCTTTTGAAGGTATGTTCTGCAGTAGGTTGATAATAGTGCGGTTATTATTTAATTTGGCCAGCTCAATCAAGTAATCTTTCTCAATGTCTTGCATAGGCCCAGTTGGCAGTAGCTCTTTCACGGTTTGCTCTTCACCGTTGGCAATAGCGGTTTTTAAGGCTGCAAAGTGCGCGATACCGTGTTCATTTTGATCCTGTTTACTAGACGTCATAACATGTCCTCCATTAAGAATTCACTTCTAACCTAACAGCTCAGCCTTGGCTTGATCAACAAGAGCTAACAATTTGTAACCTTTGTATTTGCTTTATCATACTCAGGGCGCCGGCAGGTAAAAAAGCCGATTGGCAAAACCTTCTGAGAATAGCGCATGATTAGAGGTAGGCTATATTGTCGGTTTGTCGGCGTAGAAAGATTGTGAATAACTAGAAGGTGCTACAGCACAGACGACTGCCACCAATAGCAGGTGACAATTGTGCCGCAAGGATTACATGTCTGATTGAAATACTCACACCTGCCTTTTATTTTTGCACTAGGAGCAAGCTTCCACTTGGTGGGTTATATCTTCTTTTTGTTGCTCTGCTTGTTCAAAACGGCTGATTAATGCACTTCTGATCCAAAGTGTGGCTAAAGCTAAAACAACCCCTTTAGCCGCCATACTTGCGCTGGCATCATCGGGCAGCAAGAACAAGTTACTGCTACCAATAAAGTAAATACCTAACGCTATGGCGGTAGGCCAAGCACTGACTGTATTTATTGCTAAGCCCGCTAATACGTAACTCAGGCCTACAGATAACAGCGGCATGTAAATAAAAGCACTTAGTAGAGGGGAGTTTGGGTTAATGTACCCAAAAAGGCTTAAAGGCATAGCACAGAGTCCAATCAACAGACCCACAAAGATTGGAGCCTTATGGATCCCTACCAAATTGGACAGCTCTTGAAAGATAACTCCTCTCCAGCAAGCCTCGAAAGGGAAAACCACTAAAATAGCCATTAGCACCCCGACAACAGTGATCGTAAGACACAAGTTAAGGGCAAAGAAAGCATAGGATTGAGGCTCGTTACCTAACAACAATGCGACATTAGTTATGTGGATTTGTTGGCGTACCGTATCTAAAAAATACACTTGATCATTTAGATGTCCCAGTCGCCCAAAATACAAAGAGCCCTGCTCTGCGAACAATAATACGAAACCAGTAAAAATACCTATCCCTATCCATTTAATATCGATACGTTTAACACTGACTAGCATCAAGTTAATGCATTTTCTTCCACTTAATAAACATGCCAATAGGGGGATCCACATTAAACTCACTATTAGCATTCCTCCAAAGCTAATAATGTCGATATAGGCAAATAGACACTGCACTGAGATACTGGTGATAAAAATAACTGCAATAAGAAAGTTAAACTTTTTTATGGTGAGTTGCATGTACGCCCCCTTAGCTTGCTAAAGCATCGAATTGTTGCCAATTGATTTGGCGGTGAATATTCAATAAAGGCACTTGAATCGTATTAACTGCTTCGTCCCAAGTTTTCCCCGTTGTAGTTAACGCGTGGTACTGATCATAGTAAAAGCCAACTTTGCCGTCTGCTTGGCATTGCTGCTCGATAAAACGCAGAGAAAAGGTGAGGATATACTCTATATCTAAACGCTGAATATCTGGTATTTGCTCTTCTAAAGTCTTAAGTACCGTCAGTGCTAATGGCAAGTTGTAGTCATTAAGAAGTCTAACCAGCTGCCCTGAAGCATATGCTGCAAAGTAAGATAATGAGGGGCCTCTTGCCCATATGGTATCTATATGGGTAGCAGCCAGTCTGAATGTCATGCCGGCCACGAGCATTGTGTGATAATGCTTGACCCAGGTTTGAAATTCATCACTGGTTTCACTTAGCTTTTCGAACCCTTCTGGCTCACCTGGGCCCGGTACTATGGTGTGACCAATTAAATTCTTGTCTACTAGGTCTAATGCATACTGCAAATGCCAACGCTTACAGAGTCCAGTCAATATCAAACACATCAATAACTCTAACGCTAGATCTAAATTATTATTTGCCATATAGCGCACGAAAAGAGCTTCTAAAGCTTGCAACTGAAGGTGTCCGTATGTCGGTTCAAGCCCAAGAAAATCTTGATTGACCTTCATACCAGTCAAGTAAAAAATATTATGCGTTAAAGCATAAGCTTGCGCTTCATCACATTGAATCGGATCTGGCAGACGATTCATGTTGGTCAACCTATTCACCTCTTTAAGTGAATAGGGCATTTCAGATAATCCATATATTTTTGCGAAAAACAGATTATCCATCAGTCGAAAAGGAGGTAGCTCTATTGATCGTAAATGAGTTGATAGGTAAGTATCTTCGAAATAGGCATCTAGTTTTTCGGTACTTTTGCCTAAGCTTTTTGCCACAGCTACAGGGAATGCATAGAGACCATATGTGGCGAGATTCCGCCTAGCTAAATCCAAGTATTCATTGGAAGAGATGGTATGCCAATAGCTTTCAACTAATGCTGTTGGTGATCCAAATGCTTCATATTGTGCGGCCACATATATGTACAAGCCAGCTTCGCCAAACGCTTTGCGGCGATAATCAGTCCCTTTGGGGCAGTCAGCGACTAAAGGTTGGAAGCATGACAAGTTTCTATCTACCCAGTTATCAATTTTATCAATTCTTTTTTCTAAGTATTTTAACGTCGTACTACTTTCTGCAAAATTTTGATTATTCATGATAGTCGTTCCTTATTAAAGTTAATTAATAGTAATCAAAGACAGCATTAAGCGAACTGTAAGATCTATCAGCTAACCTCAATTAAACGCTAAAAATAATAACCTGATACTTTTTACAGTTTCCCAAATCAAAAAAACAAACAATGATTATCCCATCAATTTCAGGGGAAACAAAAATGAATAAACTTAAAATAGAACTATTTAAGAAAGACATAGAAGCCAAA
Organism: Paraglaciecola mesophila KMM 241; assembly: GCF_000315015.1. Classification (GTDB taxonomy): domain Bacteria; phylum Pseudomonadota; class Gammaproteobacteria; order Enterobacterales; family Alteromonadaceae; genus Paraglaciecola; species Paraglaciecola mesophila. The sequence goes on along the minus strand of NZ_BAEP01000055.1, from coordinate 1,307 downwards.
ATTAAAAATATAGATATTTGGTTAGATGAAAATAAAGAGTATTTTGATTTATATAGAATTTCAGATAGTGAAACTACATTTTTACATAGAAAGTCATTTTGCGAATATTCTCTTTATTTATTAGTTTGTAATAACCATACAATTAAATCAAAAAGTAAAATCGTTGAAAAGCAATTCTTTGATCAACTGAAAGATGAAAAATTCCTTCAATTAGCTAAAGCAAATCGCGAACTTTTCCTCGCCTTTGGATTACCCATTGCAGTCGCTAAGCACCTTGGGGTTAACAATACAGAACACGAAAACTATTTTGCAGACGAGCTTTATTCACAACATGCACGTTCGTTGGAGTTAGTGCCCTTTCGTATGATGGATTATATTTTTGCTACGCAGATCCACGGTGACTTAGCACATATATTCCCAGTAAAAAGCCTATATGCCATGTCGAACTTTACCCGTTTACCCGACCCCATTCACACTGATGAGTCCCAGGCGTACGCCTTAACACATAACGTGTTTTATCTGACTGGCATGCGCAAATGCCATGACTTTTTGGATGTTGGGCTGCGGTTTGACCACGGGATCGTCAACTCTTTAGAGGCTCTGCTAATAAAATATATTGCCAAGCAAGATCTCGACGTATCGCTAGAATTACTAGCGTCCCTCGCCTTAACTGGACATTGCAAAGAATGGCATATGGATCTGGTTTTTTGTGAAATCGCCAAGGTAATACAAAACGACACAATCATTCCGGGTCCGGTTGGGCGAATGGGTGATGATGTTAAGCAGCGCCACGGAGAGAAGTTCCAAACGTGGGCTAAAAATTATCACACCATGCTGGTCGCGGCGATGTGCTTGCGAATTATTTATGACCAATTAGACGACATTTTCGTTAGCGAGGCCCCTGTCGATTTGAAGCTCATATATTCTCTTGGACACTCCCTAAGATTGGCCGACGAATACAACCTTCCCCTTCTGCTGACCGTTCTCAAATCGCTAGAAACTGATCGTGAAGCAATTGAAAAAGTCGGTTTGGGTCACGTCATTGATAACACGGTTAAATTTGTTAATTCGCAACGAAATGAACGCGGCTATATAGGCTATTTTCATGACGAAAAATTGAAGAATCAAAGCAAGTGCTTCGAAACTTCAGTCCACAGCACGATTAAAAAGATTGATGACTGTATCGACTGGAAGAAACTAGCAATTGCTTAATAAATTGAATAGCTAACGCACTTATTTGCGTTAGTCATTCATAACTTGTTATCGCAACGAAAATTAGTCCGTTCGATAACGTATATAAAACTAAA
>NZ_BAEP01000056.1 GCF_000315015.1 Paraglaciecola mesophila KMM 241 | reverse complement strand
AACAACAACCAACCAATATATGAAGGCACAAATAACGAGCGCCAGTAATAAAGCTAATATCAGTCTTGAATGATTAATCCCGCTTTTCGCTTGCACATTTTTCTGCCCATGAAGCATCGCACCAATTAAGGGCTTCTTAAGCAATAGTTCGTAACTTAAAATAGCACTAATGTGTAAACCAATAATCACCAACAATACATCGAACAAGGTGTGATGCAGCCACTGCATGGTACCTTGTGTTTCATCAGATACGCTGGAGTAATAAGGCCCAGTGAATAACACATCATCGGTGACGAACAGACCACTAATTGCCTGAGTGCCAACCACAATCAAAATAGCGGGCACCATTAAGGCGCCGAGTGGATTGTGGCCAGTGTAGGTAGATGGATGGCGAGTTATTAAGGTACGGCTGTAATGAAAAATTGCACTGGGTCCGCGTAAAAATGAACTAAACCGCGCATGTTTTGGCCCAACAAATCCCCAAATTATTCGAAATATCACCAAGCCAAGTAAACCGTAACCAAATTTAGCGTGTAAATCTATGTAGCCATCTAATACGTCAGCCGTTAGCCATTGTGCAAAAATCAGCAGTACAAGGGCCCAATGAAAAATGCGTAAGGGAAGATCCCAGACCAGTGTTTTGTTGTGTGTCATATTTTGGCTCGAATAATGAATACTAGAAATGGAAATATACAGAATATTGTTACTGGCGATTAAGCACAACTCAAGAGGAATTAAGTATTTGTCTTCTTATTGTCGAATTTTCATCGTTATTCCCTGCGTTGCTAGGAGTAAATGCCTGAACAGTTGTGCGACAATTAGTCAATTTCACCATGGTAAACACCTCTTACCAGTCTAATAGTCCACTAAATGGATATTTCACGCTGATATTTGGCTGTTTTTACTAAAAATAAAGTAGCATATTCTCTATTTTCAAGCATAAAATGCGCGCAAAACTACTATGACTTTTCTTTAAATAAATTGGGGTCAAACAACAAGGTACAGCACATAATCCAGAGGATTGCCGCTGTGGCCAATTTATCACCTTATAAACACGACTGAGATTTCCTATGTTGCAGGCAAACTTACCATCAATACGCCAAACTATTCGCACTAATACTTACCTCAATGAGGGGGAAAGTGTTGAATATATGCTCAATACCAATCCATTGAGTGAAGAGGCACGCAATAACGTACATGCAACGGCGTTATCATTCGTAGAGCAGTGTCGAGCGAACCCCGATAAGCAGGGTTTATTTGACGCCTTCCTACAAGAATACAGTTTATCGAGTCATGAAGGTGTCGTGTTGATGTGTTTGGCAGAAGCACTATTGCGGGTGCCTGATAGCTATACTGTGGACCGGCTTATTGCTGAAAAAATCCACCTTGGCCAGTGGGGTGAGCACATAGGTAACTCTGAAGAGTTACTGGTGAATGCTGCAAGCGTCGGCTTATCGCTTACCAGTAAAATACTGGGTAAAGAGCCGGGTATCAATGAAGAGCCAAGCAGCTGGTTTCGTAAGCTCATTCAGCGTGTGGGTGAGCCTGTTGTGCGCGGGGCGACATTGCAGGCCATGAAATTTATGGGCCAGCAATACGTATTGGGTCGGGACATTAAAGAAGCAGCAAAGCGTGGTAGAAAAGGCAATGTCGAAGGTACTCGCTTCTCTTTTGATATGTTAGGGGAAGGGGCGAGAACCTACAAAGATGCCAAAAAATATTACGAAGCCTACTTATCAGCTATTCGTTCCATTGGGCACAGCAACGATGAGAGCGATGTCAATCTAGCGGACGGGATCTCGGTTAAGCTCAGTGCATTGCACCCACGTTATGAATTCAGTCATCACCAATTGGTCATCGACGAATTACTGCCTAGTGTATTGTCTCTGGCGCTTGAAGCTAAAAAATTCAATATCGGTTTTACCATTGATGCAGAAGAAGCAGCTCGCTTGGACATTGAACTTGATGTGTTCCAAGCATTGGCATTTGCACCCGAGTTAGCGAACTGGAACGGATTGGGTTTTGTGCTGCAAGCGTATCAGAAACGAGCACTTTTTGTAGTGGACTGGTTGGTCGAATTAGCGAAAGCCAGTGAACGCACATTGATGGTTCGTTTAGTAAAAGGCGCATATTGGGATGCAGAGATTAAACATGCTCAAGAAATGGGGCTAAGTGAATTTCCGGTTTTTACTCGAAAAGTTCACACTGATTTGAGTTATCAAGTTTGTGCTGGAAAATTGCTCGATAACCGGGATTGCATCTACCCACAATTTGCAACGCACAACGCCTACACCGTAGCGCTAATTTTGGAAATGGCGGGAGACGACACCAGTAGTTTTGAGTTTCAGCGTCTACACGGTATGGGGGATTTACTTTATGGCCAAATCAGAGAAACAACTGGGCGTGAGTTACCTCTAAGAGTTTACGCCCCAGTAGGTGTACACAAAGATTTACTACCTTACTTAGTGCGCCGATTACTCGAGAACGGGGCAAACGGTTCGTTTGTTAATCAATTCTTAGATGGCAAAATCGCCGCTTCGAACCTGGTGCAGAGTGTTGAAACAACCATTGGCAAAGCCCAGGGCAAACGAAATACTCAGATTCCCCTAGCTCAGGATATCTTCAACGCCTTCGGTGAAAAGCGTGATAATTCTCGGGGTATTGATTTAGATGATCCGCTTGCGTTTGATACGGTTGCCCAACAAGTAAGTGCTTTTTCCGATAAAAAGTGGCAGGCAGGACCGATCATCAATGGCGTGATGAGCACTGACAATGCTTACCCTCTGTATTCACCAGCCGCTACTGACAGTGTGATAGGGTACTGCACTGATGCCTCCGCAAAGGATGTAGATATAGCAATGAATGCGGCGTCTGCAGCGCAACCAGCTTGGCAATCAACGCCGGTTAATCAGCGTGCGCAGATCATGGAAAAAGTCGCTGATTTATTAGAAGCGCAGACAGAAGAGCTGACGGCACTGATCAGTTTTGAAGCTGGGCGTACCTTAAACGACGGTATATCAGAAGTGCGTGAGGCTGTTGATTTTTGTCGCTATTACGCGTTACAAGTACGTCATTTGGTATCCGATAGCCCGACCCAACCAAAGTTAAAACAAGGCCAAGGTGTTTTCGTGTGCATTAGCCCGTGGAACTTCCCGTTAGCTATTTTTGTTGGGCAAATTGCAGCCGCGTTAGTGGCAGGTAATACAGTCTTGGCCAAACCTGCAGAACAATCGCCGTTGATTGCGACTCAAGCTATTCAGCTGATGCACAACGCAGGGGTGCCTACTGATGTATTGCACTTACTAACTGGTTCTGGACGCGAACTTGGCCCAATATTGATGGCTGATGAGAGGGTTGCAGGGGTCGCATTTACTGGCTCTACCGGTACAGCGCAAAGTATTCAAAAAGAGCTGATCAAACGTGGAACCACCTTGCCGCCTTTTATAGCTGAAACGGGCGGACAAAATGTCATGTTGGTGGATTCAACAGCACTACCAGAGCAGGTCGTTGATGATGTCATTCAATCTGCATTCTTAAGCGCTGGGCAGCGTTGTTCTGCGCTGCGTGTATTGTATGTACAAAATGATATCGCAGATAACTTGATTGACATGCTAAAAGGTGCGCTCGATACCCTACAAATAGGTCAACCTTGGAAACTGAGTACAGACCTTGGACCTGTTATTGATGCAAATGCACTCACTACATTGCAAGAACATTGTGAAAAAATGTCCAAAGAAGCCAAACTTGTTGCCAAAGCAAATGAACCAAGAGACGTTAAAGGCTTTTATATTCGCCCCCACGTATTTGAAATTGAACACATTAATGTATTAGAGCGCGAAGTCTTTGGGCCAATCTTACATATTGTTCGCTATAACGCCAAAGACTTAGACCGTGTTCTTAAAGACATTAATGATACAGGTTATGGCTTAACTCTGGGTGTGCATAGTCGCCTCAAAGAATTCGCTGATAAGGTTTACGCTGAAACACATGTCGGTAATACCTATATCAATCGGAATATGGTCGGGGCGGTCGTTGGGGTAAACCCGTTTGGGGGCCATGGTTTATCAGGTACTGGTTTCAAAGCCGGTGGTCCGCACTACTTATTACGTTTTACTAATTTATGGGCTGCTGAGACGGTTGTTGATGAAGTACCTAGCGAAATATCAGAGACGTCAACCTTAAGTAAAGACACCCAAATGAGTCTTCGCGTGGCCAAAGCCGGGCAAAGTACTTGGCAAAGTTTGCCCATCACCGAGCGCATTAAGTTGATTGAGAATGCTTTCGTGGGCGCTCAACATCTACCGGCATTTTCAGCGATGCCAGCGGAGAGCCAAAAGCAAGCTGCACGTATGTTTGCACAAGCGCGGCACAATTTTGGTGAGCCAATAACGTTACCAGGGCCAACAGGTGAAACGAACGAACTATCGTTGCACGGTCGCGGTGTCTTTTTAGTTGTGCTCCAAGAAGGTGATGAAATTACCAACCTAGTGCAAGCAATGGGAGCTTTGTTAGCAGGCAATAGTATTGTACTTATTCATTTGGGGAAAACGCCAGCCAGTGCCAGCTCGGTTTACAAAGCGTTAGAAAGTTTTGTGCCGATGGCGAACGTGCAATGTGCTGATTTGCAAAAAGAGCTAATGGCGTTGTTATTGAACGACGGTATTGCAGGCGTAGCAGGAAGTAATAGCCCTGGTCTTATTAGCACTTTGGGTGCGCGAAAGGGGGCAATCATCCCATTTGTGGGAAGTATGTCAGCAGATTATAGTTTGCTGCGTTTTGCCACAGAAAAAACCAAGACGGATAACGTCGTTGCCACAGGCGGTAATGCGATGCTGCTAAATCTTAAAGAGTAAACTTAAGGTTGATATTATCCGTTGTTGTTGATTTAAGCAGCACTTATCACTGGATGATTAGTGTTAATGCTGCTTAAATTAAGCCTTTTGGGTAATTTACCTAACACTAATTCTGTCTATGATTAGCATGAACAAAACTAAAAACGATAAAATCGTGTTACTACAAGGCAAATACAATGAAAAAAGGCCAAGACACCTTAGACCGCACTGACCTTAAAATACTCGATATACTGCAAAGAGAGTGTCGTATATCTAACGTAGAATTAGCCAACCAAATACATTTAAGCCCCACACCGTGCTTAGAGCGTGTTCGTCGTTTAGAGAAAAACGGCTATATAGAAAAATACGTTGCTCATTTAAACCCTAAAAAGTTGAAAGCTAATTTGACGGCCTATGTACAGCTTTCACTTGCCAGTACCAGTACTGAGTCAGTAAAAGAATTTAATCAACAAGTCAGCGAAATTGATGAAATTGTTGAATGCGCTATGGTCGCAGGACAGTTTGATTACCTGATTAAAATCCGTATTGAAAACATGGATGAGTACTGTAAATTTTTGGGTTCAAAATTAGCCTCCATAAAAGGCGTGACTCAAACTCATACCTACGTCGTAATGGAAGAAGTTAAGTCAACTCATCTCATTCAATTATAAGAAATGATAGATTGACCTGTTTGTGTGGCTGAAAGCCTGATGTAAATCAGGCACAATGTCGTCACAGATTACTTTGACGTACAAGCAGCATGAATAAAATTGCAATATTTGGGGCCAACGGCCGAATGGGTCGCGTATTAATTGAAGCGATAGATCAATCGCAGAATGCAACATTAAACGCGGCATTTGTCAGAGCAAGCTCTTCTATGATGGGTGTCGATGTTGGTGAACTAGCGGGCATAGGACAGCGTGGACTCACTGTCACTGACGCCAATTCCGCTGACTTTTCGCAAATTGACATTGTTATCGATTTCACCCTCCCAGAAGCGCTCGAAGCCAATTTAGCCCTGTGTGTCCAGCAAAAAAAGCCAGTCGTCATCGGCACGACAGGTTTAAACCAACAGCAAAAAGACGCTCTGCAACGGGCGAGCCAGCATATTCCTATTGTTTTTGCTGCTAATTACAGTATTGGGGTTAATCTATTACTCAATTTAGCTCGTCAAACTGCGCGCGTTATGGGGGATACGGCAGACATCGAAATTATAGAAGGCCATCACAGATTTAAAAAAGATGCGCCATCTGGCACCGCTGTCGCCATAGGTGAAGTTATCGCTGATGAGCTTGGCCGTGACCTATCGACCTGTGCCGTATATGGCCGTGAAGGTGACACGGGAGAGCGTGACCATAAAACGATTGGCTTCGCTACTATTAGGGCAGGGGATATAGTGGGCGAGCACACTGCACTGTTTGCAGATATTGGTGAGCGAATTGAATTGACCCATAAAGCGTCAAGCCGGCTGACCTTTGCTAATGGTGCTGTTAAAGCCGCTGTTTGGCTCAAGAATAAACCCGCAGGGCTCTATGATATGCAAGATGTATTGGGCCTAGCCTGATACGTCCAGCATTGAGTGAGCATAACTTAGGTTTTTAACCCTTAGTGTAGTAAATGTGGTTGAAAGCACTGTTTTGACAATTTTTCTAATTGGGAATAGACCTTAATCAGGCTTTCATGTATATTATTGCGAATTTGCCAAATTTTAGTGGGTTTTTAATAAATCCACGGAATTAATAGCTGCAAATACGGTAAAGCGGGATGTAATTCAACTAGTTACAGCCCGTTTTTTATAGGTTTTTGCACATTGCCCGTGTAAACACCTTAGGTTAACTATATTCGGAGGTTGACTTGGCTAATTCCGCCCTTTTAGTGCTAGAAGATGGGTCTGTTTTCAATGGCACGGCTATCGGAGCGACTGGTATGTCTGTTGGTGAAGTGGTGTTTAACACCTCAATGACAGGTTATCAGGAAATTCTTACTGATCCCTCTTACGCAGAACAAATCGTAACTTTAACCTATCCCCATATTGGTAACACCGGTACCAATAGCGAAGATTGTGAATCAACAAAAGTGTGGGCTAAAGGCCTCATTATTAGAGATTTACCGCTGCTAGCGAGTAATTTCCGTAATGAACAATCGTTGTCTGAATATCTTCGCGTAAATAACATTCTTGGTATCGCAGATATCGACACCCGCCGTTTAACGCGTATTTTACGTGATAAAGGCGCGCAAAATGGCTGCATTATTGCGGTTGATTCAAGCTCTGACATTAGCCTTGATAAAGAATTGGCCCTTGAGAAAGCAAAAGCATTCTCTGGTTTGAAAGGTTTGGATCTTGCCAAAGAAGTGACCACTGACGAAGTTTACAGTTGGACTGACGGTTCATGGACACTCGGCCAAGGCTTTAACGAAAAGCAAACTGATTTAGCGTTTCACGTCGTTGCCTACGATTTTGGTGCCAAACACAACATTTTACGTATGTTAGTAGACAGAGGCTGTCGATTAACGGTGGTACCTGCTAAAACTACCGCAGAGGATGTACTGGCGTTAAACCCAGATGGCGTGTTTTTATCCAACGGCCCTGGTGATCCTGAGCCGTGCGTTTATGCAATCGAAGCCATTAAGACCCTGCTCGATAAAAACCTGCCTATTTTTGGTATCTGTTTAGGGCATCAGTTACTGGCGTTAGCCAGTGGTGCAAAAACCGTAAAAATGAAATTCGGTCATCATGGTGCTAACCACCCAGTGAAAGACATTCTTGGTCAGCGCGTCATGATCACCAGCCAAAACCACGGTTTTGCTGTTGATGAACAATCGATGCCGGACAATTTAGATGTTACCCATGTGTCACTGTTTGACCAGTCATTACAAGGTATACATCGTAATGATAAGCCCGCGTTTAGCTTCCAGGGACACCCTGAAGCGAGCCCAGGCCCTCATGACGCGGCACCCTTGTTTGATCACTTCATTGAATTGATGCAAGCAACACGCTAAGACGACCCTTAAGCCCCAAATTTAGAGTAACAAGCACAATGCCAAAACGTACCGACATAAAAAGTATCTTAATTATTGGTGCTGGACCGATCGTCATCGGCCAGGCCTGTGAATTCGACTATTCAGGTGCGCAGGCGTGTAAAGCACTGCGTGAAGAAGGTTATCGAGTTATTTTAGTTAACTCTAACCCTGCAACCATAATGACCGACCCTGAAATGGCCGATGCTACCTACATCGAACCTATCCATTGGGAAGTGGTTAGAAAAATTATAGAAAAAGAACGTCCTGATGCCATTTTGCCAACCATGGGCGGACAAACCGCACTTAACTGTGCGTTAGATTTGGATAAACACGGCGTACTCACCGAATTCGGTGTTGAAATGATTGGCGCTACAGCAGATGCCATTGATAAAGCGGAAGATCGCGAACGTTTTGATAAAGCAATGAAATCTATTGGTCTTGAATGTCCACGCGCTGAAATTGCTCATAGCTTAGATGAAGCATTTGATGTATCTACGCGTATTGGTTTCCCCTGTATTATTCGCCCGTCTTTCACCATGGGTGGCAGCGGTGGTGGTATTGCTTATAACGTCGAAGAGTTTGAAGAAATCTGTCGTCGTGGTCTTGATTTGTCACCTACGTCTGAACTGTTGATTGATGAATCATTGATTGGTTGGAAAGAGTATGAAATGGAGGTAGTACGGGATAAAGCAGATAACTGTATTATCGTTTGTACTATCGAAAACTTTGACGCCATGGGTGTTCATACCGGTGATTCGATTACGGTTGCGCCAGCGCAGACACTTACCGATAAAGAATTTCAAATCATGCGTAATGCCGCTATGGCCGTATTGCGTGAGATTGGCGTTGAAACGGGGGGTTCAAATGTTCAATTTGGTGTTGACCCACAAACTGGTCGTTTAGTTATTATCGAAATGAACCCCCGTGTATCTCGTTCATCTGCTTTGGCATCCAAAGCGACGGGCTTCCCCATTGCAAAAGTAGCGGCGAAGCTCGCCATTGGTTACACCTTGGATGAACTTGCCAACGATATTACAGGTGGTTTAACACCTGCTTCGTTTGAGCCGGCCATCGACTATGTTGTGACAAAAATCCCTCGTTTTAACTTTGAAAAATTTGCTGGTGCAAATGATCGACTAACGACTCAAATGAAGTCAGTAGGTGAGGTCATGTCTATTGGCCGTAACCAACAAGAATCATTACAAAAAGCACTACGGGGACTAGAAGTTGGCGTAAACGGATTTGATTCTATTATCGATTACACCGACCCAGAGAACAAAGCGACCATCATTCGCGAACTACGCGAGCCAGGCGCAGAGCGCATTTGGTACATAGCAGATGCTATGCGTATGGGCATGGATATCGAAGAGATTTTTGCCTTAACGAATGTTGATCGTTGGTTCTTGGTGCAAATAGAAGATCTGGTCAAAGAAGAACAAAATGTCGCGAACATCGGTTTATCTGGTATAGATGCCACATTAATGAACAGATTGAAGCGTAAAGGGTTCTCTGATGCGCGTATTGCGGATTTGACCGGTGTCGACCAAGGTGATGTGCGCGAAATACGCCGTGGCTTTGATATTCATCCTGTCTACAAGCGTGTTGATACTTGTGCCGCTGAGTTTGCCTCTAGCACTGCGTATATGTACTCAACCTACGATGAAGAATGCGAAGCAAATCCGACTGATAAAGATAAAATTATGGTTATCGGTGGCGGCCCCAACCGTATTGGTCAAGGTATTGAATTTGATTATTGTTGTGTTCATGCTGCCTTAGCAATGCGTGAAGATGGCTACGAAACTATCATGGTCAACTGTAACCCTGAGACGGTTTCTACCGATTATGATACATCAGACCGTTTGTACTTTGAATCAGTGACCTTAGAAGACGTACTTGAAATTGTACGTATCGAGAAACCCGTTGGCGTTATTGTGCAATACGGTGGTCAAACCCCGCTTAAGTTAGCGCGTGATTTAGAAGCTGCTGGCGTACCAATCATTGGTACTTCACCTGATGCGATTGATAAAGCAGAAGATCGTGAACGTTTCCAGAAAATGGTCAACAAGTTAAATCTTAAGCAACCAGCGAATGCGACGGTAAGCAATCTTGAAGAAGCGTTGCTAGCGGCTGAGAAAATTGGTTTCCCATTGGTTGTTCGTCCTTCTTATGTACTTGGCGGGCGCGCGATGGAAATCGTGTATGACTTAAAAGACTTGAAACGTTATTTAAACAATGCGGTTAAGGTCTCTAATGACTCACCTGTATTGCTCGACCGTTTCTTAGATGACGCGATTGAAGTGGATGTGGACGCTATTTGTGACGGTAAAGAAGTCATGATTGGCGGTATTATGGAGCACATCGAACAAGCAGGTGTGCACTCAGGTGACTCGGCATGTTCGCTTCCGCCTTATTCACTTAGCAATGACATTCAAAACGTCATGCGTGAACAAGTAAAAGCGATGGCTTTGGAATTAGGTGTTGTCGGCTTAATGAACACCCAATTCGCAGTAAAAGACGGCGAGGTATACTTAATTGAAGTAAACCCTCGTGCTGCTCGTACTGTTCCGTTTGTGTCTAAAGCGACAGGTTTACCCATCGCCAAAATTGGTGCTCGCGCCATGGCTGGCCAGTCTCTTGCTTCGCAAGGTCTAAGCAAAGAAGTCATTCCTCCTTTTTACAGCGTTAAAGAAGTGGTGTTGCCTTTTGCTAAATTCCAAGGCGTTGACCCCTTGCTTGGCCCCGAAATGCGCTCTACCGGCGAAGTGATGGGAGTAGGTGATACCTTCGTAGAAGCTTACGCCAAAGCAAATTTAGGTGCGGGTGAGCCCATTCCAGCAGGAGGGAAAGCATTGCTTTCTGTTCGCCTTAACGATAAAAATCGTATTATCGAATTAGGCCGAGCCATGGTCGCAAAAGGATTTAACCTTGAAGCAACTCGCGGAACGGCTGAAGTATTGAATAAAGCCGATGTGCCTTGCTCGATTGTGAACAAGCTATCTGAAGGTCGTCCTAACATCGTAGATGCGATTAAAAACGGTGAATATTGTTATATTATCAATACCACTGAAGGACGCCAGGCAATCGATGATTCTGTGTATATTCGTCGAGAAGCTTTGCTTAATAAAATTCCTTATACCACCACTATGAATGCGGCATTTGCCACGGTTAATGCAAATAAAGCAGACGATCGTGCCAGAGTGCATTCAGTACAAGAATTACATAAGCGCTTAGTTTAATCGTTTATTAATTCGGTGCTGGGCGTTGATTTATTGCGCTCAGCACTTATTTATTATTTATGTACAACAACAAACAAAAATAAAGCGAGCTATTGATCAATGACTCAATACCCTATGACGGCCAAAGGCGCAGAAATGCTGCGTGAAGAGCTACAACATTTAAAGTCGGTAAAACGTCCAGAAATTATTAAATCGATTGCGGAAGCCCGTGAACACGGAGATTTAAAAGAAAACGCTGAATATCATGCAGCGCGTGAGCAGCAAAGCTTCTGTGAAGGGCGTATTCAAGACATCGAAGGTAAGTTATCAAATATACAAATTATCGATGTCACCAAAATGACCAACACTGGAAAGGTTATTTTTGGCACGACAGTTACCATTTTAAATTTGCAAACTGACGACGAAATTACTTACAAGATTGTGGGTGATGATGAAGCAGACATTAAGAATAACCTTATTTCAGTCAGCTCGCCCATCGCCCGTGGGTTAGTCGGTAAGCAGTTAGACGATGTGGTTACCATTCAAACGCCTAAGGGCGCGATTGAATTTGAAATCATTGAAGTAGAGTACGTCTAACCATTTACTTGCATGATGCATGATGCATGAGGTAATTTTTACCCCTTATCGTCAAAAATAAAAAGCGTGCTTTCAGTACGCTTTTTTATTGTCTAATGAAAAGTTGCGAGATTCATGAATATGACACTCGAACTAGCCCTCGCCGTGGAGCATCATCAAGTTTATTGCACTAGTGAACCCGTGGTTTAGTAAGCTGCTGAATAACTTGTTGGTTCAGCGCGGCCAGATTGTGGGAGCTTCGGCTGGTATATAAACCTTGGTCGACGACGAGATCCCGGTCAACAACCTTAGCACCGGCGTTTCGCAAGCGATTGAGAACAGTTGGAAATGACGCGACAAGTCTGTTTCTCAAAACGTCTGCTTCAAGCAACATCCACGTACCTTGATTGATGGCAACCACGGGCTTGAGCTTAGCATCCACAAAGAATGCCTTTACAAAATCTACCGCGTCTCTGTCTTGCAACAGCGCATCTGGGTTGAACAAGCCGCCGGGTAAAATAAGTGCGTCATAATCATCAGCTGAGACTTTTGACACGACCTTATCGACATCCACCTCTATACCCCATTTGCTGCCGTTCCAGCCGATTATAGTCCCAGGCTCAAGTGAGATAATGTGCACATCAACCCCTGCCTCAGTAAGGGCGTCACGGGTTTCTACTAATTCACATTGTTCAAAGCCATCCTTGGCAAGTATGGCTGCAGTTTTTTTATCTGTTAGCGTCGTCAACATCCGTTGCTCCTTCTTTGCTGCATATGTACTTTTATCCCTTACTGGTTAAAAGTAGCAAAAATGCATTTAGCGTTATTAAGCAATAATCAAACCAAATAAATCGGCATTAGTGGCCTAGCAGCACTATATTTTAACCATTGATTTATAATGGAAAATTGCTAATAGTAGAAAATTAGACTGAATACTTCGCTGTTAGTTTAGTCATAATAGTAGAAAGTTATGTAAATTTAGTCGCAGAATATTGGCTTTTATGTCACAAAGATTTACAGCAAAAAAGCACTTACGGTAGGTATATTTACCATAATGCTTATTTTAGGATGTTTAATTTACCCCTTTAACGGGTTAATACAGCTTATTGTTAACAAAGCTGACGTTATCTATATCAAATGTACAGGTTTTTTACCCGAAAGGGTCTGGATTGCACCGAGCGCATGGCCCTGAACCAAAAAATCGACAGGCACTAATACCACCTACGCTATCATGTACAAGCTAGTTGACCGTGATACCCTGCGCGCAGATATTTTCTGACACCATTTTGAGGACTAGCCACTTTGAAAAGCGTTATTTTGTATATTGTGACAGTTCTTATTTGGGGCTCGACGTGGTTGGCGATTGAGTTTCAGCTTGGGGATGTGCCTGCGCAGGTTTCGTTGGTCTATCGATTCGCTATAGCCGCCTTTGTTATGTGGTGCTACTGCATGTTTAAAGGTGTGAACATGCGGTTTTCAATGACAGATCATGGCTTCTTTATGGTACTGGCCTTGTGCAATTTTGGCCTAAATTATTTAATCTTATATTGGGCACAAAATTACCTCACCTCTGCTATGTCTTCTATTGCGTTTTCAACCCTACTGTTAATGAACATAGTCAACACACGTTTGTTCTTTGGACGACGTATCGCTAATCGTATTTATATTGGTGCCTTGCTTGGGGTAGTTGGTTTAGTCGCTCTGTTTTGGCCTGACATAAAAGATCTCGATTTTTCCAGTGATGCCATGCTTGGTTTGGGCCTTGCCCTTGGCGGTACCTTTTTAGCGTCATTGGGCAACATGGCGAGCGTACGCAATTCATCCAATCACGTGGGTGTTATGCAAGGTAACGCATGGGGGATGCTGTATGGCACGTTAGCCCTTGTTGGTGTGGTGTTACTCAGTGATGCGCAATTTACCTTTTCTACTGAGCCTAGTTACGTTATCTCTTTGCTTTATCTGTCGTTGTTCGGCACAGTGATTGCGTTTGCGTGTTACTTTTTATTATTGCGAGATATTGGCCCTGAAAAAGCCAGTTATTCGATTGTATTATTCCCAATTGTGGCTGTGATCTTGAGCACCATTTTTGAAGGATTCCTATGGCACGCCAACACGGTGTTTGGATTTGTATTGGTATTAGCAGGAAACGCCATTGTGCTTACGCCAGTCGCAAAGATTAGAAACTGGTTAGGGTAGGTGAGTGGGAGATAGTTGTTCATCACAATTCAAAAAAGTCCCTAGCGATAGCGCGTTAAAAAAACGCGCTACATGTCTGAAAAATCTAATGCGGCTTGAGTACTTTATTAAGCTGTGTGATTAAATCGAATTGCAATCAAAAGGCCTAGCAGACTTAACAGCCATGCCCCAAGGTCGCCTAAATAACGATAGGGCGTAATTCCAGTGACTTTTTGTATTTCATCATTTAAAACGCCAGTCTCGAACTGAGGCAACCGGCTTTGTACTTCGCCGTTTGCGTCGATAAATGCAGTAATGCCGTTGTTCGTTGAACGTAGCACTGGTAGCCCGAATTCCTTTGCACGTACCTGTGCAATCTCTAAATGTTGTGCAGGGCCATGTGAATGGCCGAACCATGCGTCGTTACTCACAGTAATAATAAAGTCAGTATCGGCGTACAGGTTTTGTCGGATTTGCCCAGGAAACGCGATTTCAAAACACAGGGCAGGCGCAAAATGATAGCCATTCGCCACTAAATTTGCCTGTTGGTAATCGCCTCGGGTGAATGACGACATTGGTAAATCAAATATGGGCGCTAACCCTCGTAACCAATCTTCCATCGGAATGAACTCACCGACTGGCAATAAATGGTGTTTATCGAAACGATTAGCTTGCGGATAATGATAGTGCCCCTCGCTATCCGTAGCCTCTTTAAGGCCAACACCAATAATGCTGTTGTACGCTTGACGCGTTTCAAAATTGTAGTTAACTATGCCGGTCAGTAAACCTACGCCGTGCTCTGCGGCCTCTTGATCAAGTTGCATCAAGTAATCTACGGCTATCGGCTCAAGTTGCGGTATCGCGGCTTCAGGCCAAATAATGACTTGGTTTTCCCAATGTGCTTCTGTTAGCTCAAGATATTTCTGCATGGTGGGCCAGTCTTGCTCAGGCGCCCAGCGTATGTCTTGGGCTATGTTACCTTGCACCATGGCTATTTTAACCGGCTTATCAACAGAGGAGACCCAATTGTACTGGTTCAAGGTCCAGCCACTGAGGTAAACGAACATCGCCAACACGATAGGCGCCATATAACGCTTATTCATAAACCACACAGCAGATGAAGCACAAAGCGCCATGAGTAACGCGGCAACACCAAACTCGCCTATTACAGGGATCCAACCTGCCACAGGACTTGATATCTGGCTATAGCCAATGGAAAGCCACGGAAAACCAGTTAAAAATATGCCTCTTGCCCATTCGCACAGCAACCAAACGAAAGGCAGTGCAAGGCCCCATACTGCAGGCGTAAAATATCGCTTGGCTAATTTGCTGAATAGCATGGGATACAGGGCTAAATAACTGCACAGTAATACCATTAGGCCAATTGAACCTGCCAGAGGCAAGCCACCGAAATCGGCGATGCTCACATGCACCCAACTGATACCCGCTCCAAACCAGCCTAAACCAAAACTAAAGCCTAATTTAGCGGCTTGCTCTGGGCGGGCTTTGTATAAGACACATAAGTAAGCCGTGAGAGCGATGGGCATCACTGCCCAATACGAAAAAGGAGCGTAGCTTAGGGTTAAGCTCGCTCCAAATAACAATGATAAAATATATAACATGTGCGTTATGGCACCTAATCTTCGCTGTGGGGAAGGGTAACCTTTAATTGAATAAGGCGTCTGGCATCAGAGTTAGTAACCGTAAAAACGAAACCATTTATACTGACTTTCTCATCGCGCATGGGCATATGTCCAAACGCTTTTAGCACAATCCCACCTATGGTATCGGCTTCTTCTTCGTCAAAATCAGTTTTAAAGAACTCGTTGAAATCCTCTAATTCTGTTAGCGCTTTGACTGAATAAGTATGTTTATTTAAGGCACGTATATTATCGGTATTGGTTTCTTCAGCGTCATGCTCATCTTCAATTTCACCGACGATCAGCTCGAGAATATCCTCGATAGTCACTAAGCCAGAAACACCGCCGTATTCATCCACCACAATGGCCATATGAAAGCGCTTTTGTTGGAACTCTTTAAGCAGTACATCAACCCGTTTACTTTCAGGCACAATCACCGCCGGGCGAAGCACCTGCTTGAGCTCAAACTCTTTGCCCGGAAGAAATGCGTACTTTAGTAAATCTTTAGCGAGGATAATCCCTTCTATATGATCTTTATCTTCACTGATGACAGGAAAACGAGAGTGCGCTGAGTCCAACATGATCGGTAAAAATTTATCTACGGTCTCGGTAATGTCAATGGTGGTCATTTGAGCGCGAGGGATCATGATTTCTCTAACACGCATCTCACTGACTTCCATGACCCCTTCGATCATCTCGCGAGTTTCTTGGTTGATGACTTCTCGTTGTTCTGCATCAGTGATGACAGAGAAGAGTTCGTCTTTGCTTTTCGGTTCTCCCGTGAATGATTGGACTATTTTATCCAACCAACCTTTGTTGGCAGAACCGCTAGTAGAGGGGGGGTTATCTTCGCTCATGATCTCGTTAAATTATGGTTTGAGTGGCTATCATCATTGATCTTGGTAAGGGTCGTCAATCGAAAACTGTTTAAGTATATCAACCTCTAACGCTTCCATCTCATGTGCTTCGTCATCGTTAATGTGGTCAAAGCCAAGTAAATGCAAGGCTCCGTGAACGATCATATGTGCCCAATGATGGTGTAATTTTTTATGTTGTTCTTGGGCTTCGTGGGCTACAACGTCGGCGCAAACGACCAAATCACCCAATAAGTTCAAGCTTAAACCCGGTGGGGCTTCAAAAGGAAAAGACAACACATTAGTCGGTTTGTCTTTTCCTCTGTAGGTATGATTCAGCTCTTGGCTTTCTTGTGAATCCACAATCCGTACGGTAAGTTCATGCTCTGGCAGCTGCTGATGTGCAAGGACCGCGTCTAACCAACGCTGAAAATCATCAGCGCTGGGTAAATTGGCGGCATCACTAGCAACTTGCAGATCAACAATTGCACTCATAAGTTGTCGCTTTGTTGCTGAGTATGTTCAGCTTTCTTTTGAATACGGATACGTTCTTGCTGGGTTTCGTAGTCTTCGTAGGCCATAACGATTCGAGCAACCACAGGATGGCGCACCACGTCGTTGGCGTTAAAGAAGTTAAATGAAATATCGTTAACATCCTTTAATACTTCAATGGCGTGACGAAGACCCGATCGCGTTCCTCGTGGTAAATCAACTTGGGTAATGTCCCCTGTGATCACCGCTTTGGAATTAAAACCGATACGCGTCAAAAACATCTTCATTTGTTCTACTGTTGTGTTTTGGCTTTCATCGAGAATAATAAAAGCATCATTAAGTGTGCGCCCGCGCATATAAGCTAATGGGGCTACCTCAATAACATTGCGTTCAATCAATTTTTCGACTTTTTCAAAACCAAGCATTTCGAACAATGCATCATAAAGAGGGCGCAGATAAGGGTCGACTTTTTGGGATAAATCACCAGGTAAAAAGCCTAACTTCTCGCCAGCTTCTACTGCAGGACGAGTGAGCAGAATACGGCGGATCTCTTGACGCTCTAAAGCATCGACCGCTGCGGCAACCGCAAGATAGGTTTTACCGGTACCAGCTGGCCCAATACCAAAGCTGATATCGTGGGTTAAGATATCCGATACATATTTTGACTGATTTGGGTTGCGCGGTTTTACGACACCCCGTTTGGTTTTGATATGCACTTCTTTACCGTAATGGCCTGCTTCAGCGCGCTCAAGACATTTAGCCTCTTGGATCGCAAGATGAACCTGATCAGATTCTAAATCAGGGATTTCGCCGCGCACTGGTTGGGTTTCAATATACAACAACTTAAGTAACTGGGCCGCACCACTTGATTGCAGTGGTTGGCCTGTCACTTTAAATTCATTGCTGCGATAGGTAATTTCTACCCCAAGGCGGCGCTCAATTTGTTTGATATTGTCATCAAACGGTCCACATAAACTGGCCAAACGTTTTAAGTCAGATGGCTCTAACACAATTTCATTACTGGTAAGTTTGCTCAATCGGTATCTCTCGGTTATTTAATGTTTATCAATGTGCTGGTACAAACTGCGCGACGCCTAAGGCATCGGTTTTATTCGTTTGCTTGGCCAATATGGCCTGAGGTGCCACATTGATGCGTAAATTCATATCGGCTTCTTTGCGTAGCACATCTCCGCGTAATGAGTTGGCAAACACATCTGTGATTTTTACATCTACAAAACCGCCAATCATATCCGGTGTGCCTTCAAAGTTAACCACTCGGTTATTTTCAGTACGTCCAGAAAGCTCCATCGGGTTCTTTTTAGACGGGCCTTCTACTAATACTCGTTGTTCGCTGTCGATCATATTCCGGGCAATACGCAACGCTTGCTGGGTGATTCGATTTTGCAACAAATGTAAACGCTCTTTTTTCGTTGTTTCGGACACATCGTCGGGTAAATCCGCTGCCGGCGTACCCGGACGTGCACTGTAAATAAAGCTAAAGCTCAAATCGAAATCCATGGCTTGGATCAAATCCATTGTCGCTTCAAAATCAGCGTCAGTTTCACCTGGAAAACCGATGATGAAGTCTGAAGACATACTTAAGTTAGGACGAATCTTCCTAAGCTTACGAATCTTCGACTTGTATTCTATTGCAGTATGGCCTCGCTTCATTAAATTCAAGACGCGATCTGAGCCTGACTGTACGGGTAGGTGTAAATGATCAACTAATTCAGGGATAGTCGCGTAAGCATCAATGATATCGTCAGTGAACTCAACGGGATGTGATGTAGTGTAACGAATACGGTCAATACCATCGATAGAGGCAACCATTTCTAGTAACTCAGCAAAAGTACAAATCGCGCCATCATGATGTGGGCCACGAAACGCATTCACGTTTTGACCTAACAAATTGACTTCACGTACACCTTGTTCAGCTAGCTGAGCGACTTCAAGCAGTACGTCATCAACTGGACGACTGACTTCTTCACCGCGGGTATAAGGTACCACGCAGAAAGTACAGTATTTTGAGCAACCTTCCATAATTGAAACAAACGCAGTTGGGCCTTCCGCTTTTGGTTCTGGTAAGCGATCAAACTTTTCTATTTCAGGGAAGCTAATATCAATAACGGAGGAACTACCGCCTTTGATCTGATTAATCATTTCTGGCAAACGGTGCAGCGTTTGCGGTCCAAAGACTAAATCTACAAATGGCGCGCGCTGACGAATCACCTGGCCTTCTTGCGATGCCACGCAGCCACCAACACCAATAATTAATTCAGGCTTATCTTGTTTGAGGTTTTTCCAGCGCCCCAATTGATGAAACACTTTCTCTTGGGCTTTTTCGCGGATAGAACACGTATTGAGTAGAATGATGTCGGCTTCTTCCGCGGTGTCAGCAACTTGATATCCATGGGTCGAATCCAATAAATCAGCCATCTTCTGCGAGTCATACTCGTTCATCTGACAGCCCCAAGTTTTAATAAAAAGTTTTTTAGTCATAACGCCGTGTACTTACCTTTGATGTGAAATCTTTGCTCATGGAAAAGCAATGCAATCTGTTAATGCTCTTAATTGGGAACAACCTAAAGAGGTTAGTCGAAAAAATGGAGCAAAATCGAACCGCGTATTTTACGGGTTATTGTGGCGCTAGGCTAGTTTTATCCTGTTGGAATGACACAAAATTCTGCAGAATTTAAGGCCTTGTAAACGAATTGCTACGTACTGAGTGGTTTAGCGGTCACCGGCGAAAAAACAAAGCCGATATATCAGTGCATAATTATGCATTTACTTTGAGCTAATGACGCTGTTAGCAGCAATAAGAATTCTACTTGTATCAATATCAATTAGGAGTCGTTGTCCCTACTTGCGCTCTATCCAAGCGCATGCGGCCTTGCTATTCTTGCGCCCTAGAATATTTCAAAGGCGTAATTTATGAACAATTTACACAATATTGCTGTTGGTGACATTCAGGTTGCCAACGACAAACCTTTCGTACTGTTTGGCGGTATGAATGTTCTGGAATCCCGAGATATGGCCATGCGGATTGCTGAACACTACAAAGAAATCACCAGCAGACTTGGGATCCCATACGTTTTCAAAGCCTCATTTGATAAAGCCAACCGTTCATCGGTGAATTCATATCGTGGGCCGGGTATGGATAAGGGACTAGAAATTTTTGCAGAAATCAAAGCGACCTTTGATGTGCCATTAATTACCGATGTACATGAACCTGCTCAGGCCGCCCCCGTTGCTGAGGTGGTTGACGTTATTCAACTACCCGCATTCTTGGCGCGTCAAACAGACTTGGTTGTCGCTATGGCTAAAACGAACGCCATCATCAACGTGAAAAAGCCACAGTTTTTAGCCCCACATGAAATGCGTCACATCATTACAAAATTTATGGAAGCAGGAAATGACAAAATAATTTTGTGCGAACGAGGCTCTAGTTTCGGTTACAACAACCTGGTTGTGGATATGCTAGGTATGGATGAAATGAAGCAGTATGCTCCTGTCATTTTTGATGCCACACACGCATTGCAAAAGCCAGGGGGTAGAACGGATTCCGCTGACGGTCGACGTGCACAAGCAGCACAGTTAGCAAGAAGTGGCATGGCGTTAGGATTAGCAGGGTTGTTTATAGAAGCACACCCGAACCCGAATGAAGCGAAATGTGATGGTCCATGCGCATTGTCATTAGACAAACTGGAACCGTATTTACAGCAAATGTTAGCGTTAGATGAGTTGGTTAAAGGTTTTGCACCATTAGACACCAGCGCAAACTAAGACCTGCATAACGTTTTACTTACACAACATAAGACTGACACAATACAAGATAGCTGAGAGGTTTTGGGCACACAGAGTAACCTGTATGCCCAGAACGTCTAGATAAAAATGCGTTAATGCTTTAAATGGATAACGCTTTACTATTCGGACAATGTAGCTGCTTGAGGGGCATTTCCGCCACGTTTGTCATTTGTAAGAACAACGTCTTGTTGGCTATTGCTGAGACTTTTTTCAAGGCCAGCAAGGATAACCTGTAATGCTGGTGAACTGTCGTCGTTACTCATATCAGCTAACATGGATTGTAAGTTAGCTTCGATTTGCTCTGTTACGTACATAGACGTTAGATCAAATTCTTGAGCGAAAGATTGCTGACTGAATACTAATGCAAATAAACTGCTTAAAATTATATTTTTACGATTTTTCATCATTATCACCTAAAGTATATTAATGTTTAATGTAAACATATTTACCTAATTGTTAAATAAATACGCATTATGTTAACCCTTGTTTTGAAAGGGCTTTTATCTTTGACGGTTCGAATAATATACAATTTAGGTTGTTTATAAAAACGACAATAAGTATGGCGATGGATTAGAAAAACTAATGATGGTAAACTTTGCGCAAATCTTATTCTTGTTGATGTTATGAACCGCAGATTGCCCCCACTTAACGCCCTAAAAGCCTTCGAAGCTGCAGCGCGTCATTTGAGCTTTACCCGCGCTGCTGATGAACTCTTTGTTACACAAGCGGCGGTCAGTCATCAGATTAAATCCCTTGAAGAGTTTCTATCGATGAAACTCTTTATGCGTAAAAACCGCTCTTTGTTACTCACAGAGGAAGGTCAGAGCTATTACTTAGATCTCAAAGATATTTTTCAGGCGCTACAAGAAGCGACCCAGCGGCTACTCGCCCGAGGTGAAAAAGGCGCGATCACGGTCGCTCTGCCTCCAAGTTTCGCTATTCAGTGGCTTGTTCCTCGTCTTAATCAATTTAGTCAATCCAACCCTGATATAGATATTAGGATCAAAGCGGTAGATTTTGATGAGGGTTTTTTAACAGACGATGTGGATGTCGCCATTTACTACGGTCGCGGCAAATGGCCGAATGTATACGCCCAGAAACTGCACACTGAGTATTTAACCCCTGTGTGTTCACCGCTGTTGTTCCAAGGCCAAAAACCGCTTGAAAAATTAGAAGATTTGAAACATCACCTATTGCTACATGACTCATCAAGAGAAGCGTGGAAAAACTGGATCAAGCACTTTCGCATCCCAGGTATTAATGTAAACCAAGGGGCCATATTCAGTCACTCTATGTTAGTGCTGCAAGCCGCTGCATTGGGGCAAGGTATTGCATTAGGGCATAGTGTTTTAGCACGGCCTGAGATTGAATCTGGTCGATTAGTTTGTCCTTTTGATGAAAGACTCATCGCCACCAATGCGTATTATGCGGTATGCCATCAGTCTCAAGCTGAGCTTGGCAAGATAGTCGCATTCTTACAGTGGCTGCAAAGCCAAGTAGAAGACGAACAGGAAGATGATGATTTTAACCAATAAAGCACAAGATCCGATTGCGCATTTAATCCTTGCTCATGGTGCGGGGGCGGGTATGCACAGTGAGTTTATGGTGCGAGTTGCTGAATTTTTCGCCCAGCGAGGCATCACGGTAACTCGATTCGATTTCGAGTATATGCAAAAAGCAGGTGCGTTAAACCGCAGACAGCCACCAGATAGAATCCCTAAGCTTCAGGCTTACTTTAGCCTCATTATTGCCGAATTAGACGCTAGCCTACCTCTTTTTATTGGTGGCAAGTCAATGGGAGGACGTGTGGCGAGCATGTTGTTAGATGAATCAGATGCTGTGGGAGGGGTATGTTTTGGTTACCCATTTCATCCGCCAGGTAAGGTGGACAAACTAAGAACAGAGCACTTAACAATATTAAACAAGCCACTGTTGGTGGTACAGGGAAGTCGCGATACATTTGGCACCGAAGAAGAAGTGGCAACCTATGATTTGCCTAGCGCCATTCGGACGTATTTTTTGCCTGATGGCGATCACAGTTTGAAACCACGCAAACGTTCGGGTTATACCGAAGAGGCGCATATTATTGCTGGCGTCGACGCTGGCGTTGAATTTATTCGCCAGCTTGTAAGCAGTGAATGAGATCTCGGATAAAGTCAATAAGAAACATAATGGGTTATCATCGGAGAAATTTACACGAACCGGTGCTATATGACCTCGACGCCAATGTAAGGAACATAAAATGAAGATTTATCTCATCGTAGGCACCGTGAGTGCGATGCTTGCGGTTATACTGGGGGCATTCGCCGCTCACGGGTTGAAAAATCAGCTATCTGAGAGCCTGATAGGGGTCTTTCAAACGGGTGTTCAATATCAGATGTACCATAGCCTAGGGCTAATTCTATTGGTACTTACAGCACAGTTTATGCCGAGTCCTCAGCTAACGTGGTCAGCAGGTTTTATGAGCGCAGGCATAGTGTTGTTCAGTGGTAGTTTATATTTATTGGCCATCACAGGGATTAAATGGTTCGGACCGGTCACACCGTTAGGTGGTCTATGCTTTATTATCGCGTGGGCGTTATTCATTTATGCAGCAGTTAAAGGGTTAAAATAGATAATGGCAGGATTAGCATTATATTGTCGTACTGGCTTTGAAAAAGACTTAGCCAATGAAGTGATTGAAAAATTTGCTGAGCTTAATGTGTACGGCTATCCAGAGCTAAAAACTAATAGTGGCTTGGTATTGTTCCATTGCTATCAAGCAGAAGATGCAGACAGATTAGCCAAAACGTTACCTTTAACGACATTGATATTCGCCCGTCAGCTCTTTGCTTTTAGCGAACGATGTGAGCAACTCGATACCAGCGATAGGATCGGCCCAATCCTAAATGGTTGTATCGAATTTCCTGAATGTGGTGAATTACGCGTTGAACATGCAGACAGCACAGATGGCCGTGAGATTTCAAAATTTTGCCGGAAAATAAGTGTACCACTGCGCCAAGCGCTCAGGGGAAAACGGATTTTAACGCCGCTGGAGCGCAGTAATTTACCTGTCTGTCATGTGTATTTTGAAGATAGCACCACCGCTATTGTGGGTTATTCTTACCCTACTAATAACTCGCCTTATCCGTTAGGCATTTTACGCTTGAAGTTTCCCAACGAGGCGCCGAGTCGCTCCACATTGAAACTGGACGAAGCATTTCAATTATTTATTCCCAAAAAAGAACATGCAAAACGTTTATCTGGCGGTTTACATGCCGTTGACTTAGGTGCGTGTCCGGGCGGCTGGACTTACCAACTGGTGAAACGCGGCATGTTCGTTGAGGCAGTGGATAACGGCGCGATGGACGAAGCACTAATGGCCACAGGTCAGGTACGCTATTGCCCAGAAGACGGTTTCAAGTTTCAGCCACGAAAAAACAATGTGTATTGGTTGGTGTGTGACATGATTGAGCAACCTCAGCGCGTGGCGAAACTGATGGCCACTTGGATTGCCACCAAGCGTTGCCAAGAAACCGTGTTTAACCTCAAATTGCCGATGAAAAAACGTTATGAATCCGTTAAAGAAGCGCTGGAAATCATCGATCAGTGTATTGATCAACATCGCGCAGGGCCGTATGATCTGAAAGTTAAACACCTTTATCATGATCGTGAAGAGGTAACTGTTCACATGCGATTAAACACATAATAGGTCGTGAGCATATATTGCTTAGTAACATTAAAGCAATAAAAAACAAAAGCTTATGAGAAGTGCACAAAGCGATTATATATTCGTTTATATAAATTAAACCGTGCGAAGGTGTAAGCGATCAGTATAATAATGAACAGAACATAGACAGTAGTGACATTAAATGAAGAACATAGAAATAGAAGATGACTTGTACGCATATATAGCGTCGCAGACACAACACATTGGTGAGACGGCCTCAGATATTCTACGTCGTTTGGTTATGCCAGAAAATACAGTAGTGAAAACCGTTGTCGCTGCTAAACAAAGCCCAACAACCAAAAAACCAGCAGGTGATGTTTTTAGTCAGATAACTACTGACGAATTAAGTGAATACCCCAAAATGGTTGAGCGATTCTTAAAGATTTTATCGGTACTTGAGAGCATGCACGGTGCTCAGTTCGATGAAGTACTCACACTCAGTGGCAGAAATCGCGTGTACTTTGCTAAAGACAAAGAGACGTTGTTGCAAGCCAGTAGTGTGACAAACCCAAAACAGATCGGTGAATCTACGTTTTGGGTTATGACCAACAATAATACGGCTAAGAAAGCGTCATTAATTAAGGAAGTAGCAGAAGTTTTAGGCTACAACGCGAACGATGGACAACGTCTTGCCGCATTATTTGCCCCGGAATTATATGAAGACTAACTAAAGGATCTACATGGCTATTCACTCAGAAGCAGGTAAACCAGCGTCACAAGCGCAACTTGTTAACGTTGCGCATTTAATTAGTGCCTATTACAGCAATAAACCTGATAAAAGTGACGTCAGTCAAGGTGTTACTTTTGGTACATCAGGGCACCGCGGAAGTGCTTTTAAAAACACCTTCACTGATACCCACATTGCAGCGATTAGTCAGGCATTAGCAGAATACCGACAAGCCAATAGTATTACGGGCCCTATGTATGTGGGCATGGACACACATGCACTTTCTGAAGCTGCTTTTACTACGGCAATAGAAGTACTCGCAGCAAATGGAGTCAAACTGGTAGTTCAACAAGACCGAGGCTACACGCCAACGCCTGTGATTAGCCATGCAATTCTTGATTACAATGAGGGCAAAGAGTCCGGTTTAAGTGATGGTGTTGTCATTACACCTTCCCATAACCCTCCTGAAGACGGTGGATTCAAATATAACCCACCTCATGGTGGCCCTGCTGACAGTGATGTGACCAATCAAATTCAAGCCCGCGCTAATGAACTCATCCACAACGATCTGCACGATGTTAAGCGTACATCTTATCAGGCTGCTTTTGACACCGGCCTAGTTGAAGAAGTCGATTTCTCTGACAATTACATCGAGCAGTTAGATCAGGTCATCGATATGAAAGCTATTGCCCAAGCAGGGTTAACCTTGGGTACAGATCCGCTGGGCGGCGCTGGTTTACATTACTGGGATAAGATAGCCAAACGATACAACTTGAGCATTGAGGTGGTAAATCGAAAAGTCGATCACCAATTTGGTTTTATGCGCAGAGATAAAGACGGCAAGATACGCATGGATTGCTCTTCACCTTATGCCATGGCCGGCTTAATTGATCTTAAAGATCGTTTTGATTTAGCGTTTGGTAACGATCCCGATTTCGACCGACACGGTATAGTGACTAAAACCAATGGCTTGATGAACCCCAATCATTATCTGGCTGTTGCCATTGAGTATCTATATTCTCATCGGCCGGATTGGCCCACAGGATTAAAAGTTGGTAAGACCTTAGTTTCAAGCAGTATGATTGACCGCGTTGCTCATGATGCCAATCTCACCGTGGCAGAAATGCCGGTCGGCTTTAAGTGGTTTGTTCAAGGTCTGCTGAATAGTGAAATTGGTTTTGCTGGCGAAGAAAGTGCCGGCGGTATCTTTTTACGCCGTAACGGTAAACCATGGGCAACAGACAAAGACGGCATCATTTTGTGCTTATTGGCGGCAGAAATCCTTGCTGTTACGGGTAAAGACCCAAGTGAACATTACCACGCTTTCACCAAAAAATTCGGTGCACCTTTATATACGCGCATTGATGTTGCTGCGACTCACGCTCAGAAACAAGCGTTAAGCAAAGCGGACAAAAACGCAATTACCTCTACTGAATTGGCAGGTGAGACAATAGTGTCTATTCAAACCCACGCATCAGGGAATAATGCCGCCATCGGCGGGGTGAAAGTGGCTACTGAAAACGGTTGGTTTGCTGCACGACCTTCAGGCACTGAGGAAATTTATAAAATTTATGCAGAAAGCTTTAATGGTGAAAAACATTTACAGCTTTTGATCAAAGAAGCACAAAATCTGGTGGCGCGTATATTTGAGAGCGTGAAGTAGCTAGATTTATTTCATTTCTGCAGAAAATTGTAATGCAAATGTAAATAGAAAGCGTACTTAATGTATTAATTGATTATAAGTTAAGGCGGTTGAATACGTATTCAACCGCCTTTTTTGTCTTGTTAACCTATTTTTAACAGATTTAATTGAGTATTCCTGCTAAAACTACTCTCAGTTTATTTTTGTAATTTAATTACGGTTTATATCCGTTGGATGTTAACTGTATTTTAACAAATACTATTGAGGTAGAGACATGACCACCAAAACCACCAAACGAGCGACCAAGAAGGTTGCCTCATCAAGCAAGACGATGATGAATAAAGCTGAACTCAAGGCGTCAATTGTAAAACACTTACACTGCTCTTTAGGTACAGATGAAAATAAAGCAAACAATCACGCTTGGTGGAAGGCGACCTGTGCCTCTGTGCAAGAACACGTTTTAGAAGGGCTGCGTAAAACCCAAAAATCGCATTATTTGAACGATACCCGCGCCGTACATTACTTTTCGGCAGAGTTTTTAATGGGTCGTTTAATGTCTAACAACTTACACAATTTAGGTTTGTTCGAACAGACTGAAAAAGCGCTAAACGAATTAGGCGTCAATTTAACCGATATTATGGAAGAAGAGCCCGATATGGCTTTGGGCAATGGCGGTCTAGGTCGCCTTGCTGCCTGTTTTATAGACTCTCTGGCAACATTAGACTTACCAGCTGTGGGTTACGGCTTACATTATGAACACGGACTTTTTCGTCAAGAGATCCAAAATGGTGAGCAGATTGAACGCCCAGACAGTTGGCGAGATTATGGCAATCCGTGGGAGATTTGCCGACCTGAATCGATACAAGATATTCCATTATTTGGCTACGTGGAAACCAAATACGGTGAGAATGGCCGTATTAATAAAGAGTGGCATCCTGGTCATATCGTTAAAGGTCTACCTTGGGATATTCCAGTGGTCGGTTACGGTGGTAAAACCGTCAACGTTCTGCGCTTGTGGCAAAGCCAATCCTCTGACTACTTCAACTGGGATGTGTTCAATGCCGGTGGTTACGTGGATGCACAAACAGAAAATGTACAAGCGGAAACCATTTCAAAAGTGCTTTATCCGAATGACGAAACCCAAGCGGGCAAAGATTTGCGCCTTATTCAGCAATACTTTTTTAGCGCTTGCTCCCTAAAAGACATTATCCGCAGATATAAACGGGCTCATGGCGATGACTGGAGCCGTTTTTCTGAGCAAGTGGTTATTCAATTGAACGATACCCATCCGGCGGTTGCCATCCCCGAGTTGATGAGAATACTAATCGACCGCGCTGAACTTGATTGGGACTATGCATGGAGTATCTGCAGCAAAACGTTTGCCTACACTAACCATACCTTGTTGCCTGAAGCATTAGAAAAGTGGCCAGCACGTATGTTTGAAAGAATATTACCTCGCCATTTGGAAATTATTTATGAGATTAACCGTCGCTTCATGGATGAGGTGGAAGCGGTTTGGCCAGGTAATAATGAGATCAAGCGTAAGCTGTCTATTATTGAAGAGGGTCCTGACAAAATGGTACGCATGGGGAATTTGTCGGTCATTGGCTCTTTTGCGGTTAATGGCGTAGCAGAAATTCACTCTGCGCTAGTTAAGAAAGATTTATTCCCTGAATTTAATCACATGTGGCCGAGTAAACTCACCAATGTGACAAACGGCATCACTCCGCGTCGTTGGTTGAAGGCGTGTAATCCGGCGTTGTCACAGTTAATTGACGGTAAGATTGGCCAAGATTGGCCCTTAAATTTAGACAAACTGAAAGGTTTAGCCGAATTTGCCGAAGACGCTAAGTTTCAAAAGCAGTTCATGAAAATCAAGCGTGATAATAAGGTACAATTAGCGAAAGAGGTGATGGCATTGACAGACGTTGAGATAGACCCGAATGCAATATTCGATGTACAGATTAAACGTCTTCACGAGTATAAGCGTCAGCACCTAAACCTATTGTATATTATGGCGTTATATCGTCGTTTGTTAGAGAACCCTGACTACGATATGCATCCTCGCGTTTTCTTGTTCGGGGCCAAAGCGGCTCCTGGTTACAAGCTTGCTAAAGACATTATTTTCGCTATTAATAAAGTCGCAGAAAAAATCAACAATGACGCACGGGTTAATCACAAACTTAAAGTGGTATTTTTGCCTAACTACCGCGTGAGCTTGGCTGAGAAGATGATCCCTGCAGCAGATATTTCAGAACAAATTTCTACTGCTGGCAAGGAAGCATCGGGCACGGGTAACATGAAGTTGTCACTAAATGGTGCCCTCACTGTAGGGACATTAGATGGGGCAAACATTGAAATCGCCGAAGAAGTCGGAGATGAAAATATCTTTATATTTGGCCTGACCGTAGCCGAAGTAGAAGCTTTAGATAAGAAGGGCTATAACCCATTTGATTATTACGATAACAATCGTGAGTTAAAAGCAGTACTTGATTGGTTAGACAGCGATTACTTCACGCCAGGTAAGCCCGGAGCGCTTTCTTCGTTAAAGCGCAGTATGTTGGAAGGGGGGGACCACTATAAGGTGCTTGCTGATTTCACGTCCTACTGCGAAGCACAATCACTTGCTGATAAAGCGTACAAAGAGCCAGAAAGATGGGCCAAGATGGCGATACTGAATACGGCGCACATGGGGAAATTCACTTCTGATCGCTCAATCAAAGACTATGTTGAGCGCATTTGGAAGCTTGATCCCTGCAAAGTCGACTAGTATTCAGGCTTTCTTACCTTTAGCAGTCTAATGGCTTTCACCCCAGCCATTTTCCTGTAAACTATTAGGCTATATGTAAGGCTCTAACTGTAGTTAGAGCCTTGTTTTTCCTAATCAAAATAGACACTCAGTGTCAGAAGTATTTGGGGTTTATCTATTTGCATGAAGCCTGTTCATGATTCATTGCGAACAATACCGAATCGTCATGTCTTCTTAGGACAAATAGACGATATGCTAAAAAGCCATCCTCATCATTCGATGCTTTTGATTGATGTGGTACGTTTTTCAGATGTTAGTAGCAGCTTTGGTTATGAATTAGGTGATGAGTTGTTGCTCAATATTGCCAATAGAATTTGCTATTTGTTTGATGGCCACGGTGCTCACTTAGGGCGTATCAGTGGCGACATTTTCGGTTTAGTCATCCCAGGTAAATTCAGCCAAGTCCAACTTCAACGTTTCTATATTCACCTAATTGAACATTTCAAAACCCCGATTGGGGTAGGTGACCATTCATTTATTGCCGATTTTAACGTGGGCGCGGTTTCTAACGAAGAATCGGCCATCGCGGCTAGTCAGTTTTTCACTCGAGTCGAAGCAGCGCTTAAGCAAGCTAAACAAAATCGTTACGATAATTTTTGTTACATGAGTCTTACCGATAAGCCAAACAATAGCCGTTCGATAACATTAAAAGCTGATTTAAAACGCGCATTGTCAAGAGATGAACTTGAGATCTATTATCAGCCTAAGGTGAACCTGCGCACGTTACAAATTGTTGGCGCTGAATGCTTGTTACGCTGGAATCATCCGCTTGATGGTGTGCTGTTTCCCGGCGCGTTAATCGAAGCCGCTGAGTCATATAATATGATGAACGAGATGGGCTACTGGGTTTTAGAAGCCGCCTTTAAAGGGGCAAAAGAACTGAGTAAGGCCAATATACATCTTAAGCTTTCGGTGAATATGTCACCAACCCAGTTGTATGATCCAAACTTCGTTGACCAACTCGCTGACTTCGCGCTGATATACGCGGTTGACTTAAGTCAGATTGAGATTGAGCTAACCGAAGACGTAGCATTATCAAATTCGTTTGTTGTAACGTCTCAGCTAACGCGTATTCGAGCACTAGGTGTGTCAGTAGCGATTGATGATTTTGGCAAGGGCTATTCGAATTTAGCCTATATGCGCAATATTGAACTTGATACTATTAAAGTCGATAAAACGTTTGTGATGGAATTAGCTGAAAACCCCATTAATCGCGCGGTTATAGAAGCCTCTAAATTAATCGCAACCGCAGCCAATTGTGAATTAGTCGCAGAGGGGATTGAAAATATTCACCAGCTACATGTGTTGCGTGAAATAGGTGTGGCTGAAGGGCAGGGCTTTCTATTTTCACGAGCAGTGCCATTGCAGGATTTCATCGGATTAACTCAACAAGACTTCATCGTAGGCGATTCCCATGCTCGGGTAAGCCGACTTGACAGTGCGTAGCCATTGGCACTATCGATAACACTCTTCTTTGGATTTCGAATGAATGTTTTTACACTGTAAATGTCATTTTTCGGCCACTCATTATTAAAGCGTAAAGGTAAGGTATGCACACAGTTAATACGCATAAACTCATTAGTGATTTACAACAGCAGGGGCAGTTTTTAACGCTCTCGCGTCGCTCTGTCGAATTAGTACAAAAGCCTATTTCTTTCACACTTGATGAGCACACTCAGGTCAGCATTATCTCCCCTGGTATTATTTCGTTTACACCCAAGATAAAAAGTGTCAAAGCCATTGTGCTATCGAGCGGGATCCACGGTAATGAAACAGCCCCTATTGAAATATGTGACCAATATGTAGTAGATATTTTGACGGGTAAAATACGTGTTGCTCATCGCGTTTTGTTTATTTTTGGCAATTTGCCAGCAATGGATAAAGCCACGCGCTTTGTTGATGAAAACCTAAACCGCTTGTTCAGCCATGCTCATGCAAATGAGTCGGTTGATCAAAACAGCTACGAATGCGCTCGTGCGAAAGAAATAGAAAAGGCGGTCGCTCAGTTTTACGAGGCAGGGCACAGTGATGAATCGCGTTATCACTACGATCTTCATACGGCAATCCGCCCATCGAAGAATGAAAAGTTTGCTGTGTATCCATTTTTACATGGCGAAAAGCATAGCAAAGATCAAATTAGCTTCTTGCTTGCTTGCGGAATCGATACTTTTCTACTCTCTGGTAGCCCTACAACCACTTTCAGTTATTATTCCAGTCGTCAATTTGGGGCCCATGCCTTTACGGTGGAACTGGGTAAGGTAGAAGCGTTCGGCCAAAATGATATGTCTCGTTTCACCCAAGTTAATGACACCTTGAAACGCCTTATTTGCGGTCAGCCATTGAATCTGAAATCGTTTAATCATCAAGATGTGTTGATTTACCAAGTAAACCAGGTGATCAATAAGCATGAAGATGATTTTGTTTTGGACTTTTCAGACGATCTGCCCAACTTTAGTGATTTTTCCAAGGGCACTTTACTGGCTCATGAAACAGGCAATGAATACCGCGCTGAGTTTGATGGTGAAGCGGTTGTCTTCCCCAACGCAAACGTGGCGATTGGTCAGCGTGCTATTTTAACTGTTATCCCCACAACGTTGGACTAACTCAGAATAGTTAACAGGCGTTTTGTTACAAATAGATGCACGGATGCGGTACGTTGCCGATGCATTTTTTGCTAACGTTGACAGGTCAATTTGATTTAACAAGGATAAAAACATGATCATGACTACCACACCCAGTATTGAAGGCAAAAAAATCGAACGTTATTGCGGAATAGTTGTAGGGGAAGCCGTGATGGGGGCCAATGTCTTTCGCGATATATTCGCCGCCATTCGTGACGTTGTTGGCGGGCGCTCAGGTGCTTATGAAGATGAACTAACCAACGCTCGACAAATAGGTTTTCGTGAGCTAGAAGCTGAGGCGCGCTCCATGGGCGCTAATGCGGTGGTAGGCATCGATATTGATTACGAGGTAGTAGGAAAAGGCGGCAGCATGTTGATGGTCAGCATCAGCGGTACGGCAGTGAGCTGTTCCGATCTTTAGTGCCCTTCGTTTACTTAGCTAAGATTTGGCGTGTAAGCAACTTCGATGATTGAAGTTGCTTAAAAACATGATGACGGCT
Source organism: Paraglaciecola mesophila KMM 241 (assembly GCF_000315015.1). Taxonomy (GTDB): domain Bacteria; phylum Pseudomonadota; class Gammaproteobacteria; order Enterobacterales; family Alteromonadaceae; genus Paraglaciecola; species Paraglaciecola mesophila. The sequence goes on along the minus strand of NZ_BAEP01000056.1, from coordinate 67,379 downwards.
GACTCTTTTTGAACCATCAACCCATTCCATCACTTCTTACCCCAATCATCGTCTTCGTCATCAAAATTTTTATTATTGTCTTTCGTTGGTTTAGGCAGTTTCTCATTCGCACTTTGTTGTAGCAGCAATATATTGCCAATGATAAAACCCAATACGACTACTATGATGGCAACGACTATCCAAATATTCATTTAAACTCCTGATGCTCGCGATCTGATATTCCTTCATTCAGTATGTACCTGTGATAGATCATCGGCAATCGTTTTAACACCTCAGCTTTGCCTTGGATGTTCTGTTTAGTGAGCAGTGCTTGAAGAGCAGGTAATGTCAGTAAGCTCAACATTTTTTCGGCCACAGGACGGTAGCTTAAATGCCAAGGCTCCACGGATACCCCGCCGGTAAAATCTTGATATGGCATGTAAAAATCAAAATCAGCGGCATGCCTTACTAACCATTTATGCATCGCTGAACAGGGGCCTTTCTCGCTGTATTCTTGTGGTATAAGTTGTAAGGTCTGACCGGCTTGTGCCATAGCGAGCTTGTCGTATACATCGAGATCAGTGCCCCAATGATGACGACTTGCTCCAGGCAATGCTGACCAAGTTAGAATGGCGTGTAGCTTTTGTTCAGAGGTTAATATGGCTGCGTCTAATGGCTCGCCGGTCTGGGAATACAGGGGACGTAGCCCTTGCCATTTATTATCCCAAATGAATTTTTGCCGCGCAAAGTCGCGATAGCCACTGGCAATATTGATGTGAATGTTGTCTTTTGCTGCACTTCGCTGCATGGCGCTAAAGGCAGAGTAGGTTCGAATTTCAAGGCGATGGCCGTCTTGTGCCTCACATAAGTGTGAGGCATCAATACCTAAGGCATGTTCAACATTGATCAAGCCAGTAGCCTTTGCAAAATCCCTTCATATATTTTCGCAAGTTCAGCTAGATCTTTGATATTCACGTTTTCATCAATTTTATGAATGGTCGCGTTGACGGGCCCCAACTCAATGACTTGTGCACCAGTGGGAGCGATAAAGCGCCCATCAGATGTCCCGCCGGCGGTTGAGAGCTCGGTTTCTCGGCCCGTTACGTCCTTTATCGCGCCCTGTGTGGCTTCTACTAATTTTCCAGAATCGGTCAAAAAAGGTTGCCCATTGAATGTCCAGCCGATGTGGTAGTCGAAATCGTACTTATCGAGTATCGAGGTGACGCGCTCAATAAGTTGCTTGTCGGTGACTTCTGTTGAAAAGCGAAAGTTAAAACATGCTGATAAATCACCAGGGATAACATTACCTGCGCCTGTGCCCGAATTGATGTTAGAGACCTGGAAGCTAGTCGGAGGGAAAGAGGCATTCCCGTTATCCCAATGGGTTTGCACTAACTCAGCAAAAGCGGGGGCTGACAAGTGAATTGGGTTTTTGGCCAAATGAGGGTAGGCAACATGACCCTGCACCCCTTTAACTGTGATATCACCGGTGAGTGAACCTCGGCGACCATTTTTAACGACATCACCAATCAGCGTAGTACTTGAAGGCTCGCCGACTAAGCACCATGTCATTTTTTCATTGCGGGCTTCTAGGGTGTCAATCACGCGAGTAGTGCCGTTAATAAATGGACCCTCTTCATCGCTGGTAATTAAAAAAGCAATCGAACCTGTATGCTCTGGATGCTTAGTTACGAATGCTTTGGTGGCCACAAGCATCGCTGCTAGGCTGCCTTTCATGTCGGCAGCGCCACGTCCATACAACTGACCTTCATGTTGGGTGGCGGTAAATGGTGGAAACGTCCATTTTTCAGCAGGGCCACTTGGCACAACATCTGTGTGCCCAGCAAAACAAAATACTGGGCCGCTTGCGCCTTTTCGGGCCCACATATTGGTTGTATCGTCAAACACCATTGATTCGATATCAAACCCTAATGGGGCTAAATACTCAGCCATTAATTGCTGGCAACCAGCGTCTTCAGGTGTAACTGATTGGCGATTAATTAATTCTTCTGTTAAGGCTAATACTTCACAACTCATTTGAATATCTCTAGGTATTGGGCGTCTTTAAATCCGACTATATGGTGATCTTGATGAATGAGTAACGGGCGCTTTATCATGGCCGGCGCTTCGTGCATTAACGCTAAAGCGGTTTCTCGATTTAGACTCTCTTTTTGTTCGTCAGTCAATTGGCGAAACGTTGTACCACGTTTGTTTAATAGCGTCTCCCAGCCGACAATGGCTTCAACTTCTTCAAGCCATTCTGGATCGATACCGTCTATTCGATAATCATGAAATGTATATTCTATTTCATTCGCAGTTAGCCATTTACGTGCTTTTTTTATCGTGTCGCAGTTCTTGATACCGTACATTTTCGTCATTAAATTACTCATTACCCGCATTAATTAACTAGCCGCTCACTATAGCGAGACTGTGCGGGTAGGGTAAAGAGGAAACAGACAATTGGCGTGAATTGATTAATGATAGCTAGCAGCGCGCTTACTTTCAGTTTGTTTTGAGATGTCTTAGCGCAAGCTGTTTAGACAAATAATTCATAATATAAGTATGGACGGGCCTTTTAATCTTAGTTTTGTACCACACATTAAAGCGATGAACTTTTCAAAGCGCTTGTCCAATAGCATTTTAGCCAGCACTGTATTTGTGTTGATACTGTGGTGTATCAAATCAGCTGAAATACTATTCACGATTGATATGCATATGTTTGCAGTTTATCCCCAGACTCTAAACGGAAGTGTTGGCATCATTACGGCGCCCTTTATTCACGGCTCCTTGGAGCATATTTTTAGCAACAGCCTACCTTTATTAGTGCTACTTACGGCACTTTTTTACGGTTACCCTAAAACACGCATACGGGTGCTTATCAGCGTGTGGCTGCTGTCAGGCGTTGGTGTATGGCTCTTTGCGCGTGATGCTTATCATTTAGGTGCAAGCGGGGTCACCCACGGCATATTCTTTTATCTTTTAGTGGTGGGAATTTTACGTCGTGATAAGTCATCGATTGGTATTATGATGATCGCGTTTTTTATGTACGGTGGAATGACGATGAGTATCTTCCCCCGAGAGCCTGACATCTCATTTGAGTATCATTTGTTCGGAGGAATAGCCGGCGCTTTTTCAGGATTACTTTGGCATAGACTAGACCCAAAACCTGCCGTAAAGCGTTATCCATGGGAGCGAACCAACGATGAAGAAGACCCTATCATTAAAGATGAATGGCGTGTTGTGGTTAATTCAAGCGATTCAAGTGAAGTACCTAATAACTTAAAAAAGAATGACCTGAAAACAGCGTTAGATGAAGGTGAAACCATTGCAGATCAGAACACTTCATCCCATTCAATCGTTATTGCGCGTAAAGATTAACTCATTACTTAGTATAGGGCTGTGGCGGTTATACGTAACTATTGGTGCGCTATTTTAAGCATCAAGTTCAACGTAAATGTTATTCCAATCAATCAGCTAAATAGTTAGTTACTCATTGGTTTAATTCGTGGTCTTTTCTTGAAGCACGTAAGATAAAAAGTCTATACAAATGGCAGGTTACGCCAAACAAATGAGAAGACCAAATATGGATTTTAAATACTACTTTCGCGTCCGTTACGGTGAGTGTGATGCACAAAGCGTGGTGTTTAACGCTCGCTACGCAGACTATGTAGACATCACAATGACCGAATTTTTTCGAGCATTTTATGGTGGTTTTGACAATTTGTTAAGCCAAGGATACGAAACTCAAGTGGTAAATCTCAATATTAGTTGGCAGTCTTCAGCGCGCTTTGATGATGTTATTGCTGCATCTGTGAGTGTGAAAAAGGTCGGGAATACGTCTTTTACCTGTGCGGTAAACCTAGTGCACCATGATAGTGGTAGGGCAATCGCCAATGCAGAGATCACCTATGTTTGCGTTGATGCGACTATGTTTACTAAAAAGGCAGTTCCGCAATGCTTACGCAATGGGCTATTAGATCACAAACAATTGCCAGCTATTAACCACGCAGGTGAGATTGAAGGAGTGTAGTCTCGCTCTTTTTCACTCGCATTATACTTTAGTAGGGTACTCAGTTAGCCGATATACTTTTATAGTATTACTACATCAGCTGCTATTACGCACAATTAAACGGGCTGGTAAGTTCTTGGTTAGGCTGAATTTTAACCCGGAATAAAGAATGCGCTATGGCGTTATAACAATACATAACCTAAAAATAATAATCATAATAAAGGGTTTATAATGGTGCCTCAGAATAGAAAAAGTGACACTGCGTTGTTTGACGCTTTGCGCATTCGATCAAATGTATCAGTGGAACGTTTGTCCGCTTTATTAAGCCAATCCAGCGTTAATCTTGAGGTGTTGGATCAATGCCTTCCCACTCTTGAAAAGCAACTTCCTGCGATTATTGATCAAATACATGCGTCACATCCAGAGATGGCAGATGTGGCTCTGCAGACCAATGAGTTCAATCTCTCAACAGATTTACTACAGCTTCTTAAATCCTATATCAAAGAATTGTTGGTCAATAATGAGTATAACGAGCAGTACGTTAGCAACCGCATCGCGTTAATTGTGCATTATAAAAATATTGATGTACCAACTTTAACCTTTGTTCAGTTTATCGATACTTTGCGCCATGTATTACTTCAATATATTGAAAAGATACCAGCCTTAAGTCCGGTAAAAGAGTCAATTAGCTCGGCCATTCGCCAGTTACTGCAGTTCGACCTTGAGTTGTGTGTTGACATTAACGTGGCGCATTTTCACGCTGATATCGAAGCGCTGCGAAAAGAGCACAACGCATTACGCAAAAATATTGAAGCGACAATCGCCCAGCGCACTAAAGATTTAATGGAGCAGGTGCGATTGGACCCGCTCACCAAAATATACAACATCAGTGCGATGCAAGAAATGCTAGATAAAGAGCTTGCATTAGCAAAGCGTCGGCACACTAAGTTGTCGTTAGTGTATTTTGATGTTGACCACTTCAAGCGGATAAATGACACAGAAGGGCACTTAAAAGGAGATGAAGTGCTTCAAGAAATTGGTCAAACACTGCGCCAGTGCGTGCGCCAAACAGACATAGCATGCCGTTACGGTGGTGATGAGTTTTGTGTCGTGCTATTGGAGTGTAATGCCCTTGAAGCTCAGAAAGTATGCGAGAAGCTGATTGCTACTTTTCAATCTCGTTACCCTACATATTCGTTTAGTATGGGGATCGCGGAAACAGGGGCATCTGAATTTGTAAGTGTTAAACAGTTGATCCATTTAGCGGATCAAAAAATGTATCTTGCTAAAAAAGAAGCGGGTTACAAGATAGTACTCTGAGCTGTACTAGCATCGTGTGTTGTTAAGGACTGTTCATAAACAGTCCTCGGTTACCTACGTTATCACCTCTCATACTGCGCTTCACCAAGTGCCATTCTCTCTTTAATTTCGTTTTTAAATCTTCCATCGACTCTTGTACCAACTGAATACGTATGCAAGCACTTGTTTAGATAATGTTACAAAGGATAATCTAACTAATCATAAAATTGACGCATTTGTTTACATACGCCATTAAGCCAAATTCGTGGCTACCTGATGTTAATATACAAGATGCTACAGCAATCGATTTCATCAGTAGCTGTGCCCACGTGAGCATTTTGTCGATACACAATAATAAATAAGAGACCCTTTCATGCAGCAAACTAAACCACAACTAAGCTTTTGGCAGATCTGGAACATGTGCTTTGGCTTCCTCGGTATTCAATTTGGTTTTGCCCTGCAAAATTCTAACGTCAGTCGAATATTCGAGTCCCTTGGTGCTGATTACAGTAATTTGGCTGTCTTGTGGGTAGCAGCGCCTATAACTGGTTTAGTGGTCCAGCCGATTATTGGCTACTTAAGTGACAATACTTGGAATCGTTTAGGCAGAAGGCGACCGTATTTTCTTTGGGGCGCAATTGCCGCAAGTGGTGCGTTGTTCATAATGCCAAACTCACCTACTTTGTGGTTTGCAGCTGGTATGCTGTGGATTATGGACGCGTCCATTAACGTTTCAATGGAACCTTTTCGGGCTTTCGTGGGTGATATGTTGCCGCCAAAACAACGTGCCAGTGGGTATGCCATGCAGACTTTCTTCATTGGTGTTGGCGCTGTGGTGGCCTCCGCTTTACCTTGGTTGATGACGAACTGGTTTGACGTTTCGAATATTGCTGCACCAGGCTCAGTCGCCGATTCTGTTAAATTTTCGTTTTATGCTGGCGGCAGTATTTTCCTATTTGCAGTTTTATGGACGGTCATTTCAACCAAAGAGTACTCCCCAGAGCAACTGGCTGCGTTTGATGCTGCTCAAGCGGAGAAAGACAAACAATCTCTCACTATTACGCACACTAGAACAGCAGGGCAGTACACTAAGGGAGGCAGTCTTTTTTGTGTTATCGGGCTATCCTTACTTGTACTGATTTACCTCAACATCGACCAACTTGATAAAAATTTATATATTTTGGCCGGGGGACTGATTGTTTTTGGTATCTGTCAGTTAGTTGGGGCCTTTATGGTGCGCCAAAAACGCACCGAAAATGGTTTCGCGCAAGTCCTTGGCGATCTTTTTGCTATGCCTCAAGCCATGCGTCAGTTAGCAGTAGTGCAGTTTTTCTCATGGTTTCCTTTATTCGCGATGTGGATTTATACTAATTCAGCCGTCACATCTCATCATTATGCCAGTCGTGATACCAGTTCCATTGCGTACAATGAAGGTGCCGATTGGGTGTCCATTCTGATGGCGACCTATAATGGCGTGTCTATTTTTGCTGCCATTGTCATTCCTTTTGTCGTTCGTAAACTCAATTTGCAATATGCACATTTAATCAATTTATCCCTGGGGGGCATTGGTTTTATTTCGTTTTGGTTTATTCGAGACCCAGCTTGGCTTGTTTTAGCGATGGTCGGGGTTGGTTTTGCTTGGGCGTCCATTCTTTCAGTACCTTACGCCATTTTAGCCAATGTGTTACCCAGCAATAAAATGGGGGTGTACATGGGGATTTTTAATTTCTTTATTGTTATTCCACAAATCCTTGCTGCCAGTATCTTAGGTTTTTTGATCACTAAGGTGTTCGATAATCAGCCTATATTCGCGCTTGTAATAGGCGGTTGTAGCATGTTGATAGCGGGCGTAATGACGTTACGTGTGAAAATTCCTCAATAAGCAATACGAGATCATTTTATTTATGAAAATTACACGTTCGTCTTCATCCAATAATGCGCAATATCGCATGCGTACACTCACCATATCTGTTGTGCTTGCTTTAGCGGGATGTGCCCCTTCCAATCACAGTCGGGTCGCAGAGTCATCTAACCACACAACGCAGCAGTTTTATGGCACAGATAATCCGTTTGTAAAAGAAGCGGTGTATTTTGTCATGACAGACAGGTTTGTGGATGGCGATAAGACAAATAACTATCCTGAACAAGGTGGAAATCTGCCTAGTTTCGATTTGCCTCTATACGGTGATAACGGTGAAACTGCTAATGTGGGTTACCTGGGCGGGGACTTACGCGGTGTGCTTAATAACGGACAATATATTAGCGATATGGGGTTTACCGCGGTTTGGTTAACACCTGTAGTGGATAACCCTGACCAGCAATTTTCAGGCGGCGAAGCCATAGGGTTTGGTGGCGCATTTAAGGACGGCGGTAAATCGGCTTATCATGGCTATTGGGCGTCAAATTTTTATAAAATCGACGAACATTACCCTTCGAGCGATCTTGATTATAAAAAATACACCAGCAGCATGCGTGATCAACACGGTTTAAAAACGGTGTTTGATGTGGTGGCCAATCATGGCTCGCCTTCATTTACCATGCCGGTTGAGCAAGAAAAATTTGGTGAACTGTATGATGAAAACGACCAACTTGTGGCGGATCATCAGAACAAACCGCCTGAGAAGCTCGACCCAAATAATCCTTTGCATCAGTTTTATCATACCACTGCAGATATTATGCAGCTATCTAACTTGGATGAAGATAATGCACAGTTACGTGACTACTTAATCAACTCCTATTTATATTGGATAGAACAGGGGGCTGATGCATTTAGAATCGATACGATAAAACATGTGCCCCATCACTTTTGGCAGGAAATGGCGGCACGGGTTAGGGCATTGCACCCAAATTTCTTTATGTTTGCTGAAAGTTACGATTACAACGCCAACTTTATTGCTCAACATACCTTGGCTAAAAACGGCGGAATAAGTGTTTTAGACTTTCCGGGCCAAAAAGCCATTACAGATGTTTTTGAATCATCAAGCAGTGATTTTTCAGACTTGTTGCCTTATCTACATTTAACACATGGTCCATATGCGAACCCCTACGAGTTAACTACATTTTACGATAATCACGATATGCCAAGAATGAACGCTAGCGATACGGGTTTTATTGACGCGAATAATTGGTTATTTACCAGTCGTGGGATCCCAGTCGTTTATCAAGGGTCTGAAATTGGCTTTATGCGAGGTAAGGCGGAGCATCAAGGTAACCGAAATTACCTTGGCCAAGCCAACGTTGAATTGGCCAAAACTCATCCAATCCATGATGCCCTCGCAGGAATTGCCAATGTGCGCAAAAGCTCACCTGCGCTACAAAATGGTTTACAGGTCAACCTTGAATTCAAAGGTGATTTCGCGTCGTTTTATCGGGTTATTCAAAAAGGTGATATTGCTCAAACGGCGCTTGTATTGTTAAACAAGAGCGCTAAGACACATCGTTTTAATATTTCTAAATTTTTGGATGCAGGCACGTGGACTGAAATGCGCTTTAAACAAGATACGCAAGTTATCGAGCAAGGAGAATCGTTAATCGCTCAAGTACCAGGCCACAGTGTTCATGTGTGGGTAAGAGACGAAAAAGTAATTAACGAGTCGCTTAAAGCCGAATTAGCGCGATTAATGGCGTTTAAATGATCCCTATTAACGTCCATTTAAACGGCGCTGGCACTTATGGCTTGCTAGGCACCGCTCGACTGGCGAATGACTAAGTCAACGGGCATTAGGTAATGCTCAACTTTTTCACCTTCGATTAATTTAAGTAAACTGTCGACTAATATCTCGCCAGCTAAAATGGTGTCTTGCTTGACGGTAGTCAAGGCTGGTGTCGCAAAACCGGCCACAGGGACATTGTCAAAACCTACTACGGCAATTTGCTGAGGGATAGGTATATTGCTATCTCGTAATGCCCTTAGCACCCCAATAGCAATAAGATCGCTAGCACATACAATCGCGTCGATATGAGGATGCTGTTTGAGCAGTTTAAGTGTCGCGCTGTAGCCCGAATCTTCAGTTGAAATAGCGTCTTGTTGTACTGCGCTTTGAGCGACCTCTGCTAATGTCAGCGCCTTGTGATAGCCTTGGTAGCGCGCAAAAAACTCAGGAGCACGGGTGTCGGCTCCGCCGATAAAAGCGAATTCACGACGACCCAGGCCGAGCAAATGTTGAGTTACATCAAATCCACCTTGAAAATTGTCACAGCCAATGGATACGCCAGGATGCTGATCGTCTAATGCTCCCCAACGCACAAAGTGTGTGTTTTGTGCCTCTAACTGGCTCAGCTTTGTACGGTATTCGGTGTAGTCACCGTAGCCAAGTAAAATGATGCCATCAGCTTTATTTGAGTCTTCATATTCCGCGTGCCAATCATCACTTAGGTTTTGAAATGAAATAAGTAAGTCATAACCGGCTTTTGCCGATGCGCGTGTGATGCTGCCAAGCATGGATAAGAAAAATGGGTTTATCAGCGAGTTATCAGAAGTCGGGTCTTCAAACAATAACAACGCAAGGGTTTTACTGTGTTGGCGCCTTAAATTACTGGCATTTTTATCGACTTTATAATTAAGCTCTCGGGCGATAGCTTGCACTTTTTCACGGGTTTCTTTATTAACCAACGGACTATCACGAAGCGCACGGGAAACGGTCGATTGCGATACACCAGCTTGATGAGCGATATCAAACGATGTTGCTTTTTCTTTCATTACTTCAAACCTTATTCTACAAAATTAGCACGATAGACCCTTTGTTAATAAGGTTTATACACTAGCCCGCCATTGAAATCCCTAATTTTATCAAAAGATGTCACGTTTCTCCCTGCTCAAAGCTACTGAAACTTAAGTAACTGATTTGCTGTATTTAAAAAGCACAAATCTCGGAAGTAATAAGACGGATAGATCGCTTAAATTGGCAATAAAAGAACTTTTCGGGGGCTGAATACTGGTATAATATCCGCTGTTTTCTACGTATAAGTGTTAGGGGTAAGTATTAATGGCCGAGACCGAGAGTCGTCCGACCAATTTCATTCGTCAAATTATTGATAAAGATCTGCAATCAGGTTTGCATAATCAGGTTCATACGCGTTTCCCACCTGAGCCAAATGGTTATTTGCACATAGGTCATGCTAAGTCTATCTGCTTGAACTTTGGGATTGCGCAGGATTATCAAGGCCAGTGCAACTTACGGTTTGATGACACTAACCCTGATAAAGAAGACATTGATTACGTTAATGCGATTAAGAGTGATGTAACTTGGCTTGGTTTTGAATGGCAGGGTGAAGCACGATATTCGTCTAACTACTTTGATCAACTGCACGCCTTTGCCGTTGAGTTAATAGAGAAAGGCTTAGCCTATGTGGACTTTTCGAATCAAGAACAAGTGCGAGAAATGCGTGGCACTTTGACGAGCCCTGGAACCAATAGCCCCTTTCGCGATACTTCAATCGAGGAAAATCTCGCTCAGTTCGCGAAAATGCGCAACGGAGAGTACAAAGAAGGCGAGTGTTTGCTGCGGGCTAAAATCGATATGTCATCGCCATTCATGTGTATGCGTGACCCAGCTTTGTATCGCGTTAAGTTTGCGCATCACCACCAGACTGGCGATAAGTGGTGCATCTATCCTATGTACGATTTTACCCATTGTATTTCTGATGCGATTGAAGGCATAACCCATTCATTGTGTACCTTGGAATTTCAAGATAATCGTCGATTGTATGACTGGGTGTTAGAGAACATCACTATTGATGTGGTGCCACGTCAATATGAATTTTCTCGGCTTAATCTTGAATACACTGTGCTTAGTAAGCGAAAGCTCATTCAATTAGTGGACGAAAAATTTGTAAGTGGTTGGGATGACCCGCGCATGCCTACTATTGCTGGTCTTCGCCGCCGAGGCTTTACTGCGGCTTCAATTCGTGAGTTTTGCAAACGTATTGGCGTGACCAAAATGGATAACATGGTTGAAATGAGCATGTTAGAAGCGCCACTGCGGGACGAACTGAATGAAAATGCTCCGCGTGCTATGGCCGTGCTTGAGCCAGTTAAAATTGTGATAGAAAACTATCCACAAGAGAGTGTTGAACTACTTGAGGCGCCAAATCATCCCAATCGCCCCGAAATGGGCAGTCGCGAAGTGCCCTTCGCACGGGAAATTTACATTGAAGCTGAAGACTTTAGAGAAGAAGCCAACAAGAAATTTAAACGCTTAGTACTAGGTAAGGAGGTGCGTTTGCGCAATGCCTATGTAATCAAAGCGCAGCGTGTTGAAAAAGACGGGCAGGGGAACGTGATCACAATATTTTGTGAATACGATGCCGACACATTAGGAAAAGATCCGGCTGATGGCCGCAAAGTAAAAGGAGTTATCCACTGGGTGTCAGCGGCTCATGCGGTTGCCGCTGAAATTCGTTTGTATGACAGTCTTTTCACTGTGGCTAACCCAGCAGCCCAAGACGATTTTATAGCGTGTATTAATCCTGAATCATTAACAATCAAACAAGGTTGGGTTGAACCCAGTCTAGCCAAAGTTAATTTTGATGAAGCAAATATTCAAGCCTTTCAGTTTGAGCGCACTGGGTACTTTTGTTTCGATAAAGACAGCACAACAAGCAAGTTGGTCTTTAATCGCACCGTCGGTTTGCGAGACACATGGGCTAAAATAGGTGACTAATTAGCCAACCAAGACGCTTTTTACCTGAGCGAAATAAATAAGCCCCCGTTAATGATTTTTAACAGGGGCTTTTTTGTGATTGCTGAGATAGCTCTAGTAAAATAAAGTGAGCTATTTAACCTGTGTCGTGGATAAGAAGTGTCGCTCCAAAGAGATTTAAAGCTATAACTAATGGCTTACGCATTTATACCCAAGTTGTTTTACTCTAAAGCTTACTCGGTGACGAGATTTTTCGAGTATAGCAAGGCGGATTGGCGTACGTAATAACGTGTTATTGCTAGACAATCCAACGCAGCTAGGCACAAAAAGAGCGTTATCCAGAGGCTCGGCTTATCCAGTATTCAGCTTATTTAGGCTGTGCGTGGAAGGTTTTTCCAGTCTCGTGCTTGCTTTCATCACTCATTAAATACAAATACAGCGGCATGATGTCCGCCGGAGTTTTTAAGGTTTCTGGATCTTCGCCAGGAAAGGCCTGAGCACGCATATTGGTGCGCGTTCCGCCGGGATTAATGCAATTGGCGCGTATTGATGTGTTCTCATTTTCATCGGCAATGACTTCCATCATCCCTTGGGTCGCAAATTTAGAAATGGAGTAGCTGCCCCAGTAAGCACGGCCTTTGAGCCCGACACTTGAGGTGGTAAAAACGATCGAAGCATTGTTTGATTTTTTTAAGACTGGAATCAATGCCTGTGTCATAAAAAACTGGCTATTCACATTCACCTGCATGACTTTATTCCAGTCTTCTTCACTTATCTGCTGCAAAGGCTCTAAGTGTCCCAGCAAGCTAGCATTATGTAAAACGCCGTCCAGGCTAGGAAACTGAGTATCAATGGTGTTAGCCATATCGCGATAATGTTGCGCTGTTGCACCCTGTAAATCCAGAGGAATAATGGCCGGCTCCGGGCCTCCATTTTTGACTATTTTATCGTATACCGCTTCGAGCTTACTGACTGTTTTGCCTAACAGGATTACAGTAGCGCCGTACTTTGCGAATTGTAGGGCTGCTTCTTTACCTATGCCGTCGCCAGCACCCGTCACGAGAATGGTTTTTGAGGCTAATAAACCTGATATTGGTTGAAAATCGAACATATATGTCTAATTCAAGTAAATTTTGCTGATTTTATCATTTAGATGTGAAAATATCCTACCGAATTAGTCTTGGAAGACTAGATTGTTTTACGTTACAAGTGATTAACAAACCTTTGCAAATCAATACCAAACTACATAAGATGGGCCAGGGAGCAACTGGTCTAACGTGTTATTTATACTGTTGATAGATGGGCATAGGTCTAATTGATTCCTAGAACATGCAAAGCCAATTGAATAATAAAGAGGTAGGGAAATACAATGAATAAACTTTTGCTTAGTGCGAGTATCGCAGCTGTGCTGGGACTTACAGGCTGTAATGGAGACTCCGTAGCAGATATAGAGACCAATACCCCTGTTGAAAAACCATTCGCTAGGGTGGTGTTTGACCCCGCCAACAGCGATCTCAATTTACCCAACGATTTGTTAATGTTGCCAAGTGGTAACTTTTTCGACTTTACATTAAATACTGAAGGTGATGCTGTATTTGATGGGGGCAACCCAGAGCACGCATTAAGCGCGTTAGATGGATGGTCAACTCAAAATCCATTCTCAATCAGAGTAACCCTACCTACAGGACTTGATATAGACGCAAGCAGCGTTAACGGCGCATCCATAAAACTCTTCAAAGCCACCCAAGCCTTAGAAGGCACTTCGGCAACGTGTCAGGCCATTGCCGCAGTAGCTGCAGCGCCGGGTGTGCCATGTGAACTCGGTGAAGAGCTTGTGTACGGAGTAGACTTTATTGCTTCTTATACGAATGAAGGCTCAGGTTCAATTGCTGTTATACCTCTTAAGCCATTGGCGTCTAGTCAAGGCCATATGCTAGTGGTAACTGATGCTTTGCTTGATACCGATGGAAAGAGCGTTAAAGGGTCAAGTTCGTGGGAGCTCGCTCGTCAAGACATCAATACTTTGCCCCTTGCCACCGAAGAACAGCTGCAATTGCAAACTTTAGTTAATAGTTTAGTGGATGTGGTGATCCCCTCAGGCATAGAACGCGAAGCGATTTCTTATGCGGCGTATTTTTCAACAGTCTCTGCTGGCACCGTGATGGATTCTATTAAAAACCTGCAAATTGCCGGTTATGCTACTGCATTTGGCGCGACTATGGCCGCGACAGGCGGCGATGTCGCTACTGCCGCAACGGTTGCTCGTGATTATTTACCTCAATTAAATGTATCGGCTGAAGGCATTACAAAAGCATTTGACGTCTTGGCTCCAGCATTGCTTTCTGAAGCCGAGTTAGCGCAACTGACAGCTGTTGGTTTAAACACCTGCGCAGGTCTTGTAACGAATATTATGGATACCAGCTCTGCTTTAAACGAGGTGGCCACGAAAACATTTGCAACAGCCGGCCCTTTCTGTGCAGCCACGCGCATCGAAGGCGAGGTGAAATTACCTTATTATTTGAGCACCACTAATCCGTTAGGTGACTGGTGGCGTGCAATGTGTACCAGTGGCGCTACATTGCAATTAATGGGCGCAGAAACTGTTACCTCTTTAATTCAAGCAGGGGCCGTTGGACCAAATGATGAGCTGTGCCAAGTTGCATCCCAAGGACAACTGCGTGATTTGGATTTATCGTCTTTAGGTATAGACGACCCACGCAATCTGACCAAGTTCAATCCTTTGCCTATGGCACAAGGAACGAACGAAGATGATGAGTCAACACCATTTAACGAAGCGGGTACTGAGACGCTAGGCGTGCAGTTTACCGTACCTGATGAATCAGTGATTGCCATGCTTTCGGCGGCAACCGGTGGTGTTATTGAAGTACCGACGAAACCCGAAGATGGTTGGCCCGTCATTATCGTTCAGCACGGTATTACCGGTCAAAAAGAGAATGCCTTGGTCGTAGCAGCCGCGTTTTCACTTGCAGGCTTTGCAACAGTTGCTATTGATCACCCATTACACGGTGCACGTGGTTTTTCCTTAGCCGATGGAACGAACGTAAATGCGTCTACCAATTCGCCTACGGATTACATGAACCTTGCGAGTTTAATTACTGCTCGTGATAATTTACGTCAAAGCGGGACTGATACCTTAGGTTTACGGCTAGCGTTAAATGCCATAAATGATGCGTCAGGGATGGTGGATGTTGATACATCTAAAGTTCATTTCATCTCACAAAGCTTAGGTTCAATTTCGGGTATGAACACACTCGCTAACGCGAATACGCCGTTCGAGGGTGATTTCGCTCCCTTTAGCGATATGTACAATGTCGATACCGCCGTGTTGAACGTGCCATCAGGCGGGGTGGCAAACTTTTTATTCGAATCACCTGACTTTGGGCCACTGATTAAAGGCTCTTTATTAGCTGCTTCATCAGAGGACTTTGTCGCCTTTTTAGGCCAATATGCGGCTGCCAACGGACTTACCGCAGAAGCGGCTATTCGCCCTGCCTTTAGCGCATTTTATGGTGCATTAGAAGATGCACCTAAAGCAGAGATTGATGCTACTTTCAGTCAGTTTGTGTTTGCGGCGCAGACAATATTAGATGCAGGCGACCCGATTAATTATGCACAACAAATGGCGGGCAATACACCTACGTTAATGCAACTCGTTGTCGGTGGTGGAGTGAATGATGACGGTACAACGGCGTTAACAGATCAGGTTAACCCTGTCGTAACTTCGTTGCCATTATCTGGTGGTATTCCATTGTCTCAAGTGATGGGATTGGAGCAGGTGTCGGCTACAATACAAGGTGATGCAACACAAAACGGCGTAGTGTATTTCTCAGCTGGGGCTCACCAATCTTTGTTTGTGCCAACACCGAGTGTTGCTGCTACAGCAGAGATGCAGAATCAAGCAGTCAATTACTTCACTTCTGAAGGAACAGATATTGTTATTTCAGATGAGTCTGTTGTGGCGAACTAATTCTTTACTTAAAGATAAAAGCTAGGCCTCGCCTAGCTTTTTTTTTGCGATTTAGTCCCAATATCGCTTAAGTCAGTTATTAAGGAGTAAACAGAATTGGAATTTTTGTATGAGTACGGCTTATTTATAGCCAAAGCAGTGACCATTGTAATCGCTATATTACTCGTCGTTGGAGGCGTAGTAGGGTTGATCAGTAAACAGAAACAACCTAAGGGAAACCTTGAAATAGACTCGATTTCAGAGCGCTTAGATGACATCAAAGATAATGTTAATCATTTAATTTGCAGTAAAGACGAGTTAAAGAAGAAAAACAAAGAGCAGAAAAAAGCGGACAAGGCCGCTAAGAAAGAGGCAAAGCACAAAGGCGACAACGATGAAAAAGGTAATCTTTATGTGATTGACTTTAATGGCTCTATGGATGCCCACGAAGTCGATAACTTAAGGGAAGAAGTAACCGCCATCATTTGCATTGCCAAGCCTAAAGATGAGGTGCTCGTTCGACTTGAAAGCGGTGGTGGGGTTGTGCATGGCTATGGACTTGCAGCATCGCAGTTACAACGCCTAAAAGACAAGGACATCCCCTTGACGGTTGCGGTTGATAAAGTCGCGGCAAGTGGTGGTTATATGATGGCCTGTGTTGCAGATAATGTATTGGCCGCAAAATTTGCCATTATCGGCTCTATTGGTGTTATTGCACAAATCCCCAACTTTAATAAATTATTGAAGAAAAACGATATTGAGTTTGAGCAACATACAGCCGGGCAATTTAAGCGCACGTTGACCATGTTTGGCGAAAACAATGATGAAGGACGTGAAAAGTTCCGCGATGAATTGGAAGACGTACATCAAATGTTCAAAGGCTTTGTGCAAGAGCACAGACCAGCGTTAGCTATTGATAAGGTCGCTACGGGTGAATATTGGTACGGCAGTAAAGCCTTAGACCTTGGATTGGTTGATACAATACAAACATCTGATGACTTTTTACTCAACGCGAATAACGATAAGAAAATTTATTCAGTCAAATATTCTGTCAAAAAGAATCTCGCTGAAAAATTTGGCATATCTGTAACCAAAGGCGTGGTGCAGTCGTTGATTAAGGTATGGAGTAAAACCCAAGTTATTGCCAAATAGGCAATTAGACTTACGATTAATTTTTGCTTAAAGATACCGGTTTAATGCCGGTATTTTTTTGTCTGAAAAAACTAACTGTGCAATTTTTATCTATATAATATATCGTTTAAATCAAAATAACCGCTTTACTGGGCTGTTAAATATAATTTAACAGTGTATATCACTGTTAGTGACAGCTAACTCTATTCGACCATTTAATCTGTTTGTAAGTTCAACTTTTTATCGTTATAAATAATAAGTAATTCAATACAAACCGGACAGTTTCTACTGAGTTATCAACCGTGCAACGCAAATCAGTTCACACTGAAAAATAACAATAAAAACGTGCATGCATAATTAAAAAACAAATAAAGTTGGAAATTAAATGAACACGTCATTAAACAAATTAACGAAAAGTATTCGCTACGTTATTGCTACATCGACGGCGGTTGCGGTCACCGCAATAAGTCCTGTATACGCTCAACAAGTAAAAGACGATAGTGCGGATGTAGAAAAAATAGCGGTGGTAGGAAGCCGCTCAGCCCCTCGTTCAGTTGCAGATTCTCCAGTGCCTATCGATATCATAGGCGGGGATGAGCTCGGTAAATCAGCATCCACAGATATGCTAGATATGCTAGTAAGTACGGTTCCGTCGTTTACTGCTCGCGCTCAACCCATTTCTGATGCTGCGACCCTCATTCGCCCAGTTAACTTACGTGGTCTGTCTTCAGACAGTACCCTCGTATTGGTTAACGGTAAGCGCCGTCACCGTGCTTCGGTTATCGCTTTTCAAGGCGGTGGCATCAATGATGGTGCTCAAGGTCCAGATATTTCGGTTATTCCTAGTTCAGCGTTAAAACAAGTCGAAGTATTACGCGACGGCGCAGCTGCTCAGTATGGCTCTGATGCGATAGCGGGTGTAATGAACTTTGTTTTAAAGGATGACGCTGACGGCGGTTCTTTATCCGTTAAACGCGGCGAGTATTATGAAGGTGACGGTGCAACAACCACTGTAGAAGGTAATGTTGGTTTACCGTTCACTAAAGATGGTTACGCTAACCTAAGTTTTCAGCTTAAAAATGCCGACGCAACCAGTCGTAGCGTACAGCGCCCCGATGCGGCTAATCTAATTGCTCAAGGTAATACTGCTGTTGGTGATCCTGCACAAATTTGGGGTAACCCAGAGATCAACGACGACATTAGCCTATTTGGTAACGTAGGGCTTGATCTTGGCGATGACAAGAAATTCTACATGTTCGGTAACTATTCCGAGCGCGATATCATCGGCGGTTTTTACTACCGAAACCCCCATAACCGTGGTCAAGTCTATTCAAATGATGGTGGGGAAACGCTATTAGTAGGTGATGTTGGCGAGGCCGCAGGGGAAGAGCGCTCTTGTGCAACAGTTGCTATTCCTAAAGTGACGCTAGCTGACGGAACGGTTGTTGACGGAAATGTGTTAGATACTGCGGCATATCAACAGATGGCTGCCGATCCTAATTGTTTCTCAATGAATCAAATTTTTCCTGGCGGGTATACACCCGCGTTTGGCGGAAACATCACTGATACCTCATTGGTTATTGGCGTTGAAGGCGAATTGAAAAGTGGTTTCTTATCAGGCGCGCTCTTCGATTTAAGTGGCTCTGTCGGTCGAAGTGAATCATCGTTTAACCTGACAAACACACTTAATCCTTCATTGGGATTAGACACCCCAACGGAATTTGATACCGGTAAGTACATTCAGTTAGAGAAAATGTTTAACCTTGACTTGTCGAAGCAAGTTGACGTAGACGGTATTGATTCGTTAAACGTTGCAGGTGGTCTTGAATGGCGTGAAGAGTCATTTGAAATTGTTGCGGGTGAAGAGGCCTCTTGGAAAGCTGGTGATTATGCATCACAAGGATTCAATATTGGCTCACATGGCTTCAAAGGTTTCGGTCCCGAATCTCAAGGCACTAATACCCGTCGCAGTGTAGCAGCGTATGTAGATGTTGAAGCGTATATTACCGAAGACTTATTGCTCGGCGCGGCGGTTCGTTATGAGGACTTTACGACCTTTGGCGATACCACTAACTATAAGTTGACGGCGCAGTATTCCGTCACTGATGAGCTTTCTTTGCGTGCTTCAACCAGCACTGGTTTTCGGGCTCCTACTGTAGGCCAAGCGAATGTGGTCAATACACAAACGTCTATCGTTGGCGGTGATTTGATTCAAAGCTTCTTGGCGCCACCGACTGATACATTATCAGCGTTTTATGGCGGTAAAGAGTTAACACCAGAAGACTCACAAAGCTTCGCTATCGGTGCGGTTTATCAAAGTGGCGACTTCTTTATCAGTGCGGATTTGTACAGCATCACGGTTGATGATCGTATTGCCCAATCTAGCCAAATTGACGTAAACCCAGATGACTACGAAGAACTGAGAACACTAGGTGTACAAAATCCTGAGCTTATTTCTGCTGTTACGTATTTCGCCAATGATTTTGATACTAAAACCCAAGGGTTAGATTTAGTGGCTAACTATACGCATCCTATCTTCGAATCAGGCGATACCAAGTTTTCATTAGCCTACAACTGGAATGAAACTGAAGTAGAGAAATTCAATCCAGATACCACAAGTGCAGGTAAGGTTAAACTGCTTGAAGAGGGCATTCCTCATCACAGAGCGACATTCACCGTATCGCAAAGCTGGGATACTGTTAGCGCCTTTATTCGGGTCAACTACTTCGGTGAATACTTCGCGGTACACGCTGATGATGCTGAACCAGGTGGTTGGAATGAAGACGCTGGCAGCAGTGCTACAGTAGATGCTGAAGTAAGCTACTTTGTAACTGACCAAATCACCTTGTCTGCAGGGGCGAGTAATTTGTTTGATACTGAAGCCCAAGAATTGCCTGCAAGCTCATTTGCAGCAGTTGGCGGCCGTTTTTATGAAAATGGTCCATTCGATTACAATGGCGGTTTCTACTACGTTAAAGCGAAGTACAACTTCTAAAATAATCGGTGACCTTTAAAAACCTTGTTACGATAATTCGTAACAAGGTTTTTTTTTGCACTTTTTTGCGAGCATATTTCACTCAAATCGTTTGGATGATGTGACGGAAAATATAGTGATTTGGTTACATTAGCAGAATTCTGCTATTTCAAGTGATCGTGTTTTAGTCAAGTTTCGTATATTCGCCAGACACATGTTTACATTTGAATTAAAAAGGGACGTACGTGAGCGCACTAGTTTGGTTAAGAACTGATTTAAGAAGTAAGTGGAATAGCGCGATAGATTATGCTGTCGTAAACCACGATAGCGTGACGGCGGTTTATTTTATCACCAAGGAGCAATGGGACACTTATAATCTGTCCAGCTGTAAGGTAGCCCTCATATATCAGCGTTTAGCGAATCTGCAAAAGGAGTTGGCCGAACGGAACATAGAATTGCAGATCATTGAGGGGAGTCTTTACCAAGCGCTTCCCGAGCGCCTTAAGGACATTTGCACTACTAATGGCGTCACTCATGTGTATTGCAATGCCGAATATGAATGGGATGAACGCCAGCGTGACTTGGCGGTTAAGAATATTCTTAAAGAGATTAATATCCCACTCGCCATGTTTCACGATACTTGTTTAGTGAAGCCTACTGAAATAATGAACCTTAAAAATGAGCCGTATAAAGTTTTCACGCCATATTTTAAGCGTTGGTTAGACAAGACCTTACAGCAATTACCTGGTGTGCCGGATAATCATAAAGCCAGTGATACTGGCCTGAGAAAATCAGCAAACGACAGTATCCCAATAGATTCATTATTGAAAACAGACGAGATGGAAATCAGTGAGCAGTTTTCAACCAATTGGCCAACCACCGCGGCTCAAATAACCAAAAAGATGAATGCATTTATCATCGAATTTGCCCCAGCTTACCCGAAAAATCGAGATATTCCGTCAGTAGAGGGTACCAGTAAGGTATCCCCTTATCTTTCTATTGGGGCCCTGAGTCCAGCGCAATGTTTATTCCATGTATTACAAGAGTACGGAGATGATGCGTTGTCACCAGATCATGGCGCCTACACTTGGGTAAAAGAAATTGCTTGGCGGGATTTCTATCGCTACGTAATGTATCACTTCCCCCATGTCAGCCGTGGGTTACCTTTTCAAAAGCATTATCAACACTTTAAATGGGAAAGTAACCAACACCACTTCGATGCATGGAAAGCAGGCAAAACAGGGTACCCGATAGTCGATGCAGCAATGAACGCTTTGCGAGAAACTGGTTGGATGCATAATCGATTGCGGATGATAGTAGCGAGCTTTTACTGTAAGCACCTTTTGTTACCTTGGCAGTGGGCGGAAGATTACTTTATGAGCCAGTTGATTGACGGGGATTACGCCTCGAATAATGGCGGCTGGCAGTGGAGTGCATCTGTAGGCACTGACGCAGCGCCTTATTTTCGAATTTTCAACCCAACGACGCAAAGTGAACGATTTGACCCTAAAGGCGAGTTTATTAAAACGTGGCTCCCTCAACTGGAACATCTGAGTGCTAAGCAAATACATGAACCCAGTAAACACTGTGACGTTCAACGAATAGGCTATGTATTACCTATTGTAGAGCACAAAGCATCTGTTATGCGCACCAAGGAGCAATTTAAAGGTTTTTTAGCAGCGCTTAAGTAAATTTATATATTTTATATTGTTTCGTATTTCAAGCCTACCAGGGTTACTGTTTCTTAGGGAAAATTACCCTATAATGCGCCGCATTCGCACCACACTCAGTGATTCACTGCGTGTGGTCACAGTCGACCACTATCGTGTAAAGGTTTGTAATATATGAGCATGACTAACGTGGCTTTACTTAGCTACTTGAATGAACTTTTGAAGCCCGAAAGAGTGCAAGATTTTTGTCCTAACGGATTACAAGTCGAAGGTAAAACGCACGTACAGAAAATAGTATGTGGCGTGACCGCTTCACAAGCCCTTATCGATAAAGCCATTCTGGAAAATGCTGACGCCATTTTTGTACATCACGGTTTCTTTTGGAAAGGAGAAACGGCAAATATCTGCGGTATGAAGAAAAAGCGCATAGCAGCGTTACTGAAGTACGACATTAACCTCTATGCCTATCATTTGCCCTTAGATATTCATGCCGGCCTAGGAAATAACGCTCAATTAGGAAAATTGTTGAATATTTCGGATATCAGCCCGTTGCCGTCTGAGTCTCCTGAGGGGATCGTTATGCAGGGACGAATTGTACCGGCTATGACGGCGCGAGCCTTAGCCGAAAAGTTGGGCAGTGTGTTAGGGCGTGAACCGCTGCATGAAGGCGCTGACTCTGACCTGATTAACCGCGTGGCTTGGTGTACGGGTGGTGGGCAAGGGTATATTGAAGCGGCGGCCCATGCGGGCATGGATGCATTTGTTACCGGTGAAGTATCTGAACAAACTATCCATACGGCCAGAGAAATGAATATTCATTTTTATGCTGCTGGACACCATGCTACTGAACGTTATGGCGCAAAGGCGATGGCTGAGTATCTCAACGCCAATACAGAGCTAAACGCAGAGTTTATTGATATACCCAATCCCGCTTAACACCCAATAGATCGACCACATTTTAACGAGAAACCGGATGCACAGCGAAAAGCGTGATCAAAATTTCGACGCCATTGCAGATAAGTTTGAAAAGAATATTTATGGAACAAGCAAAGGGCGCTTGCGCCACGAGCTACTTCATTATCATTTAAGCAAGAGTATTGATTTTTCAACATTAAGTACCGCACTTGACGCAGGCGGCGGCACGGGTGAAATGTCCCGGGTACTCCTTCAATCAGGGGTGAGTGTAACCTTAAGTGAT
The DNA here is from genome assembly GCF_000315015.1 of Paraglaciecola mesophila KMM 241. Lineage (GTDB taxonomy): Bacteria > Pseudomonadota > Gammaproteobacteria > Enterobacterales > Alteromonadaceae > Paraglaciecola > Paraglaciecola mesophila. Next base: position 44,511 of record NZ_BAEP01000056.1, on the reverse strand, counting down.
ATTTCAAATGAGACATTAACCATCGCCAAGCAAAAATGCGCTGAGTCTAGTGCGCTTTCAGTGATCCATAGCGATATCTTGGGCTTACCTGATTGTGAATATGACTTAGTCATTTGCCACGCTGTACTCGAATGGTTAAATGATCCTTATGTTAATGTTCGAAAACTCATTTCAATGACTAAAATTGGTGGCTATTTTTCGCTAACATTTTTTAACAAAGATGCGCAAGTGCTCGGCAACTTACTTTATGGAAACTTTGACTACGTTAAGCAGGGCATGAAGGTGAAGAATCAGGTACGCCTGAGCCCGAATAAACCGCTGCAACCCAAAGCAGTAATTGATTTTTTGCTGGCACAACCCGTCTCGATTACATCTATGGCGGGGATCCGCTGTTTTCACGATTACTTAAAAGATCCGACAATGCAACAAAGTCATTATGAACAACTCAAAGAAGCCGAGATAGCATTCGGTGATAAAGAGCCCTATATGTGGTTAGGCAAATATTTCCACATTCTTATGCGCAGAGACGCCTAATGAACGTTTAAATTAGTAAGTTAATATTATGCGCTTAATAGCGCTTCAATGTCCTTTTTAATCTGCTCCGGCTTGGTTTTAGGCGAATAGCGCTTAACCACGTTACCGTGTGAATCAACTAAAAATTTGGTGAAATTCCATTTGATACGGGTAGATCCAAAGATACCTGGAGCATGTTTCTTTAAGTACATGAATAAGGGGTGTGCATTGATCCCGTTCACTTCTACCTTGGCAAATAGCGGAAAAGAAACAGAAAACCGGGTTGTGCAAAATTGTTCAATTTCCTTATCATTACCTGGCTCTTGATGGCCAAATTGATCACACGGGAAACCCAATACTTCGAAGCCCTGTGTGGCATAGGTATCCTGTAATGCTTGCAATCCATTATATTGCGGCGTAAATCCACACTTACTTGCTGTATTCACAATCAACAACACCTTGCCGTGGTAAATATCCATTGAAAGGGCGTGGCCATTATTGTGTTTTGCAGCAAATTGGTAAATGTTATTCACGGTTTCATTCCGGTTTTCAAAGCGATGTAATATAGTGGCATTTTTACGAAAACTATCAAGGATTTAAAGCATCATTATGACAACAAAAATAGCGTTTATTGGACTCGGTGTAATGGGCTTTCCGATGGCTGGGCATCTTGCCAAAGCCGGTCATAAGGTCACGGTATACAATCGTACTCAGTCAAAAGCACAGGAGTGGTCGGCGCGTTTTGACGGTTTATCAAAAAATACCCCTGCAAAAGCGGCGAACGATGCTGACATCATATTTATATGTGTTGGTAACGACGATGATTTACGTTCGGTGGTTTGTGGAGAAAGTGGGATTTTAGCAACCGCAAAAGAGGGCGCTATTATCGTAGATCATACAACGGCATCAGCAGATGTGGCTCGTGAACTTTCAACGGTATCGGCACAGCAAGGAGTCGCTTTTTTAGATGCCCCCGTTTCTGGCGGACAAGCAGGGGCTGAAAACGGCCAATTAACAATCATGTTAGGCGGTGATGCTTCGAGTTTTACCCAAATTGAACCTATCATTGCATCGTATGCTAAATTCAGTCGATTACTTGGTCCAATCGGCAGTGGTCAGTTAGCAAAAATGATGAACCAAATTTGTATCGCTGGCGTGGTACAAGGTTTGGCTGAAGCGCTTCACTTTGGTCTAAACGCCGGGCTTGATTGTGAGTCTGTCATCGACGTTATTTCTCAGGGCGCAGCTCAATCATGGCAGATGGAGAATCGCTCAAACACAATGTTAGCGGGGAAGTATGACTTTGGTTTCGCGGTAGATTGGATGCGTAAAGATCTAGGTATTGCCCTTGATGAAGCTAGGAAAAATGGAAGTACGCTGCCACTGACCGCATTAGTTGACCAGTTTTATGCTGACGTGCAACGTGAAGGTGGCAATCGGTTTGATACTTCGAGTTTGCTTACTCGTTTGAAAAGCCATTGATACGCTACAATGCTAGGGCGTGTTATTTTTATCCCTTATTTGATTTTTTTGGGTGCCCCTCTCTGGTCAATAAACAAGCTTATCGAAGGTTAGGAAACCCAATAAAATACAAGGAGTCGTTATGAAACTAAGAAAGAGAGTATTGCTTTTGACCATTAGCGGGTTATCCGCTTGTTCATATCCCTATGGCTATCACGACCCGGCACCGGATACATGCGATGGTGCACCGGGATGTGCGATTTCTGCTATTTATTCAGGGGTAATAAAAACAAAACCCAAAGAGGGCCAAAAGTGCGCGGATATGTCAGGTGACAAGAAACGCGAATGTGTGGCACAGGTTGAATCTATCAAGCGCTCAATCAAGAATGCTAAGAAGCAGCCCCAGTAACGTATTTTTAGCCATGACTATTACACTAAAACGGCGCGTTTAGCGCCGTTTTTCGTTAACCGTATTAGGTGGCACTGATGAAACTCTTCCCTCACTAAGTAGTGACCGATTCGCAATGCCACTGGTGGCCGTGAAAACTTACATTTGCTTTTGCGTACTCTCTATCTGCGCGCCAAGTACGATTGTTTAGTTTAACTACGACACCAGGATAAATACGTTTATTTGCCGATACCATGATCCGTTGCTGGTAGTCGTCTTTATTTGCTGCAAGCTCAACGGCCTTACGTTCAAGCCACTGCATTAATTGGTGTTCATTGTCGAATAGTTCTTGAGCTGCACTGACTTTATCCCGCAGGTCATCAGGAATAAATTTACTGCGGATAAGCTTCATGCGATCTTCGTGTCGACTACAGTTTTGGCGAATTTGCCTAACCAATTCATCCAGTGAGTCTTTACGTGCTAACAGTGAATTAAACCCATCGCTGAAATCTAACGTTAAGTTACTACCAGAAACGGCGCCAAACGTACCTGCTTGAACACGGTTCTGACTGAAGATAGAACACGCAAATAAATTTCCATTAGGTTTATCAATCGGACCAACGAACATTTCCTGACGACATACTACTTTACTGAAGGCTAACTGACGACCAATGGTCACACCGCCGTCACATTTTATATCTAGCCCTTGACCATGTTGAATATGAATACTGCCTTTTGCGCGTAACGTCGTGCTGTACTCGGTTCCAGCATCATTCACTTTGCCCATTGCCCCTTCGGTAATTATGATATCGCCACCAGCACGAATAGTGGCTGACTCGACAAAACCGTTAACGGTTACATCGCCGGTTGCGATAATTTCCATTTTTTCTGTGATATCACCGTTGACCAAGACCGCACCGTCATAGTTGACATTGCCTGTACCGACGTTGACGCCTTTACAGATATAAGTATCGTCTACCCACATCTTTTGATCTTTAAATTTAGGCATGCCTGAAATTTCAGCGATAAGTAGATTCTCATCTTTTTCACTTATCGCAGTGCCATCACCTGGCCGTAGTGTTATCCATTCTCCCGCTTTAGGGCGGATAGTTTCCCCCGTGACGGTATATCCTGAACGTCCGTGGGACGGAGGCATTCTGCGCAGTAATTCGGTACCGACCTTCACACATATAATGTCGCCTAAATTGCGCATATCAACACGACCGTGTTGAGATGATTGAGGGCGCAATATGCGATCTAATGCATTTTGTACTAGCGGTTTGAGCTTAGATGAACGGCCTGTTTTAGGAGGCAATCCTTTCGCTATGGTGGCGTTGACGGTTTCTCCCGAGGCTGATGAGAGATAAGATTGATGCAATGCCTGCAGACGTTTAGTGCTCAATCCTCGTACGATATTACTTTTGTTTGCGAGGGTGACTAAATCAGATAGGGTTAAAATAGGTGCACCATAGCCTTTTTTGATCGTCATACTAGCGCTTAATTGGCCTTCTTCTACCTTACATTTAATCTCGTTATCCCGGCGCTCTCCTAAGCGCTCTACGAGGGTGCCGCTCGCTTCGGTTTTAATCGCTGTTTGCGTGTTGGCCAATAAAGTTTGGATAGCGTCATCATTTAGATAAAAATCGGCGTATTCACTTTCCTTAATAACTTTCAACACGACTTTAAAATCAATTTTACCGTTCAATTCTTGTGGGTTAATGTGCGCACTAAGGTGCGTATTCGTTTCATCAACCGTTAGGGTTATTCCATCCATTCTAATCACCTGCATTATAAATATTGAAACACTTCATCACTACAAACAACAATCTTGAATATCTAGATAAAGTCGACATCACTGTAACTATTATCGGTCATAAACAACAATGCATGATTATTTAAGAATATACAGTGATTAATACCTTGCTTAAAGTTGTTCAGCGTATGTATATAAAGCTTTAAGTATGGCTAATTTGTCGTTATTAGATTGATATTGCTCGCTGAGCAACTCTAAGGTTTGTACGTAATCCGTCATCGTAATACTCGATGGTGAGGTGTCATCCAATAAGCGGAACTTACGGTGGTTTTGCCAGCGTTGTAGTTCTTGTTCATTTAATGATGTTGGGAAATTTCGTGCTTTATAATAAAACAGTAGATTGTCTAATCTAGGATCTTCAAAGGGTAGTGTTAGGTCAACTAATTGTTCAGGACTGCTTTGCAACACTTGGTCCATTAAAGCGCGATCTTTTGGACTAAAGAAAGCTCCGCTATAAAGGGCATGGTCAGCGTCCTGCTCTATTTTTTCTCTACTCGTGCTGTGAACCGCAATCAGTTTATCAACCAATTCAGGGTGTTGTTTAAGTACCTTTAAATTTCTTAGGCACGCTTCTCTATCAATACCGAGTCTAACCGCGTTTGCTTCATCTAATGTCTTAGCGGGAGCAATTACCGGGCTTTTGTTTATATGTATCAATTTTATCGGTAAACGTTGTTCACCTTCTTCAAGCATATTGGATGGGGTATAGAGCTTATGAATTATCTCTTCCACCGACAAATCAATTAATGGCTGAATGTCTAACGCCAGATTTACCACTATAAAGGCATTTTTATTGGTGGGATGCTGGGCGACAGGGGCTATCCACGTACAGCACCCGTTTAAGGCTGGTAGCTTAGAGGATATATGTACCAATGGTGTATGGGCAGTGATATCGAGAAGGGCAATAACGTTTTTCTTAAACCGTAAATTAAACAAATAATCATATAATTTAGGCTGCGCCGTTTTGACCAGCTTTGCCATAGCGATCGTGGCATGCACATCAGACATGGCATCATGGGCTGCGGCATGCTCAATATTATTCGCTTTGCTTAAATCTTCTAATTTAAAACTAGGAGTACCATCTCCTTTTAATGGCCACTCTATGCCCTCAGGACGAAGTGCGTAACAGGCTCGAACTACATCGATAATATCCCAGCGGCTATTGCCATTGCGCCATTCACGTCCGTATGGGTCATAAAAATTTCGATACAAAGTGTATCGTGTCACTTCATCATCAAACCGGATATTGTTGTAACCAGCGACACAGGTTTCAGGCGTCGAAAATTCTTTATGAATCTTTTGAATAAAGTCGGGCTCAATCATGCCATCACGCAAACTATGTTGTGGCGTAATACCTGTAATCAAACATGCTTCAGGGTGAGGTAAATAATCATTGGGGATTTGATTAAAAATCATCAACGGCTGGGTAATGATATTCAGGTCCAAATCGGTTCGAATACCAGCAAACTGACAAGCAGGATCTTTTTGAGGATTAACGCCCCACGTTTCGTAATCGTGCCAATATATCGAGGGTGTAGACACAGTATTCCTTATGATTTTCATTCTCAGGGGGATCTCAACAGAATTACGTTGCAAACTCAAATTAAACCCAGTTTTTTGTTCATAACTATGTAATTTAAATGAACATTATATTTATTTATCTTCAACATACTAAAGTTCTACTTATAAAACCTATTAAAACCGACAGTTTGTGCTTAACTCTAGTTGTGTTAACAATTTGTTGTTCAAATGGTAGCTCACCTTTGGAGTATTTATGCAATCATTACGAGTTAGCGATTATATGAATTGTCGCCCTGTCACCTTTTCCTTAGAAATGTCTGTAGCCGAAGCCGTCGAACGTTTATTACAAAGTGGACAAACGGGGGGGCCGGTTGTCGATGATAAAAATAAAGTCGTTGGCTTCCTGTCGGAGCAAGATTGTTTAGTAAGAATGATCGAATCAAGTTATTACCGAGAGCAAGTTTGTCGAGTAAAAGATATTATGCAAACGGAGGTTATTTCAATTCGTCCTTACGTTTCTGTGATTGAACAAGCGCAGAAAATGTTAGTCGCTAAACCTAAGGTATACCCGATCGTTGACGATGACGGTTATTTGTTAGGCACAATCAATCGTTCTCAGCTGTTGAATGCAATAGATATGCAGCTAAGAGACGGATACCGTATAGCCGGTTAGGCTTTTTTAGGGTTTTACCCAATCGGTACTAGTATTTAAATTCTCATTCTTCTAGGATCAACACCCATTGTGGTTGTCCCTAGTATGAGCAAATTTTATTGTCTTCACATTTATCAGAAACGCAAAGCGCTGCGTTAACTTATTCCCAATTAAACGAACTGACGTCAGTGTGTATGACGTCAGATCGGTTTCGTTTTCAACGCCGCTTTAAACAGATTCAACGATTCGACAGCAAAAAGAAAAACGAAGCCCTCGCCAAGTTGAGTAAAGATATCGATAGGTCGGTGTTATTAAAAGAGCAAAGGCAAGCCAATCTTCCCAAAGTAGAATACCCAGACTTACCCGTTACTGAACAAAAACAGAAAATTTCAGATGCGATCCGTGATCATCAAGTGGTGATTATTGCAGGTGAAACGGGTTCGGGGAAAACAACTCAAATTCCGAAAATTTGTTTAGAGTTAGGGCGAGGTGTAAGTGGTTTAATCGGCCATACTCAACCACGAAGACTTGCCGCTAGAAGCGTCGCCAACCGCATCACAGAAGAGCTACATAGTGAAATCGGAAATGAAGTCGGGTTTAAAATTCGTTTCTCAGATCAAGTGAGTGACCGTACCTATGTAAAGTTAATGACAGACGGTATTTTGCTCGCAGAAATTCAACAAGATAGATTTTTAAATCAGTATGACACCATTATTATTGATGAGGCGCACGAGCGAAGCCTCAATATTGATTTTATCCTCGGTATACTAAAGCAATTACTGCCTAAAAGACCAGATTTAAAGTTAATCATCACCTCAGCGACGATCGATCCTGAGCGGTTCTCAAAGCATTTCGATGATGCTCCTATTATTCAAGTGAGCGGCCGAACCTTCCCGGTCGAAATGCGTTACAGACCATTACTTGATGACGATGGTGAGAACGACAGGGACCAAGCGCAAGCGATAATTGATGCCGTAAACGAACTAGGAAATCATAGCCAAGGGGACATTCTGGTCTTTTTGAGCGGTGAGAGAGACATTCGCGATATGGCAGATGCACTGACACGACAACAATTCAGACACACCGAAGTCGTACCGCTTTACGCTAGGTTGTCTGCAGCAGAACAAAACAAGATATTTCAATCACACTCAGGTAGACGCATCGTACTTGCCACCAACGTCGCTGAAACATCGTTAACAGTGCCGGGGATCAAATACGTTATTGACCCAGGTACGGCACGTATCTCACGGTACAGTGTACGCAGTAAAGTACAGCGTTTACCCATTGAGCCTATTTCCCAAGCTTCCGCCAATCAGAGGGCAGGGCGTTGTGGGCGCGTATCAGATGGTATCTGTATACGTTTGTACAGTGAAGATGACTATAACAATCGCGATGAGTTTACTGATCCCGAAATTCTAAGAACGAATTTAGCCTCAGTCATCTTGCAGATGATGGCGTTAGGCCTTGGCAAAATTGACGAGTTCCCCTTTGTGCAAATGCCAGACTCACGCAGTATCAATGACGGCTTTAATCTGCTCGAAGAGCTTGGTGGAGTCGAGAAAAATACTGGGCGGTTAAACTTAACTACCATTGGCCGTCAAATGGCGCGCTTACCCATCGATCCCCGCTATGCGAGGATGATTGTCGAAGCAGAAAAACGCAATAGTATGCGAGACGTATCTATTATTACTGCTGGTTTGAGCATTCAAGACCCACGAGAGCGCCCTCAAGATAAACGGCAAGCGGCTGATGAGAAACACCAAGCATTTGCCAATAAAGATTCTGACTTTTTATCCTTATTAATGCTTTGGTTAGAATTTAAAGCAAAACAAGTCGAGCTGACTAACAATCAATTACGCAAGTGGTGTAAGCAAAACTTCATTAACTATTTACGTATGCGAGAGTGGCAAGATATCGTAAGCCAGTTGAAAAAATCTATCGCAGAGCTCGGCTTTAGTATCAGCCAGGCAGAAGCGGATTATGAAGCAATTCACCAAGCGATGGCTGCTGGTTTACTATCTCATGTCGGGAATAAAGATAAAGACAAGGAATACCTTGGGGCACGTAACGGCCGGTTCATGTTATTCCCTGGGTCAGGAATTGCCAAAGCGAGTCCTAAATGGGTAATGGTTGCTGAGCTTGTGGATACATCCAGACTATTTGGTCGAATGGGGGCAAAAATTGAACCTCAATGGTTGGAGTCATTAGCGCCTCATTTAATCAAACGTAATTACAGCGAGCCACATTGGTCGAAGAAGCAAGGAGTTGTCCAAGCATTTGAAAGTGTGACTATGTACGGCTTACCGTTAGTAACTAAACGTCGCGTTGTTTACAGCCAAATAGACCCAGTTGTTAGTCGCGAGATTTTCATACGAGAGGCGTTGGTTAATCAAGATACTAAGTTAAATGACGATTTTTTAACTGAAAACCAATTAGAAGTGGATGAAATTAAAGGGTTAGAGGACAAGACACGCCGCCGCGACTTGTTGGTGGATGAAGAGGCATTGGTTGATTTTTATGCTCAGCTTATTCCTGCACATGTATGTAGCGAGGCCAGTTTTAAGAAATGGTGGGGTAAAACTAAAAACGTCCAGCCCGACTTGCTAACCTATTCAAAGCAAATGCTGCTTAAGAGCTCGCCGACAAAGTCACATGCATATGATTTCCCTGAAACGTGGCAACAAGGCAATTTAACCCTTCGTTTAGATTATCACTTCAACCCCACAGATATAGATGATGGGGTCAATTTGTTGGTACCGCTTTCCTTATTAAATCAGTTGACTGTTGTGGGGTTTGATTGGTTAGTGCCTGGGCTGCGTCACGAGCTTATCGTCACACTTATTAAATTGTTACCAAAACGGCTCAGGCGAAACTTTGTGCCTGCGCCTAACTACGCGGATGCTTGTTTGTCCGATATCACTCCATTAGATAAGAAAGGCCAACCTATTGCTTTTCTAGGTGCTATCAGCCAAAAGTTAAAGCGCATGACCGGGGTAGAAGTGGAATTAGAAGAATGGCAGATAGATAGCCTACCTTCTCATCTACGCTTTAATTTTAAAGTGCTAGATGATTATAACAAGGTCGTGCAACAAGGTCGGGATCTGCAAGCGTTACAGCACCAGTTACAGGGAAAAGTAAAGCAGAGTCTGAGCAAAATGGCGAAACCTGGGTTAGAAAGGTCAGGCATAACTCAGTGGGATTTTGAGCAGTTACCCACCGAATATGTTAGTAAGCAAAGTGGATTTAATGTAAAAGCGTACCCCGCATTGGTGTCTGAAAAAAATGCGGTAGCGATAAAACTATTTGATAAGCCGCATATGGCACAGCAAGCGCATCAACTAGGTTTACGACAGTTAATTTTATTATCGATTCCGTCACCTATTAAATATCTGCATGAAAAACTGCCTAATAAGGCAAAGCTCGGTTTGTACTTTAACCCATTCGGGAAGGTTGCTGCCTTGATTGATGATGTGATCGCGGCCGCAACAGACGAGCTGATAGAAAGCTACCGTGAGCTTCACGGTGACATTCGCACGCCAGAAGCCTTTCAAGCCTGTAGCGAGCATGTTCGCAGTGAAATAAACGATAGCGTATTAACTATCGCCCAGAAAGTTGAAATCGGCTTAACCAAAGCGCATCAAATCAAGAAGAAAATGAAGGGCAATGTTCCGATGGCGATGATCAATGCCTATGGGGACATAAAGCAGCATTTAGACAGTTTAGTTTTTAATGGATTTGTGAGTGATATCGGCGCTCGACGTTTGAGCGATTGGCAACGCTATATTGAAGGGATCGCCAGGCGAATCGAAAAACTACCTATCGACCCAACAAAAGACCGTTTGCATCAATTGAATGTAGAAAAAGTGCAGGGTGAGTATACAAAGCGGTTGCAGAAAATCCCTGCTGGCTTACCTGTACCTGACGAATTAAAAGAAGTTCGCTGGATGATGGAAGAGCTTAGGGTGTCATTCTTTGCCCAGCAATTGGGCACAGCTATGCCGATATCTACTAAACGGATTATCAGCCAATTAGAAGCTAATTAGCTCGATTAGTGGCGATTTTTATATTTAACTGAGTGGATTACGCAAAGTCCGTTGACATTGCTTAATCCGCACCCTATAAACACACAGTAGGCAATAAACTAGGACGGAATTTTTGATGTTAGGCTACAATGACAAACGTAATTTTTTTCGCATGATGGTCAATTCAGCGTGCGAGATAGTGGTTAACGACGATGAGTCGAGTCGTACGTTGCACGCAGTATGTAAGGATATAAGTGCTACAGGCATGTCATTTGAAGTGGAAGAGCAATCCGTAGAAATCGGTACCGCTGTTGACGTTTATATTGAATCAACAAACAGCCAAATCCCTTCCTTATCAGCCAAAGCACGCGTGGTGCGCTCTGAGTGCAATGAAGACAGTACCTGCGTGATTGGCGTTGAAATTACCGAGATGAATTAGCCTTTGAACTAACAGGCTGTTTATATCATTGGTAAACGTGCTAAGAAGCAAAGCATGGTGTAGAGAAATAAACAAGCGCTAAACTTAAAAGGCGCGCTTGTTAGGTTTATCTATAACAACTCACAATACTACCTTACAGCACTTTGCAGATTAGCCCCTTCAAGTAAAATCCCTCAGGGTAGTTTGTTGAGACCGGATGATCAGGCGCTTGTGATAAGCGCTGGATTATTTGTACTTCTCGGCCGGCATCTAATGCCGCATCTGCTACGACTTTTTGAAACAAATCGAATGGCATTAAACCGGAACAGCTAAATGTTGCCAGAATGCCACCAGGCGCCATGATCTGCATTGCCAGCATGTTAATATCTTTGTATCCACGACACGCTCTATTAAGCGAAGCCTTAGAGTCTACGAATTTGGGTGGGTCGAGTATAATTTGAGAAAACTGTTTAGACTGCGCTTTGTAATCACGTAATGCTTGAAAAACATCATGATTAATAAACTCACATTTTGAACTATCAAGCTGGTTAATATCCACGTTGCGTTTAGCCGTTTCAAGGGCAAGGTCAGATACATCTAAGCTAGTAACGCTACGCGCACCGGCAGCAAGTGCATAGCTACCGAATGTGCCTGTGTAGCAAAAGCAGTTTAATACGTCACGATCTTTGGCATATTCAGCGGCGATAGCCCGATTATCGCGTTGATCTAAATAGAAACCCGTTTTATGACCTTGTTTCACATTAACGATGATTTTTACACCATTTTCTTCAATGATGACTTCATCTGGTATGTCGCCAGCAAGCACTTGGGTGATTTCTTCTAACCCCTCTTTTTTGCGCACTGCTACATCACTTCGCTCATAAATTCCATGCTCAGGAAATTGTGCTTTTAGCGCCCATATTATTTTTTCTCTATGTTTATCAGCCCCTGCTGAGAGTAGTTGGCAGACAATAACATTGGCGTAAACATCGATGGTCACCCCTGGTAGGCCATCTGATTCAGCGGCAATTAAACGGTATCCGGTTAAACCATGTCGCTCAATTAGCTCTTCTCTAGATTGTTGGGCTCTAGCGATACGACGTTGAAAAAAACCGTTGTCGACACTTTCATTTTGCGTAAACGTCCATATTCTAACTTGTATCTGAGAATGTGGTGAATAGGCTCCGCGGCCTAGCCATACGTCTTCGTGACTATAAACATCGACGGTATCGCCGAGATTCATTCGGCCTTTAGTGCTTTCAATTGCACTGGCAAATATCCAAGGGTGACGACGTAATAAAGACTTTTCTCGACCGGGGTGAAGTGTAACGCGTGATGACATAGTGTGTTGGTTTCCAGCATACAAATTGAAAGTAGATGAGCGTGGCGCAAATTACATCGTCAAAAGTTCAAATTAAAACAAAAATTCAATGGAGAATTCATGCAATTTATCGATTATGAAGAAGGTACGGCAACGGACACGCTTTTTGTTAATGATACTACAAAACCTACCCTCAAACAGGGGCAAGTGTTAGTTAAGGTACACAGCTTTGGTATTAACCGCGCTGATACATTACAGCGCCAAGGTAAATACCCAGCACCTAAAGGGGAAAGCCCGATTCTTGGTCTTGAGGTATCAGGTGAAATTGCCAGTCTTGGAATGTCTGCTGATACCGAGTCTTCTCGTTGGCAAATAGGCGATGAAGTATTCGCACTTGTGGCTGGCGGCGGTTATGCAGAGTATGTGGCGGTCAATTCAGAACACATAATGCATAAACCAAAAAATGTTGATATGCCGAGTGCCGCCGGTATTGCCGAGGTTTTCTTAACAGCTTACCAAAGTTTGTTCCAAGTAGGTGGGTTAAAACCTGGTCAGCGGGTACTGATACATGCTGGTGCGAGTGCTGTGGGTCTTGCCGCAATTCAATTAGCAAAAGCGGATGGTTGTCATGTCAGTGTCACCGCATCAAATGAGAAAAAACTTGCGGTATGCGAAAAGTATGGTGCCGATCGACTGATAAATTACAAAACTCAAAATTTTGCTGAATGTTTCGAGCAGGGTGGAGTCGACGTTATCATCGATTTTGTTGCAGGGGATTATCTCAACAGAAACTTAAAAATTCTCAACGCTGATGGAACAATAGTGTACTTAGCCATGTTGGCTGGTCGATATGCTGACAAATTAGACATGGCACTGATGCTTGCTAAACGTGCCACCATCACAGGCTCTACGCTGCGAAGCCGAAGCGACGAATACAAAAGCGCTTTAATAAGTGACTTTTGCCGCAGATTTTTAATACATTTTGATAATGGTGATTTAAGACCTGTTATTGACACTCAATATAACGTAAAAGATATTGCGTTGACCCACGAACGCCTTGAACGAAATGACACTATGGGTAAATTGGTTGTTTGTTGGGATTAATCTATCCGCCACATCGTTGTTAAATTGGCCTGTTGTTAGAAGTATTTAAAGAGGTGTGGCGCGGGTCGAGTGGTTAACCGGCAGGGAGGTAGGTAATTGAATTTGTGCGCGATTGTTGGGAAGTATAGACCCAGAAATGAAAGGTTAGAGATAATAAATTACCTCTAACCTCACTTTATAAAGTAGCAATTAAATAATAACTATTGCTGTTGAAGTACACTGAACTCTTCTTTAGACACAAACCCATCTTTGTTGCTGTCTAATTCGTTGAATATAGTCGCCAAAGTAGTATCGATACTGGCTTCTTTTGCACTTAACATATTGTCTTCATTTACATCTAAAGCGGCAAAAATATCCGTTGCGGCAAATGCGCCCCCTGACGTTAGGGCGATAACACCCGCTATAATAATTTTTTTCATACGTTTCTCCACGTTATTTAAGAATGTCGTTTGGTCTGTAAAGCGCTAGGATTGTTTTAACTTTATGTTGATTTGAATAATCTTCAATCTTGAGCTCAAGGCTATAAAGGCTATAAAGGCTATAGAAGTCTAGCTCTCTAACTCACTAGCGCTAAGGTAACCATCCTTGTTTACGTCTAACTCAGTAAAAACAGAGGACAGGGCTGCGTCTGAGGAGGCTTCTTCTAGGCTAATACGACCGTCATTATCCGCGTCTAACGCGTCCATTATATCGTCTTGTGCCAATACACTGCTTGAGGCGAAAAGTAGGCTAGTAATAACAATTAACTTTTTCATCTTATCGATTCCTTATGGCTAAATATTTAGCTAGGTTTTCGTTGCTATGCCTTATTCTTAAAAATCCGGCTAACAAATTTGAAGAGCAGTCTTGCTCGGCGGTATATATCGGGTCGTAGCGTTTATTAAAATGCCGAACTCGACCCTAAACTCAGCAAAAACTACTACACGCTTCATGCCAACTAAGAATAGTGATTAATTATCAAAGAGTTATAAGTGGGGGAGCTCTTTAGGTGCACAGCGGACAGTGATTATCTAAGTTTATAGTGCTAAAACAGTTACACATATCCAGCGTTGAGTTAAAAGCTTATTAATAACAATAAGTTACATGGATACAAATTGGTTACGCGTAGCGAAAAAGCAACAAAATAAAAGAGACATATTGTTTGCATTGTCTCATTTATTTTGCCGCCAAAGTTAAGAAGGGGCGGTATATTTAACGCTTAGGTAAATTGCTGATCCACATAGTTTGGTATGGTGCCAGTTCAATGAAACTGTCTGCGGCGTAAATGGGTTGCTGCGTCATTAAGTCTATCCACTCGTCGGTGCCTACTAAGTTAATATCACTTAAGTGAATTTCTTGTATTTCATCACAAATATTGCTGATACAGAATATGCTTTGTCTTCTATCGATACTCTGACGCCAGAAACCAAATACTTTGCTTCCTAACTGCAAGGTAAATTGCGTAGCGTTGGGGTGAAATGCGACTTGCTGGCGGCGTATTGTTAGTAGCTCACCCATAGCTTTCAACACTCGTTGATGTTGAGAGTAGGGCGATGCTAATTGCTTCTGTAATTCAGCGTATTGCCACTTATGACGATTTATTGCACGGTTATGGCTGGTATTCTTAACCCGTTCATAATCATTACCTGTAGCCAACAAACTATGAATATAGATCCCAGGTATACCTTCCAAGCCAAGCATAATCGCATGGGCGCACATAAAACGCTGGAAGCCCCATTTATCGGTTCCCTTCGTTGTACCTTGAAGTGCATCATACAAAGCGATATTAATTTCATACGCTTTTTGCTGGCCATGCTCAGACGCACGCCACGATATTCTGCCACCAAAATTCTGCATGGTGTTTACAAGTACAGTGAGCTCCTCGTCTTCTAACAAGCCTTCAGCTGGGCGCAGACCAATGCCATCATGGGATGCAATAAAGTTAAAGTAAGTTGTACCGTTTTGCGCGGGAGGCATACTCATTAACCATGACTTCAAGTAGTGACAATCGCCAGTAATGAGGGTGTTTACCAACAATGGTGGCAATGAGAAATTATAGATAGCATGAGCTTCATTCGCGTTGCCTAAGTAAGCTAAGTTTTCTCGATTCGGTATATTCGTTTCTGTGATGATAATCACATCTGGCTGAGCATGTTCAATGAGCGTACGCAGCAACCTAACCACTTCATGAGTTTGTTCCAAATTGATACAGGGTGTGCCAAGTTTTTTCCATAAAAAAGCAACTGCATCGAGCCTAAATAACCTGACACCATTGTCCAAATATTGACGAATGATTGAAACAAAGGTTTCTAACACCTTGGGATTACGAAAATCAAAATCAACTTGATCGTGACTGAATGTGCACCAAACATGCTCGATACCTTTCGCTGTTTCTGTTTCCCGCAATAGAGGAGACGTGCGAGGCCTGACCACATTCGATAAGTCTTCATCTGGACTTGCCGTATAAAAAAAATCGCTGCCCGGACCTTCACCTTTAATGAAGTTATCAAACCAAGCACTTCGTGAAGAACAATGGTTAATAACTACATCTGACATTAACCTAAAGTCCGTCGCGATCCGCTTAATATCTTCCCAATCGCCTAATGCTTCGTTCACACTAGAATAATCAATTACAGAAAAGCCATCATCTGAACTGTAAGGAAAAAACGGTAATATATGCACGCTGTTCAAGTTCTTCGCACAGCTTTCGTTTAAAAAGGTGTAAAGGGTCGTTAATGGCTTCTCCCCAGGCGATTCGATAGAATCGCCATAAGTGATCAGTACAGCATCTTCTTGCGTCCAATTATTGTGATGGCGTAAAGGAGGTGTTATTAATACGTCCTTCTTAAACCCCATCGTAGTCAACAGATCTTGAGCGAATGTTTGATAGGTAACACTCAGCTCAACCTCGTTATAAATAACAGCCAAATGATGTTCGACTAACTCAGTTAATTGGTCATAAGTACTTTGCATTGCTTCACCATTCATTATTGTTGTTCTAAAGTGATTCTTTACACTCGTTATAATCTTGTTCAACAGCGTCTTTTAAGCGCTCCAAAACGTTAGGCATAGCACTTACAACACGGTTCCAACTCGGGATGAAAGGGGTTTCCATTGGATTATCTAAGAAGCTTTCGCCTGCTTTCATAATGTTCTGGGCGAACAATTCAACCGCTTTTTCTTCGTTGTGAATATCCAGTGATAAACCATTCATGATGGCATCGTTATGATAGGTTTCGACGAAATCCAAGGCGATGCGATAATACGTCGCTTTGATAGAACGGAACGTTTCCATGTTAAACGTCTCGCCCTGAGTAGCGAGCTTCCTAAACATTGCCTTGGTAATGTCGATAGACATTTTTGACAAACCGCCTGCGTCGTTGTCAGCTGAAAGGTCTTGGTGCTTATGGTCGTACGTTTTCGCAATATCAGCTTGGCACAAACGATTGCTCGAATAGTTTCTGTGCATTTCTGATAGAACACCGATCTCAAGGCCCCAGTCGCTAGGAATACGAATGTCATTTAAAACGTCGCGCCTAAAGGAAAATTCGCCAGCTAGGGGGTAACGGAAACTGTCCATAAAATCGAGATAATCAGTGTTACCGATCACGCGCTTTAAGGCTCTAAGCATAGGCGTGACAAGCAAACGTGATACACGACCGTTAATTTTGCCGTTAGCAACACGAGCATAATAGCCTTTGCAAAACTCATAGTTAAATTGCGGGTTTGCTACTGGATATATCAATCGAGCTAGCAAGCTTCTATCATAGGTTAATATATCGCAATCGTGCAACGCGACTGATTCAGCAGTGCCTGTGGCTAGAATGTAACCCATGCAGTACCAAACATTACGGCCCTTTCCCAACTCTTTTGGGGCCAGGCCCATTTGCGCTAACTCTTCATCCAGTGCTTTAAGACGAGGCCCGTCATTCCACAAGATACGGTGGTTCTGTCCAAGTTTGTCGAAAAAGCCCAGTGCATGCTTGTATTGTTCTTTATCTGCACGGTCTAAGCCGATTACTACTTGAGAAAGGTAGGGGACTTTAGAAATCTCTGAAACAATATGCGGCAACGCTTCGCCTTCTAGCTCAGAAAATAATGAAGGTAATATCAGCGCCATTGGGCGCCTCCGAGCAAAACTCACGAGTTCTTTTTCTAGATCTTCAACCGGTCGCTCAGATAAGTTATGTAATGTGGTAACAATGCCGTTTTGATAAAAGTCAGCCATGATGATTCCTTTGGTTCTAGGATAAAAATAATAAGTAAATTAACAAAAGTTGAATTTTAAACTAAAGCTTTAAACTAACTTTCATTGATCAGAATTTTGGATAAACATTCAGTCCAGCCTGAAGGTCCCTCTAATGTACTATCGTAGACACCTGTTGTTCTCTCAAGTGATGGAAACGAGTGAGTGGGTGATTTAATACGCACTGCAATGTCACTGGCCTCCAGCATAGCAGCATCATTATTGCTGTCGCCTAACGCGACACTCAGGGTTGCACTGTGCCCAATATGACGTTGGAATGCGGTGACTAACCATTGCAAGGCGATTCCTTTATTGCATAGTCCTGACACGCCAAGGAAGCGACCGCCTTGCAATACGGTAGCGCCCAGTTGCTGCAACTGAGTGACAAACTCGAGTTTTCTTTCAGGCGACCCGAGCCATTTAACGGGCTCACTGTACATGCGGGTATCAGCGAGCTTTGCATTTTTAGCATTTAGTCCGGTGTACTCTATGATTTGTTGTTCAGCCATAGTTGAAAACTGCAAAAACTCTCCTGAAAAGTCACTTTCAATACTGGCAATTAATTCCAGCCAATGCGAACGAGGTTGAGCAAATTCTTTGACCCAAAAGCCTTTTTTGTCCGTTGTACCTTCGGGCTGTGCCTTCATTAAATGCTGAGGGATAAAAACCGCAGCGCCATTCTCTACGATAAGTGGACCATTTAGTTTTAGCTCTGCCATAAGAGAGTCTAATTCTGCTTTAGTTTTGCTTGTCGTAGGGATGACTGGAATGTGTTTGCTTCTAAGGATATCAAGCATATTCAATGCTGGTGCATAACTATAAGTGTCATGATCCAACAACGTGCCATCCATATCGCTAAATACGAGTAACTGTTTAAGCATGAACACCTCCTTCTGTAAGTGCAGTGATTCTGCGCGCTGTATTTAAGCTAAATACGAGTTCACATTTCTGTGGCAGCGTTGATAAACCGTGTTCAGTTAAGCGTTGGTAATATTGTATGAAGGCTAATACTTGCTCATCACTCATTACTTTGCTTCCAGCGCTGGAATCTGCAGCTGAGAGTGAAGCACGCAATTTATGCTCTTGTTCTAACCTCCACGCATACACGCATTCAAAAGAAGGCGCCTTGAGCATTACCCAGTAATCCATATTTTCATAAAGTGGCGCGTAGTTTTGCGATAATTGTTTGTTAACAAACCGACGCCACACCCCCGTCTCATCTTGTTCTTCTTCTAGGGCATTAATAGGATCAACAAGTTTTGCGTCATTTTGTGCTTCAACGCCCCAACACCAACCTTCAAAAATAACCACATCTACATGTTCGTTTATCTTTTGCCATTGACTAACTGGAGCTGGATTATCGCTGGCTTTATTAAAACGAGGGATTAACGTGGGCGCGCCGCTGCGCAGAGATGAAAGCACCTGTGAAGCTAACGCCATATCGTGTGTACCTGGCACACCGCGTGTTTTAAAAAGTGGGTGCACCTTGATGGCAATGGCATTGCGCTGGGATTGATCTAAATAGAAATCGTCGAGTGACATAACGACCACTTTTAAACCATGTTCTTGTGAAAGGTAGCTGGCCAGAAACTCAGATAATGTTGATTTGCCAGACCCTTGGCATCCATTGATGCCTAAAAAATAGGGCGCACCTGCACCAGATTGGTGCTTGGCGATGTTTTTAGCAAGTGGTATGTACCATTTTCTTGCATCGTGTAAAAAGTCCTTACTTAACTGATGTTTATCAGTAAATTCGGTTAACATATTTACGCTGCCTCCCTTATTATGCACCATTATTGCTGCCCGTTAGTCATATTCAATGTGCCATGACATTACTAAGCAATCAACATACATGCCAATCACTATCAGTTAGTGTGCTTGACTGTTATTTTGTGGTGCTTGTTAATGTTAAGACACGAAATACGCGGTGGGAATTTATTGCATTAATATAGTGAGGTATAGATATAGTGCTAAAAACTCACTCGCTAAAAAAACTTAGCCTTTGCGCCGGCGGAACTCGTGTCATATACATATTTATACACAACTCTTAGGCTGCTTAAGCTCAGCGGTAATAGCTTTAAGCGCCCTAAGTGTGGTAAAAATAGTGTTTTGAAAATAATGTGGTAGATATACAGGTGGTTTAACTCCGAGCCTCCATACCTAAATCACAAGACAAGGTATGTTGGCCGCGAAGTGCATTCGTAAAAATGCGTCCTTCGCCAGGGTTGTAAGAGAAATCAAACAGCCTCCCCGTAAGTGTCAAGGCGATAAGGCCCGGCAACTTCAATTTGGAAAGGTGTTAGTGAATATGTTGCAAGATAAATTTGGTCGTAGGTTTCATTACCTGCGGCTGTCCATTACTGATGTATGTAATTTTAGTTGTGAGTACTGTTTACCTGATGGGTATCAGTGCGATTCGGACAGGGATTTCCTGTCTCTGATTGAAATTAAACGCATTGCAAGTGCCTTTGCTAAACTTGGCACCAGTAAAATTCGCATAACGGGTGGCGAGCCATCGCTGCGAAAAGATTTGCCAGAGGCCATTCGTGCCTGCGCAAACACCCCGGGCATCAAGCAGGTCGCGATCACGACTAATGGTTATAAATTACCAGATCATATCGATAGCTGGGTAGAAGCCGGTCTAACGCAAATGAATGTCAGTATTGACAGCTTAGATCCGCGTATGTTCGCGTCTATTACTGGCCACGATAAACTTGATGTTATTCTGCGCGGAATTGATAGAGCCATAGAGCTTGGCGTAACAGTTAAAGTAAATGCTGTGCTTATGCGCCACTTTAATCAGCATGAGTTATCCTCGTTCTTACAGTGGATCAAAACAACCTCTATTACATTGCGCTTTATAGAATTAATGCAAACTGGCGATAATCAATTGTTTTTTGATAAGAATCACGCTTCTGGATTGCCCATCAAAGAGCAACTTATCAGTGAGGGATGGCAGCAAATTATTCGCGATAAAACCGCCGGGCCAGCGCAAGAGTTTTCTCACCCTGATTTTAAAGGACGTATCGGTCTTATCATGCCCTACAGCAAAGACTTCTGTGCTAGCTGTAACCGTCTGCGCATTTCGGCCTTGGGCAAACTTCACTTGTGTTTGTTCAGTGAGCAAGGGCTTGATATACGTGAGTATATTACTGACGATGATACCCAGCGTTTACAAGAAGAGTTGACTACACTTCTTGGAGATAAAAAATCCACTCACTTCCTGCATGATGGTTATACTGGCGCCACTAAGCACCTGGCGATGTTAGGCGGCTAACACTTTATGCGCTCATTCCATGTATTTTGATCAAGACAACACGATGACAGGTATTCGCGAAATTTCTTCACCTTCAATGTTGCCGGACAGCAACAGCTTTAATGTCATTGGCTTGGTATTGTCCGGTGGTTTGTCAACGCGCATGGGGCAAGATAAAAGCCTGCTGCGGCTTACGGACACAAATCAAACCTTACTCAGTCACGCACGAGGTCTATTAACCTCTGCCGGAGTAGGGACAGTATTAGTAAGTGGCAAAAAGCCTGAGCAGATCCATGATATTTACCCAGACAGTGGCCCTTTAGCCGGGATCCATGCAGCTCTGAGCTATCTCGTTGAGCAACACACTGGGCAAGATACTGAACGCAGTGGTGATGATACGCAGCAGTTCAGTGGATTATTAGTGTTGCCGGTTGATATGCCAAATATCACTCCAAGCACATTGAAATTGTTGATATCTCAGGCTACGCAAGGTGATGCAATCGTGCATTTTACAGGGTTTAATTTACCTGTTTTCATCCCATATAAAGCTAACTTATTTACCTATATAGAATGTGTATTGCGCGAAGATAAATCATTGTCTTTGTTTAATATGTTTGTGAAAAATCAAGCCAACGCAATAGCTGTACCTGCTGATATCCCCCCAAACGAGTTTGATAATATTAACTCGCCAGAGCAATGGCTTGAATTAAATCAAGGTCTTATAAAGGGCTAAATATCGTGACTCAGTGCTTAGTGAGAATTAGTGGTGTATTAATCGTTGCGGACTACTCGCTTCTAAACAATTTTGTACGTTACTAAAAACGTACTCCGAAAATCTAGGATATTTATGGGACACACGAACAATTCAGATGTTATCTCACTCAATATAGCGGTACTGACTGTGTCAGATACGCGAGATGAAGATACCGATACCTCCGGTGCTTACTTAGTGAGTGCATTGGAAACCGAGGGGCATAATTTAGTCGATAAGCGTATTGTGAAAGATGATAAGTACCAGCTCAGAGCGACAGTATCTAACTGGATCGCCTCGACTGATGTACAAGTAATACTGGTTACGGGGGGGACAGGCTTTACGGCTCGGGATACAACACCAGAAGCGATATCGGTATTATTCGATAAAGAAATTGAAGGGTTTGGTGAATTGTTCAGACATATATCCTATACGGAGATTGGTACCTCGACAGTGCAATCTCGCGCTTTAGGCGGCATGGCCAATGGTACAGCAATATTTTGCATGCCTGGCTCTACTGGTGCATGTCGCACCGCGTGGACCGGCATATTGCAGCAACAACTTAACTCAACTCACCGGCCTTGCAATTTCATCGTACATTTGAAAGACGTTAATACCGCACCTTGTGAAACTCGGGGATAAGTGATGTCGCAAGATAAGATGTTGTCCCACGTTAATCACAAAGGCGAAGCGAACATGGTAGATGTCACTGATAAGTCAGTGACCCAGCGCGTTGCTTATGCACATGGCAAAGTATTGATGTCGCCACAAACATTGTCTCTCATTTATAACAAGCAACACGCGAAAGGAGACGTCTTTGCTGTTGCGCGTATCGCTGGCATTCAGGGGGCTAAAAAGTGCAGTGATTTAATTCCATTGTGCCATCCGCTCATGCTAACCAAAGTGCAAATAGACTTTACAACCCTAGAAGATAATAGTGGTATCGAAATTACGGCTATGTGCAAGCTAGCGGGTCAAACTGGGGTGGAAATGGAAGCTCTTACCGCGGTCTCTGTCGCTGCGTTGACCTTGTTTGATATGTGCAAAGCGGTGGACCCTTCAATGATCATCGACGGAATTAAAGTGCTCGAAAAGCAAGGGGGCAAAAGCGAGCATTGGCAACGAAAAGAGGTCGTAACATCATGATCAAGGTTCTTTTTTTCGGTCAATTAAAAGATCAAGTGCAAACGGGGTCAATAGAGGTCGCCCAGTCAGTGGAGGATGTCGCTAACCTGAAGAAAACCTTGGTGTTATATCATCCTCAATGGTCAGAGTATTTATCTGCCGATTCTACTTTGGTTGCTGTTAACCAGACTATTGGTAATGAAAATACATTACTGACTGATGGGGATGAAGTTGCGTTCTTTCCGCCTGTAACGGGGGGATAGAAAGTGAGTGATGTCATAGCGGTTCAAACAGAAGATTTCGATCATAGTGCACTTTACAACGCCCTTAGACAAGACAGTCTCAGCAATGGCGCTATAGTGACCTTTAGCGGTTTAGTGCGAGATTTCAATCAGGGGCTGGCGGTGGGGGACTTGTTTTTAGAGCACTATCCGGCGATGACCCAAATCAGTTTACAGCAGATTGTGGCGCAAGCTCGCGCTCGATGGGGTCTTGGTAAAATCATTCTTATCCACCGCGTTGGGCATTTGGCACAGGGAGACCAAATTGTTTTCGTGGGTGTGACGTCGATGCACCGTAAAGCTGCCTTTGAAGGTGCACAATTCATAATGGATTATTTGAAAACAGAGGCTCCCTTTTGGAAAAAGGAATCAACTGAGCTAGGGGACAAATGGGTTCAGGCAAATGTCAGTGATACCACTGCACGTCAGCGATGGACTGGCGATGAGTAAATTCAGCTGCGTATTGGTGTTTATAATGACAGCTTGTATGAGTATGAGCGCCGTTGCGGATGTAAAAGTCGCTGTTGCAGCGAATTTCAAGCCGACCCTAACGTTGCTCGTTGAACAATTTATGTTAGAGCACCCAAATACACATGTCAGTATTTCGAGCGCTTCCACTGGGGTTTTATACGCCCAAATAGAAAGAGGCGCGCCCTTTGACCTATTTTTATCCGCTGATAGCGAGCGACCGAGGCGACTTGAGCAAAAATCGTTAGTGGAGAAAAATACTCGTAAAAATTATGCGCTAGGTCAGCTTGTACTATGGATTAAGGGCCAATCAGATGTTGCGGCTAGCTCATTAGATACATTCACGGGTAGGCTTGCTATTGCGAACCCTAAGCTTGCACCTTTTGGTCTAGCCGCTGAGCAAACGTTACAAAAACTCGAAAAATATGAGCAGTTGAAGCCTAGGATAGTGATGGGCAATAATGTTGCCCAAACGGCACATTATATACAAACAGGAGCTGCACAAGCCGGATTTGTCGCGCTCAGTCAAGTACTGAGTATCACAAGTGACGCCAAAGAATATTGGTTATTGCCTAGTCACCTTTACTCACCGATAAATCAGCAAATGGCCGTTATCAAACAAAAGGGCCGTAGCGAACAAGAAACAAAAGAGACCCTCGCACTGTACCAGTTTATTCTCGGTACAAAAGGGCAGGGGCTAATAGTAAAAAGTGGTTATCAAAGTAGTGAGATGCAAACTATACCGCGAGTGAAGCCAGATGCTCAGTAATTTTGTAAGCGGTGAGATATGGCTTGCCACGTTACTAACGTTGAAGCTCGCGGGTGCAACGACCTTGGTACTACTGGTTATTTCAATTCCTTTAGGATGGTGGTTAAGCCAATCAAAAAACCGCATTAAACCCATTATTGAAGCATGCGTAACTTTGCCGTTAATTTTGCCGCCTACTGTGCTGGGTTTTTACCTTCTTGTGTTGTTTTCTCCACAACATCTTCTAGGAGGCGCATGGGCCACGGCATTTGACACAACGTTGGTTTTCTCTTTTTACGGCTTACTTTTAGGCTCTATTGTGTATAGTTTGCCGTTTATGGTGCAACCAATAAGAGACGCATTTTTAAAAGTTGATCGCGACCTATTAGACGCCAGCCATACCCTAGGGGCGAGTAAAGCTATTACGTTCTGGCGTATCATATTACCTTTAAGCAAACATGGTATTACCACAGGTTGCATTTTAGCGTTCGCCCATACGGTTGGTGAGTTTGGTGTGGTACTGCTTATTGGCGGTAATATAGAAAGTGAAACGCGTGTTTTATCTATCCTGCTTTACGATTTAATTGAAACGAATCAAATGGAGGCCGCGAATAATGTGGCTTTAGTGTTGGTTGGCTTTGCCTTTGTGGTGTTGTTGTCTTTAAGTATGATGAGGCGCAGGGGAAAATATACAATTTTATGATAACGCTATAAATTAGTTACCAGACACAGTGCTTCATTCAACCTCAAAGGGTGAGGTACAACATGGCTAGAAGAGTTTTCATACTAGGGACTAGTTAGTTGCTCGCCAGCACAAATCAAATCATCAAGTTAAAACGCATATGTGTAGCGGCGTAATGTTATGTATTGTCGGCGAAGAAAACGAATAAACAAGAAAACCGAGTGATAAAAAACCAAGATAGAATATACTTTTTGAGTGGTATCTATCTTGGTCAATGTTCTACGCATCTATATTAAATTAGCGTATCAACGGGTAAATTATGTGAAGACTATTTACTCGTCGTTGCCACAGTCATCTTGACACTCACCGTAAAGGTAAAGGCTGTGATGAATAAGCGTCATTTTATGGCGTTTAGCAACTTCTTCTTGACGCTTCTCAATTACTTCATCTTCGAACTCAATGACCTTACCGCAATTCAAGCATACGAGATGGTCATGGTGTTTCTTATGACTGATTTCAAAAACAGATTTACCGCCTTCAAAATGGTGACGGTTTAGAATGCCAGCATCATCAAATTGGTTTAAAACACGATATACCGTGGCTAAACCGATTTCTTCGTCTTGTTCGATTAGGATCTTGTAAACATCTTCAGCACTGATATGTTGATTGTTCGGATCTTGTAGTATTTCGAGGATTTTCAAACGAGGTAATGTGACTTTTAATCCCGCTTTTTTGAGTTCTTTATTTTGGTCCATAGATCCAACTTAGCATTTGATGTAAACAATGTAATCATAAACTGTACCGATTATAGCGTCGGTTATCCAGTCATATCATCGCTTACGAATTCAACAGTTTAATTAAAGGGCGTTTTACGTAATTTAAGATTGAAAACTGACCCAGAAATACGTTTGATTTATTTTTTAATCATAAAAAAGGAGCTCACGCTCCTTTAATAACGAAGGGTGTTACTAGCGAATTTATTGTAGTTCAGCTAAACACATTTCTTCGTGTATTTGTTTGCACCAGGCCTTTACACGACTTTCGGTCAGTTCAGGTTGTCTGTCTTCATCAATACCAAGCCCGACGAAATGATCATCATCAGCCATGCCTTTTGATGCTTCAAAATCGTATCCATCGGTAGACCACTGACCAATCAAAATCGCGCCTTTAGCTTCGACGATATCTCTGACCATGCCCATAGCGTCTAAGAAGTACTCAGCGTAGTCCTCCTGGTCGCCACAACCAAAAATTGCAACAAGTTTATCGGCGAAATCGATTTCTTCTAATTCCGGGAAGAAGTCATCCCAATCGCATTGTGCTTCGCCATAGTACCAAGTAGGAATACCAAACATGAGTAAATCAAACTCGGCAATATCTTCTTTACTGCTTTTGGCAATATCGTGTACGTCGATTAGGCCTTTGCCTAATTCTTTTTGAATCATCTTGGCAATATGTTCAGTGTTACCTGTGTCACTACCAAAAAATAGGCCTACGCTCGCCATCGTATTGAATACCTCAAAATCTAGTTATACATGTCTGGTCATTCACCAGAGCCATTAATTCGCTTGCCAGAAAAATTGCACCACGCCCTTAAACAAAAAGCCTGCGGCACCTAAAAACAAGACTAAATAAACAACAACTCTACCTATCATAGGTACGTTATTCTTCTTCAAAACATCATGTACCGCAAAGCCCATGAGTAAGAATAAACCAACCAACGCCAAGTCTAAGGCGATGGCTTCAATTTGTTCATAATTTTCGCTTAACATGGGAACTCGCTACATTTCATTGCGGCGCTACTTTAGCATATTGAGGCAGGCTTGAAAAAAACTAATTTCGTAAAAATGTGAGTATATGATTCGCGCACTCTGTTGGTTTTTCAGCATGCAACCAATGACCTACTCCTGAAATGACTTTAACGCGGCTCTTTGGAAATAAATCCGTCGTTTGCTTGGTGTAATCTGCGATTAAGTAATCAGACAGTTCACCTTTGAGAAATAAAACGGGCTTGGGGTATTGACTGTCACTGCTGATCGCTTGCGATAACAGTGGGTAGTCTCTGTACAGCAGAGGTAAGTTAAAGCGCCAATGCCAAAGATGCGTGTCGGTATCTTGGTATAAACTTTTTAATAAAAACTGCCGAACAGACGACTCTTTGACGAATTCGCTCATCATTTTATCAGCATCTTTGCGGTCTTGAATGCTTTCAAGCTTTACGTTTAGCAAAGATTTAAACACATTACTGTGTCTTGGCTCATAGGCGACGGGTGCTATATCGAGCACAGTCAATGTCGAAACAATTTCTGGGTGAGTCAGCGCCATTTGCATAGCGACTTTTCCACCTAAAGAATGGGCCACTACATTTACACGTGAAATGTTTAGCTGAGCCAAAAGAGCAATAATAGATTCCGCGTAATCAGTAAAACTAAACCGCGCAGAGTGCTCTGACTTTCCATGATCCGGTAAATCAATGGATAGAATATTAAAATCTTGGTTTAACTTACGGCGCAACATGGCGAGGTTATCTAAACTGCCGAATAGACCATGTATTAATATCAACCAAGGCTGGTTTTTTTCGCCATGGTCGATTCTGTAGTTGATATTTAAAATAGAAATAGTGACCCCTATTAATCAATAAGGTTAATGGTAGTGCGAAAAGGAGAGGGGAGGCGGCCATTATTCAATGACCACTTATTCACTTAGTCTATTAGATAAGAATCTAATGATTTACCGCTATCAAGCTCAGCTTTGAAAACTTTAGGCATACGACCAATACCGGTCCACTTGTGCTCATTCCCTGCGCTGTCTTTTAAAATATATTTCACTGGACGTTTTTTGCCCACTTTAGTTGATTTTTTTGCGGGTTCAGCTTTTTGCAAATCATTGACATCAAGTCCTGCTGCTTCCAATTGCGCTAGGATCTCATTTAGCTTTTCGTTTTTCTCTTTGGCCGCTTCTTGTTGCTCTAATTCTTTCGCTTTACGATTATCAATAATCGAATTAAGTTTATCTGCGACAGTTTCTAATTCTTCTACCGATAATTCCTTTACCGCTCCTTGTAATCGACGTCCATGAGTCAAAATGCTAATAAAATCACTCATAATTACCCTTTTCATTTAAATGTATATTTTGTATGAACATATATTTTTACGTGATAGTTAGCAATTAGTTTATCGGAATTTATGATTTTTCATAGTTTTAAAACTTAAATATTTGAATGTTTTTAAAATTGAAATAAAAAAGGCGAAATAAAATTCGCCTTTTAGAATGATTAAAAACTAATTACATATTTGGATAATTAGGGCCACCTGCGCCCTCTGGTACTACCCATTGGATATTCTGTGTAGGGTCTTTTATATCACAGGTTTTACAATGCACGCAGTTCTGGGCATTAATCTGCAATGCCTTTTCACCTTGATCATTATCTATTATTTCATATACCCCTGCCGGACAGTAGCGCTGAGCGGGTTCATCATATAAGGGTAAATTAACCGTAATAGGTACAGCATTATCGTTTAATTTAAGATGACATGGTTGATCCTCTTCATGATTGGTGTTTGACAAAAACACAGAGGATAATTTATCAAAACTCAGCACACCGTCATATTTTGGATAGTCTATTTTCTGGCAATCTTTGGCCTGCTTAAGTTGCTCATGATCTTTATCATCGTCAGATAAATTAAGGAACATGTTGCCATTAAAGATATTCTGCTCGAGGGTGTTATATGCACCGCCGCCAAAAGTGCCAAATTTATGTAGTGCAGCACCAAAATTACGCGATCTGAATAGCTCATCGTACACCCAAGAGTTCTCGAAACGCTGAGTGTAATCCACGAGATCCTTACCGCCAGCTTCTTCAGCTCCTAAGGCGTGAATTAATGTTTCAGCCGCCAACATGCCAGATTTCATTGCCGTGTGATTGCCTTTAATCTTTGCAAAGTTCAATGTTCCAGCATCACAACCAACCAGTATGGCGCCAGGCAAGGTCATTTTAGGTAATGAATTATAACCACCTTTAGCAATGGCCCTTGCGCCATAGCTCACACGTTTGCCACCTTCTAAATATTGCTTAAATACAGGATGGTGTTTCATGCGCTGGAATTCATCGAAAGGGCTTAAGTGCGTATTGCTATAGTTGAGGTCAACAATTAATCCGACAAATACTTGGTTGTTCTCTGCATGATATAAGTAGGAACCGCCTGACGCTTCGGTTAGCGGCCAACCTGCACTGTGAACAACTAAGCCTTCTTGATGTTTACTTGGATCAATATCCCAAATTTCCTTAAAACCAATAGCATAATGCTGTGGAGACTTTCCTTTATCCAGTTCAAATTTCGCGATGAGTTCTTTTCCTAGGTGACCACGACAGCCTTCTGCGAACACTGTGTATTTAGCACGTAGTTCCATTCCAGGCATATAACCATCTTTATGCTCACCATTATGCCCTATGCCCATATCACCGGTCAGCACACCGCCAACGCTGCCATCATCATTATAGATAACTTCTGCTGCTGCGAATCCCGGAAACACTTCAACACCCAGAGACTCTGCTTGCTCAGCTAACCAGCGCGTGACGTTCCCCATACTAACAATATAATTGCCTTTGTTATGCATGGTTTTCGGCGTCATGGCATTGGGTAATTTAGTGGCCTTTTCCTCGCTACGTAGATAGTAGATATGATCTTCTTTCACTTGGGTCGTAAGAGGTGCCCCCATTGACTGCCAATCTGGAAATAACTCATCCATCGCACGTGGTTCGAATACAGCACCAGATAATATGTGCGCGCCAACTTCAGAGCCTTTTTCAACGACACAGACCATAAGTTCTTGGTCTTTTTCCTGTGCCAATTGCATCAATCTACATGCGGTAGAGAGCCCAGCTGGACCAGCACCGACTATCACAACATCAAACTCCATCGATTCTCGTTCCACCAGTATCTCCTTCTTTATAAATATGTATTAATTAAAAAAATGCGTTTGTGTTTACTCGTCACACAAATTTTACAATTTAGTTGGCAGATGTTTTACGTATAGCGCCGACAAAGCGCAACTTATTTGTATATATATTTTCTATAAGCCACGTTTATACGGCCTTACGGCTTAGGTCCCGAGCTACTAATACTTATTGCCACAGAGACACTTTTACTTCTATACCAATCTTGCAGCTGCCTATATTACAATCTAAGTGCTCGCCAAATCATCTTTATTGCCCTTTGATTGATGCAGATATTGCTTTAGATCATTTGTTCTGCAAAGGGGCGGGTTGACGTGTACGTCAACAGAACGTAAATTGAATGTATTCCGTAAATGTAATGTTAATTACATTTTTGTTGCTTAAACGCCTGTCAAATGAGGTGAAAATGAAAATATTAGTGCCGGTAAAACGCGCAATCGATTACAACGTGAAAGTGCGAGTTAAAGCCGATCACAGTGCAGTTGATTTAACCAACGTCAAAATGTCCATTAATCCATTTTGTGAAATCGCGGTTGAAGAAGCAGTTAGACTTAAAGAAAAAGGTGTCGCAACTGAAATAGTGGTTGTTTCCATCGGTGATAAGTCTTGCCAAGAGCAAATTAGAACTGCTCTTGCGCTTGGCGCCGATCGCGGTCTGCAGATTGACACCAATGAGTCTTTGGATTCACTACAAATTGCTAAGTTACTTAAAAAAGTAGTTGAAGACGAAAGCCCTGATTTAGTTATTTTAGGTAAACAGTCTATTGACTCAGATAATAATCAAACTGGCCAGATGTTAGCTGCGCTAACGGGTATGCCTCAGGGCACGTTTGCGTCAGAAGTGAATATCGATGCAGGTAAAGTTAAAGTAACCCGCGAAATAGACGGCGGTTTACAGACTGTAGAGCTAAGCTTACCGGCGGTTGTGACCACTGACTTACGATTAAATGAACCGCGCTATGCGTCTTTGCCTAATATTATGAAAGCCAAGCGTAAACCCCTTGAAGTAAAAGCAGCAGCCGATTTTGGCGTTGAATTAGGCTCGAATGTCAAGGTGCTTAAAGTAGAGCCACCTGCACAACGTTCTGGTGGCGTAAAAGTGGCTGATGTAGCTGAATTAGTTGATAAATTGAAAAACGAAGCGAAGGTGATCTAATGGCAATTCTAATTTATGCTGAGCACGACAACAGCCAATTGAAGTCCGAAACACTCAAACTTGCTAATGCTGCCAGCAAAATGGGAGACGACCTTCACCTTTTGGTTGTTGGATCTGACTGTGCAGCCGTCGCTAATCAAGCGAGTAAAGTAGACGGTGTCACCAAGGTATTGGTAGCAGACAACACCGCTTATGAACATCAACTAGCAGAAAACGTCGCTGAGTTGGTTGCCGAAATAGGTAAAGATTATAGCCACATTGTTTGCGCAGCGACCACAACGGGCAAAAACTTTATGCCTCGTGTTGCAGCGTTACTTGATGTTGCCCAATTGTCGGATGTTATTGGCGTACAAAGTAGCGATACGTTTGTTCGTCCTATCTATGCGGGTAATGCCATCGCCACTGTGCAATCAAGTGATAGCATTAAAGTGCTGACAGTGCGTACTTCAACATTTGATGCAAATGGTACGGATAACTCAGCACCGGTAGAAGCAATAGACTTGGTAAAGTCATCGAGCATATCTTCGTTTGTCAGTGCTGAATTAACCAAATCTGAGCGTCCTGAGCTCACAGCTGCTGAGGTAGTGATTTCTGGTGGCCGCGGAATGCAAAATGGTGATAACTTTAAGTTACTCGACGGTATAGCAGATAAACTTGGTGCGGCTATGGGAGCATCACGAGCTGCGGTTGACGCTGGGTTTGTACCAAATGATATGCAGGTTGGCCAAACAGGTAAAATTGTCGCGCCCCAGCTTTATATCGCTGTAGGTATATCCGGTGCAATTCAACATTTAGCGGGGATGAAAGACTCTAAAGTCATCGTTGCTATCAATAAAGACGAAGAGGCACCTATATTTCAGGTAGCTGATTACGGTTTGGTGGGGGACTTATTTGACGTTCTTCCTGAACTCGAAGCTGCTTTGTAGCCTAAGTTCTTTATCATTCGAATGCCGCTTTATATAAGCGGCATTTTTGTCTGTGTCGTCTTGCTTTTTATCCCTACTATCCATCCTCCTTAACGTCGCTCCGATCCAACATACTTAGATCAACCGCTAAACTTCGTTCTTATTAATCAATACTAAGCTCGCTTTCACGCATATATTTGTTAATTACTTGGATTTGTCCTAAATATGCTTAAACATTTAGGTATCAGGTCAATTAATCATCGAACAAAGATACAACACAAAAAAATCTTTGCGTTAAGTATGATAAATGGTTAATTTCCTCGCATCATATTTATCATACAAATAAATTACTGGAGGCGACACTATGGTCGCAACATCAAATAACGTTCTTGCATTAGGGGTGTGCGACTACCCGGAACATGTTCCGGCTAGTGAATGGAAAACCCATGCAGAACAACAAAAGACTCTGGGCTTGCAATATGTTCGTTTAGCCGAGTTTTCGTGGGCTAAAATTGAACCCAGTGACGGTATATACGATTGGCAATGGCTTGATGATGCGATTGCTACGTATGTTGCACAGGGCCTGAAAATTGTCATGTGCACGCCAACTGCGACCCCCCCCGCATGGTTAATACATAAGTATCCGGAAATTCTGGCCGTTGATGCGCAAGGTCAAACCATGAAGTTTGGCTCACGTCGCCATTATGACCATGCCAGTGATATTTATCGCCAAGAATGTAAACGTATTACAACCCTAATGGCTCAACGGTATGGCCAGCATGCAGATGTGATTGGTTGGCAAACAGACAATGAACTTGGCCACGAAGGGACAGCTGTGTCCTACGGTGGCGCAAGTGCTGAGCGTTTTCCAAAATGGCTTGAAGCGCGATATGAAACCCTAGAGACATTGAATGAGGCATGGGGTTGTGCCTTTTGGAGCCAAGATTACTCACAGTGGCAACAAATTTGTCCTCCTAATTTGACTGCTGTACGTCAACCAAATCCGTCTCAAGCGCTGGATTATCAACGTTTTTGCTCTGATATGATTGAAGAGTTTCAACAAGTTCAAATCGATGTACTTAGAGCGCTTTCTCCCAATCGCTTTTTAACTCACAATTTTGTCATTTTCGCTCAAGAATTCGATTTATATAAAGTTGCGAAAAATTTGGATTTTGTCGCTTGGGATAGTTACCCAATTGGCATGCTAGAGTTTTTTGCCTCGTGGGAAAGTGAGCAAACAAAGTCGGAGTTTGCCCGCACTGGTCACCCTGATCTTGTGAGTTTTAATCATGACCTATATCGCGGAATTAAAGGCGGTAAGGATTTCTGGATAATGGAGCAACAGTGCGGTCATGCAAACTGGGCGCAGTATAATCCATTACCGGCTAAAGGCGCAGTGCAGCTCTGGACAGCCCAAGCTTGGGCCCATGGTGCGAGTTCAGTGACCTATTTTAGATGGCGCGCAAGCCATATGGCACAAGAAATTATGCATTCGGGTTTATTACAACAAGATGGACGGGCTGACCGGGGGTATCAAGAAGTTAAAGACTTTGATACTTCTCAGTTTGTACTAGAGAAAGTTAACGCTCGAGTTGCTTTGCTTCATGATTATAACAGCCTGTGGGCTTACAACCTTCAGCCGCACAATAAAGATCTAAATTATTGGCATCAGTTTATGATGTTTTACAGCGCTCTTCGCGAGTTAGGAGTAGACGTAGACATTATTCATCCTGAGCAACTTGCAGACAAAGAGTATGCTCTGGTTGTCGCGCCAGCGCTGACTGTCATGACACCAGAGATAGCATCTTATTTAACTCAATGTGCTAAGAATTGCCCTATCATATTTGGGCCGCGTACCGCATTTCGTAATGATTCAGGCCGAGTAGCAGATAAAGGACAATTTCAATTAATAGAGGATTTAGTAGGGATCAAATTAGCTAATTTTGATTCATTGCGCCCAACTCTGTCCCAATCAGTTGAGCAAACGGAAACGAGCACTGAATTCTCTGCAAAGCTTTGGTGTGAGAGCTATGAATTAACTGGTGCGAATGCCACACACACCTATTTAAACGGGCCCATGGCAGGCGTTGCGGCAGTGACCAACAAAGGTAACGTCAGCGTTATTGGTGCTTTGTCAGGGTCTTTAATAAAGAGTATTTTAAAGGCGGCATTAGGTGATGTAGGTATTGAAACCTTCACATTACCCAAAGGCATGAGATTGAGTCGACGGGGTGATATTACCCTAGTGCTGAACTTTAATCTGCACGATGTCGAATGGGAGGGCACAACTTACCCAGGTGTATCTTTTTCAACACTGAACTAAGTCTTCGGTAAAATTTGGTGTTCTGCAAAGCATTTACCACGCAGAACACCATGCTCGGTTTAAAGCTTAATAACCGAGTTTTCTTCGTTAGACATCGGAGACATAGCATAAGCATCAGCCTGCCAGTCATTCTCGTACGCTTTACCGTCTAACAAATAACGGAACTGGTAATCTTTCTCTACGGGTAGGTCCATGGCGGCCGAGAAACTGCCATTTTTGAGCTTCTTCATGACAAGTGCTTTTTTGTCCCAGTTGTTGAAGTCACCCACGATACTGACAGAACCTGCTGCTTTAGCTTCTTCCTTGCTGATTTTAAATGTGACCTTACAAACAGGTTTCGATTTTAAATATTGTTTCTTAAAAGCCATAATTTCCTCTCAAACGTAATTAAAGAACAGATTTTGTGCATTTATACACCAATAAACCGTATTTTTATAATTATTTGTAATAAAACTACGGAATAATTTTAGAAATCCTAACCTTTCATAGAGATTGCCTAAACTATTGAACTTCCTCGCGCATTTTTACATTAGTGCGTTAGCGTTTCACCTATCAACACGCGCTTTGACTCCGGCCATTAGGCATGCAAACTCAGCTCGCAATGAAAATATGTTCTGTAGACTAAAACGTGTATGTTAAATATATGCTGCTCCAGCATATCGCAGAAAACTTGCCCTAAATTGATGCATATCATTTGTTTTTATTGTTTTTCCCCGACAGTGGTGTGGAAGACAAAGAGCAACATTATCTTAGTAACTATCTCTTAGTAACTATCTGATTCCCATTACATTATTTCATTTAACAGCGTATTACTTGGCAAATCAGGCGAATATAATTATTTACACTCGGTCAGTTAACTTATTACTAAGCATAAACTGTGCTCAATATGACTTAGGGTAGTTAGTTCATCTTTGCTCAGTTCCGTGACGTGACACATCTTATGTTAATTATCAGTTGAAAAAATGTACAGTCTCAGCGTCTAAATTTTTTGCCATATTGACTGGGAGATAAACCAGTGTGTTTTTTAAACAGTCGGGTGAATGAGCTCAAATCATCGTAGCCCACGAGATTCACAATGCGCTCCACGCTATGAGTGGATGCCTCTAAATGTTTTTTTGCGGCTTCAACTCTGACACCTTGCAAATAGGCTAGGGGAGATTGTTCCGTCGCGCGTTTAAAGCGGCGTACAAAAGTACGAGAGGTTAAATTTACCTTTTCGCACAAGGTGTCTACTACGACTTTTTGCGCGAAATGCTCCTCGAGCCACTGTTGAACGGCGAGTATTTCTACATCCTGATGGTACTTTTTAGTGCGCAAAGAAGCATAAGCAGATTGGTCCCCACGAGATAAATCTATTACGTGTGCCTTGGCTGTTGTGGTCGCGATGTCATGGCCAGCGTAACGCTCTATTAATAAAAGTGCTAAATCAAACCACGCCATTCCCCCTCCGGAACAAAAAATGTTGTCTTGCTCGGTGATCATTCTATCGATGTGCAAATTAACGTTGGGATAAAGCTGCCTGAATAAGTCTGCGTAGCCCCAATGTGTTGTTGCCATGCGCTTATCGAGTATTCCTGCTTGAGCTAAGAAAAAAGCGCCACTGCAGTTACTGGCAATGTCCGCTCCTAGGGAGTAGTGTTTTCTTATATGGGCTAACAGTTCGACATTGTTTTTAAGGACTTCAATGGGGTCGCCACCAATGGTAGGAATAAGAAGAAGGTCCGTTTTATCTACACTTTCTATGGACACATGGGCGTTCAATTCAAGCTGATTAATACACTTAACGTGTCTTTGGTTTAACGACGCAATTTGAACATCAAACAGTGGTTTAATGGGTAATCCTTGCATGCGCTGCCAAGTTATACCTGCTAAACCAAATATATCGAGTACCCCAGTAATAGCACTCGCATAGGCCTGGTCGAATCCTAGAATAGTCACTTTGTACACAAATTAGCCCCCTCTATAAACCCATGTTTTTAGCGCGTATCACGGAACGTTATATCTGTCATATATGACCATCATTATGTCATATATGACAATTAATCGCTTTAGTTATATCTGCGAAGCTAGGCACTGTTTAAAGAATGTTGCCTTTCTAAGTGTCGAAACATATCAACAGATAGTTATATGTTTGGCATGAGCGGCACGTTAATCAAAGAAGGTGTGGGTAAAATGAGTGAAGAATTAGTCAGTCGTAAAGAACTAGCATTTCAATTGTACGAACTGCTCGATACCGAGTCATTATGTGACAAAGAGCGATTCAGTGAACACAACAAAGATACGTTTGATGCAGTGATGGATACCGCGGAGAAAATCGCACGGGAAAAATTTGCGCCGCATAACCGAAAAGCCGATCTCAATGAGCCGACCTTTGATGGTGAAAAAGTTCACATGATCCCTGAAGTAAAAGAGGCGTTTGATACGTACGCGGAATCAGGGTTAATTGCCGGGCGTTTCGATTTTGATGATGGCGGCATGCAACTGCCTGAAACTATTATGATGGCTTGTTCGAGTTACTTTACTGCGTCGAACCCCTCCAGCACAGCTTACTCCTTTTTAACGGTTGCCGCAGCCAACGTGATTAAGAACTTCGCTGAGCAGAGTATTAAAGACAAATTTATGCCACGGATGCTCACTGGTGAGTTTACTGGCACCATGGCGTTAACTGAGCCACATGCTGGCTCTTCACTTGCTGATATAACTACAAATGCAAAGCCTGCTGATGACGGAACTTACCGTATTAAGGGCAGTAAGATGTTCATTTCGGCGGGTGATCATGAATTATCTGACAATATTGTGCATTTGGTGCTGGCAAAAATTCAAGGTGCTCCTGCAGGTGTTAAAGGTATTTCACTTTTTGTAGTGCCAAAATTTCGCCTCGATGAAAACGGCGAGCCAGCACAGCGTAATGATGTCTCACTCGCAGGCCTTATTCATAAAATGGGGTATCGAGGCACTACTTCTACCGTCTTATCGTTCGGCGAAAAAGACGATTGTCACGGCTACCTAGTGGGTGAAGCGCATCAAGGCCTTAAGTATATGTTCTTGATGATGAATGAAGCGCGTATTGGTGTCGGTTTTGGCGCCGCTATGCTTGGCTACTCAGGTTATCGTTACTCGTTGGGTTACGCTAAAGAAAGAACCCAGGGACGTGTTGCGCCCAACAATAAACCGACCGACAAACCAGCCACTATCATTCAACATGGTGATGTAAAGCGCATGCTATTAGCGCAAAAGTCTTATGTCGAAGGTGCTATGTCATTGTGTTTTTATGCTGCCAGATTAGTCGACGAACTGCATACAGCACAAACACCAGAGGCGAAACAAAGAACGGCTGAGTTGCTTGATTTATTGACCCCTGTGGTGAAGGCATGGCCCAGCGAATTCGGCCCGAAAGCCAATGATTTAGCAATTCAAATTCTTGGCGGCTCAGGCTATACCCGGGAGTATCCAGTAGAGCAGTGCTGGCGCGATAACCGTTTAAACCCGATTCATGAGGGAACTAACGGTATTCAAGCGTTAGATCTGATGACACGTAAATTGTGGCAGGCAAACGGCGCGGGTTTAGTGCAATTACAAAAAGTCATGGGCGAAGACTTCGCTAAAGCTCAACACCCAGTGAGCAAGCAGCTTATCGCTGAACTTCAACCTTACTTATTAAAACTGCAAAAACTCATTCCGGTGATAGGCGCAGAATTAGCAGGTGAAAACCAAAATGCACTGCTCGCTAATGCGAGTTGCTTCTTAACGATATTTGGCCAAGTAGTGATGAGTTGGATGTGGATCAGGCAGGCAATTACGTCGGAAGAAGCGCTTAACGACAATGTCGTATCACAAGACGATGAAGCATTTTATCGCGGTAAATTACAAGCTGCGAAGTATTTCCTTGATTGGGAATTACCCCTTACGGATCGGGATTTTAAAGTGTTAAGCAGCATGAGTGACAGTTGTAGTGCGATGCAAGAAAATTGGTTTTAAATCATATTAATTTGGGATAGGTAAAAAAGTTTAATATGAAGTATGAGCCCATTAATTAACAAAGGGCTGATACAAATACCTATCCCTTTTTCTGACTTGCGAATGTTAATAATGGCAGAGGTACAATCGAATTTGAGCATTAAGGTGGAATACAGCTAATGAGTGACAACAGTGTTGCTGGAAAACATATATTAGTTACAGGTGGCGCCTCAGGGATCGGGGCTGAGTCTGCTTTGTTACTAAGTAAACGAGGAGCCAGTATCACACTGGCAGATCTAAACGAAGTCGATGGTATTGCTCTCGCTCAACGTATCAATGATGAGGGCGGTCAAGCGCGTTTCGTTAAAGTAGATGTCAGCGATAGTGCATCCGTGGCGGCACTTTTTGATTCGGCTATTAATGAATTAGGTAATATCGATGTGTTGATAAACAATGCTGGCATCGATCATGACCCTAAATTTATGCTGGAAATAGACGATGCAACCTTTCACAAAAATATTGCGGTGAACGTGAATGGTGTTTGGTATTGCATGAAACAAGCACTGGCTCATATGATGCAAAATGGCGGTGGCCATGTGATCAATATCTCATCGGTGGCTGGTATTCGAGCCGCTCCCACGTTGTCAGCGTATAGCGCAGCGAAACATGCAGTGGTTGGTTTAACCAAGTCAGCGGCGGTGGAATACGCCAGACACAATATACGTTTTAATGCTGTCTGTCCCAGCTTCATTCGCACACCTATGGTGGAAAATGTTCTGTCTAAATTAGATGAACGTGGGCAAAAAGCTCTCCTCAAGGCTAATCCAATGAAACGCCTTGGAGAGCCACAAGAAGTGGCTGGGGCGATAGCCTGGTTATGTACAGCGGAATCAAGTTTTATGACCGGTCATACCGTCGTCCTAGACGGCGGTATGACTGCGTAATATGTTATTAATGTTAAGGGACAATAAATGAAAACAGAATTATTTGATCTAACGGGTAAAGTGGCACTGGTAACTGGTGCAAGCCGCGGTATTGGTGAGTCCATTGCTAGATTACTTGCCAC
Organism: Paraglaciecola mesophila KMM 241; assembly: GCF_000315015.1. Classification (GTDB taxonomy): domain Bacteria; phylum Pseudomonadota; class Gammaproteobacteria; order Enterobacterales; family Alteromonadaceae; genus Paraglaciecola; species Paraglaciecola mesophila. The sequence continues at coordinate 5,401 of NZ_BAEP01000056.1, read as the reverse complement.
TTATGGCGCACATGTGATTGTGTCGAGCCGCAAGTTAAACGGTTGTGAAGCGGTTGCTAAAAGCATTCGTGATTCAGGTGGTAAAGCTACTGCAATGGCATGTCATGTTGGTGAAATGGCGCAAATAGACGCGACGTTCGACGCTATTAAAAAAGACTTCGGCCAATTGGATATATTAGTGAACAACGCTGCAGCAAATCCATATTTCGGACATATTTTAGACACTGATTTAGCAGCGTATGAAAAGACGGTAGATGTAAACATTAGAGGCTATTTCTTTATGTCTATCGCCGCTGGAAACATGATGAAAGAGCAGGGTGGAGGGGTTATCCTCAACACAGCATCTATCAATGGCATTTCTCCAGGTAATATGCAGGGAATTTACTCTGTAACGAAAGCTGCGGTGATTAGCATGACTAAGGCGTTCGCAAAAGAGTGCGGCTCGCTAAACATTCGAGTGAATGCTTTGCTGCCCGGTTTAACGGAAACTAAGTTCGCATCGGCTTTGACATCCAATGACAAGATTCTTAAACAAGCGTTGATGACGATCCCATTAGGTCGTGTAGCTCAGCCTGACGAAATGGCTGGAACCGTATTGTATCTGGTATCTGATGCTTCTTCATACACGACAGGCACAACAGTCACTGTGGATGGAGGATATTTAGCCTAACCTAATTAAAAGCGTGTTGCCCATGGTTGGCCATACATAGAAATAAAGCCGTCAGCGTAACGATTACACTGGCGGCTTTTGTGTCATGAATCAATAACATCTAAATTTTACGGTTTTTTAACCCATGCACCATTGACCAACACAAAATGCCCAGTGTCGGTTTTTTCATAGGCTTTCTTCGCAGCTAACTTTTCAACTTGCTCAAGGGTAAGGTTATTCTTACTGGCTAATTGCGCGTACTTTTGCTTTCGTTTGTCATTTACTTCTTTGATCAAAGCAATTACGTCAGGTTTACTCACCACTGCACCAAGATAACCATCTGTTTGCTCGCCAACGAAACCTTGTGCTTTAGCGTCATCTAATTCTATTGCAAAGCTCATACTGGCGAAGAGTAAGGACGATGCTGCTAGCAATGTAGGTAATAGGGTCGTTTTCATGTTTATTCCTTAAAATAATTCGCTGTCGTCACTGAATAAGTCATCTAATTCTTTATCAACTTTCACGCGTATTTCGTGATCTATTTTTACATTAATGTTGATAGTTATTGGTTCCTTCGTTTCTACTTGTACTTTATGGGTACAAGCGCTCAGCGGTAACAAGGCCGCCATTAGCCAATACATTTTCACTCTTCACCACCTTTTTTAATTTTATGTTCAATTTGATTCTGTACTGAATCAGTCAATCTTAGGGAACGCATCAAGGTTAGAATATTTTCCTCATGGTGGTAATTAAAATTAACTGCTTGTTCTTGTGTCGGGTTTTTTCCTAATATCGAAAAGTCCAAAAACAATAATCCGTCGGTATTCAATTTCACTTTACTGCTTAGTTTTTCATACTCTAGATCTTTTAAATAATTTAACTCGGTTTGTTGTTGGGCAATGGAATCAAATGCCGGGTTGCCATCAATTTTAAGAGCACCAGCACTATCACTTTTTAATAAACCTTTATCGATATTCACTTTGCCGTCTTTTATTGTCAAAGGCAATGTCCCACTAACAGAGCCAGTCACATCAATACCACTTTGTTGCTGTAATTCAACGATTTTGGCTAAGTCAATATTGTTCATGGTGAGTTGAGCGTTTTGGTTGCGATTATCCAGCCAGAAACCGCTTAAAATGAAGTTACCACCTAATACATTGCCAGTCGCTTTGTCGACTTTAAGACTGTTGTTCTTAATTGAGTAAGCCAAAGCAATATTACTGATAGGCACCCCTGTATCTGCATTCAGTATAGTTAACCTAGCGTTATCAAGCTGAAGGCCCGCTGAATCAGAATATACATTAGCGTGGGTTGCAATACCGCTGGCACTGAAGTCTGCATATTTTACTCCTGCATTTACAAGTTCAATAGATGCCAGTAAATCTTGGCCATTTGACTTCATCTGAGCATCAATATTCAATGTGCCATCTTGCAATATGAGCTCGGGCAAAAAACGAGTAGCCACTGCTTGCAGGCTGTCTATAGATTGCTGGTGCATCATAAGATTAATCTGCTGCCCAGATTGCCCGACTGTAAACTGCAAGGACTTTTCTACTGACACATCATGCTGACTTTTCAATGTGCTTGAAGTGCGTTGTGCGGTAATGTCATGTCGTACATCAATGGTTGAAAACGTTAAATATTGCTTCACAGGTACATTAATTGCGATGCCACTGAGTGTCGAGTCGCCGCTAAAGTGAAGATGATTAAAATTTGATACATTACCCTTAAGGCGATTTGATAGTTTGTTTACTAATACAGTATCTCGTTTGATTTGCGACCAAGTGGAATCCGATATCACAGAAATTTCATTTATATTTTTTCCAGATAGGGTGAGGGCGGCCTGAACTGATTTTATCGTGATAGGGACACTCGCATCCTCTGGACTCAAATAACGTAAACCATTTGCATCGACTGTTAATTGCATTGTAATTCCCGTCTGGGAAGATATAGAGCCGCTAGCGTTCATCGATAACGTTTTGTTGGTTAAACCTGCCTGTGTAAAATTTTGTACGTTAATAACCCCATCAATTTGACTCACTGACCAATCTTGGCCATCTGCCTCTACATAGCCACTGTGAGAGAGCGTTAATGACGATAGAGGTGATTGCCTCGCTAAACGTTCACTTGGTTTAGCTGGTTTGTTTAAATTCAGTTCCCCATCTAGCTCAAGCTTAGTTTCAATATGAATGGGCGATTTTTCCTTTGGAAACGAAATGCCCAAATCAATTAGCGTTAGCGCTAATGCTTTGTTTTCATCAGTGAATGACAACGAAGGGATCACTGCACCATTGAGTGTGACTAACATAGGTGTTGGTGATGTGAGTGAAAACACGTTAGGTAACTCAATCGGCACCTGAGGCAACAGCGCCAGACAGTCGTCACCGAGTAAAATACGGGTGTCTAAAGCGGAAATATCTAAACTGAGTTGTTGTGTTAACAACGAAAAATTGGCAACCACTAATCCATCGATTTTAGGTTGTATTGAACATGAATTGTGATTGTAATGAAAAGAGGTATTAAGACTATGTTTTGAGGAAAGTTGGTTACCATCAAATCTTAGGTTAGTAATGATTTGAGTATTCATAAAAGAAGTTTGATTTAGCAAGGGGTTAAGACTCGCTAGTTGAGATTCATTGAGGCTAACGAAACCGATTACTTCAGATAGCACCCATTTGATATCAGCCGTAATAGCACTTTGCTCACTCCCATCATCAGTCGTTGTTAAAGAAAGCGTTGCCTGAATGTCACCTTCGAATTTCAAAGAATCGGGTGTTGGCTGAATAAGGCTAAAGTTCAGTGACTCTCTTAGTACATCGCTGTTAATCGTTACTTCATCAATGGTTACTTTAGGTAAGTTAACCGGTAGTTTCCAGCTGGTTATGTCTATTGGGGCGATACTAGATGAGGCTTTATCAGTGTTCTTGCTCAAAGTGTGATGAACAATCAGCGATGAAGCATAAAGTGCATTTTTTTGGTAAGAGAATAGCGCGTCCTCAATTTTAGCTCTTATCCCCGGTGCTTGTAAGCACACCTCTTTTAGTTCGATGTTCAATTGTGTATCAATATCAAACGATAGGCAGTTCACAGATACGTGTTGATCACGAGCGTAGTGGTCTATTAAAAAAATACCAATTGCGTTTCTGAATAAATATGTTGTAGCGGCAATGATGAACAATATAACAAAAGAAAGGAGCGAAATAGCGTAGCGCTTTTGAGAAAACAGTTTACCCACTGAGAACAGCCTAGCAAGAAGCGAATCAAGGCTGATACAGTAACAAAAAATGCAGATATTAATCTAAGAAAAATTTCTGCGCTTTACCCGAAACACGATAAAACGCAGAGGGATAGATACTTTATTTAACGATTAAGACGCTGAACGGCGAGGGCTGGCATTTTTAGGTCCATTACCTCGGCGGTTACCAGAGTGGTGGCCACGAGCATTATCACCAGAACGTTGACCATCTCGGTGTTGTACCCGAGGTTTCTTAGGCTTTTTAGGTTTAATGGGGCGCGAATCTAATCTTGATTCAGGTAATGCATGAACAGGCTCAAACCCTTCAATACCTTTGCGTGGAATGATTTGTTTAGTAAAACGTTCAATATCAGCCAGTAAAGGAAACTCATCCGCAGTCACAAGTGAAATAGCTTGGCCACTCGCACCGGCACGACCGGTGCGGCCGATACGGTGAACATAATCTTCTGCTACATTCGGTAGGTCATAGTTTACTACCTGGGGTAATTGACTGATATCTAAACCACGGGCGGCAATATCAGTCGCCACTAGTGCGCGCACTTTACCGCTTTTGAACTCAGCTAACGCTTTTGTGCGTGCGCCTTGGCTTTTGTTACCGTGAATAGCCGCGGAGGTAATTCCACGCGCTTCAAGCTGCTTGGCGATCCGATTTGCACCATGTTTAGTGCGGCTAAATACCAACACTTGCTGCCAATCATTGTCTTTAATCATGCGAATCAAAGCAGGTGTCTTTTGATTTTTATCAACGGGACACACAAACTGTTCTACGGCTTCTACTGTTGTATTAGGCGGGGAAACAGATACTTCGACCGGGTTATTGACAAGTCCTTTGGCTAATGCACGTATATCATCTGAAAAGGTGGCTGAAAAGAGCAAATTCTGACGTTTCGTTGGAAGCAGTTTCAACACTTTTTTGATGTCGTGAATAAAGCCCATATCTAGCATACGATCCGCTTCATCCAGCACCAAAATTTCTAAGTCGTCAAATCTAACCGCATTCTGATTATACAGGTCAAGCAAGCGCCCCGGAGTGGCCACTAAAATATCGACGCCTTTGCGCAATTTAATCATTTGCGGATTGATGCCAACACCACCGAAAACAACAGCTGAGCGCAATGGCAGATCCTTACCATAGTCAACCACACTTGCGGCCACTTGGGCTGCAAGTTCTCGAGTAGGGGTTAACACTAATGCGCGAGCTTGGTTTCCACGCGCATGTGTTCCACGATTCAGCAATTCGAGTAAAGGCAGAGTAAAGCCCGCTGTTTTACCTGTACCGGTTTGTGCTGCTGCCATGATGTCCTTGCCTTCTAATATGGCAGGTATGGCTTGCGCTTGAATTGGAGATGGGTCTGTGTAGCCTTTCGCCGTAACGGCAGACAAAATTGCGGGGGATAAGCCTAAATCGGCAAAACTCATATTTTACTCGCTGGTCGTGAATTAATTGTCAAATTCTATGCTGCTTTTTCAAGCATCATAGAGAGGGCGCGAGGATA
>NZ_BAEP01000057.1 GCF_000315015.1 Paraglaciecola mesophila KMM 241 | reverse complement strand
TCATACGTAGGATCTTAAGGAAATTAGGGGTTGAATGCATGTTCTAAATCTGATCAGATGTTTATCGCCAAAAAAACCTTCTGAAACAGATTTGAGAACATGCATAAAAATAATACCGAGCTTGCGAAGATAACGAAAGTCCTGAATGAATTTAAAATTAACGATATCGGAAAAAGCAGTGGATTTTGCTGCCGACAACGGGTCGTAAAGCCGTTTGAATTGGTAATGTCGTTACTTACGGCACTCGGCGATAAGTCTGTGGATAGCATCAGTGACTTGCACCGGTATTTTACAGGATTGACCTTTAGTGATGTACAGTACAAGCCGTTCCACAACCAGCTAAGTAAACCTGAATTTCGTGACATGATGAAGCGGTTGGTAGCGATGGCGATGGGAAACTGGCAGCAACAGATATTAGGAACTGACGTTAATCTATCGATGTTTGAGCAAATCGTGGTGCAAGATGGGAGTTCGTTTGCGGTGCACGATAGCCTGAGTGACGTGTTCAAAGGGCGCTTTACCACTATCAGCCCAGCCGCGGTAGAGATACATGTGAGCTGGGATATGTTAAGCAGCCAACCGCATGCGGTGTCAGTAAGTGCCGATAGTAAAGCGGAATATGATTACCTGCCGCCAGCGGCCTCACTAGGGAATAAGCTGTTTTTAGCCGATAGAGGCTATTTCAAACTGTCCTACTTACGTGACATTCATGCGTCAGGTGGGTTTTATACCGTGAGGGCAAAGACAACGAGTAATCCACTTGTAGCAGCGGCTTACACTGCGAAGGGCAAGCGCCTGAAGCGATTTAAAAGCGTTAGCCTTAAAAAGGTAAAGGCCCATATTCGACGTAGTGAAGTGGTCGATATGGATGTGGAAAATCCACACGGCTACCGCATGATAGCCAGTTGGCCGAAAGACAAAAACGAACCCACGTACTGGGTGACTAACTTGCCTCGGTCTGAGTACCCAGCCAACAGCATCATCAAACTCTACGGTTTACGCTGGCAAATTGAACTGCTATTTAAAGAATGGAAATCCTACTGCAACCTGCGCAAATTCAATACACGTAAGGCCAGTATGATGGAAGGTCTGATTTGGGTGAGTCTGTTAGCGCTGCTGGTAAAGCGACGAATAGGCTTTAGTATTCAACAGCTAAAAGGAATAGCAATATCAAGTTTTATGGTGGCAAAAAACACACAAGGTTGGTTTTACAAATTAATGGAATCGATAATCCACTTCGACCAGTCAACATTAATACAAACATGGAACTGGGCAGTGGATTATTTGGCAAGATACGCCAAAAGGGCGCATCCCGATAGAGACAGGGAGAGCGGGCGTTTAGCGCCCGGCCTGACACCGATTATTTCTTAATGTCCAACGTATG
>NZ_BAEP01000058.1 GCF_000315015.1 Paraglaciecola mesophila KMM 241 | reverse complement strand
TTTAGGATGGGTTGCATTGAAGTGCAACGGTTTAGGAGCTGCGTTTTAGGTGCAATCTTTTAGGTGCCATTTTTTTAGGTGTTTTTTATAAGTAATGCGCTCAAGAAAATAGCAACCAATGTAACGTTAAGGATGAAGATAAATGCCCTATAAAGTGAATTTTTTTGCTAGGCCTGTTAATTCAGACCAAAAACTACCTTGGGAAAGTTTATTAATAGAATTCTCTTTGGGTGTGATATGCCTTGTTATGGCTATCTACGGCTGGGATACCGGCATGGCTTTAATGGCCTACCCTGCTGGTGCAGTTGCCGCAATTTGCTTCGCGCTCGTTGCTTATTCAGTATTTGGCTTTTTTCGAGAAAGGACGCGAGCCAAGAACTAGAACCAGCCAAAACATTAGCCGCGAACTTGGCTCTTATATTTAGATCAGCACCATGGATATAAGCAGCAATTGCAGCCTGTTTGTGAATCGCCCTTGGCATTGTTACCCCAGACCAAGTGCATAAAAACAAAAATAACTAAGCGCCTTATGCTTGGCGCTTTAATAAGATAAGGAACGTAGATGAATAATTTTTTTTCAGTGGCAGGCAAAATTGCAGTGGTTACGGGTGGCTCTAGTGGAATAGGCGCCATGATCGCCCGTGGCTTTGTGGAAAATGGCGTTAAAACCTATATCACTTCGCGCAAACTTGAACAGCTTGAGCAAACCGCCGCTAAACTATCCGGTTTAGGTGAGTGCATAGCGATTCAATCTGATTTATCGACCATGGCAGGAGTTGATGCCTTCGCTGAAGAAATGCTTAAACGCGAGCCGAAAATAGACATTCTTATCAACAATGCAGGTGCTGCCTGGGGAGCACCAGTAGAAGAGTTCCCAGAATCAGGTTGGGATAAAGTCATGGATTTAAACGTGAAGTCTATTTTCTTTTTGAGCCAACGCTTATTGCCCGCGCTTCGTTCAGCAGGCGACGCGAACGAGCCCTCACGGATCGTCAATATTGCGTCTGTTAACGGGCTTACTCACCCTCACATGAACAATTATTCGTATTCTGCGAGTAAGGCAGCGGTTATCCAATTGACACGCCATATGGCAGCAGATATTCGCCCAACTAACGTCAATATTAATGGGATTGCCCCTGGGTTTTTCCCAAGCAAGATGACAAAACAATTACAGGGTCATGAGCAAGAGATTGCTGATAGCCTTCCTGCGCGCAAAGTGGGTGAGCTGGCTGATGTGGCTGGTACCGCAATTTACCTTTGCTCACGTGCGAGTAATTACGTATGCGGCCACACTGTTGTGTTAGACGGTGGCCAAGTGGCGAATGCTGGGTAAGCAGTATTAGGACTTAAACCGCTCGGTTCAAACGAGAGAGTTTGAACCGAGCCTTATGCTTTACCAGCTCTTTGCCACAATTTAGCAATGAGTTGCCCCGTATTAGAATAAGTTGACGGTGTTAAGCCAGCATTAATGCTGGCTTTTTGCTATCTGGGCTTTTCTGCGTTTTGCGTTTTGCGTTTTGCGTTTTGCGTTTTGCGTCAGCTTATAGAAAAAAATAATAGTGACTTATCATTTTTTACAATGGCTATTGTGCACAAGAAATCGCTCGAATATGTTCAACTAAGTGTTATTCGAATAACCCGACGATTTATTCAGCCCACAGAATATTGATCGCTCAACGTTAACAAGCCATTTAGTTAATAACCCAAGCTAGATTAACCACAGCAAGTAGGAGTTCACTATGTCTCAATATGTAAACCGCGCCGTTGTATTAGCAAAAAGACCCAATGGCGAGCCGCAAAATGATGATTTTAGAATTGAAGAGCAACCTCTCGTCTCACTTGCTGAAGGCGAAATACTGGTGCGCACTGTGTGGTTATCGTTAGACCCTTACATGCGCCCGCGCATGAATGACATGAAATCATATGCAGCGCCTACCCCTATTGGCGGCACAATGACAGGTGAAGTGGTCGGTGAGGTAATGGAGTCACGCTCAACCAAATACGCAGTGGGCGATCGTATTACCGCTTATGGCGGCTGGCAGGAATACTTCATAAAACCGGATGACGCGCCCATGATGTACAAAATTCAGGAGATGGGCATTCCGTTGCAAGCCTACCTTGGCGCGGCGGGTATGACTGGCCGTACGGCGTATTTCGGGTTAACCGAAATCGGTAAACCGCAACAAGGCGATACCTTAGTGGTCTCTGCCGCCTCAGGCGCTGTTGGTGGCATTGTAGGTCAGTTAGGCAAGATGTGCGGCTGTAAAGTCATTGGCATCGCAGGTGGCAGCGAAAAATGTCAGTTCGTAGTTGATGAGCTCGGCTTTGATGCCTGCGTAGATTACAAGGCAGGTAATCTTGAAAAAGACTTACAACAAGCCTGCCCCAATGGTATCGATATCTATTTTGAGAACGTAGGTGGTGATGTAACCCGGGCGGTGGCTAAGCTACTCAACTCAGGCGCTAGAGTGCCCATTTGCGGCTATGTTTCAAATTATAACGATACTGATTTAAGCAAGGTACAAACGCCGCAAGATATTTTGGCGACGTCCCCTACCCCTCCCACCGCTCGGTTTTTTGTGCAAACTGAATGGCAAGACCAACACCAACAAACCACGCAAAAATTGGCGCAGTGGGTTAAAGATGGCCAATTGGTGTATCGAGAATCAATCGTTGAGGGCATTGAACAATCGATACCTGCATTCCAAGGAATGCTCAAAGGCAAAAACTTCGGCAAGCAGCTGGTCAGTATTAGCCCTGAATAATCACAAACAATAGGGCTGATAGTTGCTGTCGTAGTTGCTATAAGCCTTTTAGCGGCCCCCATGGGGCGATGCTTTTACTGAGTCTTGCATTGCTCCTCTATAACCTCCTCTTAATTCTCCCCTAGCAACTCACTTGAGTTACTTGCTCTATTTGATCCACTTTTTGACTTGTTCGTCTCGTTATTCGTTTTAGAACATCACATCTAAAAATAGTCTTCAGGGGAAATAGCGCTTGAGCATTTTTATTCGGTGTCGAAAAGTCAGTTAGCTCTTGCAGCGGGCTAGCAATCACTTCAACTGCAACAAACGGTTTTGCTTGTGAGCAAAGCTTGGCGTTTATTGACGATGATACTTTACCTGAACCGATGAATACCACTGTGCATACAAATAAAAGACATGTGAAGCATCATCTTGTCCTTGCTCAATTACGCGACTCAAATTTGAGCAGGCTTAGCCTCTGACTCCCGCTTTAACATTTCAAGATTTGACGAAAATATTATTCCGATAATATTAAACGTAATTAATATTCGTCCCTTATCACCGACAGCTACTAATTTCAGCGTTCATTAAATTAAAAACAAACCTTTAAAAACAGTCACTTAAAAAAACAAAGACACTTGGCACAAATTTCGCCTACTCACAAATTAAGGGTAATTATATTACCCTTAATTAGCAATATTCTCGCTTATACCGCTTGATTTATCGATGTGCAACAGGTGTTGAGAAAGACAGAATTTCAGCACTCAAATTTTGCACATGAACGATTAATACAATTAGATCAATAATTAATTTCAAGGAGTTTTAATGAAACATGTATTACGTACATCTATAAAAGACCGTTTAAAACGCACTAGTTTGCCTTTGGCTATAATGGCCGGAGTGGCGATTATGAGTGAAGCCGCTGTTCCTCCACTAAATGTCAGTGGAAATCAAATTGTGACAGGTGGCACACCGGTGAGCTTTGCGGGTAACAGTCTATTTTGGAGTAATACCGGTTGGGGTGGCGAGAAATTCTATACTGCGCAAGCCGTTGCAAGTGCAAAGTCAGAGTTTGGTGCGAATGTAATACGAGCCGCTATAGGCCATGGTGTGAATACGGCGGGTAGCTTGAATTTTGACTGGGACGGTAACATGAGCCGCCTTGACACAGTCGTAAACGCTGCGATTGAACAAGACATGTATGTCATTATTGACTTTCATAGTCACGAGGCCCATACGGATCAGGCCACTGCCGTAAAATTTTTCGAAGAAGTCGCTAATAAGTATGGCACCTACGACAACGTTATTTATGAAATCTATAATGAGCCATTGCAAATTTCATGGGCCAATGACATTAAGCCTTATGCAGAAACACTAATCGATAAAATACGTGCAATTGATCCGAATAGCCTAATTGTGGTTGGCACACCTACTTGGTCTCAAGATGTTGATGTGGCCTCACAAGATCCAATCGATCGCGCCAATATTGCCTACACACTCCATTTTTACGCCGGCACACACGGCGAGTCACTGCGCAATAAGGCCCAAACGGCTATGAACAACGGCATCGCACTCTTCGCCACCGAGTGGGGTACCGTCAATGCTGACGGCAATGGCGCAGTAAACGCAAATGAAACCGATGCATGGATGGCTTTTTTTAAAGCAAATAATATCAGCCACGCTAATTGGGCGCTGAACGATAAAGCCGAAGGCGCTTCCACTTTTACTCCCGGCGGAAGCTGGAATTCATTGACCGCGTCTGGCACAAAAGTGAAATCAATTATTAAAGGGTGGGACTCGAGTGTCGTCAATTTAGATAGTGATGGCGACGGAGTGAACGACAGTGATGACCAATGCGACAACACCCCCACTGGTACAACAGTCGATATTATTGGTTGTGCGATAGCCGATTCTGATGCTGACGGTGTTAGCGATATCACAGACCAATGCCCCGATACACCTCAAGGCACAGATGTAGATGCGAGCGGTTGCCCGCAAACAACAGGCAGTGGCACTGATTGCAGTGCAATAAATAGCTGCCCTAACTGGGTTCAAGCAGATTATGCCGGTGGGGCCAATACCCACAATAACACAGGCGACCAGATGCAATATCAAGGCAATGCTTATCAAGCAAACTGGTACACCAATAGTTTGCCAGGTAGCGATTCCTCATGGACATTACTAGGAAGCTGCAATTAAGCCGTACCATTTTGCTTAACCACTTCTGAATAATGTATTTAGAAATTGAAACCCGATAAACATGAATAGAGAACGACAAACACACTATTCGTGTTTATTTTCTTTGCCCGCCACTAAATAATTAAAGCGGGCTTTCCATCTATATCGACGTGTGTTGTTACACAAGGGGTTACACAGAAATACGATTTTTTTGTAGCGCCACGTTTTGCAACATGTGGTTTAGCGACTATTCCTCAAGTAAACAACTGTGTTAAAATCTTATCGTCTTTTCGACAATCAAATTTTCACCTCCTGTGCGCTCTGCGCGCGTATAGAGGCTCATGTTAGCTCACGGTTGTGATATCAACCAAATGAGGACGACCTCATCCCTCTTGCTTTTACCTGGGACGACCCAGCTCAAAATGTGTAGGTATAAAATGAACTGGATTATTTTAATCATCGCCGGGCTATTCGAAGTTGTGTGGGCAATTGGCCTTAAATATAGTGACGGTTTTAGCAAGCTGTGGCCTTCTATATTCACTCTTGTTGCCATGGCCATCAGTTTTGGTTTGCTCAGCATAGCCATGAAATCACTCCCAGCGGGAACCGCTTATGCGGTTTGGGTCGTCATCGGCCTGATAGGCACAGCGATTGTTGGTATCGTTATGCTCAACGAGCCGCTTAATTTTTGGCGGGTTCTAAGCCTTATCACCATCACCTTGGGTGTCATTGGATTAAAATTGAGTAGTTAGCACCTCTCCATCCATTTTTTGTTACGCTTTGTCATATTGTTGAGACAGTTAACTAGTTACAATCAACGACTTAGTCGTACCTCAGTATTGTTAAGGACCATTATGCGCTTTTTGCACACCATGTTACGTGTCGGTAATTTAGACCGCTCTATCACTTTTTACACTGAACTGCTTGGCATGAAACTGCTGCGCAGCAGTGAGAACAAGGATTACCGCTACACATTGGCGTTTATCGGTTATGGCGACGAAGACAGCAACACGGTATTAGAATTAACCCACAACTGGGATGAAGATAGCTACGATATCGGCACTGCATATGGTCACATTGCCCTTGGGGTGGATGATATTTACCAAGTGTGTGAGCAATTGAAAGCCAAAGGCGCCGATGTATACCGTGACGCGGGCCCGGTTAAAGGCGGCAGCACAGTAATTGCATTTGTGCGCGATCCGGACGGTTACGCCATTGAGCTTATTCAAACAACATAATTACTCGCTATTACCCGCGAGTACCAGCAATTACCCGCAATTAACCGAATTAGGAAACTGTGACATTGGAGTCAATATGAAGAAATCAATTTTGTCGTTATCATTGCTTGGGCTGCTGGCGAGCCAAGTGGCATGGGCCGAACCATTGGTCATTGCTCATCGTGGAGCTTCGGGATATCTACCAGAACACACCATGGAGTCCACTACGCTCGCCTTCGCCCTTGGGGCAGACTTTATTGAGCAAGACGTGGTGATAAGCAAAGATGGCGTGCCAGTGGTGCTGCATGATATTCACTTAGATACAGTATCAAACGTTGCAGATAAATACCCACAGCGCAAACGTGATGACGGGCGTTTCTATGCTCTTGATTTTACGTTAGCAGAATTGAAGTCTTTAAAAGTGCATGAGCGCAGTACAACAGATGGCAAACAGATTTTTAAAAACCGCTATCAAGGAAGCGCAGAATTCACCATTGCGACATTTGAAGAACAGATTGAGCTGATTAATCAACTTAACCGCCAATTTGGCAAGAACATCGGTTTTTACCCTGAAATAAAATCCCCAGCTTGGCACCGGGAACAAGGCGTGGATATCAGCAAAATTGTGATGAAAACCCTGCGCAAACATGGCCTTGATGACGCTAGTAAAGCCATTTATGTGCAGTGCTTCGATTATGCTGAGCTGAAACGTTTGCGCCATGAACTAGGCGCAAAAGTAAAATTGATTCAGTTGCTAGGTGAGAATGATTGGGGTGAATCCCCCACTGATTATGATGCTCTGCGCACACCTGAAAAACTCAAAGAGTTAGCGACAATCGCTCAAGGTATAGGACCGTGGATCCCGCAACTGGTTGATATGCAGACCTTACAATCCACAGGATTGGTTAAACTCGCTCATGATGCTGGGCTTGACGTGCACCCTTATACCTTCAGGCAAGACGCGCTGCCAAAAGGGATTACCAATAAACAAACGCTAGACTTATTGTTCAAACAGTTAAAAGTGGACGGCTTGTTTACTGATTTTACTGACACAGTCGTTAAGTATTTAGAGCAACAACCTCACTAAGTAGATACTTATTGGGATATAGCGAAGCTATAAGTCAAGCAATAGCAAAAAGCCGATTAATCAAATTAATCGGCTTTTTTGATGACTCTATCGCACTCTGAAGTAGGTGGACAAAAAGTGACCCCGCTAAGGTTTAGCCATACGGATCACCACACGGCGGTTTTTTGCACGTGACATCTCATTGGTATTAGGGGCAATGTGTCGTCGTTCGCCATGGCCTGTCACTTCGATTCGCTGGGGGGCTACGCCCATGTCGCTAAAGTAATTTTTTATCTCTACCGCACGACTCACCGACAAGGTTTTGTTCATGTCTCGACCGCCGTAGCTATCGCTGTAACCATCAAGCAATACTAATTCCATATCGCTATCTTCTTTGAGGTATTGACCAATCATATTCAAACGGCGCTGGGAGTACTTGGTCAATTCGGTGCTGTTTTTTTGATAGGCGAGAATGGTGTAGGCAATGTCATCAAAACTGTAGGGCAATAGATTCGATACGCATTGTGCGAAATTTTCATAAGGGGCAGCAAAATTGCTGGCATTTAAGCCAACCGCAATCCTATCACTTTGATTGTACCAGTCTTGATAATATATGGTCGGCCAGAAGCCCTTTTCTAGTTCCGAGAGCATAGTCCACGCAGCTTGCTCTGGCAGATCACCATTGTATTGCTTACGTATGGTCATATCTGCAATGGCGCGGTGCATTTGCCCCGGCATCCACCTAGGGGGAACAGAATAGACAGATGCCATGCCAAACGTTTTGGGCAGACGCAGCATATCAAGCTCGAATTCCATATTCAGTTGCTTAGACGCCATGCTCGTAAACATTGCCTCACCATAGCCTGGTATTTTATGTGCCAGGGTACACTGCAAACGACTTTGCTGGCTTAACTGCCAGTCAGAAGTCTCAATTTTTGCCGCGTATTGCCGTAGTCCAGCTGATAGAGAACTGCTTAACGTCAGGGACACTATAAATAAGATAGATTTCATAAGTCTTTTCGTTTGATTAATTCCGCTTCACGAGCAATCACTGCTCCTGTGCATTGGTTATCGACTCCCACGGTAAAAGCTTAACCCTGAATTCACCGCTTGCCCAGTCTACTAAAGATTATAGTTCGCTAGATTATTAAGTATATAGGGTAGCGACGTGCGCAGATAGTTGACATAATCACGCCTTATTTTTATCGCTATAGGTAGCTATGTCAGATCCCCAATTTCTCCTAAAAGACCGATTCAGAGGCTACTTTCCCGTTATCGTAGATGTTGAAACTGCGGGCTTCAATGCGCAAACCGACGCACTGCTGGAAGTCGCTGCAATTACGACAAAAATGGACGCCGATGGCTTTTTAACCCCAGATAAAACGTTTCATTATCATGTGGTTCCCTTTGAAGGAGCTAACTTAGAAAAGGCGGCGTTAGAGTTCAACGGAATAGATCCTTGGTGCGCCCTACGCGGAGCATTAGATGAAACAGAAGTCATGAAAGACCTGTGTAAGCAGATCCGCAAAGAGCAAAAAAACGCTGACTGCCAGCGCTCGGTAATGGTGGCGCACAACGCCGCATTCGATTTAGGTTTTATCAATGCCGCTATCGAACGCAGTAAAATTAAGCGTACGCCGTTTCATCCATTTGTATCATTCGATACCACCACGCTATCAGGCCTAGCGTTAGGGCAAACGGTATTGGTCAAAGCATGTCAAGCGGCCAACATTAGCTTCAATCAAAGCGAAGCACATTCAGCTTTATATGACACCCAGAAAACTGCCGAGCTCTATTGTTATATTGTTAATAAATGGCAAAGCGCCTGTGGTTGGCCGACCCCGGAGCATGACTAAGCATTATTTCGCAGACACAAAAAAGCCGCTGTTCACATAAGATCACAGCGGCTTTTATCACTTCATCTATAACGCATAACGCTACAGGTTATTAAAGCGAATCAGCGTTCTCTGAAAGATAGCTAGCAACACCTTCAGGGCTGTCTACCATACCTTTTTCACCAGCTTGCCAACCGGCTGGGCACACTTCACCATGTTCTTCATGGAAGTTAAGCGCATCAACCATGCGAAGCATGTCGTCAATGTTACGACCTAAAGGAAGATCGTTAACCACTTGGTGACGCACAACGCCCTCTTCGTCGATCAAGAACGAACCACGAAATGCAACGCCAGCTTCTGGATGCTCAACATCGTATGCTTGACAAATTTCGTGCTTAACATCAGCAACCATAGCGTATTTCACTTTACCGATACCGCCATCATTGATAGCAGT
Source organism: Paraglaciecola mesophila KMM 241 (assembly GCF_000315015.1). Taxonomy (GTDB): domain Bacteria; phylum Pseudomonadota; class Gammaproteobacteria; order Enterobacterales; family Alteromonadaceae; genus Paraglaciecola; species Paraglaciecola mesophila. The sequence goes on along the minus strand of NZ_BAEP01000058.1, from coordinate 31,082 downwards.
GTTACGCCATGCGTTATGGGTAAACTGAGAATCGATAGACACACCGATTACTTCAACACCACGTTTTTTAAACTCATCGTAACGCTTATCAAAAGCAATCAATTCAGATGGGCAAACGAAAGTGAAATCAAGAGGGTAGAAAAACAAAACTGCTTTTTGCCCTTTGATTGCTTCGCTTAGGGTGAAGTTTTCAACGATATCGCCATTTCCTAATACAGCTGCGGCGGTAAAATCTGGGGCTGGGCGACTAACTAGTACACTCATTTTTGATCTCCATTCTTTGGGTTTAAAAATATGCTGGCGCATAGTGTAACGACTATTAACGGGTTATCACACTCTTTTACGAACCAATAATGTAAGTATGGTTTCGTAAAAACCAAGTGGCGAGTCCGAATTTGCGGCCTACTTATCTTGGACTATCAAGTAGAAATAAATCTAGACCATTTAATGTACAAATTAACAAAAGAAATACTTGAAAGTATTGCAAACAACAATTATTATCATTTACATCAATATTCAGTAAGGTTAATTATGTACGTTTGTTTGTGCCACGGCATTACCGACAAAGCTATTAAACAGGCCGTTCGCGAAGACGGTGTGGGCAATATGCGCCAACTGCGTGAAGCGCTTGGCGTGGGTGATCAGTGCGGTAAATGTGTACGTATGGCGCAAAGCATCGTTGACAACACTATTATTGATGAATCTCTATTTAAAGAAGTGTGTTAACCCAACCTAGCAGAGTGAACACTCAGCAGGAACACCAAAAATCAGTGCCTTTTTACCGCTCATTAATTTTATGATGCAAGTTAACAAGACACAAACAAAAAAAGAGTCCTACAAGACTCTTTTTTTATGGAAGATTAATTGTTCAAAACGAAGCCAATGGACTTCGCTTAGAGTAACTGGCTCAGTTACTTATTAGCGCGTTTTTCAGCGCTTTCTTTGACGATTGTTTGCAATTCGCCCTGCTGAACCATTTCCATGATAATGTCACAACCACCAATAAGCTCACCGTCTACCCACAACTGTGGAAAAGTAGGCCAATCAGCGTATTTTGGCAATTCTGAACGAATGTCAGGGTTTTGCAGAATATCAACGTAAGCAAACTCTTCGCCACAAGACATCAACGCCTGTGATGCCTGAGCTGAAAAGCCACAGTTAGGCAATTTAGGCGACCCTTTCATATAAAGAAGAATGGGGTTTTCACTGATTTGTTGCTGAATTTTTTCAACCGTTTCCATAAATATTCTCACTCAAAATTGTATTAACGCTAGTAATGCGGTCAAGTTTACCGTTTTCAAGGCAATATACCAATGCTCCCTTGTGATCTTTATTGGTTTCAAATTATTATCAGGCTTACCCCTTGTAATGTACCTTAGGCGCCCTAAGATCGGTGACTGGGTTTCAGGATAACTTTGGACAAACCGTTTTATATTCGTGTATAAAACATTAGCGTTTACACAAGGTTAGACACACGATTTTAGTTAACTTTAAATGGAGAATCATCATGGCTTTCGAACTACCAGCTCTTCCGTATGAAAAAAATGCCTTAGAACCACATATCTCAGCTGAAACGTTGGAATATCACTATGGCAAGCATCACGCGACTTATGTTACCAAGCTAAACGGCTTGGTTGAAGGTACTGATATGGCGAATAAAGATCTTGAAGAGATCGTTAAATCGTCAGAAGGCGGAGTTTTCAATAACGCTGCTCAAATCTGGAACCACACGTTCTACTGGAACAGCCTAAGTCCAAATGGCGGCGGCGAGCCAACTGGCGCACTTGCTGATGCAATTAGCGCTAAATGGGGTTCTTTCGCAGACTTCAAAGCAGCGTTAAACGACAAAGCAGTTAACAACTTCGGTTCAAGCTGGACTTGGCTTGTTAAAACAGCTGACGGCAGCCTAGACATAGTTAACACTAGCAATGCTGGTACTCCTTTAACTGATACAAGTGTCACCCCTCTACTAACAGTAGATTTATGGGAACATGCTTACTACATCGATTACCGTAATGCTCGTCCTAAGTACCTTGAAGGTTTCTGGGCACTAGCAAACTGGGATTTCGCAGCGAGTAACTTCGCTTAAGCGATTCTGGTCTGATTAACCTAATCAGAAGATGATATAAAAGCCTCGATGAATCGGGGCTTTTTTGTATCAGATTTCTTTGCTCTTGTGCCTATAATCCTCCTGCAGCTCATCGCTCGCACTCTCAAATTTGCCGATAATAGGCTTTTGTTCACACTCCATTCAGCATTGCTTACTCTGCGCTTCTCTTGCGCTAACTTCGTTAGTGCTTAAAAATCAGTTTTTAGCATTCTCTAGAAAATATTGTTCTAAATCTGAAACATACAAATGCCAATAAGGGTCTAATCTTACCAGTGAAGCCAGAAAATTTTCTATATGTGAGGTCGAGTTATGGGAATTTTAGAGCAATATCAAACACGGTACGAAGCCCGTAAAGAAGAAGAATTAACCATCGACGAATTCTTGGAAATCTGTAAAACAGATGATTCAGCATACGCCAATGCAGCAGAACGTCTTCTCAAAGCAATTGGTGAACCAGAGATGGTCGACACCGCCAAAGATGCCACCTTAAGCCGTATTTTTTCTAACCGAATCATTGCTCGCTACCCAGCGTTTGACGGGTTTTATGGCATGGAAGAATCAATAGAACAAATCGTATCTTATCTTCGGCATGCTTCTCAGGGGCTGGAAGAGAAGAAACAAGTGCTATACCTGCTTGGCCCTGTTGGTGGCGGCAAGTCTTCTTTAGCCGAGAAGCTAAAAGAACTGATGCAGCAACAGCCCATTTACGTGCTCAAAGACTCTCCGGTGAACGACCACCCTCTTAGTTTGTTCGATTCGAATGAGGACGGCTCATTACTGCTTAATGAGTATGGTATTCCACAACGCTACCTAAGAACCGTCATGTCACCATGGGCGCGTAAACGCCTACATGAATACAACGGGGATATTCGAAAGTTCAAGGTGGTCAAGTTACACCCTTCAATCCTCGATCAGGTTGCGGTTGCTAAAACTGAGCCCGGTGATGAGAACAACCAAGACATCTCCGCTTTAGTCGGAAAAGTGGATATCAGGCGCTTGGAGCACTTCGCCCAGAACGACCCTGATGCCTACAGCTACTCAGGTGCGTTGTGCCGCGCCAATCAAGGTTTGATGGAATTTGTGGAGATGTTTAAGGCGCCTATAAAAGTGCTTCACCCCCTATTAACCGCCACACAGGAAGGTAATTACAATTCCACCGAAGGACTGTCTGCCCTGCCCTTTGAAGGCGTAATATTGGCCCACTCGAATGAGTCCGAGTGGCAAACCTTTCGTAATAACAAGAACAATGAAGCCTTTCTTGACCGCGTATTTATTGTCAATGTGCCATATTGCTTACGTGTATCAGAAGAAATGCAGATTTATCGCAAACTCATCGATAACAGTGAACTATCAGGTGCACCATGTGCCCCAGACACGCTAGAAACCCTAGCCCAGTTCAGTGTGTTATCTCGTTTGAAAGAGCCTGAGAATTCAAGCATTTATTCAAAAATGCGGGTGTATGACGGTGAAAGTTTGAAAGACACGGACCCTAAGGCCAAGTCCTATCAAGAGTACCGAGATTACGCAGGTGTGGATGAAGGCATGCAAGGCCTATCAACCCGCTTCGCATTCAAAATATTGTCCCGCGTCTTTAATTTTGATCCACAAGAATTGGCCGCCAACCCAGTGCATTTGTTCTATGTACTCGAGCGCCAAATTGAACGAGAGCAATTCGCTACCGAAATCGCTGATAAATACAAAGAACATTTAAAGGGTTATTTAATCCCTAAGTATGTGGAGTTTATCGGTAAAGAAATCCAAACCGCGTATTTAGAATCCTACTCTGAATACGGTCAAAATCTGTTTGACCGTTATGTCATTTATGCGGATTTCTGGATCCAAGATCAGGAATATCGAGATCCTGAAACTGGCCAGCTATTTGACAGAGAAGCGCTAAATACCGAGCTTGAGAAAATCGAGAAAACCGCAGGTATAAGCAACCCTAAAGATTTTCGCAATGAAATAGTTAATTTCGTACTGCGCGCCAGAGCCAATAATAAAGGCAAGAACCCAAGCTGGACCAGCTACGAAAAGTTACGCACGGTTATTGAAAAGAAAATGTTTTCCAACACTGAAGATCTATTGCCCGTTATATCATTTAACAAAAAAGGCTCTGCGGAAGACGAGAAAAAACACGATGATTTTGTCGCCCGTATGGCCGAAAAAGGCTACACCCAAAAACAAGTCAGATTGTTATGCGAATGGTATTTACGGGTGAGAAAATCTTCTTAATGTGGCACTGGTAAACAACAGCGCTCCAATGGAATCCATTGAGGTAAAGTAGTATGGCCCATTTTATTGATCGACGGCTCAACGGCAAAGGAAAGAGTACAGTCAACCGCCAACGTTTCTTGCGCCGTTACAAAGAGCAAATTAAGAAGGCGGTGTCTGACTCAATCAACAAACGCAGTGTCACTGACGTTACCAGTGGTGAAAAAATCGGTATTTCTAGCCGAGATATATCTGAACCTATTTTTCATACAGGTAAAGGTGGCGCGAGAAGCATTGTGCATCCCGGCAATGACCAATTTACAGCGGGGGATAAGATAAAACGCCCTGATTCAGGTGCCGGACAAGGCGGAGATAGTAACGCCAGTGATAGCGGTGAGGGGCAAGACGACTTTGTCTTTCAAATTTCAAAAGACGAATATCTAGATCTCCTTTTCGAAGATCTGATCCTGCCAAATCTCGAAAAAACTCAGCAGGATAAACTAGTTGAATATGAAAGCTATCGAGCGGGATTTGTATCAGACGGGGTCCCCAGTAATTTAGATGTAGTGCGATCTCTGAAAGGGTCTGTGGCCCGGCGCATCGCCCTCACAGCAGGTAAAAAGGCCCAACTAAAGCGACTACAAGCGCAACTTGTTGAAGTCCTCGAATCTAAACTTCCTGACCAGCTTATGTTGGAAAAGCTAAAAGAAGAGATAGCGCAGTTGGAAAAGGCGATTTCTCGTGTGCCTTTTATCGACACCTTCGATCTGCGCTTTCGCAATTATCAAAAACGCCCCATACCATCGAGCAAAGCAGTTATGTTTTGCCTAATGGATGTGTCGGGTTCAATGGACCAGGCCACCAAAGACAAAGCCAAACGATTCTATATCTTGCTGTATTTATTCTTAACGCGCACCTATAAGGACGTCGAGGTTGTTTATATACATCACCACACTCAAGCTAAAGAAGTCGACGAACAAGAGTTCTTTTATTCCACAGAAACCGGCGGCACGATTGTCTCAAGTGCCTTAGTGTTGATGAAGCAGATCGTAGAGCAGCGTTTCCCTCGTCATGAGTGGAATATATATGCAGCACAGGCGTCAGACGGAGATAATTGGACAGACGATTGCGCCAAGTGCACTGAAATACTCGAAAAGAGCTTGCTGCCTGCAGTGCGTTACTTCGCTTATATCGAAATTACTGCGCGTCAACATCAAAAGCTCTGGCATGAATATGAAAAGCTCAGCGAAACCCATAATAATTTTGCCATTAAACATATTGTCGATGCTGATGACATCTATCCGGTTTTCAGGGAGCTGTTCGACCAAGGCGTAGAAAACCAATCAGGAGTGGCTTAGTTTATGAAGAATACTCAAGCAGATGTGCAGCACAAGCAAACTTCCGATGTGCTAAGTGACGGCCCTGATTGGACTTTCGAGCTTTTGGCTGAGTACGAACAAGAGATTGATCGCGTAGCGAAACATTATGGCCTAGACACTTATCCCAACCAGATAGAAATTATTACCGCTGAACACATGATGGATGCGTACGCGAGTATCGGTATGCCGGTTAATTATGCCCATTGGTCTTATGGCAAAAAATTTATTCAATCAGAGCAAAATTACCGTCGCGGACAAATGGGATTGGCCTACGAAATCGTTATTAATTCAGACCCTTGCATCGCCTATCTAATGGAAGAAAACACCATGCCTATGCAAGCACTCGTCATGGCCCATGCTTGTTACGGCCATAACTCGTTTTTCAAAAATAACTATCTATTCAAAGCATGGACAGACGCTAGCTCAATTATAAACTACCTACTATTTGCCAAAAATTATGTGGCGAAGTGCGAACAAAAATACGGTGTTAGTGAAGTCGAAAATGTGCTCGACTCCTGCCATGCGTTAATGAATTTCGGTGTTGATCGCTACAAACGTCCACAGAAAATATCCATGCAGATTGAGCGGGAGCGCCAGCAAAATCGTGAGCAACATATTCAATCTCAGGTGAATGAATTATGGCGTACCTTGCCTAAGTCTGAAGCTAAAAGCAGCGAACCTACTCGAAGGTTCCCTTCTGAGCCGCAAGAGAATGTGCTCTATTTTATCGAAAAGAATGCCCCTTTGTTAGAACCTTGGCAACGAGAATTAGTCCGGATTGTGCGCAAAGTATCTCAGTACTTTTATCCGCAAAAACAGACCCAAGTTATGAACGAGGGATGGGCCTGCTTTTGGCACTATCATATACTCAACCATCTCTACGATGAGGGGAAACTCACAGATAAGTTTATGCTTGAGTTTCTGCACAGCCATACCAATGTGGTGGCACAACCAGCATATAATCACCCAAACTATTCAGGCCTCAATCCATATGCATTGGGCTTTAATATGTTTATGGATATAAAGCGCATTTGCCAATCACCCACTGATGAAGATCGCCAATGGTTTCCTGAAATTGCAGGCAAAGACTGGCTGGAAACAGTCCACTTCGCCATGCAAAACTTTAAGGATGAAAGCTTTATCAGTCAGTTTATGTCACCTAAGCTAATGCGTGATTTTAAGTTTTTTGCCATTGAAGATGATGAACAAAACGCCTTTCTCGATGTTTCTGCCATTCATGACGAAGCCGGTTATCACGCCGTCAGAGAAAAACTTTCCGCGCAATATAATTTGAGTAATATTGAGCCAAATATACAAGTGTTTGGTGTGGACTCCAGAGGCGACCGCTCTTTAACCTTGTCATATTTGCCACAAAACGGTGTTCCACTGGCTGACAGCCACCATAAAGTGTTAAAGCATCTACATCATTTATGGGGATTTTCTGTTAAATTAGAGCAAATAGACGAACATGGTTCATCGCAAACACTTGCTACCTACCCAGAGCAACCGGTAGAGAATTCACAACCCCTAACAGGCATCATAATTTAGCGTACCTACTAGTCCTAACGTTGCAGATTATATTGCCCAATATCAAACTATTTCAGATGTGACAGAATGACAGTTCAGAAAAACAATCCTTTGCACGGCTTAACCTTGCAACACATAGTGGAAACTCTGGTCGAAAAGCTAGGCTGGGAGCAAATGCACGAGCAAGTAAAAATCAATTGTTTCAAAAGCGACCCAAGCGTTAAATCAAGCTTAAAGTTTTTACGCAAAACCCCTTGGGCTAGAGCCAAAGTCGAAGAGCTTTATTTGTATACCACTAGGAGCAAGTCTCGCTCCCCTAAAAAGACCGTTCAAGCGCCCGCTTCTGCGGATGAATTTGTTTGGCCTGAGCCTAAAAAATCGAGTCATTAATATTCATACAATGAAGTACTTAGCTGCATACCCTGGACACCTGCAAGACAAAATAGAGCAGCTCCTTGAGCAAGATAAATTAAAAGACTATTTGCTCAAAAGCTATCCCCATGTGCATGACGTCAGCAACGACAATGCATTACGGCAATATGTTATGGACTTAAAGAACCGCTTTATGCGCAAGTCTGCACCACTTAGTAAAATCGCATTTGATCCCAAAATACATGTGGTTAACCATGCGTTAGGTTTACACACGTATGTTTCTCGGGTGCAAGGCGCGAAACTCAAAAGCAAGAATGAACTTCGCGTTAGTACGCTATTTAAACGTGTTCCAGAGCCCTTCCTTAACATGATTGTGGTGCACGAATTAGCACACTTAAAAGAGAAAGATCACAGCAAAGCATTCTATCAACTATGTTTACATATGCTGCCGGATTACCATCAACTGGAGTTTGACTTGCGAGTTTATTTAACTCAGATCGAAGCCCGCGGCGACATTTTTTAATTTAATCTTTTTGGACACCTAATGGATTATCAATTTATTCGCAACGATCGCGCAGAGCCTGCCGCCATTTTTGAAATGGGAGCAGAAACGCTCGGCTTATGGTTTAGTGAAGAACTCGGTCGAGATCGTCAGAAAATACACCACTTGTTGGATGTTATTCAACAATTAGAACACAAAAACATTGAGCAATACGCGCTGCAAGGGCGTGAATTCAATATGGATTTAACGCGAGATGAGATAGAAGTTTACGCAGCGATAACCCGAGATGAAGGTGAAATCGATATTCCTGAAGACACCGAATTATACGATCAGGAATCAATCTGCGGTTGCGGTTTAGAAGACTTCAAAGAAGTCCTTTTATCATGGCAAGAATTTGTAGGCGGAATGTAGCTCACGGACCGGACTCTCATCGTCAAAATTGTTTTTTCAGCACTCCATTTAATCTGTTTGAGTTCACGTATATTGTGATATTCGGGACAGAAAGATTTCGAACGACTGTGACAGACGGCTATGAGCGTAAAGCGGTCATTAACGCTTAACATATGGGGCGCGCTGTGTGCGCGTCGGCCCTAATTTGTTTGTTAAGTGAACTATTCACTACACTTTAACTTTGCTTGTTCAGCACATCTTACTTTTGCCTCGGCTTCTGTTTTACCACCCATACAAAAATCTAACCTAATCAGTTTTTCTTCAGTAGCATTAGGGTGACCAGAAATATTTTGCCATTTCCATTTTTTTATAACTTTCTTTGCAGGTTTATAAATAACTTTTTTCGGTATTGAACTAATTAATTCAACGTTATCTGTTTTACCATTTTCATTTACAGTTACTTTAAATATGCCGCAACCAGCAATACCTTTCATCGCAAGATCCATTGGATACATTGGAGTGACCTGTTTAGTTCTAATCCATTGAGCATCAGATTTTCCTGGTTTGATATGGGTTAGCTTCACATCCGCAAAGTTATTTTCACTGACATTAGCCGCAATTGTAATTGGTAAAATTAATAACAACTTAATGATTTGAAATTTCAACTAGACCTTCCTTAGTTCATTTAACGCCACATTGAGCGGCTAAAAATTGTTGGCTATAATGTTGAACGGAGTGAAAACAGCCAACTGTTTTTAGTCCGTTTGGATGCCTTGTTAGCAGTATACTACTCTGCACTTGGTTTTTTATTTCCTAAGAACTCGAATTCAAACTTTAAAGCCGCAATAAATTCGTCTGTTTGAATGTTAATTGCCCCAATAACTTGGGAGTCGTCAGTTTCTTCAGCCTGAATAATTATAACTTTTGTCTTTTCACCCGTTTCTTGGTCAATATGAATAGCATATTGTGGTATTATAATATCGATTGGTTTACCAATATTTTTCCCTTCGACTTGCAGCATAAACACTGCAGCACCTAAATTAATATCATCTTCTGTGGCTTGGCGACCACTTGTATATTTATAGTCACTTAACGAAGGCCACAACATTGTATTCTGTCCGTAGAGTAATGTTGATATTAAGATCAGCGGTAAAATTAATAATCGATACATGATTTATACTGCTAACGCTTATTATTGAGCATGTCGTATATGTAACTTCTCGATTCGGTAGTTTTTTTCGTCATTTTAAGTTCTTGCCTTCCGATTTTATTCAGTATTTTTACTATCGTACGAGTAAAACCACTCGAAGTTGCAAAAGCAAAAGGAGACCTCGGTTTAACGAGACTTTTCTGCTTCCTATTAAAAACCATGTGAAAAATATTTTCCATAGTTAAATTAATAACTTAGCGTTTTTAAGAAAAACAAAGCGAGACCAACCAAAATTACATAATAGGAAGCGACATGGGCATTATTCACTAAATCCGATTGCACCTGTTTTTTTATACAGTCCATTTAAATACGAGATAATTGGCAAGTCAGGGAATTTGTAATCCGGCTAAATGGGATCTTATGGTGCACAAAAAGTTAATGCCGAATGTCCGCTCTTGGCAATTAATGGACAATCAAATTTGCTCATACTCTTCTAAAACAGAACGTAAGATAGAGTTCTGAATAATCCACTTAAACCATCGATTCTTCGCCAAACGTCTGTCTTTCGTACCTGCGGGCTGCTTTTTTATCTCGGATTGAGGTCCTTTTTTTAAAAAATCAGCTTTCATTCCGTGTAAATCGTTTTGGCATCAAACTCGGATTTATATTTTTTATCTATACTCTATCAGCGGTAAGCCGAGTTTGTTGACTTACCCTTTACGCTGTCCAGTAGTAAACAGCATTACTTTTTTCGCGTTATAGAAAGGAAATAACCATGAAAATGAAGAAGGAAGATATACCCGTTGTAATGCAAGCCCCCGGAATGATCATGCGCTCCCCAGCGGGATTGGGAAGCATGACCGTTGTTTTTCATGAACTACCAAAAGGCACTGATTTTACGCCCTTGCTCAAAGGGTTAAACAACAACAACTGTCATTGCCCGCATTGGGGTTATATATTCGAAGGGACCTTCCGCTTTATATACGATGACGGTACACAAGAGTTATTTGAAGCCGGCGACGTTTTCTACGCGCAGCCAGGGCACACCGCCATCGTCGACAAGGACTTAAAATTTATCGATTTTAGCCCAACCAAAGAATTAGCTCAGGTAATGTCAAACGTTGGTAAAGTTATGGCTGAAATGGCTTAATAACACGCTTACGCTTTCATATATTCAGGCTTGAATCTAATCATCAGTATAGTGGATCCACCATTACTGTTCAGTTCAGGTCTGCTTTCTCACCTAAGCAATTTTCTGATGTTTGCTCTCCTCCCAGTTTCGTTTTCTAAAATACCCGCCGTCACAATTTGTTCATTTTTTTGTCGTTAAAGAGTCACATGGGCACTCTAAGTTGTTGGGCTGCGTTTACTCAAGACAATTAAAATAAGGAACAAGCAGTGCAACCACTCAATAAAGCGTTAAAACTTAGTATCTTAAGTATGGCCGTTGTTTTTGGCCTTTCAGGCTGTGCCCTTGAAGGCGATGACGGGCAAGATGGCGCCGCAGGTGTTGACGGCACAAATGGCATTGACGGAGTCGATGGCCAAAGTCTACCCCGTGATTTAAACATTGAAGTGGTTGGCCGCTTTACAGCAGGTGGCATAGAGGTATTTGGTAAAAGTGCAGCTGAAATCGTTCAGTTTCACCAAGCTTCGAATACCGCCTTCGCCATTAACTCTGCAGTTAATCAAATTGAAGTGATTGATTTATCGGGCTTAACCACCGCTGCTGTGGCTAACCCTTTTTCTGATGCCAGCTTACAATCCAGCGCGTTTACCTTCGCTGATAGCGTAACGGTAAAAGATGCGGCAAATGCAGATCAAACCATCACCTTAGGGGCAGCCAACTCCATTGCCATTAACGGTGACATGCTGGCGATTGCAGTCCAGGCCAGTGTGAAAACCAGCCAAGGAGCCGTATTGTTCTACAGTTTAGATGCAACTGGCCAAGGAACCTTTGTCAAGGCGGTTGCAGCAGGCGCTCTACCGGATATGGTGGCGTTTAACCCTGATGGCACTAATGTATTAGTCGCCAATGAAGGTGAGCCGGATACAGATTACGCAGTTGACCCACAAGGCAGTGTGTCCATGATCACCATCACAGATGGTGTTCCAGCTGACACAGCAGAAACAATTAACTTCACCACAGATATGACGTTTTCAAGTGACACACTTGATGATGAAGATTTCGACACGGACGCAGAACGTATGGCTCTGCTACAAGCGTCAGGGGTTAAATTTGCCGGTCCAGCGGGCATGACAGTCGCGCAAGAATTAGAGCCCGAATACATTACCTACGCAGCAGACGGCAAAACCGCGTATGTATCACTTCAAGAAAGTAACGCCATTGGCATTCTTGATTTAGACGACATGACCATTGAAGTGCGTGCCCTTGGCTTTAAGGACTGGAGTGATTTCGAGCTAGATTTCACCAATAAGGACGAACTGCCTAATTTCAGCAGCGTTGATGGCCTGTACGGTATGTATCAACCAGATACGATCACGTCTTACCAATACAATGGCGCGACCTTTATTTTGTCAGCCAATGAAGGGGACTCTCGTGATTATGACGCCTACTCAGAAGAAGTCAGAGTAGCGGATATCATCGATGAAGACGAGCTGAATATGACACTCTCTCCTAGCTTACAATCCGCTTATGATGTAAGTGGCGGTGATGATGGCCTAGGGCGTTTAAAAGTCACTACGGCCTTAGGGGACGCTGATGAAAACGGTGAGTTTGAAGCCTTGTACGCCTACGGCGCACGTTCGTTTTCTATCTGGGATCAAAACATTAATCTGGTGTACGATTCTGGCGATGACTTCGGTAAGATTTCAGCAGCTATTTTAGGCAATGATTTTAATAGCGCACATACAGAGAACAAAGGTGACAACCGTTCAGATGATAAAGGCGGAGAGCCTGAAGCCATTGCCGTAGGGGAAATAGAAGGTCGAACTTACGCATTTATTGCCCAAGAACGATCTGGTGATCTGTTCACTTACGATGTCACAAATCCATTCAATGTTGCCTATGTTGCTCACTATAACAACCGTGATTTCAGCACAGACTTCGAGCTAGACGATGATTTAGACAATCCTTGCGATGAAGCCGAAGGCATGGATTGCAGCGAAGTCGCGATATCGGGAGATCTAGGGCCTGAGAGCATTAAATTTGTCGCCCCAAGCGACAGCCCAAATGGCAATGCACTATTGATTATCGGCAATGAAGTAAGCGGCACAGTGACTATTTATCAAGTGACTGAGAAATAAAAAGTATTGAATAAAAAACCTTGGTCAAATCCTTTGACCAAGGTTACATCTTCTTATACCTGCTTGAGTAGTAACCCAATGCCACTGTGATGTTCTGGTGAAAAGCTTTCGCGCTTAGCAAAATCACTCAATATAAAAGCCGCATCTTGCGCTTGCTGGGATTCAAGTAAACTTGAGAACCCCATAGACCAGTCACCAAACTCGCGCACACCAGTACTTTTTGTCATTACTAAGCGGACATTTTCATGCCGTGTATCTTGCTTTATTTTGGCATATAGCTGATTAACCTTCGCTTCATCACCTTCAATCACTTGAAAAAAGTGGCGAGACACCGTAATAAGCTTACCGCTTATCCCCTGTTCACTATTGATTGCCCTGGCTGAGATAAGGATGTCTTGCAAATCATTTTCATCAAGCGCCATTGCAAAATCGCTTACATAAATCAATTGAAACATAACACCAAACCTCATTACTCAATAGGACCAAATAAACGTATAGCTTACTCAGTTAATTTACCGAGTAAGCTATACGTTAGTCTAATGACTTATTCACCTTTCTTGGCCTGAAGGATCAAGTGCGAAACACACAAGTGAGCAAGATGCCTAGGTGTTAGGCTCAGATGCTGCAATACTCTTCTTGATTAAGGGGGAAATTGTTAAGCCTTGTACCACGATGGAAAAAATAACCACTATGTAAGTCACGATAACCATTAAATTATGCAAATTGTGACCATTACCTAGCATAGTGTCATTGGGAATAGACGCCGCCATCGCTAGTGCTAAACCACCTCGCAAACCGCCCCAGGTAAGAATACGCACGGAGTTTAAGTCGTAGCGCCTAAACTGCCTAAAGACCAAGTAAGGGGCCCCTACACTGACAAAACGCGCGAATAACACAGCGGGGATCATACAAAGACCAATCAAGATTTCATCTAAAGACAGGCTCATACTGACAATCAGCATGCCGATCAGTAAGAACAGCAAAGCATTTAGGAAGGTATCTGTGGCATGCCAGAAGTTCTTGATAAAGCGGATACTAGAAATACGCGCAAGTGACGCCCCTTTTGAGCGAGTGACATTGCCGATGAAAATCCCGCACATCACCATCGCCAGCGCACCTGATACATGCAATGCGATTGCAAGCGCATAACCCGCAGATGGAATAGCCAAGGTGACTAATAAGCGAACGTTAATATCTGGACTTTTTATGATCAAGTAATGGGCAATCACCGCAAGCACTAAACCAAAAACAATCCCCCCCACCGCTTCTGTTAAGAACAACTCAGCCACGCTGCTAAAAGTTGGCTCAACGCCGCTAAACGCAACGGCAAACAAAGTAGAGAAAATAACCAAGCCTACCCCGTCATTAAACAAAGACTCTCCTTCGACTTGAATCGAAATGTTTTTAGGTGCCTGCATTTGCTTAATGATCGCCAGCACTGCGATGGGATCTGTGGGGCTAATTAGCGCACCGAACAACAAGCAGTAAATAAAGGGTACGTTCCAACCAAATTGCGCTAAAACAAAGGCGCTTAAATACCCGACTATGATGGTAGAAACAACGGTAGAAAACAGCACGAGTATGGTGATTTCCCATCGCTGACGACGCAAAGCGCGTAAATCAATCTCCATAGCACCTGCAAATAATAAAAAGCCCAACATGCCATTAAGCAGAATCTGATTAAAATTTAGTTCACTGACCACATTGATAAGCGACTGGGCAGAGTTATCCCCCAGCAGTTTTACCGCTAATATTAGTAACAAAGAAATCACCACAGAGCCGGTGGTGATAGCAATGGTTGTTTGCAGTTTGAGCACGAATTGATTGGTAAAAGCGATAAGGACAGCCAGTGCCCCTAAAAAACAGATCAGATTCCAAGCGTCCATGGACGTTCCTATAGATTAATGTGTGGCGTAATGTTGTCGCGTCGTGGCAGAAGCGCTAGGGAGAAAACCGAAGCGCACTGATTTCAGTTGCACAGATTCGACATAACAATTAGGTATTTATATGACGCAAGAATAATACCTCATGCCATTTAAAGCGCCTGTTAACATTGATGCGCAAAGTGTTATGGAATGTAACTTCATGAAATATTTTTCAGCGCAGAGAAGCATTGTTATTTGAAATCGTTTTGGTTAGAAAACCTTTTAGATGATCTGATGATTGATGAATCACTCAGTGAGTGATAAATACGCTAGAGGTGCAATAGAAAATACTTGGCGATTTCATGTATCGACATATGCACTCGTGAACCACGAATGCGCGTGCCAAGACCTACGCAGATAATCTGTTAAATTATTCCGTTTAGTTAATGTTCTAACAAGGCTAAACGAGTGCCTTGCATTTCCTTGAGTGCATCTTCTTCACTAACTGCCACCAAATAGGGTTGGGGTGAACTAACGACATCGTGCTTAAACTCCAACCTAAAATAATACGTAGTTCCAGGGGATGCCGAAAAAGTATGAAGCTCTTCTAATTTAATTTTCGAATTCGTCTCGTGCGCGTTTGCAGCGCCAATGGTATCCATAACGACGCCCAAAGGACTTGTGGGAAAATATGTTGGGGTAGACCTTAAATCAGCCTTCAGTGTCAACATTTTAGGTGTTGAATCAAAAACAAAATAGGTATTAGTCGACATAACAGCTAATTCAGTATCACCTTCCGTAATCAACCATGAAAAGGCACTGCCATACAACTGCTTGTTTTTATAAATAAACACTCTTGCTTTGTCGGTATCAGCAGCTGTATCTTGCTTTACAAACGATTCACCTACGGGCTTAGAAGCACAACCAAACAGAAAAGCGGTTGCAAATAACATGGTATATATTTGAATATTTCTAAACTTCATCCTTGTTCCTCGTATTGTTTACACTCAACAACTCTAAACGCAATAGATTTTAATTAAGGCATGCTGCTGTCGTGAGCAAACGGTATCAATCAGCAACAACTTAGCTGGTAATTTTTTTAGGCATAAAAGATTAATTCAACGTGGCCGACTATTCAACTAAATTCAATACTTTATAGATTCAATTTCAATTACAGCAACAAATACAATGCGCCAATTTTTTCTTCAACAATTTTTATTTGCTACATAAAAAGCAAAGCAATTAAACAGATATAATGCTGATATCCACGCAAGCACCTGATCATGTTGAAAAATATTGAGATATAACGAACTAAACTTGCTATTTTCCCCCAGACGGTTAGTATTTTAGACGTCTAAACGTCCATGGTAAAATTATGCAAGCTCCTTCACCTTCGTTAAACCCTTATTCGACTACCGCTAAACTTGCGCTGTTGCCGCTGCTTACCTTCTTAGTACTGTTTTTGGGTGTCGGCTTTTATTATCAAGCGCAAGGCGTGGAGTATGCTTTTTATCAGTTACCCTCCCCGTCAGCGTTACTGCCTGCGGTGATACTCGCGGTTTTGCTGTCAAAGGAAACCCTAACCCAAACCATGGCGCGATACGTCGAAGGGGCGGGTCACAACAATATTATTACCATGTGTTTTATCTATTTATTAGCGGGCGCTTTTTCTGCCGTGGCTAAAGCCACTGGTGGAGTAGACGCAACGGTAAGCTTAGGCCTGAGTATTATTCCAGCCCAATTTATCTTGCCCGGGTTGTTTTTAATCGCGGGGTTTATCGCCACCGCTATGGGCACATCCATGGGCACACTTGCAGCCCTTGGCCCAGTGGGGTTGGGTGTAGCACAAGCCACAGGCATCGAGCCGGCATTAGTAGCAGGTGTATTGGTCAGCGGCGCGATATTTGGCGATAACCTATCGATTATTTCAGATACCACTATCGCCGCAACGCGCACACAAGGCTGTGAAATGCGCGATAAATTCAAGGCTAATTTACACCTTGCTTTACCTGCTGCCCTGATTGTCATCGTGCTACTGGTCGTATTAGGCGAAACCGGAGAAGCAAATATTCCCCAAGGCACGAACGGCTGGCTAGCCCTGCCCTATGTGCTGATCTTGGTGTTAGCGGTTGCCGGGGTTAATGTGTTCGCAGTGCTAGTGATTGGTATCTTATCTAGCGCAATTATCGGCATGAGTATCACTGATTACCAGCTGGTTTCTGTGGGGCAAGATGTGTATGCCGGTTTTGGCCAAATGCAGGAGATTATGATTTTATCGCTGATGCTCGGCGGATTATCTGAACTCATGCGCCAACAAGGGGGCATCGATTTTTTGCTAGCGTCCATCAGCAAGCTCATTCGTGCTCTAGCGTTACCAATTAAAATTGGTAACTCGTTGGGTATCGCGGTACTTATCAGCGCGTTAAATGTATGTATTGCCAATAACACCGTATCGATTATTGTCGCCGGTAGTACGGCTAAAGCCCTCGCTGAACAAGGCGGTATCGAGCCCAAGCGCAGCGCCAGCTTGCTTGATATTTTTGCTTGTGTGGTACAAGGGCTAATTCCTTACGGCGGGCAGTTATTGATTATCGGCGCAACGTTCTCACTGTCGCCGGTAGATGTTATTCCCTATTCGTTTTACTGCTTTGTTCTTGCAGGTGTCACTCTACTAAGCTTCATTTGGCGCGCTAAGAAAGAACGCTGAGTCATATAAATAGGCTAACACGCAGATATTAATGCACTGATAGAGCAATAACGTCTGCGGCTTTTTGTGATAAAAATAAAGTAGATTACGTTATTTAACCTGAGTTCTGGATAAGAAGTGTCGCTCCAATGGGGTTTAAGATTATAATTCAATAGCTTACGCATTTACACCCAAGTTGTTTTACTCTAAAGCTTACTCGGTGACGAAATTTTTCGTGCATAGTAAGGCGGATTGGCGTACGTAATAACGTGTTATTGCTAGACAACCCAACGCAGCTAGGCACAAAAAGGGCGTTATCGAGAGGCTCGGCTTATCCAGTATTCAGGTTATTTAGCTTGATACAAAGCGAAACTCAAGGCTGGCACCGTTACCTTAATTACGTCATTGTTTAAGTTGAACCTAGTCGCTTCAACAAGACCTTCATAATGCTCTGACCGCCCGGACAACTTCATGCTAGCGGCTTCAGTACCGGCATTAAACACCGCCAAATACTCTTTGCCTTGGGGCAATTTCCGAGCAAAGGCAAACATCATCGAATCATCACTGAAATAACGACTCTCATATTGCCCGTGGCGCAATGCTGCATGTTGATGCCTTAGTTGTGCTAAGTCCCTCAGCGCCTGATAAATAGGATGTAAAGGGTCAAAGTTATTATCTGCAGTGCTCGCGTTACTGCCTAACAATGGATTGTCGTTGTCGCTGGCAACCAAAGAAGGGAACATATCTTGTCTGGCGTTTACGTCATTACCGTCTCCGGTAAAGCCCTGCTCGTCCCCGTAATACACAACAGGTATACCACGAGATAAATACATAAACGCATGAGACAAAATGCTGCGTTTCAGTTTTTCTTCGTTGCTAGCATTTGGTACGCCTTGCTCGATAAAGTAGCCGGTGCGACCCATATCGTGATTACCTAAAAAGGTCATCAGTAAATCCGCTTGACTGTCCTCATCTGTGTATAAATCATCTTGAGCGAATAAAGCATCAATAGTTTGGGGGTGATGTTTACGATAAAACACGTCAGCAGCGGCTTGCTGAAAACCGAAATCCAAAACCGACGGCAGTTTACCTTCAGTGGTAAAACGGCTTAATTGCGCTGGGTCTGGGTCATACACTTCACCGAAAATATGAAAATTAGGTATGCCCTGCTCTTGTGCATACGCCATTATCGATGGGCTGAACGTTTGCCAAAATGGCAAGCGCACATGGCGCACCGTATCAATTCTAAAACCATCGGGTTTGAATTCTTTGATCAAATTTTTGTAGATTTCGATCATGCCCTGCAACACTTCAGGATTTTCTGTATCTAAATCATCGAGTCCATTGAAATCACCGTTTAACGAGCTCTCCCCTTTGAAAGTAGTATCCCCCTGGTTATGGTAAAATTGCGGATCGTTTAGCCAGCCTGGCACTTTTACCGTTTGTTCGTTAAGCGGCACGAAAGGTGTGTAATCGTCTCCCTCGGTGAGCTGCTGTAAAGACTTATACAAGCAGTGGTTCTCTTTCTTAAAATCACCGTTGGCGTGATGGCACTCTTCATACTTCACCACGTCGGCAGTGTGATTAGTGATAATATCGAAAAAGACTTTAATGCCTTTTTTGTGTGCCGCAGCAATTAGGCTTTTAAGATCGTTATTTGAGCCAAAATGTGGGTCAATCTCGGTGAAATCCACGATCCAGTAACCATGATGGGCAACGCCATCACGTTGAACCGCTTTATTGCGTAAGATTGGCGTCATCCAAATGGCGGTCACGCCCATGCCTTGCAGGTAGTCAAGTTTCTGTTCAATACCTTGCATATCACCACCGTGAAAGCCACGGTTTGACGTTGCATCGAAGCCACCAGCAGAAATACCGCCCTCTAAAGCACCATTATCATTGCTTGGGTCAGCATTGTTAAACCTATCTGGCATCACGAAATAAAACACATCGTCGCGCACATCACGTAACAGATAGTTATCGTTTGGCAGTTTGTTGTTCGCGGTACCGGTGCCAACGACCTTACTCCCGCTGTTTACTGTGTGCTGCGTATCCTGATTTTCAGCAGTGCCACAACCGGCGACAACGCCAGTAAGAAATATTAGTAATAATGCTCTGCCCAATATCATGCTGCGGTCTCCTTCAGCTTAACTTTTATAGCAAAACCACACTTTTCAATTGCCGCTATTCCTACTGCTTCATCTTCGAATTCGCTCAAACCGCTGACCCCCATTGCCCCCACACATTTTGCATCAATAAATACCGGCACACCTCCTGCGATCCCAGTAAATTTAGCGTCATTCCAATACCCCATATCTTTGTGGGTTTCTTGCGCCCACTTGGCGAGTTGGCGGGTAGTTTGGCGCTCTCGTGCTGCGGTATATGCTTTAGTTTGCGCCAAAACACCCGCTTGCAAGCTGGCATCATCCATACGGCTAAAGCACAACAGTTCGCCGTGACTATCGGTGACACAAATCGCGATGTGTTGATTGTTTGCACGCGCCGATGTTATGGCCGCTTGCATCATATTTGTTGCTGTATTTAAATCCATTAAAGCGCTCTTTTGTTTTTATTTGCTGTTAATTGCTGATGCTGAATGCCAATTGGTAATGTTTAAGCACAACCTTGTTACGGTAACTCGTGGCCTTTAGCACTTACATACAAGGCGTACCAATGCTCGCGACTGAGCTGGATATTCATTGCTTGGCAAGACGCCGCGATCCGAGCACAGTCTGTGGTACCAATAACAGGTTGCATCCTTACTGGGTGGCGCATTAGCCAAGCGAGTACTATTGCTTCAGGGCTTGTGCTATAGACATCAGCTAGGGTTGTAACCAACAGACTAGTGCGTTGTACGGCATCCGATTCACCCTTTACATCCCGCCCTGAATACAAGCCCTGGGCTAAACTCCCCCAACTTTGTAGTTGTATGTTTTGACGGCGACAGTATTCCAACGTACCCGACGTAAAATTGATGTCGCGCCCTTCACTGTTCCCCGCGTAAACGCCTTCATCAATCCAGTCTTGTTTGAGTAAACTCGCTTCAATTTGATTGGCCACTAACGGTTCATCCAATGCGTGTTGCAAAAATGCGATTTGATGGTGTTGCATGTTCGACACGGCAAAATGGTGTACTTTGCCTTCACGCTTTAAGGCTTCAAACGCCCGTGCAATTTCTTCAGGTTGCATAAGGGGGTCCGGTCTGTGCAACATAAGTACGTCTAAATAGTCTGTGTTTAAACGTTGCAAGCTGCTCTCAACCGAGGCTTCGATCCAATCTGCTGATAGGTCATACCGTTTGGGGCCATTGGCATCCGCGAACCGGATACCACATTTAGATTGAATGTAAATTTTTTTACGTAACTGTGGGCGTTCACTAAGTACCTTGCCAAATACCTGCTCGGCTTTACCGAGCGTGTAAATATCCGCGTGGTCGAAAAAATTAATCCCTGATTCTAATGCGGTATTTACGCAGTCATTAGCCTGCTCGACATATGCGTTAGTAATGGGTGAATCATCCCAATTGCCACCAAGACCCATGCAGCCATAAACAATTGAACTAACGTTGGGTAAATAGTGAGTTAGGGGGGAAGACGAGTTTGTCATGAAAGCCTCTTAGGGGAATATAGTCGTTGTGCACAGTGTAGTGAGTTAACGGCAAAGCAAAAGAGGGAGTTAGTGAAAACATTGTTTGATATAGCGAACAATGCAACGCTAAAATGTCGCTATTATTTTCCAGTGTGATCGTTTGCCATGAGCCGTGAACATAAAAAGTTTGAACGCTTAATTTTATTCAGCGAAGTAGCAAAGCAATTAAGCTTCACCCGCGCAGCACAAGTGCTTTCAATATCCCGTGGGTATTTATCAGAACAAATTCGTAAACTTGAGCAAGATATGGATAAACATTTGTTTATTCGCTCCACGCGTCATGTGTCGCTAACCGAAGAAGGGGCGCAATTACTGGCAGGCATGAATCAAATAAAGCGCTCGCTACTGGCCCTAGAGCGTGAAGTTCGTCACGACAACGACGCCCTTGAGGGCGTGCTACGCATCACTGCACCCAATCAATTTGCTCAGCGTTATATACTGGATTTATGTGCTGAATTTCAGGCGTGCTATCTCTTAATTTCGGTCAGTGTTGATTGCAGCTACACCACCTATGACCTTTCCCATAACGATTTTGATTTAGCCTTTAGAGCAACCAAAACGCCCCCGCAAAACATGATTGCTAAAAAGCTGTTTGATTACCGCCATACCTGTTGTGCAAGCCCTGAATATTTAGCTAAACATGGCACACCTAAGCGTATAGAGGACTTAATTGAGCATATTTGTTTAAGTCAATCACTGAAGAGCGAATGGCAATTTGCAGACAAAAAAACAAACGTAAATTGCCCAATAGCAGTAAACGATAACCTTATTCTTAAAAAGCATGCGATTGCAGATAACGGTATTATTTTGGTGCCTGAATATGTGGTGGATAAAGAAATAGATTCAGGCGTATTAGTGCCCATTCTGGAAAATGCACTGCATGCGGAATTCGCGATTTATCTAATTCACCCGCAGCTCATACATCAATCTGCTAGGTTAAAAGCGTTCATCGCGTTCACTAAATGCTTTTTTGAAGATAAATAGTCCCCAACCAATACTCAAAAAAAGCCCCCATTACTGAAATTCAGTAATGGGGGCTCGCGTTTGGTAAATCACGCAGTATTGTTATCGCGTCGTTACAATTCAGCCGCTAAACGGGTGCCTTGGTCTATAGCGCGCTTAGCATCAAGTTCCGCTGCTACGTCAGCACCACCGATTAGGTGATACGGTTTGGTTAAACCTTCAACCAATTCACGCAGTGGCTCTTGGCCCGCACAAATAATGACATTGTCTACGTCCAGCACTTGCACCTCATCGTTCACTTTAATATGAATGCCTTGGTCATCAATTTTTAAGTACTCACAACCGGCAATCATGCTCACGCCTTTATTCAGCAAACCAACACGATGTGCCCAACCCGTGGTTTTACCAAGGCCTGCGCCCACTTTGGTGGTCTTGCGTTGCAGCAAGAATATCTCTCTTGGTGACGGTGCAGGCTGCGCTTTCATGCCCTCAATACCACCGCGAGAAGAGAACGTCATGTCAATGCCCCACTCTTTCATAAAAGCAGGAATGCTTAAACTAGTTGATTCCCCAGAGTGTGATAAAAACTCAGATACGTCAAAACCAATACCACCGGCGCCAATCACAGCCACTTTTTTACCTACCGGCTTGTGCTCTTTAATCACTTCGATGTAGGTCATAACTTTCGCATGGTCGATACCTTCGATCGGCGGTGTGCGTGGCTCAATACCCGTCGCAACGATCACGTCATCAAAATCACTATCGTTTAAGTCGCTCGCACTCACTCGCGTGTTGAGCTTAACAGTCACATTGTGTAATTCGAGTTGGCGTTTGAAGTAACGGATAGTCTCGTAAAACTCTTCTTTGCCCGGCACTTGCTTAGCGATATTAAATTGCCCACCGAGCTCATCGGACGAATCAAACAAGGTAACAGAGTGACCACGCTCAGCGGCGGTTTTTGCTGCTGCCAGCCCGGCTGGGCCTGCACCAATAACCGCAATATTCTTGGGCTGTTGAGTAGGTAGAATACTAAGCTCAGTTTCATGACATGCTCTAGGATTAACCAAACAACTGGTCATCTTGCCTTCAAACACGTGATCTAAACAGGCCTGGTTACAACCAATACACGTATTGATTTCATCAGAGCGGTTTTCGATAGCCTTAATAACAAAATCAGGGTCGGCCAAAAACGGGCGCGCCATAGAAACCATATCCGCATCGCCCCGGGCAAGCACTTGCTCGGCCACTTCGGGGGTGTTAATGCGATTAGAGGTAATGACGGGGATAGACAATGATTCGCGGAATTTTGCTGTTACCCAAGTAAACGCCGCACGTGGGACTTTGGTCGCTATAGTAGGAATACGTGCTTCGTGCCACCCGATGCCCGTATTGATGATGGTCGCACCGGCTTTCTCAATCAATTTACCTAGCTCGACCACCTCTTCATAGGTAGAACCACCTTCTACTAAATCAAGCATCGATAAGCGGTAAATAATAATGAATTTCTCACCTACAGCTTCACGTACACGGCGCACTACTTCTAGAGGTAATTTAATGCGGTTTTCGTAACTACCACCCCACTCATCGTCGCGTTGGTTAGTACGAGCAGCAATGAATTGGTTTAAAAAATACCCTTCAGAACCCATAATTTCAACACCATCATAACCGGCTTTTTGCGCCTGAGTTGAGGTGAAAATGAAATCTTCTATTTGTTTTTCAATCCCATCGTCATCTAAAGCCTTAGGCTTAAACGGATTAATAGGCGCTTGCACCGCTGATGGCGCAACCAAATTCGGGTTGTAAGCGTAACGACCGGTGTGCAGAATTTGCATACAGATTTTGCCGCCTTCGTTATGCACCGCATCCGTGATGACCTTATGATGAGCCACTTCCTTATCGTTGCTCAGGCGTTTGGTGTTTTTGTGTGTTGCGCCCTCATCATTGGGGCCAATGCCACCGGTCACGATTAGGCCCACACCGCCTCTGGCACGTTCAGCGAAAAACTTCGCCATGCGTTCATGGCCGTTAGGAGCTTCTTCGAGGCCAGTATGCATTGAGCCCATCAATACACGGTTTTTTAATTTAGTGAAGCCTAAATCCAGTGGCTTAAGAAGGTTTGGATATACGCTAGCGCCTGCTACATTTGCTGTTGATGTCGTCATTTTTTGGTCCTGTTTTGTTCTGTATCAGCGCTTACTTATTACGCTGCATTCCACTGATATTCTTATGTAATTCTTCGTAAACGGGTTTACGACGTTCTTGCGCTGCGCTCATGGCTTCTTGAATGTCAGGCATTTGAAACATACCCGTCTGCCATGTAGCCATATAGTTCAATGCATCTGCTACTGTATGGTCACGGGTGTAGTTGATCATTTCTTTACAACCCGCTACGGCGAGAGGCGAATTACTGGCAATTTTGGCCGCTATTTTCATGACGCCTGCGAGCAAACTTTCTTGGTCAGCAAATACTTGATTCACTAAACCAGACTCTTTGGCTTCTTTAGCGCCCATGTTACGGCCGGTATATGCCAGTTCACGCACCAAGCCCTGAGGAATAAGATGCGGTAAACGCTGCAGCGTGCCCACATCTGCGGTCATGCCAATTTCAGTTTCTTTAATGGTGAAGTAAGTATCTTCAGTGCAGTAACGACTGTCTGCTGCGCAAACCATGTCAACTGCTCCGCCAATGACACCGCCCTGCATAGCGACTAATACGGGCATGCGAACTGATTCTAGAGCATTAAAACTGTCTTGAAGTTCTAGCACCATGCGACGCATTCGCTCACCTCGACGGGCAGGCTCGCCTACAAAGTCCTTACCCATTTGGGTAAAAACTGACAAGTCCATGCCTGCGCTAAAATGTTTGCCTTGCGAGGAAATAACAATGACACGCGCTGCTGACTGTTCATCAATTTTGCGAACGGTGGCCGGCAGCTCATGCCAAAATATAGGGATCATACTGTTCAATGCTTCGGGGCGAGACAACTGAATATGAGCGATATGTTGGTCAATACTGACACTCAAGGTTTCCAGCTTTGAAAAATCTAAATCAGACACGTTATTCTCCATTTTACGGATTTTAGGTTGCTAATTAGCGCGTTTTCTCGTGAAAAACGATTTCACGCCCATCAGCCAGTTAAACTAGACAACGTCAAGATAAAGTCTTATTTTGACGCTGTCAAGATGTGTGGTAAATTATCATTATGCAAAATACAACATCTAAAAAAGCTACCATCAAAGGCAGCTATCATCACGGCGACCTTCGCTCTAGTTTGCTTGAAGCAGCAAAAGCCATGCTCAGCGAATCGGGCATTGAAGGCCTTTCTCTGCGCAAATTGGCGGACCGAGTGGGTGTTTCGCGCACGGCGCCCTACCATCATTTTAAAGATAAAAATGAACTGCTGTGCGCCATCGC
The DNA here is from genome assembly GCF_000315015.1 of Paraglaciecola mesophila KMM 241. Lineage (GTDB taxonomy): Bacteria > Pseudomonadota > Gammaproteobacteria > Enterobacterales > Alteromonadaceae > Paraglaciecola > Paraglaciecola mesophila. The sequence goes on along the minus strand of NZ_BAEP01000058.1, from coordinate 5,597 downwards.
TCAAGAAGGTTTTGATCATTGGCATAGCAATGCAGAGCGTATTTTGGCGCAAACCGACATCAGTAACCGAGAAAAATATCATCAGTTTTTTCAAAGCTACATTGGCTACGCCGCTGAAAATCCTGAAATGTACGACCTGATGTTTGGCCGCACAATATGGAAGCAGAACAGCGCGACTAAAGATCTGCGCGCCATTGCTTACCCTAGCTTTCAGCGCCAAGTTGAAATGACCAAAAAATGGCAAGAGCAGGGTTTAATGTCACCACAAGAAGATACCCTTCGTCTTGCCCAAGTCACCTGGGGCACGATGCACGGCATCGCACGCTTATTAATAGATGGCATATACGCTGATCGCAGTCATATCGAAGAAATGTGCACTTGCGCAGTCAATTTGTTTATCCGCGAGCCCGATTAAACATACGCTGCTCGTAAGCGTTGTTTAAATATTTTGCCGCTGTCTTCTCTTGGCAATTGATCATGTATATCTAGTTTTTTAGGCCATTTGAAACGCGCGATACGCCCGTCTAAAAACTCACATACTTGTGCTATGTCTAAGTGTTGGCCTGGCTGACATTGAGCCGCTAGCACTATCATTTCGCCAAATTCACTGTCAGGAATACCGAAGATTGCGCAATCAGCTATTTGCGGCATATGAATAAGAACAGCCTCTATTTCGGCGGGGAATATATTCGCGCCGCCAGATATGATCATGTCTTTCTTACGATCGTTGATGAACAAGTATCCTTCGTCATCTAAATAGCCCATATCACCGAGAGTGGTGTAATTTTGATAATGTAGGCCATCGAGCGTCCCCTGCGTATTGGTGTATTTAAACGGCCCAAACATAGGCAAATGCACGTAAATAGAGCCCGACTCTCCTATAGGTACTGGCTGCATAGCATCATCCAGAATAATGATCGAACCGCCTGCTATGGCTTTACCTACTGAGCCGGGTTTCGCCAACGACTCTTCAGATGAAATTAACGTCATAAAACCTAATTCACTGGCACCATAGGACTCAAAAAATATCGGCCCGAACCAATCAATCATGCCTTGCTTAACATCAACAGGCCAAGCCGATCCCGTGGATAACGCGTACCGTAAACTCGACACATCGTATTTTTCACGTACCTCTTGTGGCAGCTTTAACAAGCGGATCATCATAGTAGGCACTATGTAGGTATGGGTTATTTTGTGCTGCTGCACATCGGCTAAAAAGCGCTCTGGATCAAATTTAGGCTCGATAAATACAGTTACGTTTCCTGCCGCCAGGCAGCATAGTGTCAATGCATGTGGGGCACTGTGGTAAAGCGGCGCTGCTATATAGAAGCGATCACCGCTGTCTAATTGCATAAGCGCCTTTGCTAGGCCAGCAAAGACAGTGTAAGGATCGGGTCTTTGTTCATCGTATTCGCGTTTAATGCCCTTTGGTTGCCCTGTACTTCCGGATGTATATGAAAACATGCCCCTAAAGCGCTCAGGCTGACTTTCGATTTCAGGGGTATCACGCAGCACTGCGGTCAAGCGTTCCCAATGGGCAGTTGCGCTGAGCCTATCGTCAGTCGAACTTTTTGTTGTGGGAAGCACATCGGACTTTGCGTAGCGTTGATTGATAACGTCTGGCGTATCAACCACTAAGACGGCTAAGTCTGGAGGTAGCGGTTGCGTAAATTGATCCAGTAAATTACTGTGCCCTACTAATACTTTCGCGCCGCTATCACTAAGGATGGGCATTAATTCAGCTTGGGTGCCATGCCAATTTAAAGTGACATAATAAGCTCCTACATAGCGACATGCTTCGACGACCTCGTAAAGCGTAGTATCGTTACGCAGTAAAATGGTAATCACATCACCAGTAGACACCCCTTTGTTTTGCAGCATTTGAGCAATTTTTCTCGCTCGGGATAACATGTCTTCACGCTTTACTTGTTCACCCGCTAAATGAAAATGGCCTGACATTCGCTTCTCCTATCCTTGGTATATCTTCCCCTTCATTGCCTCAAGCAATTCTATCAAGACCCAAGGTTTGATTAATAAATCGACAGTATAAGCAGGATAACCTAAGCAAGGCTTTGGTTTGCATCAGCATTTCAAATGGGAGGGTATATATAAAGTGAATGGCGAATAAGCAGTGCCTGCTCAGAGGTGATTGAGCGTTACAGCTAGTAAAGAATCTCAATGGCCGCGTGAACTTATACCAATTCCATTAAATTTTCGCTGAGTGGCTAATTATTTAATGGAGTTGGTATAGAACGCGAAGAGTAATGTTTATGGCGCGAGGCCTAGGAGTTTATTCGCTCAGTGCATTGTTAATAACGTCGGTCAGCGCTGCGAAATCAATTGCATCTTTATCTGAGAAGTTTATGCAGCCCTTTCCAGTTTTTTGTTTAGGGTAAAGCATTTTGTAAGCCGCAATGTGTTCGGCTTGGCAAGTATAAACCGACAAATAATGCTTTTGATTAGCGACGGATATCCAGCCTTGCTCTGTTCTAAACGTGGGCATATTATAATCCATAGAAAGACTAGCAAGAGGCGCACACTGCTCAATGCAGGTCATGACTTTTAGCAGCCGCTCACGCTTGTCTTCTTGGGTATTAAGAATATATTCCATTACTGCGGCATTGCCGTTAATTTTAAATACTCCAAGTTATGTGGATAACATTTATTGTTAGGTAAACAAACGCATAAACCAGCCTTTCTCTAACTCTTTACGGCAGCCCTTAAGTTGAGTTGCGTAACGCAATGAGCGCGCCTTAACGGTTTTGGCGACCTTTTGTAACCAGCGTTTTTTACGATAGCTTTTGCGTTTATAACCGCCCCATCCTTCATGGTAATTCAAATATTGCAGCTCAGCGTCCCATTTTGAAACGCGGTTAATTTTGTTAGTTTTACTGATAAACCACCCCATGAAATCCATGGCGTCGTCAAAATCTTCTCGGCTCGCCCATCCATTTCCTGTCTCGCGCGTATAATCAGCCCACGTCGGAGTTTTAGCTTGAGAGTAACCGTAAGCGCTGCTCACTCGCCCCCAAGGAATTAAACCGAAAAACACATAGTCTTTTGGAGGCAAGGCATCTGCTCGAAACGAACTTTCCTGATACATCATTGCCATAGGCACATGCATGGGTACGCCCCACTTTTCCGTCATGTCGTCAGCGGCATCAAACCAATCGCGCTTTTCAAAAAATATTTCACAAATATTACTGATGTTCTTTGGTGGCGTTGTGGTGCAACTGGACAGACAAAAGATGGAAGCTGCCAGCAGTAAAATTCGACCAAGCTTGAATCGACCGAGCTTAATTCGACTGGACTTTAGATGAAGGTACACATTACGAGACATACGTCACTCTCGTCAAAAGTTATAGAGGAAGCACAAGTGTTGATTCATTCGCACCCAATGAATGCCTATACTAACCCGATCGACATGACGATGGTAAGTATGAGAATTAAATCTCCCTACCTTTTAAACAGATAACAAAAATTACACTCACAATTGAACTATTCATCCGCGGTCGACTCTTACCTGTGTGTGTTTTAGTTTATGTGTGTTTCCAAAATTTTTTAGCCCAACATTTTGTTGGGCTTTTTTTTGCTCTTTTTTTATCTTTATTTTTGCACTTATAGGCCCAAAGCTTTTACTTAGGCGCCATTCGGTTCCACATGTTTACTTCGTTTTCGCTGCTCTGAATGGTACAAGCTGCCACTAACGAACTGTTAGTAAGAAGCACTAGTGGTAAGCGGGACCAGAATCCAACTCTTTATAATGTTGGATGGGGCGAGTGTTAGCTTTTGCTGTGACCAGAATTTTTAATCAAAAACACGCCGTGGGACGCGTTGTAAGTGTTGCCGACTACCTTTTATAATTTTTTGTATATTTGTTTGAACTAACTGGCAGTACCTAAGGTCATAATTAGCGTGTGTTTTAGTTTATGTGTGTTTCCGAAATTTTTAGCCCAACTTCTGGTTGGGCTTTTTTTTGCCTAGTATTTATATCTTACCTTGATTCCCGTTCAAACTCTTTTGCGTTTCCTACCCTTCGTTATTGCTTGGTGACCTAGCCTATTAGGCCTGTTGGATTCTTTCGCGATCAAAAACCATTGTAATTAAAGTACTTCTGGGTAACCCAAGATGCACAAAGCAAAGACACGCAGCTGCAGTATTAACTGAACTCACTACGTCACGATTCCGGTATACTAACTATCTCAAATAAACCTGCGTTTGATGATAAAAACAGCCTCCAGGCCTCTAAATTAGTACTAACGACCAATAAATTCAATTTTTGTTATTTATTTGGGAACTATTTTTCGATATTCACGGTCATATTTAGCGTGTGTTTTAGTTTATGTGTGTTTTCCGACTAAACTATTTGGCCCGACTTTTAGTCGGGCTTTTTTTTGACCTAAATAAAATTAGGATAAATGCCAATCACGCTGAACATTTACCGCTAATACCTACCCTCAATACTGTCTCCAACGGACTTGTTTTGTATTAAATTCGCGCCAATTTCATACCAATCGATAAATAATTATATTTTTAATCTTTTTAGTGAACTAAATAAAGGATATGTTGGTCATATTTGGTGTGTGTTTTAGTTTATATGTGTTTCCTGAATAAACTATTTGGCCCAGCTCTTTAGCTGGGCTTTTTTTTACCCGCAATAAAATCGCATAGCAAATCCAATTTTCGCTCATCTAAACCTTGTCTGAACTGATTTCGCTATTTGCTTAATGCCTCCAGCGTAATAGCTGAATTTTTTACAGCCTGAACTCGCCAATTAATTTTTTTTGATCTTTTTGTGAACTAATTACGGAACACACCGGTCATATGTAGCGTGTGTTTTAGTTTATGTGTGTTCCCGATTAAACTAGTTTAGCCCGGCTCTTTAGCCGGGCTTTTTTTTGACCTAAAAGCACGTCACATTTGCAGACCTCAAGCGAATCAGACGCTAGCCGCTAGTCCCCTCATCTTTAAATAACAAACAGAAGGGATTGGTCAAGTACCGATAGTTACGTAATTTATTTTTTTGCATTTTTGTTTGAACTAAAGACGGAACACGCCGGTCATATCTAGTGTGTGTTTTAGTTTATGTGTGTTCCCGATTAAACTAGTTTAGCCCGGCTCTTTAGTCGGGCTTTTTTTTGACCAATGAAAAGTCCTTAGGGAAAGGGCGCAATGCGCAAATTTAGGGCAAAGAACAGACGCTACCGTTGACTGATTAGTTGGCAAACAGCCTGCTCTCATCTGCAATTTAGTACCGATAGTTAAATAATTTACTTTTTTGCATTTTTGTTTGAACTAAATTGAGATTACATGGGTCATATTTAGCGTGTGTTTTAGTTTATGTGTGTTCCCTTATTAAACTATTTAGCCCGGCTTTTTGGCCGGGCTTTTTTTTACCCATAAAAATGCCAATAAGAACGTTTTTTACTGTTCTAATCATTATCAGCTTTGATATTTTTCGTCAATTGCTCTCAAATTGTGTTCTTCACCGCCAATATGACACCTATCACAGAGAAATTTTATATTTTTGAACTAATAGCATGTTCTTCGGTCATATGTTGTGTGTGTTTTAGTTTATGTGTGTTCCCCAAAAAAAA
>NZ_BAEP01000059.1 GCF_000315015.1 Paraglaciecola mesophila KMM 241 | reverse complement strand
AGTAAAGAAAGGGCTAAGGCACTGAGTTATTGGAATCAATTTGACTCAGTGCCTTGGTGTTTATACCTCTATTATTAAACCCCATGTTAACTGTACCTTAGCCATTATTTTCCCTTATCCTTTTTGAGAAAATGGACAGTCGCCAGCTTAACGAATATTCATCAAGGCCAGCGGATTTACGTATCTAACCTGAGTTCTGGATAAGAAGTGTCGCTCCAATGGGGTTTAAGATTATAATTCAATAGCTTACGCATTTACACCCAAGTTGTTTTACTCTAAAGCTTACTCGGTGACGAAATTTTTCGTGCATAGTAAGGCGGATTGGCGTACGTAATAACGTGTTATTGCTAGACAATCCAACGCTGCTAGACACAAAAAGGGCGTTATCGAGAGGCTCGGCTTATCCAGTATTCAGGTTATTTATTACCCCGTAAAAGCCAGCGATTATATCTGCCTATCAGGCGAGGTGGTTAAGTCATATTTGTCTGTCACCATAGTGATTAGTAATTTGTTATAAATTCTGTGACTTAGACTCCGTTGGCTGCACTAAATGTTCATTTTTCTCGCTGTATTTTTCTTTAATAAATTTAATGTTCGCATTGAGCTCCATGATTTCTAATTGTGAATCACGGGCCACGTCACGTATTTCTTTGACTCGCCTCGTAATAACAAAAATAAATATGGGAACCAAGAGCCACAATATAATGAATGCTACATACACCATGATCCCTACGAGCCCGAAACTACCTAAAATACCTTCCATATAAAACCTACTCCAAAAATAAAAAGTCTGATGGTTAACAATGCTCTGAACTAACTTCCAAAATAACAACTTTATGCTACATATCAGATTGTTACATATTGAAAAATTAGCTGTAAAGGTGAGTTTTTTAACCTGGCGTGGAATGTGCCTAGTAGGCGTTGAACAACTCTCACTTTTATATGAAGAAGATAGAAAGGGGGAGGAGTAATCATGTATGCACGGCAATGTTTATTGAGTTTGAGATATTTTAACTACGCGCCAGGTACGGAGCATATGATGGATGCGTTTAAGCGCCATACCCACCATCAAGGGCTGGGAGTCATGACCAAAGCCAGATAGATGCGACAGCGCGCTTAAAGCAAACTTAAAGACCACAACCCATGCATATCTTGCAGACCAGCCCCTTGCCTACGATTTCACCTTGCGCTGCCTTTCCCTTTCGACGCTCTTTATTTCAGTAAAAATATTCGAACTACTGGCCCCGAACATTCTAATGATTTTAGGGTGATTCCACCTCGAATATTGGAGTGATTATTACCTGATTAATATGTTGGGTGTTTTTGTATCTTGGTGTCGTCGAGTGTCAATTCGAAATAAATTAACATGGGTGTCTTCGTATCTTTACTCCCCAGGCAGCACCTGCATTGTTGATAAGAATGTCTATTTTCGGCTCGCGTTTAAGCATTTCTTCAGCGAACGCATCAACTCCTGCCATGGTCGATAAATCAGATTGAATCGCTATGCACTCACCTAAACCGGATAGTTCAGCGGCGGTTTGCTCAAGCTGCTCAAGTTTACGTGAAGTGATATAAGTTTTAACGCCATTTTCCACAAAGCCACGGGCGATCATGGCGCCTATTCCACTAGAGCCACCCGTAACCACTGCAATTTTGCCTGCCACTGAAAAAAAATTATTCATCTACGTTCCTTATCTTAATAAAGCGCCAAGCATAAGGCGCTTAGTTATTTTTGTTTTTATGTACTTGGTCTGGCGTAAAAACGCCAAGGGCGATTCACAAACAGGCCGCTCTTGGTGCTTATATCCATGGTGCTGATCTAAATATAAGAGCCAAGTTCGCGGCTAATGTTTTGGCTGGTTCTGGTTCTTGGCTCGCGACCTTTCTCGAAAAAAGCCAAATACTGAATAAGCAACGAGCGCGAAGCAAATTGCGGCAACTGCACCAGCAGGGTAGGCCATTAAAGCCATGCCGGTATCCCAGCCGTAGATAGCCATAACAAGGCATATCACACCCAAAGAGAATTCTATTAATAAACTTTCCCAAGGTAGTTTTTGGTCTGAATTTATTGGCCTAGCAAAAAAATTCACTTTATAGGGCATTTATCTTCATCCTTAACGTTACATTGGATGCTGTTTTCTTGAGCGCATTACTTATAAAAAACACCTAAAAAAATGCCACCTAAATGATTGCACCTAAAACGCAGCTCCTAAACCGTTGCACTTCAATGCAACCCATCCTGAG
>NZ_BAEP01000060.1 GCF_000315015.1 Paraglaciecola mesophila KMM 241 | reverse complement strand
TAATTATTAAGATATTAATTCCCGCCCAGCCCCAAATGAGGATTATAGTCCGTGGACGATTAAGCAACAAGAAAGGATAGTCTAGTTTTTACATCACTTATAAATATGTATGAACAGCATTAGGTCTGATGTCGGAAATTTGATCAAAGAAAAAAGGATTAAATCAGGGCTGTCACAAGAAGCCTTTGCTCTGCTCGCTAAAGTTGATAGAAGCTATATGGGGAGGATAGAGCGAGGGAAAGCTAATATCTCTATCGAATTGTTATACAAGTTAGCATTTGTTCTGAACTGTGAAGTCTTTGAGCTGCTTCCCAAATCCACAATAAAATTGATTGACTGACTAAATCTTCTCCGACTAACTTCATATTACCTATTTCTCCGACTAACTTCATATTACCTATATTGGGCAGTCGGTTTAAGTTGCGAGAGTTAGAACTAGTATAGTAAATGAGATATTGTAAAGAAAGATATGTATATAAATGAGTATAGATTATTACATATTATAAAAGATGACTTTATTTACGCCTTTGCTCGCCATTTTAACTCCTATTATCTGCCCTAATACCTAAGGTTTTAAACACCTACAGTTTAAATATCACCTGGTTTTTAAGTATGAATATGTCTATTTTTCAATTAATTAGTGATCAATTTTACCGCATTCTCGCCAACTCACGCTAATTTTGCCATTATTTCGCTATAGCGGAAATATGAGCTCAACATCACCCTAAGGTTCACAAGCTAAGCGCAAGCTCAACAAAATCGATTTTCACTGTGCCAGTTATTATAACGTGATTTCACAGATTATTTCTTAGAAATTTAGCCCTGATTGACGTAAAAAGCTGCTTAGCCATTGACTAAAAGATGAGCCTTTTCTAGCGAGAATTGCTTACCATCGGCCTTGATATAGACCACACCTTCATCTGGTACTACCGTCACATCGACCACACCTTCAAGGGTGGCTAACTGCTCACCAATAGTGTCCGCCGAATAGCGAGTAAAGTCGGGCTTTAGCGTGAAGCGTTTCAAGCGTTCACTGGTGCCTAGCTTACGCAAGCCAAGCCACCATATACCGCTGGCACCACCTGCAATAACGAACACCCACTGGGGACCAATATACTGACTCGCAAGCCCAGATAAAGTGCCGCCTAAAAATGCGCCTAAAAACTGAAAGCTGGCATAAATACCCATGGCAGAGCCTTTTTTTCCCGCTGGCGCAATACTTGACACCATGGCCGGAAAACTTGCTTCTAAGAAATTAAAGCCAGTAAAAAACAACCAACCAAACACCATTACCGCCAGCACTGTGCTGTGGGAAAAGTGCAAACCGAGTAATGCGCCACCTAGCAACAATATGCACAAACGAATAACGCCCGCTTGGCTCATCTTTTTGGTTAACATCATAAGCGCAACAAGGCCAACGACAGAAGCTGCCAGTATGGGTAAGTACAATTGCCAATGATTTTCTAGCTGCCAGCCCAAAGCACTGAGTAAAATAGGCATTTGTACAAACAAAACCGTGATCATCATGTGTAGCAGCATCACGCTAATATTCAAGCGGCGTAACTGTGGGTCGAAGAATAAGATTTTTACGTCGGTAAGGACAGGAAGCGTGTCGCCTTTAGGCGCGTAGTTTATCGCACTAGGCACCACCCAAATGACCAAAGGAATACACAACAGCGCCAGCATGCCTGTGATGGAGAAAATACCGTGCAAACCATAGCTGTCAGCGATTACAGGGCCGATTAATAAAGCGATGTAAAATGAGAACCCGATGGCAATACCAATAATCGCCATTACTTTTGGCCGCTGTTGTTCTCGGCTCACATCGCCCGCGAGTGCCATAATAGCACCGGCAATCGCCCCCGCGCCTTGCAAGAACCGGCCGATCACAATCCATAACATGCTGTCTGCAGCCGCCGCGACACCACTACCAATGGCAAACATCATTAACCCAGCAACAATAACCGGTTTGCGGCCGATTTTATCGGACAACACCCCCATGGGGATTTGCAAAATAGCTTGGGTCAAACCATAGCCACCAATGGCTAAACCAAGCATTAAGGCTGAATAATCTGGGTAGTTTACCGCGAGTATGGCCAGCACTGGCATCACCATAAACAATCCCAGCATACGCAGGACATAAACAGCGGCCAAAGCCAGAGAGGCGCGAATTTCTGTTCTATTCAAATGAGTAACTAATCAGTTTGAGGTTATCAAGGCGGCGAAGTTTAACACAAAATTATCGCCCTAAACGACAGCAACATTGCAGCGAGCGAGGGGAAAAATAGCATAAGTTCAATGATATGCCCGAGTTTAAAACATCCACTTACATATTTCAGCGGCGATCTAATCAGCGCCATGACTCGTATCTTTTTATCATTAATCATCTGGGTATTGAAAGTATAATTGTTCAACCACATAGAGCTCTTATATCAAGTATGTAATACTCACTCTTTTGAGGACGACTTTGGTCAATAATGGATAAGATAGCTGTACGTGGCGCGCGCACTCACAATCTAAAGAACATCGATTTAGATATTCCTCGAGACAAACTTACTGTCATCACCGGCTTGTCTGGCTCAGGCAAGTCCTCGCTGGCATTCGACACCCTTTACGCCGAGGGGCAACGTCGTTATGTTGAGTCCTTGTCTGCTTACGCAAGACAATTTTTATCCATGATGGAAAAGCCCGATGTTGATCACATCGAAGGCTTATCACCAGCAATTTCTATCGAACAGAAATCTACCTCACATAACCCACGCTCAACTGTGGGTACTATCACTGAAATTTACGATTATTTACGCTTGCTTTACGCTCGTGTAGGTGAGCCTCGTTGCCCAACCCATCATGTGCCGTTAGATGCGCAAACTGTTAGCCAAATGGTTGACCGCGTATTAACCATGCCCGCAGATGAAAAGCTCATGCTGTTAGCGCCTGTGGTGCAAGACCGTAAGGGTGAACATGTTAAAACCTTAGAAAGCCTTGCGGCTCAAGGGTTTATTCGTGCGCGAATCGATGGTGAAGTATGTGACTTGTCGGATCCTCCTGAGTTAGATTTGCATAAAAAGCATAATATCGAGGTGGTGGTTGACCGCTTTAAAGTGCGTGAGGACTTAGCACTTCGCTTGGCAGAGTCTTTCGAAACCGCACTGAACTTGTCCGCGGGCACCGCCAAAATAGCCTTTATGGATGAGCCGCACAAAGAAGAAGTGGTGTTCTCGTCTAATTTTGCCTGCCCTCATTGTGGCTATTCAATGGCCGAACTTGAACCAAGACTCTTCTCGTTCAACAACCCAGCAGGCGCTTGCCAGACCTGTGACGGCTTAGGCACAAGGCAGTTTTTCGACCCACACAGAATTATCAGTAACGACGAACTGAGTCTGTCGGGCGGGGCAATACGCGGCTGGGATAAGCGCAGTTATTACTACTTCCAAATGCTGCAAGCGGTGGCCGATCATTATAAATTTGATTTGACCACGCCTTTCTCTGAACTTGACGAAAAAGCCAAAGACATCGTGTTACACGGTAGCAAAGGCACCTCAATCAACTTCAAGTACATTAACGATCGCGGCGATATTATGGAGCGTAAGCATCCCTTTGAAGGGATCATTCCGAACATGGAGCGCAGATACCGCGAAACAGAATCAAATGCTGTTCGTGATGAATTATCGAAATATTTAAGCCAGCAACATTGTAGTAGCTGTAATGGCACGCGTTTGCGCCTTGAAGCACGCAACGTGTTTATAGGTGACACGCCACTGCCAACCATTACCGATATGTCGATTGCCGAATCATTGCAGTTTTTCACCGACATTGAGCTGACAGGTAAACGAGAAAAAATCGCCGATAAGATTTTCAAAGAAATCAACGATCGTCTGAATTTCTTGGTCAATGTGGGCTTGAATTACTTGTCACTTTCACGCAGCGCCGACACCTTATCCGGCGGTGAAGCTCAGCGTATTCGCCTTGCCAGTCAAATTGGTGCCGGCTTAGTTGGGGTAATGTACGTACTGGATGAGCCATCGATTGGACTGCATCAAAGAGACAACGAACGCCTACTGACCACATTAGAGCATTTACGCGACTTGGGTAATACCGTCATCGTGGTAGAGCATGATGAAGATGCTATTCGCGCCGCTGATTTTGTACTCGATATTGGGCCAGGAGCCGGTGTGCACGGTGGCGAAATTGTAGCCCAAGGCACCATTGACGACATTATGAAAAGTGAGCATTCATTAACAGGTAAGTATTTATCTGGACGTGAGGCCATCGCCATTCCTGAGAAGCGCACTGAAATCGACCAAGATAAATGGATCGAAATGTGTGGCGCCACGGGTAATAACTTACAGGACGTAGATTTACGCATTCCGTTCGGTTTAATGACTTGCGTAACGGGCGTGTCCGGTTCAGGTAAATCCACCCTCATCAATGATACTTTTTATCGTATTGCTCATCGTGAGCTAAACGGCGCAACTACGGGTGAGCCAGCACCATATAAAACGATCACTGGCATGGACATGCTCGACAAGGTTGTTGATATTGATCAAAGCCCGATTGGGCGTACACCGCGCTCAAACCCAGCGACATATGCGGGTATTTTCACCCCAGTGCGAGAGCTGTTCGCCGGTACGCAAGAGGCACGTTCACGTGGCTATAAGCCAGGTCGATTCAGCTTCAACGTGAAAGGCGGTCGTTGTGAAGCCTGTCAGGGTGACGGTGTGATTAAGGTCGAAATGCACTTCTTACCTGACGTATACGTGCCCTGTGACGTATGTAAAGGGGAGCGTTACAACCGCGAAACCTTAGAAATTCAGTACAAGGGTTTAAATATCCATGAAGTACTGGATTTAACTGTTGAAGACGCGCGCAAGTTCTTTGATGTTATTCCTGCGATTGCCCGCAAATTACAAACGCTGATGGATGTAGGTTTGTCATACGTGCGTTTAGGTCAAGCCGCCACTACCTTGTCAGGTGGTGAAGCTCAGCGAGTCAAGCTGGCCAAAGAATTATCTAAACGAGATACAGGCCAAACCCTGTATATTTTGGATGAGCCCACCACTGGTTTACATTTCCACGATATAAAACAACTTCTACAGGTATTGCATCGCCTACGTGATCACGGCAATACTGTGGTGGTTATTGAACACAACCTAGATGTGATCAAAACAGCGGATTGGGTGATTGATTTAGGACCAGAAGGCGGCTCAGGCGGCGGGCAAATCATCGCTCAGGGCACACCAGAACAAGTTTGCGAAGTAGAAATATCTCATACGGCGCGCTTTCTTAAACCTTTGCTATCAGTTTAAACAAGGAATTTGATTTATGTTTATTGAAGATTTTAATGTGCGTTTTTGCGAAACGGATGCCCTAGCACATGTGAGTAATACTGTGTTGGTGGATTGGTTTGAAATGGCTCGTGAGCCTATTTTTAAGATATTTAGCCCTGAATTAGATTTAAAAAATTGGCCGCTTATTTTAGCCAGCTATAAAGTCGACTTTCTGGACCAAATGCACTACGGCCACCCTGTTCAAGTACGCACTTACATCAGTCGCATTGGTGGCAGTTCGTTTGACGCCTACCAAGAGCTTTGGCAAAACGGCACTAAACGCGCCACAGGCACAACCACTATGGTGCAGTATGACTACGCTGAGAAAAAATCTGTGGTTATTAATGAAGAAATCCGTGCACAGCTGACCGAGCATGCCATTCCTCGGGGCGTGAATGGCTAAGTCAAAAACCTTTATTAAGGTTATTGAGCACGCTATCAGTGACGAACTGTGTGATCAGTTCGTTACTCAATTTGATTCAAGTAAAAACATTCTACCTGGGCGCACAGGTGGCGGTATAGATACCGACAAAAAACGCAGTACTGATGTATCCATCATCACCCATCCTGAATTTAATGTCCCCTATCAAGCATTACTGCCTATTCTTGGGCAGCAAATTTTGCGCTATTTCGAAGAGTACTTTTTCGCCTTAATCGGTCCTATCGGACTCACAGTGAAACACCCAAAAACAGGGCAGCCCGTTAAATTAACCCATGACAATTTTGCAGAAGTAGGTTTACCAAATTTGTCTAATTTGATGACGTACCTTTTTAGGTTAGGCAACATCAATGCGCAAAAGTACGAAAAACAACAGGGGGGTTACCCTTATTGGCATTCAGAGGTGTATCCACAATCAAAGGGTACCGACGCTCTGCACCGAATATTGCTGTTTATGTTTTATTTGAACGATGTGGATGAGGGCGGAGAAACCGAGTTTTATTACCAAGACGTAAGCATTAAACCCCGCAAAGGCACTATGGTGATTGCACCGGCGTACTTTACCCATACTCACCGAGGGAATGTACCCATCTCTAACGATAAGTACATTCTCACCTCATGGGTGCAATTTAACCAAGGTAACGCGATTTTCGCTCAAGGGTAAGACGCAGTCTTAGTGCACTTGCTTAACGTCAGCGACGCTAGACCTTGAACTGCTGCGTAATGCCTTCCAAGTGCTTTGCCAGCTGTGCAAGCTCGCCGCTTACTGAGGCTAAACGACTTGAGCTATTAGCTGTTTCTTCTGTACGCTGGTGTATCTCATCCACATTGTGGCTTATCACACCTGCAACACTTTGCTGCTCGCCTGTAGCGTGAGCGATTTGGTCGTTCATCTGGGTTATTCGGCTGATAGTTTGAGTAATAACCGTCAAACTCGCACCGGCTTTATTCGCCGTGTCTACACTGCTTGTTGCCTGCTCAGTCCCTTTTGTCATCACACTTACCGCTGAGCGCGATGCATTTTGCAGTTGTTCAATTGTTTGTTGAATTTGCTCGGTAGATTGTTGAGTCCGCGATGCTAGCGTGCGAACTTCATCTGCCACCACGGCAAAACCTCGCCCATGCTCACCAGCTCGGGCGGCCTCGATAGCAGCATTCAACGCTAATAAGTTGGTTTGCTCTGCAATACCTTTAATTACATCAAGCACCACCCCGACTTGTTTTGAATCTGCTTCAAGCTGCTTAATAACCTCTGCAGAGCTATCCACGTTGGCTGCCAACTCTCTTATACTTTGTACCGTATGGTTTACCACAGCTTGGCCGTCATCTGCAGCAGCAGATGCATCACCCGCTGCATTAGCCGCTTCAGCGGCACTCTCAGCGACCGCATTTACACTGCGCGTCATATCGTCAACCGCTGACTTCGCTTGACTGGCTGCGCTTTGCTGAACATCAATTGTGCGATTAGTATCATCGGTAAGTTGATTTAAGTTTTGGGCTAATTGAGATAAAGGCATAGATGCATTCACAATGTCTTTAACCACACCTTGTAGCTTTTCCATAAACTGATTAAACCAATGCACTAAATCACCAATTTCATCTTGATTACGGCTTTGGATACGCACCGTAAGATCGCCATCTTCCTGGGCGATGTCTTTTAATGAATTAACAACTTGGTCAATACTGCCGCGGATCCCCATGACGATAGGAATGGCTGTGGCAAACAACAACACAATCGTCACCCCAGCCATAATGGCACCAAATGACAGCATATTTTTTAACGCGTCGTTAGATTCAGTTATCGCTTGCTTAAAGCCATTCACGCGTGCATCACGAAAAGCACCTAACGCTGTAGTGGCATCATCATAGCTTTTGTTCATCCTGGTGGATAACTCGCCGATCTTTGAAAAATCTGCCGTATTGTTCACCATCGATTCAGACACTTTGTAAGCAAGATCAAAATAGTTATTAAATGATTGTTTAATACTATTCGCCTCCGCGCTCAGGCTAGGCTCGATAGAAATAATCTTGTCTAACAAAACCTTAGTATCCGCTGCCTGCACTTTAGCAACAGCCAGAGTCTCTTCATCGCCAGTCGTAACGGCGCTACTGAGAGTTTCTTTAACCTTTTCCATTTTGACCAATGCACTGCTGGTCGCTTCTAATGCTGGATACTGCACCTTGTCTGCGTCTTCCAGCAGTTCAATGTTGTTCATTGCAGTGTGAGTTGTGACCCACAAGTAGACTAAAAAGCCAATGGAGCCAATGATCGGAATCAAATACAACTTTTGCGCTATCGACATTTTCGTTAAGAAACTCATGAAGTTACCTTTTAATTTTTTTTTTGAAGATCAATGTAAGTGTAGCTTATGCCAATGTGATTAGCAGACATCGGCAAAATCTTTGACTACCCGTCATAAGGAGTCACTTCCATCCCTTGCAATGTGTAACCAACAGTCGCGATATCGCCTTCCCATACTTGGGTGGCTAATTTACCGGTAACCCAAACTGCATCGTATATGTTGTCTATCGGCACGCCACTTGAAAACTTCACATAAACTATTTGATTCGGTGGCGGGGGCGGAACATGTATACACGCCCCAAAGTACGGGACTAATAGGAATTCAGTGGTGGTATCACTGCCGCCTTCAAGTGGCACCACAAAGCCGGGTATTTTCACCACTTTGCCGTCTAATTCTTTGACCACAGGTGCACTCAAACTCTGTTGCTCCATTGAACCGTTATGATTGACCTCCTCTTGAGGTGCAATGTAGTTTTTTGGGATCATATCTTCCCAAAATAACTCTTCAGGTTCTTGGCTAAACGCTGCAAACGAACTTAACGTCAGCAATAACAGTAGATACTTCATAAACGCTCCTTAGGCGATATTCCAACGGGCATGTTAGCCCAACGTAATAAATTAACTCTGACTTCTTTGCCACTGGTAGGCTGCAAAGGAATATTTGACGCCAAAATTAAAGAACAAATCGCAAACCCTGCGCCAATATAAAATACCGATGAAGGAGAGGTTAACCATACGATACCCAATAATGCCGGGATCACAACAGCCGCGATATGATTGATAGTAAAACTGACGCCCGCGGTTGAAGCAATGTCCTTGTGGTCGGCAATTTTCTGGAAATAGGTTTTGACGGCAATTGCCATGGCAAAGAATAAGTGGTCGATGACGTATAACCCTGCAGCTAATTGGCTATTTTCTACCAAGGCATAACCAACAAACACACACAGCAAACCTAGATACTCAATACACAATGCCCGCTGCTCGCCGATTTTGTGGATCCAGCGACCAATTTTAGGGGCAAAAAACAAGTTAAATACATAGTTAAGCATATACAGTAGGCTGATATCCCCTACCGAATAACCAAACTTTTCTACCATCATAAACGAGGCAAACACCATGAAAATTTGCCGCCGAGCACCACTGAAAAACACTAAACCGTAATACAACCAATAGCGTCTGCGTAAAAACATATGCTTGTGTTGCACTGACGCTTGGTTGAACTTATCAAACGCGAACCATACCCAAATCACGATCAGTAACCCTACGCCTCCGGCAAGCGTGTACATGGTCACATAGGAAATACCAAGCCATTCCATCAGTAACCAAATAGCACCGTAGGCTAGCAATGACGCAAAACTCTTTACCGCAAGCTGTTGCCCCATAAAATGCGCGCTCTTGTCTTTATCTAGCCATTGTAATGTTAAAGATTGATTGATGGTTTCAAAATAATGAAAACCAATCGACATTAACACCGTGGTGCAATACAAGCCGAGTTCAAACGGCAACCAACCGGTTAATGCCACACCGACACACATCACCGCTAACGATACTAACGCAAAAGTTTGCTCTTTGAGCACCAACAGCACGAAGACAGCGGTGAAAGCTAAAAAGCCCGGCACTTCACGCAAGCTTTGCAGCATACCGATTTGCGCCCCATCAAAACTGGCTTTTTCAACCACAAAGTTGTTTAAAAGGGCATTCCATACGGAAAAAACCAGTGGCATAACAAACGCCATGGTTAAAAGAAAAAATTGCGGGTTGCCTGTTAGGGAGCGTAACGATTTCACGGTGTTCATTTAGCTAAAAAGGTTTGGAGAGTATCTCACAAGGAACCGAGAGTGGATAATAGAAAAGCCGACACAGAGTCGGCTTTTTTGGTGCAAAGTCATATTCTATCGAATATGAAAACTACCCTTCTGTTTTATAACGCTCAACACTGCTAACGATTTCAGCTTTAGCGGATTCAGCATCTTCCCAACCGTCGATTTTCACCCATTTACCAGGCTCTAAATCTTTGTAGTGTGAGAAGAAATGCTCAATTTGATTTAGCGTCAACTCATCAACGTCGCCGATGTCTTTAATGCCACGATAAATCGTTGATAATTTATCAACCGGTACAGCCAAAATTTTAGCGTCAGTACCTGATTCATCAGTCATTTTTAGTACGCCAACAGGGCGACATTTGATAACACAACCCGCTAAAAGTGGGAACGGTGTCATCACTAATACGTCAGCCGGATCACCATCTTCTGACAATGTTTGATTAATATAGCCGTAGTTAGTGGGGTAATGCATGCAGGTCGCCATGAAGCGGTCCACAAAAATAGCACCTGTGTCTTTATCCACTTCATATTTAATTGGATCTGAATGCGCAGGGATTTCAATCACTACATTAATTTCTTCTGGTAAGTTTTTACCAGCTGGAACATCGTTAAGACTCATAGACTTGACCTATAGATTGATGAAAATTGGCTCGAATTATAGGGTGTTCAACAACAATATGAAACGCCACAAAGGCAATAAAGCACGGCTTTTAGCTGCTATTCATAAAAAAAACTGCCAAAAGCACGATTAATTGTCGTCAAACCTGATTGACTGAGCCATTACATTTAGCCCGCAAAAGGAGCGTTTTTTATATCATCAAGCATGGTTCTGTAGTCACTGGTGGCCAAAAATTGTGTAACATCTTTTATCGGTAGTTGGCTGTCTGGATTACTGACCGCTAACAGGTGGGCAATACCAAAATCTTTAGCTGATTGTAAAATCGGTAAACTGTCATCAACAAATAACGTGTGCTCGCTATCAAATCCAACCCGCTGTTGAAGTTTCTGCCAAAGCAATTGAGATTCTTTAGTGACTCCAAATTCATGAGTCGAAATAAGCGTATCGATATGGCTATCAAGGGCGGTATGTTCAATTTTCAAGGACAAACTCCCTGGGTGGGCATTAGTGACTAAAATCACCTCACGCCCTGAATTCTTAAGGGCATCCAGGAATGGAATGGTGTCGTCACGCATACTGATTAGATGCTCAACTTCGCGTTTAGCTTGCATAATATCCAGCTGTAATTTGTCCGCCCAGTAATCTAAACAGTACCAATCGATGGTGCCAAACACTTGGCGATACTCTGCCATCATGTACTCTTTCCCTTGCTCCTCGCTAATACCTTTTATGCCAGCGTATTTCTTTGGCAAATGCTCTAACCAGAAGTGGCTGTCGTAGTGTAAATCGAGCAAGGTACCGTCCATATCCAGTAAAACGGTTTTAATTTTGTTCCAAGGTAAGTCAGGCAAGTGGCAAGTCCTTAAGTTAAACGTTATATTCGTAGTTACAGTAGTTTACGCATCATTGATGGAATTAGTGAGGCTATGATAACGTGATAGGTAGATGAGCAAAATAGACCCCAACAAAACACTTCCACAAATTCACCAGCGACGTACCGTAGCCAAAAGCGGTTTATTCACCGTTGAGCAAATTGATCTAGAGTTTTCTAATGGCGAATTGCGCACATTCGAACGCATGGTCGGCGGTGGGCGTGGTGCCGTAATGATTGTACCTTTTATCAATGAGCATGAGTTTCTATTAGTCCGCGAATATGCTGCAGGCACGCACTCTTATCAGTTGGGCTTTCCTAAAGGCTTAATTGACCCTGGTGAAGAGCCCAACGAAGCAGCCAACCGTGAACTTAAAGAAGAAGTCGGTTTCGGTGCACATACGCTACATTACCTACAGAACGTCAGTATGGCCCCTGCATTTTTTAACGCGCGTATGGATATTTTCGTTGCTCAAGATTTGTATGAAAGAACCTTACCTGGCGATGAACCAGAGCCTTTAGACGTCATTACGTGGTCCATTAACGACCTCGATGGCCTATTAGCCCGTGAAGATTTCGTTGAAGCCCGCTGTATTACAGCTCTTTTTCTGGCCCAAAAGTGGTTAAAGGAACAATAATGTCTACCGACCAAATATCTGCATTACTCGACATCGCTAAAACCGCAGCCAAAGAAGCTGGCAAAGTGGTAATGGAAATCTATGACAGTGGTGACTTTAAAAGCTATCAGAAAGACGATGACTCACCAGTCACCTCTGCTGACTATAAGGCAAATGAAGTTATTTTAGCCATTTTGCAGCGCGAGACACCGCATATTCCTATCATGTCAGAAGAATCAGAG
The DNA here is from genome assembly GCF_000315015.1 of Paraglaciecola mesophila KMM 241. GTDB lineage: Bacteria > Pseudomonadota > Gammaproteobacteria > Enterobacterales > Alteromonadaceae > Paraglaciecola > Paraglaciecola mesophila. The sequence goes on along the minus strand of NZ_BAEP01000060.1, from coordinate 136,123 downwards.
AACGGTACACTAGCCGAGCGCAAAGATTGGCAACGTTACTGGTTAATTGATCCTATCGACGGTACCCAAGAGTTTATTGCCAGAAGCGGTGATTTTGCTGTGAATATCGCGCTAGTAGAAAACAACCAACCCATCATTGGCGTGATTTATTGGCCTCCGGGGGAGACGCTTTATTTTGCATCAAAAGATAATGGGGCTTTTAAAGAGAGCGAATCAGAGAACAAGCAGATATTTGTGCGAAAATTCGTTGATCCCGAAAACGATGCCGTGATGATTGCTATAAGCCGCCGCCAAGCGCGGGAAAATGTTATGCGCAGCATGAGTGACCACCGTACTTATCAAACCTATCCTACGGGCAGTTGCTCGCTAAAATCGTGCTTTATCGCAGAAGGTAAAGCAGATGTATTCTTGCGCTTAGGCATTACTGGCGAGTGGGACACCGGCGCTTCACAGTGTATCGTCAGCGAAGCAGGAGGCAGTATACTGGCCCACGACTTTTCTTCCTTAAGTTACAACGAACGCGATTCTGTTACCAACCCAGACTTTATTGTCATGGGCGATCAACGAGTAAATTGGCAAACCATAGTGAAATACACCACAGGAGATACCGAATGACCCTTAGTAAAAATGCCACGTTTCTGAAACTGGTCGCTTTTTCCAGCCTACTCGTATGTGCTAGTGCTTCTGCCGATTGGCAGCTTCTTAATAAAGATTCTCAGTTAAATTTCATTTCCACCAAGAATATTAAAGTCAGTGAAATTCATCATTTTTCCAATCTGAGCGGCTCACTAACCAGTGCAGGTGAATTATCGGTTGATATCGATTTAGCATCAGTAGAAACCGGCATTGATATTCGTAACTCGCGTATGCGCGAAAAGCTGTTCATGGTCGAGAACTTTCCTAAAGCAATGCTAACCGCTAGCCTGCCAAAAGAAATCGTCGCGTTTACTAAAGGCCAAGCCGGCACCTTCACCATCCCCGCTAAGTTGAGTGTACTAGGGCAACACAAGGACATTGAAGTAAAAGTGCAAGTAACTAAAACCGATCACAACCGCTTTGTTGCGACCAGCGTGCAACCTGTCATGATTAGCGCAGGGGATTACGGCTTACAAGAAGGTATTGATTGGCTACAAAATGTGGCGGGCCTGTCCAGCATAAGCCCTAATGTGCCGGTCACATTCAACTTAACTTTTATCGAATTGATGTAGTTAATGAAAGCAATGAAAAACGCTTATTCTGTTTCCTCATCGATCAGCCCCAGCTGATCTTTGGGGATAATATTCACTGTTTCATGCAACTCTGAGTAGACCAGCAACGCCTCACCAGACGATAGCTGAGCCCGCACCTGTTCAACCTTATCCGTTAAGCTACAATCGGCTTCACCGTACTCAGTGCCTTCTCGCAGCACAAAACCCTCAATCAGACTGCTTAACGCATCTGGGCTGACTTCATTAATGGGTATAATCATAAAACAATTTCGCTTTGCACTTAATCGCGCAAAATCTCCTGAAAGTATTGATTAACACGCTTTTGCATCCAAATAACTGGGCGCCACGGCGTACCTTGCATGAACCCTACATGGCCCCCATTGTCACTCAATTCAAGGCGTACCGAAGGCGAAAGGTCCTGCTCAGTAGGCAACACGGTCTCGCTCATAAAGGGATCATCTTTAGCGTGTATGATCAGTGTGGGTGTCGCGATGGTTTGCATAAAATTGATCGCACTGCATTTTTCGTAGTAATCATCAGCACTCTCAAAACCGTGTAATGGCGCGGTAACATGTTGGTCGAACTCTTTAAAGCTCTTGATGCTACGTGCCTTTACATCATCTATTTCTAGGTGGTCCGAGTAATCCACCGTACGCATTTTATCGACAAGGTTATTAACCATACTTTTCAGTAAATACGACTGATACATGCGGGACATACCCTGATTGATACTGAGTGAACACTCCGCCAATTTAAATGGCGGCGAAATAGCGATGCCAGCGCGTAGAATGGTTTGCTGTGGCCGTTCACCTAACAATTTCAGCAGCATATTCGCACCGAGCGAAAAGCCCATTGCCACTTTCGAAACGTTCGGGTAAAGCTCAGTAAGCCAATTCAGCAAATACCATGCATCTTGTGTCTCGCCAGAATGATAGGCTCTGGGTAAGGTATTGTGCTCGCCGCCGCAACCACGGAAATGCATCAATACCACCACATAACCTTGTCCAACTAAGTTCGCCGTCATGTCATTCGCATAATGGGATTTGTTCGAGCCCTCTAAACCATGAAAAACCACCACTAAACCTGTGCTGCTATCGATGTTACTTCTATCGCCTGCCCAGGCTAAATTCACGAAATCGCCATCAGGTAAAATCAAGCGCTCTTTATACCAATGAATCTTTAATCGTAGCTGAAAAAAACGTGGCCAAATAGTTTGAATATGACGATTCTTCGCCCACCAAGGCGCCGTGAATGCGCTTTTTGCAATTTCCCCATGAGAGGGTTTTAATTCATCCGATTCAAGGTTTACTGGTGAATATAACGAAGAGGCAGGTTGAGGCATTGAGGCTTGTATGCATTCCAGTTTGCAAGGGCTAATGAACTTAGTATATCAATTCGTTTGTCATAAGTAAGTAGCTGTCGGGCATGCCCTCTCCTAGCGCTTACTTTTTTAATGAATCGATTAAATATCTCGCCAAAAGTTCTAATTTTTGCCTTCATAAAAAACGCCTCAGAAGAGGCGTTTTTTGTAACTAACTAGCTTTTAAAAAATATAATTTACTGCGAATCTCAAGAGGTTCGCATCGCTATTTTCGTATAAATCGTCAGTGTACCTAGTCACTTCCGCTTTAAGAGCCACATTAGTCGCATAGTCATAACGAAGGCCTAATGTTACAGCTTGTTCATCATCATCAAACGCGGCCTGAACACCAATGACTTGTGCTTGAAGTGCCGCCGGTAGCTGACTTATTTGGTCCGTAAATTTAACCCCATCATCACTTTCTTTTACTTCATAAGTGATTGACGGAGTGAATTTACCTATTCTTAAACCAGCGGTTAAGAAGTATGCAATATCTTCTTTAATATATGACTTTTCAGTATCAACGCTAGTTATTTCACCGCTAACAAACCAATCAAATGTATCGTATTCGAGCCCTAAGCCCAAGAAAACTCCCGTGTCATCAACAGCTTCTAAATCGTTGTAAAGCTTTGTAGGTAGCACTTGCTCAAATGCAGCAAAAGCGCCTTCTAAGCCAAACACATCAATGGAGGTTTTAGCCCGCCCATACACTGCCCTAACTTTGAAAAATTCATAAGCAGCCTCCGCAGTTAAAGCGACAGTATCGCGTCCTTCAATTTTATATACGTCAGTAGTGTTTTCATAAGTACCTGCTGCCAACTGGATATTATACTCCCAGTCACCAGCATAATTACTGTAATCAACGCGTAAACCATCCAAGTTGTTAAAAGTAACGTCATAAACCGATTGAGGTGGTGAAATCCAATGGTAAGAGTAACCAACATCTAGAGAAGACGAGTAACGAAAGAGTGGTATACGTAAACGTCCCGCAGAAATAGATACGTTATCAGTTGCCTGATAAGTAATGTAAGCCCATTCAAATTCAGGATCATAGTCTTCAGACCCACGGGCCACTATTTGACCCGTTGCGGTCATTTTGTCGTTGATATCACCACTTAACTGAATCGCAAATAAGCTATCTTCGCTAAAAGAGATTTTATCATCGTAACCATATAAGGTGTCGTCGCTGCTGGTAATCCCGCCGACTAAGTTCGCGAAACCGTTAATTCTTAATTCTGCATTTGCGGCACAACCAAATCCCAAAGATGTTAGCAATACTATTGTTTTACTCAAATTTTTCATAATGGAATCCTTGTAATTAGTTCAGTGGGATTGTTTTTACAGAGGCATCAGCAGCGCCACTGTCGACGTATCCGATAGCATCCGCGTTTGACGAAACAATAGCGATTACAGCAGCGTCATCTGCCACCTCTTTAGGAGGTATGCCCTTTCCAGTAAAGACCAACTTTGACCAATAAGCGGATACCTGAGCAGAGTTTCTACCTAGGGTGCCGTTGTCAAACGCATCGCGACTTGCAGTGCCTGCAACTTGGTTAATAGGAATGGCTTCCTTACCTGTAGAGAATTTCTTCTCTTTTCCAAGGAAAATTCGCTGAGCCGATTTTGCATCAATGCTAGCGCTATTAGATGGATGCACCACAATAACGACTTCAGCGAACACTGAAGCGCTACCAAACAATATGATTGCGGTTAGAGACAATTTTTTTAAAGTGTGTTTCAACATGATATTCACCATTAGTGGATTGTTACGAAGGTAAATTTTCGGAGCGGCTAAGGTATAGATTTTGTAACAAATATCTAGCCATCACAGGTATAGCTAACCGAACTTAGGTATAAACTTTCATCCCTTAACTATAAATCCCTGTTACAAAAAACATAGCACAAACCGGTAAATAAATAACACTTAAAAATGAAAATATATATCGCTGACAATACGTTAGGAGATCAAAGGTAGGATGAGATCGCAACAAAAAACGAGTTTTACGTCTTTAACTTCATAAGAATGTTTATAACCTAAACAAGCATCACTCAATAAGAGTATTTAAAACAGAGACCTGTGCTTACCGAGTTCAACCGCAGTAAGCACGATTTACCTTACACTGTTAACGTCACTTTATTTAGACCTTGTGGCGTATCTGGGTCACAACCCAATTGCAGGGAAATGTCAGCAATATCAAGATAAAAACGCTGCATGATCATCAATGCACCAAGCCTAGGGTGCACATCATCGGGAAATGGATTCATGTTCAGCACACTCGCCCCGCGCTGAGTTACGTCATCCATTTGTTGTTCATGGGCGGTTTGGGACTCATCGAGCAACCCTAAACTGAGCACTTTTAGAGGTTTTTGCGCCAGTGCCACAGGGCCGTGCACAAACTCCGCACTAGAAAACGCCTCAGCTTGAATTGCACAAACTTCTTTGAGTTTTAACGCCACTTCTTTGGCAATGGCATAACCAAAACCGCGTCCAAGTACAATGCATTTATCACAGTCTTTGAACATGTCAGCATGCAATTGCTTGGGCCCACTAACAGCAAGACTCAAAGCCCTAGGAATTTCGCTTACTGCGACCATCAGTTCTGAGTCTTTCTTACAATGCGCTACCAACTGTAGAAGAGCGCTTAAGCATGCCAAATAGCTTTTTGTGGCCGCCACTGCCACTTCTTGCTCAACCCGTAAAGGGAGTAGCTGGTCCACTAATTTAGCTAACGGAGAGGATTCATCATTCACTAAACCAATGCACAGCGCCCCAGCCTCTTTCGCCATTTGCATATGCTGAAGAATATCCGGGCTGCGCCCAGACTGAGAAATACCAATAACCAACGCGTTGTTAAGTTTGAGTTGTTTGTGAAACACAGTCACCACGGAAGGTGCGGCAGCCACCACGGGAATACCCAGCTCCACTTCAATCAGATATTTAGCAAATACCCCAGCATGGTCTGACGAACCTCGTGCCACTATGTACACTACGCTTGGGTTAAGTAGTTGTATTTTCTGAGCAATACGCTCACAACTTTCATGGTTTAGCATAAGTTGCTGAGCTAACAATTCAGAGGCTGATGCAGCTTCTCTTGCCATGATACTAGTCATTGGAATCTCCGGAAAATCGTTAAAAAAAAGGTGGCGAATAACGCCACCTTGTTAAATTACAAAATCTTAAAAAGTAAATATAAGCTCGCCGCCCTGCATCAGGTCACTGTGACTAATGGTATTCATATTGACAGGCTGACCATCAAGTGTGGCTTCTTTTACATAGTCACCAGCGTCTTCAGCAGAGTGCACACGTTTAATGGTGAAAGCTTTATCGTTTGGCAGTTGGATCTGCACTGAATCAAACTGCGGGGTGCCTAATACATACTGTCCATCGGCTGGGTTTAGTGGGTAAAATCCAAGTGCGCTAAAGACGTACCAGGCAGACATTTGCCCCACATCGTCATTACCCGATAACCCATCTGGGTTATCGCGATACATGGTCTCGCGGATCTCTTTTATGCGCTGTTCGCCTTTCCATTTTTGCGACGTCAGGGAATACATGTAAGGCACGTGATGCACCGGCTCATTACCGTGGGCATACTGTCCAATCAAGCCAGATATATCTGGTGATACATCTCCTTCCATAAATGAATCAGTACTAAATAACGTATCTAACTTATTTAAAAATGGCGCTTCGCCACCAAATAATTCTATTAAACCTTCAACATCGTGTGGGACAAACCAAGTGTACTGCCATGCATTCGCCTCGGTGTAATCCGTGGTGCGGTGGTCTACATGGGTTGGGCTGAAGTTTTTCACCCATTCTCCCTGCTGGGTTTTACCACGCATAAAGCCGGTTTGTTTATCAAACAAGGTTTTATAGGACTCAGCGCGTTGCGTGAAGTAGGCATAGTCGGCATCTTTATTAAGGGCTTTAGCCATACGGGCAATAGCCCAGTCATCAAAGGCATATTCTAGGGTTTTCGATACGGCTTCTACTTCTAAGTCAGAGGGTACATAACCATACTTGGCGAATAGATCGATACCAAAGCGCGCTTGCATCGCTGAGGCTTTCAACGCTTGAAATAGCAATTCAGGGTCTACATCAGTCAAACCTTTAAAGTATGCATCCACTATCACTGGTACTGCGTGATAGCCGATCATCACGTCAGTTTCATTGGCCATTAAATCCCACGAAGGCAATAAGCCAGTTTCTTCATAAAAGGCCACCATCGAGCTGACCATGTCATTGACGCGCTCACCATTAGAGATGGTCAATAACGGGTGTAATGCGCGAAACGTATCCCACAACGAGAACAAGGAGTAACGCTTGAATTGCTGACTATTGTGGGCGCTGCCATCGGCACCGAAATAACTACCATTAACGTCATTAAACGTTTGGGGCGCTAAAAACGAATGGTACAAAGCCGTATAGAACTTACGCTTAGCCTGCTCGTTATCATCAGTGACTTTAAACTTGCCTAATTGAGCCGCCCAAAGTGCTTGTGCTTGACGCTTGGTATTATCGAAATCAAAATCAGCGACCTCTGCCGCTAGGTTTTGCTTCGCTCCATCAATACTAACGTAAGAAATACCTACTTTTGCCACTAAAGCCTTGTCAGCAATGTCACCGAAGTTAAGCACTACTTCGCTTTTATCCGCGTTGATGAACGGGCCAGCTTGAGCTTCGCCTTCTTTGTAAAACTGGTGTGCAAAAGGTTGGTTGAACTGGGCAACAAAATACACAGGCTGGTAGTCACTCCAGCCGGTTGAAATGCGATAGCCCACTAAGGTGCTATCGTCGATTACACGCATAAAGGTAGCCACAGATTTATCGTAGTTCTGGGCATAGCCTAAATCGATTAATACTTTTGCGTCTTCTTGGCCTGAAAAGGTGTAACGATGAACACCGGTGCGTTCGGTCGCCGTAAGCTCGGCGTTAACCTGCTCTTGAGGTAACCCCACTTGGTAGTAGCCAGGTGAGGCACTTTCATCAGAATGTGAATACTCACTAACCACATGCTTTAGCTCATTATCACGACGGTTTTTGTAATCACCACGAAACGGCATCACTAGCACATCAAGCAAGTCACCGACACCAGTACCAGATAAATGCGTATGGCTAAAACCAAGTAACTGGTTGTCACTGTAGTTATAACCGGATGTCCAGTCCCAGCCTTTAGAAGGGTTATCAGGGCTTAGTTGCACCATACCAAAAGGCACCACTGCGCCGGGAAATGTATGGCCGTGGCCACCTGTGCCAATAAAAGGGTCTGCGTATTGTAATAACTGCTCGTCAGCGACCTGCATGATTGTGGCCTCAGAGACTGAGGCTTGTTGCGTGCTAGAAACTGAGCTTGTGGCACAACCAGCCAGCCCGCCCATAGCACATAGAGAGAATGCGCCCGCTAAAAATTGTTTTTTCATTATCTAAATCACTCTTTTACGTAAATTTTTACTCAATCGGGGAGTTTGTCTAACCAGTTCTTTTTCAAGATCAAGCTGGTCACAACAATGACGCCAAAGGCTGTCAACATCGACCACCACTGCTGAATCACTAAATAAATCGGCATCACAACTAGGCCTATTTGCCACACTATACCGACGGCAACATTGAACATGTCACGGTAAAACGCTCTGTTTGGGGCAAAGTCAGGATCCAAGGCGATGACCTTGTCACGAATTGGCCCCCATGCCCCCCAAGGTTTCACCGTTCGGTAAAACTCACATAACACCTCGTCTGATTCAGGGGGGGTCAGTAAGGTACCTGCTATCGAACCAACCAATCCGAATACCAGTAGCAGCGGAAATGCCATTAGGGGTTGCACATCGGGAAGTGCAATCGGTAACACCAGCGCGCCAATCAAACCTGCTAACATGCCCCAAAAATAACCGTAGGCATTGAATCGCCACCAGTGCCATTTAAGTAAGTTAGCCGACGCATACCCGCCAAATAAGGCGGCGAAAATCCATTGCATTATCGCATTGATGCTACCCAACATAAGGCCTAAGCCCATGCCTAATATCACTAATACAATAGACACGATGTAGCTCATACGTACATAGGTGCGGCTATCTGCATCTGGGCGTAAATAACGACGATAGATATCATTCACAAAGTATGCGGGGGCAGCATTGACCGACGCTGCATAAGTCGACATAAATGCCGCAAGCAAGCCAGCTATAAGCAAACCGGTTAAGCCTACAGGCACAAAATTATTAATGGCAAAGGGCAAGATCTGCTCAAAATCAAATTGCTTACCTTGGGCCTGAATGTCTGGGCCCATGTACACAATCGCCAAGATAGATAACCCTGCCACCATCATGTAACGAGGGAAAAACATCACCAAAGACACCAAGCCGCTCATTTTCGCAGCGTCTTTGGGGCTTTTGGTGGCTAAAATACGCTGCATGTCATAGTTCGGCACAGGGCCAGCCATGCTAGATAGCACACCTTTGAATAGCATCATCATGATCATGAGTCCGAACAACTCAAGACCATCCTCTTCCACTTTAACATTGACGCTATCAATCAAGCCTTGCCAGTTAAGGTCCAAGCGCCAATTGAAAAATAGCTGATCCCAACCTTGAGGCGTGGCAGCAGCCAATTGCTCTGGTGACACCATATACATGGCAATGATCCCCACAGAAACAGCCGCAATTGTCATGATCACAAATTGCAAAATCTCGGTGAAGACTACGCTGTACATTCCTCCTTTGACCACGTAAATCGTGGTGAGCGAGAAGATAATCAATGCATAAATATCTGGGGATAATTCCCACGGGAAGAAAATCGCGGCAAACTTGCCTATGCCTTTAAAGGCGTACGCAATAAAGCCTATCGCACTGACCAAGGCAAATATCACTACTACCATTTGGCTCATTTCTGCGCCTTTGCCAGTGCCAAAGCGCGTTTCCATCCACTGGGCCCCTGTCATCACGTTTGAACGGCGTAACCATATGGACAAATAAATCATCAAAAATATTTGGTTGAATATCGGCCATATCCAAGGCAACCACGCGCTCTTCAAGCCGTAGACGAAGCACATAGACACCAACCACATGGTGCCCGCGATATCGAACATACCCGAGGCATTTGACACCCCAAGAGCCCACCAAGGAATGGTCTTGCCCCCTAAAAAGTAGGAGTCCATGTCACGGCTAGCGCGCCGTGAAATATACAAACCAACCATTAACACCAGCACTAAATAACCAATGATAACGAGTATATCTATCCAACTTAAAATCATTGCTATAACCCAGCTATGTTACGATGCTCATTACTTAATGAAGCAAAACTATCAAGTAGCGATTGCCAGCCTACCTTAGCCCCAAGCCGTTCAATTTCTTGCTGCTTCATGCCCGGTAGCGCAAGGTGAATCGAGACATCAATCCCGGGGATCAGATCAAAAAAGTTATCACTGAAATTGCTGACTTGCTCACCGACACTGACATACAACTGACGAACGAAAGTGTCGCTGCTGAATCTTAGCGTTAAACACTCAGGCGAAATAACCTGTTCGCACTGTATATCCGCAGGTTTCAGGGCCAAGTCTTTGTTGGCCACAAAAAAGTGACTATTTTGGCTAAGCACTCGGCCATCTTGATGTATTAAGCGCGCGACTAACACAGCGCCTCTTTGCTGGGCTTGGGAAACAAGTTCTGACACAGCAAGCGAAGCAAGCGATAAAGACGCATTACCCGGCACAAGCACATCTTGCTCATGTGAATACACCACCGAACCGTCGAAGTCATAAACTTGAATGTGCAATTGAGCGGAAAAAGGCTGTAAATCGTCAGAAACCAAGGTGACTTCAAGCTGATCATTCACTTGGTCAAGTACTAATAACTGTTGGCCAAAGCTGCGTTTAGCTTGATAATGCAGTGCCTTCCAGCGGCCGTAATAATCGATACCAGACCATGACGCAGCAGGCCAAGTGTCGTTTAATTGCCAGTACAGAGTTCCCATACAAAATGGCATGGCTTTGCGATGCGCCTCAAACGCCATTTTCAATCCAAGGGCTTGTTGAACTTGGCTTAAATACAATAATTGATCGAAGTCTTTCGGGGCATTGAACTCTTCATCCATATAGCTACGGATAAGCTTATTGCCACGTGGGTGCTTTTGATGAACCTGCATCACGGCTGATTCAAGTTCGCGATCTTCAGGCTGGGTAAACGCGTAGGTTGATTCAGCAATAGGAAACGACTGAAAACCGTATTCACTCATAAAGCGTGGTACGCGTTTTTTATATTCACTGAACGGCTCTTCACCGTGCCACACACCCCAGTAATGGTGATTAGCCTTATTATCTTCGTCGTTTTCCCAAAAACCGATGGGGGACGAACGCAAATAAAAACGCTGCGCATCAAAGGCGCTGATAACCTTGGGTAAGCAGTCATCGAACAAACGGATGTAATCCTGTTTCAGTCGCCCGTACAGCTCATCAGAGTAGCCAAACTTTTCAGCCCACTGCCATTTTTCGATGGCCATATCGACTTCGTTATTGCCACACCACATAGCGATACACGCGTGGTTACGCAAACGCTTAACGTTATATTCTGCTTCTTGTTTCACATTTGCCAAGAAGGCTTCATCTGCTGGGTACAAGGTGCACGCAAACATAAAGTCTTGCCAGATCAAAATGCCGTTGCGATCTGCCAATTCGTAAAACGTATCATCTTGATAAATGCCGCCCCCCCACACTCGCAACATATTCATGTTGCCTGCCACCACGGCATCAAACACTTGCTGGTGTCGCTGGGTATTAACTCGGTGAATGAAGCTGTCATCAGGAATATAGTTCGCGCCTTTCATAAAGACTGGGTGACCGTTTACTTTGAAATAGAATGACTCTCCCATCTCATCGGCTTGATTAACCACTTCTATTTCTCGCAACCCAACAGCTTGCTCGCGACGGGCTATAACTCGTTTATCCTTAACTAACTCAAAGCTAAAGTCATATAAAAACGCTTCCCCCAATCCATTAGGCCACCAGCGCTTAGGATCGTTAAGCGTAAAGTTTACCAACATGCTTTGCTCGCCCGCCTGGGCCGATAAATGCACATCTAAAATTTTATTCAACTGCGGAGCCTGTTCGCATTTAACAACCAACTGGGCATCAAAATCTGTCATCGCGCTAACATCTAAAGCGAAATGGAAGTCGGCTCGCTGTGCTGACAAAGTCTGCTGTACAAAATGTACGTCTTTAATTTCAGCGCTGTCGATAAACGCTAAATAAATATCGCGCCAAATACCAGACGTCACGAATTTTGGGCCCCAATCCCAACCAAAATGACAAGGTGCTTTGCGACAAAAGACACTCAACTTCTCGTCACTTTTGTCGTTTTCCGCTGGGTAGGTAAAACCGTTAGCTATAAATTGCGGATACACTTCATTCATGGGTGAGCGAAAACGAATTTCTACTTCATTTTCACCTTCTACCAGCAAAGACTTGCAAGCAAGATGTTGACCCACAAACATATTCTGCCCGCTGGCGAGGTGCTGCCCATTGATATAAATATCACAAAACGTATCAAGCCCTAGTGCAACTAGATTGACTTCACTGTGGGCCAATTGCGCTGCTGATACAATAAATGAACGGCGATAATTCCAGTCTTTTTTCTCAATCCACTGCAAATGGGATTCGTTGTCTCGGTCAAACGGATTGTCTATTAAATTATGTGCTAGAAGGTCAGTAAAGTTACACCCTGGAACCTCTGCATTTCGCCAGTCTTGCATATCAGCTTGGCAAAACTGCCATGTTCCATTTAGGGGTAATGTCTTCATTTGTGTCATATATTCTTCGTTAATCATAAAAACCAATAATGTAAAGTGGGCTATCGAATCGAGTGCGGGGCCGCCCAATGAGTCATCCCCACGATGAAGTTATTGCTTTGTAAAAAGCGCTGCTTGGTACGAGTCGAGTTAAGTGTCATTAACTCTTTGATATAACTGTCGAACGGGATTTTCATTTACCACCCCGTCGATAAGAGCAGACGAATAAGCGTGAAAAGAATAATGATAATTTTGTCCCAACTGCTGGCTTATAGACTGTGCTATTAATTTGGCGCTTGCAGGAGTAATACCGCCGCCAATCACTATTTCAATTTGCCCCTTAGCTAGAGCGATGTAACGTGCTAATTGCGCGCAATGCTGCTGCGCAGTGTCGTGACTTCCCCAGTCACAACCTGAGGTGAGAATGCGCTGCACGCCTAGCTCAATCAGGGTTTCAATGGCTTGAGCTGGTTCAGCCAAGGCATCAAATGCACGATGAAATGTCACCTGCAAATTAGCGTTATTAGCCACTGCGATTAATCGAGTTAACGCACCTATATCCAGCTTGTTATCTGGTGTGAGCGCGCCGAGCACCACCCCTTGCATTCCAGCTTGTGCAGCAAGGGCAATATCATGCTGCATTTGCAGTACTTCACCCTCGTCATAACAAAAATCCCCACCTCGTGGGCGGATCATTGCCAGCAAGGTTATCTCCTCTTGGGCGGTTGCCTTAGCTTGCTGCATGGCATTCACACTGGGCGTGAGTCCCTGGTGTTCCATATGGCTGCAAAGCTCTACCCGCGCCGCTTTTCCTTCACGAGCGGCGCGAATTTGCAGAGCGACGTTGGTAACGTCATCACAAGGTAGGCAAATTTCGATATCAATCATTAACGGATCGCCAATTGCCCTAAATACACATTCACATTTTCCTCGGCCGTACCTTCCCTAAACAACATACCGAGTTGGCCAACAGGTTCCTTAGCGAGCGCACTTAGTGATACTTCATAGGTGCGCCAATCTTGCTGACTGTCACTAGGTGTAATTGCGTTTAATGCGAACATGTGTCGCTTACCGTCAGCAGTTTCCACATACAATGAAAGAGCGCTGACGTCGCCTTTGAGCGTTAACGTCGCTGTATTGTTTTTGCCTAGCACAAAGTGAGTTTGGTACAAAGGAATGCGTGTTTTTTGCGTGCTAAGTGAGCCTGTGAATAACAAAGAGCTGCCACCAGAAAACACCTCTTCGAAATCATAGGCTACTGTCATTGACAGGTTGCCATACACCGCAAATTGCCAAGTAGGCAGCAGATCTTGTTTGCTCATGTCAGTCCAGCCACTTAACACCTGCTGGCCGTTCTCTATCAGCTTTTTACCTTGGCCGGTATTAAAATGCGTTTCGAACGGTAATGCATTCACAGTGGTTTTTGCCGGTACGTAAAGCCCTATGCCCGGCCAACCGTCAAGGTCATTATTAGCAAGGTTTAAATCGTCCCCCACAAACAAGCGTTGCTCTGTTTGGTAAAAACGTAGCGAGTCTTGGGGATCGTCTTTAAATTTGCTGAAAACAGGCGTGTGGGGTTCGCCACTGAAATTAAAATTGAAGTTCGGTGCGAATAGCGCAATAGAGGTAAGCCCTTGCTTGGTATCGCTATCAAACAAATCCTCTAACCACTGAGTCTTACTAAAAGCGCGCTGTGCATTGCGACTTGGCCATAAATCAGCACCAAAATACAAGTCGTAGCCAGAACGCCCCAGTTCTTGGGCGAGCGAAACAGAGCGCTCGACCATGGGTTTGTTCCACCAGTAATTCATAAACATGGCATCAGCACTGGATACACCCTGGTGTAAAAACGCTTGGTTTTTCTCATTCAACTGGTTTTGCCAACGCACCTCACCATTTTCCAGCATGGAGTCATACCAATGGATCTCCATTCCTTGGGGGGCAATAGCCGTTAAATACTGCATAAACGCCAACATTTTCTGGCCCAGTTTTGCCCCGCGACGATTGTCTTTCTGCCCTTCAACTAATTCATTTTCTGCATCTTTAATGGCAGTTAAGTTAGTTTCTTGGTTCATTAGCCAACCGTCAAAACCATAATATTGCGCGATGTCGACAAGTCTATGGGCCATAATAAATCGCCCTTGGACATCCTGTTTGAGCAAAGCTTCTGCGGTATCAGCACTACCGCCGTATTTAGCGATGGCTAAGAAAATCGAGCCGATAACCTTCACGCCGTTTCGATGGGCGGTGTCAACCCAAGGCCGAGCAGGTATTTGCACCACATGATCAGCCGTACCAGCAAACCAATTGAGTACATCGATTTGCGACCAGTGAGTAAAGTTATACAGATTAAATGTGGCTTGAGTATCCAGGTAATTCGCGAAGTTATTCATGCCGTCAGGTGCATAGAGCACCTTAACTCGCGTATCTAAGTTTGCTCTGCTGGGGTCTAACTGAGCAGCATGACGTCTGGCTAAAGGTTCTGTGGAGATATTCTGTGTGGAGCTAAATTCGCTTTGTGCAGTCCAGTTCAAGGCTTGCTTAAGAGTTAACGCAAATGGCGCTTGATTTGCACGAATATCGTTACTTTGTGCGTGGCAAAAAAAGGTGCTGCACAGCAATATACTACACAGAGTTTTGAGCATCATGCGCCTTCCCCTAATAGGTTTTTGCCATCGATAAGCTGCTCGCCACTGGCATCTTTAACCGCGTAATTAAAACCAGGCTGAATACAATAAGCACCGTACTCACCTGCTTTATTCAGGGCCAAGAAGCCTACTTGAAACTCAGCAAAATTATCCAAACGGGTGGCAATTCGCTCCACCGCTTTTTGACAGGCTTCTTGGGGTGAAGCGCCTTGACGCATCAGCTCAACCACAAGATGACAGCCCACGGTTTTCATCATCAGCTCACCCATGCCAGTGGCGGTGGCAGCACCGACTTCGTTATCCACGTATAAACCTGCACCAATGATGGGTGAGTCCCCCACCCGCCCTGGTAATTTAAACGCTGCGCCACTTGTGGTGCAGGCTCCGCTCAAGTTACCTGATGCATCCAGCGCTAACATGCCAATGGTGTCGTGATTTTCAATGTTGATTTGCTTCTTCTGCTGGCCCGAATGACGCCACGCCAACCAATCTTGCTTAGACTGTTCGGTAAGTAAATTTTGCTGAGCAAAACCTTGCTCTAAAGCGAATTTTTTAGCACCCGCGCCCACTAACATTACGTGGGGCGTATCTTCCATTACTTTGCGCGCAACCGAGATGGGATGCAGAATGTCTTGCAGGTAAGCCACCGAGCCACAGTTCATGTTTTCGTCCATGATGCAGGCGTCAAGCGTTACATTACCCTCACTGTCTGGGTATCCGCCCAAACCAACCGTTCTAACCAGAGGATCGGCTTCCGGCACACGCACTCCTTGCTCAACAGCATCCAATGCGCGACCATTTTTTTTGAGTACATCCCATGCCGCTTTATTTGCGGCGAGTCCATGTTCCCAGGTGGATATCACTACGGGTTTATTGATTTTTTGTGCTCTAGCGAAAGCAGTTTTACTGCTCGCGGCAAAAGCACTCGCGATACTGCTTAGCAATGATAATTTTAAGAACCCTCTGCGCGTGGCTGTCATAATCTATCCTCTTTGAGCCGCTTATATGTAGACTGTTTATCCGTTTAGCTTTTGCTGCTTTGCCAGTAACATGGCACCATATTCTGCTGAAGCTTTGCCTGGTACTATGCATTCGCGTATTGATTTCTTCAGGCGGCTTTGCAAGCGCTGAGCTACGCTACCCACTAAGACAATTGCATCAACTCCCAAGTCATTGAGGCGTAAAATAACGCGCTGCAAAAATTCAGTTGCTTGCTCAATAATCGCTTTCGCTAACAAATCCCCTTGCTCTGCATGGGCGAACACCAGTGGTGCGAAGGTCGCAAATTCAGTAGAACTTGCATGATTTAAGCGACTCGCCAGCGTAAGCACGTCTTCGTGCTCTGTCATGGCCGCAAGCATACTGGTGTGCGGGCCAATACCGTCATGAGCTAGCAATACAGATTTCACTGCTTGAAGCCCTAACCAGGCACCACTGCCCTCTGCATTAATAGGGAAGCCATAGCCACCGATGGCATGCAGCTCATTTTTAACCTTACCTAAAGCGCTGAAACCTGTGCCTAATATTATCACCCCGCCATCTTGGCCTTGGTGCATACCAGTGACGGCGGCATGTAAATCAGTTGTGCAGTAAAAGGAATGAAACGGGTGCCGCCACTGCTCCATGGCGTGTTGCAGGCTAGGTAGATGCAAACCCGCAACTCCGGCTCCAACACACAGTTGATTCAAACCAACATGAGTTAAAGACGCTGTTTTTAGGGCTGATTCGGCAGCTTTAACAATGGCATTTTGAGCAATTTCTAGTCCATTTACAGGGTTGCTTGGCCCACTTATTCCCGTACCGAGTAATTGCTGATCATGGCTGTACAGAGACGCTTTGCATTGTGTACCACCTGCATCGATCCCAAGATAATAGTATTCAGCCATAGTGATTATTTTCTTTTATGCGTGGTCTGTGTGGAACAACAAAAGCCCACTATCACAGATAGCGGGCTTTCACCTAGGTCCTGCGCTTATTCAGCCGGGCCGATTAACTCGATTTCTGCAATTTGCATTAAATTGCTGTCACCTTTGTTTTTGCTGATATTGATACGGTAGCTTGAGTAGGCAAAACCGTTACGCATTTCAAACAATTTGCGCTCAAATCGAGCATCAAAGCTTTCGCCTATCCACGATTCGACTTCTTCCCAAGTGGCACCCCCGTCATTTGAGCCTAAAACTGTGAAGTTTTCAGGATCACGCTCTGGTGAGTCATTGGCACTGGTGATCGCAATACTATTAACGATACGTGGTGCTACGAAATCAAGCTGTACCCAGGCTGGGTCTTCAGCACTGGGTACGCCACCGTTGTCTAACCATTTGGTTTGCGTATCATCGTCAAAGGCCATCGTTTCGGCTTCGTTGTCACTAATGCGCGCCCTGCCGGTGATCGTGGTGCCTGCATCAGATGAAATATCAACAGAAGCAACCTGTGGCCCAATAAGCTCTATTTCAGCGATTTGCATCAAGCTGGTATCGCCTTTGTTTTTGGTGATGTTAAAGCGATAAAAACTAAAACCAACATCATTAGAAAACGCATATTGCTTGCGCTCGAAGCGCTCATCAAAGCTTTCACCTAACCAACTAGCTAGCTCGGTCCAATTTTCATTGTCGTTTGATGCCCAAACTGCAAAGTTTTCTGGGTCACGCTCTGGGGCATCATTGGCACTGGTTAGAGCCAATGTGTTCACGGCTGCGGCTTCAGGTAAGGCAATCACTACCCAAGACGGTTCTTCTACCGACGGAACACCGCCGTTGTCTAACCATTTGGTTTGCGTGTCGTTATCGAACGCCATACTACCTGCCTCACCGTCGCTGATGCGCGCGCGCTCAGTGTACGTTACGTCTAGGCCGTGACTGTGTTGAACACTTGGCATTTCAGGACCAATCAGCTCAATTTCAGCCAGTTGCATTAAGCTGGTATCGCCTTTGTTTTTAGTGATATTCAGCCTGTAGCTGCTGTACGCCAGCGCATTACTCGCGTTGAACAACTTACGCTCGAAACGCTCGTCGAATGACTCACCAAGCCAATCACCGATAACCGTCCAAGTTGTGCCACCGTCATTTGAGCCAACGAGAGTAAAGTTCTCAGGGTCGCGCTCTGGTGCATCATTGGCACTGGTAATGCCAAGCACATTAACGGCAACCGCTTCAGGAAAGTCCACTTGTACCCATGAAGGGTCTTCAACCGAAGGAACACCGCCGTTATCTAACCATTTGGTTTGAGTGTCGTTATCAAACGCCATGGTTTCTGCCTCACCATCACTGATACGTGCACGGCCAGTAATCGAACCTGTGCCAACAGGGTCTGTGTGATCTGTACTTGCGTAAATAGGCCCAACCAGCTGAATTTCAGCCAATTGCATTAAGCTAGTATCACCTTTGTTTTTAGTGATATTCAGACGATAAAACGAATACGCTAACCCGTTAGAGAACGAGAATTCTTTACGCTCAAAACGCTCATCGAATGACTCACCTAAAAAGCTTGCCACTGTTACCCAGTTTTCGCCGTCATTAGACGCCAATAAGTCAAAGTTTTCAGGGTCACGCTCTGGCGCATCATTAGCACTGGTAATGAACACACTGCTCACCGCATGGGCTTGGGCAAACTCTACCTGAACCCAAGCTGGGTCTTCAGCAGAAGGCACACCACCATTGTCTAACCATTTGGTTTGCACGTCTTTATCAAACGCCATGGTTTCCGCTTCGCCGTCACTGATGCGCGCACGCCCTGTGATAGTGGCACCCGCTAAGTTTTCAGCTGTGGTCACTTCTTGAACTGGGCCACTGCTATCATTAGAAAGTGCAAACGATAAGCCAAGGTCAATCACGCTGTCGGCTGATACACCTAATTCAGACAAGAAAGGCACTGCACTGACAGCAGCAAGTAAACGCTCTCGAATAGGTGTCAGGGCAGTTGTATCACCCTCGATAGCCGTGGTAATAGCGGTATTAACTGAATCAAACTGCTCGTTAAAGCTTTCGGTTGCTGCGATGTTAGCAAATGCCGCATTGGCCAGTGACAAAGTGATGATTGCTGGCGATGCCAATACATCCGTACACTCATCAATAGTCACTTCATTACCTTGTGCATCTGTTGAGGTCACAGGAGTACAATCTTCACCCATCACAAAGTTATCGTAAGACTCTGCACTAATTAAGGTAGTTTCAAACAAGTTCACTCCTGATGTAGCCACACCCAATGCGCGAAGCGCCAACTCAGATGCGATAATGGCCTGGGAATCAAACAATACTTGTTGGG
Source organism: Paraglaciecola mesophila KMM 241 (assembly GCF_000315015.1). GTDB lineage: Bacteria > Pseudomonadota > Gammaproteobacteria > Enterobacterales > Alteromonadaceae > Paraglaciecola > Paraglaciecola mesophila. The sequence goes on along the minus strand of NZ_BAEP01000060.1, from coordinate 116,875 downwards.
TAATATTCGCGCCTCCAGCAACAGCACTTTCCACTATTGGCGTGGCAATAGTAGTCAATGCGTTTGCTTGAAAAGGCACGCTACTGCTGTTTGCTGCTGAACCGTAAGGCACGTTCACAAAAGACAAAGAATTAAGCACTGTCCCTGTTAGCGGCTCGCCACTCAGTTCTTGGCCTAATGCTACGCCAGCGCAATCAATAGCATCACACATCATGCTGGTGGCATCGGTTGCAGTTACGGTTAATTTAAATGGGCTGTTGATACCAAACCCAAGGTCACTTTGAACGATTACGTTAATATTTCCCGACGCATCAGTTAATTCACCACTGGTAATAGTAATGGGTGAATTGTTCATCTGTTCAACACTGATTTGGGCGCTATCAAGGCGACCTTTGACAGCCACACCAGCAAGGGTGGCTTCAGTGGTAACGCGAGTGTCTACTGCATCACTTGGATTAGGATCATCGGCACCGCCGCCACAACCGTACAAGGTGCTCATTGCCATCAGCATGGCCACTGTGGTTTTATTCATTTTGAGCTTATTCATTATTATTCCTCTATTCAATCTGTCTTTTACGTTTCCATTTAACCGACGCTTGCGAGCCGGCCTGACGTATTAAAATCTGTAGTTGATGCCAGCAAAGAAGCGACGCCCGCTGTACGAGTTAGTTAAGAAGCGTACTTTGGTGTCATCCCCTAAATGGACGTAATCTTCTGATTTAGTCAGATTGATAACCGAGGCGCTCAAGGTAATATCTTCGTTTATGTTGTAGCTGGCGTTTACGTCAACTTGATCATAGGTATCGCTGTAGCGATTGATATCCCAATCTTCGGCTAGCACACCAATTGTGGGGCCTCTGCGGTTATATGAAACGCGCAGGCTGTAATCGTCATTTTCATAAAAGGCCGAGAAGTTACCTTGATATTTTGAGCTGCCCGTTAATGGCGACTCACCCACTAAGCGTCCATCAGCCTCAACGGTAGCGGCGCTGGTGATATTTCGCGTGTAGTTACCCGATACCCCAAAGCCGTTTTCAAAGAAATGCTGGAATGAGAACTCAACACCTTTTGATTCAGCATCTGTGCCGTTGGCCGCGGTGTCGAAATCGCGCACCAATATGTCACCACCAACATTGACCGTACCGCCACCTGACTCAACCAACGTAAACGTTTGATCAGGAACGCTGCTGTTCACATCTAAAGTAAATGGTACGACGAAGTTATCGATATTTTTCAAGAACACAGCCAAGCTAACGCCAGACCCTTCACCGTAGTAATACTCTAGTGATAAGTCATATTGAACTGATTCAAGAGGACGTAGAGATGAGTTACCACCACTGCCTGTCCATCCTTCACTGTCGCGAAGGGGGTCGTAATCTGGGCGGTCGCTGGAGTCTGCTTCCCACTCGCTTGAGTTATAAGTCAATGTTTGGAACTGGCCTAAATCCGCATAGTCAGGGCGTGACAACACTTTTGCTGCTGCGCCGCGCAGAACCCAATCATCATTGATATCCCAGGCGATGTTAAAGCTAGGTAATACGTGGCTGTACGAATTTTCTTTAGGGTTAACAATCACATCGCGCACAATACCGTTAACTTGAGCAACATCGTCTCCGTCAAGATTGACGCGGTCTAAGCGAAATTCCAAACGATCACTGGCGGTGTTGGTGTTAACTGTGTCGACAAAGCGTACGCCAAAGTTACCGCGGAAGTTTTCCCAACGATAATCGGCTTGCACGTATGCGACTTTTACTTCTTCTTCTACATCATAAACAAAGTCGGGTTCAAAACGGGTATAACGTTGGAAGTTGCTCTGCAACTCGTTTTGATATTTGTTCCAATTAACAACTGGGAACAAATTCGTATTGATTGACCCACCTAAGTTTCCTAAAGGCTGATCAGCAATAACAGTGGTAAGCAGCGGAATACCGCCATTACGTGAGTAATCATCATCCAGAGTGATCCCGCCAGGACGTGCTTCCCCAGCTGCGATATCAAAATCTTTGTCTAGATAGTAGGTATTACGTGTATCACGATGAATAGAGCCTTTACGATACTTCACACCGAAACGCAAAGTTTCAACTATGCCCCAGTCAACAAACCAATCCGTGTCAATCTGGGCGTAATCTTCTTCTTGAGTCCCGCCCACAAAGCTTGAATCTGTTGCACCTATATCTGCTTCACCGCCTTCACCAGCTTTTAAACGATTGAACATTTCAGGATCAATATTGGTGACTAGGTTTTCGTTTTCAAAACGCCAGCCCCAATAATCTGCCGTGCTACCAGAATAATACGCGGCACGATACTTTTCAGTTGGTCCACCTTCAGCTTCAGTGTGTCCAGCAACAAATTTCACATTGAAATCGCTGCCTTCGTATTCCATGAAAAAATCGAAGGTGTCAGACGTAGACTCTTCAACCACATATTCGCCGTTCATACGGGGAATTTGCGTATCTAGCGCTTCTCCTGAGACACCTCTGGCGTAGTCGATACCTGTGACATACTGCGCTTCTGCATCAACGTAAACGTCAGTCCAGAATTGGTTGGTATCATGCCACTCAGGGTATTCAAGTTGGTGTAAAATCGAGTCTAAGCCGAGTTTGAATTGAAAGTAGTTGAAGCCAACTTCTAAATTGTCAGTGGGGCGCCACTGCGCAGTAAACTGCACACCAGTGCGCTCGCGATCTTCTTCTAAGACTTCTTGAACTAAACTTTGGCGCGCATACCCTTGGGCGCCGCCTTCAATTTCTTGACCATTGCGACGCTCGGTATACAAAAAGTTTTGATTGATGATATTGACTCGAGAAGTCTGAGTGCGGTTGGTTCTGTCTTGCTGCGTAAAGCCCACCAAGAAACCAAAGTCTTCTTCGTCAGTCTTCCAAGAATAAATGCCACTTAGCTGAGGCTCGTAGGAATCTGTAATATCTGCATAAGTGTATTCTAGGCTAACAACACCCGAGTTTTTATCCATGTCTAGCGGTTTACGGCTATGCACTATGACCGTACCACCAATGCCACCTTCATCGAGGCGCGCTTCAGATGATTTAAATAACTCGACCTTACCGACTAGATTTGAAGGCAGAAGCTCGTAAGAGAACGAGCGAGATGGATTACCAGAAGACGCCGCAATAAAGTTACCGTTTAATTGGGTAAACGTCAGGCTAGGAGATAAACCACGTATGCTCACACTTGAGCCTTCTCCGCCGTTGCGTTGAATAACAACACCAGGTACACGCTGCAAAGAATCCGCAACGTTTTTATCCGGGAACTTACCGATATCTTCTGCCGTGATGGCATCCACCACCGCGTTCGATAAACGCTTGATTGCTAGATTTTCAGCTGCCGAAGCACGTATACCACGTATTTGAATCACTTCAGTTTCTGCACCGCTGCCACTGGGTTCTTGGTCTGTCTGCTGTGCTAACGCGTACGAAGGTACAAGACCCATTGCACACACAACTGCAAAATTCAGCATTGATTTACCAAATATTTTGTCACTGGTGTTGTTCATATGTGTTTCCTAATCGCCATCGGATATTTCCGTTTAACCAAATGTAACCGTGAACATGCTTCACAGCTCACTTTAGTAACCGCTTATTTCTTCTTTGTTTTATGCTTATTACAGAACATTAAATTGGAATTTTTCTCACCAATAAAATGTAATCGATTACAATTTACCGGAAAAATATAGATCCACTCTTATAACATGTCAACAACTTAAGCTAATAAATATACAAAAATTTAACAAACCCAAACAAGAATAATCGCTTTTAGATGGAAGCGGGGCCGCTACTTTCGCGTTCAAGCAATTGAAAAGGCAGCATTTCGCTACTACGAGTCAAAGGAACACCATTGATCACATCGCTGAGGATCTCCATTCCCCTGCGGCCCATTTCGTAGGCAGGTTGGTCTATAGTTGTTAAAGGCGGGTTCATAAAAGCAGAGACTTTTACATTGTCGAACCCGACCACTGAAATGTCTTCCGGTACACGTAGTCCTTGGCGATGAATTTCGTGCATGGCACCAATCGCTATATCATCATTAAAGCAGATAACCGCACTGGGTCGATTGGGTTTTTCTAACAATTGGCGCATGCCCTCTATGCCATTTTCAATGCTATAGCTTTGCCCAACTATCATGTCTTCATCGAATTCAATATTCTCTTCAGCCAAGACGCTACGTAGCCCAGAAAGGCGATCTTTATGTATTTGGCTGACTACTTGGCCCACAATAACAGCGAACTTAGTGTGCCCATAACTTACTAAATGATGAGCCAAGGCTCGGCTAGCGGCATAGTTATCAAGCGCAACTACTGGGTATCTTTTATCAGAGTGAATTCGCTCACAAACACTGACCATAGGAATAGTTTCAGCCAATTTGGCGTCATCTTCATTAAAAGGAAACGAATGATCGAGTTGAATTAAGCCATCGGCTCTATTAGTCAAAACCATGGAAGCATAATCACTTTCGCGTTTACTCTCCCCCTGAGTATCGCACAGCAATACTGTAAAACCACGCTCTTGGGCGGCCTGCTCAATGCCGCCGATGATGCGCATAAAGAAAGGATTTATCAGATTAGGAACTAAAACAACGATGGTATTTGTGCGCCCAGTTTTAACACTGGTCGCCAACCAACTTGGCCTATAACCCGCCTCACGAACGGCTTTCATCACCTTTTCTTTGGTTCGGGCGGTGACCATATCTGGCATTTTAAGTGTGCGCGATACTGTTGCGGTTGATACGCCTGCAAGCTCACTTACTTTTTTAATATTCGTCATTTACGACTTCCGAAAGTCAGGCCCCATTATGGCCGTGGTTATTTAATTGCACCATTAGAGCAATAGCTTAGTTAAAGTAAATACCTGAATATGTAAATAATATCAATCATGTGACAAAAGTAATTACTGTAATCGATAACAAAACAACTATAAAACGACCATTTTGGGTTAGTAAACGCTTGTTTTGGCTTTTTATTGGACATAACACTAGACCATTAAATTGTAATCGATTACAATTTTACAAAGCGTTAACGTTTGACTTAAGTATTTAGCTTAAAAAAACTATCATTATAAAGTGAAACGGTGGCAGAAAGCTGCCATAGAGAACTGACTCACGTAGGTGTAAACAAATGAATTATAAGCTTATTTTTACCATTCCTGCATTACTGTTATTGACCTCATGTGGCACGACAACAGATACCAAGCAAGTTGCTGCAACCGCACCTTCGGTTGATTTGGTTAATTATGTTAATCCGCTTATGGGTACGGATTCCAAGTTCAGCTTATCAAATGGCAATACTTACCCAGCTATTGCCACACCATGGGCAATGAATTTCTGGACACCGATGACGGCCCCCATCGGCGATGGCTGGACGTATAAATACAATGACGATCAGATTCGTGGTATTAAGCAAACACACCAACCCAGCCCTTGGTTAAACGACTATGGTGCGTTTTCTTTAATGGCGGTAACTGGCGAAATGAAATTTAACCAAGATGATCGTGCGTCTTGGTACTCCCATAAGGCGGAACAAGCCAGTCCTGATTACTACAGTGTGTATTTAGCCTCTTACGATGTCACTGCTGAGGTAACACCTACCGAGCGCGCCGCGCAGTTTCGCTTTACATTTCCAGATACAGACGATGCCTACATTATCTTAGATGCATTTGATAAAGGCTCTATGGTGAAAATCATCCCAGAAGAGCGCAAAATAATTGGCTATGCACGCAATAATCACGGTGGCGTGCCGGACAACTTCCATAATTATTTTGTGGCAGAATTTGATAAAGACTTTGAAATCAGCCGTACTTGGACTGACGAATACCAATTAAACGCAGATGCCATTCAAAGCAAAGGCGAGCACGTGGGTGCAGTTATCGGTTTTAAAACCAAACGCGGTGAAACGGTATCCGTGAAAATTGCCTCGTCTTTTATTAGCCCTGAACAAGCACAGCTCAATTTAGACCGAGAAATCGGCCAAGACACCTTCGATACCACTCGTGAAAAAGCTCATAAGTATTGGCAAGATGAGCTGTCACGCATTGAGATAGTCGATGACAACAAAGACAATCTTCGTACGTTTTACTCTGCGCTGTACCGCGTTTTATTATTCCCGCGAAAGTTTTACGAGTACAACCAAGCCGGTGAAGTAGTGCATTACAGCCCTTACAACGGTGAAGTGTTGCCCGGTTATATGTTCACCGACAATGGATTCTGGGACACCTTCCGCGCGGTATTCCCTTTCTTTACCCTGATGTACCCAGAACTCGATGCACAAATCATGGAAGGCTTAGCCAACACATACAAAGAATCTGGTTGGTTGCCTGAATGGGCTAGCCCAGGTCATCGCGGTGTAATGATTGGCTCTAACTCTGCAGTGAATATTGCTGATGCCTACCTAAAAGGTATAACCGATATCGACATCGATACGCTTTACGAAGCCATAGTCAAGAATGCCCAAGTGGATGAAGGTCGCCCGGTTAGCTCAGTCGGTAGAGAAGGCGTCGATTATTATAACGAGTTAGGTTATGTGCCTTACGACGTTGGCATTCACGAAAACGCAGCTCGCACCCTTGAATACGCCTTTGCCGATTTCAATATTTATCGCCTCGCTGAACGCTTAGGTAAAACCGACGACGCAACGAAGTACAAGCAAAGAGCGATGAATTACAAACATTTGTTTGATAAACAAAGTGGCTGGATGCGCGGTAAAAACGAAGACGGTAGTTTTCAAACCCCGTTTAACCCGTTGAAGTGGGGTGATGCTTTCACAGAAGGCAATAGCCTGCATTACACTTGGTCGGTATTTCACGATATCTCAGGTTTGAAAGACATGATGGGGGGCGATCAAGCCTTCGTTAATAAACTTGATAGTGTGTTTAGCATGCCACCGACCTTCGACGATTCTTATTATGGCTTTACCATTCACGAAATTCGCGAAATGCAGATCGTGAACATGGGCAACTATGCCCACGGTAACCAGCCTATTCAGCATATGAGTTATTTGTACAACTACGCTGGCCAGCCATGGAAAACTCAATATCACGTGCGCAACATCATGGATAAACTTTACTCAGCCACACCTGATGGTTACTGCGGTGATGAAGACAACGGCCAAACATCCGCTTGGTACGTTTTCAGCGCCCTTGGTTTCTACCCTGTTGCGCCCGGCAGCGATGAGTACGTGTTAGGTAGCCCACTTTTCGACAAAGCCACGTTACATTTACAAAATGGCGAGCGTTTCACCGTCACGGGCAATAGCAACAGCAAAGACAACATCTATGTGAATAGCGCTAAGCTAAACGGCAAGACTTTCGAAAAGACCTTCTTGTCTCATCAGCAAATTCAGCGAGGCGGTGAAATTTCTTTTGATATGTCGAGCCAGCCAAACAAGTCATGGGCCACCAACAAAGAAGCCGTGCCCTATTCAATGTCAACCGCTGACTAACCACCCATTAATCAACGTGCCAATTTCGGTTGGCACCTTTAACGAGTAAAAAATTATGGCAGGACCGATTTCCCAATCATCCGTTACCTTAAGTGAGCCCGTGAAGAACAGTCACTTTGCCTTCGCAGCAATGACTACCTTGTTTTTCATTTGGGGGTTTATCACCGCACTTAACGATATTCTTATTCCACATTTAAAAGCGGCGTTTGATTTAAACTATACCCAAGCTATGCTGGTTCAGTTTTGTTTCTTTGGAGCCTACTTCATTATCTCGCCCTTTGCCGGTAAGTTAATTGAAAAGATAGGTTATATTCGGGGCATCATTACCGGCTTGGTGACCATCGCCATAGGCTGTGGCCTTTTTTATCCGGCAGCCGAAGTTGAAGTGTATGCAGTGTTTTTGCTAGGTTTGTTTATTCTTGCCAGCGGGGTAACCATATTACAAGTCTCTGCCAACCCTTATGTCGCCGTGTTAGGTCCAGAGAAAACAGCCACCAGCCGCTTAAGTTTGGCCCAAGCCATCAATTCTGTAGGCCATACTCTTGGACCTATGTTTGGTGCGGCATTGATTTTTGCCGCTGTCGGAGTTGCATCTGAAGACGCAGACATCGACGCCAAAGCAGTACAATTACCCTACTTGTTACTCGCAGGCGTAATGATTGCCACAGCCATTGGTTTCAAATTTTTAAAATTACCCACTATCAAAGCTGATGAAACCGAACAAGACGTGAAAAGTACAGACTCTATTTGGTCTCACAAAGCATTGATTTTTGGCACCGTGGCCATCTTCTTTTACGTGGGCGCTGAGGTAAGCATCGGTAGTTTCTTGGTAAACTACTTCTCGCAACCTGAAATTGCTGGGCTAAACGAACGCCAAGCTAGCCAAATGGTGTCTTACTACTGGGGCGCGGCTATGATTGGGCGGTTTGTGGGCGCCGCGCTTACCCGCATTATTGCGCCTATTTACGTACTGGCGTTTAATTCAGCCATTGCCATTATTTTGTTGTTTACCACCATGAATACCCAAGGCGACTTGGCGATGTGGAGTGTGATTTCAATCGGTTTTTTCAATTCAATTATGTTCCCCACCATATTTACCTTAGCTATTCGCGGCTTAGGGCCATTGACAGGTCGTGGCTCAGGCTTACTGTGCCAAGCTATTGTTGGCGGCGCGATATTACCCTTGATGCAAGGCTATGTAGCCGACGTTACGAGTGTCCAGTTTAGCTTTATCGTGCCAGTTGCTGCCTATGTTTATATTGCATGGTATGCCTTGTTTGGCTCTAAAGTGAAAAGCGCAAATTCCGCCGCGCCAGCTCCAGCAGCCAACTAGTTTTAAACCCACTTAATGAGATAAGCCCTGTCGCCTATTCAGGCGACAGGTTGCAAACCTAATGAGCGAGTAATTATTGATGAACTATCACAGCCCCGCATTTTTAATGACCCACTGCCAAGATATCTTGAAATTCTATGACCCTAGGGTAAAAGACTCCCAAGGCGGTTACTTTCAGAATTACATGGATAACGGCGATCTGTTTGATTCAGGCTTTAAGCAACTGGTTAGCAGTACACGTATTGTGGTGAATTACGCCACAGCAGGTATGTTGTTTGAGCGTGATGATTATCTAAAAATGGCTCGTCACGGCTTAGACTTTGTCGAGCAAGTTCATTGGCAACCAGATGCTGACGGTTACGCTTGGACTCTGCAAGACAACCAACCTCAAGACATGACCCAACAAGCCTACGGCTATGCATTTGTTTTGCTTGCTTACGCTGCTGCGCGCAAAGCAGGAATCGTGACCAGCAATGACATGCTGCTAAAAACCTACCAACAACTTGAAAGTCGTTTTTGGCAAGCTGACTTTGGCTTATACGCAGATGAGATAAGCCCAGAGGGTGAACTCAGCTCATATCGCGGTCAAAACTCCAATATGCATTTATGCGAAGCCATGTTGGCGGCTTATGAAGCCAGCAACGAGCAAGTGTTTCTGACACGGGCACAAACCCTTGCACAAAACATTGCCTTTCGCCAAGCTGACTTAACTGACGGCCTGATTTGGGAACACTACACCACTGATTTTCAGCCGGATTGGGAATACAACAAAGAAGACCCGAAGAATCTGTATCGTCCTTGGGGTTTTCAGCCTGGGCACCAGACAGAATGGACCAAGTTACTGCTAATTTTACATCGCCATGCACCTAATCAAAAACTGGTTGAGCGGGCAAAAAGCTTATTTGATCGCGCCTACGAAAAATGCTGGGACGCCACTCACGGCGGCTTGATTTACGGTTTCGCACCGGATGGTACTTGGTGTGACGATGACAAATATTTCTGGGTACAGGCAGAAAGCTTTGCCGCAGCCGCTATGTTATTTTCAGTGACCCAAGATGAGCAATATCTCACCCAATACAATTCGCTCTGGGACTACAGCTGGGAGCATATGATCGATCATCAATATGGCGCTTGGTTCAGAGTACTTCATCGAGATAACAGTAAATACAGTGAGCAGAAAAGTGCTGCAGGCGCTAAGTGCGACTACCACACCTTGGGCGCGTGCTTCGAAGTATTGCGCACAATAGGCAATACCCGCTTAAAGTAAACGGATACCAGCATGATTAAACAGATATTCATTACCGGCACAGTGTTGGCGTTATGCGCATGTACACAGCCGACTCCAATCGCCACCGAAGACACGCCTCAAGCTGTTGATCCTCTAGAGTATGTGGATCCGTTTATCGGCACTGACGGCAAAGGCAAAACCTATCCTGGTGCGACTGTGCCTTACGGTATGGTGCAATTAAGCCCAGATAATGGACGCACGGGCTGGGATTGGATTTCAGGTTATTTTTATCCAGACAACATCATTGCTGGTTTTAGCCATACCCATTTATCTGGCACAGGCGCCGGTGATTTGTATGACATATCCTTCATGCCATTAACCCGCCCCTTTCACCGGGAAAAAACCGAAGGTGGCCCTGAAGATGGCACGATTGTCTCTCGTTTTAGCCATCAGAATGAGCAAGCATCACCTGGATATTATCAGGTATTTTTAGATGATTACGGGGTGAACGTAGAGCTAACTGCAGGGCTTCGCACCGGCTTTCAGAAATACCAATATGCAGATGATGCAACCCAAGGCGTGGTACGCGTAGACTTAGGCTACAGCCGAAATTGGGATAAAACCCTAGATACCCACATTCAAATTATCAATAATAAAACCATCGCTGGTTATCGCAAATCTACTGGCTGGGCCAGCGATCAACGTGTGTTCTTTTACAGTCAGTTTTCACAGCCGATTGATCGCTACACCTTGAGCACCAACGGAGTGACAAGCCAAGAACAATCCGTCTCTGGTGAAAATGTAGCTGCGGAATTCGATTTTAATTTCACTGAGTCAAACAGCAAAAAACTTGTGTCCGTACGCACCGCGATCAGCTCGGTCAGCATAGAGAACGCCAAACAAAATTTGCTCGCCGGTGCGCCAAACAAAACCTTCGAACAAGTAAAAACCCTTGCCCAGCAAGCGTGGCGAGAGCAACTTAGCACAGTGGAGATAAACGCCGATAAAGAGAACATGATCCAGTTTTATACGGCCATGTATCACACGGCGTTAGCACCTCGGGTATTTTCTGATAGCAACGGCGAATACAAAGGCCCTGACGGCCAAGTTCATAAAAGCGAGCGCTACCCTAGGTACGAGTTCTTCTCGTTGTGGGATACATTTCGCGCCTTACACCCGTGGAAAACCATAGTTGAACCCACTCGCACTCGAGAGCTCATGGCCTCAATCATGGCGCATTACGATGTAGCAGGTCGCCTTCCCGTTTGGAACTTTCAAGGCAATGAAACAGACATGATGATGGGTTACCACAGTGTACCTGTGCTTATCGATGCCTATTTCAAAGGCTTACTTGACGCCAGTGGAGAAGAAATACTCGCAGCTGCTATACAAAGTGCCACCCAAAACGAGTTCGGTTTAAAGAGTTATCAAGCATTGGGTTATGTGCCCTTTGAAGAGCGTAGTTGGAATGTCTCGCTAACCTTGGAATACGCCTTTGACGATTGGGCGATTGCTCAGCTAGCTAGATCCTTAGGTGAAAATGAGGTGTATCAAACATATCAATCACGGGGGCAAAACTATCGCAACCTGTTCGACCCACAAAGCGAGTTTATGCGCGCTAAGGGCGTAAACGGTGAGTTTCGCAGGGATTTTGACCCGAATGCCTATCATCCAGAGGACTACTGCGAGGCGAATGCGTGGCAATACAGCTTCTTTGTGCCACAAGATGTTACTGGGTTAATTGATATTATGGGCGGTGCAGCGCCGTTTGAAGCTCAACTGGATGCCATGTTCGAAGCCGAGCAAACCGTAGGGGAGTTCCCAGAGTGGATTTCAGGCTACATAGGCCAATATGTGCACGGCAATGAGCCAAGCCACCATGTGCCTTACCTTTACCAGTACGTTGGCAAGGGTTACAAAACACAAAAATACGTACGCCAAGTAATGGACAAGCTTTACCATACCGCCCCTGGCGGCTTGTCGGGCAATGAAGATGCAGGCCAAATGTCGGCGTGGTACCTATTCAGCGCATTAGGCTTTTATCCCGTTAACCCGGTATCGGGGGAATACGTGTTAGGTAGCCCAGAAGTTTCTTCTGCCAAGATACATTTAGAAAACGGCAAAACCTTTAGCGTGCAAGCGCTCAATCAATCGAAAGAAAATGTGTACGTCCAAAGCGTGAGCCTAAACGGCCAACCTTTGCAGCAATTTTTCATCCGTCACAGTGATATATTAGCCGGCGGAAGTTTAGTATTTGAGATGGGAGCCCAGCCAAAATGAAAATCTTAATCAGTACGGCATTTGCTGCCCTTACTTTAGGCTGTGTCGGTTGTTCACTTGCTAACACGTCTGGCGAAGCTGCAGGGGAAACATCGCAAAAAACTCCAGCTGAATACGTTAATCCGTTTATTGGTACCTCTAATTTTGGGGCGACCCATCCGGGTGCGCAGTATCCTCATGCACTCACATCTGTTGCGCCTTTTAACGTTGCATTCGAACACAAAAAACTCAATGAGTTTGAAAAAGATGCCGCGTGGAATTCCCGCGTATATATCCATGAAAATAAGTTTTTGACTGGTTTTACCCATGTGAATTTAAGCGGAGTTGGCTGCCCAGAGTTAGGGGTAATCAACATTATGCCTACCGCAGGCAACTTAGAATTGGACGCCCAACGATACGGCTCAACCTATTCGAACGAGCAAGCAAGCCCAGGTTACTACCAAACCACACTCGACAAATATGGCATCAAAGCAGAAGCCACCAGCACATTGCGCACGGGCTTAAGCCGCTACACCTTCCCCGCCGGCCAAAGTAATATCATTGTAAATTTAGGCCTAGGCTTAACCAACGAAACCGGTGGCTCTATCAAGGTTGTGTCTAAGCAGGAAATTGAAGGCTCTCGCACGGTAGGCACGTTTTGCTATAACCCCCAAGACGTGCGCCCTGTGTATTTCGTAGCACGTTTTAGTAAACCCGCCAAAACCTTGGGCACGTTCAAGAAAATGCCTGAATTCACAGGGGTAGAAGGCGAATGGATGCAGCACAATAACAGCATCAAGCCGTACCCGAATTATCAGCACGTCATGAGCGGTGACAATATCGGTGCCTACATGCGTTTCGATACACAGGCTAACGAGCAAGTTGAGGTCAAGGTAGGTATTTCTTATGTCAGCATCGAAAACGCGCGGCAGAACCTAAACGCTGAACAGCCCAACTTTGCCTTTGAACGCACGCGCAAAAACGCCCAGGACGCTTGGAATAGTTTACTCTCGCGCATTGAAGTACAAGGTAGCGAGCATAACAAAACGTTGCTTTATACTGGCCTGTATCACAGTTTAATTCACCCCAGTATCATTCAAGATGTGAACGGCGACTACCCAATAATGAGCCAGCAACATACGGCGAAAGTAGGCAATGCCCATGGTAAGAACCGCTATTCCGTATATTCACTGTGGGACACCAGTCGTAACCTGCACCCTTTGCTGAGTTTGGTCTACCCTGAGATCCAATCACAAATGGTTGATTCTGCCCTAAGTATGTATCAAGAAAGTGGTTGGTTGCCCAAGTGGGAGTTACTTAGCATGGAAACCCAAACCATGGTCGGTGACCCAGCTACCGCCATGATTGCTGACACCTATTTACGCGGCGTGCAAACCTTTGATGTAGAACTGGCTTACCAAGCGATGCAAAAATCCGCAGAAACAGTAGAAAACAACCCTATTCGCCCTGAAAACCCTGACTACCTGAATTTAGGGTATGTACCCGTTGATGACGAAGAGCCGTTCGATGGTAGCGTGTCGACTAGTCTTGAATATTACGTGGCGGACTTCGCTCTAGGTCAGCTTGCAAAACGTTTAGGTCGCGACCAAGATGCGCAAAAATACCTCGATCAAGCACAGAACTATAAGACCTTATTCGATAAAAGTACTGGCATGCTGCGCCCGAAAAAGCGCAGTGGTGATTGGTTAACCCCTTACGATCCTGAGTTAGGCCGTAACTTTGAACCCGCACCGGGTTACATTGAAGGCAATGCATGGAATTACCGCTTTTATGTGCCTTTCGATATGCCAGGCTTAATTGCTTTAAATGGCGGTGACAGTGCTTTTATAGCAGCGTTAAACGCAACCTTTGATACCAATAACTTCGATATGGGTAACGAACCGGATATTACCTACCCTTACCTGTTTAACTACGTGCAAGGTCAAGAGCACAATACTGCGCAGCACGTAAAAAGACTGATAGCGAAGTACTTCACCAACCAACCGGCTGGGTTACCCGGCAATGATGATGCTGGCACCATGTCAGCATGGTTAGTCTTTAGCATGTTAGGCATTTACCCTGTATCACCTGGGGACATGGACTATGCCCTAACGAGCACAGCATTTGACCAGGTAACCATTCATCTCGACTCAAAATATTATTCAGGCAAAACCCTGACCATAACTCCTTTGAGCCAAGGACAAAAACAGCTATCTCTTAATGGTGCCCCCTTAAGCAAAGCGTTTGTTAGCCATCAACAACTCACTCAAGGTGCGAAGCTGCGCTTAAAAGCGCAGTAATTGCAATGTGAGTCAGCGTTTTATTGATGACATAAAATGCTGACTCCTTGAGCAAAACTTCCATTCTTGATATTGCGGGTGGTTAGCTCACTATAAACAATGAGCTATCGCTAAATTCAGCCCATACCCGCCTATGGTTAAGAACAAAAACAAACAGCCTGCGAGTAGTAAGGGTTTGACGCCAGCTTGGCGGATTGCGCCTATATGCGTTCGCAGCCCTAACGCCACCATGGCAATGGTAAGTAACACGCCGTCCAAATGTACAATTTGCTCGGTAATATCAGGTGAAACTAACTGGCTAGAATTAATCCCACTGGCAACGATAAACAGTAGGGCAAACCAAGGGATCGTGATGTTGCTTTTGTCGTTATTAGCTTGCTCAGCTGTAGCCTTTCCGTTCATTGCTTTGGCTTGTTTTCTGTTTTGCCACAGTGATAGCAAGACTAAAAACGGGGCGAGCATCATCACCCTGAGCATTTTTTCAATTACGGCCACGTTAGCCGCTTCAGGGCTAACTGCACTGCCTGCCGCCACCACTTGTGCCACTTCGTGAATGGTTGAGCCAGCGAAAATACCGTATGCATGCTCACTAAGGCCTAGGTAACCTTGGGCAATGGGATAAACAAACATGCTAAGTGTGCCAAACACCACCACGGTAGCAACTGCGACTGAAACCTTGTGCGCTTGAGCTTTTACCACAGGCTCTGTGGCCATCACCGCTGCTGCGCCACAAATAGCGCTACCAGCACCAATCAAAATGGTGGTTTGCTCGTCTAACTTAAATGCCCGTTTACCAAGTTGTACAGCTAACCAAAAGGTTAAGCTCAACATGGCGATGTCAGTGATTAGCCCTTGCCAGCCCACGCCCGCCACTTGGGTGAAAGTGATACGAAAACCAAACAACACTACACCGGCTTTTAACAAGACACTTTTAGCGTAATCTACGCCTACATCAGTGTGCGTGGCCATACGCGAAAATAGCGTGTTGCCAACGATAATTCCCAATACAATTCCTATGGTTAACGCGCTCAAGCCAAGATGTTGGATAAATGAAACATGACTCAGGTAGGTGGCAGCGAACGCGATAGCCGTAACCAGCACTAAACCTAGCCACCAGCGAGAGTCATTAAAATGTCCGCTTTGCTGGGATTTTCCTTGCGGGCCCGTAATGAAAAAACGCTTAACTGCACTGTACATAAAGCTGCTCCTATCGCTGGGTTTGCTATGTCTATTAAAAGTTGACTTGATGATAGGCAGCGTCAAAATATAACTCCAATACATTAAAATCATGCATTGATAACGACAGGTTAATTAATATGAATTTACATGCGCTTCGGGTATTTCATAGCGTCGCCCATTTACGGAGCTTTTCCCAAGCGGCTGAAGCGCTTTGTATTAGCCAACCGGCTGTATCTAAAGCATTGAAAGAGCTTGAGCATCAATTGGGTATGCAACTCATTGAGCGGGCAGCCAGAGGCAAGAAGCTAGCCTTAACGGATGGAGGACAAAGCTTGTTTAATCATGCAAGAAGTATATTTGCTATAGAACAAGCTGCGCTTGAAGACGTAAGAGCGCGCACAGGATTAAAACAAGGTACTTTAGTGGTAGGCGCCAGCACCACCATAGCAGGGTATTGGTTAGCACCATATTTAGCGTGTTTTAACCAACAGTACCCGCAAATCAAAGTAGAAGTACAAGTGGCCAATACAGCTCAAATAGAGCAGACATTACTAGCCTGCACCATAGACTTAGCTCTGGTGGAAGGGGACGCGCGAGACCCACACATAAGTAGTCAACATTGGCAAGACGATCCTATGAGTATCGTGTGTTCAACCGCATTCACGCCTTCAGACGACAAAGAAAAGTGGCTAAGCAAGCAACGCTGGTTGCTGCGAGAGCCTGGCTCGGGCACCCGGCAAATGTCATTTTCGCTATTGGCCGAACAAGGCATAACAGTGAATAACAGTATGCAACTAGGTAGTAATGAAGCGATTGCTCGTGGCGTTGCCCAAGGAATGGGAGTGGCGTTATTGCCCCAAGTTGTCACCGCAGATTTACTTGAACTGAAAAAAATTAAGGTGATTTCCACTAAAGAAAGTAGCCTATTATCTCGGCCTTTATATCAGCTGAAATACCGTGATCGGCCATTGTCACCAGCAGCAAATGCCTTTGCACAGATCTTGTACCAAGAGGTTAACCAACCGCTCATTTGACGCTTTGTCTTGTTTGATCAAGCCAGGCATTTCGGGTGATGCGATATAAAACATGTTCCGCTAATGGGTGGTCAGGAGCAATATCTGGGTGAATAAAGTTATTGAGTGAATCTTGCAATCCAACTCGCGCCATAACGGCCTGCGAAGGCTGATTTGTTTTTGAAGTAAACGAGACCACCTCTGGCAGTGCCAGCTCATTAAACGCATACTCTAGCGCCTTTTTCGCCCCTTCAGTGGCGAAACCATTACCCCAATATTGAGGCAGCAGACGCCAGCCTATCTCAACACAAGGAGAGCAAGGCATATTTGCATTTGGCGTATGCAAACCCACAAAGCCAATAAATGCCTCATCCTCTTTCTTACTCACCGCCCACAAACCCCAGCCTCGCTGCTGAATCAAAGATTGGCATTTGTCCGCTAAGAGAGCGCTTTGCGCCCGAGTATAGGGTGAAGGGAAATAACGCATGGCCTCAGGGTCAGAATTTAACGCGTAGAATGGCTCATAGTCGCTTGCTAACCAGTTGCGCAATATGAGCCTGTCAGTTTCAAGTTGGTGAGACATCCTTTCTCCTTCTGTATTTAGCGATTTTTAATCGCTAGCTTAACCAGTCACCTGTGCATCAAACTCTGCCTGTTTGGCTTCAATTTGCTCTTGAGCATCTAGCCACAGCATTTCAGCTTCTTCTTGGGCAACTTTACAACTCGCTTGGTCCGCCAATAGTACTTTTAACTCGGCTTTTTTATCGGCATTGTAAATATCAGGGTCGGCCATTTTTTGCTCTATGCCCTCAAGTTTGGCTTCAAGCTCGGCCATTTTTTTCTCTTGGGTTTGTACCGTTTTGCGAAGGGACTGCGTCGCCTGCCTAAACTCAGCTTCTAAGCGCTTAATAATCTTACGATCTAACTTTGGCTCTTTGGCCTCAGCGCCTTCTTCGTCAGCACCGCCTTTGCCAGTTGCCAGCTTATCTGCAGATTGCTTTTCTCGGTCTGATTTTAACAGCCAATCACGATAGTCATCTAAATCCCCATCGAACATAGTGACTTGCTGGTTATCCACCAAATAAAAGTCATCACAAACCGATGTAAGTAAATATCGATCGTGAGACACCAACACCATTGCCCCTTCAAAGCCTTGCAGCGCCATGTTTAGTGCTTGGCGCATGTCTAAATCCAAATGGTTGGTTGGCTCATCGAGTAGCAATAAATTAGGCTTTTGATACACAGTTAACGCTAACACTAAGCGCGCTTTTTCACCACCCGACATAGGCGCCACACGCCCAAGAGCATCGTCACCTCTAAAACCAAAGCCGCCTAAATAATCCCGCAAGCTTTGTTCGGTGGCTTTTGGATCAAGACGCTGTATATGGGCGAGGGCCGAGTCGTCAGCGCGCAAATATTCCAATTGATGCTGAGCAAAATAACCAATACGTAAACCCGCTGAGGTTTCGTAAATACCCTGCATGGGCTCTTTTTCGCCAGCCAGTAGTTTGATCAATGTTGATTTACCCGCACCATTTCGACCAAGTAGTCCAATGCGGCTACCCGGCACTAAATTGAGGTGCAGTTTCTCTAAGATAATAGTGTCGTCGTACCCCAGTTGTACTTGCTCCATTTTTACCAGAGGGTTAGGTAATTTGGGCGGCATAAAAAATTCGAAACTAAACTGCGAAGCGGCAAGTGCTGGCAATAAGGTTTCCATTTTCTCCAGTTGTTTTACGCGGCTCTGGGCCTGTTTGGCCTTACTGGCCTTAGCGCCAAAGCGATTGATAAACGACTCTAAATGGGCAATTTTGTCTTGTTGCTTTTGAAACTGCAGGTTCTGTAAGCGTAAGCGCTCAGAACGTTGGCGCTCAAAGGCATCATAGTTACCCGTGTAGCTAACCAGTTGCTGTTGCTCAACACTGATAATTTCGTTAACTGTGCTATCCAAAAACGACTTATCGTGAGATATCAGTAATAGTGTGCCTGCATAACGCTGTAGCCATTTTTCAAGCCAAATGACCGCATCTAAATCCAAGTGGTTAGTGGGCTCATCAAGTAACAATAAATCTGAATGGCATAAAAGTGCCTGGGCCAAGTTCAAACGCATACGCCAACCACCTGAAAAGGCGGTGACCGGACGGGCAATAGCGTCGTTCGCAAAACCTAAGCCCGCTAGTATTGTGGCCGCGCGAGATTCAATATCGTAAACACCGGCATGATCTAACTGGCCGTGTAACGCGGCGATCTTAACACCATCATGGGCGTCTTCAGCAGCACTCAATTCTGCCTGTAAGCGCCGATACAGCTTGTCGCCGTCAATCACATAATCAAGGGCTGAACGCTCAACTGCTGGGGTTTCTTGGGCAACCGATACCACTTGCCAATCTTTAGGGATATTGCACTCGCCTTGCTCAGGGTGTAATTCCCCTCGAATAAGTGCAAACAAGCTGGATTTACCACAGCCATTGGCACCGATTAGACCTGCTTTATGCCCTGGGTACAGCACTGCATTGGTTTCATGTAGCAAGATTTTGTTGCCACGCATAAGGGATAAATCAGAAATTTGGATCATGAATGCCTATTGACGGATAACATAGTCGGTCGATTGCGGTATGATAGCAAGATGACTGACCGAAGAAATCCTCTTGATTATGACGACGAAAATTAAAAAGCGTTTTATCGCTGGGGCCACCTGCCCTCAATGTAAAAGCATGGATACACTGATGCTTTATTTCGAGAACAATGTTGAAAAAATGGAATGTGTACAGTGCCATTATCAACAAACCCAAACCGATAAAGAAGTGACGCAAGCCTCACGCCAAAGCGAAAACGTGATTGGCGTATTCAAACCAGAATAACCTCGTTTACCTAGCTGGCTAGTAGCTGCGGCTCAGCAACCTAGTAATGCGGCGGGGGCGGTTCAACTTCTTGTGAATCGCCGCTGGGCACATCAATTTCTTTGACCTTGTTAATAACATGAGACAACTGAAACTCTAACAGCTCGAGTTGCTTCTGTTGCTTAATCAAGGCTTTGTTTAGCTCTTCTATAGTGTCCTCTTGAAAGGCCACCTTCATTTGTAGCTGTTCTATATCTGCTTCTATGTGTTGCATAACCTACTCTAATTACTGGTTTATCTGCCAAAATTCAGCTAATCCACTGCTGCTTTCTGACACTATTTGATTGTCTTTAGCGAACCCCACCCCGTATACCACTGCCGTCTGCGGGCGGCTGCCTTCTCTGGGTGACACCTGCCATTCTTGTATTTTCTTTCCATCGGTCACGCGCCACAAATTTAATCGTTTAGCGGGTGAGCCCGTTAACAAGTACTGGCCGTCTTGTGAAAACGCGGCAGTACTGAATATTTTTTGCCGGGCGAGGTAATGCAGATTACTTACTTCTTCACCTGTGGCTAAGTCCCACACCCTAGCGTCACGCTTACTATCGGCAGTAAAGCCGTAACGTCCTTCATCGTCTAACGCCACTTTGGTCACGCGACTTGAATGGGTAAAACTATGAATAACCTGACCAGTTCGGGTATCCCACAGATAAGCAGTGTAATCATTGCCGCCGGTAAGGGCGTAAAAACCATTGGGAGACAAATCCACACTATTCACTTTTTCTTGGTGCCCCAAAAACTCTAAACGCCGACCGGTTTTAGGCTCAAAAAACATAACCTTTCCATTGCCTCGGCCAACCAATATCCCCCGTCCTTGGTTTGATACAGCCACATCACGAATACTGGACTCATCAATACGCCAGAAGCCTTCTGGCTCGCCACTGACCACATTCCAAAGAGCAAAGGCGTCACGGTCAGATGTCACCACATAACTATTATCAAAAGCAATGTGTACATTAGCGACTAAATTATTTCCCTCGCCTTGGTGCTGCCAAGTGTAACGTTTTTCATTTTTTTGCAGGTCCCAAACCGCTATGCCCCCCGTAACACTCGACACCACAGCTAGCGACGCATCCGCTGATATATCAGCCGCATAGGCGCCATCATCAGCATGTCGCCATGAGGTTACTGGTGTTGACGATGGACCGCTACAGCCAGTTAGTAATAATAAAATTAAACTTAATCGTAACAAGACGGTCAA
Source organism: Paraglaciecola mesophila KMM 241 (assembly GCF_000315015.1). Classification (GTDB taxonomy): domain Bacteria; phylum Pseudomonadota; class Gammaproteobacteria; order Enterobacterales; family Alteromonadaceae; genus Paraglaciecola; species Paraglaciecola mesophila. The sequence goes on along the minus strand of NZ_BAEP01000060.1, from coordinate 96,015 downwards.
TGGATTGTTCCTAATTGGGTTTCTCTTTTCACTCAGGGCGTTTAGTATAAGCGCTTTATCAAGTTGAAACACTTCACAAGTCACGTATTCGACACATATTATCTCAGGGGAGAAGTAAATGAAAAAAACCGCTATCGCGATTCTTATTACCTCAGCCATTGGCCTTACAGCCTGTGGTCAACAAGACACGGATTTACTAAAAGTTGAAGAGCAAAAGCTTGAAACAGAAGCACAGCAGCAAGCTTATGCAATGGGCGCGAGCGTGGGACAGTTCATCGAGCAAAAAATGAATGAACAAGAAGCACTAGACGTTAACCTCGATAAAGACTTAGTGGTTAAAGGATTTGTAGCGGCGCTACAAGGTCAGTCTCAGCTTGATATGAAAGAAATTCAAACGCTTACATTAGCTATGGAAGCGGCTTCACGTGAAAAGCAAAAAGCTATTTCTGATGCAAAAGCAGAAACAAACATTGCTGATGGCGAGAAATTCCTTGCTGAAAACGCAGAGCGTGAAGGCGTAACAGTGACCGATTCAGGTTTACAGTACGAAGTCATGAGCGAGGGCGAAGGAGCATCTCCTACTGCTGAAGACACTGTAACTGTGCATTACAAAGGCACATTACTAGATGGCACTGAATTTGATTCATCTTATAGCCGCGGCGAGCCAGCAACCTTCCCTCTTTCGCGCGTCATTCCTGGCTGGACCGAAGGTGTGCAGTTGATGAAAGTGGGCTCTAAGTTCAAATTCTTCATCCCATCTGAGCTAGCTTACGGCGAGCGTGCGACTGGAAAAATTACGCCTAACTCAACATTGGTATTTGAAGTTGAGCTATTAGACGTTGCTTCTGCTGAAGGCGCTGCTGAATAAGCACCCGCGTTTAGTGCCTTATAGGTAATAAATTCACAGACATAAAAAAAACCGAACATCATTGATGTTCGGTTTTTTCTTTACTCATCAGCCTCTGTCCTTGCTGAACCTTATTCCCTCGGTTTTAGACCCTTCGAAAGGGTTATTTGGCCCAGAATATCCGGGTAATTTATTGAATTTGGTATGCTGTATCTCTGCAGATGCCCTACCTTAGCACCAAAAAATAAGGGTAAATTTGATCTAATCAGACAGCTAACTATCGCGACTGCGTGTTAACCATTTGATGACTTAAGATTAGACTAAAGTCGATAAAAACAGAAGTTGGCAAAGGTCATATTTTTGTAATAAATTGCGCTAACAAAATGGTTTTTATTCCTACTGGCTTTAAGAAAATCGCATACCATTTCGCAATTTCTCGCACATCTACATTCAAGTATCTGTTTTAAAAGGACAAGCATTGAAAACGAAACTCATTACCCCTGAAGGCTACAAAAAACTCAACGACGAGCATGATGAACTGTGGCTAAAACAGCGCCCAGAGATCACCAAAATCGTCACATGGGCGGCGAGTTTGGGTGACCGAAGTGAAAATGCGGATTACCAATACAACAAGCGAAAGCTGCGAGAAATCGACAGACGCGTTCGCTACTTGCGTAAGCTGCTGCCTGAATTACAAATCGTTAACTACTCCCCTCAACAGGCGGGAAAGGTATTCTTCGGCGCCTGGGTAGAGATTGAAAACGATGAAGGCGAAACAAAGCAATTTCGCATCGTTGGCCCAGAAGAAATCTACGGTGATGCCAAAGGCTATATTTCTATCGACTCCCCCATGGCCAGAGCCTTAATCAAAAAAGAAGTAGACGATGTTGCCAGTGTCAAAACCCCCACCGGCTACAAAGACTGGTACGTCACCTCGATTGAATATAAAAAGTAGAATCGAGTAATCCAATCTTTGCTCGAAGCTTTTCGTAAAATGACGGATAAACTGATAAATAATTAGGTCATGTTATGGCTGCTCACTCCGGTAACCCCTCGTACACTATTATTCCCTCTAACTCAGCATCCCAATAAGCTTTGCTGGCTGAAAAAATTTTTGCAGTCGGTAACATAGAGATTTCAGTGTCTAGGCACCCTGCTGGTACAATGAGCAAGCCTGCGATATGGGTATTTGGCAGTGCTGAACCACAGAGCTTACAAAAACTTTTACTGTGACGAGTATTAGGGAGCGTAAATGAGGTCACTGCATATAAACCCGACAGCCAGACCAATTCTGCGGACTGTGAGAATAGGTTTGCCGCATGAGCCGAACCTGAGTCCTTTTGGCAGCGGTGACAACGACATAAATAAAAACTGTCAAACTCTCCTTTTATCGCAAAGCTGACAGTTTCACAAAGACAAGAACCTAAATGATCATTCATTAAACTCCCCCTATTAACTACATGTTTTTTGCATAACCGGTAACTTACTGTACAGGTTGAATTTTTCCAGTTTTTTGCTTTTCACTTATGGGAATACAGTGTAATTCCAAGATCTTACTCTGTGCACGAAGTGCGTGCGCCAGTGGCACCAGGCCATAAATAAGCGTAGCGCATGTTTTATTTCCGATTCAAGTCACCACGAGCATCGAAGGCTAATGCTGGATTAATTGCATGGATGCAATTCAAGTGAAAGCCGCGTCGGGAGCGCGTTTTCAAGTCCTGTGTTAGACGAGACGCGCAGGGAATAAGTGACTGGCTGACCACGGATGGTTTGCCATATCCAGCATGGGTGCTGGTAAGCGCAGCGAATCAGTTGGCGACTCAAACTTTCCCGATAAAAGCAGCGACTTGTCAGATGGCCAGACAGGGATGTCTGGACAAGGCGTGCGCTTCACAGGGATGTTTCCTCACGCCGGTATGACAAAAAAGGCGCAGCTGTTAGCGGATCAGAAAGTTTGTTGGAGCAAGAGACTTTTTGGTTACTTTGTCGTCTTTTGAAAAAGTGACTGGCTGACCATGGATGGTCTGTCATACCCAGCATGGATGCTGGTAAGCTAAGCGCATGATTTGGTGAACACAGTTCACAAATGTACAAAGTACATATTTAGGCGACGCAGTCGCTGCTTTTGACTTACTACCGACCCCAATTTTCCATATTTGAAGTCGGCTTGCCAGATGCCCTGACAGGGATGTCTGGGCAAGGCGAAGTGATTTACATGGATGTTACCTTTCGCCGTTCTGGCACTGAAGTCGGGGTCAAATATGGGAGCGAAAAATAGGCCGGAGGCGGCTTCTTTCTGGTGACTCCTTCTTAGCTGTTGAAGAAAGAGTTACTCGAGCCCCGAGACGGGGTTTGAAAGTAAGCATGGATGCCGTACGCGCAGCGTATGCTCTAGTGAGCTCAGCTCATAAGTGCACGAAGTGTATGCTCTGTGGCCTAAGGCCATAAATAAGCGAAGTGTATGCTCTGTGGCCGAAGGCCATAAATAAGCAAAGCGCATGCTCTAGTGAGCGCAGATCATAAATGCATACAAAAAAGCCAGCTTTATAAGCTGGCCTGTATATTTACATCACAACTTGCCGCTTACTCTGCATAAGCTAAACGGTTAAACTTCTGTTGCTGGTAATCTGCATCACCGAAGGTGGTGTTGATCATCATCAGGCGCTTAACGTAATGGCCAACATCTAGCTCGTCCGTCAAACCCATACCGCCATGTAGTTGTATGGCTTCATCACCAATCAATTTACCGTTGCGCCCTATCATCACTTTCAATGCAGCGATATTTTTAGCTAAATCATCGGCTCCGCTTTCTGCCGCACACACCGCGCGATATAAAATAGACTTGGCTTGTTCGCCCGCCATAAACATATCCACCATGCGATGTTGTAACGCTTGAAAGCTACTGATTGCCACGCCGAACTGTTGACGAGTTTTGGTGTATTCAATGGTGGTGGTATTGAGCTTTTGCATGATACCCATGGCTTCAGCGCACAGGGCAATCGTCACGTCGCTTACCACAGCATCTATCAGCTTGTAACCATCGTCGACTTCACCAACGACTTGGTTTGCGGCTACGCGCACATCAGTGAGTTTGATGTTAGCGACTAACTGGCCGTCCATTAAACGATAAGAAGTGCGCTGTACGCCCGGTGCGTCTGCATCAATCAAAAACAGTGTGATACCCGCTTCGTCACATTGTTTGCCTGAGGTTCTGGCTGACACAATCACCTTGTTGGCGGCAGCACCATTGAACACAACGGTTTTTTCACCGTTAAGTACAAAGTCATCGCCGTCACGTTTGGCTTGGGTTTTTACATCCGCTAGTTCAAAACGACTTTGACGCTCAACATAAGCAAATGCACCTTGCAATGAGCCATCAATGATCTTTTCAATATGCGCATCTTTTAGTGCGGCGTTGTCGCTCTTGCTCAGCAAGCCACCGAACATAAGTACGGTTGCCACAAATGGCTCAACCACTAGGCCTTTGCCCATTTCTTCCATAACGGCCATGACGTCAGTGGGACCACCACCGAAACCACCGTAAGCTTCTTCAAATGGAATAGACAACCAGCCCAATTCAGCAAACGTTTGCCAATTGTCAGGATTAAACCCTAATGCATTGGCAGCATTGCTGCGGCGTGTTTCAAAGTCATATTCGTCTTGCACAAAGCGCGCAACGCTGTCTTTGAGCATGTTTTGTTCTTCAGATAAATTAAAATTCATGATTAAAGACCCAGTACGTATTTAGCGGTAATGTTTTTCTGCACTTCGTTTGACCCACCGTAGATAGTGGCGGCTCGTCCGTACATATATGCTTTTCTTGCGTCGTGACCAAAGGCGTGACCAATACTTTCAGCGGTTTCATCGCCGTGCAGCACACCGCTGTAATAACCCGCCAAATCCATGTACATCTGTTGGATAGCTTGTTGAATTTCGGTGCCCTTAATTTTTAGCAACGATGATTCCACACCCGGCCCTTTGCCATCTGCTGTTGATGCCAGAACGCGAAGCTCGGTGTATTCCAATGCCATCAATTCGATTTCTGTGTTCGACAGGCGATTTTGGAATTGCACATCTTCGAGCAGTGGGCGACCGCCGCTGATTTCTTCGCTGAGTAACTTGCGCAAGTCACGCAAACGGCGCTTTGAATCAGCCACAGCGGCAATTGAAGTACGCTCATGGGCTAACAAAGCTTTGGCGTAGGTCCAACCTTTGTCTTGCTCGCCGATGCGATTAGCCACAGGCACGCGTACGTTGTCGAACACCACTTCATTCAAGCTGTGATGATCGTCAATAGAGGAGATTTTATTCACGGTTATGCCAGGGCTTTTCATATCAATCAGTAAGAAGCTGATACCGTCTTGACGCTTACCTGATGAGTCGGTGCGCACTAGGCAGAAAATCCAATCGGCGTATTGCGCATAGGTAGTCCACACCTTGGCGCCGTTAACGATGTAATCATCACCGTCTAATTCTGCTTTGGTTTTTAGTGCGGCTAAATCAGAGCCTGCACCTGGCTCTGAGTAACCTTGGCACCACCAATCTTGGCTTTTTAGAATGCGTGGTAAAAAGCGTTTCTTCTGTTCGTCGTTACCAAAGCCATAAATAACCGGTGCAACCATTTTTAGGCCAAAAGGCACCACATCAGGGGCCCCAGCGAGTGAACGTTCGGTCTCAAAAATGAAGTTCTCAGTCACTGACCAAGCAACACCGCCATGTTCCACCGGCCAGCCTGGTGCTAACCAGCCTTTGTCGTTTAGTTTGTTCTGCCACTCGATTTGCGCCGCTTTGAACTCTTCGTCTTCACCACGGATTCTGCGTGCTAAATCTTCGGTCCAATTCTCTGCTAAAAATTCGCGCACTTGGTCGCGAAAGGCTAATTCCTCAGCCGAAAAGGTAATATCCACTTGCTGCATCCTCGTTCAATTGATCATTTATAGCTAATGAATAGCCACCGCATTTTAATACTGCATGCCACTACTGTACGCCCCTTCCTTCTTTTTGTACTTAGGGTAAAATGCCACTTAATCTGGCATATGTGCCAAATGACGCGTATGCAAAAATGGTGTTCGCAGCAAATGGCGAATACATAACAAAGCGGAGTGAATACAGTGGCAGATGCAAAATGGCGGGTAGCCTTGCTGATTTTTAACGGCGCTTGGGCATCAACTGTGTATGGCTCAATGGAGCTATTTCACAGCGTTAACTTGCGACGCCCTAAGGATCAGCAGTTTCATTGTGATTTGGTAAGTGCTGATAGCCAGCCAGTGCAACTGTATGGCGGGCAATCAATTCAAGGTGATGCTGTTATTGGTGATGAGCCATATGACCTGATCATGCTGGCCCATTACTGGGGGGATTTTCAGTATCTAACCGAGCAATACCCAAGCATTCCCCCGTGGCTGGCTAAACAGCATGCAAAGGGAGCACGCATAGCAGGGGTTAACAGCGGTATTTTTTGGGCGGCAGAAGCAGGGCTGTTAGATGGTGGACGTGCCACTACCTATTGGCGACATTTGCGCGAGTTCGAACTGCGATACCCAAAGGTTCAGTGGCAAGCTAACCAAGCCAGTGTTGAGCATGCCAGAATTTATAGCTCAAACGGGCAGAATGCGTCGATGGATTTAAGCTTACACTTGGTTGAGAAGTTTTGCGGCGCATCCATTGCTGCTGGCTTAGCCCGGGACATCAGCTTTGATAGTCGTCGTACTTATGATTTGAATTTGATCAATATCGCCGGCTTTCGTCAGCATCGAGACGTGGGTATTCACCGGGCACAAGACTGGCTAGACGAGCATTTTACCCAAAGTGTTGAGCTACAAGCGTTGGCCAATCAAATTGGCATGAGCAGACGCACCTTTATTCGCCGCTTTCAAAAAGCAACCGGTGAGTTACCCTCTCGCTATTTACAACGACTGCGCATAGAAGCAGCTAAGCACCGCTTGGGCAATACCCAAGACAGCATTAAAACCATTGGAATGGGTGTGGGTTATCGGGATATTAGCTCATTTTCGAAAGTGTTTAAGTCTTTGACAGATGTTACCCCTAGGGAATATCGCCAACGTTTGCGCCCAACGGACACTAAAACGCAGATTTAGCCTATTACGAATACTTTAAAATCCGGCTAAATATACCTTCAATATCTTTCAGGTTACGGCAAGGCTCAACGCTACTACACCAAGGCGAATACTCAGACATGATTGAATCGCCCGTATCCCAGCTGTTGCGTTGCTCTGGGTTTAGCCATAATACCCGTTTGCTTTGGCGATACACTTTTTGCCAAATGTCGGTGCGCCCATCCCCTTCGTTATTGCGTGCATCTCCGAGCAAAATAACCGTGGTTTTTTTATCGATACTGGTTAGGGCTTGCTCCTGAAAACCTGCCAGCGCCTTGCCATAATCGGTCGACAGGCCGCCCCAGCGTTGCATAATTTTTTCCAGTGCGGATTCTATGTCTTCTTGTTGTAATAGCGAGGTTACTTCAATCATATCTGAGGCAAATACGAACGAGCGCACTTTGGGGATGACGTCTTGCAGAGAATATAAGAACAATAACAAGAAGCGCGCCACGCGGCTCACTGAACCACTGACATCACAGATCACCATGATTTTGGGTCGCTCTACGCGCGTTGCCTTCCAGCGAGTGTGAAACAAGGCACCATCAAACGCTGCATTTGCCGCAAGGGTTTTACGAACATCTAATTGCCCGCGCTTACGGGTGAGGCGCCTCCGACTGTGTTGGGTGGCAAGTTTGCGCGCCGCCTTTTGCACTAGGCGCTGCATTAGGGCGTAATCGGTATGCTCAAGCTGGCTTAATTTTGCTTGCTGTAGGTGATCTTCGCGAAACTTAACGCCCTTGTGCCGAGCAAAAATAAGGTACTGCTGCTCCACGTAATCTTTCACTTGCTCAAGCAAACGCGCACGGGCTTGCGCCAGTTGGTCTTGCAGTCTTTTTTGTTCTGGACTACCCGGTTTTGCGCGAAGTTCAGCGCTTAATTCATCCCCCCCAAGACGTTGCATTATTTTGTAGGCGAAGTGATTTTTTTGAGTAAAGAAAACAATAGAAGATAGATCTTCGGCTTTCGCAGCTTGTGCAATTGCTAACGCCATATCTTCTTGTTGTGCGAGCGACTGCCCTAATACTGAGCTAGCAGTAGCTGTCGACCCGCCTTTTGCCTCAGCGTTTTCTTGGTCTTGTCTTTGGCTTTGCTGCTTGTCCGTCGCTGCTGGCGACTCAAGCGTATCGTCGTCGTCGCTGTCTTTCGCATTTTCGATATTCGCAAAATACAACTCAAACAATTCGTGGTACGTAGCTTGGTCTTGCTGGCGCTTCACTAGCGTGAGCGCCAATACGGATTTGGCTGTTGCTCGCGACTCAAGCCCCAACAGCTCAATCGCCTTTATTGCATCTAACGATTCGGCCGGGGATATTGGCAAACCCGCTTCACGCAGCGCACCAATAAAATCAGCGATAAAACGCACTTAAGCCAAACCTTTGAGCAAGTTAGTGATCTCTGGCTCGACTAACTCGATGTCGTCCTGAAATTTCAATAGTAGGTTAAGTGTTTCTTTAACCCAGTGCGGGTCTAGCTCTTCTACGTTTAAAAGTAGTAGCGCCCTCGCCCAATCAATCGTTTCGCTAACCGCTGGGGATTTCTTCAAAGGCATGTCGCGTAGCTTGGCGATCAGCGCTACAATTTGCTCTCGTAACTGAGCATCTAAATTATCCACTTGAGCAGCCAAAATACGACTTTCCAGCTCAGTGTCGGGGAAAGGAATATACAAGTGTAAACAACGGCGTTTCAACGCATCACCTAGCTCACGAGTGTTGTTGCTAGTCAGCATCACGATGGGTGTTGAACGGGCTTTTACCGTGCCGATTTCGGGTATAGACACCTGATAATCTGACAATAACTCAAGCAAGAAAGCCTCAAACTCTTGATCTGCTTTATCAATTTCATCCACCAGCAACACAGCGCCTTCTTCGCTTTGCAATGCTTGTAATAAAGGCCTAGGTTCCAGGAAATCCTGCGAATAGAAAATATCACCAAAATTATGTAATCGGGCGATGGACTCATCCAAACCCCGCGCGCCCCTGAGCACATCCCCTAACTGCTCTTTTAACACCTGGGTATATAATAATTGCTTGCCGTACTTCCATTCATACAAGGCTTTTGACTCATCGAGCCCTTCGTAGCACTGCATGCGAATAAGTGGTGCATTCAGATACGCCGCGGTTATTTTCGCGAGTTCGGTTTTACCCACACCTGGCGGCCCTTCAATCAAAATAGGCTTTTGTAAGTGACACGCTAGGTAAATGGCCGTCGCCACAGAGGGGCTGCAAATGTAGCCTAGAGCCTCGAACTGACGTTGAATCACCTCTGGGGAAGCGATTTTTTCTTGGTGTTTAATGATCACGAGTAACCGGCGCCTTAGGAGAATTGATGGGCATTATTTGTGTAAGGCTTGGGCAAATGCAAATCGTTATGGCTGTTGATGCGCAATCAATTAGTTTAATAGTTGGGCAAAACGTAAGTATGAAACAAGCGTTGTAAATCCGCTTAATTTCATTAATCTGAATAAGAAATGCGCTGCGTTGTTAATAGATAAGAGGGGATAACTTTATGGACGAACTGTGGTTTTTAATGCCTGTGGCGATGTTTGTGCTTGGCAGTATTTGGATAGCTTCGAGACTAAAACACAACGCCACTCCAAATGATCATAAAGACGGATTGGAATAGCGTATATTTTGAACCCAGCTCACTTGAGCTGGCTTATTATTGCTACGCTTCAGTGCTAGATAATTGAAATTTCTACTTCGATATTGCCACGGGTGGCATTTGAATAAGGGCACACTTGATGCGCTTTATCGACCAAAGCTTGGGCTTGGCTTTTGTCCATGTCCCCTAGTGATACAGCCAGCTTTGCGGCAATACCAAAACCATTTTCAATCGCCCCAATGGATACTTCTGAATTAATGTACACATCACTAGGCAAGACAATTTTGGCTTGGCCGGCCACCGCTTTTAATGCGCCGATAAAACACGCGGCATAACCCGCAGCAAATAATTGCTCCGGGTTAGTGCCCTGCCCGTCATCACCACCTAACCCTTTAGGCGTCGATAGCGTTACATCTAAACGGCCATCATCAGATTTTGCTGAACCTGCTCGGCCCCCTGTTGCAGTGGCTTTTGCTGTGTATGCGACATTTTGTAATACGTTCATAAGACTCTCCGGTGTTAGCGCTATATTAAAATACAGCGATGAAATTTATTTTGCATGCAAAATATTAGATCGAATATTTACTCTTTGCAAATAATTTGTATGCAAATTAAAATACACTTCGAGGTGAATTATGTCGTTTGAAAACTTACAGTTAAAAAATCAGCTATGTCATCGCTTATATATGGCATCAAATAATATCGCCCGTACCTATCGCGAGCCTTTACAGGCACTGAATCTGACCTATCCGCAATATGTAGTGATGATGGCGTTATGGGAAAAGGACGGGATCACCATCGCCCAGCTCATCGAACAAACCGCTATCGATGGTGGCGCGATGACGCAAATTTTGAAAAAGATGGCAGATAAAAGCCTACTTGCCATCATCAAAGATGAGGAAGATAAGCGCAAACGGGTAATAAAGCTTAGTGACTCAGGCCAAGCTTTGAAGCTTGAAGCCACGGATATCCCGAATAAGGTGTTATGTCAGTTTACGTCAATCACCCCCTCACAGGGTAAACAGCTAATGGACTTGCTTGATTTGGTTGTGAATAAATAACATACCTTTTCGGATATGTAAGTAAAGCTCTCTTACCTAGCGAATTACTGGCAACTAACGTACTTTATATTGGATATCTTCTCTTACATTTAGTCGTAAATAATTGCTTTGATATTCTAAAAATTCATACGATGATGCGCCTTTCTCACTTCGCGTGTTGACCACTGTGGTCGACACCTCTGGAAACATCTCTATATGCTCAATATTTTATATTTACTTGTTGGTGTGGCGTTGCTTACGGCCGGTGGCGAGGGGTTTATTCGGGGTGCTCTAGGGTTAGCTAAAAAGTGGGGGTTGTCAGCTCTTTTTTGTGGTCTAGTGATTGTTGGCTTTGGTACGTCAATGCCGGAACTATTCGTCTCGGTAAACGCTGCTTTAAACAATCAGCCAGATATCGCCATTGGCAATGTTATCGGCAGCAACATTGCCAATGTACTGCTTATCTTGGGGCTGTGCGCGATGATTATGCCACTTACAGTTGCTCCTATATCCTTGCGCCGCGATGCACTAATGGTAATTGCAGCTAGTGTGCTATGCATAGCGCTAAGTAGCAAAGGTGTGATCAGTTTTGCGGAAGGGCTATTATTACTGGGTGCATTGGCTGCCTATTTAACCTGGACGTATCTTAGTGAGAAGGGCCAATCCGCCCCTGCGGCGGAACTCCACGCTGCCGAGGGTCAAGAAATAGAAAATGTGCCGCAAAGTATGTTTTGGTCTGTAGTGCAATTGGTCGTTGGATTAGGATTATTAATAGCTGGCTCGCAGATTTTACTCAAAGGTGCTGTGGGTATTGCGCACGGTTTAGGTGTTTCCGAGGCAGTTATTGGATTAACACTTGTCGCCTTCGGTACCTCATTACCTGAACTCACTATATCCATTATCGCCGCTTTGCGTAAACATGCCGATGTAGCGGTGGGCAATATACTGGGGAGTAATATATTCAATTTACTCGGCATACTAGGGGTATCATCACTGATCAAACCTATTCAAGTCACAGGTCGAGTGGCCGAATTTGATCAATGGGTGATGCTGGCGGTCGCTCTAGTATTGTTGTTATTTTTATATACTGGCCGGCGGCTTAGCCGCACTGAAGGCGGCATCTTGTTTCTCGCTTATGTGGTCTATATTGGTGTCAGTTATGTGGCTTTTACCAGTTAACGAACGCGAATTTATAAAACAATAATTATTATATAAATCAGAGACTAAAGAGGTACACTCAGTACATCTTTAGTCTTTGATTTGGCAGGTTCGGTTTGCAACAGGCATTAACTTATTTGGGCACCCTTGATGATGTGGTGCAACGTTACCCTTGGAATATAGAAATGGGTCAGCAGCAGTTTAATCAGATGCTGATCCGTAAAGCCCTATTAGGTGAAAAAGTCATTATTAACGATGGTTACTTGCTTAATCATCCTTTTGCGCGCCAGGCTTTGCTCAACCCAACCTCCTCCCCCCTCAAAGCCTTAATAGAGGCAAACTTTGTACAAATCATGTCACGTAGTGGCTCATTGTTAGACGTGGCTGAGAAAATGTCAGCCCAAGGTGTTGAGAGTTTTCAAGCCCTGCAAAAAAGTTCTGAGTGGCCTGCGTTACAGTCTATGTTAAAGCAGTGGGAGCCAGGGTTACAACGCATCGAAAACTTCATTCCTTGGCCTAAGAAGCACATTAGCCACGGCTTTGACAATATGCTCGGGCGTAGCCGTCATTTGCAGGTAGAAAACCTCGGCATGACCGCTGTGTCCAACGATGACTTTCAGCGAGTATTCGATTTATATACTGCGAAAAACAAAACCGATAAAGAAGCGACGCGCACCCGCTGGGAGCAAGCGTGTTTAAGTATTTTGGGTGATGCGCCTGACGCCAAAGCAAAAATAAATGAGTTAATGGGGTTGGCCACCGAGGCTTACCATTACAACTTTGCGGTGTGCTTAAGCTCTCAGTTTAGTGAGCGTAAAATTTTGGTCGAGACCCGCTATAGCCGCGCATTTGCCGATCTCATTCAACTCGGTCAACCAACTGAGTCTGAACTGATAGATATTCCTTCGATTCAAATACCACAGAAACTGCGCTTTGACCGCCCTCAACTATGGAAAGAGTTGGTCGACCCATTTAGTGAAGTCGCGAGTGTTCAAAAGGAGTATCAGGATGTCATGGAGCAGTTTTTTGCTGGCCAAGCCAATGCCAAACTGGTTGAAGAGGTTTCAATAAAATATTCAAGAGCCTTGTCTGAGCATTTCGAAAGCGACGAGCAAGACGGCGGTATTAAGAAAGTGGCCTTGAGTATTGGCTTTTTAGGCCTTGGTTTAGTGGCAGGCGGCCCTGTGACAGCGGGTTTACTGTGGTTAGCTGAAAATAGCTTACTGCCTACTGTCACTCGGGTATTTAAACTCAGAGACAAAGGCTTTTTCAAAAAACAAGCGAACGCTCAACCGCTGGATTTAAGCCGCACAAATACCTTAAGTTCGGTATCTATATCCCTGCCATTAGCACAGAAGCTCGCGAAGGATATTCCTGACTTTGCTTAACGAAGTCAGGCTGATTCAGTCATTAATCGATTAGATAGGCGAGTCAGGCAAGCTTAGGCCGTTAGCGTGAGCGAAACAGCTAACGGCTTTGAACGTGCTAGCGCATCAGATGGCGTTGTTGCCTGATTGCTTTTCAATATTAAGTATTTCAATCAACGCATCGAACGCTCTTTGTGGCTGGGTTTGACGGCATATTTTCACTTTTGGATTGTCACCGCCAATGCGGGTAATACCAAATGTAGCAGGGTCGTAATGGGAGCGAGGTAGACCGGCTTCAGTGACGTCTGGCATGCTGGTATCTACCCATTTATCCCCAGCTGGTACCTTAGTATGTTCAACCCATACCGACTGCATTTCGCCTTGGCATAACTCAGGTTCAACCACCACGAGTGCCGCGAGCACGTCCCAAAAGTAATACTCTTCTGATTCGATAAACCAGTCATTGTCGTCTAAAACTTTATCCCAAAACTCTGCTGCTTGCGTTTTAACCTGCGACTTAAACTGTTTGGCGTATTCTGGGGTCACCATGACCTGATTGGTTAAATCGAGCCCTACTACTTCTACCGCTAAATCAGATGCAAATACAATATCTGCCGCTACAGCATCTACGTAAATGTTCCACTCAGCCTTTTTGTTTGGGTGATCCCCCGTAAAGCCAGGCACGATAATATTGCCCGGGGCATCGAAACCACCGCCCATCATCACTAAGCGCGAAACTTTGGGTATATCTTGCGGGTATTTTTGCAGCCACTGAGCGATGTTCGTTAAGCTACCGGCACTGAGCAAGACTACTTTCTCATTTTGCTGGCTAAGTAGCTGATGAATCAGCTCAACAGAATCAATCTCTGTAGGCTTACGGTTGGTTTTGGGCACCGGCACCCCTGACAATGTATCCGCCTGTTGACGCCAAGGAGCCGGAAAGGCGTAGTAACCATCCATTGGGAAATCGTCACCACACGCAAAAGGCACATCAGGCGAATTTGACAGCGCCAGCAAGCCTGGAATATTCAACATATTATCAGCGCAGTGACCTTCCCCTACGCCATTTGATGTCACTCCAAGCAATTCAATTTCTGGGTGATTCGCTACCACCAACATGGCCGACCAATCGTCGATCCCCATGTCGGTGTCATAAATGACTTTTTCAGCGGATGCTGACACACAAAAAATAGAAAAAGCCATCACCAGTGACGCATTAGATAAGCGGGAAAAACCTTGAAACATCTCAATACCAATAACAAATTATAAAAGGAGCGCAAATATAGCAAAAACAACACCACATTTCTCTTTATAAACAAACCTTTAAATTCAATGTGTTACGTATTGTATAAAATCCAATCAGTACGTTTTAATGCACCATTGAATCGCCCTTGCACCATTCGTTAATCCCTGTGTAACACAACTCGTTTCGTTACAAGCTGCCCATAAAAAACCTAAACCACTTCGTATTGCATGGTTTAGGTTTTTACGGTGCTAGCCAAACCACAGGTTAAGCACATTTAACCTGTGGTTCAGTTGCTTTTGCTACTTGCTAAGGTTCATGTCAGTAATGTAAATGCTATTACCTTGACCTCCGCCAACCCCAAAAATGGCAATTTGGGTAAGCTTAGACAGGTTTAGTGGAACATCCGCTAAGTTAATGGTCACATCATTCCAGTTACCGTTCACCGTAAGTGGGATTTTATGTTCAGCCCCATCCACGATAAAGTCTAAGGTGTATTCAGAGAATCCACCTTGGGCAGCAATTTTAAAATTAAGAGTCTGATACTGAGCAACGTCGATGCTGTATTCCTGCACATCCCCATAAATATCCCCCATTAAGGCCAGTACCGCGCCCCAACTGCTCGAGCCGCGCACTAATTGAAATGCATTTAGCCCGTTGTACGTCACTTCAGAGTTAAAGGTAGTGCCCGTTGACCACTCGCCTATGGTCATATTGCCATTATGAGCAGAGTCGTCACCGTCAAACACCATATCGCTGGTTTCGCCCGTTGATGAGAAGAATACAAACTTGTCATCCGAGCTGTCTTTGCTATTGGCAGCGACTTTACCTGTGTCGTACATCACAAGGTCGGTAATGTACAAGCTTTGGCTCGCTGAGCCTCCTTGATACACACCGAATACCGCAATTTGACTAATATTAGCCAAATCCACTCCATACATGTCAAGGTCAATATCGATATCGTTCCAATCAGCTTGGCTTGATAGCGCAAACCCTACTTCTTGGACTGACTCACCATTACCGATTTTAGACACGATAGACACGGCATATCGCTCAAACGCACCTTGTGACGCTGCTTTAAAGCGCAGGTTAGTGTATTGACTAAAATCAACGTCATAGTTATCGATATTCACGCCATCAGATATATCACCTTGCAAAGCCAATACCGCGCCCCAAGACCCACCAGCAGCCAAACGAAGTCCATTTAGACCAGCATACTGGGTATTTGATATCGCGGTGCCTGTGCTCCACTCACCGAATATGACATTACCTACGTCGCTAAAATTATCGTTATCGACAACCAAGTTGCTGCTCACAGCTGCATCCGATGAGATGAACACGAAGTCGTTCTCAGTACTCGTATCAAACTCAAGCGCTGCATTTTTTATCAACGAAAAGTCAGTCACATAAATTTGTGATACGCCCGCTTGACCGCCAATGCCATATACGGCAATCCAATCGACCTTCGTCATATTCAGTGGAATGTCAGCAGTATTAAGGGCCAAACTCTGCCAGGTACTTATTGATTCATTGACCGGGAGCGCGATTTCTTTACTCACGCCATTGGCCGATATAGCAACCTTATAGCCACCTGCAAAATTGCCTGTGGTAGCTAACTTCAACTCAATTTGATTGAACAAGCTAAAGTCGCCGTTAATACCGTTTTGAAAGGCGAGCACTGTGCCCCAGTTGCCTTGCTCTGGTGAATTTGAGCTAGAGGTTAATTCCCAGCCAAGCAAGCCATCAAACATCACGTCGCTCTGAATCGTGGTACCTGTGCTCCACTCACCGACTGTGCTTGGCACAAAGTCGATATCGGTTGCTTGAGTCGACGAAATCAACACGAACGCTTGCTCAGTAACTGGTTCGCCGTCGCCACCACCTGCTGGCTCGACTTGCACCACACTGACGTCATCGATTTGCACTACGCCAGTGTCAGCACCAAGGTCGAAGAACACTCTGCTATTGTCATCACCGAAACCATTGGTGGTTAACGTGTAGGTGTAGCTCTGCCAATCAGTGGTCAGCCCAACGGTTTCAGTGACATTGGTCCACGGATCGTGGTTTAAACCAAGTCCGACCAACATATCGCGCACTTTTGACGCTTTGGCTTTGAAAGTCACCGTGTAAGTAGCGCCTGGAGTCAAGGACATTACTTGACTTAGGTTGACATCCCATGGGTTACCAGCCATCGCAATATCGGCTTGAAACACATGATTGCCATCAGCAGAAGTCGTATCTTCCACTACGCTTACATCACCAATCCAGCCTTCGCTGCCGTTTTCAAAAGAGCCGTTTGCGACGATCTCATCACCCACGATTGGGTCAGTGCCGCCGCCGTTGCCGTTATCGCCACCGTCACCTCCGCCTGTACCATCGTCTTCGCCTTGCAAGAATTGCATGTTGTCGACACGGAAGACTGCTCCTTCTCCTTGTCCCCAATCAGGGAATATCATCACTACATCGATTCCGTTCAGGCCAAGGCCAGCCTGTTTTAGCGTTGCAATGTCAATAGAGTAGTGTTGCCACTGAGTTGTGGGTGTTGCTAGGGTCACAACTGCTTCCGTGGTCGCGCCGCCCTGCTCTACTTTTAGGTTCCAAGAGACAGATGTATTAGCACTTGGAGTGACTAATTTGAGGTCAAACTCCAAGATGCCATTTGCTTTAATGGGCGATGCATCAAATGGGCTAGGGGCATCAGCAAAGTTTGTGTTAAAACCAAGCACTGTTGGCGTCGCACCCACCGTAAATTCAATCACTTGTGATTGGGCTGCATCATCAAAAACAACACTCGGGGTTGAACCGCCACAACAGTCCCATGCTGGCCACTGAGGGTTAATAGCATCAGCGAAGATGATCAAGTCCCGCGCGATACCGTCAGACTCAGGTACAGGAATCGGCGCAGCGCCGGTTATTAATGTTCCGCCATTTTCAACTGACTCAGCGTAACCATCATTCACAGTGGCGCAACCTAGGCCGTTACTAGGCGAATTAGCACATTCGTAAACCCGCACATAATCAACAACGAAGCGATTGGTACCATCAAATGCTGAGGCATCTACTCCACCTTGGTTGACCACTTCTGGCCAAGCACCGCCGACTGCAAAGTTGAGCAATAAATGAAAACGCTCGTCAAAAGGGGCGTTATTCCATAAGGTTTCGCCACTTTGCTCGGTGTACCAACCTCGATGAGCTAAACCATTCGCATCACCGTTGCTGTTATAGCTAAGTGTTGATTTACGCTGTGTTTCGTACAGCACGCCATCCACGTACCAACGCATTTCGCCCTCTTCCCATTCTAAGGCATAAATATGGAAATCATCCGCTGGGTTTGCGCCATCTGGCAACAAGTAGCTCTGGCCTGAGTTATCGTTATTTGGCCAACTTTGACCATAGTGAAGCGTACCGTGAACATTCGATTCAACGTTATCTGTACCGTCATTTAACGGTACGCCTAAATTAACCGCCTCAAAAATATCGATTTCACCCGAGTGCGGCCAACCACCGTAAATATTGTCGGTAGGTAGCATCCAAATAGCAGGCCATGCCCCCTGGCCAGATGGAGCCTTAGCGCGAATTTCAAAGCGGCCGTATGTCCAGTCACCTTGGTTTTTAGAGATCAAACGAGCTGAACTGTATGGCAATGCTTGGTTAGACTCGGCCTTGGCCACTATGTTTAGCAAGCCATTTTCTACAAAAGAGTTGTCGCTGTTTGCGGTATAGCATTGCTTCTCATTGTTGCCGCCACCATCGCAATTCACTTCGTGGGTCCACTTACTTTGATCTATCGATGTGCCACTGAACTCGTCACTCCAGACTAAATTCCAGCCTTCAGGCGCACTTTCATCGTCACCATTGGTGAAGCGAATATTATCGAAATACACAATGTTGTTTTGGGCACGGGTATCGAAATCAAAATCAGGGAAGATAATGATTTGGTCGATATCTATGGTTTCAAATAATCCTATATAACCAGTGAAATCAAAGGTGAGCTCTTCCCATTGGTTTATTTTCGTATTGGCGACTTTTATCTCGCCTTGGGCGCCGCCATTAGCAATCGCGAACTTAACACCCACATCACTGACAACACTCTTGTACACCATCATTTTAACGATGCTGTTGCTTGCATCCAAAGTGAATGGGGTCATTTGCCCGTGCTGTATTTCAGTACCTACCCATGGCGCACCTGCAACTTTTGCGGTGATTTTAGCCACGATACTCGAATCGTTAATACCAGAGGTATCAGGGTTAGCAACGAACTCAAGGGGGGCATTATCGTCATTCTCGAATACGTTCCAGCTTAAACCAGCGCCAAATCCTGTTGATTCAAAATCGAATGTTGCAAGGTTGCTCGAACCACCGCCATTATCACCCCCACCACTTTCATTTTGTAGCACCACACTGACATCATCGATGTAAACAGCACCTATTTGGGCGCCTAAGTCGAAAAACACCCGACTATTGTCATCACCAAACCCCGTGGTGGTTAAGGTGTAGGTAAACGTTTGCCAAGTGGTCGTTAAAGCTGCGGTTTGCACGGTATTCGTCCAAGGATCGTGATTTAGCCCTAAACCAGCGATAATGTTACGCTCCACTGATGCTTTCGCTTTGAAAGTTAGCTCGTAAATTTCATCTGGTAACAAAGTCATTACTTGACTGAGATTTACGTCCCAAGGGTTACCTGCAACCGCAACATCAGCCATAAACACATTATTGCCATTGTCAGAGATAACATTCACTGCGCCTATCCAGCCGTCAGTGCCACTAGTGAAGCCACCATTAGCGACCAAGTCACCATCGGGCGTAGGGTTTTGTCCACCATCTCCGCCACCACTGCCGTTGTCGCCATCACTTCCGTCGTCGCCCGCGCTACCAAAGAAACGGATGTTGTCGAAGTAGACTGTGTTGTCTTGTGCACGAGTAGAAAAATCAAAGTCAGGGAAAACGATCACCTGATCGATATCGATGGTTTCTACTAAGCCAATATAAGCGCTGAAATCAAAGGTGAGTTCTTCCCATTCATTGACCTTAGTATTAGCCACCTTAATTTCGCCTTGGGCGCCGCCACTAGCAATTGCGAACTTCACGCCTACGTCGCTGACAACACTCTTGTACACCATCATTTTAACGATGCTGTTGCTTTTATCTAAGGTGAACGGGCTAATTTGGCCATGCTGAATTTCGGTACCTACCCAAGGCGCACCAGCAACGCGCGCGGTAATTTTAGCCACGGTTGACGAGTTATTTATGCCTGACGTATCTGGGTTAGGTACAAATTCCAGTGGTGGGTTATCGCTGTTTTCAAACACATTCCAGTTCAGCGCGGCGCCTAAGCCATTTGGTTCGAAATCAAATGCAGGTAAGTCACTTTCCACTCCACCGTTGTTCGCGTCATCACTTGGTGTTTGCAAAATACTGATATTATCAACGCGGAAGACTGCTCCTTCACCTTGGCCCCAATCAGGAAACAGCATCACTATATCAATACCGTTTAAATTTAAACCCGCGTCACTTAGGGTCTTTAGCGGGATTGAATAATGTTGCCAAATTTCAGTTGGAGTGGCGATACTCACTTGCGCTGCACTCGCGGCACTGCCCTGCTCTACCTTCACATTCCAGCCAGCAGCACTATTGTTTGGCGGTGTGACAAGCTTTAAATCAAACTCAAGTACGCCAGCCTCGTACAGAGGTGAGGCATCAAATGGGCTCGAATTGCTCGCTTCATTGGTATTAAACCCCAACACTGTTGGCGCGCCGCCCACGGTAAATTCAATAACCTGTGATTGACTATCATCATCGAATACAACATTTGGGTTAGTCCCACCACAACAGTCCCACGCAGGCCAAGCAGCGATCATTTCATCCTCGAAAATCACTAGGTCTCTTGCCACGCCGTCAGATGGCACCGTCGGCGCAGGGGCTGCACCATTGATCAATGTGCCCCCTTCAGATTTAGGCGCTAAGTAGTTGTCTGATACCGTTGCACAACCTTCCCCCGTACTAGGTGAAACCGAACATTCAAACACACGCACGTAATCCACATCGAAGCTGTTTTGCCCATCAAAAGCACTGGCATCTATGCCCCCTTGATTCACTGCTTCAGGCCAGCTTCCGCCAACCGCAAAGTTAAGCAACAAATGAAAGCGCTCATCAAACGGAGCGTTGTTTAATTGGATTTCACCGTTTTGTTCGGTAAACCAGCCTTTATGCGTTAAGCCATCTGCTTGACCGTCAGTGTTATAGCTGACCTCTGATTTCAATTGAGTTTGGTACAATACGCCATCGACATACCAACGTATTTCGCCTTCTTGCCATTCAACCGCGTACACATGGAAATCATCCGCTGGGTTTTCCCCATCCGGCAGGGTATAGCTTTGCCCTGTATAAGAATTATTCGGCCAACTTTTGCCATAATGCAGTGTGCCATGCACATTTTTTTCTACTGAACCTTGGCCGTCGTCAAGAGACACTCCCAGATTAACCGCTTCAAAGATGTCAATTTCACCTGAATGTGGCCAACCGCCATAGACGTTGTCGGTAGGTAACATCCAAATCGCTGGCCATGCGCCTTGCCCTGATGGCGCTTTGGCCCGTATTTCAAAACGGCCGTATGTCCAGTCGCCTTTTTCTTTGCTGATCAGTCGCGCTGAGCTGTACGGTAGTGTTTGACCTGATTCAGGTTTAGCAACGATTTTCAGTACACCATTTTCAAGATAGGCATTATCGCTGCTGTCTGTGTAACACTGCTTCTCGTTGTTACCCCCACCATCGCAATTCACTTCGTGAGTCCACTTGGAGTCATCAATCACGTTGCCACTAAATTCATCTCGCCAAACTAGTGTCCAACCCGAGTTACTGTCGATTAATGGGCAGCCTGTCTCATCAACTGCTATCCCCTCAGGCGTGGTTGGGCATATGTCACTGTCATCGTTGACGCCGTCACCATCAGCATCTAACGTGGCATTGCTTTGAATAGATAAATCAAATGTTAGCCTTGTGCGCCGCGCATATCCGAATCTTACATTTACCGATACCGTCGCACCGGGTGCTATTTCGTCTAATAGAAAATTGAAATAAGGCACACCATTCTCTGTTTGTCCGTCAGCGTCTTTTACGTTCAAGCTGGCGTTTTCAATGAGTACCCTAAAAGGACCATTAATAGTTTGTGCACTACTGTTCGTTGCTTTGACCTGCACTACGTATGCGCCTTCAGCGCGCATATAACGTGCGCTGGATTGAGACACACTGATGGTATTGTCTAATGAGCTCCACTGGGCGGATGCCGTACAAGAAGCAAAGAGCAAAAGGGCACCCAGTGCCCCGCCCATATCGTTTCTAATTTTCATTGGTTTATTCCACCGTTCAGGTTAGTCCAAGACACGGCCGCTTTTTGGCTAGGCCGTCCGTTGGAACGAGCAAGTGCTTTACGCGTGAACAGGCCTGCAAAGCCCAAAAGCAATAATACAAAGCCTGCTGGCGCAGGCACGTCCGTTACTACGGAATCTAATGACGCAAATGTAATGAATGCTGTGGATTGATTGCTGTCCGCTTCAAAACCATCAAACATATAAAACGATAATGACCAGTCTTGATTTGCATAACTGGCAAGATCAGAAGCGGCAATGGTTAAGGATTCACTGAAGCTTTGCGCCGATAAGATATCTGTGTAGAAAAGCTCAATGAATTCAAAATCTTGATTAAGCAAGCTGATGGAGAACCAATCATCCAAGATTGGGTCGCTCATTGTTGTATCCACACTAAAATCAACATTTAGCGTGTAGTCTATTCCACTGCTTAAGGATAGGCCTTGGGACAATTCAGTCTCAAAATCGATGACATCATCAACGCTCAAAGTCGCTGCACAATTGCCTGGCGCTCCGCTAACTCCTACATTCCCAAACTGATCCCAGTCAGCAATACTGCAATTGTTAGCGAAATCTCCTCCCGTTAGCATGCTGCCCATTGCTTGCGGGGTGGCTAGCAGGATGCTGCTCGCCAATACGATGTGTTTAACGGTTTTGTTCATGTGTTTCTCCTAGACGTGTCTTGTGTTTTAGCCTTAAAAGGCGTTGTTATGGACTGTACTTCTATTAGGTCGGTCGAACTCTAGGAACGCCTGGTAGCGAACTCAGATAACACACAACAAAACCCAAACCCGTAATTCTCTTAGCACTGCTTATTGTTTCTTCTTTATATTTCTGCGCTTTATTTCTGCGTTATGTAAGCAAAGATAAATCAGCTTTTGTGTGGCACAAACTGAAATGAAAGCGCTTTCATTTACACCTGTGTCAAAACGATATTTGAGTAGCTAATCCCCAAGTAAATATTTAACAACTAAGAAACAATGTATTTACAGTAGCAAAACAGATATATTTATGAAAGCGCTTTCATGAATATATTTTTAAATTCATTATGCAAATTCAGTATGTGTATTTGAGCGATTACATTGAGGTAAAAAAGACACCCAGCGTAGACACGACAAGACGTTGAAAATAATTACCAACAAAAAAGTGATTATATTTATATGGGTCTAAATTAGATAAACTTTAGTGAGGCAATTTCCTACGATTTTCATTTTAGTCAGTGAAATTACTGTTAATCTGTTAACTTAGTGGATTTAAAAAGAATGATTTTTTTGTGTTTTCCGGTCAATTAGTCCATGGGGTACCGACACTCACGCGGAATAATTGCAGCCCGCTTTTTACCCGTAATGACAAATAATCCTGTTGTGCAAACACCTTTTTTGCCAAACGTTTCAACCTATGTTGTGTATTAACACAGTCAATAAAATAAGAAAAAAGGCTTTAGCCTATGAAGTGGAACCAAATAAGCGAGCAATCTTGCTCTATTGCCCGTTCAGCTGCGATATTCGGCGATCGCTGGACACTGCTTATCCTCAGAGACATATTTTGGAAAGTCACTAAGTTTTCCGAATTACAGAAGTCATTAGGAATAACCAAGCATCGCCTATCTGACCGCCTGAACCGTTTAATCGATTCTGGGGTTTTGCATAAAGAGTTGTACGATGAAAATAGGCAGCATTTTGAATACAAGCTCACCGAGAAAGGACTTGATCTTTACCCTATACTTTTAGCTATTGTCCAATGGGGAGACAAATGGGAAGAAGACGCAGATGGTTCTCCCGTTGATTATTTCCATACACCTTGCGGCAAAGCCGGTACACCACTCGTGGCGTGCTCGCAATGCGGGGAAAGTATGAGTGTGCATAATACATCAGCGACCTTGGGTCCTGGTATTGTGAATAAAGTGGAAAGAGGTGAAGAGACCGGCATCAAACTTGAAATCTATGCCGGTAAATCGTGATAACTTTTTAGCCAAAGGTGCGGCTATTTGCGCTTACCTGATACCCTCGCCCATTCACCATCTATTTCAATCGGTTCCATGTGAAAGTCTTGACTGTATAAATCATTAATCCCTTGAGCTTGCTCAGCCAATATACCTGACAACACCAATTTACCACCAGATTTACAATACGCGGTGATCACCTCACGTAAATCCCGAAGCGGCCCTGCGAGTATATTTGCCAGCACGACATCAGCCTTTAATTCGGGTTGATGCTCGGGCAAATAAAGCTCAATTTTGTCACCTATATGATTACGATCGGCATTGGTTTGGCTTGATAGTAAAGCTTGTGGGTCAATATCAATACCAACCACCCGCTTGGCCCCTAATTTTATTGCCGCTATTCCTAATATTCCGGAGCCACAGCCAAAATCGACCACTAACTTATCGCTTAACTCTAGAGCATCTAACCAACGTAAACACAAGGCGGTTGTTGGGTGCGTTCCAGTACCAAATGCAAGCCCTGGGTCGAGCATAACATTCACCGCGGTTGGGTCGGGCACGTCGCGCCAGCTGGGGCAAATCCAAAGGCGCTGACCGAACCGCATGGGGTGAAAGTTGTCCATCCATTCTCGCTCCCAATCTTTGTCTTCTAGTTGGTCAAGTTTGTGAGGAAAATCTGACC
The DNA here is from genome assembly GCF_000315015.1 of Paraglaciecola mesophila KMM 241. Classification (GTDB taxonomy): domain Bacteria; phylum Pseudomonadota; class Gammaproteobacteria; order Enterobacterales; family Alteromonadaceae; genus Paraglaciecola; species Paraglaciecola mesophila. Next base: position 71,652 of record NZ_BAEP01000060.1, on the reverse strand, counting down.
CTAGCACCTTTGATTTACTCATTCTTGCGACGACGCCGTCCATATCATAATCAGCTTCGTATAAGCCAACCACTTGCGTTTCAGGCCATAACATCACCTCTCCAGGCTTGGGCTCGTACATTGGGGTGTCTTTGGCGTCAACAAAGGTGACTGCTTGGGCACCGTTAGCGCTTAGCATGTCACCTACTTGCTCAGCGTATTTGGCTTTTGTGTCGATGATGAGTTGGATCCAAGGCATGGCAGGTCTTATCTAATGGCAAAGAAGCCAGTATAACATTAGTTAATTAGCGTAAACTAACGCGTTCACCGATCGCGTTGAACTTTTGCGTGAATAAATCCGTTCTTGTTATTGTCTCTGTTTATTTTTTGGGAGCTATATTGCCTACATCTCGCGACTTAACTGTCCCGCCTGTTCATCAGGTATTAGCGAAACTCACCTTACCCATGGTTTTTGGCATTATCGCGGTGCTGTCTGTGTCGTTAATCGATACCTATTTTGTTAGCCAACTAGGCACCGAGCACCTTGCCGCTTTGTCATTCAGCTTTCCCGTCACTATGAGTATATCGAGTTTAGCCATCGGCTTGGGGGTTGGCGCTGCATCAGCGGTCTCGCGTGCAGTGGGCTCAAATGACAAAGAACAGGCAAAGCGTTTGTCTACCGATAGTTTATTGCTCGGTATATTCGTGGTTATGTTTGTCGCTGTTCTAGGTTATGCATACGTGAAACCGTTGCTGGGTTTATTGGGCGCGACTGGGCAGGTGCTAGAGTTAGGCGCGCGCTATATGCGTATCTGGTTTATATCTGTGCCTTTCTTGGTTGTCCCCATGATTGCAAACGCCTTGATCCGTTCAGTAGGGGATGCATTCTGGCCAAGCCTAATGATGATTGGGTCTGCGCTGGTCAATATTGTGGCCACACCTATCTTAATTTTTGGTTGGGGCGTTATTCCAGCCTTCGATATTGAAGGGGCAGCTTACGGCACCTTACTGGCCCAAGTATTAACCCTGTTCGCATCACTAGCCATACTGGTTATGCGTGAAAAATTACTAAGTTTTCAACTGGCCTCCAATGAGCAACTAGTGGCTTCGTGGCGTTACTTGCTCTCTATCGCTGTGCCTGCCGCCGCGGGTAATATGGTCAATCCTTTATCGATTGCCATTGTCACCGCCATTGTGGCGTGGTTTGGTGAGAAATCAGTTGCTGCATTCGGCGTGGCAACACGAATCGAGTTTTTTGCTGTAATACCTATGCTTGCATTGTCTTCTGCCATTGGCCCATTGGCGGGGCAAAATTGGGGCGCTTACAAAGTTCAGCGCATTATTGATGGACTCAAGATTAGCTATTGGGTGTGTATGGTATGGGCTTTGGTGTTGAGTGCGTTTTTATGGTTTACCGGGCCATTTATTGTCGGTGCGTTTACAGATGACGGCGAAGTAGCAGCTCAGGCGTTGAGTTATCTGCGCATCATTCCCTTGAGTGTTTGGGGTTACGGTATCGTAATTGTGGCCGCTGCTGCGTTTAATTCTATTGGCAAAGCTAAAGTGGGGCTGGGATTTTACGTGGTTCGTTCTGCTTTATTTTATGTCCCTTTATCTTGGCTTGGCGCCACCTTTGCGCAAATCGATTATGCGTTTTTTGGTATCGCCGTCGCTAATGTTGTATCTGGGGTTGCAATCGGTTGGTATTCACTTTGGTGGCTAAACCATATTCAAGCCAAAGAACTACAGGAGTAGAAACAAAAAAGAGTGCCGAAGCACTCTTTTTTATCATTCATATTGTGAAAAATTAATGCCCGCCTAGGCCTAATTTTTTCTCAAGGTAGTGAATATTCGCACCACCAGCGGCAAAGGCTTCATCTGCCATAATACGCTGTTGTAATGGAATATTGGTCTTGATACCTTCAATAACCAGCTCACCTAATGCATGACGCATTCTAGCAATCGCCACTTCACGGGTTTCACCGTAAGTGATCAACTTACCAATCATTGAGTCATAGTTAGGCGGTACAGAATAACCCGCATAAATATGCGAGTCCCAACGTACACCTAAACCACCTGGTGGGTGAAACATATTAATTTTACCTGGGCTTGGAATGAAGGTATCTGGATCTTCGGCGTTAATACGACACTCAATTGCATGCCCACGCACTTGGATCTGCTCTTGGGAAATCGTTAGCTTTTGGCCATCCGCGATACGCAATTGCTCTTTGATCAAATCGACACCTGTGATCATTTCAGATACAGGGTGCTCAACCTGAATTCGGGTGTTCATTTCAATGAAATAAAACTCGCCGTTTTCGAACAAAAATTCAAACGTACCAGCTCCGCGGTATCCGATATCGATACATGCTTGGCAACAACGCGCACCAATTTTGGCACGCATTTCTTCGGTAATACCAGGCGCAGGCGCTTCTTCAACCACTTTTTGGTGACGACGCTGCATAGAGCAGTCACGCTCACCTAAGTGAATTGCGCTACCCTGACCATCAGCCAAAATTTGAATTTCAACGTGGCGAGGGTTTTCAAGGAATTTCTCCATGTAAACCACATCATTGTTGAACGCAGCAGCGGCTTCGCCTTTCGTTGCTGCGATAGCACCGATTAGTTCTTCTTCACTGCGAACAACGCGCATACCACGACCACCACCGCCACCAGCGGCTTTGACGATGATTGGATAACCGATACCTTGAGCTAACTTTTTGTTGCGCGCTTCATCATCATTTAATGGCCCATCAGAACCTGGTACACAAGGTACACCGGCAGCCTTCATCGATTTGATTGCAGACACTTTGTCGCCCATCAAATTTATCGTTTCAGCTTTTGGTCCAATGAAGATAAACCCGCTACGTTCAACCGCTTCAGCAAAATCAGCATTCTCTGCTAGAAAGCCGTAACCAGGGTGAATAGCCACTGAGTTAGTGATTTCTGCCGCTGCAATAATACGCGGAATGTTTAGGTAACTTTCGGTTGCAGATGGCTTACCGATACAAATGGTTTCGTCAGCCAAAAGCACGTGCTTTAAACTTTCATCTGCGGTGGAGTGCACAGCGACTGTCTTGATGCCCAACTCTTTACAGGCACGCAAGATGCGAAGCGCAATTTCACCGCGATTGGCAATCAGTACTTTATCAAGCATTTTCAGTAACCTGCTTATTCAATGATGAATAGGGGCTGATCGAATTCAACCGGCTCTTGGTTGTCGATTAGGATTTCTTTGATAACGCCAGCTTTGTCCGACTCAATTTGATTCATCATTTTCATAGCTTCGATGATACATAAAGTGTCGCCTACTTTGACGCTTTGTCCTACTTCAGCAAATGGTTTTGAACCTGGAGAAGATGAACGGTAGAAAGTGCCGACCATTGGAGATTTAACACGGTGACCACTGGTTTCAGCAACGGCTGCTGGTGCTGATTCAACGACTGGAGCCGCTGCCAAGGGCGCAGCTTGTTGAATAGGGGCAGAGTACTGTACTTGCGCTGCCGGTTGGCCGCTACGATGGATTCGTACAGATTCTTCGCCTTCAGTAATTTCTAGCTCAGAAATACCTGATTCTTCTACTAACTCGATGAGTTTCTTGATTTTGCGTATATCCATGATGTTATCTCTTTTTGATTTGTATACATAAGCGACCGGTAGCACACCGACCACGGCAACTAATTCGTTTGGTTATTCACATGTTGTTGAGCTGCATTGAGTGCAAACGCATAACCCTGTTCACCCAAACCACATATCACCCCCACCGCTACGTCTGATAAGTACGAGTGATGGCGAAAAGGTTCGCGAGCATGAACATTGGATAAATGCACTTCAATGAAAGGAGTCGATACGCTAAGTAAAGCATCGCGCAGGGCAACGCTTGTATGCGTAAAGGCGCCAGGATTGATAATTATAAAGTCGACTTTTTGATAGGCGCTGTGAATAGCATCGATTAACTCGTGCTCAGCATTTGATTGCACATGATTTAATGCGATCCCCATGCCTTTTGCTTGCACGTTTAAAGTGTCAACAATATCTTGTAGGCTACGTGAGCCATAAACTTCGGGTTCACGTTTGCCCAACATATTGAGGTTGGGTCCATTAATTAATAAAACTTTCAAGAATACGCCGCTATCTTCGTTAAAATGATAATTATCTTTCATTATTAGCAAATAAGTATCTGATTAGCGACTAATTTCGCTTAAAATTTCAACTCATTGCACTCAATTGAGGTCATTATAGAGCTAACTTACAAATTAGCAGCAAAATACTGGTCTTATCAGCGAAGATTGCCGCCAAGTTTGCGTATTTAATCTTAGTACCAGGTATATTAATAAGCTATTTGACCCCAAGCCGGTATCGCGTTCAAATACAAGCATGAACTATATTGCACATTTACACCTTGCTAAACACACTCAAACCAGTTTGATTGGTAATTTTCTAGGGGATTTTGTAAAAGGCAGCGCCTTTGCTGACTTCCCCTTAAATATACAACTTGGCGTGCGCTTGCATCGCCAAATTGATACTTTCACTGACTCACATCCCCGGGTAGTGGCTTTAAAACAAGATTTCCCTAAACCGATACGACGCTATGCAGGCATTGCGATTGATGTGTATTTTGACCACTTATTGCTCCAACATTGGCAACAGTTTTCAGCGCCTGAATTACCTATGCATACCTTGTTTAAGCAATTTTATCGAGACTTAGAGCAGCTCAACTATGAGGTTAGCCCTCATTTCACTCGAGTCAGGGCTGGGCTTATCAGTCATCAATGGTTAGCAGACTATGAAAATCTCAGCGCCTGTTTGCGCGCGATGCAAACCATTGAAAAACGCTTCAGCCGTCCAACCCAGTTTGCTCAACAAGCCATGGGCTACATTAACGAAAATGACAGTGAATTAAGACAGTCTTTTTTACATTTTTATCCTGATTTACTTAGGCACAGTGAGCTATTTGTCAGTAAACTTATCAAATAAATCTATTCTACGTTCGAGGTACCCTGTGTCAGTTAAAGAAATCAATCACCCCTTAGTGCAACATAAATTAGGTTTAATGCGCGAGGCTGGCATCAGCAGTAAAAATTTTAGAGAGCTTGCCAGTGAAGTAGGTAATCTGCTGACCTACGAAGCGACCCGAGAGTTAGAAACTGAGACAGTTGAGATCAACGGCTGGAACGATGAACCGATTAAAGTCAAAAAGATTAAAGGCAAGAAAATCACCATAGTCCCTATTTTGCGTGCGGGTCTTGGCATGTTAGACGGTGTTATGCAGCTCATTCCAAATGCAAAGGTCAGCGTGGTAGGCTTGTATCGTGATGAAGAAACGCTGCAGCCAGTGGCTTATTTCGACAAAGTAGTAAAAGATGTGGAAGAGCGCACTGCGCTAATAGTTGACCCTATGCTCGCCACCGGCGGTACGTTAATCGCGACCATCGATTTACTGAAGGAAAAAGGTTGCCAACACATAATGGGCTTATTCTTAGTCGCGGCACCAGAGGGCATAGAAGCGGTTGTGAGCAAACACCCAGATGTAGACATTTACACCGCAGCCGTGGATGAAAAACTTAACGAGCACGGTTACATTTTACCGGGCTTAGGTGATGCCGGAGACAAAATATTCGGTACACGATAAGCGCTACCTTACATAGCCTCCTTTCCCCAATGCGTTATTGCATTGCGCACATGGTGCTTAGCCATTGCCGCCTGAAATAACGCCTTAGAGCGTATCGACTAGCCAGTCCAGCGTCTGCTTTATCACCCGTTCGTCGTATTGGCTTTCAGGGTTGAACGAATCGAATATATGATCAGCGCCTTGAATAACACGGGCCTCAGCAAGTGTTGATGAAGTTAGTGGGAGCAAGATTTTCTCGATAGGTTCAACGTAGTCTTCGCTGCCTCGAATGGATAACAGGGGCCCATTATAAGCGTTAATATTTTGATAAATGTCGTGGCCCATCATACCTAAAACATGCACTTTGGTGACTGTTAGCGTTTCCCATGTAGGCACTTTTACTTCACCTTTATCGAGCACTTCACGCATTTGAGCCGGAGATAGAATGCTTTGGCCTACCAGTGCTGGGTCTCCCGCGCTTGACCAAAGCACAACACTGTTAATATCTGTTGGGCGCAATCCCATAAGCCTTATGGTCGTTGCCCCCCCAAGACTAAAACCGACCACACCGGTGGGAGTAGCACTGTATTGCTGTCGTAAAAAGGCCAGTCCCGTTTCGGCATCAGTAACCCGAGATGAAAAAGTACTGGTGAGTCGATATCCGCTTTTTTCGCGTTCACTTTCGCCGCGTATGTTAATTCTAAGGGAGGCAATATGCTGTTTCGCTAACTGCGCAGCTAAACGCTTATACATATCGCCCACTTCATTCATGTTGCCTGCCCAGCCGTGAATCAACAGTACACTCGCTATTGCTTCACCTTGTGCCTGAGTATGGGTAGCTTGCATATTGTTTTCTAAAGTAATAACGCGCTCTGACACGACAGTAGCAGCATTCGAAGCGAAACATATGAAGGACAACAACATACTAACGATATAACAACTAAAACGGCGGGCTAACATGTGTTTCATCCTTCTAATACATTAAATTTGGTAGGCGCTACCTAAGTTATAAGATATTTTTTGCATGGGCGGCAAACGCTGGCGCTTGCATAAATCCGGTAACCCGAGACCCGCTAATCTCATTACCTTGCGAGTCAAAGAACAAGATAGTCGGCAAGCCTAGAATCGAAAAATGCTCTTGAAATTCAATGTTAGTCGCCGTGTTATCGGTTAAATCTATTTGCATCCACACTGTGTTACTAAGCGCGTCAACCACTTGCGTATCAGGGAAGGTATATTTTTCGAACTCTTTACAGGCAACACACCAGTCCGCGTATAAATCGACCATTACGCTTTTACCTTGCGCGTTGGCTGCAGCTAATTTTTGCTCAAAATCATCAAGGTTTTTAACCACTTCAAAGCGAGGATGGCTTTGATCTATATGTCCGGTAACAGAAGATGTTTGGCCCCAAATGGTCTGATAGCCATACATGGCAGAAGCAAACAAACCGATAAAAATAACTAGCGCGCGAACGCCCTTCCCGAAGGTCACTGAACTGGCTTGATTCATTACATAAAAATAGCTGAAAGTCACCAACCCTAACAACGACCACAAAATATCTGTTACCACATGGCTGACTAATCGCTCTACAAACATTAACGCGACTGCAAGCATCATAAAGCCAAAAGTGACTTTAATGATGTTCATCCATGCACCTGCTTTAGGCAATAATTTACCGCCTGTTATACCAAACAATATCAATGGTATTCCCATGCCTAAACTTAGTGCATACAGTGCACTGAAGCCCAGCAATAAATCACCCGTTTGCGCTATGTACAGTAATATTCCGGTTAACGGCGCGGTGGTACACGGGGATGCAACCAGCCCTGAAATGGCCCCCATCAAAAGTACGCCTAAGTAACTTCCACTTTTCTGTTGGTTACTCACGCCATTGAGCTTTTCTTGCCAGCTTGAGGGTAATTGGAATTCCCAAGCACCGAACATTACCAATGCCAACAGTACAAATACGACGATCAATACGCCCAAAATAATAGGATGCTGCAGCGCTGCTTGAAACTGCACCCCCGCTGACGCTACAACTAACCCCAGTAAAGAATACGTCAACGCCATACCTTGCACGTAGACGAATGATAAAACGAACGCTCGGGATGTACTTATGCCCTTCCCTTGCCCTATGACTATTCCAGATAAGATCGGATACATAGGGAAGACACACGGCGTAAAAGCTAAGCCCACGCCTAACGCTAGAAAAATCAATAAAACCCACATCAGGCTCTGCTCGCCCGTGAGTAAATCTGCTAGCTCAAACTGTTGTGAAATAGAGCCGCTATTTTCAACGCTAGCTCCATCAATATTAAGTTGCTCATCACTGGCATTAACTGTATTTAGATAAACGACTTGCGTTGTTGGGGGGTAACACAGACCCGCTTCCGCGCAGCCCTGATAGCGAATTTTAACCGCAGAATCATCTTGTGATTGTAAGATAGGATAGGTTACTGAGACCTTATGGTAATAAACTTCTTGAGGCTCATCGAAGAATTCATCCTCTTTCATTTTTCCTGCAGGAAAAATAGGCTCACCTAACGAGGCATTTTTCGAAACGGCTTTAAACTGTTGCTGATAAAGGTAGTAGTTGTCGGCAATGTCCCAAGTGACCACAAGTTGATCACCATTTTGTACATAATCAAATACGAAAGCCTGATCCACCTTTAAAAATTCAGGTTCATCGCTAAACAAAGAATCGAAGGAATTGCTTTGGCCTAAGCTGGCTAATGACCAAATGGACATGAGCATAAAAATGGAAAACGATGCTATTAACTTCATTTAAAACAACTTCTTTTTTGCAGTTCAACAGTTAAAAAATAAAATAAGGTAACATACTTAATACAATATTAAGTGCCCCTCCGGTAGGCCAATATAAACCCAAATTAAGATAGATGTCTTTCAAAAATGTCATCATCTTCTAAAGCTTACCATTAAGTACCTCAACAAAGAGCAGTTGCCATACTTTGTAACACTGTTACCCTTGGTTATCGGCCGTTCGACGCCATTATATTCATTCATAAAGTAATTAAAGAGACAGTTTTGGGTAAATTATTCTTATTGTTTGTTTTGCTGCCTATCGTTGAGATCTCACTCTTGATAAGTGTAGGTGAGCAAATTGGTGGCTGGAACACAGTCGCAATTGTAGTCGCTACGGCTATGATAGGCTCGTATTTGGTGCGCCAACAGGGCGTCAGTACATTAATTCATGCGCAACAAAAAATGCAGCAGGGTACGATCCCGGGCCAAGAAGTCGCCGAAGGTTTATTACTCGTCATTGCAGGTGTTATGCTTGTTACACCTGGTTTTGTCACTGATGCGTTGGGTTTTTTATTCTGCCTACCTATGACCCGGCCCTTAATTGCTAAAGGTCTACTGGCAAAATTATCCGTACAGGTGGTTAATCAGGCACAAGGAGGTTTTGGTGGGCAGTCGAGACAAGGCTTCGGCAGACAGCAATCATCGAACGACGATATCATTGAAGGCGAATATGAGCGCAAAGATGAAATTAAACCTGAGTCAGAAAGGCTTAACAAACCGGACTAGATATTCATGCTACAGAGAAAAAAAAGCGGCTTAAGCCGCTTTTTTTGTCTGAGCTAATGTAACTTATACGTCAACGGTACCGCAGAAACGGTAACCTTCACCGTGGATAGTCACGATCAGTTCGTCAGCGTTCACTTCTGATTCAAAGTGCTTACGTATACGACGAATAGTTACATCAACAGTACGGTCATTCGGGCGTAATTCACGACCTGTCATTTCCATAATCAACTGTTCACGAGTCAAAATTTTGCCAGGATTGCTTAGGAATAAATGCAACGCGCGGAATTCACTGCGTGGTAGTCTGAATTCTTTCTTACTAGGAGAAATCAAACTACGGCTATCGCCATCTAATGTCCAACCATTAAAGCTAACTCGACTTGGTAAGTCATCGTCTTCCGCGTTATTCAATGTACGAGTCAGCAAGTTTCTAGCTCTGATGGTCAATTCACGTGGGTTAAACGGCTTAGTTAAATAATCGTCAGCGCCGATCTCAAGACCCAATATACGATCAACATCGTTGTCGCGACCAGTCAAAAAGATTAGACCGATATTTTTACGATCTCGCACTTCACGAGCCAAAATCAAACCATTTTTACCTGGTAAGTTAATGTCCATGATCACTAAATTTATTGCGTGATTTTCAAAAAACTCATGCATTTCACTACCGTTCTCGGCTTCGAACACATTATAGCCTTCTGCTTCAAACAGGCTCTTGAGGGTTGTTCTAGTAACAACTTCATCTTCTACAATCAAAATATTGGGCGTCAGCATCGTTTTCACACCATGTTAAAAATATGGATAAAAGTTTATCAGAAAATATCTAAAAATCAGGGTTTTATCTAGATTAAATTTTAGCTAATGCAAACAACCCGCCAAACCCGACAAATAATATGCCGAAAAATGACTACATCCGTTGTATTGAAGATATTTTCCACTACGCAAAGTATGTGGGGATATAAATGTAAATTGCAAACACAAAATAACTGATTAGTTTTTGTGCGCCGATGTTTGGGTTGCTTTTTTGACCGGAAACAAAATGGTGAACTCGACGCCCTGCCCTTCTTCACTGGTCAGTGCTATCGAACCATTTAACGCTTGAGTGACTAAGTTGTATACCAGATGCATACCTAGGCCACTCCCGCCTTGCCCACGCTTGGTGGTGACAAACGGATCAAAAATACGCTTACGTAAATACTCAGGGATACCCGCGCCGTCATCTGAAAATACCACGCTGATTTTTTTATCGGCAATCAAACTGATTTTGATGTTAATTGCACCTTGGTCTTTGTTCTCAAAGCCGTGAATGATGGAATTCATAATTAAGTTGATCATAATTTGGTTAATTGGGCCCGCTTTAGACTCAATATACAAATTTTCAGGACATTCCACATTGATGATGTGCGTCATGCTTTTCAGTTTCGGGCGCATGGACAACAAAATTTCATCCATCAATTTTGAAAATGAGAAAACACGGTCTACCTCTGATGATTGATCTACCGCAACTTGCTTAAAGCTAGATATCAACTCCGCCGCTCGGTTTAAGTTGCGATAGATAATATTGAGGTTTTCTTGGCCCTCTGAAATAAACTTGGATAACGAGCTGGCCTTTAGCGTTTTATTTTCAAAGTCTTTCTGCATGCTAGCTAAACGGTCAAGCATCATGGTTGACGCCGTTACACCAAGACCAATAGGTGTGTTTACCTCGTGAGCAACCCCAGCCACCATATCGCCAAGGGAAGCCATTTTCTCGTTTTGCACCATTTGACGCTGAAATTGATGCAGTTTCTCTAAGGTTTGAATGAGTTCGTTGTTTGCTTCTTTTAAAGCAAGCGTGCGCTGAGTGACCTTTTCTTCGAGGCTACTGTTGAGTCGTCTGTGCTCTTCTTCGGCCTCATTTTGCCGCTGCAGATGTTCTTGTGTGCGCTGCATCATGGCATTAAATGCATCACTGAGTATATCTAGCTCTTTGATGTTGCTCGGCTGAGCTCGCCCTGAATAATCTTTGTGACGAGAAATGCGTTGCACCAAGTGTGCTAAATTGCGGATCGGCGCGGTGATTGTGTTCTGTAACTTTAAGGTAAGCAAGAAGCACAGTAGTAATGACAAAAGCAGCACGCCCACAGCTATTCCTACTGAGCGAGAGATTAACCGCTCAAGCCCATCAGCTGAAGCGCGCACATAGGTGTAACCCAATAACTGCCCATCATCGCGGTTAATTTCGCGTATCACCTCAACTGTGCTGCCATCAATGGCCGCTTGAGATAGTGATTCAATACGATCGAATTTGGCATTTACAGGTGCGACACCGTCTTTGTTGTAACTGGCGAAAAATTCTAATTTACCACCTTCTACAAAGCGATAAATATGCACATTTTCTAATATATCCGATGCACTGAGTGTGCTGAGATTGCGCTCTTCATTGAAATTAAGCTCATCTTCAATTGTGGCAACCGCATTGCGACTGATGAGCTCAGAAAAGATATTGACGTTGTCAATTAGTTGAAGACGGTAACTACTGATTTGACCATATAAATTAATGCAGGTTGCCAAAAGCAATGCTAACGAGGTAATCGCCATTACAACCCAAATAATTAGGCTTTTAATAGACAAAAAATTACTTTTAGCATGCATATTTTAAAAATGAAACCTTAGCAGAGTCTATCCAACATATTGAGCTAAACCAGTGGAAAATGAAACAGTTAATCTTATCTGAGGGGACTTTATTACTCCCACTGCGTTTCTATTTTCGTATCAGAAGTAACAATTCTGGTTCAGATAAACCCCAATCACCTGCAAATCGACTTAGGGTTACTTGAAATTCTGGACTGCGTAGGTCTTTTTCGGATGCACCTCGCATATCAGGCAAGTCTGATAAACATAAACAAATCATGTCACCGGATTTCACACTTAGCTTTTTTATATCGACAGGAGATTTCTTATAGATCAGGTGCGGGCAAGCCTCTTCCCGCCCACTAGATTGCAAACGTTGTTCTGGCATTGCCTGTAGTTTAATGGCAAATAGCATACCTACAATCAGGCCCAAAATTACTCTAAAGAGCATGCTTCTCGTGAACCTCACTCAGCACTAATCACCAATTGCTTCATGGTATAAGGCTAAATACTGCTGGGCAGCTTGCTGCCAAGTAAATCGGCTGTGCATAGCACGCATTTGCGTAGCTTTAAAACGCTCTGGATATTCACGGTAGAACAATAGCGCCCGTTGAATACAGGCTAGCAAGGCGTCGCTGTCTGGATGCTCGAACACAAAGCCGGTTGCTTGCTCTGGGTCATCTGCAAGGTCAGTAACCGTATCCTTCAAGCCCCCAACACCACGTACGATGGGCAAGGTACCAAAGGCAAGACTATACATTTGATTTAGGCCGCAAGGCTCGAATAAAGAAGGCATTAAGAAAAAGTCACTGCCCGCTTCGAGCATATGGGCTTTTTGTACACTGAATGCTTCGATAAACGCGAGCTTTTGTGGATGTCGCTGTGCAACACTACGCAATGTATGGCTTATCTGCGGGTCGCCTGTACCAATAATCACCAACTGAACATTATGCTGCATGAGTTGCTCAAGCATAGGCAATATGTAGCCAAAGCCTTTTTGTTCAGTTAATCGACAGACCATGCCCACCAGCGGTATGCCTAAATCTTGCGGTATTTGTGCTTCTCGCTGTAAATCAATTTTGCACTTCTCTTTACCGCTCATATCATCAGCGGTATAGGTTTGAATAATGTGCGGGTCATTGATGGGATCCCACTGGGTGTAATCACAACCATTTAGAATACCGCTTAAATCATTCCGGCGCTGCTGAAACTCATGGTACAAATGATGCGAGCCCAAAGGAGTTAACAATTCTTGGGCGTAATTTGGACTCACCGCATTAATTTTATGCGCATAGCGAATACCCATGCGTACAAAATTCAATGCATCACCGTCTAATTGCGAATGAAGTAAATAATGCGGCTGCAAAAAAGGAATATCTGAAAAACGATGTGTGCCCTGATATGCGCCATTATGAATAGTAAAGATACTGCGGCTTCGATCAAAGAAGCCGCTGTCATCAATGCTCATAAAATAAGGCGTTAGCGCCGTATGCCAATCGTTGCAATGCACAATATCTGGCTGGAAATCTAACGCTTTTGCGACTTGCAACGCCCCTTGGGCAAAAAAGGCAAAACGCTCAGCGTTGTCAGGATAAGCGTGATAGCTATCAGAATATAATCCATCACGTGCAAAGTAAGCTGGGTAATCTATTGCGTAAACGGGCACATTGCCAATCTGTAAGCGTTTAATCGTAAAATCGTAGGGTTTGCGGCTGGCAAAAAGTGCCTGAGGCTCAGCGCAATCTTCACCCGGATGTTGCTCTGCCAACATTTTGTAGTAAGGCATAACAATACACACTTCGTGGCCCATTTCGCTTAATGCAATGGGGAGCGCTTTAGCTACATCTGCTAGCCCGCCAGTTTTAACCAGATCTTCAACCTCAGATACAACGAATAATACTTTCATCAACACTATACCCCATTGGTTTCTCGATTCACTGCCCTATCGGAAAATCATAGCGATACTGATTAACATGGACTCAAAGACATATGCTTGCTCTATTAACGCATTAATATAACTGCAATCAACGACGACAACAATAAACACTAAACTTAGTCGTTTCTGTTAACGTCTGAACGGATTTGAACTGTTTGTCGAGTTCATCCGCGTAGCGCAAAAACTTATTGGCCACCAAAATCAGGCTGCCTCGGTCTTGTAAATGGTTTTTAAGCTGCTGCATAAAACCTTCCGTAACCGAGTAATCTGTTTTAATCCCCGTGTGAAACGGTGGATTGGTAAACACTTGGGCAAATTTCCCCGTCAACGCCCGTAAGCCATTTGAGGGAATTACCTGTGCTTTTACACTATTTAACTCAGCACTTTTCTGCGAGCAATATATAGCCAATGCACTCACATCACTCATCACGACCTGAGCTTGTGGGTTTTTAAGGCCCGCGAAGCAACCGATAATACCCGCACCGCAAGCAAAATCTAAAATACGACCTGACACCACCCTGTCGATGTTATCAAGCAATAGTTGCGTACCTTTATCCAACTCACCATGACTGAATACCCCCGGCAATGAGCACACTTTAAAGCTAATATCAGCAACTTGCTGCTCTGATACATCTTGCCATTTTGTGATATCAAATGGCGCCACAGGTTTATCAACCACAGCTGCAAACATGGCGCAGTGACGAGCAGAGTCAATTTTATTCACATTATCTGAGTAAGGGGTTAAAAGCTTAGCCGCACTTTTGATACCGCCTTTATTCTCACCTACCACCAACAAAGTAGCGCCAGGTTTCAAACATGCCACGATATTCGCGAGCAACATTTGCCCATGGGCTTTCGCTTTAGGTAAATACAAGACTGCACCGTCAAACGAGACATCGGTATCATATGCAGCTACAAATTGGTGCTGAGTGTCGCGCCCTTGAGCTTTCGCCGCTGCAATACTTTGCTCATAAATATCAAAAAACTGATGAAAACCATAAACTTCTGGATTCGAAAGCTCTGAAAAAACGTGGCCATCGGTGGGGTTTACGAGCAACCATTTTCCTTGCTCGAGTAGCTCTTCGCTACGCAATAATACTTGGCTTGCTGCACTTAACATCATGCTACTCTCTCGAACATCAAATCCCACACACCGTGGCCTAAACGATGGCCGCGCTGCTCAAACTTAGTCAACGGCCGTTGCTCTGGGCGTGGTACATAATCACTGGTAGATGACAAGTTCTTATAACCCGGCGCTACGGCCATTATTTCTAGCATATGCTCTGCGTAGTTTTCCCAGTCTGTCGCCATGTGAAAAACACCGCCAATCGCTAATTTGCTACGTAATTTTTCAACAAACTCAGGCTGAACAATACGGCGTTTGTGGTGACGCTTCTTGTGCCAAGGATCTGGAAAGAACAACTGCATGCGGCTCAAGCTGCCATCAGCAATACAATCGGCCAAGACTTCAACAGCATCATGTTCATAAACACGTAAATTGGTTACACCTTGCTCTTGGGCGTCAGCGAGACATGCACCAATACCAGGGCGATGCACTTCAATACCGATAAAATCCTTGTCAGGCTCATTTTTTGCCATAGTGACTAATGATTTGCCCATACCAAAACCAATTTCTAACACCACTGGTGCCGTGCGACCAAACACTTCGTTCATATCGAGCAAACCAGATTTATGCTCTAAGCCCATGGTTTCCCAATTGCTTTCGATTGCCTTTTCTTGGCCCTTAGTTAAACGACCTTCGCGCTTAACAAAGCTCTGGATTTTACGGATATAAACGCCGGATTCGGCTGCTTCTTCTTTGGATTTAAATTGGCTCATGATTCTTCTCGTATCTCGCTGTACTTAGCAGCCGCGCATTATGCCGCCCACTACAGGTATTGCAAGGCTATAAGGGTAATTTAGCTGAAATTTTCAGCAAAATACTGAGCCAGCGCTGCGGGCTGCTCTAAAGGCAACATATGTGCAGCGGCGTCAAAAATATGCAAGCGACTTTTGCTTAAACCCGCGCCCAGAGCTGTTATCTTGCTAGGTGGCGCTATTTTATCTTGCTCACCCACTAGCAAATGTAGCGTAAAATTGGCATTTGCTAGGCGTGCTGTTAAATCTTCACGCTCACTCAACGCCGCCATTTGTGCGGCCAAAACAGCAGGTCCTAAATCGCTTTCCATCGCTTTAATGATGTCTATAACTTGGCTGTTATCTACCGATAATACGAATTGCTTCAAGCGGTTGCCACTCATGCCCTGATACTTTTTATTCTTTATTGCCTGAATAATATTGTTGCGTGCTTGGCGTTCCTGTTGATCAAATTGGCCTGGGTAACTACCAATCAATGTCAGTGAGGCGACTCTGTTAGGTTGCTCTAAGGCCGTTAATGCGGCGACGTAACCGCCCATGGAGAAACCAACCAAATGTACGGGCTCATCAAAATAATCTAAACGGTCGTGACTCAGCGCCAACATTTGCTTTAAAGATTCGGCCCATTGCAGCGGTACAAATGCGCGTTTAGGAATGTCAATGGCGCGCCAGCAAGGCATAAATACTCGCTCATCGCATAAAGTACCGGGATAAAAAATCACCGGTTGTTCAAGAGTAACCGAGGATGCTGCTGGGGGAGGAGTTGTTGTCATTTCAAATGAACCATTTATCTGTAATTGAGGTATGATCGAGGCATAACTTATAAGTGCATAAGCAGTATACCAACCCGTGCAATCTCAGTCTCAGCTAACATCATCTTTTGCAAACCGAATATTGACTTGGTTTGATAGCCATGGTCGCAAAGACTTACCCTGGCAGCAAGGGAAAACCCCTTACTCTGTTTGGGTGTCAGAAATTATGCTTCAACAAACCCAAGTCAAAACGGTTATTCCCTATTATCAAAAATTTATGCTGCGCTTCCCTGACATTTTAAGCCTAGCCAGTGCCCCGCAAGATGAAGTGCTGCACCACTGGACGGGTTTAGGCTACTACGCTCGCGCTAGAAATTTACAAAAAGCAGCACAAGTTATTCGTGATGAATATAATGGGGCATTCCCCCAAGATATAAACGATGTAGTGGCTTTGCCAGGTATTGGCCGCTCTACTGCTGGTGCAGTACTGTCATTGGCCTGCGGGCAAGATCACAGCATATTAGATGGCAACGTGAAGCGAGTGTTAGCTCGCTATTTTGCAGTTGATGGTTGGCCGGGTAAAAAAGACGTTGAACAAGCGCTATGGCAATACGCCGATTCGCTTACTCCGAGCTCACGTACCGGCGATTACACACAAGCTATGATGGACATGGGTGCCACTATTTGCACTCGCAGCAAACCAAAATGCGATAGCTGTCCTTTACAACAAGGCTGCTTGGCTTTCGCTCAAGGTCGCCAAAGTGAATTACCCGGTAGAAAGCCTAAAAAAGACACTCCAGTTCGCACCACTGTCATGCTCATACCTATGTGGCAGTCTCAGATTTTGATTTATCAAAGGCCACCCGCAGGCTTGTGGGGTGGTTTGTGGGGATTTTATGAAGCGGACACTTTAGAAACACTGGACGAAGCAGCTCAGCAACTAGGATTAAGCGATTACACGCGAGTTACCCTTGAGCCTTTTCGCCATACATTCAGCCACTTTCATCTAGATATTCAGCCGGTTATTTTGCAACTCAAACAACCTACATCATTACAGGTTAATGAAAAGCAACAGATCTGGTATGACTTACTCAACCAACCGAATATTGGCTTAGCTGCGCCCACCAAAAAATTACTCACGATATGTGAGACACAGCTTTAAAGAGCATGCTATTCGACGTGATACATTGCTTAGCACGCAGCGTTGAATTTGCTAGAATGCGCGAAACAAGGCCGGTATTTGCTGGCCTTTCATAAACAATGTGAGGATTAGCATGAGCAGAACGGTATTTTGCCAGCACTTAAACAAAGAAGCTGACGGTTTAGACTTTCAACTTTACCCAGGTGAACTCGGTAAAAAGATATTCGATAATATTTCTAAAGAAGCATGGGCTGAGTGGCAAAAGAAACAAACCATGCTAATTAACGAAAAAAAGTTAAATATGATGGAGCCCACTGCACGTAATTTCCTCGAAACACAAATGCAGGCGTATTTGTTCGAAGGGAAAGAGCCTGATATTGAAGGTTACGTTCCGCCTAATTCATAACCAAATATGTGAATTTTCGATAAAATTGTGCACAACTCAACCAGTGGCGCACATTTTTCAAGCAAACAGTCAATAAAGCGAAAATAAATCGCATAAAGTAGTTGACTTGAATGCCGAGAATCCGTTTAATACGCACCCACAACGAAGCAGGCACAAGCCAGCAACGTTACCAGATTTGCCCAGATAGCTCAGTTGGTAGAGCAGAGGATTGAAAATCCTCGTGTCCGTGGTTCGATTCCGCGTCTGGGCACCATTATTGAAAACAAAAAAGCCTCAACGTTGTCCGTTGGGGCTTTTTTGTTTTTGGATTGTCCCAAGACGTGGGTACCGCGACTGGGGTGAGGCTAGTCTCTTTAGCTGCGTAGCAGCATCTGGCTGAACGTCCTGCCATGGATGGTAGGGCTGGTAACAAACACCATGGATGGGATGTTACATCCACACCTCTACACCCCTCTGCACTCGCACGCTTTAATACTTTTACATCTCTTCTTGCTCGTTTTGCATTTCCGCCCTTTTGCTCAGCCCAGCTAAAAAATTCACGACTCTGTGTTTTGATAACCTCAACGTTGTCCGTTGGGGCTTTTTTGTTTTTGGATTGTCCCAAGACGTGGGTACCGCGACTGGGGTGAGGCCAGTCTCTTTAGCTGCGTAGCAGCATCTGGCTGAACGACCTCCCATGGATGGTACGGCTGGTAACAAACACCATGGATGGGATGTTACATCCACACCTCTACACTCCTCTGCACTCGCACGCTTTGATACTTTTACATCTTTTCTTGCTCGTTTTGCATTTCCGCCCTTTTGCTCAGCTCAGCTAAAAAACTCACTGCACGATGTTTTGATAACCTAAACGTTGTCCGTTGGGGCTCTTTTGTTTTTGGATCGCCCTAAGACGGAGCACTATCGACCTCCCCTATTCCAGAAAGCTGATCTATCAGAGGGAGCAGCGAAATGATGTAGAGCAATGTAATTATTTCCCTTCGATGCTCTTAATTTCTCGATCGTCTTCACCGCTCACCTTTCCCACGCGCAACCTTTGCACTATTGAGTAAAATAATAACGTTCTTTTGAGTGCCACTCCCACCTTGCTAACGCAAGCCCTCCCTTGGTTTAACATTAATTAAAAGCGGTGACCTGCAACAGGCAAACATTTATTCAAGCTTATTGGGATGGAATTTGCTTTGTCTGTTTTGATAAGTTTTAAGTACTTCATTCTAAGCTGGCTTTATGTGGAATATCGTTGCGTTAGTTAGCTCGGTTGGTTGAAAAGGAATGAAGGTTTAGAAAGAGGAAATGTCATCTCGAATTTCGACTAAAAGGAGAAGCTAATATGAGCACGACAAAATACGTTACCGTTGAAGGACATCAGATAGCATATGAAGAAATGGGAGAAGGTACTCCTTTGTTGTTATTTCATGGTATACCGACGAACAGGACGCTGTGGCGAAACGTTATGCCACAACTTTCCTCCCACTATCGAGTAATAGCACCCGATTTGCTCAATTACGGCGAGTCAGACATGCCACAAGACACTGATGTATCTATCAATGCTCAGAGCCGGATTATGAGTAAGTTTATGGGGGCGCTCGGGATCTCTCGTGCCAATATAGCCGGCCACGACATCGGCGGTGGTGTGGCCCAGCTAATGGCCGTCAAACATCCGGAGAAGGTCAATGCAATCGTGCTAATTGACAGTGTGTGTTTCGATTCTTGGCCCATCCCCGAATTTGCCCCTCTTTTAGAGCCCGGCGTAGAGGAAAAAACCACTTCTGACGAACTAGTTAATATTCTAAAAGATTTTTTGCCTAAAGGCGTCTTTGACCAAAGTGTGATGACCGAAGATCTCGTTCGCTTGTATGTGGGCCAATGGAGTAGTGATCAAGGAAAAGCCGCTATGTTTCGCAACTTAAGAAGGCTTAACAAAGAGTATACTCAGGCTATTGCAGGCGAGCTCAAACACCTTCCCCATGAAACGCTAATACTGTGGGGCGATCACGATAATTTTCAAAAGCCTGAATATGCTCCTCAATTAGAACAGGCCATTCCCAATGCATCCCTAGTATGGTTGGTGAACGCTGGCCATTGGTCTATCGACGAGCAACCGGAGAAGGTCACAAAACTGATCGGTGATTTTTTGCAAAAGAATGGCAATCACCAATAGCTTATTTACAACACCATAATAACTAGCTCCGAGTGAAGGCTCGGAGCGAAAACCGCAATGAAAGTCGGTAGGCCTATCGGCGACAATCTATTTGAACCCGTCACAAATTTACCTATTTCGGCGCTACATCATCCCGTAGCCTCTCAAGCTTGTGCTCCTTGAATAGCGCTACTTTTGAGTCCCTTCATGACAACCAATCACGGCTCAAGCTTATGAACTAAGCTGTAATATAATTTTTGTTAGAAGACGTTCTAATTATGTCAGTGTTCACGCCCACTATTTTGATTTGCTTAATAAGCATTTACTGCTCTACGGTATTTGCTCAAAACAAGCCAAAAATCGAGTTAGCCAATCGTTTTAATGATGCTGTTAACGTCTCTGACTATCTCGTGAGTGAAAAGCTAGATGGTATTCGGGCTCGTTGGGATGGTAGTAGATTGCTCACGCGCACGGGTAATCCCATTTTTGCCCCGCAATGGTTTACCAAGGACATACCCAAACATATTTTTGATGGTGAATTATGGATTGCCAGGCAACGCTTTGAGAAAACAGCTTCAGTGGTGTTAACCCACGAGCCGGGTGCCGGCTGGCGAGAGGTAAAATTTATGTTGTTTGATTTACCCGAGTTTACAGGCGCATTTAGTGAACGTTTGCGAATGCTGGAAGTATTAGTGCAAAAAGCGAAGCTACCTCACTTGCAAGTCATCCCTCAACAAAAGCTCCATAGTAAATCAGCACTTATGCAGTTGCTTGAGCAAGTAATTGAAGATGGGGGTGAAGGATTAATGCTGCACCACGAAGACGCTCTTTATACGCCCTCACGAAGTGACAACGTGTTAAAGCTTAAGAAGCACAAAGATGCTGAAGCCATAGTTTTGGCGCATTTACCAGGTAGTGGCAAGTACCAAGGAATGATGGGCTCTATTCGCGTGCAGATGAGCAATGGTAAAGTCTTTAAAATTGGCAGTGGCTTTTCTGATCAAGAACGCTTGTCACCACCACCCATTGGGGCAGTGATCACTTTCAAATATTACGATTTGACCATTAACGGGATCCCCAAATTCGCCAGTTATATTCGCCAAAAACCAAGCTATTAAAATCTTACGAATTACATAAATGGTTGTTCACACTTAATTAGTCGTTATAATCTCAGCAGATTATTTAGCAGCAACGATAAGCAGGGTGATCCCTGACGTGGAGAAAATAGTGAAACGTAAATTTTTATTGTGCATGTTTTTAGGCTTAGCATCGATTTTCACAGCTAATGCAGCGGTTAACTCTGATGATGAAATAAAATCACGTATTGCCCCCGTTGGCAAAGTACATGTTGCCGGCGCTAAAGCTGAAACGGCGTCTGCTGGCGGACCACGTTCTGGCGCTGACGTTTACGGAGCAGCGTGTGTGGCGTGTCATAGCTCTGGTGTTTTGGGTGCACCAAAATTCCAAAATGCTGCTGATTGGGCACCTCGCCTAGAAAAAGGCTTCGATACCGTATGGCAAAATGCCATTAACGGTATTAATGCGATGCCTCCTCGTGGAACGTGCGCAGATTGTTCAGATGACGAGATAAAAGCAGCTATCGAACACATGACAGAAGGTCTGTAATTAGTTGTTTTCGTAAAAATTTGTTCATAAAAAGGCCACCTTAAGGGTGGCCTTTTTGTAACGAATAGTTTATTTTGGCCTTATAAAAATAATTATAAATAGACTGTTTGTGCACGCGTTCTCAACCCATATTCAAATGAACAATATCCCAGATAACTTATCCATCGAAGAGTTACGTGAATTAGTTCCTCAATTACAACAACTTACTGAAAAATACAAGCATTCAGAAGCAATTCAAAAATCCCTTTTTGATATCTCTGAATTAGCTAGCTCAGTAGGAGAGTTGTCACGTCTATACCCCGCCATCCACGACATTATTGGTCGCTTTATGAATGCCCAGAACTTTTATGTGGCGTTCTACGATCAAGTCGATGAAGTCGTCGATTTCGTATATTTTGTATATTTTGTAGACCAGTTTGACGAAGTCGCTTTGCGTCAAATCCCCGCAAGTGAATTGATGGAAGGTTTTACAGGCTATGTGTTACGCACCGGTGATTATTTATTTTTAACTGAAGAAACCCGCGAGACTCAGCTCAATCAAATCAACGTAAAACAGATAGGTTCCGGCCCTGTTGATTGGATTGGCGTACCATTAAAACGTGGTAACCAAGTGATTGGCGCCATGGTGGTGCAAAGTTACGACAAATCTATTCGCTATAACCAAGAAGATTTAGACATACTACTGTTTGTTTCGCAGCATATCGTTAATACCGTCGACAGGGTGAAAAGCCGCGAAATGAATGAGCAAACCATTCGTGAGCGTACCAAGCAACTTCAGAATATCAACGAAGAATTACAAGAAGAAATTAACGAGCGACAAAAAGTTGAATCGCTGCAAAATGCTCTGTTCGAGATATCAGAGTTGTCTGCCTCGGTAGATGGCAACATGGCGGATTTTTACGCTTCGTTGCATGAAATTATTGCTCGGCTTATCAGCGCACCCAACTGTTATATTGCCACTATTAGTTCGGATAATACCCGCCTTGAATTTCCTTATTATTCTGATGAAATCAACACCGTCATAGAATCAAGAGAAATCGGTTTTGGTCTCACTGAATTCGTGCTTCGCTCTGGTAGTGCTGAGCTTATTAACCCGTCTAAGGTGAAAGAGCTAACGGCAAATAATGAAATAGATGCCATTACCGCCAAGAATATGATCGAGCAAAACAATTCGTGGCTGGGCTCGCCACTTGTGGTAGATGGTGAAATATCGGGTGTTATCGCGATCCAAAGCTATAGCCAGACCGAGCATTACTCGTTGCGAGACCTTGAACTATTACGATTTGTTTCTCACCATATCGCCGTTGCTTTAGAGCGTAAACGCTCGTCAGACGCGATCCAGGCGTATAACCAGCAACTTACTGAGAAAGTTAAAGAGCGCACTGAAGAGCTTAATAAAGCCAACCAATACCTGCAGAAACAAATCGAAGAGCGTAAAGCCATTCAGCAGAAGCTAGTTCACGATGCTCATCACGATGCCTTAACAGATTTACCTAACCGCACCATGTTTAATGCTCGATTGAGCCAGGCTTTGGCTAATAAGAAGCGCTATCAACATAATAATTTTGCGGTAGTATTTATTGATTTAGACCGTTTCAAACAAATCAACGACACCATAGGCCATCACGCGGGTGATTCATTCTTGATAGAGGTCGCCAGTCGAATCAATCAGTGCATTCGGGGCCACGACTTGCTTGCTCGTTTAGGGGGCGATGAATTTGTGATTTTGCTGGATAATTTCGATTCCCCAGAAGACGTTGAGATTATCTCTACGCGTATTATCAACTCAATTGCCACACCATTTGTTTTAGACGGACGAGAAATCTTCTCTGGCGCCAGTATCGGTATTGCATACCTTGAGAGTGGTTACCGCTCTGCTAGTGAAATAGTACGAGATGCAGATGCCGCTATGTACCAAGCAAAATCTCAAGGCCGCGGTCAGTACGTAGTGTTTGATTTGACCATGCGTAAGAAGCTGCTTGAAGAGTTAGAGATTGAAACTGAGTTTCGTAAAGCACTCAAAAGTGAAGCCTTTGATGTTTACTCACACCCCGTCTTTGACATGACAGATAATTCACATCTGTACGACGAATGCAGAGTACGTTGGGTACATCCTAAACTGGGTATTATGGATCGTGACAGCTTTTGGCAAATTGCCGAACATAGTGGTCTGGTGGTTGAGCTGGACAACTACATGCTCAAAGCCGCATACGCTATGTTGAGTCAACCACTGACGTCTTATGCTGCTAGCGATCATTATAAAGTTGCCATTAATCTATCAATCCATTATTTGACCCATAGCGAAGCTGCTGTGCAGCTTATTCAAGATATAAGGGACAGGGGAATTGATCCTAAACGGCTAATTTTTGAGTTTGACGAAAATGATTTAAATCGACGCTCACAGTTCAGTCTGCCAGCGATTAAGCATTTAAAACGATCAGGCATTAAGTTGGTGCTGGACAATT
Source organism: Paraglaciecola mesophila KMM 241 (assembly GCF_000315015.1). GTDB lineage: Bacteria > Pseudomonadota > Gammaproteobacteria > Enterobacterales > Alteromonadaceae > Paraglaciecola > Paraglaciecola mesophila. Next base: position 47,558 of record NZ_BAEP01000060.1, on the reverse strand, counting down.
TTGGCAGTGGCTTGGCATCGCTAAGTTACTTGTATTCTTATCCGTTTGATTTTGTCAAAGTCGATCATCGCTTTGTGAAGACTATCCCAAGATCAGAGCGAAATTTAAAACTCATACAATCCGTGTACGCCATGTCAGAACAACTCAGCTTTAGGTTAATCGTCTCAGGGATCAGTGACAAAGAGCAGGTAGACCTACTGCGCTCAGTTGGCTGTCAATTGGGTCAAGGGCCCTATTTAGAAGCCCCATCTCAAGTAACACTGCCGATATAGAACTTACTTTTTGTTCATCATATCCCGCAAGTGAGCAATGCCTGTTTGGCCCTTTTGCTGGCGGGCCTCGGCGCTAACTTTAAGTTTCTTCACTTCCCAGTGAATATCATCAGCGGGTAGTTCGTGTAAAAAGCGACTAGGCTCAGGTTGAATCACTTCACCATATTGGCGACGCTCTTTGGCTAAGGTGAAAAACAACTCCTTCTGAGCCCGCGTGATCCCCACGTAGGCCAAACGACGCTCCTCCTCGATATTGTCCTCATCGATACTACTTTGATGGGGTAACAACCCCTCTTCCATGCCGACCATAAATACGTAAGGAAACTCTAACCCTTTAGACGAGTGCAACGTCATAAGTTGCACCTGATCCGTTTCTTCTGTGTCTTCTCCGCGCTCCATCATGTCACGCAGAATGAGTCTGTTGACCACCTCTTGTAAGCTCATAGGTGGGTCTAGTTCTCCCCCCTCAAGCATATCGCTGACCCACCCAAATAAAGTACTGATGTTGCCCATGCCCATTTCGGCGGCTTTGGGGCTAGTACTACTTTCATAGAGCCACTCTTCGTAACCCATGTCTTTAATCATTTGGCGGATGGCAGCAATACTGTCACTTCGCTTTATTTCATCAGACAACTCCACTATCCAGCGGGCGAACCGCTCAACCGACTCAAGAGACTTACCGGATATCACAGTGCTTAACATCGGCGAACACGCCGCTTCAAACATACTAATATGATTTTCGTTGGCGTAATTTCCAAGTTTTTCTAACGTGACGCGTCCTATGCCGCGGGTGGGTGTGTTGATGATGCGCAGCAAAGCATTATCATCGTCTTGATTCACCAATAAGCGTAAATACGCCATGATGTCTTTCACCTCAGTCCGCCCAAAAAACGAAGTGCCACCATTTATTTTATAAGGGATACGGTTGGCCATAAGGACTTTTTCAAATAAGCGAGATTGGAAGTTTCCTCGATATAAAATGGCGTAATCTTTAAAACTTGTACCTTGCATAAACTTATGAGCAATAAGTTCAGCGACCACCCTCTCGGCCTCATGTTCTTCATTTTTAGCAGTGATGATGCGAAGCTCACTGCCATAGCCTAATTCAGAGAATAACTTCTTCTCGAACACATGCGGGTTGTTTTGGATCAGAATATTGGCGCAATGCAAAATTCGCCCTGATGAACGATAGTTTTGCTCAAGCTTAATCACCCTTAAGTCTGGGAAATCTTTGCTCAATAACACCAAGTTCTGTGGCCTAGCCCCACGCCAGGAATAAATGGACTGATCATCGTCCCCAACCACGGTAAAGCGCGCACGTTGGCCCACCAACAAGCGCACTAACTCATATTGACTGGTGTTGGTATCCTGGTATTCATCCACCAGCAAATAACGAATTCGGCTTTGCCATTTTTGGCGCACTGTTTCATTGTGCTTGAGCAACAAGGTCGGCAACAGGATCAAATCATCAAAATCTAATGCATTGTATGCCCGTAAGTGATTTTGATAACGCTGGTAAAACTCAGCAAACTCCGCTTCCCCTGCTGAGGACGTGCGCTTGAGTAATTGCTCAGGCAGCAACAAATCATTTTTCCAATTAGAAATGCAGCTTTGCAATAATTGCAGTTGTTCTTTGTCCCCCCCCAGCTCAACATCGGTCAAGTCCTTGAGCAGTGTCATGCTGTCTTTATCATCAAATAAGGAAAACCCTGCTTTTAAGCCTAGGGTTTTTACTTCAGCTTTGATAATCCTCAGGCCCAAAGTATGGAAGGTAGAGACCTTTAACCCCCGAGCTTCTTTTCGCCCAAGCGTTTGCGCCACACGCTCTTTCATTTCTCGCGAGGCTTTATTGGTAAAAGTAACGGCGGCGATATAGCGCGCAGGAATATCGCATTCGCGCACTAGGTATGCAATCTTATTGGTGATAACACGGGTTTTACCACTACCAGCGCCCGCCAGCACTAAGCAAGGGCCAGAGATGTAATTTACCGCGTCGTTTTGGCCGGGGTTGAGTTTCATGCAATTCACTTTTGTATTGGGCAGCGAATTGTAATATTAAACCCCCTACGAAGGCGAATAATCCGCAACAAAATCTCTTTGCATGAAGATTGATAGTTGATTAACTGAGCGTATCGTTTTTATGCTGCTAAGCGCTTTGGTATTCGCTACAATAAAGCATCATCATTATCATGGAGCCACCGATGCTTGACCCAAAAAAATTAGAGGATATTGCCAAACAAATTACTGAAGCTATTCCTCCTGGTGTAAAAACCATGGCTGAAGGTGCAGAGTCAAAGGTAAAGCAGGTTTTACAAAGCCAACTGAACAAATTGGATTTTGTAAGCCGTGAAGAGTTTGAAATACAAAGCAATGTGCTTATCCGCACCAGAGAAAAGCTTGCTGTATTAGAAGCTAAGCTCGAGGCGCTAGAAAAAAGTTTACAACAAAAATAGGCCGATTAACGGCCCTTTTGTAATTGGCTTAACTCGTTTTTAAGACTGTTGACTACTACGAGTAAATCTTCTGCTGAGTGTTCAGTGTCCTGAGCGCCACGCATAGTGGACTCAGAAATCGCCGTTATCTCGGCCACTTGCGATGCAACAGAACACGTTACGTCAGATTGCTGTGTGGCCAAGTCTGAAATTTCGCCGCTCATATCATTAATAGTGCTTATTACCTCAGTGATGCGCTGCAAGGATGCTTCAACCACGGCGCTTTCTTCAACGCTGACATCCATTTGCACACGGCTTTGCTCCATACTTAACTCGGTGTCTTTTGTTGCTTGTTGTAGCTTGCTGATGATGTCATGAATTTGATTCGTTTGGTCTTGCGTGCGTTGAGCCAACGTTCTCACTTCATCTGCGACGACTGCAAAGCCTCTACCATGCTCCCCCGCTCGTGCAGCTTCGATTGCGGCGTTTAATGCCAATAAATTAGTTTGCTCGGCAATACCATTAATTGCACTGGAGACCTGCCCTATATTTTTGCTGTCTTCCACCAATCTATTTAACGCTTCTTGTGAGCGGCTAGACTCGGTTTGCATATCACGCATCACAGATTGTAAGCGCCCAACGAGTTGCTTGCCTTGCTGCGCCTCATTGTGGGCAACCTCGGCTGATTCTGTGGCAGTACCTGAGTTTTTATCCACGGCTTGTGCCACTTCGGTCAATTGTGTCATGGAGTGCGAAATAAGTTCGGTGCCGGATTTTTGCTCCGTTACATCGACTTTAGTTTTTGCCGTGATCCCTTTTAAATTTAGAGCAGATTGGCTTAAGGCATCTATCGCATCACTGATACGAGCGACCAATGTTTGCAAGTTCTCAGTCATGTGATTCATATCACTGGCGATATCGCGCATTTCATCTTTGCCTAACACGCTGACTCTTGAACTTAAATCCCCATCAGCGACACTGTGCACCGCATGCACTACGTTTTTAATATTTTCAGTAACGGACAAATACATGCCGATAAATAAATACCCGGCTAGCAATACCGCAATCACTGACACGCTCAAAATCACATTGTTTTTAAACTGAGCTTGCTCAATTCTGTGTTCCAGCAAACCATCAAGGATCGGCACGAGTGAACTGGCAAAGTCACTTAGCTGTTGATTGAGTGATGTGCTCGACAAGAGCAATGTATTGGTATCGATATTGATATTATCTGGATCAAGAATTTGCTGCTGAATAGTGCGCTGATATGCGACTAAATTGCGCTGAAGTGATATCCATTGCTCCCCTGCCGTTTTTTCAATCTCTTGATTAGCTTGCAAACTCACTTGAATACTTTGCTCAAGCCCTTTTAGCATAACGGGTAGTTTTTGATTTGCGTTAGACAAGCCAATGTAGGTATCAGGCGTAAAGCTTCCGGCTTGAGTCACTTTCAACGCTAAAGCGGCGGTCATGGCCAATTGGTCTTGCATTAACGGTAAGCTGCGCACCATGGTAGTAATCAAATAGCTGGTATCCAACGCCAAATCTAACTCCAAATTAGTGGCATCGGCAAGCGCTTGAGATAAACCAGCAAGAGATTTAATCGCCTCTTGCAAATCTGCATTTTCCAATGCTTGTTGATAATGTTCAGCAGCACTATTCACGCGCTTGGATGCCAAGGCGCTGAGAGCTGCCTGGTGCTGACTTAAGGAGGTGGTGAAAGAGGAATTGGTATCAATGAGGCTCGCCGCCAATGCATGTTGTTCATCTTGCAATGCACTGACAAGCGCTACGCCTTGGCGTTCTTTGCTCATAAAACGAATATCATCGCCATACTCATATTGCAGCAACGCTAAGCTTAAAATCAGTGGAACCAGAAAAATAAAACTGATAATGGTAAATTTGACTGAATAACGGAATTGCGACATTAACGTTTTGGCCGGATGGCAAATAGTGACCACTAAGTTACTCATATCACTATCTCCAGTACGTGTGATGTCAATTAAGAAGTTACATAAAATAATGTCCAGCTATGCCAAGGGCGATAGCCATGCCCACATAATTATTGTTTAGAAACGCGTTAAAACAGGCTTGCCTTGCACGCCCACTAATCAAGCTTTGTTGATGGATAAACAGCACTGAGGACAGCAACACTCCGACGTAAAAGGACAGCGTAAAACCCAAGTATTGGCCCATTCCCAACAACATCACGACAACGCTTAGTTGCAGCAAGCCAATGATCAACCTATCGTATTGACCGAACAATACCGCAGTTGATTTCACCCCAATTTGCAAATCGTCATTTCTATCGACCATGGCATACTGGGTATCATAAGCCACCGTCCACAAAACATTAATGACAAACAACCACCAAGCAATAGGAGGTACCGACTCGGTTACCGCCATAAAAGCCATAGGAATTGCCCAACCAAACGCTGCACCTAACACCACCTGAGGGAAATGGGTATAGCGTTTCATAAAGGGATAAACACTGGCTAACGCGAGCGCCCCTAAAGACAAAGCAATGGTCTGCCAATTTAAGGCCAGTACGAGTAAAAAAGCCACCCCGACTAAAGTCGCAAACAGCCCTAAAGCTTGTTTCTCACTGACAGCACCACTGACTAGTGGCCGAGCGTTGGTTCGGTCAACTTTGCCATCGACATTACGATCTGCGTAATCATTGATGACGCACCCAGCCGAGCGCATAACAAAAACCCCTGCAATAAAAATGCCTGTGATGTGCCAAGGTGGTAATCCCTGTGCCGCAATCATTAACGCCCACAGCGTCGGCCACAGTAGCAGGTAACTCCCTACCGGTTTATCCGCTCGCATTAATAGCCAGAAGCCTTGTAATTTGGAACGACTCAATAGTTTATCGGTCAAAATTTGAATCTCTATATGCCGGTGCCTTAGGTAAAAACAATTCAGCGACCATCATCGCGTGTTGTTGGTAGCGGAACACTGATCGCCGCCCCCAAATATCTGTTAGTGGCGGCAAACCGTATTCGCGCAAAAATACTTCGTCCGGTTGTATGCACATTATTTGAAAAGGCTGACGCTTAAAGCGATCATCATTAAAAATTAAATGCCCCAAGGGTTTATCGCCTAAATCTAAAAAATCAGCCTCGCACAAAGCTTGAGGAATAATCGAGCGGGCAAGTACCCAAGGTTGATGATCACCGTGTAAAATAACCTCTCGGACCTGCCACCCCTCCTTTTGTTGAGACGTGTTAGACACGCCGAGCTCAAGGTACTCAGCAGGTGTCGCTAACTCCTGACGTTGACTAACAACCTGCACTTTGAAGTGTTCACATTGCGTTTGCAGGCGCTGCGTTAAGGAGCCGGTATTCAATAACCAACTTTCTAAATGAGCATTAGGGATCGACAACTGTCCTTGGTTACACCAAGTAACGTCGCATAAAGGGAAAGCATGTGAGATAGTCTTTTGCATAGCTCATCATAATATCAACTGAAGTAGCTAGACTAAAGAGTGAATAAATAGTTTTAACGATTCCATGAAAACTTGATAAGCTATTGACACAGAGGAAATTAATGTATCGCCAGCCAAAGAGGTAGAAATGAGCATTGTCAGATTAATTTGTACTTGCCTAGTATTGCTTAGTACGCTGCTCAGCCCCTCTTTTGCTCAAGAAGCCCCAAGCAAGCAATTCGCCTATTTTGGCTTAGAGCCCGACATAGTAACAAACTACCTTGGAACCAGTAATCGTAAACTTGGTTATGTGCGGATTACTGTTGAATTGATGCTTGAAGATGTAGACGCTCTAGAAAAAGCAGATCATCACTCACCGTTACTGCGCGCGACAGCCATTGAGATCTTAGGTCGCCAGCCCGAAGAGCGGGTCAAATCGCTTACGGGCCGAGAAGATATTCGTCGCACCTTTCTTGATACTATGCGTAAATTAATGAAAAAAGAAACCGGCACAAACATGATAAAAGATGTTATTTTCACAAAATATATCTACTACGGTTAAGTCCTTTCACTGCAATTAGCTGCTGATACTTGATTTTTTACCTACGATTCGGCTGAGTATGAAAGCAAAGGCACAACCACTGATTAAGCCGACAGTATGCGCAGTATTTGCCATGCTAACCCACAATATATCGGCATAACCCACCACCAACCATACTAATAAGAAACCGATTAAAGGTTTAGGCATCATAAGCCCCCAAGATGGGCGTAGCCAACCTAACCACCACACACAACCAACCAAAGCATAAACCACACCTGACAGGCCTCCAAAATGCTCGCCACTAACCAGTAGCTGGCCAACATTGGATAGTAACGCTGAGGATAAGAACAAGATGATGAGCGTAGTTTTCCCTAAAAGCCTCTCGATTTGTCCGCCGAGTGTCCACCACCACAACAGATTAAACACAATATGCAGCACCGAGAAATGAATTAGCGCGGGTCCAATTAACCGCCACCATTGATGATTTTCCATTAGCTGGGTAAGTGGCTCGATCGCCAATACCTTGTACGGCCAAAAAAAGCCTACCATGGCTAACAGATACACAATCATACAGGTGAGTAGCACACTGGTTGTAAAAGGAATATCATGCAGTTGTTGCCAAATACCGCTAGCTGAAATACCCGAATTTTTATCACTAAGCCTAACCGTCTCGCCGCTATCCCAAGCGGCTTGCTGGTATTTTTTGTCTTGGGGAGACTGAACAAATTCGCTGGCAATATGGCTAGCAACGTCTTTGTCGGCTTCACTGAGCAGTTGTACACCATGTTCAGCATTATTTTCGTCATTTTTATCGACGTAATACTGAGCGGCTATCCCTTGGCTATTCAAATAGTTTATGAGTAATCGAGCGGCACGTTCTTGATTAAAGCTAACCAGTAAAAAAGGCGCTGACATAGTTTACTCACCACTAACAAAAGGCAGACTCTGGCGCCATGCTTCAAAGCCGCCATCCATGCTGTACACTTCCTCAAACCCTTGATGAAGTAAGAACTGAGCAGCCTGTTGACTGCTGACCCCATGGTAGCAACACACGATCACAGGTGTATCCAAGTCTGTGTCTTGGGTGAAATTCACCAAGGTCCCATTGGTTAAATGAACCGCCCCTTCAATATGGCCCGCCACAAAAGATTGTTCATCGCGAATATCCACTAAACGAGCTTCTTTTGCTGCAAGTTTCTGTTGTGTTTCCAGCACTGAAATATGTGCGAATTGCTCCATTACCCTACCTTCTGATTACCAGTTTAATATGACTTTGCCTGATTGGCCTGAGCCCATGGTATCAAATCCTTGCTGAAACTCATCGATATTAAATTGATGAGTAATAATTGGCGTCAAATTTAAACCACCTTGAATAAGGCTCGCCATTTTGTACCAAGTTTCGAACATCTCTCGTCCATAAATGCCTTTGATCACTAACCCTTTAAAAATAACTTTGTTCCAATCAATAGCTACATCACCGGAAGGAATGCCTAGCATGGCAACTTTGCCACCGTGATTCATTTTGTCGAGCATGTCGCGAAACGCTGCAGGCACGCCTGACATTTCAAGTCCAACGTCGAAGCCTTCAGTCATGCCTAAATCATTCATGACGTCTTTCAGGCTCTCGTTGGCCACGTTCACCGCGCGTGAAGCGCCCATTTTGCGAGCCAAATCTAGGCGGTATTCATTTACATCCGTAATGACGACGTGACGTGCTCCTACATGTTGCGCCACAGCAGCAGCCATAATGCCAATGGGGCCAGCCCCAGTAATGAGTACATCTTCACCGACCAAGTCAAACGACAATGCTGTGTGTACAGCATTGCCAAAGGGGTCGAAAATAGCAGCGAGATCATCAGAAATATTGTCTGGGATCTTAAATGCGTTGAAGGCAGGAATAGACAAATACTCCGCAAAAGCACCAGCTCTGTTAACGCCAACACCGGAGGTATTGCGGCACAGATGACGACGTCCAGCACGGCAGTTACGGCAATGCCCGCAGGTAATGTGCCCTTCACCAGAAACGCGATCGCCAATAGCAAAACCGCGCACTTCCTCACCTATTTCGACCACTTCGCCCACGTACTCGTGTCCCACTACCATAGGCACGGGTATGGTGTTTTGTGACCACTCGTCCCAGTTATAGATGTGCATATCAGTGCCACAAATAGCGGTTTTACGAATTTTGATCAGTATGTCGTTATGACCAACAACCGGCATTTCGCTGTCATGTAACCAAATGCCTTTTTCTGACTTGAGCTTAGCGAGTGACTTCATTTAATCACTCCTAACTCTTTACCCACTTCAATGAAAGCATCAACGGCGCGATCAATTTGTTCAATACTGTGAGCAGCTGACATTTGCGTGCGAATTCTCGCTTGGCCTTTTGGCACTACAGGGAAAGAAAATCCGACGACGTAAATACCTTTTTGAAGCATTTTATCTGCCATTTCACTGGCTAATTTAGCATCCCCAAGCATCACTGGAATAATCGCATGGTCTTTGCCTGACATGGTGAAACCGGCTTGCTCCATGCGACTTCGAAAGTGAGCGCTATTGCGTTTTAATTGCGCACGCAACGCATGCCCATCCGCCAACATATCGAATACTTTTAGGGAAGCAGAAACGATCGGCGGGGCAACTGAATTAGAGAAAAGATAAGGGCGAGAGCGTTGGCGTAGCCATTCAACTACTTCTTTTTTGCCTGACGTATAACCGCCGGACGCTCCGCCTAACGCTTTACCCAATGTGCCGGTGATAATATCGACTCGTCCCATCACCTCACAGTATTCGTGGCTGCCTCGACCGTTCTCACCGACAAAACCTGTCGCGTGACAATCGTCAACCATGACTAGCGCGCCGTATTGATCCGCTAGATCACAAATGCCAGCCAGATCAGCAATTACGCCATCCATTGAAAACACACCGTCAGTCGCGATCACTATGGTTTGCGCACCATCATTTTTCGCTTTTTCAAGTTGCACCGACAGGGCTTGCATGTCGTTGTTAGCGTACCGGTAACGCTTAGCCTTACACAGGCGCACGCCATCGATGATACTGGCATGATTAAGTGCATCAGAGATAATGGCATCCTCTGGCCCCAAAATGGTTTCAAAAAGGCCACCATTAGCATCAAAACATGAAGGATACAAAATGGTATCTTGCATGCCTAAAAAAGCGCTAATTTTCTCTTCCAACGCTTTATGTATATCTTGGGTACCACAGATAAAACGCACCGATGCCATACCAAACCCATGACTATCCAACCCTTCTTTAGCAGCATCAATTAGTTCGGCATTGTTCGCTAAGCCAAGGTAATTATTGGCACAAAAATTTAGCACTTGCTGGTTATCGCCAACCTGAATATCTGCACTTTGCTGCGACTGAATTACCCGTTCAGTTTTATAAAGGCCTTGTGCTTTAGTGTCACTAATTTGCTGTGCTAAGCGATCGTAGAAAGCTTGTTTCATGAGTTGTCCTCAAAGAATAGTAAGATGCACGAATGATAAAGGATAATCTAGCGTTGACGCGAATAATCGAGACAAATCCTACGACTTAGGATTACCAGGAACGTCATCGTTTTTTTACATTAATACCGCATAAACGCAGATAAGCGTTAAAATGACAAATCGAAGTTCTTCCAAACACCTTCCTTTATTTTTGAAGGGAGCTTTTGGTACAGATCATCCTCTAAAAGGGGTTTTGAAATATAATACCCTTGGGCAATATCGCAATGCATATCGCCTAATGTATGCAATTGCTCCGCTGTCTCTACTCCTTCAGCGACAACCTTCATACCTAGTTTTCTGACCATAGCGATGGTCGATTTCACGATCTGCTTGTCTGCGCTGTTTGCACTCATTCCGGATATAAAGCTGCGGTCGATTTTAATAACATCTACCGGTAGCTGAGATAAGTATGCGAGAGACGAATACCCTGTGCCAAAATCATCAATGGAAAAACTAAAACCTAATTCCTTGAGCTGATGCATGATCCGTAATGTATGACTTATGTCAGCAACCACGGTACGCTCAGTCAATTCCAATTCAATTTGCTCTGCCCCTTGCTCGCTTTTTGCTAATTGTTCGCGCATAAAATTAATTAAATTAGGGTCTAAAAACTGACTCGCAGATAAGTTTACCGCGACTCTTAGCCCACTGAGTCCCATACTTTCAAGATGCGCCAGAATAGCAAACGCGCGCTTTATGCCCCAGTAACCCAAGGTGATCATGCTTTCAGAATTCTCCATAATAGGAATAAATTCATCAGGCATGATGTAACCATTTTTCGGATGCAGCCACCGGATCAGTGCCTCGAACCCCACCAGCTTGCCGGAATCTATATCAATTTGTGCTTGTAGCGCGAATTTGAACTGTTCTTGCTGCAGTGCGTCTCGAATATCATGCTCAATTTCAATATGGCGCATTACCCTCGTGCTCATGCCTTCATTGAAAAGTGTAAAGCGGTCTCCGCCAGCATCTTTAGAAGCATACATAGCGATATCCGCTTGGCGCACTAAATCATCCACTGTAAGGTTCTGTTCGTCGCAAGAGGTGATCCCCAAACTCACAGAAGTATAAAAACGTTGAGCGCCAATCTCGATAGGCTCTCTAAACTTAGTCACCAGCTTTTCGGCTAGGGTCATGGCATTACTGACCTCATCAACCTCTTGCAAAACAATGACAAATTCGTCACCACCGAAACGGCTGATCACGTCTGATTCGCGTAGATTGCTGCGCAATCGCTGGGCGACGATAATTAAGAACTCATCACCAATGCCGTGACCATAGCTGTCATTAATTTTCCTAAAATTATCGAAGTCCAATAAAATAACGACCAAAGGCTCAGGGTTACGTGCTAAAGACGCAATCTTTTTGCGCAGCACAAAATTCAGCATGTTTCGATTTGGTAGCCCCGTAAGCCGATCGTACATGGCTATATTTTCAAGCTCTCGGGTGTTTTGCTCTATCTTGACATCCATAGACTCAAGCTGTTCACCCAATAAATTCGAAGAGCGTTGTACCTCGTCGATTTCATCTAAAAACAGTCTGCTGTGCGGAAATTGCATGGCATTAAATTCATCGTATTTTTTCTGCGCTAAAAGCGGTAAACGCTTTGCAACTATAAGTAAGCGTCTCCGCAAGCGCTCAGCCATTAAAAAGAACGTCAGAATGCACAGCGCCACTGTGATAGCTGAGATGATCATGACACCGAATTGATAACTACCATGCCTTGCCCACTCGTCGCTGATATCGTGCACTGCGAGCAGATATGCGGGGTCAGTCACCTTTTCATCAACAGGTAGTAAATTTATCAAATATGCCTGCTCATTGACTACCAATCGGTATCCTTTATCTAGCACCATATCAAACGTAATCCCCCCAGGAATTAACTTGAGTAATGCGCTGAGTTCTTGGCGCCGAATATTTGAGATGGGAGGCTGTATCTGTGCGTCACGAAGAGAAGATAGCTCGAGGGAATGTATATTTGCTATTAAGGCAAGCTCAGCGTGCGTTGAACGATTCAAGGCCGCCATCATTTCCAACAGTGAGGTGCTGGCTGTCAATACCAAAAGCTCACCATTAGCGGCCAAAATTGGCATACTTATAAGTTGAAAACATGACTGAGCACATAAAATATTGGAAGTAGAAGATTGATTTTGCAGTGTTTGCTGTGCACTCGCCGTTACGTATTCGGGCACATGTTGATGGTTGGCGAATATGATTTTATGCTCGCTGTCGAGCAACCAAAGATCCTTAACTTGCCAATTCAACTGCAAGTAATCAAATTCTTCGTTAATAAAATTGGCAGTCGCTTGCGGATTATCAGTTATGTCTTCATGCAGGTGAATAAACGACTCAAACCATAACTCGAGACGGTTACTCAACATATCGCGGATCAGATGCATTTGACTTAGATCTTCATCATGTAACGCCTGATGCTGACTTAGATAATCCTGATTGTTTTTATCAATCCAGATAAAGGTCAACAACACGCTAGCAATGAGTAAAAAACCAATCAATAGACACATGATTTTCCACGGCAAACTGACAAAAATTCGCATGCTTAAAACCAGTAAATAACTTGCAGCGCCCAAATGTCCCAATATTCAGAATCATTTGTCACCGTATCGGGAATAAAAACAGGCGCTAAGCGTGCACGACCTTTTACTTTGTGAAATTCAGCGCGTACTCGCCAGTTCGCATGGAAATCCCATGAAGCGCCAAATGTAATTTGATCTCGATAAGCGAAGTAATCTGGTACCGCTCCCCCTGAATTCTGCTGTAATAGCCGACCATGGCGATCGTCCTTATCCGCATCAAACATATCAATTCTTGCCAATAGAGTGACTTGAGGGGTAAGAAATAGCCGCCCTTGAACATATCCCCCTTCAGCGACAGTATCTTTGATGCCGCCGTTAGATAAAAGCCCTATAAAATCTGTTCGTTCCCGCATCGCTTCGGCGTTAATATCCCAAAATTCAGCACTATAGGTTAAATTTAGCATCAGCCGAAACAACTTCGCTTTACCATCAATGAATACATCATTGTTACCAGCGTCGTAGCTAAAATCTGTTCTTAGCATGCTGACCCCCATTGCTACGCCCGAGCTAAGCGGACTAAAAGAGAGGCTGAATTGCGTGTCAAAATCATGCTCTAACTCACCGGTGGCAAATTCGGACATTAAATTTTCAGTTTGCTCTTGGTTTACTGACGTATTGCCGTAACTCCAACGCATGTCCAACTCACCCAGTTCGTTGTGATGTTGAGCGATAAGTGAAATACCATCACTGCCTAGTGATGCGTCACGAAATGCATCAAAATACGAGGACTGAGGCAATACAATAGTTGGCATGGTATGGGGTACATCACGCGTGGCAGAATATAACCAGTGATAGTTCTTATATCGTCCTAAATGAGCATTAACATTCCAACTTGGCGTGCTGAGTAATTGATAATCCAAAAATAAGTAATCTAATCGCAGCCCTTCGTTAAAGCGATTGCCATCATTAATATAAATACCCTGCGCCGAGACCCGTAGTTTTTGATTGATCCGATACGACGTATTAAGACCCACCTCAGTTAGACTAAACGACACGTCACCGCTTTCATTTATATAGTTACTATCGCTGGATTGAATGACACCTTGGGCACCGAACCCGTGCCAAACGAATTCCCCTGCGTGACTTAAGTTCGCTAGGAAAAAGCTAAAAGTACAAAGAAGATACACTACGAGAAATTTGGTCATATTAGCCCTCCTTGCTAATTTGCAATACATGCAGGTTGGGCGGCAGCGATGTTGAAAGTACGTATCCGATTGCGCCGGGCTCTTGACTCACCATATCAATCATCTCTTGGCTATCTCTGACCAAAGTGGGTTTTTCTCCTAAACCTGAATAAGCCAACTTATTCCACGTTCGTTCAAGTTGATAAGGAAACATGCTGAGGACATCTTTACAAAAATTTTGGTGGGCTGGGTCTTGCTGATGAAGAACATAGACTTTAATCGCGCTTCCGTCTTCCCAAGTGGTTTGGCGCATCGAAAAAATCCAACGCACACTGCTCTCGCTCAAGGAATTCACCTTGACGTTATCATTTACGATAACACGCAATTGGGATTGCTCAGCGTAGGCGTAATTTACGCCAAATAGCATCACTAGAGCGAGCATAAGGCGAAAACCTATGCGGTGGATATTTAGCAAAAAACACTCCTAATTAAATACCATTTTTTGTGCGACGAAAAACAATTGGGAGCACAACTCCTTGTCTTCTTGATACTGTATGGCTTAAGTATTACTTGTTATCGCATTTTATTACAGGAAATTTTTTATCCGATTCAATGTATTGCGAGGGCTCTAATGGTCTCAAGCTTAGTCGAAAATCAACGAAATACTGTTAAAATACCTGCTGAATCTATTTGATGGCGATATGATGAAGTCCACTTTCACTCCTAAAGCAAAAGAAAATTACAGCCTGTGGGGATACACCTTGCTGCTGTATATTTTGTTACCCTTTGTGTTTCTACATTTTTGTTATCAATACCTGATGAAAAAACCTACCGCGCCTTGGGCTCGGATCCAACGCTTTGGTGTAAATATACGCACGGCAAAAGCAGGCGGGTTACTCTTTCATTGTGTGTCAGTAGGTGAGGTGGTTGCCGCTGCCAATGTCATTAAAAGAATTCGCCAATTTCAACCTGAGATATCTGTCACTATCACTACCACTACGGCAACTGGCGCAAAGCAAGCCACCGACTTATTTAACGACTCCATCACTCATTGCTATTTGCCTGTCGATATTCCATGGATGATGCGCCGTATACTTAAGCAAGCAGCGCCCACTCACGTCATCATCACAGAGGTGGAGCTTTGGCCGAATATGATCGACCAATGCTGGCGCCTGAATATTCCCGTCTCGGTGATTAATGCACGTATGACTGACAGCTCTATGCGCACATATACCAAAATATCGCCTCTTTTTAGCCCCATGCTGCATAAATTACATAAAGTTTGTGCCCAAGGTGAGCGCGACTACCACAACTACCAGCAACTCCATGCTCCTGAGCAAACATTGGTACTGACAAATAATATTAAGTTTGAACAGCCCGCTCGTCCTGAAGCCTACCAGCAGGCAAAGGAATTTTCTCAGACGTTCAATATTGCAAGTCGGCCGATTATTGTCGCGGGTAGCTCTCACGCACCAGAAGAAGACATACTGCTTAAGGCTCACAAAATAGTATTACAACAAATTTCTGACGCACTGCTTATTATTGTCCCTCGCCATCCCCAACGTTTTGACGACGTCTATCAAATATGCAAATCAAGTAGCTTACGCAGTCTGCGAACCACTGATGAAAAGCCTTGTGATACAGACACCCAAGTCTTGTTAGTCGATGAAATGGGTAAACTGCAAGCCCTATATGCTCTTGCAACAATTGCCTTTGTAGGGGGTAGTATTGCAGATAGAGGCGGGCATAACGCCCTTGAGCCTGCAGCCTTTGAAGTCCCCATATTGATGGGAGAGCACCGGTATAACAATCCAGCGATATGCCAAGTCCTTAGTGACACTGGCGCGTTATTTGAAGCCAATACCCCAGAACAAATAAGCCAAAAAGTCACGCAATGGTTAGAGGATGGGCCATTACGTAAGCGTGCTGGGAAAGCAGGAAAACAGGTTTTACAGGAAAACAGTGGCGCTGTTAGCGCCACATTGCACGCGTTAGGGTTTGCTCAGGGCAATCACTAATGAGTGCTATTGCAACCCTCTAAATAAATCGACCAAGGCTTTCGCTTCGCGCTCTACCGTATAATGAGCTAACACCCGTTCACGGCCAGCCAAGCCTTTTTGTTTTAATTCTTCTGGATCTGATAATAGTGAATCCATTTTTGCTGTTACCGCGGGTAAATCATTCACAGGCACTACGTGGCCATCTATGTCTTCGCGAATGATCTCTTCCCACGCGCCTGCTTGCGTTGCTAACACTGCAGCGCTGCAACTCATAGCTTCAAGTACGGTTAAACCAAAGCCTTCATTGTCGCTCAACGCAGATACCATAGACAAGGCACTGAAAATTGGAGGAATACGCTCAAACGGTAGCTCACCAGTAAAGATAATACGCTCGCTCAAACCTGCTTTATCGATTTTCGCTTTTAATTCATCAACAAACTCTTGATGACTAGATGAGATAGCGCCCACCACAACCGCTGTATAATCTGGATATTTAGGCAGCACGTCAATGCACGCATTGACGAACAGATGAACACCTTTTTGTTTGCGCACACGGCCTAAAATGCCGATACCGTATTTTCCACCATAGCCTAAATCCTTCCAGGCTTGCTCTTTGTTGGGGGCTGGGGCGAAGTTTTCAATTTGAATACCATGAGGAATAATCGCATCGGGTGGCTCGGCCAAATACTTTGCTGATGATTGACTGATGGCCACCACAGCGTCCATTTTGCGGGTTAACCATAAGGTAGAGCCTGAACGAAAGCGCTGAGCAGCTGAACTGAAGACCATTTTTATTTTGGCACCGAATACATATTTCAAAAGCACAGCTTGGATCATTTCATCTACACGGCGAGCATGAAAAACCCGGTACTTACCATTGCTCAGCGGTTTACGACACATCTTCACCACTTGCCAGAATGTCATAGCTTGGCTCTGATCAGGTAAAAAATGCTTACCCATTACACGCAAGTTAATCAACTTTTGCTGATAAGACATGACCTGCAACATGGTTGAAGTCACACCCGAAAAATTTGAATTCGAATTTCCCAGAATCAACTCAACTTCATCTTGTTTAATGGTTTTCGTCACATCATGTTCCATAGTTAATGGGTACTCACTTATTTAAAATTAATTGTTATGCATTTATTCAGAATCAATCGTTACACATTTAGCGCGAGCCATGGGCGTAGAGGCTCGCATTCATCAGCGATACGGGTATACACTAAGCCAAATTTTGCAACCACCTCGTGTTAAATGCCAAACATTCAGCAAACATCTAAAGATCGCAGCACCATTATATTTGATGCTGAAATATTCGCAGCCCCTGATTTGCATATATTTGATGGTCACTACTGGCAATTGAAACAGCAATTAACCGGCAGTGCTGCCGGTCGCGGCACAACGTACTTTTTTAGACATAAAAATAACGAATATGTTTTGCGCCATTATCGACGCGGTGGCTTAATCGGCAAGTTGATTGAAGACAGCTATCTTTTTAGAGGTCTGTCACGCACCAGAGCATGGCGCGAGTTTACTCTTCTAGCACAGATGCACAATCTTGGTTTGCCCGTCCCTGAGCCTGTCGCAGCACAAGTAACACGGCACAATGTGATGTACCGAGGCGACATCATTATCAAGCGCATACCCAATAGCCAAGATATGTTTAGCCATTTATGTGAGGCGCCGCAACCACAAGCCACTTGGCAAGCCATTGGCAGCTGCATTCGCCAATTTCATGATAACAATGTATATCATCACGACTTAAACATTCACAATGTTATGCTCGATGGTGCTGGTAAAATTTGGCTTATCGATTTTGATAAATGTGCCATACATGCTAGCAATAATTGGAAAAAAGCCAACTTAGACCGACTCTTGCGCTCATTGCATAAAGAGCAAGCCAAACAAAAAACCTTCCATTTTAGTGAGCAAAATTGGCAAACTTTACTGTCCGCCTATGGTGAGCCAGCCTAATGGAGGCAACCAGTGCCGAGATCACTGATTGATCTGGTGAATACTCATTACAAAGCACAATACAATTTAATCTTGAATTGTTACACTCGATTTTTTGTCAACTGCCGTTTTGGAATGAAATAATACAATGTCACGTTATTGGTTAATCGGCTGTTTGCTCGTCGCGTCACAAGCATGGGCAAAAGGGCTTTCCCCCTACCTTCCGCTACAAATTTCACCTGAAATAGAATCTCAGATAGAAAAAGTTATGGCACTGACGCCTGGCGCACCACTCACTAAGCCATACAAAGCGGTTGATGTTATGCGCCGCAACAAACTGATAACCACACGCTTTCCTGAACTATATCGCTCGGTTGACGCTTATTTGGCGCGATTTAAAGATACGTTAGCGTTAACCCATGTGAGCGCATCTATATCTGCTGGTGATGATGAAAACAGCCCTTTGCCGAATCAAAGAGGCATCAGACGCGACTCCAGCTACCAAGTCTCTGCTTCTGGCGTGGCTTTTATCTCACCTTATGCCTATGTAGCAGGCGGTGCCTTATATGCTGATGGCGAAGATGCCATGTTGTACAACACCCATGTCGCCTTTGGTTACGAGTATGCACAAATCGAGGCGGGTTACCGGGAACACTGGTTATCACCAATGCAAGATTCAGCGTTATTAAGTAGTACCAACGCCGAGCCAAGCCTGTCTGTTACTGTTAGTAACGCCACCCCCATCACAGATTGGGGTATCCGATATGAGCTGTTTTATTCGAAGCTTGAAGATACGTTAGGTGTTAGCCAACAAGGTGAATTGTTCAGTGGTGAACCCAATTTATTGGGCTTTCACTTGAGTATATCCCCTGTTGAAGCATGGACCATAGGCTATAGCCGCACCCTGAAATATGCTGGAGCGAATAACAACTTGAGTGTCGGTGATGCTTTCCAAGATTTATTTAGCCCTTCAGGTGAAGACAAAACACCTGAGCTTTATCCTCAAGCATTAGCAAGCGATCAGAAAACGGCAATTTCCAGTAAGATTAATTTACCCTTCGCCTTTCCTGTATCCCTTTATGGCGAGATTGCCTTTGACCACGCTCCTGAAGCCGACGGCCAAGAAGCAGATGACAAAGCCCTTGCTTTTGGGGTCTATTTCCCTATGGTAACTAACAACCTGTCTTTGCGATATGAATTCACTCGCTTAGACGAGCTTTTCTACCAATCCGGTTTTTACACCGCAGGTTACACCAATGAAGGCTTATCACTTGGTCATTGGGCGGGCGATATTTTTGCTCCCCAAGAACTGGTTCAAAAGACAACGCATTCCATTAATATGAATTGGAAATTTGCGTCTGATCAGGTTGTTGATATTACATTCAGAAGTGCAGATAGCGACATGAACTCAAACACGGAACAAGCATTCAAGGAATTAACTGTGCGTTATAGTTACGCGACACAATACGGTTTCTGGGGTATTGATTTTGATGTAGGTGAAGATCGTTTTGGCGAACAATTTAAACGAGTAAGTGCATTTTACCGCTGGTAAGCATTTAACAAGGCGGCATACGCGGCCACATTGATAAGGTATAACTACATGCACACAAAAGCTGTCTATCCGGGCACATTTGATCCCATCACAAATGGCCATGCAGATTTAATTGAGCGCGCAGCCAACATGTTTGCACATGTCATTGTCGGCATTGCCGCAAACCCTAGCAAAAAACCTTTGTTTAGCTTACAGGAGCGTGTTGACCTGATTAAAGAAGTGACAGAGCACCTTCCCAACGTTGAGGTCATCGGCTTTGAAGGTTTGCTCGCAGATTTTGCTGATAGCCAAGGGGCTACGGTATTGATCCGCGGTTTACGTGCAGTATCAGACTTCGAGTATGAATTTCAGTTAGCTAACATGAACCGTCGATTAAACCCTAATTTGGAAAGTATTTTCTTAACCCCTGCCGAAGAGAACTCTTTTATATCATCAACGTTGGTCAAAGAGGTCGCGCTGCACCGTGGCAAAGTCGATCAATTCTGCCACCCAGCGGTTCAAGCGGCACTAAAAGAAAAACTTCAGCAATAACCTATACTCGCTTTTGTTGCATCAAACAAAGCGAGTACAACAAAGTAATATACCATTGCGCGCTTACCCTCTAAGCGCGTCACTAACAATGCAGTTGAGAGACCATGGCAAAACATTTCCTTTTTTACATCTCCGAAAACTATGCATTTCAAATACTGCGCCCCTTGCAGGACGAAATTCAACGAAGAGGCGATACCGTCGCTTGGTTTGTAGAAGGTAACAACGTCAACAGAGCTTATTTTCAGACCCAAGAAACGCAATTACCTGATGTTCAGGCCGTAATTGATTTTCACCCTATCGCCGTATTTGTTCCTGGTAATATGATCCCGTCATTTATCCCTGGCTTGAAAGTCTGTGTTCGTCATGGCTTTATTGGTTTTAAAACTCGTAAAAAAGACGGCTTGAACTATTCGTTTATTATTCGAGATTGTTTTGATTTGTATTGTACGCATGGGCCGTCAATGACCGACACGTTCAAGTTACTCGAGCAAAAGCATCAGTTCTTCAAAGTAGTCGAAACAGGGTTTTGTAAAATGGACCCGTTTTTTGATCATTCAATGGTTACTGATAAAGGCGCTGCAACTAGCACAACAGCTCAAAAGGACGAGCGCCCCGTGGTGTTATTTTCATCCACGTTTTCCCCTCGAATGTCTCAAGCAGAAGCACTTCTGCCAACCATTAAGCGCTTATCTCAAGATACTAAATGGCGTTGGTTAGTGACCTTCCATCCTAAAATGGCGCAAAGTACGGTGGATGCCTATAAAGCTGCTCAACATGAGAATTTAACCTTTATCGAAACCGATAATGCCATGCCATTAATGCTCGAGGCCGACTTAATGCTTGGGGATAATTCATCTATGTTGGTTGAGTTTTTAATGCTGAACAAACCTGTGGTGACCATGAAAAACGAGCATCCTAAGCCGCACTTTATTAATGTGACCGATGCTGAAAAAATTGAACAAAGCATAGAATACGCGTTAACTAGGCCGCCTGAGTTGATGGATAAACTGGACGACTATGCAGCCCAAACTCACCCTTACACGGATGGTCAGTCAAGTGCTCGCATATTAGATGCCACACAAGACATGCTTGATAACCCGCCTAAGTTGAAAAATAAGCCGTTCAATCTAATACGAAGCATCAAAATGCGTAAGAAGCTAAGTTACTGGAAGTGGTAAAGGCGCGTGACGCCCGCAAGCACTAGAGACGGGCGAGCATGCTTTAAGCCTTTTGGTGCTCTTGGTTTTTATTCAAAATCGTGTGGCTATTTTTGGCACTGCTCACAAAAGAAGGTATTGCGCTGCCCTAGGGTCACCGACTGAATTTCGCTGTCGCAGACTTCGCACGCTTGACCTTTACGTCCATACACGCGCAAGTGCTGTGCAAAATAACCTGGGTTACCATCCGCTTGGGTAAAGTCTTTTAAGGTTGTACCGCCCTGCTCTATCGCTTTTGCGAGTACCTGCTTAATGATGT
The DNA here is from genome assembly GCF_000315015.1 of Paraglaciecola mesophila KMM 241. Taxonomy (GTDB): domain Bacteria; phylum Pseudomonadota; class Gammaproteobacteria; order Enterobacterales; family Alteromonadaceae; genus Paraglaciecola; species Paraglaciecola mesophila. The sequence goes on along the minus strand of NZ_BAEP01000060.1, from coordinate 26,144 downwards.
CACCTAACTCTAAGTAACTTTTTTTACTGACTTTTTTAGCTGCTTTGCGTGGGTCGATACCAGCAATAAATAAAGACTCGTTGGCGTAGATATTCCCCACACCCACCACGACTTTGTTGTCCATGATAAAGTTTTTTACTGGCACGCTCTTGGTGCGAGAAAGATCATATAAGCGTTGCCCATCAAAGTCAGATGTCAATGGCTCAGGCCCAAGAGCAGCTATCATACCGATTTCGGGGTCATTGACGCTTTGCCAAAGGCAAGCACCAAAGCGGCGAGCGTCGTTAAAACGTAAGCACACGCCGTTGGTCAATACGATATCGACATGATCATGTTTAATAACCGGTGTTTCACTGTTCACAATCCGTAATTTACCCGACATACCCAAATGCAAAATAATGCTACCTACATCGGTATCAATAAATAGGTACTTGGCACGGCGACGCACGTGATTCACCTTGTGCCCCTCAGCTAAATGCACGTCATCAGGCACCAACCAACGTAATTGTTTATGGCGCACAATGATCTGCTCAATATGCTGACCAATTAAGTGCGGGCTAATGCCTAAACGGCTCACTTCAACTTCGGGTAATTCAGGCATGGGGTGTGTCCGTTAAAAGGTATTGGTTAAAAAAACACTTGTTAAAAGCTTTCCTCAAAAAAAAGCTCAGACCATGTTTTGTTGGTTACTTTATAAAGTTGAGCGCCTTGTGCTGGGTATTGCACCAGCATGTCAGCACCGACTTGAAAAAACAGATAGTGACGGGGGGCGCTTTCTCCCGCTAACCAAACATTGACCTGAGTCGCGCCCGCTAGCGTCGCCTCACCTATAGGCTCAAGCAAGGCTTCTTGCCATGCAAAGACGTTGTCTGTGAGTTCCTGATTGTCTATTTCATTGTCGCTAGTTTCGGTGTTCTTGTTCGCTGTACGCTCGCCCCCATCATCGTTGTCTGCAAGGTCGTCATTATTGCCGTCTTTGAGAGCCCGCAAAAAGCGCCATCCTCTGCCTACTCGCTCGAGGGTATAGGCATGGGTGACAATGCTCGTGAGCATTGCGTCAGTGGGGACAAGCTTATCAATAGGTTCATCTTTAACGCCACTGCCGGAAAACAGATTTCCAGTGAGGTTAAACATCAAAATCAGCAGCAACATCGAAATAATCAATACATTATTCCATGCGCGGGACGTCAATCGGATCATCGTGAGATAGAGTAAAGTAACGAATGCATTGACTGATTATGTCATGTAATGCACAACAGAAAACAGTCTATTTGGTAGGTTTACGAGAGAAAGTAAAACGCAAAAAACCCGACATACGCCGGGTCTTTCGGGAGACAAAACAAGTATTAATTACTTAATTTTGGCTTCTTTAAACAAAACGTGCTGACGTACTTTAGGATCAAACTTTTTGATCTCCATTTTGCCAGGCATGTTACGTTTGTTTTTATCTGTGGTGTAGTAAAAACCGGTACCAGCAGAAGACACTAACTTGATTTTATCACGCATAATCTGTGTTCCTTAAATTTTTACGCCATTGGCACGGATATCAGTTAATACTGAATCAATACCTTTCTTATCAATAATACGCATACCTTTAGCAGATAAACGCAATTTAACGAAACGGTTTTCGCTTTCAACCCAAAAACGGTGGGTTTGTAGATTTGGCAAAAAACGACGACGAGTCGAGTTTTTAGCGTGTGAACGGTTGTTACCTACCGCTGGACGCTTGCCTGTCACTATACATACTTTGGACATCGTATTTGTCTCCAAACAATTCTAAAAATATTTAGCTCTGACAAGCATGCAAATACGCGTGCCAGCTTTAGCTATCAACAAGAGGGCGCATTTTATACAGCAAACAGCTATTTAATTCAACGATTAACTGATAAAAACCCTAGTCTTTTATAATGCCATAAGCGGTACGGGTTAATTTATTTGATTTTGTGGTCGCTCGAATAGCTTTATTTCTAGCAATCATGTTAGGTGTAACATAGCTATGATCATGCTCTAAATGCAGGCAGGCTGCAGAATAGCGAATTTGAATGCCTCTCACGCCACGATTAAACAAGCGCTCGCCTAACTCCCTGTCTTGCCCACCGTACTGCATTCTCTCATCAAAACCGTTTACCGCAAAAATATCATCGCGCCAGCCAGAAGCATTGTGCCCATTCCAGGTTGGTTTAGCCGGTGTGACCGAATTTAGCACCCTGCGCTTCCATTGCAAGGTGGTTAATTTCCCCAATTTGCGGTTACGTTTAACGCCATTTTCCACCAGCCAACTTCGCTCAAACGCCTGGCCTGAGGCAATATGTTGCTGATTAATTAAATCACTAGTGGGCATGGGAAGTTTAAAATAACCTCCCGAAAGAAATTTACCTGGTCGGGCATGGGCCTTGTGCACAGCAACAAAATCTCGCCTAGGAATACAATCGCCATCGGTAAACAGCACATAATCACACGTGCTAGCAACCAGCGCTTTATTCATTATGCGCGACTTTTGAAAGCCTTCGTCTTTTTGCCAAACATGTTTAATGTCCATGTCTGAGGTGTGGGCGAAGCGCTCGATACAGGCTTTCGTATCCGACGTTGAACCATCATCTGCGATGATCAGCTCAAAATTTTTATCCGTTTGATAATGAAAGCCCCACAATACCTTTTCAAGCCAAACGGGAGAATTGTAGGTGGTAAAAATAACAGATATTTTCATAATGAGACCGATTTAGACATTAGGAGTAATGCCGTTATCTAATCTCGTTTATTTGACAATGACATGACCAACACGTGACACTTTTGTGGTAGTTAGCGAGCCTCAAGGCCGAGTCGTCAAGCTACGGTTAAATCAAACCTCGCTCAGCGAATGAAACTGCAACACCGTCCCCAACCACAAGGTGATCAAGCACTTTAATGTCTAATAAGCTCATAGCGCTGATAATCCTCGCGGTGATGTGCTCATCGGCTTGGCTTGGCTCAGCTATGCCTGAAGGATGATTGTGAGTCAATATCACTGCAGCAGCGTTATCTTCTAGCGCCTGCTTCACTAACACACGAGGGTAAACCGATGCGCTATCGATGGTGCCGAAGAACATTTTGCGAAATTTGATCAATTGGTGCTGACTGTCTAGCAGCAGCATGCCAAACACCTCATTGGGCTCGTCACGCAATTGGGCGATCAAAAAGTGCTTGGTTTGTTGAGCACTGTTAAACACGGTTTCACGTTGCAATTGCTCGGCAAAAAAACGCTGACTTAACTCGATGGATGCTTGCAATTGCACAAATTTCGCTTCACCTAGCCCTTTGGCTAAACAGAAATCTTGCTGACTCGCACTGATTAAACCACGCAACGAGCCAAAGGTATTAAGAAGGTTGCGCGCCAAGTCAACGGCACTTGAGCCCTTAATGCCCGTTCGCAGAAATATTGCCAATAGCTCCGCATCAGACAAGGCATCGGGCCCTCGGGTGAGCAGCTTTTCTCTTGGTCTTTCATGGGCAGGCCATTGGGTTATTTTCATGCGTCCCTGTCTTATTAAACGTTTCTTTTTTGCGCCTACTACCGGTACGAAATAGAAATTAAGTGGAAATTAAGCCTAGCAAAAGCGGTCTATTCCAGCCAATAATGGCCGTATAAAATGAGTAAGATAGCAAAATGATCCCTATGCAATTAGCCCAACAGAAGATCCTACTTGGTATAACAGGCGGTATAGCAGCCTATAAAGCCCCAGATTTAGTCAGAAAGCTCACTGCGCTTGGCGCACAGGTGCGCTGCGTGTTGAGTGCATCGGCCGCAGAGTTTGTAAGCCCGCTGGCTTTACAGGCGGTCTCAGGTAACCCTGTAGGTGATGACCTATTGGATCGCAACGCGGAAGCCGCTATGGGCCACATAGAGCTGGCGAAATGGGCTGATAAAGTGCTCATTGCGCCAACCACAGCAAACTTTATGGCCAAATTAGCTCACGGTTTGGCGGATGATTTATTATCGACTTTGTGCTTGGCCACCAGCGCGCCCATTTACATCGCACCTGCAATGAATCAGCAGATGTGGCATGCCAAAGCGACACAGGCAAACCTAGGCGTATTACAACAAAGAGGTGTCACTATTCTAGGTCCTGCTCCAGGTGAGCAAGCTTGCGGCGATGTTGGCTTGGGCCGAATGTTAGAGCCGGTCGATATCGCCAGCATGTTAGCCCAAAGTCCAATAGAGCCCTTGCTCGCCAACAGGCATATTGTGATTACAGCAGGGCCAACACGGGAAGAAATTGATCCCGTGCGCTTCATTAGCAATCACAGCTCAGGTAAAATGGGCTACGCGTTAGCGAAAGCGGCTGTTGCTTTAGGTGCTAGAGTCACCTTGGTATCAGGGCCGGTAAATTTACCGCGCCCAGCAGGTGTTGATGTAATTGATGTGGTCAGCGCAGAGCAAATGCACAAAGCCGTTATGACAGCCGTGATTAACCCCAAGGTTAGTGGCACGCAGTCAGATAGTATGCAGCTAAATTGCGACATATTCATCGGTTGCGCCGCCGTAGCAGATTACAAACCACAGCAAAAAATTGAGCAGAAAATTAAGAAGTCCGATACGGAGTTAACACTTACTTTTACTAGAAACCCTGATATCCTTAGTGATGTTGCCCATTTAGCTCAACCTCCTTTCACGGTTGGCTTCGCCGCTGAAACACAAGACGTGGCTCATTACGCACAAGACAAACTGAAACGCAAAAAGCTCGATATGATTGCCGCAAACGACGTATCCCAAGCCGGTTTAGGCTTCAATAGCGAGCAAAACGCACTCAATGTTTATTGGAATAATGGTGGAAAAAACCTTGGCGTTGCCGATAAGAGTCAGTTGGCAATTTCGCTAATGACCTTAGTTGCTCAGCGTCACGCATTAAAAACAATATAAACCACACTAGGGATAAAGCTCGTTAGGTAATAACGCACACAGAGGTCACTTTAGGATAGAAAATGGCTATAGCAAAAAAGATAAATCGCCGTGCGCAAATATTACAAGCACTTGCCAGTATGCTGCAAACCAACCCAGGCCAGCGGATCACTACCGCTAAATTAGCTGCTCATGTTGGCGTGTCAGAAGCCGCGCTGTACCGTCACTTTCCCAGCAAGGCCCGCATGTTTGAGGGCTTAATAGAGTTTATTGAAGAAACACTTTTTTCGCGTATTAATAAAATTATTAATGAAGAAAAAGACTCCACGACTCGCTGCCAACTCATTCTGCGCCTCATACTTGGCTTTGCGGAGAAAAACCCGGGGATTACGCGCATCTTAAACGGTGACGCTTTAATGGGCGAGCAAGACCGATTGCGTGAACGAATAGCCCAATTATTTGAACGTTTAGAAACCCAGTTAAAACAAGTTCTCAGAGAAAGAAAATTACGTGAAGGTAAATCACTGCCCGCTGAAGAGGCCATAATTGCGAATTTCCTTATTTGTTATGTAGACGGGCGCATTAATCTATTTATTCGCAGTAAATTTACCCGTCGCCCAACAGAAGGCTTCAACGACCAATGGCAACTAATTAGCACCCAGTTCTTTTTGAACTAGCTACGTTAAAATTTGCACATAAAAAAGCCCGTTGAGTAACAACTCAACGGGCTTTTTACTATTACATATACTTTCAATGATTTACGCCAACTCCAGTTAGTACCTAACCCGCTTTATTCGCAGACTGCTGTACATCCGCTACCCAAGCTTTGACTTTCTGTTCAAGAATATTTAGTGGCACAGGGCCGTCTTTTAGCACTTGGGCATGAAAGCCACGGATATCAAATTGCTCACCCAGTTCTGCTTGCGACCAAGCACGCAATTCCATGATCTTCAACTTACCAATCATATATGCCGTCGCTTGGCCCGGCATAGCAATGTAACGCTCAATCGCTTTAACCGAGTCATTTTTTGGGTTTGGTGTATTTTCGATGAGATAGTTAATTGCTTGCTCACGGCTCCACTTTTTACTGTGAATACCGGTATCAACCACTAATCGACAAGCACGCCATAGCTCCATCGCCAAGCGACCAAAGTCAGAGTATGGATCTTGATAAAATCCCATATCTTTGGCTAGCTCCTCAGTATACAGGCCCCACCCTTCGGTATAGGCAGTAAATGAACTGTACTTTTGAAACTCAGGAATACCCTCAAGCTCTTGAGCGATCGCTCGCTGCATATGATGACCAGGTATACCTTCATGGTAGGCCAAGGCTTCCATTTGATAGGTAGGCATGTCATTCATGTCATATAGGTTTGCGTAGTAAATACCTGGGCGAGAGCCATCTTTCGCAGGGCTTTGGTAAAACGCTTTGCCCGCTGACTTTTCACGAAACGGCTCAACACGTTTAACGACCATCTCAGCCTGTGGAATTAAGCTAAAGTACTCAGGTAGTTTGTCACGCATGGTGTCGATAAGCGCTTTCGCTTCAAGTAAATAAGCATCACGACCTTCGTCCGTATTGGCGTAGTAGAATTGTTTATCGCTGCGCATAAATTCGAAAAATTCATTCAAACTGCCGTCAAACTTTACTTTTTTCATGATGCTGCGCATATCTTGATGAATACGCTCAACATTTTGTAAGCCAATGTTGTGCACTTCATCGGCGGTTAAATCAGTGGTAGTAAACCATGCAAGGCGGTTTTCGTACCACTTGTCGCCGTTAGGCAAGCGCCATACACCATCACCCTCAGGGGTTAACTCTCGCTGCACTTCCAACTCGCTAATGAGTGCTTTATACGCAGGCTTAACGGACGTCAGAAGGGCGTTTTTAGCATCATTAAGCAAGGTCTTACGTTCGCTGTCGGTTATCTCTAACTTGCTGGCTTTGTCTTGAAAGTCCTGCCAGATACTTGATGCGCTGTCGCTACTATCAAATGGGGCTCCGGTAATCACATTTTTTGATGCTTGTAGCATCTGATCGTATGACCATTTTGGTGGAAATACGCCCATTTTTTGTCGAATACGTAGCTGGTCAATGACTTGCGAAAACAGGGTTTTTACCCTTTGCAAACGACTAATGTAAGCTAGAGCGTCTTCCGTATTGGTCACTCTGTGTACATTAATCAAGAAGCTGGGGACCATAGTGTGGTAAGCACTAAACTGATCCATGATGTAGGTGTGATGACGAAACTCATCATTAGCTAATTGGCGCTCTAAGGACACTTTATTTAGCGCTAAGCTGATTTTCTCTGCGGAGCTTAACTGACTTTCATCGAAACTGTTTAACGTGTTTAGCTGCTTCTTGGCAAGTTCGCTGCTTTGTTCAATGAATGTTTCACTGATGTTGTTCCACTTGTCGTAATCCCACTTGTAACCTAAATAGCTCTGAAACTGCGGTGAGCGATGCAGTCGCTGTTTAAAGTTATTAGCAAAAAAGTCGGCTAATCGTTGTGATTCCGTTTGCGCGGTGTCGACTGTATGTGTGGTGGATTCATTATTCTGACGGGCTTGTACGTTCAATGCAGCAAAATTCAAAGATGCAGCGGCAAGCGAAAGGGCGATGATAGATAGTCTCATGTTAGCTCCCTGATTTTTTTATTATAAATTGAATGAGTAAGGTTGTTTCCTTACCTTTTGTAGGCATATTTATGACGACATAAAATGAGTGCAAGTTAGGTAATCTTGCACTCATTGGTTTTTGGTGAATAAGGCAATTGCGCCTTATACGCTGCTATTTAGAAAACGTATCACCGAAGAAGTCACCTTCATTCCAACTAGATCGCTTAGCTTGGTTAGCCAAGGTGAGGCCGATATGATAATTCACTTCAGCGAATTTAGTTGCCGCCTTCCAGTTAAAGGGTTGATTAAAGTCATCCCCTGGCTTGTGGTAATTAGTTGCTAAAAATTCACCGAATTTCTTACTGCCATCAACTGCTGGGTCGGCTGATTGCAGTCCAGGTACTAAAAACACTGAAGGTACACCTTGCTTAACAAAGCTGTAGTGATCAGAACGGGTAAACAATGCCTGCTCAGGCCACGGATCTGGGCTTAGGGTTAAACCAATTTTTTGTGCTGCCAGACTCACTGACTCCTTCAAATCACTATGATCCGCACCAAAGGCAATGACGTCGTTAAACTCGTAAGTTAAAATGGGCATGTCTAAATTAACGTTCGCCACCATGGCGTCCTTTGCCACGGTTGGGTTTTGTGCGAAGTAATCCGAGCCAAGTAAGCCCTTTTCTTCTGCTGTGACCGCAACAAATAAAATTGAACGCTTAGGGCGCTCAGGCAGTTGGCTAAACAAGCGGGCTGTTTCAAGTAACACAGAAGTACCTGTTGCGTTGTCCATGGCGCCATTGTTGATCTTGTCTTTCTTAACTGTTTTGGCGATCCCGATGTGATCTGAGTGGGCTGAATACACAATATATTCATTCTTCAGTGTTGGATCTGAGCCTTCCAATATAGCCGCAACATTAGGACTACTAATAGTCTTGTGTGCGCTACGCTTACTGAAATCAATACTTACCGGCAAAGAGAAGCCTTTAGGTGACTCGTCTTCCTCGAGTAACTGATAAATCTGCTCTAAATTCATATCTGCATTGGCAAACAATAATTCAGCTGCTTCTTTACTTAAATAAGCACTGTTTTTAAGTGAAGGATAAACATTGGCTGGCTGGCCGCTTTTGTCTAACCAGCGTACAGTCGGCGTGTGAATATAATTAAGAAGGTTTTGATAAGGTCGCACCTTCTCAGCAGTAGGTGTGGTAATAGTCACGTAACCAATGGCGCCGTGCTCTGCAGCGTGGCGTTTCTTCTCATTGGTTGAACCAAAATGCGCACCTTCTTCACTGGGGAAAGAAGCCGGTTTACCAGAAAGTACCACCACAACTTTGCCTTTTACGTCTAAGTCAGCGTAATCATCATGTTCAAGCTCTGGGGCAACTATACCGTACCCAGCAAAGACCAATTGTCCTTTGACACTGGCCAATTCACTGACTGGGCTTGCGCTAGTGATGTATTGTTTAGGATAAGCTAAATCTAGCTTACCTTTAGCGGTTTCAAGCACGAGTGAGGGTGAAGATTGATCAAGTGATGCTTGGCGAAAAGGGGCGCGTTGTAAAAAACTGCCGTCATCGCCAGCAGGTTTAAGGCCATAGCCTTCTAATTCTGAGGCAATGTACAAAGAAGCAATTTCATGACCACGAGAGCCAGTATCACGGCCTTCTAATAAGTCATCAGATAAAAAACGTAAGTGAGATTTAATTCGTTCTGCATCAGCATGGACACTTTGTTTGACGGGGGCATCTTGGATTGCATTTTGATTTGCTGATTGGCAACCAGCAAGCATAAGCCCAGCTGAAAGCATGCCTAAATACATGATTTGGCGCATTATTGTTCCTTTCTATCGGTGCGTTTATATTATTTTATCAACAGATTGACGAGCAAAGCAGGTGTTCGCAAGACTTGTGGCTAAAATAGCTGAGACTCTGTTGTTCGCTAAATTGTACGGCAAAGCCAATGGCAAACAAAATCAAGTACGGCCAATGATGGGTTTTATCAGCTCACTTGTGCTTTTCTTGGTTACATTGGCTTTCAGTGTAATTTCTAGTACTTGGCGAAAAGCCAAGGACTGGGTAGACTGCAGCACATTTTAAATTATCTACACTTTACGCAGTAATAACCAAAACTATGTCGAAAAATACTTCACTCTTTAGAATTCAATTTATCGCCAATGGCGTACGCTACGAACTATACGTGCGCGAATTATGTCAGGGCAGCTTATTTGGTTTTATCGAAATTGGTGATTTTGTGTGGGACAGCCACACCAGCGTTGTCGTTGACCCAAGCCATGAAAAACTCAAAGATGAGTTTGCCGATGTCACCACCACGTATATCCCGATGCATAATGTTTTACGTATCGATGAGGTAAAAAAACAAGGTACGGCTAAAATCAGCGAGCTATCTGATAAGGTAACGGCTTTCCCAAGCCCAATTTATACTCCGAAAAAATAACCTTCTATTCGCGACCTATACGCGACTAATAACCCAAATGACAACGAGGGATCACTATGTACAAGCGCAGTTTGTTGCTAGCGGCAGTAATGTTGAGTTTTTGCTTTCAAGCCTTCGGAGCAAGCGAACCTTCACAGTCACGTAAATTAAGCGCTTTGCTAGAGCAAATTTGGCAGTACCAGTTGTCGGTTGACCCAATAAAAGCCACCCGTTATCAGAACAATCGCTATAACGACAAACTAAAAGATCTCTCCCCCGAGGCTTTACAGGCTCAAGAACAGCGAAACCAGCAGTTTTTAGCTCGCTTAAAGGCTGTGAACGATAGCGGCTTAAACCACCAGCAAAAAATCAATAAATTGATGCAGATGCGTGAGCTGCAAAACGACATCGATTTATATCGCTTCAACGCCCATTACATGCCTATTACGTCCGAGTCAGGTTTTTACAGCTCGTTGGCATTTTTACCGGCCTCAGCTCCGTTTAAAACCGAGCAAGATTATCAAAACTATCTAGCTCGCTTAAACCAATTTCCTCGCTATTTCGCCCAACAAATTGCTTGGATGAAAAAAGGTATTGAAACTGGCCGCGTGCAGCCAAAATCTGTGCTTGTTGGGTTTGACGACACTATTAAAAAATTCATTACCGAAGACCTGCATGACAGCCAATTTTTCGCCCCGTTTAAACGCCTTGCCGAATCAAGTTTTAGTTCAGCAGTTCAGGCTAGCTTATTCACGCAAGGTGAAACCGCCATTAACCAAAGTGTATTACCTGCCTATCAAAGCTTTTATAGCTTTTTAGTGGATGAATACATCCCCAATGCAAAACAAGATATTGCCGCCAAAACATGGCAAAACGGAGCTGAGTTTTATCAAAACCGTAGCGATTACTACACCAGTACCAGCCTAGATGTAGCCGATATTCATCAAACCGGTTTGCAAGAGGTGAAGCGCATTCGCAGTGAAATGCAGAGCGTATTAGACACCCTTAATTTTAACGGTGACATTAATCAGTTTATTCAGTACTTGCGCACCTCCCCCGAATTTTATGCCGACAGTGCAGATGAGCTTTTAATGCGCGCGTCATATATAGCTAAACGTATTGATGCCGCGCTTCCCCAGTTATTTTACACTTTGCCACGCGTGCCTTACGGTGTGGCGCCTGTGCCTGATAATATCGCCCCTAAATACACCACTGGGCGTTATATTGCCCCCACAAGGGACGATCAACCTGGTTACTACTGGGTAAACACCTATGCACTTGATAAGCGCCCCTTGTATGCCCTGCCCGCGCTTACTTTGCATGAAGCCGTACCTGGACATCATTTGCAAATATCGCTGGCAAGTGAAATGCAAGACTTGCCCCCTGTACGGCGCTATACCTATATTTCAGCTTTTGGTGAGGGCTGGGGCTTGTATTCTGAATATTTGGGTAAAGAAGCGGGAATTTACACCACTCCTTATGAAGAGTTCGGTCGTTTAAGCTACGAAATGTGGCGCGCGTGTCGTTTAGTGGTCGATACAGGTATGCATATGCAAGGTTGGTCTCGCCAACAAGCCATTGACTACATGCTGGAAAACACTGCTTTGTCAGGGCATAACGTCACCACAGAAGTGGACCGATACATATCATGGCCAGCCCAAGCCTTGTCATACAAAATTGGTGAATTAACCATTAAACGCCTACGTAAAAAAGCCGAAGACGCATTAGGCGATAAATTCGACTTACGCGCCTTTCACGATGCAGTACTCGCCTACGGATCAGTGCCCTTATCGATTTTAGAGCAGAATATTAATACGTTTATTGAGGAAAATCGCTAGCGTAGCCTTTGTTGCGCTATTGTACCTGGCCAAACAAAGACCAAAAGAGCGTCATTTGTGCGTTAGCAACATCTAAGGCGAAACTCTAAGCTTTCGCAGCAGCTAATAACGCTGAAAACTCATGCTCATTCACTGGCATGATAGACAATCGATGGCCTTTTTTCACTAAGCCGACTTCGCTTATCTCGGGCATACTTTTGATTTTTTTAAGCGGCAAAATAGCGGGGAATTTCTCGACAAACTTAACATCTACCATGACCCAGCGAGGGTTGTCAGGGCTTGATTTAGGGTCATAGTAGTGGCTTTCAGGATCGAATTGGGTGTGATCAGGGTAAGCTTCTTTTACCACTTCAGCTAGTCCTGCGATGCCAACGTCTTTGCAGCTAGAGTGATAAATAAAGACCTTATCGCCTTGCTTCACTTGATCACGTAAAAAGTTGCGCGCTTGATAATTACGGATACCATCCCAGTGCTCGGTTTGATTCGGTCTTGCGGCTAAATCATCGATACTAAAGGCATCGGGCTCTGTCTTGAATAACCAATATTGCATCTGGGTTCACTTATGAGGAATGAAGAGCCAATTATGCCCCTTCACAACAGATTTTCAAGCTGTGGCATAGGCGAGTTTCAAGCAGCCTTTTACAACCAATTACGAATGATTTGAGCAATTTGCGTTGCATCCACCAGCTTAAAATTTTGATTAAGACTTGGCATAACGTTGCGCCCATCTTGCGCCACCATTAAACCGTTAGGAAAGGCATCACCAAAGCTTAGTGAGCTGATTTCAAGGCCGTCAGTTTCTGATACGCCATCAATATTAGCGGGCAGATTCATGTCGATAGTAAAGCTACCTAAATAACGATTACGATCATCTAAGGCAAAAACCCCATAACTATTGTTTCCTTGACTAGATGCAACCAAATAGCGCTTTTGATCTAGGTGATAAATCCCCATACCCTCAACATCTGCCACAAAATCGTCGTTTAGGGGCGCGATCAGTCTCGGTAACGCTTTGCTCACTGTTGCATCCACTTGCCAAATTCCTTTGGCTTCTTCCCCGAAGTAAAGCTGAGCATACTCATCATCTACCACGCACCCTTCTGGTTGACTGGCAACCTTAAATTGCCGTACAAGCTTGCCTTTAATTTGGCTGCCTTTACCCTCAAGTTGGTACTGCTCAAAATGCCCATCTGTATCGTTAATAAAGACATAATATTGGTTATTTACCTGTGCCATACATAAGCCATACACATCATTCAGATCAGTGGCAACATCTTGTAGATACGACACCTCACCCGAGTGTGGTTCGATAGCAAATAAACTAATACTGCGCTTGCTTCGGTTGCTCGCAGCGGCAATGTCGAATGTTTTGCCAGCCAGCGTAAAACCATGACGAACATCTACATTATTCACACGACCTACCGCCAAACTTTGCAACAACTCCCCCTTTAAACTGTAAACGTTCAAGCCGCGTTTTTTATTGGTACCAAGAATACGTGACAGCTCAGGAGCTTGAGCATTGTGCCAAATGGCTGGATCGTCAGCGGCATCGCCTGACGTTGCTACCGCTTCGGTTTGCACCGTTGCCAACACGGCGTTAAAGCGAGGGCTAACGGGCCCTTGAATAGCTTCTGTGATAGGTAAAACAGCCTGTTGATACACACCTGTTCCATCATCAAATAGCCCTACCAGTAGGCCTTGCTTGGTGCTTAACCCATGAACACTTTCAACCCCTAATGTACCTTTTAGTGCGATCAATTGTGCTTCATTAACTTGCTTTGGGTCGATATACCAAACTCCGTGCTGCTCAGGGGTGGCCACCAGCAAGCGTCCATCGGTTAAGGTGTCAACAGAGGTCACTTCACCTTTTAACTGACCATGCACACCTGAAACAGCCACAAGCTCGCGCACAAGTTCGGCTTCAGGCTCAGCGGCGTAACGCCATATACCGATGTTTTCTTCCGCTAGGTATAAAGATTGGCTTGCGTCATCCACTGCGCAGTCTTTCACTTGTGGTACGCCGACAAACTCGCGCAACAAAACATTGCTTAGGCTTTTATACTGACCATCAACCATTATGCGTTGGGTAAGCTTACCCTGATCATCTGCAATTATGACGGCGACATTGGGCGTTGAATCGGGTTGATGAGGCAGTGTCTGTAAGCATAACGCCTCAATACTTGAGTTGTGAGTAATAGTCGTTAGCAGCTTAAATGCCTGATTTTGCCAATCTAAGCCTATGAGTAACGCAGCGCCGCTTTCATTGTCGACAGTGGCTAGCATATCCCACTTTTTATTTGCGATAACAATATCAGCGCGCCGGTCAAGTGCCTCAAAATTACCTGGGTATTGAGCTAATGTGACTCCGTTTTTATCGGTTAACAGTAAGCCTTTCTGCTCGCTTGTCATTAACCAATATTGTTGCTTGTCGTGTGTAATAGGTAACACTACTTTGCCAGATACAGCGGCATTTTCACTAAAAGACTGCGGGCTTACCTGCATGGTGTAAAAAGAGGTGCCTGAAGGCTCTTGAGTCTTTGCGCTGTCAATAGGTGCCATTTGGCAAGCACTTAACACAAGGGGCAAACTTGCCCATAAAAAAATGTTTCTCACGAATTGTCCTTTTTAATTTGATACTGATAAAGCAGCTTCCCGTCGGCGCTAATGAAGCGCACATTCATGTGCGCTTTGTCTATTCCCACCGTGGCAAAGCCTGCTTGTGAAATGGCGAATTTGGTAAATTCGCGCTGGGCAACAGGGCGCACTTCTGACCCGGCACCTGATACAAAATGCGCAACGCGGGTGCCCTCTGGTTGGTTGTGCTGTAAATCATGCTCATGTCCAGCAAAGTAGGCATCAACTTGATGACCTTCAAGAATAGGCTCTAACGCACCTCGAATACCGCTAGTTTTCCCATAGCGCTTGCCACTGGAGTACAATGGGTGATGACCGATAACCACCTTCCAGGTGGCGTTTGAGTTAGCAAGTTGATGCTTCAACCAAGCCAGCTGTTTGCTAGCATCTTGTTGCTGAGTAGCGGCATATTTAGCTTCGTGCTGGTACTCAGGGTTGAGTGGGTTGGTATCCAGAAATACCATCAGCACGGAAGCACCATCTTCTAGCGCAATGCTTTTGGCATAATATTGTGCAGGCATTTGCCAGCGCCGACTAACATGCGTGTAGTCAATTTGCGCTTGCCAATTACCTCGGTAATCATGATTTCCCAATATTGCGTACCAATCTTCAAATAAATGAGGCCCTTGGTATATGTGTTCAAATGAGCTTTGCCAATAGGGGTCATGAATCGACGCAACCCCGTTTGAATAGAAGTTATCGCCTGTGGTGACAATAAAATCACCATCAAGTTGCTGCATGGCCACATCCATCCACATAGCGACTTGCCTTTGCTGATAGTGACCATTTCGCCCCCAATCACCTAGCACCAAGAAATCAAGCCCTTCTGGGGTTTCCTGCAATTGCCTAATGTGATGCTGTTGGTAATGGGCTTCGTCGTAAACCTGCGGTCCGCCTTGTGCTAAAGCCAATGAACTCAATACGCACAGCAAGCCGCACACTATCGCATTACATCTATTTAAGAACATGAATTAACTCCCAAACCGCCTATTTGGCGGTTATTTAGAAGATTGAGTTTGAGCACTTACTTAGCTAAGTGCTCGGTACACTATTTACAGAGTCCAGTTAAAACCTAGCTCTAGGGTACGGCCATATTCTTCATACTGCGCATTTACACTAGGGGTATCAAAGTAATTATAATAAGGCTCATCATTGATATTAATGGCGTTAAAGTAGACGTGCATACTCTCATTGATAAAGTACTTAGCGCTAAAGTCTATTTGCTGATGGCTGTCTTCCATGCGAATCAAGTCACCATCAATCTCTTCAAGGTTTTCGCTTTTGTATGACATGGTTAAGCGCAAGCTCATTTGGTTATTTTCATATCCCAACGTAAGGTTGCCTATTCTGTCTGATTGATTAGGTAAAGAGGTTTTATAAAGCTCACCATCTAACAAGGTTTCTGCTTCAGAGTCGGTTATTGTCCCATTAGCTGAGATTAAAAAGCCATTGTTGAAGCCTTTGACCCAAGATAGTTCAATGCCATCTACGGTTGCGGTATCGCCGTTTATGGCTTGGGTGACTTCTTCGTACCCTTCCCAACCTTCTGTTCCTGCCACGTCTGCGATAATAATGAAATTATCAATACTCTTGTGGAAATAACCTGCCGATAGCACCCCTATGTCGCCTGGGTAATACTCGATAGATAAGTCAATGTTCTCTGACTCATAAGGCAGTAACTCTGGGTTACCCGCTTCAGCTTCGCGCTCAGTCACGAAGACTCCATCGTCTTCTTCTGTTTTAGTTTCAATAATTTGATACGCAGCTACATCTTCGAATTTCGGGCGAGAAATAGTTTGGGTATACGCAAAGCGTGCGACTAATTTGTCACTAAACTCGTATCGCGCATTTAAACTTGGCAGTAGATGATTGTAGCTTCGAGCACTTTTCCAAAGAGTATTTACGACTTCTTCAACATCGGTTTCTTCATTCTCAATGAGTTCAACTCGCATACCTGACGTACTAAAGTCAGTGTCTTCGTAGCGCAAACCAGCCACAATGCGCAGGTCATTAATGTCAATTTTACCCATTAAATAGACGGCTAGAATATCTTCTTCATTACTATAGGTAGCGCCGTTTGATTCGACCTCAGAATCTAACTCTGCTAATTCAAGCGCATCTTCTTCTTGGTTGAAGTAGTCGCGCATAGCGCCCTTATGTAAACCTGGCCCGAAGTCCCCTAGCCCCCAATCTGGCGCTGCCGCTTCAAATTGGCTAGGGTCAACGCCGTCAAAGTCTCCATCATAAAGAGAAACAATGGCATCATTGGTCTTTTCTCTATCCCGGTATTTTCCACCGAATTTAATTTCGGCGCTGTGTCCGCTTACTTCTAGAGAGCGAGTGACGTCAAACTTGAAACTACTTTCTGTGTCTTGTGCTTCGTTTTGGCTAAGCTCTATTTCATCAAGCTCATAGTTTGATAGCTCCATCACTGAGGCATCTTGCACGATAGTCGGTATCTTTCCCTGCATATCTGAAGATATATCCATTTCTTCGCCTACAAAGGTGTAGTACAAAGAGCTCGGCTCATCTTCATCTGCTTTCGAGTAACCTAGTTGATATTCAATTAACCAATCATTAAGTTGATGTTCGGCGCCTGCCGTTAATGACAAAATACTTTGCTCTTCGTATCTGTCTTTACTCCCACGCTCTACTTCAGAGTCATCATCATCGAAGGTAAAGGTGTTTGCTAAACGATATTCATCATCAGCAAATCGGCTGTATAAAGTACGCAAGTAATATTGATTGTTAAAATCAGGACGGTAATCAAAATTAACTGCCGCGCCCAATCTTTCACGGTTGATACTGTAATAACGCTGCTCTATCTCGTCGTCACCATTGGACTCTATGTTGTCAGAACCAAAATCACGATCGTAATAAGATAGCGCGGCGGCCACCCCAAATGTGTCATTAAACACATTTGTCACGCTGCCAGATAACTTAGGGCTGACCTCATCACGTAAATCGTTGTGACTGACCTGAGCGGTGACACTGGCACTTGTGCCTTTTTTATCAAACGCACTTAGGCTTTTAACTTCAACGGACCCGCCGATGGCATCTCCATCCATGTCTGGGGTGACGGACTTTGATACTTCCAAGGTTTGAATGAGTTCAGATGGTATAACGTCCAGCGCAACCGAGCGTGCGCCACCATCCGGAGAAGGTACGTTTAAACCATTAATCGTTACATTATTTAAGTTAGGGTCAATACCTCGTATTCCCACGTAGCGCCCTTCGCCTTGGTCACGTTCGATAGACAAACCAGGTAAACGTTGTAAGGCTTCTGCGGCGTTTTGATCAGGAAATTGACCAATGGCATCTGAAGAAACTATCGATTTAATGCTATCAGCACTGCGCTGTTGATTTAGTGCGCTTGCTTGTCCCGCTCGTTGGCCATAGACGATAATATTTTCTAAATCTGCGCGTTTCCCTACTAGTACAAAGTCTTTCGCTAAGATCTCACCAGACTTAATCTCAATAGGGACCTCAAGCGTATCAGCACCTAAGTATGTTATCTCTAGGGTATATTGCCCTTCAGGTAGATTGGTAAAACGAAATGAGCCATCACGCCTAGATACCGTGCTCAAACCCAATTCTTTTACTGTGATTTGCGCGCCAGAGAAATAGCTTGTTTGACTGCTATCTGTTAACAAACCTTGTAGCTTCCCCGCTTCTTGGGCTACGGCCGATAAACTGAGTAACGCACTCATGCACGCTATAGTGAGAGTCGACTTTTTGATTGGCATCCTGTTTCCTCGATTTAATGGTGTCAGTGATATAGCTGATTAATTGCCCGTCAAACTAGTCAGGACGTATGACAGTTTCATGAACACCTTGGCTGTCTTACCGCCATTTCAGCGACTTAGGCGCATATTCGAGGTTAATTTGCTGGTAATTGAGCCTATTTGACCCCTCACCGTTCACGTAAATACGCTTGCTAGGCGCTATTTTCACGTAATTATAATGTGTGAAAGTTCATTCAACTGTCACTTAGCTGAGCCAATATGACCTCTTTAGTATTAATGCTTTATGTCAGGATCAGGTTTTGTTGTTTGAGAAACCCACTATGAATATATCTTTATTAAGTCGTCACCAGAATTTGGTGTCGCTCATTGCGGCATGCCTTTCGCTATCAGTAAGCTTGAGCTTTGGTTTGGGGCAATTGAAAGACTGGCAAGAGATCAGCTGGCTAGATATTTTAGGCGAAGGCAGTATCGCGTTGCTCTCACTGTTCTGGTTGTTTTTTATTTTAATTAGCCGCCCACCAGGGCGTGTGACGACAGGCTTAGTACTGGGTTTAAGCTGCTTTATGTTTTCTGCCTTGCTGGATTTATTTGATGAGTTTGTGCATTACCAAGCAGCCGCCGCTGGGCTGAGTTTGATTGAATCTATCCCCGCAGGTATCGGCATGCTGATCATGAGCTACGCACTGTGGCATTGGCATCAAGAACAACTTGCGTTAAACCGTCAGCTATGTCGCCGTGAAGCGAATACCCGTGAGCATGGGCAAATTGATTTTATTACCCAACTGTACCGCGCCGACTATATGCGCGGGCAAATAGACATGCAACTGCGTACTAAAGACGACAGCCCTTTTTCGATCATGATGTTAGATATTGATAATTTTGACCGTTTTAACCGTCAATTTGGCCCTCAAGAAGGTGACAGGTTATTGCGTGAAATATCAGAGCTGATTTTAATGAACCTACGCACTACGGACTTGGCATGTCGTTATGCTGGTGATCGATTTATTTTATTGTTGCCAGGTACCGACTTAACACTTGCCAATGAGCTCGCACAGGATATTCGCCAAGCTATCTCTCATCTTGCTTTTAAGCCTTATGAACAAGCATCACCGATTTTCCACTCTATGACGATTGCCACTGAAGCAGCTCGAACCGGGGACGCGGTTGACAGTATTATCAGTCGGGTTAATCGACGCCTTGATGACTCTAAGCAGCATGCGTAAATGACGCAGCAAGTGACAGCATGTCGCCCACGATACCTCAGCCTAGAGGACAAATGCTTACCTGCCCATCAGCTTGCGGCAAGTTTAATGGACTTGGCAATCAGCCGAGGGGCGAATAAAGAACGCTTGTTACGAGGCACAAAAATTTTCTATCAAGATATTAAATCAGGACGCGCTCTACTAAGCCCAGCCCAATTACTAGGGTTAATGGCCAACGTTCAATCTCAGGTAGACAGCCATGATTGTTCGTTTTTGCTTGGCCGACGAATATTCCCCAGTAATTATGGGCATATTTCCAATGCCTTGCTACACAGTCGTGATTTAAAAGATGCTTTGCGTTTATTGCAGGTCTTTCGGTTGCAGATTTGCCCCTTTATGCACGCTTATACCTACCGGGATAATCAACAGCTGCACCTGGTATTCAACGATGCTTTAGGGTGTGCTGCTCAATGGCAATTTATTACCGAAAGTTATTTTACCGCACTGGTGGCCGGCACTCGCCTCTTGCTTGATCGTAGAGTGCCCTTTCATTTTGACTTTCCCTTTGCCAGACCAAGGCATATACAGGAATATGAAGAGAACCTAGGTTATAGACTTAACTTCTCTCAACCGTTATTGCGTATTCGCGTTGATTTACCTTGGCTAAATGCGCCTTTTTTACAACAAAGTCAAAGCCTTAAGTGGCACGCTATTCAGCAATTAAAACAGAACCAGTCAACACGACTTGGTTTTATCGAAGCCGTCAGAAACCATCTGCGTCATCATCGTCAGCAAACCCTACAAGATACAGCTAACGCCTTTGGTATGAGTCCAGCGACGCTAAAACGTAAGCTAAAGCTTTACAAGATACGCTTCCAGCAACTGCAAGATGAGTTAGGTATGCAGCAAGCTATTCATTTACTACAAGTGAAAAAACTGAATAACGAAGACACAGCGCACCTAATGGACTTCTCTGATGTGCCCAATTTCAGGCGCGCCGTTAAACGCTGGACAGGCTCAACCCCAAGTCAATTACGCCTATAATACTAATTCAGGTTAATAAGTGAATACTTGTTAATGCTGCTTGGTATTTCCCCTTCGCAAAAAATAAACGTTTTAAAAATCAATCGAGTTTACGATCTTGTAGCTGTGCTTCACGGCAAAACCTTGCATATCTTGTCATGTTTCATATACTGTATTTATATACAGCAAAGGTGGCGTATGAACTCAACAATCGATCAACTTAAAAACAAGCGATTACTTTGGCAAGCAAGCCAAGTGAGTGGTGCTCACAAAACCTTGTCTAGCGGTTTTGATAGTCTTGATGCTTATCTAGAAGGAGGTTTACCTGAACAAGGCGTCGTAGATATCAGTAGCCCAATTGGCATCGGTGAATTGCGACTATTGCTGCCTAGTTTTGTATTACGCCAACAAAATAGTCAAAAATTACTCGTTTTTATTGGGGCTCCGGCACGATTGAATGCGCCCATGTTGGTCAAAATGGGCTTTGAGCTATCGCGTATTTTGATTATCGAACCTAAAAATGCAAAAGAGGCGCTGTGGTCAACAGAGCAGTGCTTAAAAAGTGGTTGTTGCGAGGGCGTGTTTTTGTGGCATCAAGGGTTAGAAGTACATCAAGCGAAACGTTTACAGTTTGCAGCTGAAACTGGGGAAGCATTGAGTGTTGTTATGCGTCAGCAGCAACCTACATCGTTTTCTCTTCCAGTTGCACTAGCCCTAGAATTAGCTCCTTGTCCAGAAGGGATACAGGTCACAGTGACCAAACGTAAAGGGGGAAGCCACGGCCAGCCATTTACTGTGAATATGGCTCAAGCTTGGCCATCACTAACACGGCAACCAAAGTCATCTAATATTGTTCCTCTACCTAGGATCCATAGCCTCACAGGCTAATAAGACTGCATGCAACCTTTATGGCTTTATCTGCATTTTCCTAATTTGCAGCTCGACTCTTACCACACACTAGGCCCCTCTAAAGCGCGCCCTAACGAGCAGTTAGAGCCAGCTCAAGATGGCGTTGAGACACCTGTGGTCATCCTTGATATGCAACACGGCATCGTTCAGCTTAATCAAGCTGCTAGATTTACTGGTATCAAGCCTTATATGAGTTTAGGCACAGCGGCTGCTTTACATGGGGGGTTACAAGTTGTGCCATTCAACCCAGAGATTGAAAAGCAGCAGTTGAGTATGATCGCACATCGCTTATACATGGTGGTTTGTGATATTTGTTTTTTCAGTGAGCAAGGGTTACTGCTTCGAGTAGACAATATGCTGCGCTTATACGGCGGCTTACTGCAGTTGTGGAATATAATACAAACACAGCTAGCGCCTTTAAACGTCGAGTTTAATTTTGCCACAGGAAGTTCGCCATTAGCCGCTAAATTACTTGCTCTTAAAAAATGGGACCACATTACTGACGATCCCAAATTAATGGAACAGGCACTCAAACAAGTCGATTTAACCTTTACCGAGTTATCTCAAAAAGACATTACTAAACTCAATAGTGTAGGCGTGAGCACGGTTGAACAATTACTTGCTATTCCCTTTAGCGATTTACATAAACGTTTCGATACTCAGGTCATCACTTACTTAGGGCAATTAAGAGGAGACTTTAAACATCCGGTCGACTTCTTTCATCCTGCACAACGCTTTGAACAATACATTGAGCTTTTGTATGAGATTGAACGCAGCGATTTATTACTTCAGCCAATGCATAAGGTACTTTCAAATTTAGAAAATTTCTTACTATTAAGAGATGAATTGACTCAAGAATTAAGCATTACCTTGTATCAGCGAGACAAAGAAAATATCGAATTTGTAGTGGGAGCCCAACAGGGTGAATACCGTGCTAAAGATTGGTTAGGGTTGCTCGCTTTAAAGTTAGATAACCTAATATTGAATGCCCCTATCGTTGCCCTGCAATTAAACGTGAAAAACACCTTTGTACGTAGCCCAGATAAGCATGATTTATTCTTGGGTAAGCAAGGGGCAATTTCTCGACTACAGCTTATTTCGTTACTACAAGCTAAGTTAGGTGACGATGCGCTTTTTAGCCCCATGACCGTTAACGACTATCGACCAGAACGAGCATCTCAGTATTGTTGCGCATTAACCGTAAACGAGCAAAACCCTATTTACCGCCCCCCACTACGGCCAAGTTTCTTACTACCTGAGCCTAGCTTGCTTACTCAGCATGTTTCGATCGTGCATGGCCCTGAACGTATCAGCACAGGTTGGTGGGATCATCACCCTGTTGTGCGAGATTATTTCATCGCAACCAGTGAGCAAGGACAATGGTTTTGGGTATTTAAAACACCCGATAATAAATGGTTTTTACAGGGCATATTCAGCTAGCTATGCCATTTGGAAACACCCGATATGCTGAACTGTTTTGTCAAAGTAATTTTAGTTTTTTACAAGCAGCATCATACCCAAGTGAGCTTATTTATCAAGCTGACTATTTGGGTTATCAAGCACTTGCTATCACTGACGAATGTAGCGTTGCAGGAATAGTACGCGCTTACTCCGAAATAAAAAGTAAAGATCTTAAGGTAAAACTAATTGTGGGCAGCTTATTCCATTTTAATGCTGAACTAACCCTAGTCTTACTATGCCCAAACCACCGAGCTTATTCTGAGCTCTGTCGAATTATAACCAACGCTCGGCGCCGCGCAGAAAAAGGTAAATACCAACTTGATTTATGGGATCTAAAAACCACTAAACACTGCTTAGCCATTTGGCTTCCTAGTGGAGATCTAGCGTCTGATAAACACTGGGCTGAATGGTTAAACAAGAATTACCCTACTCGTTTGTGGCTTGGCTACCAGCGCCATTTACTTTCAGACGAACATCTATATCAGGCTCATTGTGAAGCGCTTAGCGAGGAATTCAATATTCCAATTACCGCTTGTGGGGGTGTTCTCATGCATTCACCCGAACGCTACGAACTACTTTGTGTATTAAATTCAATACACAAAGTTAATAATATCGAACATTCAGTAGAAAAAATCCCACAAAACGCCGAGCGTAGCCTAAGGCCTATTAGCAAGCTAAAAAGACTGTATCCAGCGAAGTGGCTGGCTGAAAGCGCCAGCATTGCAAATTTATGCACATTTGATTTAAGTGAGCTGAGTTATCAATATCCTGCTGAGCTTATCCCGAAGGGGGCAACTCCCACATCGCATCTGCGCGATTTGGTTAAAAGAGGCATGTCAATTCGATTCCCCGAAGGGGTCAGTTTTGCAATAAGACGCATTATTGCAAAAGAGCTTAAACTCATCGAAGCATTGAAATATGAATTTTTCTTTTTAACCATTTCAGACATTGTTCAGTACGCTAAAGCTCAGCATATTTTGTATCAAGGCAGAGGGTCTGCAGCTAATTCTGTGGTCTGTTATTGTTTAGAAATTACCGCCGTCGACCCAAGACAAATCTCTGTTTTATTCGAGCGTTTTATCTCAAAGGAACGAAATGAACCACCGGATATTGATGTTGATTTCGAACACGAAAGACGAGAAGAAGTCATTCAATATATTTACAAAAAGTATGGCCGAGAGCGAACCGCAATTGCAGCCACAGTGATCTCATATCGTCAAAAAAGTGCGATCCGCGATGTAGGAAAAGCACTAGGTATTCATGAGTCTCAACTCGACTTTTTTATAAAAAATATTAATCGGCGAGATAAAGCACTTAACTGGCAAGCACAAATCTCAGAGCTCGGGTTAGACCCAAGCTCTGGCAAAGGTAAGCATTTCATTCACCTAGTAAATGAAATTAAAGGCTTTCCCCGTCACTTATCCCAACATGTTGGGGGCTTTGTGATCTCAGCCAACCCACTTTATCAACTCGTGCCTATTGAAAATGCCTCTATGGCTGAACGTAGTGTCATCCAGTGGGACAAAGATGACTTAGAAAGCTTAGGACTACTTAAAGTAGATGTACTGGCACTGGGTATGTTAACCGCCATACGAAAAACTTTTGATTTAATTAGGCAGCATCATAATAAAACGATTTCAATTGCCGATATTACCCGGCTGCCTAGTGATCCTGATGTTTACGCCATGATACAAAAAGCAGATACCGTTGGGGTATTTCAGATTGAATCCCGCGCGCAAATGACCATGCTGCCCCGCTTACGCCCTAAATGCTTTTACGATTTAGTCATTCAGATAGCTATTGTCAGACCTGGACCAATTCAAGGCGATATGGTGCATCCTTTTCTAAAACGTCGCGACGGCTTAGAGCCTGTTGAGTACCCCTCTAAAGAAGTAGAGTCAGTGCTGTCTCGCACTATGGGCGTCCCCATATTTCAGGAACAAGTAATAAAGATTGCTATGGTTGCAGCAGGCTTTAGTGGGGGCGAAGCAGATCAACTGCGCAGAGCAATGGCCAGTTGGAAGAAAACCGGTGAGTTAATTAAATTTAAAGACAAGCTCATTAAAGGCATGCTGGCGAGAGGTTACAAAGTTCAGTTCGCTGAACAGCTATACAAGCAAATATGCGGCTTTGGTGAATATGGATTCCCTGAATCACATTCCGCCTCTTTTTCAGTACTTGCTTATGTATCCTCTTGGCTAAAATATTATTACCCAGAAAGTTTTTACTGTGGTCTGCTGAATAGTTGGCCAATGGGTTTTTATACACCTGATCAGCTGATTCAAGATGCTAAGCGTCATCACATTGAAGTTTTGACTGTGTGCATCAATGCCTCGTATTATGATCACATTATAGAAACAGCAGACAACCAACTTGCTCTTCGTTTAGGCTTTCGATTAATTAAAGGCTTATCACGCAGAGAAATTGAAGAATTTGTTGATTCACGGCCACCCCAGGGCTATAGCGAATTGGCTCAACTTAAAGAGACAGGCCTAACTAGGGCATCGTTAGAAGCATTGGCCAGCGCTAATGCCTTTAGCAGTCTTAGTGACAATCGTTACACGGCCAAGTGGTCACTCATGGACTCTCAAAGCGATCTCCCCTTATTTAAACAACTGACCATGGACAATGCTTTTAACCCTGAACAACCTAGTGAATTCAGCGCATTATTAGAAGACTATCGAACCACTGGTATGAGCTTACATTCACACCCAATACGCTTACTAAGCGAAGCTAACTTGTTAGGTCATTATACGCCTGCAGCACAACTAGACACTATTACGCATAAATCCGTGATTAAGGTCGTTGGTTTAGTAAAAGGAAGACAGAGTCCAGGTACTGCATCAGGCGTTACCTTTATCACTCTTGAAGATGATACAGGCAATAGTAACGTGATCGTTTGGCAAGCAACGGCGCGCGCTCAAAAGCAAGCCTACTTAAAAGCGCAAATACTAAAGGTCAGCGGTATATTAGAAAGAGGAGACGGCGGCGTAACCCATATCATCGCCGGAAGGTTAGAAGACCTAAGCCACTTAATAGACGAACTAGCCATCCACTCAAGAGATTTTCATTGAGTTACGATCTGCTAAAAACACGCTTAGTTTTAAACCACTAACGCGCCACACCGTTATTGCAACGCTGCCTTCTCGCATGCCAATTATCGCATGGGGGTGAAAGCGGGGCTCTCTGGAGTACTGCTCCAGCCGTTTGAACGACCGACATGGATGCTGCACTGGAGATAGCCCAATGGATGGGTGAAAACGGAGCTTTCTGGAGCACCGCTCCAGCCGTTTGAACGACCGACATGGATGTCGGGCTGGACTCAGCTACAGGGAAGTATGACACCTAGCCGTCTACTACGTTAACCAGCTTTGAAATGTGATTGTGGCTACAGTTGATTTTT
>NZ_BAEP01000061.1 GCF_000315015.1 Paraglaciecola mesophila KMM 241 | reverse complement strand
CCTTCTTTGGTCATTTTAGCTGCTTTGTCGCCACCACATTTACCTTCGCCGCACTTACCTTCAGCAACATCTTGCATGTAACCAGACTCTAAGGTTTGCATCCCAAAAGGTGCCGCGTTTGCTTGAAAGCTAACTGAAGCTAGAGAACCAAGTACAACTGCACCAATTGCTGTAGCGATAGTAGTTTGTTTAATTTGTTTCATATTTGACACCTTAAGTAGAAGTAATAATTTCATGTAATCTTGCTTACAAATGATAAGACCCAGCGATGTAAATGAATATTTCACCGGCGAGAAAAATATTTACATTTAATCTCGATTTCCTCCTTGAAACATAAGTTCACACCCAGTGTAGACTATGAATCAAAGGTTTGAGTAAA
Organism: Paraglaciecola mesophila KMM 241; assembly: GCF_000315015.1. Taxonomy (GTDB): domain Bacteria; phylum Pseudomonadota; class Gammaproteobacteria; order Enterobacterales; family Alteromonadaceae; genus Paraglaciecola; species Paraglaciecola mesophila. Next base: position 29,165 of record NZ_BAEP01000061.1, on the reverse strand, counting down.
GCTTTCAGATTAACCATAACTTGCGTGTTACTCAGTATTAAACTGGTGAGCAAGCTCGAAATCTAAGAATAGCTTAGGTGCCAAACTGAGTTAAACTGGTGCATTATCATTAGAAACACTCACTTGTAACACTATTGGTCTTTAATACTCGCTAATATAGCTGCGTCTAGCGCTTTTTCGTGCTCCTTAAATACGCTAGGCCCTGTGGCTTTAGGAGTGTTGCCATGTTTGGCTATAACGACTCCAAGTTCAGGATAGATGGCAATTGATTGGCCAAAGATACCGGAGGCGCGAAACTTGTCGCTGCCAGTTTCTAACCACCACTGGTAACCATAATTAGGGTAAGTGGTCGATGGTCTTATCGAGTCTTTTATCCAGTTGACCGGCAGTGGAGAGCTGGGTGGTGACGACAACTGTTCATAGGCGAACTGCCCTAGCCGAGCAAAGTCTCGCAAGCTAGCCAGTAAGCAACAACCGCCGGTTTCAACACCGTTTGGTCTATCAAGTACCCAAAATGCGTCGTTTTCCATGGCGTACGGTTGCCATATTTTATCTTGTAAATAGGTGGCAGCATTGTTGCCAATCGCTGAGCGTAAAAGCTCGCCAATCAAGTTCGACTCTGCGGTATTGTAGTTAAACACGGTACCCGGCTCGTGCGCTCTTGGAAGCGCTTTGACGTAGTTAATTAACGTTATGCCATTTGCTCCACCTGCTTTTGAAACATCAGAATTTGGGTCGCTGTAATCTTCATTCCACAGAACGCCAGAATTCATGTGCAGCACATTTTTAATGGTTACGCCGTCATAAGCCGAGCCTTTCAGCTGGGGCAAGTAGTCAACCACCTGATCATTTACGCTGGCTATATAGCCATCTTTAACTGCAGTACCAATCAGTAACGATGAAACCGATTTAGTGACTGAGAAAGATATCCAGCGGGTATTCTCGTCATTTCCTTCTGTATAATTTTCATAAACCAACTCACCGTCTTTTAGCACCACCAGCCCTACCGCGCTTTTAAGAGCAATGAAATCTTCAATCGTATGCTTAGTCCCCTGAACCTGGTAGGTAATATTTTTCAGACCTATGTCATTCAACACCATAGGTTGTGCATTTTTAGCTTTGGTAACGACTCTGGTTGGCCACATTCTGCTAATACTTTTAAAGCCGATCGCGCGCTCCTCTTGGGTCCAAAAGAGTATTTCACTGCTGCGTTCCAGTAATTTACTCTTTTCAATAAACGCATCGTCTGAAGTTGTATCGGCAGAAGCATGACCCATTGTTATGCCGATGCTGAATATTGATAGCGACAAAAAACCACATGCGTTTAGACCGAACTGAGTGAATTTATTCATATACTCCATTTTCTGCTTTCCCTGCGTTGGTTGGATAAATAAACGAGAAAAACTCATTTTACTGCTCATCACTATGCATCTAAAGATACGGTTAATTTTCAGCCATCAACATATAACATCTGGTTAACATCGGCAAACTAAGCTAAACGTCGGTAATCCGCCAAGATCGAAGGGACAGTGTGGTGACTCAGTTCTGAGTGAAAGAGTGTTGTGTTGTTTTGGCTTTATTTATAACGAAGAAAATATTTGGAATGACAAAAATCATACAAGCAGGTATGCAAGGATGTGCAAAGAGCCGCGCAATAAACTGTGCAAAGCAATGTGAGGCGGCCACCACGAGCTTGAAAGGAAAGCGGTGTACGGCAAATCTCTAAAATAACCTGAACACAGTGTGCTTGTGACTCATTTTCGCCACTGAGTTGAGCGAAGTTTGTTCGCTTTGCTAAACATTACTCACATGTAGGCTATTTAATCAGGAAAGCTTATTTTGCCCATGGTGATATCCGGGATCCCCTGCTCTATGTTGCCAAACGGCTGTTGCCCACCAACTAGGCATTCGTTGGCTAATATGGCGAACAACACCGCTTCTTTGGCGTCAGGGTCTATCCCTAGCGTGCCGGTATTTTGAATGTTCGACACTTTGGGGCACAATCGCAAAATATGCTCCATCAATAGCGGGTTATGAATGCCCCCGCCACTAGCGTATACACTGAAGTCTCCGAGCTCAGCAGCTGCAAAATTAATGGCATTTGCAATTGTTGTCGCCGAAAATAAGTTCAAGGTGGCGAGTACGTCTTCGTGGGATAAATGTTGCGTGGATGAGCGCACCTGTGCAGCATGCAAATAATCTAAATTGAATACTTCGGGGCCAGTGGTTTTAGGGAAATCTAGTGCAAAAAACGCATGTTGCAATAAGCTATCCAATAAACTTGGCTGCACCGTACCCTGACATGCAATTGCGCTATCCTTGTCATAATGTAGTGGCGTAAAGTGGCGCTGCACGTATGCATCCATGATGGTGTTGCCAGGCCCAATATCAGAGCTAAACACCGCACTTGCATCTGCCGAGCACGGTAAATAGGTCAAATTAGCGATCCCCCCCATGTTCAATAGAATGCGATTTTCTTGCTTGCTGGTGAAAAACAAGTAGTCCCCGTAAACGGCCAACGGGGCGCCCTCGCCACCTGCTGCTATATGCTTCTGGCGAAAATCTCCTATGGTCAAAATGCCAGTGGTTACCGCTATATGATCTGCATCACCAATTTGCAAAGTGGCATTACCAAATTCACTTTGACCATGCTGGCGCAATGGGCAGTGATAAATCGTTTGCCCATGGCTAGCGATGGCATCAATGTCTGTTGGAGACATATTCCACTTTGCTAAACATTGATTGACCATCTGGCCATGCAGTACGCCTACCCAAGGGTTTAGCAAAGTGACCTGTTGCAAGTCCACTTGGCGCTTAGCAAACACACTTTTTATTTTTTGTTTGTAGCCTTCGTCGTAATCCACGGTGCTAAATGCCAATAACTCGATTTGCGTGTCAGTGCCGTGACCCGTAATGCGGCACAATGCCACGTCTAAACCGTCTAGCGAGGTGCCACTCATTAAACCAATGACCAAGCGAGAGCGTTTTTTAGCGCTGCGATATAATTGTTCGATGTGCCTGTTCATTATTTAATCTGCTCTTTATTACGACTGAATAAGAATAATTTATCAATAAATTTAAAATTAACAAGAAAGTTTTATTGCATTTTGCATTTCGCTGGGTAAATAATGAGCCTTGTGTACAAATAAAAAACATCAAACGCACAATTTTCCATCGCGCTTTTTTATGGCGCTCTCCATCGCATATTGACCTCGGGATAGAAGAAAAATGAAACACAAAACGCATTCTACCAAGCTGCAACGACTCACCCTAACGCCAATCACGCTTGCCGTAACAGCTGCTTTTTTCAGTTATGCCCCTATGGCGCAAGAGCAATCGCAAAAAGCAGATAAAACCGAAGTTATCTCTATTACGGGCTCTCGAATACAACGCACTGAGCTGGTCTCAAGTAGTGCGGTGGCCAGTGTTGATCAAGTGCAAATTAAACTAGATCGCGCCGTCAATGTGGAAGATATTACAACAAAATTACCCCAAGCAGCGGCCGGTGCAAACAGTACCGGCTCGACCGTAGGTGACTCATTCGGTTCTTCGACCATTGATTTACGAGGCTTAGGGCAAAATCGCACCCTAGTGTTAATTGACGGCACACGCGCCGTGCCATTTAGTTTCCGTAATTCTGTGGATGTTAACATGATCCCCACAGGCTTAATCAAGCGTGTTGATGTGCTAACTGGCGGTGCCGCCGCTGTGTATGGCGCTGATGCAGTTTCTGGTGTGGTTAACTTTATCCTGAACGATGATTTTAACGGCGCAGAGTTTTCTAGCAGCTACGAAACTGCTGATGGTGGCAACGAAACACTCAATTTTGAAGGTATTTTCGGCGGTGATATCGCAGATGGTTTAGGTCATATAACAGGCTACCTCGGCTACTCTGAAAGAAAAGAGTTATTAGCCGGCGAGCGCGATTATGCCATGAGAAATGCCAACTCAATTATCAATACAGGTGGTTATTACACTGATGTTGCCACAGGCAACGCATTTGCCGTAAACGCGGGTGGCAGTGTGCTTGATGAGCGCCAAACCACCAGCTCTACGGCTGATTTGTACCTGACTCAACCGATGAAACGTTTGTCGAGCGGCCTTTTATTTGACTTTGATTTAACTGACAACGCCACGGCCTATGGTCGAGTCATGTACTCTCAAGTCACAGTTGAGGGTGCTGGCGCAAGTGGCCAAGCGCCGATATCGGTGAATCAAGCAGTGACGCTAACCGCAGATAATGCCTTTTTAACTGATGACGTTCGCAATAGGCTAACCTTTGATGCTGACGGCAATGCTCAAGTAAACGTAGAACGAAATCTAGGTCTTGGTGTACAGCACACAAAAGCTGAACGAGATTCAATTCAACTACAATTGGGAATCAAAGGCGATATCACTGATTACTTGCGTTACGACGTTTATGGACAGTACGGTAAAACCGATGAAACAGCGACCCTATATAACAACGCCTATACGGTTGATGGCTCGGGCAATAATCGCTTTGCAGCGTTAGCCAATAGTGTCGATTTGTTCGACCCGAATTTGGATTTATCCAATTTCAGTAACCCACTCATTTATACCACCCGAGAGCGCACCCAAAATGTGCTTGCAGCAACTGTGTCTGGTGACTCATCAGCCCTCTTTGCATTGCCTGACGGCCCCATCGATTTTGCGATTGGTTACGAATATCGCAAAGAAACAGGCGAACAAACGCCAGGGGACGCATTTAGAAACGGCACCAGTTTCGCGACGGTAAGCGCATTTGATATGGATGCTAGCTTTGACAGTGAGGAATTTTATGCTGAGGTGCTAATCCCTGTGGTGTCAGACGTTGCCTTTGCCAAAGAGGTGAGCATTGAAGGGGCTTATCGTGTTTCCGAGTATTCTAATACCGAAGCAGAAGATACCTATAAAATTGGTCTTAACTGGGCGATTAACGATGATATTCGCTTACGTGCGAACAAACTCACCGCGTTCAGAGCACCCAACCTAGGTGAGTTTGCTAGCCCAATCAGTGGTTTATCACTTGCCTTATTCGATCAAACAAGCGATCAGTTTGTGGCCCGATTTGCTGGGCGTTATAACGGCGATCCTTGCTTACTGGGCACAGGAGATACTGCTCAATGCGAACGCTACGGTGCACCTGCGATTGGTACAGCCTACGATTCTAGCACAGCACAGTACACCTATGGAGGCAACCCAGACATTAAGCCTGAACAGGCCGAATCTGAGACCCTGGGTATCGTCTACACCCCTGAATACATTGAGGGTTTCGATGTTTCAATCGATTATTATCACATCGATATCTCTGATGCCGTGAGCCAAATTCAACCCGGCGCGGCCTTGCAAAGCTGCTATATCGATAACCCTGATGCGAGCAACCCATTATGCGGCGCCGTTCTGCGTGACCCAACCACTGGTTTTATCACCACAGCTATTGTTAACGACTTCAACTTGGCATCTATTGAACAAAGCGGTATTGATATAGCGACCAATTACATCATTGATGCTCCTGATGCCATTGGTGGTAAGCTCAAGTTTAGTTATCAAGGTAACCTAGTTACCGAGCAAACTCGCCAAAACAACGCCACTGTCGCGGCTATTGATTGTAAGGGGACCTACGGCAGTGCCTGTTCTGGCGATTTTGCCAGTGTGCTGCAGGCTGATTATAAGCACAGAGCAACCCTTGACTGGCAGTTAGACACCATGAACGTTCAACTAGGTTGGAGACGCATAGGCGATGTAGATTACGCGTCTGACCGCTCCACTAGCATTAGCGCACAAGATTACTTTGACTTCGCCGCATCTTGGCAAGCAACTGACCAAGTGGTGTTAAACTTCGGTATCGACAACCTGTTTGACAAGCAACCGCCTACTCCATCAGCAGGAGCAAATCATTTCAATACAGTCAGTGATTACGATGTAATAGGCAGAACAGTTGGATTAGCCATTCGTTACTCCCCTAGTTTGTAGTGGCTAACTTGTGGTAAACGTGGTTCGAGAGGTGTGATCCTGAATTATCACCATAGGTCTATTAATTTCGATTAGCCCCGCATTTGCAGGGCTTTTTTTATCAGCTCAGCACGCACAGTCCAACCATTAGCTTTATTGGCTATGACTATGGTAAAGCGTACGCCGATTCCGGTAAAATGAGGTGTCACCTCAACCGAATTTGAGGTAAGGGTAACCGACTTCAATTTAGCTTATACAGTAAACTAGGCTGCTTAATTAAATGATGTGGAACTATCAAAAATGAAACCTAAAGTATCACCCCAAGTTGAAGAGCAAGCCATGAAACTAGCAAAGGGAATACAGAAAAGTGGCCAAACGAAAGAGCAAACCAAGCTGATTGCTCAAGGTATTCAAAAAGGCATTGCTGATTACAAGAAACAACAGGGCATAAAGTTACGTGAAATCGACAAACAGCGTAAACAAAAAGCCAAACAAGTCACAGATAAACCTACTGAGCCAACAATTGAAGTCCCCCCGACCGCGCCTAATAATACCTTACCCTGGGGTCTTTTAGCCCTGAGTTGGATTGGATTTATCGCTTACGTTTTTTGGCAAAAATCTTAACTGCCTTTAGCTGGCGTACCAGCCTATTTGGCCACTCTACTCAACTCCACATCTCAACATCTCAACATCTCAACATCTCAACATCTCAACATCTCAACATCTTAGCATCTTAACAGCGGCACTCGTCTTGATTCTCACCTAAACCAATGACAAAGCACTCGCTCACTATCCACTGTGAGGACTTAGCGTAAACACCTCCATTCCAAACGTTTGTTCGCCCTACATTTATTGTTCATTTTTCGAACAGATACTACGCTTATGTTGTGCTTAACGCCGCTGGAATAAAATAGTGGCGAGAAAGCACAAAACGCAAAACGCAGAACGCAGAACGAACGCTTACATTAGTCCTCGCGACTCAGGCGAGTTTTAGCAGGAATCGAATAAAGAGCCATTATTTTACACATCATAAAAAGGAAAGATTGATGTCTAATATCGCAGGTAAATCTTATGCTATGAACGTTATTACACCGCTCACAGGCTGGGTATATTATTGGAATAGAGTAAAATTCGCCGCCGTACAATTTTCAGTTTCAAGGAAGCTAGGCACTACGGGATTTTGGGGTAATTTGGTACCAATGAAGCTAGCGGATTTGATCTATGAGCGCTTAAACGGATTATTGACATTGTCGCTCATTCATTATGCTAGATGGACGGTAATCAAGCAATTTCCACACATACATGCCACCCAACCAAAAGAGCAGCTCAAGTATCATTACATGATGTTTTTCAGTAACTTCAATGGCAGCTGGAAGCAATATGTCGATTCATTCCATATGGCCATACCCAACGGGCTGGATATGCTCTGGTACAAAAACGTTAAGTACCCAAACTCCGTCCCGCTGCAACCCTTTCACAGTTACATTACCTACAACCAGATTTGGACCAATCATTATTACAACGCTTACCCACTTGCGGCATCGAACGATATTAAAGGTGCAGAAGCATTGACCAATGTGCTTAAGAAATTTATTGACGAAAGCGACCTAAACAATGACCCGGCGTTATTTCAACGGCGCTTCGAACAACTGCTAGACGAGCAACAGCGTAATTTAGGCTTGATGGCGCCTACTCCGATCATTAGCTTGTCAGCCGAAGCGGTTATGCATAGAGAGGCATAAATCATGGGAAATCGATTTGGAAATGCTTATGGTCTGACGGTGCTGATCCCCGTTAAGCCGGGCACAGAAAACAACAGAGCCTACGACAAAATTATTCGTGACCAACTACAGAGTTGGCCAAAACATAATGAGTCTCCCCTTGCTCGTGTGCCAAATACCTATCTTGCTAGAGTCTTTTTACTACAAGATGTGTTTTACGAAGGGGCTCCCGCTGTTGAAGAACACCTGAAAAACAAATATCTCGTATTTACCAGCAATTTTCATGGCGACCTCGACACCTATCTTTACGGTATGTGGGAGGAGATTAGCGATGTACTGCAGGTGTTACTTAAATACTGTTTTGCCTTTGAAAATATTCATTCCGCCACTGAATTTGTGCGATATATTAAAAAATGCCAAATCAATAACAGCCTGTTTTTTAATGGCTCTAACGATAAGCCTTTGCCAGAGCAACTCAAAGCACTGTACGTCAAACAAGCCTTTATTCACTTCGCGTACTTAACCCAACATTTGCGCAACCAAGGTGACAGTGGAGCAGTCAATCTACAGCAATCCTTCAAAAAATTTGTCGATTTGATTGATATTGAAAACCTTGACGGTAACAGCTGGCCCGTTGCCGCTACCCAAGTGCCGGTCGAAATAGAGCAAGATGTGAAAGCCACAATCATGGGTCACAAGGAGGTGAGCAAATGAACACGCGTAATACGGTATTAGATTTACATGACATCCAAGGAAACATAGTGTTCGGTTACGGTCGTTGGGGATACCCGGTGTCTCGCTATCTATTTTTTAAAATAAACAACAAGCGTCAAGGTATGGCATTCATGAAAAGCCTAGTTCCTCTCATCACTAGCTCCGCCCCGCTTGATAAACAAAACAACGGTACTGCGCCTCCAGCCACAACCAACGTCGCATTTACGTACGCAGGTCTGCGCGAATTGGGCCTACCTGATGAGTCAATGCGCAGCTTTCCAGAAGACTTTCGCATGGGCATGAAAGCGCGCAAAGATATACTGGGTGACGATGGCCCTAGCGCACCAGAGCACTGGGATCCTATTTGGTTGAATCAATATGACGTGCACGTGTTTTTAAGTATCAATGCAACCTCAGATACGCAACTAGAGCAACGTTACGAACAGATTTTGCAGCTTATTGATAAGACAAGCGATGGAGTAATTCTACTTAGTGGGCACAGGGATGGTGATGGCAGTACCTTAAGCGATTACCAATCAGGCAATGCCATCGTTATTGATGGTAAACCGACGGCAAATGAACATTTTCACTATGTGGATGGCATCAGTAACCCGGTTTTTAAAGGACAAGGCAGAAATCGCGCTGAAACAGTGGGGGCAGGTAAACCGACTAGAGCATCAGCGACAACTGACGACGGCTGGGAGGCTCTTGAAGCGGGTGAATTTGTGCTAGGTCATAAAGACGAAAGTGGCGAGTACCCTATTGCACCCAAGCCAAGGTTACTGTCGTTTAACGGTAGTTTTATGGTGTATCGCAAACTTCATCAAAACGTTGGTAAATTTACCTCCTATTTGGAAATGACAAGCAAGCACTACGGTGACGCTAAATTAAGCACTGATGAAAAACAGGAAACATTGAAAGCGAAATTTGCTGGTCGCTGGTCGAATGGCGCACCTCTATCAACCTACCCTGATTATGCTTCGGCGGAAGAATTTGGCGAACAATGGCAAAGCGCCACTGAGGTGTTGTTTTACCAAGCTGATGCAACAACCGAGGAGAAAAATAACGCCAGAGAAAAATACGAAACCCTAAAAGCACAAAGACGTGGATTTAATTATGACCACGACGTTGATGGGGCGAAATGCCCGTTAGGCGCTCATACTCGGCGAACTAACCCTAGAGGGTCTCTCGAATTTGATACTCAAGGCGCGTTCGACACGCCAGGGGCAATGGTCAACCGTCGTCGTATTCTAAGAAGAGGTTTACCCTACGGTAATTCCAGCGATCGAACCAATAATAGTGCAGAGCACGGTACTATTTTCATGGTGATCAACGCCAGTATTGAGCGCCAATTCGAATTCGTGCAGCAACAATGGATCAACTATGGAAACGACTTTAAACTCAGCAACGAAAAAGACGTTTTACTGGGGAATCATGGTGAGACACAAGACGGAAACCCCGATGGCAGAACGGTAATAAATGGCAATAAAACCTTAGGGCAACCCACCTATATGTGTTCCGGCATGCCACGATTTGTAGAAACGCGAGGCGGTGACTATTTCTTTATCCCCAGCTTAACGGCATTACGTATGATTGCAGAGGGAATTATCGACCCAACTTAGGGGCGCTAAGCCGACAAATTTCAGCCACACATTGCTGACAAAGTTAACAGCGTCAAAAACAAAAAAGTCGACATGCTTTTTCCTCTGCATGTCCGCTTAAAGTACTGTTCTATCACTTGATACACATTCTGACAGTCATCAACAAGTACAGAAAATCGTCACAATGAATCGAAGCACAACCGAAAAATGATTAGCCGATTAGCCATTTTATATAAATGAATTATTTTACGCTACCTGGTGTATCGCCAGTCTCGCTTTTTTCATTATCCAAGGTGTAATCTCGCAATTCCGGCGAATATGTATCTCTAAGAATTTCAAGCACCGGTGAATGAAAATCGCGTACATACAGAATATAAGTCACCCAAATCGTTGCAACAATAAATGCTACTGGGTGTAAAAACCAAGTAGACGCAGCGATACCATAATAATATGAGCGAATGCCACGATTAAATTCATTGCCAGCGCAAGAGTTAACCCGAGCCATACGTTTAGCCGTCTTGATTCTATATTCCTCAGAAGGCATGTTGCCACGATATGGACTGCCCCCAATCAAAATACACAAAAAGTTAAACTGTCTTAAAGACCAAGTGAATTTGAAGTAAGCGTTAACAAAAATGAAAATAAGTAAGATAAGTTTAAGCTCAATTAAACCACTGGAAACCGCTTGAGCAAAAGGCATATCTTCTGAAAAGCTCAGCAAACGCTCCACTGAGCCCACTAAAGCAAACAAACCAGCAATAATATAAATCGTGGTCGAGGCATAAAAAGACACACTCGCCATTAGATTACTCGTCAGGCCTGCACAGGCAACGGGAATTTCCCGCGCCGCTGATTCCATCGCCCACTGTAGTCGATATTCGTGCGTGATACCGATAAGCCCTTTGCGACCTATTTCTCCCCGCTCTAGTACGAAGCGATACCCCATCCAACAACTGAAAAACAGCGCAATACCCAAGTAATCAACCCAAGATAACAGCAATACAATATTCTTCAGGTCGTCCATATGTTTACAATCCTCTTGTTGCCTCTCAGCGGGGTTAGGTGATCAATACCGACATTGAATGTCGTAAATTGAGCGGATTGTAGCAAAGGAAGAAGTATTCTACTTGAGTGATTTGTCTAACAGATTCACTAATCTAACGAGGAGATACGACTGGTCCAATGGCATTGCATCTACAACGTGTGGAAGTGGCAAACATCAACTAAGACGTGCTTCTAAACTAACTTTCCATCAGAGTAGGATAATATGCAAAACAGCATTCGGCTAAAGTTACTCTTTTATTGCTCTTATTTGCGTATCGTCTTGCAGGTGCTCAAAAGCGTATTCAGGTGGGTCATTATCTAGCTTTTGAATAGGCTGGTTCCTTACGCACGTTAGGGTATCTGCCATATACTGGCAGGTGCCGATATATAGATCATTGTGCGCACCTTGGTATTCGCACGCCTGAGATCGCTCTTTCTGTTTACATGCATTAAGGGCTTTCAAATTTAGTTGGCCTGAATGCGCCGATACGTTGCTACTAGCTAGCAATAGCACGGTAGCAACGCATATGCTGCAACACTTAATAGTACGCCATCGAATTAACGTCACAGAGGATACTCCTCCAGCGGTACTCATTTAACGATGCTCGGGCGGAGGGCCGCCTGCTTCATTTGGCGCTCCATCAGGTCTACCACCAGGAGGACCGCCATCTGGGCCTCCGCCAGGAGGGCCACCAGCAGGTCTTACAGACTCTCCATGTAAACAACCAATGAACATGTTCTCGCTCGGACTTGCTGCATGATAATGATAACCTCTTGTGTCATCAGTCGTCCCTCTGCACTCATCCAAAGATTCTTCATTACCCTTCGCATCGCGCATGGCATAAATACCATAACCATCAACAGCATAGCCAATTAACGGTGCATGCCCGTCATCGCTTACTGAAGCATTGCTACAGCCTGTTGTTGAATGATAATGATACCCTTGATGCAGGTTAATATGACCACCACAGTCATCAAAAGCGGCAATCGTATAGCTACCCAAAATCTCGCTAATCGGTGCTGGGCCAGATAGCTCTGTTCCATCTAAAGCGATACCTACCGTATGCAGTCGCCCTGCATGAGCAGAAGGAATTGGTGTGGTTGGAATTAAATACGTTAAAGAAAAATCCTCATCAAGGTAGCTCAACTCACATTCAATACAGTTCTGCTTATATTGTTCTTCAACATCAGGTCGGGCCGCCCCTGAGCAAGATGCTTTATCGGCGGTGTAGCGCACTTTTCCTGTCTTCGCATCGGAGAGTAACCATTTTTCATCGCCGTAATAATCATCAAGCGTTAAGATGAAGTTACCGGTAAGGTCGACTAGGTCACCCTCTCCATCTTTGCTAAACCAACTACCTGAGACGTCAGCGCCATCGTCGATTGTTCTGGGGCAAAATGGGCCTGGTGCTCGCCCTGCTGGCGCGCCAGAAGTAATAAATTGGTAACACTTAGTAGCGGTACCCTGGGCTGTTTCGCAATCAACAATTTTAGGCGGTTGCAAAAATGCCCCGTCAGCAAACAACGAAACCTCTAACCCCGAGTTTTTGGTTAGGTCTTTCTCTGAGGATGACTCTGATGAATCATCGCAAGCAATAAGGCCGAATGTACTAAGGGTAATTAACCCCACTAATAAATTTCTATTTATCGCGCCCTTTTTACTTTTCGTGCCCATATTACCGGTCCTTTTATTCAAATTTAAACCCGCTTGATATATTCAATAATCTCATAAATGAACGACTGTATGTGGATATTTACGTAGACTTACATTGCTTGTAACGCATGCAAATAAGCATTTAGAGAAAGAGAATAGTTTCTATCGCCTTGTTTATGGCTATTGCCTTTTTTCTAGCAATGTCTCTTACAGCAAAGAGTGAAGTGCAGAATACAAACCACCAACTGCGCTGTGAATGCCAAATGAGCCGTGTCCAGCATTAAAAATGAAGGAGGCATTGGATAAAACGGCGCTGAAGGATAGTCGCGCCTACCAAATTGTTATAACATCACATCTTTCACACCTAACCCCCACTGAGAAAGATATAATGTTGTTGCCTGCTCCTACATCAGCCATTCCCACAAACATAATTACCGGCTTTTTGGGGACAGGGAAAACCAGCCTTATTAAACAGTTACTTAGCCTTAAACCCAAAGATGAGCGCTGGGCGATTTTAGTCAACGAATTCGGTGAAGTCGGAATAGATGGCGCTTTTTTTAAAGGCCGACCTGAAGATAATATTTATATCAGAGAAGTGCCCGGTGGTTGTATGTGTTGCACCTCTGGCTTGCCCATGCAAATAGCCCTCAATGAGTTAATTTCCTATGCTAAACCTCACCGATTGTTAATTGAGCCAACAGGTGTAGGCCACCCCAAAGAAGTACTCGCTGCCTTGCAACAACCCCATTATCAAGATGTGTTTGATATCCTGGCAACGCTCACGTTAGTGGATGCCCGCGCAATCGCTCAGACGCGCTATCGCGAAAACCTAATTTACCAAGAACAGTTGTCCATTGCCGATCGTATTATTGCAACCAAAACCGATTTGTATGAAGGTGATGAAGTTGACCATTTAAAAAACTACCTTGCTGAGCAAGGCTTAGCCAATACACCTTTTAGTATGTTAGATAGTCCTTTGGCCGATCTGTCTATACTTGCTGGCACGAGCGACAGTGTTCTAGATGAAGATCAGGCTTTATCTGACAAGCCTGAACATAAACATGCTCATGAACATAAACACGATCATGACAAAAGCGGGTCGTTAGTTGATGATTTACAGCACGCGTTACAGCAAACTGGCCGCGTTACAATAGAAAACGCCGCCCAAGGGTTTGCCTCTCAAGGCTGGATATTCAATGGCAATAAAATATTTGATTTCACTCAGGCGATGAACTTGCTCAGTGTGATTGAAGTGGATAGATTGAAAGCCGCACTTATTACTGAAAAAGGTATTTTCGGATTCGATAAAGTTGACGACGTGCTGTCCTGTATCAAGCTTGATGAAAGCCCAGATTCTCGCCTTGAGATCATTGATGCTGACGCGTCTAGAATTAGCACTGCTGTGAATGAATTAGAAAGTACGCTCTTTACCTAAAACGAGTAGCCCTAGCGTGTAACGCACGCCCACGTAGGGCGTCTTGTCAGCGAGATGTTGTTATAGGTGCCTAAGATTCAGGTAGTCTAAGCCTTTATATCAACTCCATTAAATAACTTGCCACTCAGCGAAAATTTAAAACAACTTAATCAAGGCGCTCGAATGAAGTCATAGTGGCGCCTTAACAAGGTTACAAAGCACAGCTGCTGGCGTACTTGAAGGTATTTTACTTCAATCGCCAGTGTTGGCATCGCCGAAGAAAAATGCGTCACAACATACTCAGTGAACGCTTTTAATAAGTGCGTCAATAATCGCTTAAACACGCAAAGCAGGTTAATGGGTAACGACTCAGGTCTAAAATCACTCAATACTTCAACTAAAGAGCCATTGCCCAGTTCATTTTGTACATACACGTCTGGTAAGAACGCAATTCCCTCCCCTTGCTTCGCTAGGGAAATCAGAACATGCATTTATTGTGCTTTTGGCTTTAGCTTAGACTTAGACTTTTTCATCTTCTTGTTTGCCTATTCCTTGCTCGCTATATTCTTGTCCTTCTTCCTGCTCTAGCTGTTTAAGTTCTGGTCCATCGCTGGCTAATAGCAATGCAATCCAGCGAGTATCTTGACCGGACTCTAGTGCAATTTTAACTATCATAGTCAAAGGAACTGACAACAACATACCGACGGTGCCAAGCAACCAGCCCCAAAAAATTAAGGATAGGAATACCACCAACGTCGACAAACCTAAGCCACGTCCCATATATCGTGGCTCAACTATATTGCCCATCACGGTATTAGTCACGACAAACCCTAGCGCGGTTAAACCTGCAACACCTGGCCCCAATTGCACTAACGCGAGCAACACCGCTGGAATAGCGGCGATTATCGAACCGATATTCGGAATGTAATTCAGTAGAAATGCCATCATCCCCCATAACAAATAATGATCGACGCCTAAGAAATACAACCAAAGGCCAATCACTAGGCCAGTAGCCAAGCTCACTAAGGTTTTGATCGCCAAGTAGTTTTTAACCGACAGTAAGAACTTATCAATTTGACGCATCTTCATATTCGGGTCGTCCAAAGCAATATGAATTTTGCGAGGAAACGAATCGGCTTCAAACAGCATAAACACCACAATCAGAAGAATAAGCAAAAAGTTTGTCAGGACGCCGCCGAGGCTAGTTAATAAGCTAGTCGCCATATTCATAGCAGCGCCAGGGTCTAGATAGGACAACAACTGGTCTTGATTAAGTTGTATATTGAAATCGTTCAAGCGCCCAATAACGAAGGAGAATTGTTCGACCAATTGTTTACGGTATATTGGTAAGTTATCACTAAAGTCATTCATAGATTGCCCAACAAGCCCTGCGAGCATAAATCCAAAAACAACGATGAGCAGTATAACCAGTACCACGGATATCGCTCTTGGCACCCGATATTGATTGGCCCAGTTAATAATGGGGCTGCAAGACATCGCAATAAAAATCGATAATAGGAATGGTACAACGATTGTACTTGCCGCCTTAATGCCGGCCAGAACAACAACAAGTGACGCGAGTATTAATAACACTTTCAGCGAAGGGGAGTATTTCATTTGCATGGTTGATGTCACCTGTATAGTGAGTGAAAAAAGATAACGGAAAGTTAGGTTGTTTAATAGCCTTACGCTGTGTATTTAGTATTATGAAATATATCAATGACATCTTGATATTATCCGTGTACAAAACCTCTAAAAGATATTAACGTACTGATTTTAGGTTATTTTTGCGTCGTAAAACAAGAGTGGTAATAATATGAAGTTAAATCCAGCGACGATCCGGATAAAAAATCTACGCTTACGTACCTATATTGGTATTAATGAAGATGAAATAAACAACAAGCAAGATGTCATTGTAAACGTGAAAATTGAATACAAGGCAGATCAAGCGACAGGTTCCGATAACATGGACGATGCGCTTAATTATAAGATTATCACCAAACGCATTATTCAATTGGTTGAAGATAATCGCTTTGCGTTATTGGAAAAATTAACCGCTGATGTGTTGGCAATTGCAGCGGAACACCCTAGGGTGATATATGCTGAAGCCGAAGTTGATAAGCCCCATGCTTTACGGTTTTCAGATTCAGTTTCCCTTTGTCTTTCGTGCTCTAAAACGTAACAAAACAAGGATTTTCTATGCGTATTTTGATTACTGGAGGTACAGGATTAATTGGTTCTAATTTAATCCCAAAGTTAAAGCCAAATGATATCACAGTGGTCACTCGCAATGTATCGCAAGCAGAGCTGATATTAGGTCATAAGGTCACATTGATCTCGTCACTAGACGAATTCAAAAACCTTGATAATTTTCATGTGGTCATCAACCTAGCCGGCGAACCAATAATCAATAAACGTTGGTCAGATGAACAAAAAAAAGTTATCGAGCACAGTCGATGGGATATCACTGAAAAGTTAATCTCGTTGATGAAAGCCAGTAATGATCCCCCGTCGTTGTTTGTCAACGGCTCTGCCATTGGCTATTACGGTCGCCAAGGGGACGAGATAATCGACGAAGATTTCGACTCACCGAATGATGAATTTAGCCATCAGTTATGTGAAAGATGGGAGTTTTTGGCCAGAAAAGCGGAATCAGAGCGCACACGCGTGTGCATTATTCGCACTGGGATCGTTATCACTCGTCGAGGCGGTGCATTAATGAAAATGGTTCCCCCCTTTAAGTTCGGTTTGGGTGGCCCGATGGGATCAGGGAAACAATACATGTCTTGGATCCACCTAGAAGACATGCTAGACGGGCTGATTCATATCATTGACAATATCGAGTGTAAGGGGGTATATAACTTTACAGCGCCGAATCCCGTGACGAACGCCGAGTTTAGTAAAACACTTGCTTCGGTATTGCATCGACCAAGCTTGCTACCAATGCCGTCTTTTGCCTTGCGGGTAATAATGGGCGAGGCAGCCGATTTATTACTATACGGGCAACGCGTTATTCCTAAGAGATTGCAAGAAAGCGGTTATCAATTTCATTACCCTGAGCTTGAACACGCGTTAGAGTGCTTGCGATTGTAGCCCTCGTCTCCCTAATACCAAGTTGATAGGGCGCACAGGAATACAAGATGAGTAAACACAGAAAAGCCGATAAATAGATGATTTATCGGCTTTTTGCATTAGGTTGCTTGCTAAAATATCACACCATTTGGCGCAGGAGATGGCTGGTATTTAACCTAAGCAAACGCCAACAACCAACCATACCCAAAGCCCCGACGACAATGGCACCCACAACAGGTGCGATAAACCAGTACTCCCAATGCAGCATGGCTTCCATTTCAAACACTTGGCTTTGTAAAAAGAACAGGCTGACTTCATTGGCAAAGGCGGCCATTAGCCCCGCAACCAAGCCAATAATAATAAACTCGAACAATACACTGGCACGTATCAAGCGCCCTTTCGCCCCCAAGGTACGTAAGATAGCCAGCTCTTGTTGCCGTTCATCCATACTGGCTTGCACTTGTGCAATTAGCACTAATGCACCTGCGGCCAGCACGAGCACCAATATAAACTCCACCGCTAATGATACCTGTTGCACTATGCCGCGAAGTTGCTCTATCCGGGCATCAACGTCAAACAAAGTGACACTGGCAAAAGGCTTCATCAAATCTGTGATATCCGATTTTCTAGACTTATCCAAGTAAAAGCTGGATAAGTAAGTCGGCAAATACCCTTGCATCGCTTGCGGCTGAATAACGAAGAAGAAGTTTGGTTGCATAGTTTGCCAGTTCACCTCTCGTAAACTTGATACTTGCGTGTTAATGATTTCACTGCCGACATTAAACGTTAGTTTGTCGCCAAGTTGAATATCAAGCCTATCAGCAATTCGCGCTTCAACAGATACCCCATACAAACCACTTTCAAGGGGCTCATTAGAGTCAAACCATTTACCAGCAGTGATAACATTCTCATGTTGTAATTCATCACTCCATGTCAGGTTTGCTTCTCGCCCTAACCCCTCGCGCCCTTGACGCTCTACAGGCTCTTCATCTTCTTTGCTAACAGCTGTAGAAACTTTCTCATCATTAATGGCCACGAACCGTCCACGCACCACCGGGTAAAAATGTTCAATATCAACATTTTCTTGCGCAAAATGCGCCTGTAAATCAGGTAACTGCTGTTGGGTAATATTCACTAAGAAGTAATTTGGCGTGCCCTGAGGAAGCTGATTTTGCCACTGGGCTATCATGTCGTTGCGCATGACCAATACAATCAATAACAGCATGATGGTCACAGCAAAGCTAATGAGCTGAATAGCATTGTCCATGGCTCTACGACGTATACGTGCCCAAGCAAGTTGCCATGCCCCCATTTTACCACTGCCAAGCCTGCGGCCAAGCCAAATCAAACCAAAGGTGACCAGGAGTAAACTCATCACCAGTAAAATACCCGAGCCGAACAAAATAGCGCTTAACCCCAAATTACCACTGTACGCCCACATCAAACTGAAAATAGCCCCGCCAGAAGCTAAAAACTGAATGAAACGCGAACTTAATGATGCCCCCAAGTCGCGGCGCAAAACCCGAAGCGGTGAAACTGAAAAGAGTTTAAGTAGAGGATAAAGTGAAAATAGCACAGCGCAGATAGCGCCAGTAAAAACAGCGATAATCAGTGGTCGCCAAAACCACACGTCAAGTGACACATCTACACTGCCAGCTAGCGCCCAGACCACAATTTGTTGGATCAAAAAGCCCAGCACGGTACCGATCGCAATCCCCAATACAGTGATGAACGTGATTTGCAGCAAATACACTTGCTGCACCATCTTTTTGCTAGCCCCTAATGTTTTCATGATTGCAACAGGATCGTAGTGGCGTTGACTATACCTTTGCGCCGCTACCGCAATTGAAACGGCTGCTAACACGATCGCTAACAAACTAGCCAATAAAAAGTATTGCTCTGCCTTGGCGATAGAGCGGCCGATTGCTGAGTCATCGTCACTCACTGACACCCAGCTTTGTAGCTCCTTATCCAATTGCGGCATCAGCCAGTCGTAATAATCATCTAAATTTGCGTCACTACCCGTAAAGAAGTAACTGAACGAGGCACGACTACCCGGTCCAATAATGTTGGTTGCGGCTAAATCTTGCTCGTTTATCAGTACTTTGGGGTCGCCACCAAATACGCTAAAACCTGCATCAGGCACTTCTGACAAAACCTTACTGACCGTGAATGTTTTGTCACCCACTTCAATTACTTGGCCCAAGCTCAACCCGAGATTCTGGAATAAACGGGACTCAATCCACGCATTTCCAGATTGGGGCAATGTATCAGTTGCTTGCCCTGGAGCGAATGGTTGCTCAGCAATTTTAACTGTGCCTTTCAAGGGATAGCCTTGCGCGGCCGCCCTTAAATCAACCAACATCATATTGTCGCCAGAGAATGCCATAGAGCGGGTATAGACTTGATTCGCAGTATTTAAACCAAATTCTTTGGCTTTCTCAATCCAGGCTTCGTCCACCGGCTTACGAGAATTCAGTACTCTGTCGGCAGCAATGAACTCAGCGCTTTTATCGGTTAGGGCTGATTGCAATCGCTCACTGAAAAGCGATAACGACAACACTGAGGCTACAGATAAAATAATGGCCAACAATATAATTGTAAGCTCACCGCGTTTTGCCTCATGTTTGAATAAACGCCAAGCTAAATTAAAGGTTTGCTTAGTCATCTATTACCCTGCCTGACTTTCTGTGGGGGCTAATACATCAATAGGGTCAGTCTTTTTATCAGAAGCAGTCACTTCGCTAAGCTCACCCGCGTTCATCAATAATTGGCGCTGACAGTGCTTTGCCAATTCATTATCGTGAGTGACCAACACTAAAGTAGTGTGCGAATCACGATTTAAATCAAAGAGTAACTGTTCAATTTTACCGCTGTTAGCAGCATCTAAATTACCGGTAGGCTCATCGGCAAACAGAATTTTGGGTTTTGTGATAAACGCGCGAGCAATGGCAACCCTTTGCTGCTCACCGCCTGATAATTGATTCGGATAATGATCGCCGCGATGCCCTAAACCGACCTTCTCTAATATTTCTTGCCCCAGTTGACTGGCGTTGTCCAACCCTGCAATTTCCGCAGGTAACATGATGTTTTCCAGCGCAGTTAAACTTTGAACCAACATAAAACTTTGAAAAATAAAACCGACTTTTTCGCCGCGCAATTGAGCTCGCTGCTCTTCATTCATATCATGCAGCCCTTGGCCGTCGAGATAGATACTTCCACTACTCACTTCGTCGAGACCCGCTAAAAGGCTCAATAAAGTTGATTTACCGGAGCCGGACGCACCTACAATGGCAATTGACTCACCCGCCTTGACTTCAAAACTAATTGGCTGGAGGATCGAAAGTTCACCTTGAGACGTAGTAACCGTTTTTGTAATCGCGGACGTTTTAATCATATTTGTAGGAGCCATAGTGTTTAAATTGATAACCAATTCATTGCGCAAGCGCGCCAAAGTCATATTGATACTTTTACCCATAATATTGGTTTCAGATCAACTTTGGGCGAAATCCAGTAAATTGCTAATATTAGGCGATAGCCTAAGTGCTGGTTATGGTTTGACGCAAGCACAAAGCTGGGTAAGTTTGTTACAAGATGCGTGGCAAAAAAGCGACATTACTGTTGTAAATGCAGCGATAAGTGGCGAAACAACTGACGGTGCGTTGGCTCGCTTGCCAAGATTACTGACTCAACATACCCCGAGTCACATTTATGTGGAATTGGGCGGAAATGACGGTTTACAGGGTCATTCAGTGACCAAAATGCGCGACAACCTGAGGCAAATAGTCAAGTTAAGCCAAGAGTCTGGTGCAACGGTTATTTTGCAAGAAATGCAGATCCCCACTAACTACGGACGCAGATACACAGAACTGTTTACTAAGGCGTATGGCACAGTTGCGAGAGAACGTGATGTAACCTTATTGCCGTTTTTTCTAGCGGAGATTGCCCTTAACGACGAGCTAATGCAATCCGATGGAATTCATCCGAATGCCAAAGCACAACCCATGATCGCCAAATCAATGCAAGCCGCGCTCGGACCTTTGATAAACTAGATTGGGTGAATAACGACTTTAGATTTGAGTGACGCCTCAGGCAGGTTGGAAACAAACATACAGGTTAATTTTTCACTCAAACTGGTAACTGACAGTTTGAAAGTCTAGACTTGTGTAACTGTTTTGATCAAGAGGATAATGTTATGGAAGTCAGTTCTTCGAGCGCTAGTTCAGTACAAACCAATGCACCAACGCCAAGACAAGAGGTCGAACGCCGGCCTCCCCCGCAATCTTCACAACCTCAAACCCTGTCTAGCCCAGAACCGAGCCCCCAAACCAGCTCAGCCTCTCAAGCTGCTGATCCTAACCAGAGGGTTGGCTCGATTGTGGATGTGCAGGTTTGATACCGCTATATTTCAAAAAGTTGTAAAAAAAGCGCTAAAGATGGAAAAGCCAAATTATTATTATAATTTGGTTTTTGCCTATTCAGATCAAGTAAAGGTCAATTATGTGTCTTGCTGTAAAACCTGCACTATCTCCTTGGAATCACGCAATCTACGTACTTGCATAAACAAATTTTCGGCTTCTGGATATTGCCGTGACAAATATCCCAACCACTGTTTAAGGCGATTAGGAAAGTACTTGCCTTTATCACCAAACAACTCATAGCCAGAATAATCTATCAACAATTGATTCACCTGGGACCAACTCATCACATCTTGCTCGCCGCGCACAACTTGCGCCAAATTAGGCATCGCCAGAATGCCACGCCCTAACATGATGTCTTGGCAATTTGATTGCGTTTGGCAATTGAGTGCATCTTCATGAGACCAAATTTCACCGTTCGCAATAATGGGAACATTTACTTTCTGCTTAATGTCCGCGATCCACGACCAATAAGCAGGCGGCTTATATCCTTCTACTTTGGTTCTGGCATGGATCACCAGTAAATCAGCCCCGGCAGCTTCAATAGCAGCAGCATTTTCAAACGCGAGACTTTTATCGTCAAACCCTAGGCGCATCTTGGCCGTGACTTTATGCTCTTTAGGCACCGCTTCGCGCACAGCACTCACAATATCGTATAAGGCTTGTGGCTCACGTAATAAAATTGCCCCACCTTTGCTTTTATTGACGGTTTTGGCTGGGCAACCGAAATTTAAGTCGACACCATGAGAGCCTAATTCAACAGCCCGTACCGCGTTTTCAGCTAAGGGCTGTGGGTTTTGTCCCAATAATTGCACCCGCACGGGCGTGCCATTTGGTGTAAACCCGCCATGATGTAACTCAGGACAAATACGATGGAAAACCTTTTTCGGTAGTAAGCAGTTTACCACCCTTACGAACTCAGTTACGCATAGGTCAAAGCCACCAACTTTACTCAACATGTCACGCATGAGGTGATCAACCACCCCTTCCATCGGTGCTAAAATAACTTGCAACTTGCTTACTCAATATTAAAGTGAAGTCGTCCTTACGGCGCAACGACTATATAGAAAGGCCAGAGAGGTTAACGCAATAAAGTGAGTTTATGAGACTAACTTTAGCTAACTTGGCCCACATTGGCAGAACGCCTTCTTGCTGCACAGCACAAGAGAATCTGTTCTTTTCGCTCTTTTGATGCAGCGCCCCAACCAACAATTTCATCCAAAACTCGAAAACATCCCACGCACATATCTTGTTGATCAAGGCAACAATTTCGTACGCACGGAGAAGCAATTTCTTTTTCTTCCATAATGGAGCGCGCTACTTTAAGTTAGGTCGCGCCAGCGTATACCCGCGTCTGCGACAAAAGATGCTATGAGTAATTGTACCATAGCCCCAGTGCTCATAAATATAGTGACCTGTAGATTGCCCCTTAACTAGCAAGCCTTTTTACCGTAATATCAAAACGCGTTCATCGCATGGAGCAGGGAAATAAATATAACAAAGGAAAAAATATGGACAAACATATAGATTATTCACAGTACAGCTACGAAGATTTACTCAGTGCTAAAGCAGGACTCGATCAAGAAACCTACCCAGAGCGCGCTGCTGAACTTGATAAATTAATATCTGAGAAGCGCCAAATAGCGATAGAGTCAACATCCTCGCCATTGGTAAACAGTTCTCAACTACGCGAATCTGACATTATTTTCCATGGCAAAACCGCGGAGTTTTTTGGTATTTGGATAGTAAACATATTGCTCACGATCGTAACTTTAGGTATCTATTCAGCCTGGGCTACTGTGCGCACGAACAGATATTTTTATAGTAATACAGAAATTGATGGCCATCGTTTTTCCTATTTAGCAAACCCAATCCAAATTTTAAAAGGAAGAATAATTGCCGTTATTCTGTTTGCTGTATACTCGATTGCGAGTGCCTTCAGTCCGACTTTATTACTCATTTTCATCGTCGCCTTTATCTTTCTAACTCCAATTATGATCATCTCTGCGGTGCGTTTTAAAATGCGTATGACATCTTATCGTAACGTCAAATTTGGCTTTAAAGGCCAGTATGGCGACGCCTTCGCGACTTTTATTTTACTGCCTATCGTGAGTGTTTTCACATTGTATCTAGCCCTTCCTTGGGTGCTGAAAAAAATAGACGAGTTTTTACACAATAATATGACCTATGGACAGCAGAATTTCAGCACTGAGTTAAAGAGCTCTGAGTATTACATTGCTTCAATCGGCGCTCTCATTTTAGGTGTTGTTGTGGCTGGTCTGTCGTTATTCGCTTTGGGCGCTTCTGTTAGTACATTGAGCGCCGATGCAGCACAAGCATCCACTTTTTCAATGACAACTATCGGCATAATGTTTGGTTATTTGGTGGTATTTCTAATCGCAACGAGCTTTTACCACGCTCATGTGCGTAATCATTTATTTAACAGTACCCAAATAGAGGGCGTGGCACGATTTACCTCGACAGTGGCAACAACGAAATTGATCGGTTTAAGGCTGAGCAATTTCGTTGCGCTAATCGTAACACTAGGATTTGCTTTGCCCTGGATCCACATTAGAACATCTCAGTTCTATGCAGATGTGACTCAAGTCACTATTTTGGAAGGAATTGATAAGGTCGTTGACGGTGCTCAAGACGACACCAGCGCACTAGGAGAAGAAGTCGCTAATGTGTTTGATGTCGACATTGCACTAGGATAGATCCGTGCACAGCGCAAACTTCTATCCGGCAGGCAGTTCACGCTGCCTGCTCGTTTCTTTGGATTTCACCAAAGATCATCTCGTTATTAGCAATGAAGATAACGAGGTTCTGCACACTATTTTGAAGAGCGAGTTGATTGTCGCGTCGAAGCTCGCGTCCACAAATCGGGAAGTATCAATCCCTGATGTTGGGCAGTTAGTCATCCCCACTTCCAATGAGATTGATGAGCTCATCTACCCATCAAATAAATTGCAATGGGCAGCCAAACTCGAAAGTAGTTATAAAGCAATCGTTATCAGCTTGTTATTAGTGCCCTTGAGTCTGTTATTGGTATTTAAATATGGCATTCCTTACACCGCACAGCAATTCGCATCAATTATCCCTGATAGTGCAGTAGAGTTAGCTTCAATTCATACATTGCGTGTTATGGACAGTAGCCTTCTAAACCCGAGCAGACTGAGAAAAACTGACCAAGAGGCTTTTAGGTCTCAGTGGAAAGTGCAGCTCAAGCAAGTGCGATTAGACACTAATGCCTACTCCTTGCAATTTAGATACAGTGAAACACTCGGGGCCAATGCGTTTGCTTTTCCAAATGGGACGATTGTTGTCACCGATCAATTTATGGACTTAATAGAAGAAAACCAGTCATTACTGCACGCAGTGTTACTGCACGAAATAGGGCATGTTGAGCAACATCATTCAATCCGACTCATCTCCCAGACGCTATTTTCCTCCCTTGTCATTGATTACTTTTTCGCTGATGTCAGTGGATTAATCGATATCTTTTCCGGTGTATCCACCACACTCGTTCAAAACCAGTTTTCATCTCAGTTAGAATGGGAAGCAGATAACTTTGCGCTGCAAACAATGAAAGGTGCAAATATGAGCACCGAAGTCTTCGCTTTAGCACTTGAGAAATTAGCGCAAACTCTGCCTGAACAGTCAAAAATGGATAAATGGTTACAAACCCATCCATTGTTAAGAGAACGCATAGCCAATGCTAGAAAGTGAAATATTGAAGAATGTGAGTTTGATTGTGATTTATTGCGATGCTTAGTTGAATATCTAGCGCTCAATAAACCCAGCGTCTTTTAAACAGGCATGGGCGTCTTTCGGATCCGTAAAACGTTTTGGTACAATGCCCGCTTGCTTAAAATAAGGTAGTAACGCTTCGCCCTGGCTTGGCTCGTCTACTATCCAACATTCAAGTTTTTGATTCCGTCGGTCTAATATTACATCTGATTTAAAGGGGGATGTACTTACTGACGCAGGCACTACCCAGCCTCGCATGTCCACTAGAACCGC
Source organism: Paraglaciecola mesophila KMM 241 (assembly GCF_000315015.1). Taxonomy (GTDB): domain Bacteria; phylum Pseudomonadota; class Gammaproteobacteria; order Enterobacterales; family Alteromonadaceae; genus Paraglaciecola; species Paraglaciecola mesophila. The sequence goes on along the minus strand of NZ_BAEP01000061.1, from coordinate 3,552 downwards.
CCAAGCATTGCCGCGCATGGAGTGCATTGCTTCACCGAGATCAGACAGATATGCCATATCAGTTTGTAAGTTCCAATTACCCGTTGTTCTAATAACAATAAGACGTGATTTGACCTTGATCTGATAAGATGCAGGTGGCAATTGAGACTGATGTGACATGGATATACAACGCTAATGACGTTTAGCTTTGCCTACATAAACGCAGTTGTAACACAGTGATAGCGGGCAAAACGCTCACCATTTCGACCATCCATGATCGCCATTTTTATAAACAAAAAAGCCGTACATCAATGTACGGCTTTTCTTATATGGCGTCCCCAAGGGGATTCGAACCCCTGTTACCGCCGTGAAAGGGCGGTGTCCTAGGCCTCTAGACGATGGGGACAGAAACTTTGTTCATCGAAGCAAGCTTCGATAAGTTTCTGTAAGGTGAGTCGAGCCTGAGAGAGGAGCGACCTAATCTTACAAAAACAACAATAAGTTCGGTTCATTTTCTGTAAGGCGAAGTGAGCCAGCGAACTGAGCGACCTTACCTTACAAAAATAACCTTTTACGTTTCTGTAAGGTGAGTCGAACCTGCGAGAGGAGCGATCTAATCTTACAAAAACAAAATCTGTCAAACATACCATTCACTGGCCTAGGTATGCCGTGAATGTCCTTGTTTTAAAACATAAACCCTATCCCTAGGTTTACTTAATATGGCGTCCCCAAGGGGATTATAAAATACGTCCTGTATTTTTCCGCTTCGCGGCCGTGCTACGCACGTTCAAATTCGTTCCTTACGAATTTGTCGAACTAAGGGGCTCTCACCCCTCGTGACGCATAAATGCTATCACTTCGTTCTTTTGTATGGCGTCCCCAAGGGGATTCGAACCCCTGTTACCGCCGTGAAAGGGCGGTGTCCTAGGCCTCTAGACGATGGGGACAGAAAATCGGCTTTCGAAAGCAAGCTTTCGAGATTTTCTGTAAGGCGAAGTGAGCCAGCGAACTGAGCGACCTCACCTTACAAAAATAACCTTTTACGTTTCTGTAAGGTGAGTCGAGCCTGCGAGAGGAGCGACCTAATCTTACAAAAACAAAATCTGTCTGTATCATTACATTTACTGGCCTAGGTATGCCGTAAATGTTCCTTGATATGGTGGAGCCAGGCGGGATCGAACCGCCGACCTCTTGCATGCCATGCAAGCGCTCTCCCAGCTGAGCTATGGCCCCATACTTAAGTTTCACAAGCAAACTTGCTTTGACTTATTGGGTGTCATTCCCTGACAGCGGGCGCATTCTAGGCACCCCCCCCTTTTATGTCAACGACTTTTTTGAATTTTATCTATGATTGTTGTCTGTTTGCTATATATATGAGCGCTTTGTCTATACGTTGAGCAATTTGCTCAGGTTTTAGCAAATTCAATGTCACATCAAGTGAAGGCGAATTACCTGAACCAGTAGCGGCAACTCTCAATGGCATGCCAACTTTGCCCATACCTACCCCTAAATTTTCCGCAGTTTTGTTAATCGCTTCATGGATGGTTTCAGCATTCCAAGTAGATAACGCCATTAATGCAGCCTTTACCGCCTCAAGAGGCTCTTGCGCCACAGGGCGAAGATGCTTTTTAGCCGCCTTTTCATCAAAGTCTTCATATTCGTGATAAAAGTAACCACTGATCTCGGCCAACTCTTTTAACGTTTTTACGCGATCTGCTTGTACTTTAATGACTTCTTCTAGTGCAGGGCCGGTAGACGTATCGATACCTTGTTGCTCAAAGTGCCATTTTGCATAAGGTAACACCTCACTGACTGGTAGCTCTTTAATATAATGCTGATTTAACCAAATGAGTTTATCAGTATTAAAAGCTGAAGCTGATTGACCTATCGCATCTAAACTAAATAACTCGATCATCTCTTCTTTAGAGAAAATCTCTTGATCACCATGAGACCAACCTAAACGAACTAGATAATTTAATAGTGCTTGCGGAAGAAAACCGTCATCACGATATTGCATTACACTAACAGCGCCATGACGCTTAGATAGTTTTTTACCGTCATCACCTAATATCATTGATACATGAGCATATTCAGGTACTGGAGCCCCAAGTGCTTGTAAAATATTAATTTGCCGTGGAGTATTATTAATGTGGTCTTCACCGCGCACCACATGCGTAATCCCCATATCCCAATCATCAACCACAACGCAGAAGTTATAGGTCGGCGTTCCATCGCTTCGTAATATTATAAGGTCATCTAGTTCACTGTTTGCAATTTCGATGTTTCCGCGAATATGATCTTTTACCAGCACTTTACCCTCTAACGGGTTTTTAAAGCGAATAACAAAAGGTTCGCCTTCTGGGTGATCAGTACGGTCACGCCAAGTGCCTGGGTATCTTGGTTTTTCACCGTTCGCTTTTTGTTTCTCGCGAATTTCATCAAGCTCAGCACTGCTCATAAAACATTTATAAGCTTTGCCTTCTTCAAGCATCTCATTAATGAGCGCTTTGTATCGGTCGAACCGTTGTGTTTGATAATATGGGCCATCGTCCCATGTTAATCCTAACCACTCCATACCTTCCAAAATCGCATCGATGGCTTCTTGGGTTGAACGTTCTATATCCGTATCTTCAATTCGAAGTACAAATTTTCCACCTTGGCTTTTGGCATAAAGCCAAGAATAAAGTGCAGTACGTGCACCACCAACATGTAAAAAACCGGTAGGGCTTGGAGCAAAACGGGTAACCGCTGTCATGGTATAAATAATCCTATTACAAAAAATTGGCCGCATTTTACCAGTCAATGGCCCTTATAAGAAAGGTTAAACGAACAAAGCACCCTGAAGAATTGAACATATATTACCATTTATACCAATCCGCATTAATAAGTACCCCCTCAGAGCATGGAATGGTATTAGTTTTATTTGCAGTGGTCTCAGCGCTTTCATCACTAATAAAACACTAGCTCTAGGCTTATCTAAACGAATGTTTGGCATCCCGTTATCTAACGACCTAATTAATGACAAAGCAGATTCAATGGATCAGTTGAATAGTGTTTTGGGTGGACTGCATAAGAAAGTGCAATTTAAAGGTCAAATTTTACGTGAACGGCAATCAGATATTTTGTTACCTCATTAAAAACCAATCAGAGAAAACTGTTTTTTCTATTCCATTAAACTTACTACCAATGAAATTGCACAATATTCACCCCATTCGTTCATTTTTATAGCACTTAGACACTTTTTTAAATTTACAGTTGACACTCGCAAGCGCATACCTATAATAGCGCTCCACTTACCGAGGCAACTCTTTAAGTGAAACAAAAACGGTCGCTTAGCTCAGTTGGGAGAGCATCGCCCTTACAAGGCGAGGGTCACTGGTTCAAGCCCAGTAGCGACCACCACTTTTCGACAAGAAACGGTCGAGGGTCACTGGTTTTAGCCAGTGTAGTACAACGTTTCAATATATGGTCGCTTAGCTCTGTTGGAAAAAGAGAAGAGCATCGCCACTCTCAACAAGAAACGGTCGAGGGTCACTGGTTCAAGTCAGTGTAGTAAAACGTTTCAATATATGA
>NZ_BAEP01000062.1 GCF_000315015.1 Paraglaciecola mesophila KMM 241 | reverse complement strand
ATATGACGTTGGGAAATTAGAAGGCGTTGAAAAAGCAGCTATCTTACTGCTCAGTTTGACGGAAGAAGATGCGGCCCAAATTCTTAAGCATCTGGAGCCCAAGCAGGTACAAAGGTTAGGTCAAGCGATGGCGCAAATTGATGATATGACTCAGCCTAAAATCACAGCTGTACATAAACACTTCATTGATGAAATTCAAAAATACAGCACCATCGGCTTCCAAAGCCAAGACTTTGTAAAACGCGCTTTGACCTCAGCCCTTGGTGAAGATAAAGCGGCGAATCTTATTGATCAAATTTTGATGGGTACCGGTGCAAAAGGTCTTGATTCTCTCAAGTGGATGGATTCAAAACAGGTTGCCAGTATTATTCGCAATGAGCACCCTCAAATTCAAACCATTGTAATGTCTTATCTTGATGCTGAACAATCAGCTGAAATTCTTGCCCAATTTCCAGAAAAAGTGCGCCTAGATTTAATGATGCGCGTTGCCAATCTAGAAGAAGTTCAGCCTGCAGCGTTGCAAGAATTAAACGAAATCATGGAGAAACAGTTTGCTGGTCAAGCTGGTACCCAGGCTGCAAAAATGGGCGGCTTGAAATCTGCTGCGGATATCATGAACTACCTTGATACCAATATTGAAGGCCAGTTGATGGATGCAATACGAGAACAAGACGAAGAAATGAGTCAGCAGATTCAAGATCTTATGTTTGTATTCGACAACTTAGCAGAAGTAGACGACCGAGCGATTCAAGCTATCTTGCGTGAGGTTCAACAAGACGCTCTACTCAAAGCGATTAAAGGGGCAGATGAAGCTCTCAAAACTAAAATTACCGCCAACATGTCTAAGCGAGCAGCTGACATGTTGCTTGATGATTTAGAAGCCCTTGGCCCTGTGCGTTTAAGTGAAGTTGAAGCGGCGCAAAAAGAAATCTTATCTGTGGCTCGTCGTTTAGCCGATGCGGGTGAAATTATGCTTGGAGGCGGAGGCGGTGATGAATTCTTATAAGATGCTATCTAATATCCAAGATAACAGCAAAGACATGCAATGAACGATTACGACGGTGGGCCAGACAAACATATTAGCGCTTGGGATTTGCCTTTCGTTGAAGATGAGCGCAAGGCCGCTGAAACTACGACTAATGCGTTAAATCGACGCTCGAACTGGAAATACGAACCCCCTGAAAATCAAGTAGAAGAAGAGGAGGAGTTCGCTCCCCCTACCGCTCAAGAAATCGAATCCATTCGAGAGGCTGCTCAAAGTGAAGGATTTGAAGAAGGTAAAAAAGAGGGCTTAGAAAAGGGTCATCAAGAAGGGTTTGAACTAGGCAAAGAGCAAGGCTTGGCGCAAGGTCTTGAAGAAGGTAAAGCCCAGGGATTAGCCGAAGCTCAAGAGAGTGTCAATCAACAATTAGAGAGCTGGCGCAGCCTGTTAGACACATTGCATAACCCGGTTGCGTTGGTAGAAGAAACACTGCAGAAAGAACTTGTTTCATTGGCAGTATCTCTAGCGAAATCAGTGATTAGGGCCGAAATCAAAACTAACTCAGATATTATTTTTAATGCGATTAGTGAAGGGCTCAAGGCGCTACCGATCAATGAGCGCCAGTATCAAATTCACCTTCATCCAGACGATTTAGTGTTGGTGACTGAGCACTTTAGTGAACAAGAAATTGAGAAACACGGATGGCAGTTAATTGAAGCTCCCAACTTATCTCAAGGTGGCTGCGATATTGTGACACAAAGCAATGCGGTAGATGTAAGCATAGAGCGTCGCGTTAAAGACGTGCTAGATAAGTTTCTGCTAGAGCAGGGCTTAGATACTATCAATGCTAACGAAGACGAGTAGTCAGTTATGCCTCTGGATATCTTAGGGAATATTAAAGCACTGCAGCAACAAGTCCCTCAAGCACCGGTCGTTGCAGCTGGCAAGTTGGTGCGTGGTATCGGCTTAACCCTCGAAGCGGTAGGGTGTCAAATGCCGGTAGGGAGTCAATGTTTAATTCAAACTGTAGATGGTGAAATAGAAGCTGAAGTAGTGGGGTTTGCCGAACACATTACCTATTTAATGCCCACTCAAGCAGTGAAAGGCATAGTACCAGGCTCTCGTGTTCAACCCCTTAATCGCGAACAAGGGTTACCTGTTGGCATGTCGCTATTAGGCAGAGTGGTTGATGGAAACGGCCAACCTTTGGACGGTTTAGGTGCCATCAAAGCTGAAAAACGCGTGCCATTAACCCGCCCACCCATGAATCCATTATCTAGGAAACCTATCAGAGAGCCTCTTGATGTAGGCGTACGCGCTATAAATAGTATGATCACAGTTGGCAGTGGTCAGCGTATGGGCTTGTTTGCCGGCAGTGGCGTGGGTAAGAGCGTATTATTGGGTATGATGACCCGAGGAACGAGCGCCGATGTGGTGGTTGTGGGTTTGGTCGGTGAACGGGGCCGAGAAGTTAAAGAATTTATTCAAGACATATTAGGCGATGAAGAGCGCCAAAAATCCGTTGTGGTTGCCGCGCCAGCTGATACCTCGCCTCTAATGCGCTTAAAGGGGTGCGAAACTGCGGTGACTATCGCTGAGTATTTCCGCGACAAAGGTATGAATGTGTTGTTGCTCGTAGACTCACTTACGCGTTACGCCATGGCGCAGCGAGAAATAGCCCTTGCCGTTGGTGAGCCGCCAGCGACTAAAGGATATCCGCCGTCAGTATTTGCACGTTTACCCGCACTAGTAGAACGTGCAGGGAATGGCGGTGAGCATCAAGGTTCGATTACCGCGTTTTATACCGTGTTGACCGAAGGAGATGATCTACAAGATCCTATCGCCGATTCAGCTAGGGCTATTTTGGACGGGCATATTGTGCTTTCTCGTCAATTAGCCGACTCTGGGCACTACCCTGCAATAGATATCGAAGCCTCGATAAGTCGAGTGATGCCCATGGTTGTAAGCCCTGAACATGTCCAAGTAGCGCGGCGTATTCGCCAAGTCTATTCCACCTACCAGCAAAATCGCGACCTTATCAGTATTGGTGCTTACACCAGAGGAAACGATCCGCGCATTGATTTATCCATTAAGGCTGAGCCTGCTATCAATGCTTTTTTACAACAAGGCATGCAGCAAATCTTACCCTTTGATGAAAGTGTAGAAACGATGGTTAAGTTGGGTACCGGGTTGGGACCAGCATAATGCCTGTTTATTTAAAGAATATAAGTTGCTTAGCATTGATGACTTTTTCAATAAGGTTGTTTCTATCTAGTCTCGGAGCTCGTTATGCCGGTAAGTAAGCAATTGCAAATGGTCGCTGATTGGGAGCGACGAAAAGAACAAAAGATGGCCACCGATTATCAGTTGGCGCAGCAAAATGTGGTTGATAATCAAAACAAACTTATTGGACTTGAGCAATATCGGGTTAATTATTTAAAAGAAGGGATCCGCAAAGGTCAGCTAGGGTTAGCCGCTAAAAATTACGGGCAGCACCAGTCATTTGTCGGCAAAATTGACGCGGCCTGTGAACAACAAACAAAACAAGTCAGTAATGCGCTGGTGGTGGCTGAGCAGCGCAAAGCACAGTGGCTTGCCCAGCAAAGAAAGCGAAAAGCAGTTGAGATGCTACTTGATAAACAGGCCCTTAAGATCCAACAAAAACAGGACCGAGCAGAGCAACAGATGCTTGACGAGCTCGCGTTACAAAAATTCATCCGTTCTAAATAGTTTTATTTTCTGCTAGGTACTCTCTGTTTTCACCGCTTCGACTCTTAGTTTTATCACATATTTTTCGTTATCATCAGCTTTTCGTGTATTTTGGAATGAAGATTGCTCTACTTCACAACAACAACGTGAACAATGTGTAATGAAGATTGGAATATTACCTTAGCTTCCATGCGTAATCATTAATTGTAATTTCAAGGTATTGTTTTTAAATGAAAAATTTGTTTTTTGTTCTTGAGTGTAGGGGATCTTAGATGCTGCAACAAATTGCCACCGCAAAATCAGACGTTGCCGCTTATGCGGTTGATGTGAGTGACGAAAGCCTATCCAAGCTGCAAAACGCGGGTGAATTTGCCTACATGCTGGCCAAGGAAAATAAGACTCAGCATTTGCCCAAAGAAACGACGCAACCGAAACTAAGTACAGAGCCAAAAAACACGGCGAAAGATAATCTGGTACCGGAAAAACAGCTGGGCACTAAAGAAGAATACTCTCAGAAGAACCCTCCCGATGGTTCTAACACGGGCAAAGCGAGTGACATTAAAGAGACAAGAAAACCCGACTCGCCAGTCGATACCGCACATCGTGAAAATGGTTTAACGGCAGATGATAAGCAGCAAATTGATACCTCGGAGGGTGATACTGAAAGTTTACGAATCACGACGGATGGCGAAAATGAAGCAGATGCTAATCACTGGCTTTCGATTATTGAACAACTTGCCCTCAACAGTGCAGGTGCTATTAACAGCGAAGGGCAAGATAGCGCTCTTGCAAGCGCGAGCGGGGCTGATGTTCCTGTCAACACGTTAGATGATAATAAACTGGTGGAAAATGCGAACGGCGACCAGCAAGCATTGCTTCTGGCCCTGTTAAGTCACATTTTCGGCGAAAAGACTCAGGCGAATGCAGATCAGGCATTAGCATCTAAGCACGAAGTGATTGATGACGGAGCGGAGCTCACCACTGATGATGACGTCGGTAAAATGATGGCGCTACTTCAAAATAACCCAGAATTGCTTAAAGAATTAGAATCACTGCTTGTGAGTCAACAACAAGTAGCTGGTAGCTCACGTTCGAGCGCTTTAGGCACCTTAGACGCTAAAGTTGAAGGAGCGCTAGATAGCGTTTCAACAAATAATGAATTCGCTGCGCTGGATTTGGCACAAAAGCAATTACTCCAACAAGATAAAGCCATAAGTGATGAAGCGCTAGCAGGTATCGCAGAGGCTATGGTTAGCTTGATGAACGTTGCAACGTCAGCTAAGAGCGATGCCCAAAATAGCGTTTCAGAGGCTGTCAGCGCAGCTGATTTGCTTGAAGGCTCAGCATTAAGTGAGCAAAGCACAGGACAAACCGAAACCTTAGCGTTGGCCCTAGAAAGTGACTTAACCCAGCAGCAATTAGCGATGTTAGACAGTGCGCCTGAATTGAAAAAGCTACTACAGTTACCACCCGAGAAGCTTGAAAGTGCATTAGCGCTAATTGCCAAAGAACTACAAAAGGGAGGAGCCGCTAGCATTGTAGGGGACGCGGCAAGTAACGCCATGCTAAAAGGGGCGGTGCAAGCAGACGCTGAATTGAGCTCATCCGCTAACGTAAATTTGAACACCCTTATTAATAAAGTTGACGCTGATAACAACGCCAGCGGCACGACTGACTTTGTCGCTGCCCTTAAAAGCGGTTTAGCTGAAGTAAAAGCCCAGCTTGAAAAAGGGCGAGAGCCTGGCGTCGATTTAAAAGCCCTAGTAAATGACGCCATAAAAGCGTCACCAGAGTTGGCAAGCAATATGCTTTCCAATAAGCAAGAACAGGTGGAATTGGCTACGCGCTCTGTGTCCCAATTATTGGACGTAGCGCAATTAATGAGCACTGCACTCGAGCAAGCCTCGCATCAGCAAACGGCCAATGCGGCTTATCGAGAGCTAGGTATCAACATGGTCGAACACAATAAAGCCAACCAATTGCAGCAAGGACAATTCGACAAAGCCTTGAATTTGGCCAAACCAGAGGCCCATCAGCAATTAGCCGAAAAGGTACGCTTCATGGTGAATACCAACCAGTTGGTTGCTGATATTCGTCTCGACCCAGCTGAATTGGGCTCGATGCATGTAAAAGTGTCAGTTAGCGGCGAATCAGCGAACGTGAGCTTTGTGGTGCAATCGATACATGCGAAAGAGGCGATTGATAACGCCGCGCCCAGATTAAAAGAGATGCTGGCAGAGAAAGGCATTGAGTTGGGTCAATCATCGGTTGAACAAGAATCTCAAGAGCAAGACCAGCAAATGGCAGGTGGCGGCTCAGGTAATGCACCGGGACACAGTTCAGAGCAGGGTAGTGCAGATGGTGAGGTGCCTAGTGGAATATTACAACAACCTATTGTCAATGGCTCTTTAGGGGGTATTGATTACTTTGTTTGACATTTAGGTATGGCTTATAGATTGCGATTTTTTGAGTAAGAACGATAATACCAGCAAAATATCATACAGGGCGTTGGCATGGCTGAAGAAGAATTACAAATGGAAGAGGGTGGCAAGAAAAGCAAACTCATGATGATCATCATCATAGTGGTTGTTTTACTGCTAGGCGGTGGCGGAGCAGCGTACTTTTTACTTGGTGGTGAAGAAGAGGTCGCTACGGTGGAAGGTGAAGAGCAAGCCCAAATGGATGGTGATGATGGTGAAACGTCAGAGGGTGTAAAAGCGGGAACCGCACTTTATGTGGCTATTCCTAATCCGATTACGTTTAACGTACCAGGCGCGAATAGAGACCGTTTAGTCGAAATTAAAGTGCAACTTATGGTCCGCGGCAGCAGTGCAGAAGAACAAGTTAAAATGCACATACCGTCGATTCAAGGGGCATTGAACAGGGCATTTAGCCAAGCGAATGCTGATGATCTAATCACAGAAGCGGGCAAAGCTGCCATACGTGGTAACGCCTTAAAGGAAGTTCAGAAAACCTTGAAAGACGTGTCAGGTAATGAATTGGTAGAGCAAGTATTGTTCACCGGTTTTGTGATGCAATAAGCAAAAGCGAGAATTAGATTGAGCGACTTATTATCCCAAGATGAAATCGATGCGCTACTTCACGGAGTAGACGAAGTCGAAGAAGATGACGTCGAAGAGGTCCAAGGCGATGGCACTGCGCTGGAGTATGACTTTTCTTCGCAAGATCGGATCGTCCGGGGAAGAATGCCGACACTGGAAATCGTCAACGAGCGATTTGCCAGACACATGCGAGTCAGCTTATTTAATATGATGCGCCGTTCGGCTGAAGTGTCGATTAATGGTATTCAAATGATTAAGTTTGGTGAGTATATTCACACCTTATTTGTACCTACTAGTTTGAATATGGTTCGCTTCCGTCCACTTAAAGGCACTGGGCTTATCACGATGGAAGCACGTTTAGTGTTTATCTTGGTAGATAACTTCTTCGGTGGTGATGGGCGCTATCATGCCAAAATTGAAGGCCGCGAGTTCACGCCGACAGAGCGACGTATCATTCAGATGCTGCTTAAACTGATTTTCGAAGATTATAAAGAGGCGTGGGCCCCCGTCATGGACGTGTCTTTCGAATATTTGGACTCAGAAGTTAACCCTGCCATGGCCAATATCGTTAGCCCCACAGAAGTAGTGGTAATTAGCTCTTTTCATATTGAACTCGATGGCGGTGGGGGGGACTTTCATGTGTCATTGCCCTACTCAATGTTAGAGCCAATTCGAGAGCTTCTTGATGCAGGTGTGCAAAGTGATAAGGAAGACACGGACCTTCGTTGGAGCAAAGCATTACGGGATGAAATCATGGACGTGAAAGTCGAGCTTTCTACTCACATGATGGACTTGACGCTTAGCTTACAAAAAATCATGGATATGAAAGCAGGGGACATTATTCCTATCGACATGCCTGAGCACATCACTGTGATGATAGAAGAGTTACCCACATTCAGAGCTAAGCTGGGCCGTTCACGAGACAACCTAGCACTTAAGATCACCGATAAGATTCCGCGACCTACGTCTGTCAAATCGGAATTGCAATTATTAACCAAAGGCGGCCGCAGAATTGATAGCGACGCCGAGTTACAAACCCTTGAAGATGATTTGTAACCAATCAAGAGGCAAAGATTATGAGTGAAGAAGAAGGTTTAGATGATTGGGCAGCCGCCATGGCTGAACAAGCAGATGAAGAAAGCAAAGACGGTAAAGCAACTGTTGCCGAATATGACGAGCTTGAAGAAGACAAAGAGATATCTCCGGCGGAAAAACGCAAGTTAGATACGATTTTGGATATTCCTGTGACTATTTCTATGGAAGTAGGGCGCAGTCATATCAGTATTCGCAATTTATTGCAGTTGAACCAAGGTTCTGTCGTTGAGTTAGACCGTGTCGCAGGTGAGCCACTTGATGTGTTAGTAAATGGCACGTTGATTGCTCATGGTGAGGTAGTAGTCGTCAACGATAAATTTGGTATTCGCTTAACTGATGTTATTAGTCAACTGGAAAGAATCAAAAAGCTCCGCTAAACAAACTTCTTTTAAAACAAGGGTTTGGTTTGTACTGAGCCCTCTGTTTTTAGCTTCAAATACAGCATTTGCTGAAGCTAAAACCCTCTCTGATACCTCATCGATAGTGTCAATTTTTCTATCCTTACTGCTGGTGATCGCAGTGGTTTTCATGTTGGCGTTCATAATGCGACGGTTTAACGTCACTGGCGGCAGCACTGGGCAGCTAAAAGTGATTGCTTCTTTGGCGGCGGGCACCAAAGAGCGTGTGCTCGTCATAGAAGTGGGCGAAGAACAGCACCTCATTGGTGTGACGGCGCAGAATATTAATCACTTGGCAAAGTTAGACACGCCTATTTCAAATGACAAGCCGCCTACTGGTGACAATTTCAAAGATAAACTGAATATGTTTATGGCAGGTAAGTTACAGCCTAACGCCAACACTGGCAGCAAAAAAAGTGCGGGAGTCCACGATGAATAAGATTTTTTTACTGCTATTGGCGACTGGACTATTAATGGTTCCTGGTTGGGTTTTTGCAGAGCCCGGTATCCCCGCGTTGACTATGACTGAAAACGCGGATGGCTCGCAAGATTACACCATGACATTGCAAGTTGTGGCGATCATGACTGCGCTGAGCTTGTTGCCTGCATTTATTATGATGATGACGTCTTTCACTCGTATCATCATTGTATTATCTATTGTGCGCCAGGCGATTGGTTTGCAACAATCCCCTTCCAACCAAATATTGATAGGCGTGAGCTTATTCCTATCTATGTTTATCATGGCGCCAGTGTTTGAAAAAATTAATGAAACAGCGCTACAACCCTATTTAAGTGAACAAATCACCTCGATACAAGCCTACGAATTAGCCAAAGAGCCATTACGCGGCTTCATGCTGGCGCAGACGAGAATAAAAGATTTAGAAACATTTGTGGAAATAGGCGGCTATGAAAATCAGTTTCAAGAGCCAGCCGATGTGCCAATGAATGTGTTGATACCCGCTTTTGTTACTAGCGAATTAAAAACAGCGTTTCAAATCGGTTTTATGTTGTTTATTCCATTTCTTATTTTGGACTTGGTGGTAGCGTCAATCCTCATGGCTATGGGTATGATGATGTTATCGCCTATGATCGTATCGCTGCCCTTTAAACTAATGTTGTTCGTGCTGGTAGATGGTTGGAACCTTATTTTTGGCACGCTAGCAAACAGCTTTGGAATGGGGACTTAGTCATGGCACCAGAGGTCTTTGTCGACATATTGAAAGAAGCCTTGAACATGGTCATTTTGTTGGTGTCAGCCATCATTTTACCTAGCTTGTTTGTGGGTTTAATCGTCGCAGTATTTCAAGCCGCCACATCTATAAACGAACAAACAATGAGTTTCTTACCGCGCTTGATTGTCACTTTATTGGCCCTTAGCTGGGGCGGGCATTGGCTAGTACAACAGTTAATGGACTTCACCTTCACTATGGTAGAGCGCATCCCGGAAGTGGTGGGATAGAATGGAGTTTTCTGCCGACATTATCACTCAGTTCATGGGTGACATGTTACTGCCATTCATGCGTATATCGGGCATGTTGGCGACCATGGTTGGCTTGAGTGCGAAAACGGTTCCTACTACCGTACGCGCTCTATTGACGCTGTTTATTACGTTCATTATTTTGCCTGTTATCCCCCCTGTGCCGGTTGTAGAAATACTTTCAGTGAGTACCTTCGTATTGGTGATTCAGCAGCTTATCATCGGTATTTCATTGGGGTTTATTTCAACTATGGTGCTGAATACCTTTGTATTGGCGGGACAAGTCGTGGCGATGCAAACAGGCTTAGGGTTTGCTTCAATTGTCGATCCGGTAAATGGTATCAATGTACCAGCAGTAGGTCAGTTTTACTTAATCCTGGCTACTTTGCTCTTTTGGGCATTGGATGGGCACTTAGCCATGATCCGTATGGTGGTGATGAGCTTTACTGCATTTCCAGTAGGAGAAACATGGCTTCAGCCGGAGCAATTTAGAGAAATCGCTCATTGGGCCGGTTGGATGTTTATTTCCGCCGTGACCTTGTCTTTAGCGCCGATAGTATCTTTATTAATTGTTAACTTGGCGTTCGGCGTTATGACCAAGGCGGCACCGCAATTGAACATTTTTAGTTTGGGTTTTAGTATCGCGCAAATAATGGGTTTAGTGATTATCTGGATCACCATGGATAATTTCACTTACCACTTTGAAGTCCAGTGGGATAGAGCTCAGCAAATGATGTGTCAGCTTGTTAAAGTTTGTCCTTAAAGGAGGCGGTTTATGTCTGACGCTAATGAAAAAACAGAAGACCCCACATCCAAAAAGATCACCGACTCCAGAAAAAAGGGCCAAGTCGCGCGATCCAAAGAGCTCTCGACCGCCCTAGTTTTAGTCTTTAGCGCTGCTGCTTTCATTATGATGGGGGGGCAAATTGCCAAGGCGATTTACTTGGTTACTCAGCGCACATTTACACTCTCGCGTGATGAAACCTATGATTTTACACATATGTTTCAAGCGTGGGGATCAGCTATTGAGACGGTCGCTACGCCTGTCATGCTGTATATGGTCATTATTACGGCAGCGGGTATTTACGGCAATATTGCGCTCGGTGGCTACAACTTTACGTGGCAGGGGGCAGCGCCTAAAGCCAATAAGCTTAATCCTCTCGCTGGCTTTAAGCGCATGTTTGGTATGAATGGTTTAGTTGAATTGCTTAAAGCGATAGCCAAAGTGATCGTGGTGATGGGCATGGCATATGTCGCTATGCTGGTATTTAAGGACGAAGCTTTACACCTTGATTTGGAGTTGTATCCACAGAACTTATTTCACGCCATGGACTTAATATCATGGGCATTTCTCATGATGTGCTGTGCACTTATTCCTATCGCGGCGTTTGATGTGCCGTATCAAAGTTACAAGCACAACAAAGAAATGAAAATGTCGAAACAGGAAGTGAAAGACGAAAACAAAAACGCTGAAGGTGACCCACAAGTTAAAAACCGTATTCGTCGGTTACAATTTCAAGCCGCTGCAAACCGTATGATGCAAGAAGTGCCTACAGCCGATGTGGTTGTAACGAACCCAACGCATTATTCCATCGCCTTGAAATATGACCAACAAGGCACCCGAGCACCCGTGCTCGTGGCCAAAGGGGTCGATGAAATGGCGATGCATATACGTAAAATAGCCGACGCACATGAAGTGCCTATTGTCGCATCCCCCATGTTAGCTCGAGCAATTTATTACTCTACTGAAGTGGAGTCTGAGATCCCTGCTAAGCTATTCATGGCCGTGGCGCAAATTTTGGCTTATGTCTTTCAACTAAAAGCCTATAAAAATGGCAAGGGAAAACGTCCTAAGTCTGTACCCAAAAACCTTCCTATCCCTTACGAATTAAGGCGCTAAAGTTTCACCAGCCTGCGGTTAGACTAAAGATTAGTGCATGGCGTAACGGTGTTTTACCTTATTTGGCGCGGTAGTTGCTTTATGAAGTGAAACGTCCGTCAGGTGTCAAAAAATACGCGCTATGCAACTAACTGCTTATCTTAATCGTTTCGACAAAAATCAATTTCAGTCTGTTATTTCTGGACTTGGTGCGCCTCTTGTATTGTTGGCAATCATGGGCATGGTTATTTTGCCCATGCCAGCGTTTCTTCTCGACGTGCTGTTTAGCTTTAATATCGCTTTATCACTGGTCATTATCTTAGTGTCTGTTTTCACTAAGAAGCCCGTCGACTTCGGAATTTTCCCTCTTGTGCTATTAATTGCTACTGTACTGCGCTTAGCCTTGAATGTGGCATCAACACGGATTGTTTTGCTAGAAGGGCACGAGGGCGGCGATGCGGCGGGCAAAGTGATCCAAGCATTTGGCGAAGTGGTTATTGGCGGTAATTACGCTGTAGGTATTGTGGTATTTGCCATTCTGTTGATTATTAACTTTAAAGTGGTGACCGCGGGTGCCGGGCGTATCTCAGAAGTGAGCGCACGCTTTACGTTAGATGCAATGCCAGGTAAGCAAATGGCCATTGATGCAGATTTAAACGCAGGTTTTATCGACCAAGACGAAGCCCGTAAACGTCGGTTTGAAGTGACCAGTGAAGCCGATTTTTATGGCTCAATGGACGGTGCGTCTAAATTTGTAAAAGGCGATGCGGTTGCAGGGTTATTCATTATGTTGATCAACATAGTAGGCGGTTTATTCATTGGCATTTTTCAACATGACTTAGCCTTCGGGCAAGCCGTTGAGATTTATACATTGTTAACGATAGGTGATGGCCTCGTTGCTCAAATACCTTCGTTACTGTTGTCTGTAGCGACGGCGATAATCGTAACCCGCGAAAACGACTCTCAAGAAATGGGACAAGAACTTACTCGTCAATTAGGTAATCGCCAAGCGTTATACATCACCAGTGGTATTTTGTTTGTCATGGGCATAGTGCCGGGCATGCCACATGTGGCGTTCTTGGGGTTTAGTGCGCTAGTGGGCGGATATGCTTATTATCAGCACTGGAGCGAAAAGAAATTGGCCTCACAGCCGGAAGTGCTGGCGCCTGAAAAAGAGCGTGGCACACCAAAACCTGCTGAAATCAAAGAACTAGGTTGGGATGACGTGCAACACGTTGACACCATTGGTTTAGAAGTAGGTTACCGCTTGATCCCGCTGGTAGATAAATCACAAGGCGGCGAGTTATTGACACGTATCAAAGGGGTCCGCAAGAAGTTGTCTCAAGAGCTTGGCTTTCTTATTCCCCCAGTTCATATTCGCGATAATTTAGATTTAAGTCCTAACAATTACAGCATATCCATGTTGGGGGTCTCTGTTGGCGAAGCCGAAATCAGCCATGACGACGAGCTGGCGATTAACCCAGGTCAGGTATTTGGCAAATTAGATGGAACCGTTACAAAAGATCCGGCATTTGGCTTAGATGCCGTTTGGATCCGCTCGAACCAACGTGAGCACGCACAAACGTTAGGTTATACCGTTGTGGATAGTGCCACGGTTGTCGCGACTCACTTAAGTCAACTTCTGACTAATAATGCCTATCAATTGCTTGGTCACGAAGAGGTTCAGCAGTTGTTGGACATGCTTGCCAAGCAAAGCCCTAAATTAGTAGAAGGTTTAGTACCTGATATTTTGTCACTTAGTACCGTGGTTAAAGTGCTGCAAACGCTATTGTACGAAGGCGTGCCTATCCGTGATTTACGCACCATAGTACAAACCTTGTGTGAGTATGGGCCTAAGAGTCAAGATCCTGATGTGTTGGTGTCGGCGCTGCGTATCTCGCTTAAGCGCCTAATCATTCAAGAGATTAACGGCGGACAAGCTGAGTTACCAGTCATAACTTTGGCGCCAGAGTTGGAACAGATGTTGCACCAGTCATTACAAGCCGGCGGAGGAGATGGCGCAGGGATAGAACCTGGTTTAGCTGAACGTTTACAAAAGTCACTAAATGATGCTTCTCAACAGCAAGAATTAGCGGGCGAACCTGCGGTGTTACTCACCTCAGGCATGTTGCGCCCAGTGTTATCAAGGTTCTTGAAGCACGCAGTACAAGGTTTGCATGTGTTGTCATATCAAGAAATTCCAGATGACAAACAAATTAAAATAGTCAGTGCGGTGGGTCAATAGTCCGTCACCAGATGCAAGTAGCAAGGGGTAAATTGTGAAAATTAGACGCTTTTATGGCAAAGACATGCGCGAGGCTTTGAAACAAGTCAAAGACGAGTTGGGCGATGATGCAGTCATCATGTCTAATAAAAAGCTAAGCAATGGTGTTGAAATAGTCGCTGCATATGACAAAGAGCCAGCTGTAAACCCTAAGCGTGCCGAGTCCAATTTGACGCCTGCGCCCAAGCGCAGAGCAGAATCAACTCCTACGCTCAGTGAAATCATCGGTGACAGCGGTCCGGATAGCCTCAGAGCATTGCTTGAAAAACAAATTCAAGCGAAAGAGTCAGCTCATCAAGTGAGTCAGCCTGTTGCTCAGCCTGCAAAGCCTCAAAATGTAACAAGTCAGTCGCAACGCCAAACACAAGCGCAACCACAAGTTCCTAACGTATCGCATCAGCAAGACGCATTAAATGAAATGCGTCAAGAGCTAGCCTCTTTGCGTAATGTTCTTCAGTTCCAAGTGGCTGGCCTATTGCAACAAGATAAAGGACGAAACCATCCTTTACACGGTTATTTAACCAACAAGTTACAAAAGATGGGTATCAGTGAAGCACTTGCCAATGAAGTGGTTTCTTATACGCCGGCAGATACTGATGAGCGTCAAGCTTGGTTGTTTTTATTAAAACTGCTGGCCAATCGCATACAAACTGAAGAAAGTAACTTACTGACCAAAGGCGGCATCGCTGTTTTAATGGGCCCAACTGGGACGGGAAAGACAACGACTGTGGCAAAACTAGCCGCACAAGCAGCGCAAAAATACGGTGCAGAAAACGTCGGCTTGATCACCATAGACAGCTATCGAATCGCTGCTTACGAGCAAATTTCTACCTATGCCAGAATTATTGGTTGCTCGGTGAAAAAAGCGCAGAACGCTGAAGAGTTATCAGATCTGTTATTCCAGTTCAGGAATAAGCGACTTATACTTATTGATACTGCTGGGTTTGGGCAAAGAGATGTTAGACTGATCAAGCAGTTAGAAACGTTGAAGCAGAGTACAACGGCGAATATCAGTAGTTATTTGGTCATGCAAGCCAACAGTCAATATCAAGTTATGCAGCAAACCATTGCTGCTTACAAACAGATTTCTTTACAGGGTTGTATTTTCACCAAAATAGATGAATGCTACAGTCTTGGAGAGGCAATTAGTGCGGCCATCGAGCACAAATTGTCCGTGAGTTTTATTACCGATGGCCAAAAGGTTCCGGAAGACTTGAAAGTGGCAGATGCAAAATTTTTAATAACCAGTGCCGCTAAGCTTTATAAAAAGCACGTATTAATTCATACTAGTGGTAATTCACTAAATAACGCAGCAGTGGCAGTATGATTGAGGACCAAGCGAGTAGCTTAAGAAGAATGAATCAATCTCGATTAATTAAAGTGATCGCCGTTACCGGTGGTAAGGGCGGCGTGGGTAAAACCAACGTCACGTTAAATACCGCAATCTCTATGGCCCAGCAGGGTAAGAGAGTCATGGTGTTAGACGCAGATTTAGGCTTAGCTAACGTGGATGTGTTGCTTGGCCTACGTGTGGTGAAAAACCTTTCACATGTATTGTCAGGGGAATGCACCTTAGACGAAGTACTTGTTGAAGGACCCCACGGGATTAAAATTGCACCAGCAACCTCTGGCAGTCAATCAATGACTGAACTAACCCCAACTGAACATGCAGGCTTAATTAGAGCATTCAGTGAGCTGCGCTCGCAAATTGACGTACTAATCGTTGATACTGCGGCAGGCATTTCTGACATGGTTTTAAGCTTCTCACGTGCCTCACAAGATATCCTAGTGGTCGTGTGTGATGAACCCACATCCCTCACAGATGCCTATGCATTGATCAAAATTTTAAACAAAGAGCACGGTGTTTTTCGCTTTAAAATTGTCGCCAATATGGTGCGCAATATGCGAGAAGGACAAGAGCTGTTCAATAAGTTAACAAAAGTCACCGATCGCTTTTTAGACGTGGCCTTAGAATTAGTCGCCACTGTACCGTTTGATGAAAATATTCGTAAGTCGGTTCGTAAGCAAAAAGCGATTGTGGAAGCATATCCAACTTCGCCAGCGGCTATCGCAATTAAAAAGTTAGCTCAACAGGCGGCAGGTTGGTCAGTGCCTTCTCAGCCAGGAGGACATTTAGAGTTCTTCCTTGAGCAGCTGGTGGCCAAAAAAGCCGTGGGCGATATTCGGTGAACAGTAAAGCCGCTGCGTATCAGCAGTTAGATGACAGAAATGCACTGGTGGAGCGTCATGCTCCATTGGTAAAGCGCATTGCACATCATCTTATTGCCCGCTTACCCGCTAGCGTATTGGTCGACGATCTCATTCAAGCCGGTATGATTGGTTTACTCGAAGCGTCTCGTAACTTCGATGGCACCAAAGGTGCAAGTTTTGAGACCTTTGCAGGTATTCGAATTCGCGGCTCTATGCTTGACGAAATTCGCAAGGGCGATTGGACACCACGATCTGTGCATAAAAATGGCCGTGCGATAACGGATGCCATTAATAAAGTTGAGCGTGAGACAGGCCGTGACGCCAGAGATGTAGATATAGCAAAAAAACTTGAAGTGAGCATTGAGCAATATCATCAAATGCTCGGCGAAGTGAATGCAGGTAAAATCATTGGCATGGAAGATTTAGGGGTATCGGAAGATGTGGTGACAACAGAGCAAACTAAAGGCTCTGACACTCCGTTTGAAGATTTGCTCCAAGGCTCTTTTCAAAAAGCCTTAGCCCATGCCATTACGACCTTACCTGAGCGTGAAGCAATTGTATTATCATTGTACTATGACGAAGAATTGAATCTACGTGAAATAGGTGAAGTTCTAGACGTGAGTGAATCGCGTGTTAGCCAAATACACAGCCAAGCTATGCTAAAACTAAAAAGTAAAATGCAGACTTGGCGTATTGAAGAATAAACAAATAACATATAAATGTTTTGATTTTGCCTCGAGCGGAGAAAGTTTTGGATAAGAATATGAAAATTTTGGTTGTTGATGATTTCTCGACAATGCGTCGCATCATCAAGAACCTATTGAAAGATCTGGGTTTTACTAATATTCAAGAAGCGGATGATGGCAGTACCGCATTGCCTATGCTTCAACAAGGTGATTTTGATTTTGTGGTGACTGACTGGAACATGCCAGGCATGCAAGGAATTGATTTATTGCGGGCGATCCGTGCCGATGAAAACCTTAAACACACACCAGTATTAATGGTAACGGCAGAAGCTAAAAAAGAACAAATTGTAGCGGCGGCGCAGGCTGGTGTGAATGGGTATGTTATTAAACCATTTACTGCTGCGACCCTTAAAGAGAAGTTGGCCAAGATATTTGAACGCTTAGGTTAGTCAGGCTTTTCTCAACGATAAGGAAGGCCTTATGACCTCACATCCAGCCCCCATGAAGCTAGAAGATGCAAAGCAATTAGTCGCTTTACTTGAAAGTGGCAATAATCAAGCCGCTCAGCAGCTTCTCGATAGTGTTAATGACACAAATTCTGTCGAATTGTTCGAAGAGGTGGGTAAGTTAACTCGTCAACTTCATGATTCTTTAAATAACTTTCAACTAGATGAACGTATTGCTAATTTAGCGAACGAAGAGATACCTGACGCTAAAACTCGGCTCACGTATGTCATTGAAACCACCGAGCAAGCCGCGAATCGCACGATGGATTTAGTTGATGATTGCATGCCCATTGCCGAAAAACTCAATTCTGAAATGAACGAGATCATTCCTGAGTGGAAGAAGCTTTTTAATCGTCAGTTAGAGCTGGGCGAATTCAATGCCCTATGCAGACGCCTCGACACGTTTTTAGAAGAGGGGAAGGACGAGTCGGGAAAATTAAACGCATTATTAACTGAGATGCTACTAGCTCAAGGCTATCAGGACATCACAGGGCAAATTATTCGCCGGGTCATTGAACTAGTTAAAGAAGTAGAAGACAGCCTTGTTCATATGTTAACTATGTTCGGTGGAGCAGAGTCAGCGGAAATTCCTCATATATCTGATAAACAAGCCGATAGTGTTAAAGCGGAAGGCCCAATTCTCGATGCAGCTAACCGTGATGACGTCGCATCTAATCAAGATGATGTTGATGATTTACTCTCAAGTTTAGGATTTTAGAGGCGTTACAATATGGGGTTTGATGTTGACGAGGAGATCCTTCAGGATTTTTTAGTAGAAGCGGGTGAAATACTCGAACAGCTTCAAGAACAGCTGGTTGAGTTGGAAAATAATCCGCAAGATTCGGATTTACTGAATGCGATTTTCAGAGGCTACCACACGGTTAAAGGTGGCGCGGGCTTTCTTTCGTTAACCGAATTAGTCGATATCTGTCACGGCGCTGAAAACGTATTTGATGTCATGCGTAATGGCCAACGTTCATTAACGCCAGAGTTAATGGATATTATTCTTCAAGCAACCGACGAAGTCGTCGCCATGTTTGAAGATGTAAAATCAAACAAACCACTGGTAGCAGCAGAGCAATCGTTATTAGATACATTGCATCGCCTGAGTAAACCTGAAACGCAAGACAAAGTTACTGCGGCTCCAGCTGTCGAAACTCCGATAGTTGAGGCGCCAAGTGAAGCGACATCTCAGCCTAAAACAAATTCGGATGACTTTGACGAATCCGAGTTTGAGGCCTTACTTGATGAACTTCATGGTGAAGGTAATCCCGTTAGCGGAGCACCGCAATCGTCATCGAATATGCCGCCACAACCCACTGAATCTTCTAGTGGCGCTGATAATAGTAGTGATGATGACGATATCAGTGACGATGAGTTTGAAGCGTTACTCGATCAGCTTCATGGAGAAGGCCAGTTTGGCGGCTCCCAAGACGCTCCCATTGAATCGACAAACGCGCCCGTAGTGAGTGCAGATTCTGACTCAGATGATATCAGTGATGATGAATTCGAAGCGTTACTCGATCAGCTCCATGGCAAAGGGCAAGGGCCTGCTGCTAAAAAAGAAGCTAACGGGGAAGTAAGTAAAGCGCCAAATACCCCAGTAAAGTCGGCAGTGTCTGATAACACGTCGTCGCAATCCGCAAGCGAAAAAGCCACAGAGAAAAGTAACGACACTAAGCCAAGTACGTCCAGTATTGCACCTAGCCAAGCCAATATACCTGCCAAAAGCCCTGCGGTGCAGGAAAAAGCTCCTGTTTCTAAGCGCGAGGAAAAGCGTCCCACAGCACCACAGCCGGAAACGACGGTTAGAGTGGATACCAAGCGCTTAGACCAAATCATGAATATGGTAGGTGAGTTGGTGTTAGTACGTAACAGGTTGCTTAGCCTAGGCTTAACCGTCAACGACGAAAGCATGTCCAAAGCAATTGCGAATTTAGATGTGGTCACCGGCGACTTGCAAGGCGCCGTGATGAAAACGCGGATGCAGCCTATCAAAAAAGTGTTTGGGCGTTTTCCTCGAGTAGTACGTGACTTAGCGCGCACCTTGAAAAAAGAAATTACCCTTGAGCTTGAAGGCGAAGAAACAGATTTAGATAAAAACTTAGTAGAAGCCCTTGCCGATCCTTTGGTGCATTTAGTGAGAAACTCAGTGGATCATGGCATAGAAATGCCAGCGGATCGTATTGCTGCGGGTAAGCCATCTTTGGGGACGGTAAAGCTATCAGCATCTCAAGAAGGTGATCATATCTTGCTGAGCATAGTCGATGACGGTAAAGGTATGGATCCTGATAAGCTTAAAGAAATAGCGATTTCTCGAGGCGTATTAGATGCTGATGCCGCGGCTAGAATGACAGATGAAGAAGCATTTAATTTAATTTTCGCTCCAGGCTTCTCTACGAAAACTGAAATATCTGAAGTGTCAGGCCGTGGCGTTGGCATGGACGTGGTGAAAACCAAAATCAACCAGCTAAATGGTACGGTCAAGATTGATTCTGTGCTGGGCAAAGGCACCACGCTAGAAATTAAAGTGCCACTGACTTTGGCTATATTACCGACTCTAATGATAGTAGTTGGCGATCAAACCTTCGCATTGCCATTAGGCTCGGTAAACGAAATTATCAACATGGATATGAGTAAAACCAATACAGTTGATGGCCAATTAACAAAAATCGTTCGTTCCAAAGCGATCCCATTATTCTATTTACGCGAGTGGTTAGTACGCAAAAATGCTAAGCCAATCCCGCTAGATCGCTCCAAGGGACATGTTGTTGTCGTGCAAATTGGTACCCAGCAACTCGGTTTTGTTGTTGATGCGCTCATCGGTCAAGAAGAAGTGGTGATTAAGCCATTAGATGAATTGTTACAAGGCACCCCAGGTATGGCTGGCGCAACGATTACCAGCGATGGTGGGATTGCGTTGATCCTAGATGTACCAGGCCTACTAAAGCATTATGCTAAGAAAAAAGCCGATGCCATTCGACAAGCGCGTTAAACACGAGGTTTTCACAAAATACACATGGCATACAAGATATTAGTTGTTGATGATTCGATTTTTTTTAGGCGCCGTGTTAAAGAAATTCTAGAGCAAGACCCTAGTTTGCAAGTCATAGGTGAGGCCAAAAATGGCCAAGAAGCAATTGAAATGGTCGCTACGCTTAATCCTGATGTAGTCACCATGGACGTGGAAATGCCTATCATGGACGGGATCACGGCCGTCAAAAAAATAATGGCTCGTAAACCCGTCCCCATCATTATGTTTTCTTCTTTGACACTTCAAGGTGCTAAAGCCACCTTGGATGCACTGGACGCAGGAGCAATGGACTTTTTACCCAAGAAGTTTGAAGACATCGCAGCAAATCGTCAAGATGCAGTTGCGCTTTTACAATCTCGCGTCAAAAGCTTGTGCAGAAAAGAACACGGACTGCGACCCGCTTCTACGCGTGTGGCCCCCCCTAAAGCGATTTTGTTTAATAAGCCGGTTAGTCGAAATCCTGCTAAACACTCAGTGCAAAAGACCAGTAGTGTTCCGTTTGGAACACCTCTTTATCATTCTTCATCAAGTGGTATTCCATCGGGTAAAAAGTATCGCTGCTTAGCGATTGGGACGTCCACAGGTGGGCCGGTTGCCTTGCAAAAAGTACTGACTGCGATCCCAAGGGATTTTCCTTATCCCATATTTATTGTGCAACACATGCCGGGCTCCTTTACCAAGGCATTTGCAGAGCGGTTGAATCAGTTGTCGCAATTGACGGTAAAAGAAGCGATAAACGGTGAAGAAGTCAAAGCAGGCGTAGCGTATTTAGCGCCTGGCGGCCGTCAAATGACCGTTCAGGGCGACAGTCAACGTGTTTCTTTTCGAATTTATGATGCACCAGACAGTGCCGATATATTGTATAAGCCCTGCGTCGATATTACGTTTTCGTCAATTGCGCATGTTTATCACGGCGATGTCTTAGGGGTCATACTCACAGGGATGGGCTCTGACGGAAAACTCGGCGCCGGCAAGCTAAAAAGTAAAGGTGCAAAAATTTGGGTGCAGGATGAGCTAAGCTCAGTAGTATACGGCATGCCACAAGCTGTAATGAATGCAGGTCTCGCTGAAAAAGAGTTTTCTATAGATGCGTTTGAAAGCCATATTTTAAAAGAGATGGCGTAAAAACTGACGTATTTTGACACTTTTGAGAGAGAGTTAAAAAAACAGCAGACGACTGAAGGTATTTATCGTGAAAGTATGGACAGTAGCAAACCAAAAAGGGGGCGTCGGTAAAACTACGACAACAGTCACCCTAGGTGGTTTGCTCGCGCAGCGTGGAGCGAAGGTAGTCCTGATCGATACCGATCCCCATGCGTCCTTAAGTTACTATTTTGGTATTGACTCTGACGAGTTATCACGCAGTTTATACGATATATTTATTCACGAAGGGCCTTTAGACAAAGACGCTGTTTTAGATTGCTTATGCCCGACTAAACTTGACTCGCTGTTCATCTTGCCTGCAAGCATGGCGCTAGCCACATTGGATCGCAAGCTAGGTAATCAAAGTGGTATGGGATTAACCCTTAAAAAAGCGCTAGGGTTGATCGAAGATGAGTTTGAGTACGCGTTAATTGATTGCCCGCCTGTGTTAGGTGTACTGATGGTCAATGCGTTGGCTGCATCTACCAGAGTGATTATTCCTGTTCAAACCGAATTTCTAGCGCTTAAAGGGTTAGAACGCATGCTTGGCTCGTTGAACATTATGCAGCAGTCATTACGTAAAGAGTTTCGCTATACCATAGTGCCGACCATGTTTGATAAACGCGTGAAAGCGGCAATAGGCGCCTATCACACATTGCGGGAAACCCATGGTGATACCGTTTGGCAGGGCTTAATTCCTATCGATACTAAGTTTAGAGATGCCAGTTCAAACCACGCCTTGCCATCAATCCATGCGCCTAAAGCACGAGGCGTGGTAGCGTACACAAGTTTGTTGCGTCATTTACGTTTGTTAGAGGCTGCGAAATGAGTGCTAAAACGCCAGGCAAAAAAAGCGTAATGGAAGAGTATCTGTCATCCTTACTTACCGAAGATATCGAGCAGGATGCGCCACTCACCGAAGAGATTGAGCAAGATGCGTCGCTACAGCATGTCAGTAAGTTACTCGACTCCGCCTCAGTGTTGCATACAGAACTTACTAACTCAGTCTCCAGTGAGGTTGTGCTTGAGCCTGCAAAAATTGACAGCGATAACGTGCTTGCTAAACGTATTGACGAGCAACCTGCAAGGGATAAAGCATTTGAACATAGTCTCAAGGACGCCAAACTTCACAGCTATGAGCAACACGAGAGCGTGCCGGTAAGCACGATTGATAATGAGGATGCCGTTAGTAAGCAAAGTCAAGACGCGACTCCCCCTGAAGCTGAAGATACAGGTATTTATCATGAAGCATTTCAGGCACTTATATTCGAGGTGGCCGGGTTGTCTCTCGCACTGCCACTCACCGAGCTTGGCGGGATCCACCAGTTAACTGATGTTACGCCTATTTTTGGCAAACCGAACTGGTTTAAAGGCGTGATGCTTCATCGTGATGAAAAAATGAAAGTCGTCGACACTGCAATGTGGGTTATGCCGGACAAATGTAATGAAAAGCTGGCGGATTCAGCTAAAAATCAATATCTTATCATGCTAGATAGCAGTGGTTGGGGGTTGGCGTGTGAGCGTATTATTGACACGATCACCTTACAACCTGAAGATGTCAAATGGCGCAAGTTTGACGGAAAGCGTATCTGGCTTAGCGGTATGGTAAAGAAAAAGATGTGTGCCTTGGTAAACGTGAAGCAGTTAATTTCACTTTTGCAGCAAGGTATGAATAGTAAAGACAACTAGCAATTGCTGCTGGAGTATTAAAAATGAATGATGAAAGAACATCAAATAACGTACCATCTGATCGAAACGATGAAGTCTTGCAGTGGGTAACATATAAGCTAGGGGAAGAAACCTATGGCATCAATGTTATGCAGGTTCAAGAAGTATTACGTCACACCGAGATTGCCCCTGTACCTGGTGCTCCCGATTACGTATTGGGTATCATCAACTTACGAGGTAATGTTGTAACGGTTATTGATACTCGTGCTCGCTTTGGCTTGGCCCCAACAGATTTAACAGACAATACACGTATCGTCATTATTGAGTCTGACGAGCAAGTAGTCGGCATTTTGGTAGACAGCGTTGCAGAAGTCGTTTATTTGCGTTCATCAGAAATAGATAGCGCACCTAATGTAGGTACGGAAGAAAGTGCCAAATTCATTCAAGGTGTGAGCAATCGAGAAGGTGAGTTACTTATTTTAGTCGATCTGAATAAACTCTTAAGTGATGAAGAGTGGGAAGAGTTAACTAATATTTAATGCTCTGTTTCGTTATTAACTGATCTGGACGCAATTGTGGAAATAAGCCATCTGATTTACGTGGTTATCGTGCTCGCCATTTTATTATTTATTGGCGCTTTCGCCGTTTTGGCGAAACGTATTGCCTTATTGCAGCGTCAGAATGATCGGCAACAAGAATCGTTGAGCGAGTTACAAGAGCATTTGCTTGCTAACCAACAAGAGTTGCAAGAAGTGCGTGTGGGCAGCATTGGCATGGGGGACAAGATAAAAGCACTCGTCGCTACGGTAAGACAAACCGCTAGCCAACAAGAGCAACTCGCCAGTCAGGATCCCCAAAGTCGCTTGTACCAACAAGCGGCTAAATTGGTAGCCAGTGGTTACTCAGTTGAAGATTTGATGCACGAATGTGATATGCCAAAAGCCGAAGCTGAACTAATCTACAATCTACACAAACGCTAAAATTCAGTTGAGCAAGTTACCCTGCAGGTGCTCATAGCTGATAACTCCTAAGTTAAAGCGTTCGGTTTTTGCCTAGCGTTAACTTGCTTTTTTCTACCTTTATTCTCTTCTAAGCCGCTTAATCCAACGATTTAATTATTTCGCTACCCAGCATGCCTGTACCATTAAATCTTGTAATGATGAACACAAGAGCAACTAGTGATGCACTTTCGAGCTTAAGCAGTTTTTACGTTTAGACGTCTAGACGTAAAGATGTTGACATTTACGGTGTTTTGCTCCAGATTTAACCTATCTAAACACATCTTGGAGCCACTATGCCTATTCGAATTCCTACTGAATTGCCTGCACAAAGCATTCTAAATAGTGAGAATATTTTTGTGATGGATACCGATCGTGCTGCCATGCAGGACATTCGTCCGTTGGAAGTCGGTATCTTGAATTTAATGCCTAACAAGATGGAAACAGAAGTGCAGTTCTTGCGCCTTTTATCGAATACGCCGCTACAAATCAATGTGGACTTGATACGCATCGACAATCAAGCGCCAAAGAACACCCCTGAATCTCATATGAAAGCGTTCTACCAAAACTTTGACGATGTGGCGGATAAGCAATACGACGGATTGATTGTGACTGGCGCGCCTTTGGCATTGTTGGATTATGACGACGTAAAATATTGGCAAAAAATGAAAGTGGTGCTGGAATGGGCTCAGCGTCATGTGCAATCCACATTATTTTCATGCTGGGCTGCACATGCAGCCTTGTATCACTTTCACGGTAAAAACCGCAGATTGCGTGATGAAAAGCTCAGTGGCATATTTGCTCATCAAGTTAAGGATGAACACAACGAACTAATGCGCGGCTTTGACCCCGTATTTCACGCCCCTCATTCGCGTTATGGTGAAATAAGCGTAGCAGACTACGAGTCGGTTGAAGGGCTTAGTGTGTTAGCTAGTTCAGAAAAGACGGGGGCTTATATAGTAGCCTCAGACGACAAACGATTGGTCTTCGTTACGGGACACCCTGAATATGATCCTGATTCTTTGGATCAAGAATATAAGCGTGACGTAAAAGCGGGATTAACCCCCAACATGCCAGAAAATTACTATCCTGATGATGACCCAACACAAGCGCCTTTAGTCACTTGGCGCGCTCACGGTAGTTTGCTGTTTACCAATTGGTTAAACTATTACGTGTATCAGAATACGCCTTATGATTTGGCATCATTGTCGAAAAAAGATTAGACCTATTTATTATCAGTTTTAAAGGAAAAAATGTGTCAATGGTAACCTCAGAACAAGCACTACTAGACGCCGCACGATCGCGAATCCTCGTTTTAGATGGCGCAATGGGCACTATGATCCAAGCGCATGACTTTCAAGAAGATGACTATCGTGGTGAACGATTCGCTGATTGGCATAGTGATGTAAAAGGCAATAATGACTTATTAACGCTTACCCAGCCTGACGCTATTTTTGATATTCATTGTGCGTACCTAACCGCAGGTGCGGATATCATCGAGACCAACACCTTTAACGCCACCACCATATCCATGGCAGATTACAACATGCAGTCATTGGCCAAAGAGATAAACATAGAATCGGCAAAGTTAGCCCGCAAAGCAGCTGATAAATTTACAGCGCTGACACCTGAAAAACCGCGTTTTGTGGCCGGAGTCTTAGGCCCGACGAGTCGCACGGCATCAATATCACCTAATGTGAACGACCCGGGTGAGCGAAATGTGACGTTTGACGAGCTCGTTGAAGCGTATGTAGAAGCGACGCATGGCTTAATAGAGGGGGGCGCCGATTTAATTATGGTGGAAACTATCTTTGATACGTTAAATGCAAAAGCCGCTTTATTTGCCGTAGATACCGTTTTTGAATCATTAGGCAAAACGTTACCAATAATGATTTCAGGCACGATCACTGACGCCTCAGGTCGAACGTTATCTGGGCAAACCGCAGAAGCTTTCTATTATTCAATGCGCCATACAAATCCATTCTCGTTCGGTCTTAACTGTGCTTTGGGGCCAGATTTGTTGCGCCAGTATGTTGATGAAGTATCTGCTGTGGCCGAATGTTTGGTATCCGCTCACCCCAATGCCGGTTTACCTAATGAATTTGGCGAGTATGATCTTGAAAGCGATGAAATGGCTGAGCATATTCGCGAGTGGGCGCAATCAGGCCTCGTCAATATTGTGGGAGGATGTTGCGGTTCAACACCAGAGCATATCGCCGCTATTGCTAACGTGGTTAAAGACGTTGCCCCGCGGGTTATCCCAAAACATGAAATAAAACTACGTCTTTCTGGGCTTGAGCCCTTTGTACACTAAATTCGGATTGAAGTAGTGGTATTGAGCCATGACGAGTTTTGACTTAGTGAAATGGCAAGTGAATAAAATTAAGTAAATTGAGTAACCTATGACCCAAGCAAGTGCATCTTTTATCAATGTTGGCGAACGTACTAACGTCACCGGATCAGCCATGTTCAAACGCCTTATTCTAGAAGGTGACTTTGAGAAAGCGCTAGATGTTGCTCGTCAACAAGTGGAGAACGGCGCGCAAATCATCGATATCAATATGGACGAAGCCATGTTGGACTCAGAGGCGGCAATGACTCGCTTCTTGAATTTGATTGCCTCAGAGCCAGACATCTCTCGCGTGCCGATTATGATTGATTCATCAAAATGGTCAGTAATCGAAGCAGGTTTAAAGTGTGTTCAAGGTAAGGCCATTGTTAACTCCATTAGCTTAAAAGAAGGCGAGGAAATCTTCTTACATCAAGCCAAATTACTGAAACGTTATGGTGCGGCCACCGTTGTCATGGCGTTCGACGAAGTAGGGCAAGCGGATACCGAAGATAGAAAATTTGAAATTTGTCAGCGTAGTTATCAGTTATTAACTGAAAAAATAGGCTTTCCGCCTGAAGATATCATCTTCGACCCAAATATTTTTGCGGTGGCCACGGGGATTGAAGAGCACAACAATTATGCCGTGGACTTTATTAATGCCACGCGCAGAATCAGGCAAGGTTTACCCCATGCCCACATATCTGGTGGGTTATCAAATGTGTCGTTTTCATTTCGCGGCAATAATCCAGTACGTGAAGCTATGCACTCAGTGTTTCTATTCCATGCCATAAAAGCGGGAATGGATATGGGTATAGTGAACGCTGGCCAGCTTGAAGTGTATGATCAAATCCCAAGCGAGCTAAAAGTAGCGGTTGAAGACGTTATTCTCAACCGTCATCCCGATGCCACTGACCGACTTTTAGAACTCGCACCCAAATATCAAGGCGATGGGAAAGCGCAAGTAAAAGAGAACCTCGAGTGGCGCGACCTGCCAGTAAATAAGCGCCTAGAGCATGCACTTGTGCGCGGTATCACCGATTACATTGATGAAGATACTGAGCTTGCGCGCCAGCAAGCAGAAAAACCACTACATGTAATTGAAGGGCCATTAATGGATGGCATGAATGTAGTAGGGGATTTATTTGGCGAGGGCAAAATGTTCCTGCCCCAAGTGGTTAAATCTGCACGAGTCATGAAAAAAGCAGTGGCTTATTTAAATCCTTACATCGAAGCCACCAAAGAAGTAGGCAGCTCGAACGGTAAGATTTTGCTGGCGACGGTAAAAGGTGACGTTCACGATATTGGTAAGAATATTGTTGGGGTGGTTTTGCAGTGTAATAACTTCGACATTATCGACTTAGGCGTAATGGTGCCTTGCGCTAAAATCTTGCAAGTAGCGAAAGACGAAAACGTCGACATGATTGGTTTGTCAGGGCTTATCACTCCATCCCTCGATGAGATGGTATACGTGGCAAAAGAAATGCAGCGCCTCGGTCTGGATTTACCTTTGCTTATCGGCGGTGCAACAACATCAAAAGCGCATACCGCAGTTAAAATTGAACAGAATTACGATCAACCAGTGGTTTACGTACCCAACGCCAGTCGTGCGGTGGGTGTCTGTCAGAAGCTAATATCGAAAGAACATCGGCCTGCTTACGCAGAGCAAATTTCCAAAGAATATGACGTGGTTCGAGAGCAACATGCACGTAAGAAGCCTCGTAGTCGCCCAGTAACATTAGAGCAAGCACGGGCTAACGCCTTTGACTTCGACTGGAGCCAGTACACACCGCCAGTACCTAAACAACTAGGTGTTCAAACCGTGTCAGTAGAGCTGGCAGAGCTGCGTGCTTATATAGACTGGACCCCATTTTTCCTAACATGGTCGCTGGCTGGCAAGTACCCCCGAATTTTACAAGATGAAGTGGTCGGCAAAGAGGCACAATCGTTATTCGATGACGCCAACTCTATGCTCGATGACTTGTGCGCAAATAAAAAGCTGCGAGCCAAAGGTGTCATGGGGATTTTTCCTGCAAACAGAGTCGAAGATGATATAGAAGTTTATACAGACGAAACGCGCACTCATGTTCAAGAAGTCTGTCATCACCTTCGTCAGCAAACAGAAAAAGCCAAAGGCTTTAATAATTGTTTAAGTGACTTTATTGCACCTAAGTCGTCGCAAAAAGCGGATTTCATTGGTGCGTTTGCAGTGACCGCAGGTATAGGCGAGGACGAACTCGCTGGGGCCTATATCGCCGACGGTGATGACTACAACGGGATCATGGTTAAAGCCCTTGCAGATCGTCTTGCAGAGGGCTTTGCCGAGTATTTACATGAGAAAGTGCGCAAAGAAATCTGGGGTTTTGCACCCGATGAGTCTCTTAGTAATGAAGAGCTCATTCGTGAAAAATACCAAGGTATTCGCCCTGCACCAGGTTATGCGGCGTGTCCTGAGCATACTGAAAAACAAGCCATTTGGGACTTACTTGATGCCGAAAAGAACACAGGTATGAAATTGACCGAAAGTTACGCTATGTGGCCAGGGGCTGCCGTTTCGGGATGGTACTTCTCTCATCCTGATGCGCGTTACTTCGCTGTTGCACAGATCCAAAAAGATCAGTTGCTAGATTACGCGACGCGTAAAAGTTGGACTGAACTAGAAGCAGAGAAATGGCTAGGCCCGAATCTACATGCTTAGTACTGTATTCGATGTGCTTTTAGCCATTAGCTGCTCCTGTTGCAATACAACCTGCACAAGGATATTCAAAGTACGATGACTGAAAAACGTTATAGTCCCTCATGCGAAAATAACCGCCTACCGATCCTAGCGGTGTTAAAAAGCGCATTGAAAGATAGTCGGCATTTACTCGAAATTGGTTCTGGCACTGGCCAGCATGCCGTGTATTTTGCTCCAGCGTTACCCCATTTAAACTGGCAAACCAGTGATTTAGCCTGTAACCACCCTAGTATTCAAGCCTGGCTCGGTGACTTGCCTGCACCTAATCTATATCAACCTGTAGTGTTTCAAGTCGGGGCCGATGATTGGCCTGTCAGTCAGGTTGATTGCGTATATACCGCGAACACCACTCACATCATGCAACCTCATGAAGCTGAGATCATGATGCAGACAGTAGCTAAAGAGTTACCCTCAGGTGGTGTGTTTTGTCAGTACGGGCCGTTTACGATAAACGGGGAGTTCACCAGCCAAAGTAATCATGATTTCAACCAACACTTGTTGAATGAGGGCTGTGGTGGCATACGGGATATAGCAGAGTTAACGCAGTGGGCAGGGGAGCTAAAGCTCGTAGAACAACAGCCTATGCCTGCTAATAATTTCATGCTCATTTGGCGTAAACCTTAGTGTTTGACATAAACCTAAATAGAGAAATGAAATCTATCACGCTCGGCGATTGAGCGTGATATTTTGTGATCTACTCTTCAGTTGCTTTGAAAGGCAATAGTTCTGCGGCGTTTTGTTTATATGATTGGATCCCCGCGTCTTCCTGCTTAAGAAAGCGTCTTACACCGTCATGAAATGCTGGCTCAGCTAACCAATGATTTGAGTAGCAAAAAATCGGTTCAAAGCCGCGTAAAATCTTATGTTCACCTTGCGTGCCAGGATTAAATGTAGCGATATTTTGCTCAATGCAAAATTCGATGCCTTGATAGTAACAACATTCATAATGCAGGTTGTTGATATCTTCCATCGCTCCCCAATACCGGCCATAGAGCTGCTTATCGTCATACAAGTAAAGGGCACTGGCAATAAGTTGATCGTCCCGGGTGGCTAGCACCAGCATAATGTTGTCACGCATCGAGTGGTATAATCGGGTGAAAAAATCTCGATTAAGGTAACCCTGATGACCACTGCGTTTTAAGTAGGTTTGCTGATAACACTGATAGAAAAAGTCGATATGTTCAGGAGTCAGGTTGTTAGCAAAGACTCTTTCGAGTTTTACCCCTTGATCCCGTACTTTTCTTCTTTCGTTTTTAATCGACTTTCGTCGCCTAGAGGTAAGCGCCGTGCAAAATTCATCATAATGTTGGTAGTCCCGATTAAACCATTGAAATTGAACTGCCCTGCGCATCATGTGCTGATGTACATTTAATGCTGCGCTTAAATCCTCGGGTACAAACAACCAATGCATAGATGAAAGTCTATTTTGCGAAACGTAAGTTTGAATGGCTTTACAAAGCTGTGGTAGCAATTGTGATTTATCTGTACCGGTTTTTAACATCAATCTCGAACCTGGCACTGGAGTAAAGGGGATGGCACTGATCAATTTGGGATAGTAATTTAGACCGTATTCGCGATAGGTATTAGCCCAAGCGAAATCAAACACGTACTCCCCGTAGCTATGATTTTTTGTGTACAAAGGTAGAATGCCTACCAAAGTGTCATTATTATAAATTGTGAGGTGTTGCGGGTGCCAGCCTGTTTTGGCTTCCACAGATTTTGAAAGCTCCAGAGCTTCAATAAAAGCATATTGATGAAACGGGTCACTTTGCTCAGCAATCGCGTTCCAACACTCACTGTCTATTTGCTCTATGCCGCTTAGAAATTTAAAATCAAATATTTGGCGCATAACACTCTACAGGATCCCTTTGATGGGTGAATATATTACCTGATATGACAGATAACGACAGTAAGAACATTAAATATAGTATTACCAAATATTTATCGATGCGCGAGCATAGTTGTCACGAATTGTTACAGAAATTGACCGCTAAGGGGTATAACAAGGTGTTATGCGAAGAGCGTATTGCTCAATTTAGTGAAGCAGACATTCAGAGCGAGCTGCGTTATGCCGAGATGATTGTACGCAGTCGAGTAGCAAAGGGCAAAGGTGAAAAAATCATACGTAGTGAGCTAAGTCAGCACGCAATTGCACCTGAGCTCATAGACATAGCTATTACCGAGCAAGGGATAGATTGGGATGCGCTCGCCATTCAAGTGGCTGAAAAAAAGTTTGGTCGAAAGCCCGCGAAGGATTGGCAGGAGCAACAAAAACGAAATCGTTTTATGCAATACAGAGGCTTTAGCCATGAGCAAATTCGCGCAATGAAAAGCATGCGCTAAGTGCCTTGAAGTCCTTAACAAGTTAGCAAAAAACATGCTATCTTTGCCGACTAATAAATAGTTAAAAATGGCCGTTTGAGGCCATTTTTACCCTCAAATCAATAAATGTTGTTTCAGGATCATCCATGAGTAAGAGCACAGCGCAAATTCGGCAAGCCTTTTTAAACTTTTTTGCAGACAAAGGGCATCAAAAAGTTTCTAGTTCGTCTCTGGTTCCGAGCGACGATCCCACGTTGTTATTTACCAATGCGGGCATGAACCAATTCAAAGATGTGTTTTTAGGCACTGAACAGCGCAAGTACACCCGTGCGACCTCTTCTCAGCGGTGTGTTAGAGCGGGCGGAAAACATAACGATTTAGAAAATGTAGGCTACACGGCGCGTCATCACACCTTTTTTGAAATGCTAGGTAACTTCAGCTTTGGTGATTATTTCAAGCACCAAGCCATTGGTTATGCATGGTCTTTTTTAACCGAAGAATTGAAACTGCCGAAAGAAAAGTTGTTAGTCACTGTTTATTCAGAGGACGACGAGGCATTTGACATTTGGCACAATGACATTGGCATTCCTAAAGAAAAAATTATTCGGATTGCCACCTCAGATAATTTCTGGTCAATGGGTGACACCGGTCCTTGTGGACCTTGTTCTGAAATATTCTATGATCACGGTGAACACATTTGGGGCGGCCCTCCTGGCTCACCTGAGGAAGACGGCGATCGTTTTATCGAAATATGGAACTTGGTTTTCATGCAGTTCAATCGTCAAGCCAATGGCGATATGTTGCCATTGCCTAAACCGTCGATCGATACCGGGATGGGGCTAGAACGTATTTCGGCTATTATACAAAATGTGCACAGCAACTATGAAATTGATATTTTCCAAAACTTGATCAAAGCCACTGCAAAGATTGTGGGGGTGACAAGTCTTGAGGACAAATCGTTGCGTGTGGTGGCCGATCACATTCGCTCCTGTAGTTTTCTTATTTCAGACGGGGTCATGCCATCGAATGAGGGGCGAGGATATGTACTGCGTCGTATTATCCGCCGCGCTGTGCGTCACGGTAATAAGCTTGGTGCAACCGGCGTGTTCTTTTATAAATTAGTAGCAGCATTGGCCACAG
Source organism: Paraglaciecola mesophila KMM 241 (assembly GCF_000315015.1). GTDB lineage: Bacteria > Pseudomonadota > Gammaproteobacteria > Enterobacterales > Alteromonadaceae > Paraglaciecola > Paraglaciecola mesophila. The sequence goes on along the minus strand of NZ_BAEP01000062.1, from coordinate 101,779 downwards.
AGATGGGCGAGGCTTATCCAGAGCTAAACGAACAACGAGCAGTGATTGAAAAAGTGCTTCGAGTGGAAGAGGAGCAGTTTTCCCGCACGCTTGAGCGCGGAATGCTGATTCTAAACGATGCTTTGAACGAGCTTGAAGGCAAAGTGGTACCGGGTGATGTGGTCTTTAAACTCTATGACACTTACGGCTTCCCTGCAGATTTGACCAATGATGTAGCCCGAGAAAAAGGCTTGAGCATTGATGAGCAAGGGTTCGAGCAGGCGATGGCTGAGCAGCGAAAACGAGCCCAAAAAGCCAGTAACTTTGACGTGGACTACAACGAACAACTTCGCAGCGATTTAGAGTCAATCTTTGTGGGATATGAACATGAAGATAACACCGCAACAGTCACAGAGCTGTTTTTCCAAGGGCAATCGGTAAGTGAGTTAGCAGCAGGTGCTGAGGGTACGGTTATTTTGGATGAAAGCCCTTTTTATGCCGAAGCGGGTGGTCAAGCTGGTGATACTGGTACTTTAGTCACCGACGAGGGTGGTTTCAGCGTAAAAGATACAGTCAAGTTAGGAAAGGCTATAGCCCACAAGGGTGCTGCGCTTAGCAAGCTAAGTGTGGGAGATAGCGTACTAGCAAAAGTTGATGGTGTTCGTCGCCATGCAATTAAGCTAAATCACAGTGCAACGCATTTAATGCACGCTGCACTGAAATCAATTCTAGGTGAGCATGTAAACCAGAAAGGCTCTTTAGTACAGGCGGATCGCTTGCGCTTTGACTTCTCGCATTTTGAAGCCATGAGTAAAGAACAAGTGCTGGCTGTGGAAACTATGGTGAATGAGCAGATCCTCGCCAATCATCCGCTACAGACTAAATTAATGGGCTTAGAGCAAGCGAAAGAGGCTGGCGCAATGGCCTTGTTTGGTGAGAAGTACGATGATGAGGTGCGTGTAGTGTCTATGGGGAGCTTCTCGATGGAACTGTGCGGCGGTACTCACGTTGAACGTACAGGGGACATTGGATTATTCAAAATCATCTCAGAGAGCGGTATCGCGTCAGGCGTGCGACGAATAGAAGCGGTAACAGGTTTGACTGCACTACACTATGTACAGCAACAAACATTCGAACTAAGTTCTATTAGCGCAGTCTTAAAAACAGATGTGAGTACTGCGGGTGAGCGCGTTGTTCAACTTATTGAGCAGACCAAAACGCTCGAAAAAGAAGTTGCTAAACTCAAGCAGGAAATAGCAAATAGTGCAGGAAGTGATCTTTTATCCCAGATAAATGAAATAAATGGGGTAAAAGTATTGTCTTATCATGTACAAGGCATTGAAAGTGGGGCATTACGCACCATGATAGATGATCTAAAGAATCAAATTGGCAGTGGCGTTATCCTTTTAGGGGTAGCAACTGGCGATAAGGTTAGTTTAATTGCTGGCGTTACTAAAGACTTAACCCAAAAGGTGAAAGCTGGTGAGTTAGTCAATTTTGTGGCTCAGCAAGTAGGTGGGAAAGGCGGCGGACGTCCTGATATGGCGCAAGCTGGTGGCTCTCAACCTGAGAACTTAGACACTGCAATTGCTTCTGTTAAAGAGTGGTTGCAAGAAAGGCTATAAACGTAAAACCGACGAATTTTTGCCGTGACAACAAAAATAAGGAAGCGTCGAGTGTGTAATTCTTTGGTTATTTCAAAGGGATACGCTAGTTTTAATTAGGGATTATTTTTTGTAAACGGATAAGGAGCTAGAGAATGCTAATTTTGACCCGTCGTGTTGGTGAAACCTTAATGGTCGGTGACGAAGTCACTGTAACGGTATTAGGGGTAAAAGGTAATCAGGTAAGAATTGGTGTTAACGCGCCTAAAGAAGTATCTGTGCACAGAGAAGAGATTTACATGCGAATTCAAGCTGAAAAAAACGGTCAGCTTGCAGGACATGACTCATCATCATCGGATGAAGATAATTAATTTTATTTTTTCCGATAAAAAAAGCTGGTTTATCCAGCTTTTTTTATGCGAAAAAACTGTGGCTAATTTTAAGATATACGCATTTTAGCGATGAATTATCATACGTTTAAGACGCTTTTTGTACGAACAGCTCAAAATAGCAGCAAGCAGTAAAGATCTTTATAAAAAGTGTTTGACTTACTTCTGTGTGTCGGTAAACTTCGGCTCCAGATTTAGGAGAGACACCAAACGGTGAAAGGCGCTTCCAACGCTACGGAAGTTAAGTAAATAAGGCCTTTGTAAGATGGTTTATGCTTTGGCATAATACTCAAACTAAGACTAAATCAGTAGCAACAATTTAGCGGTTTTCCGGAGAGGTGGGTGAGTGGCTGAAACCAGTTCCCTGCTAAGGAACCATACGTATTACTCGTATCGAGGGTTCGAATCCCTCCCTCTCCGCCATAACTTAAACGGTAATCATTAGATTGCTAAGAAGCTTAGACTAAAGGAAATAAGCTTGAGTAAAACAAGGTAGAGTGCCTAATATGTTTTATTCAATAACGATTTTGCGCATGTAGCTCAGCTGGATAGAGTACCTGGCTACGAACCAGGCGGTCGGAGGTTCGAATCCTTCCATGCGCACCATTATTAAGTTTAATATAAATAGTCTAATATTAAATTTATCCCGTTTTTGCGCATGTAGCTCAGCTGGATAGAGTACCTGGCTACGAACCAGGTGGTCGGAGGTTCGAATCCTTCCATGCGCACCACATCAAAAACCCACTGATCTCAGTGGGTTTTTTTTGCTCAACATTTCGCTTTTCCATACATCACGGGCGTTGTGGTGCTTCCTCACGATTCTGACGCGCTGCTAATCATCTAACATTAAACAATGTTAACCTGATTTTTCCCTACAATATTTGGGTTAAGCAGGTGTAATAGCTATTTTTTGGGTATTCATGCAAGAAAAGTGAATTATTCCTTATTTTTTATTCCTTTTTAAACCGCCTTAAAAGTTGTGTTATTTCAGTGCACATGGTACTTATCGGGTCGTTTTGTCAGTTACCGGAGAAATACTAACTATGCAACCTGATGTAATGTCGTTATTACTTGAAGCTGGGATGCTCCTTTTAGTGGGGATGTCAGTGGTTTTTCTATTTCTGACCTTATTGATTGGCGCTGTAAACTTGATTGCATGGGCGTGTGCTAAATTTCCCGAAGAAGAATTGTCCGTACTCAACCAGCCTCGTAACCGCGCGACTCCCGCAGCTAATCAGTCAGGCGTTTCCGCGCCTGTGGTTGCGGCCATCACTGCCGCTGTTGATCAGTACCGTCGCCAACGTTAATTTTTACTTATTGTTTAATAGGAACCCAAGATGTCAAAACCTCTAGCCATCACGGATGTAGTGCTGCGTGACGCACACCAATCATTACTTGCTACGCGTATGCGTATTGAAGATATGCTGCCCATTGCGGCAAAGCTTGATCAGGTCGGATACTGGTCTTTAGAAACATGGGGCGGCGCAACATTTGATTCCTGCATTCGCTACTTAGGCGAGGATCCTTGGGAGCGTATTCGTTTGCTCAAAAAGGCTATGCCGAATACTAAGCAGCAAATGCTTTTACGCGGGCAAAACCTGTTGGGTTATCGACATTATGCTGACGACGTGGTCGAAAAGTTTGTTGAGCGTGCCCACACCAGTGGTGTAGATGTTTTTCGTATTTTTGACGCAATGAATGACATTCGGAATCTCAAAACCGCCCTAGGTGCGGCAATCAAAGTGGGCGCACATGCCCAAGGCACTATTTCATATACCGTAAGCCCCGTGCACTCGTTGCCACTGTGGCTTGATATGGCAAAGCAGTTAGAGGATTTGGGTGTACATTCTATCTGCATAAAAGATATGGCCGGTTTGCTTAAGCCGTATGTATGTGAAGAGCTTATTACGCGCCTCAAAGAGACCGTGAACGTGCCTATCGCCATGCAGTGTCATGCTACTACCGGTTTGAGTACAGCAACCTATCAGAAGGCGATTGACGCAGGGATCGACATGTTGGATACGTCCATCTCGTCCATGAGTATGACGTATGGCCATAGTGCAACAGAAACCATGGTGGCGATTGTTGAAGATACACCAAGAGACACAGGCCTTGATTTACCCTTACTAGCAGAAATAGCAGCTTACTTTCGAGACGTTCGTAAAAAGTACGCTAAGTTCGAAGGCAGTTTAAAAGGGGTGGATGCACGTATTTTATTAGCTCAGGTGCCTGGCGGTATGTTGACTAACATGGAATCGCAGTTAGTTGAGCAAGGCGCTCAGGACAAATTAGATGAAGTCCTAAAGGAAATTCCTCGGGTGCGCGAAGACCTCGGTTTTATTCCGCTTGTTACTCCTACTTCTCAAATCGTCGGTACACAGTCGGTACTTAACGTGCTAACCGGCGAGCGCTATAAAAGCATTACCAAAGAAACGGCTGGTGTATTAAAAGGTGAGTATGGCGCCACCGCTGCGCCAGTGAATGCTGAGCTACAAGCACGTGTGTTGGATGGTAAAGAAGCAATAACTTGCCGACCAGCTGATTTATTGGATGATGAATTAGACTCCTTAGAGCAAGATTTACTAAATCAAGCTAAAGAGCAAGGGATTACGCTCGCTGAGAATGCGATAGACGATGTACTAACTTATGCGCTATTCCCTCAGATTGGCTTAAAATTCTTGAAGAATCGCCATAACCCCGATGCATTTGAGCCCGTACCCTCTGCTGACGATATTAACCCTAGCGCAGCGGTGAGTGTAACACCAAGTAAAGCCACAGAATCCTACTCTGTAAGAGTTGATGGCAAAGTCTACGCTGTTGAAGTGGCTCAAGGTGGAGAGCTGACAGATATTCAGGTAGCAGACAAAGCGTCTCAAAATAATGCACCTGCTACACCTGCGCCGGTATCCGCTGCAAGTGAAGATGTTGTGGCACCACTAGCTGGTAATGTTTTCAAGTTGCTCGTGCGCCCAGGAGATTCAATCAGTGAAGGCGATGTGATTGTCATTATGGAAGCGATGAAAATGGAAACCGAAATTCGCTCCACCGCTTCAGGTACCATCCAAGATATATTGGTTAAAGAAGGTGATGCAGTGCAGTCAGGCCAAACCATGCTGACGTTAGCGTAGGGATTATTTATGGATAAATTAACCTTACTTTGGCAAAGCACGTCGTTAGCCCATTTCGAAATTGGTCAGATTGTAATGATGGCCGTTGGGTGCTTGTTGCTATTTTTGGCGATCGTAAAGAAGTTCGAGCCCTTACTACTCGTACCGATTGGGTTTGGTGCGATTTTAACCAATATTCCATTGGCAGGGTTTAGCGATCCGGGCGGCCTGCTTTACTACATATATTATGTAGGGATCGAAACTGGGGTGTTCCCGCTACTCATATTTATGGGGGTGGGGGCTATGACCGATTTTAGCGCCTTAATCGCTAACCCCCGAATGCTGCTGCTGGGCGCTGCCGCACAGTTTGGTATTTTCGGTACTTTGTTTGGCGCGATTGCATTGAATCTGGTCCCGGGGTTTGAATTTACGTTAAAAGATGCTTCGGCAATTGCCATTATCGGCGGAGCTGATGGACCAACAGCAATATTTTTAGCCTCGAAACTAGCGCCGGAATTATTAGGTGCTATTGCCGTTGCAGCTTATTCATACATGGCGTTGGTGCCTATTATTCAGCCACCAATAATGCGCTTATTGACCACTGAAGATGAACGTAACATCAAGATGGCGCAACTGAGAGTGGTCTCTAAACGTGAGAAAATCATCTTCCCGTTAGCGGTTTTACTGGCGACAATTTTATTCTTACCTTCGGCAACCCCATTAGTTGGGATGTTCTGCTTAGGTAATTTGATGAAAGAGTCGGGAGTGGTTGACCGTTTAAGCAATACTGCCCAGAACGAATTGATTAATATCGTCACGATATTTCTTGGTTTAGCGGTTGGCTCCAAATTATCAGCAGATAAGTTTTTGACCATCGAAACCTTAGGTATTTTGGGCTTAGGGGCAATTGCATTTTCAATTGGTACTGCGGCAGGTATTTTGATGGCTAAAGCTTTGGGTAAACTTTCCAGCGAGAAAATTAATCCATTGATTGGCGCAGCTGGCGTATCTGCTGTGCCCATGGCCGCGCGAGTCGTTAACAAAGTAGGCCTTGAAACTAATCCGCATAATTTCTTGCTGATGCATGCTATGGGCCCGAACGTGGCTGGCGTACTTGGCTCGGCAGTGGCTGCGGGTATCTTATTGGCACTGGTGGGGTAAGCCCGCTACAAAATTGTGTACACCACTAGGAAGGGCTTAGCAACATACGCTGCTAAGCCCTTTTTTATTGGGTATTGTTTTTCATCCCAGATGGGAATGCCCCAGCGGCTTTTGCTCTGTGGTCTGACTATTTTAAAGGGAACAACCATTACTACACATCGACACCTTGTTCAAAATCCGGTTGACGAATTCCGAGAGCGCACTTATTAATGCGGGTTGGTATTATTGGTTTGGGTATTAGCCTTGGCCGTCAATTAAGGCCTGATGGGCGTGAACCAATTTTTTGGTGTAGTCGTCTTTCGGCCAATGGAAAATGACTTCCGTTTTACCCGACTCAACGACCTTACCTTGTTTCATCACTAGCATTTTGTCACTTATGTGACGCACTATTCCTAAATTATGAGAGATAAAAATAAAGCCAAGGCCAAGCTCTCGTTGTAGCTCCAGTAACAGATTGACGGTTTGAGAGCGCACAGAGGGATCAAGTGCCGCAAACGGCTCGTCGGCCACTATCACTTGAGGGTTGAGAATAATCGCTCTTGCTAACGCAACACGCTGGCGCTGCCCATCAGAGAGCATATGGCGGTAAAAAAAACGATGTTCAGACAGCAATCCTACTTGTCTTAACGTTTGTTCGACTTTAGCGACTCGCGCTTGCGCACCTAGATTAGTGTTTAGCTTTAAAGGCTCTTCTAAGATGGAGCCTAAGGTAATACCTGGGTTAAGTGATTCATTGCTGTTTTGAAACACCATGCGAATATTCAGTACACGATGCTTGTTGTCATATTGCTCTAATTTTTTCTCATTCAGATAAATTGAGCCGCTATCAGGTTGCTCGAGGCCTACTAGTAACTTAGCAAGCAGGGACTTGCCTGAGCCATTAGCCCCCACAATAGCCAAGGTCTCTCCTGCTTGAATGCTAAAATTAACCGGGCCTAGCGTAAACTTAGTTCCCTTTTTCTGCCATCGTTTGCCGTGACAATTCTCAAAGGTTAGATTTTCAACTGAAAGTAAGTTGTTCACTTCTGGTCTCGATGCAAAGGAAAATGGCAGCTGTAAGTATGTTCGTGAATGCGCCTCACTTCAGGCACTTTCACGCATTCTCTGCGAGCCCTCGGGCAGCGTGGCCCTAAGCGACAGCCAATAGGTAAATGTTGAAATGAGGGAATCGTTCCTCCTAATGAGCTCAGCGGCGACTTAGGTGCTAAGTCCGTGCGAAAACTAGGGGCGCTTTCTAACAGTGCTTTAGTGTAAGGATGCAAAGCACGCTTACGTAATTGCGACATGCGTCCGCTTTCCACCGTCTGGCCACAATAAAGTACCGTCATATGGTCAGCCATACTGGAGATTGCTAGTAAGTCGTGGCTCACAAAAAGAATGCTTAGTTTACGTACCTTATTAACCCGACTGAGCAGCTTCAAAATCTGGCTTTTGTCAGTTATTTCCATGCCACGGGTAGGATCATCTGCAATCACCAATTTAGGTTGTGAAGCAAGTGCCATAGCAATCATAAATTTCTGACAAACGTCATTAGGGATTTGGTGAGGTAAGCTGCGCATATATACCTCATGATCTTTAATCCCTACGCGGTGGAGTAGCTCAGAGGCATATTTCTTACGGGCTTTTGCGCGATTCCAAAACATGCCTTTTTCTAAACGGGTGGCTAATATGACTTCTTTTAATTGATCCCCTAAGGTCACTATGGGATCAAGCGAGCTCTTCGGATTCTGGAAAATAACCGAAATATCCGAGCGGATAATTTTACGCCGCTCTCGCACTGACATTTTTAGTAAGTCTTGGCCACGCCACGTCATCCTATCGGCAGTGATACGCCAACGATCCGAAATGGCGCCAACAATCGCTTTGACAATGATACTTTTCCCCGACCCTGATTCACCTACTAAAGCGTGGATCTGCCCTTCGTTAATGACAAGGTTAATTTTGTCGAGAGCTTTGATCCAGCCGCTTTGAGAGTCAATTTCCAGTGTGAGATTCTTAATATCCAGTAGGCTCATTAGCGTAACAACCTATAGCGTAAGGCAGAGCGTAATCCGTCACCGACTAAGTTAATGGACATCATCATGAAGAATATTGCTCCTCCTGGAATCGCGATGTTCCATGGGGCAACGTAGGCTGTCGTTAAACCTTCAGATAATAACGCGCCAAGCTCGGGTGAAGGGGCCTGCGCTCCTAAATTTAAAAAGCCTAATGCGCTGATATCCAATATGGCAACTGACAGCGAAAGGGTCACTTGCACTACTAACATTTCAGCCATATTGGGTAAAATCGAATTGAAAAATATATGTACTTTACCCGCGCCATCTAGCTGAGCGGCCAGGACATATTCTTTCTTCATTTTTTGGCGCACTATGTCTCGGGTTTGATGAATAAACTGCGGAATAAGCGCGAGTGAAATAGCCCACATGCTATTCACAAGACCCGTACCGACAATGGCAATAATGATAATGGCAATAAGCAAAGTAGGGATAGCCATGATCGAATCAAGTAAGTGGTTTACTACGCTGGAGCGCAACCCTTTACTCATACCGGCCATAGCGCCTAATGCGACGCCTATCAGCATTGAGATGATGACCAACACTAAGCTAATACCAAATGTCATTCTGCAGCCATAAATGATACGCGATAGCATATCTCGGCCCAAACCATCGGTACCAAATAAGTAACTGATATCACCGTTGTTATCCCAAGCGGGGGGCACTAAGAGTAAATCAATATTTTGTTGCAATGGATCGTACGGCGCCAAGAACGGGCCAAAAATCATAATAAAAATAAAGAAAATAACGCAATACAGGCTCAATACGGCTGCATGATTCTCTTTAAATTCTTTCCACGTATTTTGTATGGGGGAAGGATAATACTCTTCTTGATATAAATTAAGACGTGGCATTTTCTGGCCTTCTGCCCGCAGGGTCAAATATTTGAATAACCATATCTATCGTAATGGTAAAAGTGAGTACCAAAGCAGATACGGCTAACATACCAGCGCGAATAGCGGGAAAGTCTCGTTGGTAAATAGCTTGAATGAGTCCGTTGCCAATGCCTGGCCAAGAGAATATGGTTTCTACAATCATAGCGTTGGTGAGCAAGGTGGTAAATTGCATAACCAATAAGGGTAAAATTGGAATAAGTGCATTTTTCACTCCGTGGCGCAAAAATACTTGTCTCGGGCTCAAGCCACGAGCATAAGCCGCTTGTATGTATTCACTGCTCATCACCTCAACCACTGAGCGCCGTGTAATACGCATAACGATTGTACAGGTTACAATGGCGATCGAAACACTTGGTAAGACTAAATGACGAAGCGCATCTTTAAAGGCAAATTCTTTGTCGGGTAAGTCGCTTAACAGTATATCAATCAGAATGAATCCCGTTTGGTAGGGGACATCGTAAAGCAAACTAATTCTGCCTGAAAGCGGAAACCAGCCCAGTTGAATCGAGAATATTAAAATAGCGATTAAGGCTGCCCAAAATACGGGAATAGAGTATCCAATTACGCTGGTGGTCAATAGAGCAAAGTCGGTCAATTTATGGTGCCGTAAGCCCGCGAGAAAGCCCAAGGGTAAACCAACAACAAAAGAAACAATCAATGCATATGCGCTAAGCTCAACGCTGGCTGCCAGTGAGCGGCTGATTTCTTCTGCTAACGGCAAGCCAGAGCTAAAACTCAGCCCCCAGTTTCCAGAAAATAGATGGTTAACGTACTCCCAATATTGGCTCAAGAAGGAGCCTTGCATAGCGTATTGCTTAGCCAAAATAGCATACCCTTGCTCAGAGCTATCGCGTATACCGGTTAAATTCACCAAGGGATCGCCTGGAAATAAATACGCCAAAGAGAATGAGAAAAAACTCAAAATAAATAAGGTCAATATCAGTAAGCTAACGTGACGCAGTATAATCTTCAGCATTATTGCTTACCCACGTTTCTAAACTGAATGCCGCCATATGGGTTTATTTCAATGCCAGTTACATTGTCCCGATACGCTTGATAGCGAAATGCGTGAGCAATAGGCATGAGTGGCATTTGCTCATTAATCAGTTCAATTGCTTTACTATAAAAATACGCTCGGTCTTCCTGTGCAGTGTAATTGAGCGCTTGGTCAATTAACTTGTCGTATTCCTTGGAGCACCAACGAGCGCGGTTTGTGCCTGAGGCTATAGCTGAGCATGTGAGTAGCGGCCTGAAAAAATTATCGGGATCGCCGTTATCAGCAGACCAGCCAATTAACACGGAATCATGCAATCCTTGATTTAGCCTGGCTCGAAAGGTTGACCATTCGTAGCTGACAATATTGGCATCAATACCAACATTTCGCAGATAGCGCTGCATTAATTCGGCCATTTTCATGGCGTTAGGATTGTAAGCTCGCTCAACGGGCATTGCCCAAATAGTCATACTAAACCCTTCCTCAACACCATTTTCACGCAATAATTTAGCTGCAGCTAAAGGATTAAAAGTGGATGATCTGGTATCTGGTTGAAAGGCCCACGATGAAGGAGGAATAATGGATGTTGCAGGGATCGCACTCCCAAAATAAATCGCTTCCATAAGCGCGTTTTTATCAATGGCCATGGCCAGTGCACGGCGTACCTCTGGTTTATCAAATGGTGGCTTAGTGGTGTTAAATGCCCAAAAACCTATATTTAACCCAGGTTTTTCATCGAGCGTTAATTCCTTTCGCTTACGGATGATATCTAGTTGACTGTGTGTTGGAAAAGCCATTGAGTCGCATTCGCCAGTCATGAGCTTTGCCAAGCGTAATGAGCTTGAAGGAGTAATGTCGAAAATAAGTTGTTGCGTTGTGCTGCGCTCGCGCCAATATTCAGGGTGAGCATCAAAACGTACATATCTGTCTTGTCTAAAGCTATTAAATTTGAATGGCCCCGTGCCCACAGGATGCGTATCTATTAGATCGGGTGTGCCAGCAGCCGCAAGCTTTTCAGCATATTCAGCGGATAATATAATCGAGAAATCGGTGGCCAAATTGGCTAAAAAAGAGCTTTCAGGGCGTACTAGTGTGATTTCGACTCGGTACCTGTTTATGCGTTTAATATCGCTGATAAGGTCGCCCAAGCCAACGCTATTAATATAAGGATAACGCCCACCTGATACATCATGGTAAGGGTGGTTCTTGTCGCGCCAGCGATTAAAACTAAACACCACATCATCAGCATCAAATGAACGGGTTGGGGTAAAATAACCGGTACTGTGGAAAGCAATATCTTTTCGCAGTTGAAAAGTATAGGTCAAGCCATCAACGCTGGTTATCCAGCTGCTGGCAAGGCCAGAAATGATTTCCCCGGTGACCAGGTCGAAATCAAGCAGACGGTCATAAATTTGATGAGATGATACGTCAACTGTGGTGCCCGACGTATCAAGTTGAGGGTTGAAACTGGCTGGATTGCCCTCTGAGCAATAAATAATGCCATTGGGTTGCTGGTACTCGCTGGTCTCAGGACTACAGCCAATTAACGTCAATGATATGGTTACTAACATGCTGAAAAACATAACGGAGGAAGAGGCCAGCCAAGCGTAATTCATGACCGTTATTCTCTGTCTTCTGGTGGGGTATCAAGCAAATTGTATTTCTTTAGATAGCCGCGTAATTGATGGTACGTTAGAGACAATCGTTCCGCGGTTTTCTTTTGATTGTATTGGCTATCAGCAAGGGCCTGCTTGATTAAATCAATTTCAAAGTCTTGTGAAAGCTCTTTCAAATCAACTGGAAAATGAAAGCTATTTGAGTTCAAGCCAGTAGAGTTGAGTTCGGTATCAATTGAATTCGCTTGGGGGGCCGTTGTTGTAGGTGCAATATCTACTACTGATGCATCTGGGATTTTTATTCTATCGGCAGTACGCATTCTTGTGGCAGGGCGATATATGGACTCAAATGGGTCGAGTATAATATTATGCACTGGAATATCAGGGTTATTAGCACGATACACTGCGCGCTCGACAACGTTTTTAAGTTCTCGAATGTTGCCTGGCCATTGATATTCAAGCAAGGTGCGTTTAGCTTTTTCAGTAAAACCACTAAATACTTCCATTTCGAGTTCTCGCGCCATATTGATCGCAAAATGTTCAGCTAGCATCATGATGTCATCTTTGCGTTCACGAAGTGGGGGCAGGGTAATAACATCAAACGCTAGTCTGTCGAGAAGGTCAGCTCTGAACTCCCCTGTTTGGGCGAGCCCTGGTAAGTCCTCATTGGTGGCTGCGATCAAGCGAATATCTACTTTTACACTCTTTGAACCACCCACTCGTTCAAATTCACCGTATTCGATAACCCGTAATAATTTCTCTTGAATCAACCCTGATGTGTTCGCCAGCTCGTCTAAAAAAAGGGTACCGTTATCTGCCGCCTCAAATCGACCCTCTCTTCTTTTAGCTGCGCCGGTAAATGCACCCGCTTCGTAGCCGAAGAGTTCGCTCTCAAGCAAACTTTCACTCAGCGCAGCGCAGTTGAGCTTGGAATAGGTTTGGTCCCAGCGTTTAGACAAAAAGTGCAATCGGGCGGCTACACCTTCTTTACCTGTGCCTCGCTCGCCAATAATCAATACAGGTTTATTTAGCGGCGCAATTTGCGATATTTGTTCTAACACTTCGAGGAAACTATTGGATTGTCCTAACAAATTATCTTGTTGGCGAAAGCGGTTCATCAATATCCTCAAAAAGTGGTCTAATCGACTAACTTGTGGTGTATGTAATTATAATTGTAGATCTCAGTCAACTGAGAGTAAATTAATATTTGTTTAAAATCAGATATTTAGTCATTACACTAAGTTGGCCTGCTAATTGAATAGTAATAACCAAGACGAGCTTCCAGCATATGCTAGTTGTTCACCATTAGCTGACATTATATAGAGGTAAAGACTATGGGTATATTCTCGCGTTTCACAGACATAGTGAACTCAAATATCAACGCCATTTTAGATAAGGCGGAAGATCCTGAAAAAATGGTGCGCTTAATTATTCAAGAAATGGAAGACACATTGGTTGAAGTACGTTCAGCCTCGGCGAAAACAATCGCTAATAAAAAGGAAATTACAGCGCAAATTAGCAAATTGCAAAACGAGGGGCGTGACTGGCAGAGCAAAGCTGAATTAGCGATCAATAAAGATCGAGAAGATCTTGCTCGTGCTGCTCTGCAAGAAAAGAAAAAGTGTGATGAATATGCGGTAACGCTTGACGCTGAGCTATCAGCGGTAGATGAGCAAATTAGTAAATTGCAAAGTGAAGTGACACAATTACAAGATAAACTGGCAGATGCTAAAGCACGTCAGAAAACGATCATCATGCGCCAAAAAACGGTAAGTTCTCGGTTGGATATTAAGCGTACCTTGAACGATGGCAAAGTCGATGCTGCTATGGGACGCTTTGAGCAATATGAGCGTAAAATAGATGATTTGGAGTCTCAAGTGGATGCATATGATCTTGGTAAAAAAACCTTAGCAGACGAGTTTGCTGATTTAGCCGCCGATGATGACATAGATGATGCGTTAGCGGCATTGAAGAAGAAAGTGAAGAAGCAATCAGCTGACTCGAAAAACCAAGACTAATATCGATTAAAGGAGAAAGGTTGTGGAAGATATCATTGGGATAATTATTGCGCCAATCATCATATTTATGGTGATTGTCGCCCCGATTTGGTTAATTTTGCATTACCGCAGTAAGAAACAAATTAGCCAAGGATTGTCTGATGAAGAATACGCTACCCTTCAAGGGCTGGCTGACCGAGCAGAGAAAATGGCAGATAGGATCCACACGTTAGAATCAATTCTTGACGCTGAGGCACCGCAGTGGAGAAACAAGGTATGAATACCAGAGGCGAGTTAACACGTGACCCTGACAAAGGTAAAATTGCCGGGGTGTGTGCTGGAGTAGCAGAGTACTTTGGCATCGAGTTATGGCTAGTTCGTATATTAGTGGTATCTGCTTTCTTCTTAACAGCGGGCACGTTTGTGGTGGTAAGTTATGTGGCAGCTTGGTTTATTTTAGAAAAAAAATCAACGCGACACGGTGCTTCTAGTGCTAAAAATGCCCGTCATCAAGGAGGGCAATCGACCTCAAGTGGTAAAGGGTGGCAAAACGCCAATGACGATGAAGAAGAGAAGGTAAAGGTAAAATCTAAGGTGTGGCAATCTGGCGAGCCCCCTAAGCAAGCCTTCGCGGATATAAAGCAGCGATTTGAGAAAAACGAAGTGAGACTAAGACAGATTGAAACGTATGTGACGTCTGCTCAATATCAATTAAATCGCGAAATTAATAATTTATAAACCTTGCTGTACCTGATTTTTAGGCCTGTGCCATGGTTACGCTTAGTAAACATGAGCAGGCCGATACCCTTTCAATTTAACCTCTTGCCTCCATATCGAATTACTTACCCTGTGTGATTGCTCTATGCTCGAGACCGTTCATTAGCTTAATAGGATGTCGCAATGAAAAAACTGTTAAATACCAGCCACATAATCGAAAAAGTGAAGCATAACGTCAAAGTGACTGGGGCACGTATCGCCGATAGGCATCTTAATCTTGCAGTGACCGGTTTGAGTGGTAGTGGCAAAACAGCTTTCATTACCTCGATTGTTAATCAGCTATTAGAAGCAAATGAAACGGCTGAATTACCCTTTTTCTCAGTGGTGCGAGAAGAGCGTTTGATTGGGGTAAAGCGTGAAGCACAACCCAATCTCAGTTTAAGACGATTTGCCTATGAGCAAGCGATGCAAGCGCTGAATGCTTCACCGCCGACTTGGCCTGAGTCAACGACTGGCATCAGTCAAGTCAGGCTGCATATTCGTTATCGCAAAAACTCCGGTTTATCCCGCTATATAAGTGAGGATACCAAGCTCACACTTGATATTACTGATTATCCGGGCGAATGGTTGCTCGACTTACCGTTATTGGAAATGGATTTTTTAGCTTGGTCAGAACATTGTGAATCCGAGCTGCAGTCACCGGAGCGTCATGAACTTGCCAGCGATTTTCTGATAGCCAGAGATGCGCTAGATTTAGACGCGGAGGGAGATGAACTCGGCCTAAAACACGTTGCCAAACTGTATACTGATTATCTGCATAAGTGTCGCGGTGCTGGGTTTCAACTGCTGCAACCTGGGCGCTTTATTTTGCCAGGTGAGTTGGCCGGTGCGCCGGTGTTGGACTTTTTCCCATTATCAGCACCACAGATTGAAGGACTAGCACAAAATCGCAAGCGAAAGGGCAGCAATCAAGATTTGCTTTTCAGACGCTATGAACACTATCAAGAACAAGTCGTTAAACCGTTTTATGTGGAGCATTTTAAACGTTTTGATCGCCAGGTTGTATTGGTGGATTGTTTATCTGCGTTAAATTATGGCAAAGCCCATTTTGACGATTTGCAGCGCGCATTGAATTGGCTGCTAACCAGTTTCGCCTACGGAAAGTCGAATTTATTATCACGTTTGTTCACGCCTAAAATTGATAAACTCATTTTTGCTGCAAGCAAAGCCGATCATGTCACTCCTGATCAGCAAAGCAACTTAGTGAAGTTGTTGGACTCCATGCTACACAATGCAAGAAAACAAATGCAATTTGAAGGAGTATCCACAGAATCTACAGCAATAGCTGCCATTCGGGCGTCTCGTGCTGGTAGAGCTGAACATGCGGGGCAAGATATGCAGATTTTGCAAGGCACAGATGCTGACGGAAAACCCATTCGTTTATTTCCAGGTGATGTACCAGCGAAATGCCCGGACAGTCAATTTTGGCGTCAGCAGGGTTTTGATTTTCCACGTTTCGCACCGCCAGTCAGAGAGGAGAGTCATGCATTGCCGCATATCAGAATGGACAGAGTCTTAGAGTTTATTCTTGGAGATAAAATACGATGAGTACGCTTGACAACAATATTGACATACCAGAGGTTGAAGGTAAGGAAGGCCCAGCGAATATCAAGTCCAAGGTACTTTTACCCTCCCAATCTGAAGATGTTCCACTTGAACCTATTCGACGCGCCGCCACTATCGATCCTGCTGCAAATTGGCAGGCGTTGGCACAAGATGAGTATGAATTTGAAAATACGCATGAGAACGATGTTGATAAAAATATTCCCAAACGTAAACGATGGTTGGTAAAGTTTTTCACTATGCTGAGCGTTGTTGTGCTGCTTGCAAGCTTTATAGAGATAGGCCTTTTTATACGTGATATGTATCTAAGCGAAGATTGGCTTAGTGGTATTTGGTTGGCCGTTGGTGTGTCCATATTAGTGTTAGTATTTGGTGCTTTGTACAGTGAGTGGCGCGGATTAAAGCGCCTTAAAAGACAAAGCGCTTCCCGCCAAACCTCTTTGGAGCTTTACGCGACACCGGCAATAGGGCTGGCTAAACAACATTGTTTAGACATTGCTAATACGCTGCCAGTAGGCTACGAAAACGAGGTAGCGTTGTGGCAAAAAAGTATTGATGAGCACCATACCGACACTGAAGTATTGAGTTTGTTCGAACAACAAGTCATCACCAAGGTGGATCAAGCTGCACTGGCTAAGGTGATGCGCAATGCAGGTGCGTCAAGCGTGATGATCGCAGTGAGTCCGTTTGCGTTGGTGGATATGGCAATTGTGCTGTGGCGAAATATTCGCATGATGCAACAGGTGAGTGAAGTGTACGGTGTACACTTAGGGTATTGGGGGCGCATAGCTTTAATACGGCAAGTGTTTAAGAATATGCTTTATGCAGGTGCTGCTGAAATAATCTCTGACGCAGGCAATTATGCCCTTGGGGCAAGTATTACTGGCAAGCTGTCCACTCGTATCGCTCAAGGAATGGGGGCGGGGGTACTTACTGCTAGAATTGGTTTAAACGCGATCCATAGTTGTAGGCCCTTACCTTGGCTGTCAGTGAAACGACCCGGTTTAAATCAATTAAGTAAGAAAATATTGACAGATTTGCATAACCAGTTGAAATAATCGCTTTTATCTAGGGCTTGTGGACCTTTATAGTGATGCACTTCTGCAGCCCGTAAGCCATTTACGGGACGTGAATCTGTACAGAGTTAGTGGCTTTGCATTAAAAGCATCTAGCGCAGTATGAGTTGCGCATAGGTGTTATATGGGGAGGGATATTGGTGCGCTTTACTCATTGTTATACCCCTAACTCAACCACAAGATTTGCAGGTTTATCTTTTGATTAACCTAGCCTCCAAACAAGCCGAAATTCGTCGAGAGAAGTTAAACAGTCCCTATGTTTTTTAAATCACGGTGAATACTGTCCCGTAGTTTAATGTTTACGTTTTGTAATTTTATTGTTGCTGTCTTGTGTCTTCTGATTTAGCCAGTTTTGGGTAGACTTCGTGCGAAGAATGACTCAAATATGGCAGTTTTGTTATTATGACTAAGCAATCTCAATATATCTCTCATGATCCTGATGCAAATGGTGTTGTTCATTGGAGTGACTCTGAAAATAAAAGGTGGCAGCGCCTGTTTCATCAGCAAAAAGGTCTATTAAATGGACGTGCGTGTGACGAATACTTGCAAGGTTTAGCGTTACTTAATTTACCAGAGGATCGTGTGCCGCAACTGGCAGAGGTTAATGCCGTACTGGCAGAGACTACGGGGTGGCAGGTCGTTCAAGTTTCCGCCTTAATTAACTTCGATTCGTTTTTCAAATTACTGGCTAACAAGCAGTTCCCCGTCGCGACATTTATTCGCAATGAAGAGGAGTTTGATTACTTACAAGAGCCAGATGTATTCCATGAAATATTTGGCCACTGTCCATTACTTACCAACCCTGATTTTGCTCATTTTACCCATACCTATGGCAAACTCGGATATGCCGCCTCGCCAAAAGAACGTCAGTATTTAGCGCGCCTTTATTGGTTTACCGTTGAATTTGGGTTAGTGAATACTGATAAAGGATTGCGTATCTATGGTGGTGGGATTTTATCCTCTCCTAAAGAGACTCGCTTCGCGCTGGAAAATGCCAGCGCTGACCGTCGAGCAATGAACCCACTCGTGATGATGCGTACGCCTTATCGAATCGATATTATTCAACCTATTTATTTTGTCATTGACTCGCTTTCGTCGCTGTTTGACTTAGCTAACTCAGATATTATGGCGTTAGTGGAGCAGGGACGGGAATTAGGTCTATATCCGGCTATGTTTGAGCAAAAGAACAGCGTAGCTAGCTAGCAGCACTTACATTTCGTAACAAACTGCAGAGAATCTAACCACCTAAAGGCACATCTGAATAGTTTTATGAGGTGTGCTGCCGTGTAACTTTGTGTAATAATATCTTTACATCAATTAGAATTAAGAATTGCTATGCGTCTGGAAATAAGCTGTCAGGACCGTTTGGGGATCACGCAAGATGTCCTAGATATTTTGGTCAGTCACGAGGTCGACTTACGCGGTATTGAAATCAATGAAATGGGCAAGATTTACCTAAGCTTCCCGAATATGGATTTCGAGCATTTTCAACATCTGATGCCAAAAATTAGAAAAATAGCTGGTATCGATGATGTGAAAACTATTCCTTTTATGCCCCTTGAACGGGAGCAAAATCAGTTGCGCGCACTTCTACAAACCTTACCAGACCCTGTGTTTTCTGTTGATACTAAAGGGCGGATTTTGCTTATTAATGATGCGGTTACAGCTAGTTTAGAAACCGAGCGTGAAGCATTGATCGGTGTTGACATCGATGAGTTAGTGAAAGGGTTTAATACACTGCGCTGGTTAGAAAGTAAGAAAATTACCAGCCTTACGCAGAAAGTACGTTTCATTGAGCAAAATTACTTAGCCGATATCTTACCCGTCATGGTACCTGATTCTGGAGGCGACCCTATTTTAGCTGGTGCAGTATTTATACTGAAGTCAGAACAGCGCCTTGGGCAGCAATTAACCGTATTTCACGAGGCATCACTTGACAGTTTTATGTCTATTCAAGCGTCGAGCAAGGTGATGAAAAAAGTGGTTCGTGAGGCTAAGCGGATGGCTGAGCTTGACGGCCCAATTATATTGTACGGTGAAACAGGCACAGGCAAAGAGTTAATCGCCCAAGCCTGTCACGAAGCAAGTCGAAGAAAAGATGCCAGTTTCTTAGTGCTAAATTGTGCTTCACTGCCTGATAACGTGGCGGAAACTGAGCTGTTTGGGTATGCCGCTGGCGCATTTGGGCAAAGTACAGGTAAGGAGGGATTACTTGAACTTGCACAGGGCGGAAGTTTATTCCTTGATGAAGTCGGGGATATGTCGCCTCAACTTCAAGCGAAATTACTACGTGTGCTTCAAGATGGAAAGTTTAGACGCGTTGGTGATACTAAAGAAGTGAAAGTGGATGTCAGGTTTATTTGCACAACGCAAAAAGATCTTGCTCAGTTGGTCCAGGAGGGACGTTTCCGGGAAGACCTGTATTACCGCTTAAATGTACTTAGTTTGGGAATTCCGCCATTGCGTGAGCGAAAAATGGACATCATTCCTTTAGCGGAGACCTTTTTGAAGCAGCATAGCCTGACGCTGGGTCGTAAAGTCCCTAAGTTGACCAAATCCTGTGTCGATTATATTCAAGCTTACCCTTGGTTTGGCAATGTGCGTCAGTTAGAGAATGTGCTTTATCGGGCGGTCTCTTTGCTGGAAGGCAATGATCTGGGAAAAGAGCATATTCAAATCCCTTCAAGTGCCAATGCCATGAGTTTTGTGACCGAAGACTTCGATGGTAGTTTAGACGAAGAAGTAAAACGCTTTGAAAAAAGTATTTTGCAGCGGCTTTACCCGAGTTACCCCAGCTCCAGGCTTTTAGCAAAAAAACTGGGGCTTAGTCATACCGCTATCGCGAACAAGCTTCGTGATTATGGCATCAATAAAAAGTCCGTAAAGATATAGCTACAGCTTTGTAGCGTAAAGCTGACAACCTGACACTCAATGTTGGCTATTCTGGCCGCTTAAAACGAGCAAAAATGTAATGTAAAGTTTATGTTACTTTTTGTTCACTTCGTTTGTTTTAACGAATCATCTTTACCCTCTATTCACCACATCGTTTTTACGCTCTATTAGTGCCCTACCTAAAAACAATAACGAGAATATTATGTGTTCAGATACGCACTACAATCCATTAAATACCGACGGTTTCGAATTCGTCGAATATACCGCAGCCGATGAAAAAGGAATTAAGGATTTAGCTGATTTGTTTACCTCTTTAGGATTTGCTGAGGTAGCAAAACACAGATCAAAGCGTGTTTGGTTGTACAAGCAGGGCGACATTAACTTCATAATAAATGCTGAACCTGCTTCGCAAGCAGAGGAGTTCGCTAGGCTGCGCGGCCCTAGTGTTTGCGGCATGGCGTTTAGAGTAAAAGACGCTAAGATTGCGTTCGATCACGCACTTGAGAATGGCGCAAAAGCATTTGTAGGGAACTTAGGGGCTATGGAGCTGAATATTCCTGCGGTATATGGGATAGGGGAGAGCACACTTTACTTTGTCGATCGCTATGGTGATGATTCTATTTATGAGGTGGATTTTCGCTTTTACCCTGACTGGCGTGAGAAAATGAAAGTGTGCGACGCTGGTCTCTTGACTCTGGATCACCTAACGCACAATGTGAAGCGCGGCAACATGGCAGTGTGGGCAAACTTCTATGAGCGATTGGGTAATTTTAGAGAAATTCGCTATTTTGATATCGAAGGGAAATTAACGGGTCTGGTGAGCAAGGCTATGACATCACCATGCGGAAAAATTCGTATTCCAATCAATGAATCTTCTGACGATAAATCCCAAATTGAAGAGTTTATTCGTGAATATAATGGAGAGGGTATTCAGCATATCGCGCTCTCTACTGATGATATTTATCAGACTGTTAAAACCTTACGCAATGTAGGAGTTAACTTCATGGATACCCCTGACACCTATTATGAAGGTGTTGACACTCGCGTTGCTGGACACGGTGAAAATTTGGCTGACTTACAAAGCTTAAAAATCTTAATTGATGGTGCGCCAATGAAAGACGGAATTTTGCTGCAGATTTTCACTGATACGGTTATCGGACCTGTGTTTTTCGAGATAATCCAGAGGAAAGGGAATGAGGGGTTCGGGGAAGGAAACTTCAAAGCGCTGTTTGAATCGATTGAGCAAGATCAGATACGTCGCGGTGTTATTGATCAAGAAAGTTAACCTAATGAAGCTAATAGTAATTGGCGTCGCAGTGCGCAAGGTTTCGGTTTAATTTTAAGTTGATATGGCTGCGCTAGCTAATGTTTAAACTAATAATGAAGCAGACTTAACCTGCTTCATTATATAGCATATTACTGCTGTTTGATAGGTAACTCTGTGGTGTTCTTCACTTGTTTTAAAGCAAAGGTTGAACTGAGGTGATCCACTAAAGGTAGATGAGTCAATTTAGACTTGAGTAAATGTTCGTATTCTTCGATGCTCTCGACAATGACTTTTAACAAATAATCTTTGTCACCACTGGTGGTGTGACACTCAACTATTTCATCTATATTTTGCACCGCTTTTTCGAAATCATTCAATGATTCCCCGTCGTGATTTTTCAGCGTCACGTATATAAATACTGATACACCCAAGTTAAGCTTTTTACTGTTAAGAAGGGTCACTTTTTGCAAAATAATGCCGTCAGCTTCCATTCTTTTAACTCGGCGCCAACATGGAGTATGAGATAGCCCAACTTTTTGACTTAACTCAGCCATCGACACGGTGGCATCTTTTTGCATCACTCTTAAAATTTCGCGGTCGAACTTGTCCAATTTCATCATTAATTTTCAATTTTTAGCGAAGTAAAATTCGCGGCTAGCATGCTGAATATTTCTATCATTTTCAAGCACAAATATTAGGATATATATCCTATATTAAGTATTGGATAATGACCACTGTTGCAAGGTAGTAATTCTGTCACATTAACATCGCAAGGCATGTCCTCTTTGATCTGCGCTAGTATAGCGACAAGTTTCGCTAACCTTACTCAGAGTACTACTAGAATGTCTGTTTTTGACCATATCGAATTTGATGAACATGAACACGTCGCTTTTTGCCACGATAAAAAGACCGGATTAAAAGCCATTATTGCTGTGCACAATAGCTATCTAGGTCCCGCTCTTGGTGGCTGTAGGATGTGGCCATATGCTAATTCGGATGAGGCTCTGAACGACGTGCTTAGATTGTCAAAAGGCATGACCTATAAAGCGGCAATGGCGAATCTAAATCAGGGGGGCGGTAAAGCCGTTATCCTTGGGGACCCTCGCGTGCATAAAACTGCTGATATGATGCGTGCAATGGGCCGCTTTGTGGAAAGTCTAAGTGGTCAATACATCAGTGCAGAAGATTCGGGCATGTCAGTAGCTGATCTACAAATCATGGCTGAGGAAACGACACATATTTCAGGAACCAGAGCATCCTACCATTTTGCAGGAGAGGAAGCAGATGGAAACCCCGCACCCTCAACAGCTTATGGCGTATTTACAGGCGTTAAAGCGTCTGTCAAATATCACTTTGGCTCTGATTTACAGGGTAAGAAAGTCGCTATTCAAGGACTAGGTCATGTTGGTTACAGGCTCGCTGAGCACTTGCATCGTGAAGGGGCTGAGCTATTTGTTGCTGATATATACCCTGAAGGGGTAAATCGAGCGAAAGAAAAACTAAATGCAACGATCGTATCACCCGATGAAATTCTTACGTTAGACGTGGATGTGATCGCCCCTTGTGCAATGGGCGCTACTGTTAATCGTCAGTCGATAAGTACGCTAAAAGCAAAGGTCATTGCAGGAGCGGCAAATAATCAATTGGCGTCGGAAGATTTAGGTGAATTGCTTAAAGATAAAGGGATCTTGTATGCCCCTGACTACGTTATTAATGCTGGAGGGATTATCGATATTTACCATCAAAAGATGTTGAGTTCTAACGAAGCATTAAAAACGCACTTGGAGAAAATTGGCGCAACACTAATGGAAGTATATACACGTGCCGATGAACAAAACTTAGCCACTAATAGGGTCGCTAACACTATTGCTGAAGAAAAATTCAAAAAATAGTGGCAAAAAAGTCCTTATATTAAGGATGTGGCTTGCATCTAAATTTAGTTTTGTCATAATGCGCCGCCTAACTGATGTAGAGCAACTTTATATCATTTAGGCAAGTTTCTATGGTGGTTCTTTGGTCCCTCCGCAATGATACTCTGTGAACTCGGTCAGGCCTGGAAGGGAGCAGCCGCAGCAGACGACTCATGTGCCGGAATGTGGCTGGAGAACCGCCACCCAATTCCCCGTACCAGCTTATTTATTATCTTTTTTAGCTAAAAATTGAATGGCTTTATTCACTGCGTCCTGTGTATTCATCTCCATTTGCTGACGCTCGCTCTGCGCCAAATAAAAAGACATGTCTACTTCGTAACGTATATACCTAGGTGGCAGCTGGTTCAATGCTAAACAGCATAGGTCGGCAATGTAATCTTCGTCATTTGCAAGTGGCAGCTTCAGCTCAGCAATATGCGCAAGTACCAAGTGTTCATAATAGTTATGTATATCATCATCAAGTTTCATTGGTTTAACCTTATCTGTTTTACGTGAACCTCGTGCGAGGGGGGTAATTTGCACTGCATCTTTTTAATGTCATCAGCATAAGCCAAGTTAATATTTATGAAAGAGTTTGTTTCAGTCGTATACGTTCTATTTTCAAGAAGAACAATAATCAGCAAGTGGTGCGCTTGCGAGTCGAATTCGCAACTTTAATTGTTGAAATTGTAAATATTAATTTACTTTTTAAGCCCTATATTAGCATTTCACTAATAACTTTTAATTATTAGATGTTCTAAAGCATTGACCTAAGCAAGTTTGTTTGGATACTATTCAAATGAGGTTCACTACCTTTACTTAATAAAAATCGTATTAACGAATAAACACTAAACACATAATAGTGGTCCAGGGAGACATACATGTTTACAAACTCAAAGTTGACGAAGTCGATTCGTTTAGCTATGGCTGTTGGTACAGTTGCAGCTATTTCATCTAGCAACGTCTACGCCCAAGAGACAGAAGCCTCTGTCGAATCGGTAGAAAAAATATCAGTTACTGGTTCTCGTATTCAAAAAGCCAATCTTGTTAGCGCAAGCCCTGTTGTTGAAATCAGTGCTGAGGATATCGCGGTAAGTGGTGTAACTCGAATTGAAGATTTACTAAATGACATGCCGCAGATTTTCGGTGGTCAAAACTCTGGTACTGCCAATGGCGCAACCGGCACCGCGACAGTTGACTTACGCAATTTGGGTTCAAATAGAACTTTGACACTCGTTAATGGGCGTCGTATGCCCGCAGGTTCACCAGTTGCTGGTGGTATAGGTGGAGATGTTAACCAGATCCCTGCAGGGTTGGTCGAACGTATCGAAGTGCTAACGGGCGGTGCATCTGCCACGTATGGTTCTGACGCTGTAGCTGGGGTTGTTAACTTCATCATGAAGGATGACTTCGAAGGTGTTCAGTTTGATTATCAGCACAGCTTTTATCAGCATGATAATGACAACGCATTTATGCAAGGTCTGGCAGCAGATTCAGGTTTTGATTTTGCCAACGGTAGTGTGAAAGACGGACACGCTAATGATTTCTCAGTTCTATTAGGAGCGAACACAGCTGATGGCCGCGGTAACGTTACCATGTATGCTAGCTATCGTAATATTCAAGCCGTAAGCCAGAGCAGCCGTGATTACAGTGCCTGTGCGGTATCCGGTTCTCCACTTGGTTGCGTTGGTTCAGGCACAATTGCTGAAGGCCGTATTACCGATTTTGGATTGAACGGTGTAGCTGATCCTCTTGTAAACCTAGGTAATACAACGTCATTCGATTTTAAAGTTCAAGGTGACGAGTTCGTTCCTCGTGATGGCACGACTTATAACTATGGCCCGCTTAACTATTTCCAACGTCCTGATGTACGTAAAACATTCGGTGCTCTAGGTCACTATGATATCAATGATAATCACACAGTTTACGCTGAAGCTAACTTCATGGATAACCGCAGTGTGGCACAGATCGCTCCTTCTGGTGCTTTCTTTGTAACCACCACTTTAGATTGCGCAAACCCATTACTATCACAACAACAATTTGATGTGACTTGTGGTGCAAACGGATTAACTACTGACGACGTTTTAGGTAACGCTTATATTGGCCGCCGAAATGTTGAAGGTAACCCCAGACAGGATGATCTCCGTCATACTTCTTTCCGTGGCGTAGTTGGTGCTCGTGGCTTTATTAATGACAACTGGTCATATGACATTTTTGCTAATTATGGCACTACGTCATTCATTCAAACTTATCGTAACGAGTTATCAATCACTCGCATAGGTAGGGCGTTTGACGCTGTTACAGACCCTGATAGTGGAGAGGCGGTTTGTCGCTCCGCTATTCCTGACGCCAATGGTGTTGTAGTTGATTCAGCTTGTGTACCTTGGAATGTATTTTCAAGTGACTCAGTAACCCAAGAAGCACTAGGTTACGTAACGCTACCTTTATTTGCTCGCGGTGACGTTGAAACTACTCAAGTGAGTGGTTATGTTGCAGGTGACTTAACAGACCTTGGCTTTGTTGTACCTGGCACATCGACCGGCGTTAACGTAGTCGTTGGTTTTGAGCGAAGAGAAGAAACGCTAGATTTCGAACCGGATCAAGGTTTTGAAAGTGGCGATGGTGCAGGGCAAGGTGGTCCAACATTAGGCGTCAGTGGCGGTTTCACTGTGGAAGAACTTTTCGCAGAAGCAAGCATCCCGTTAGTTCAAGATGTTGATTTTATGCAAGAGCTTAATTTAGAGCTAGCGTACCGTTACTCTGATTACTCAACTGACAAATCAACGAATACGTATAAGTATGCTGCTGATTGGAAAGTGAATGATGATGTTCGTGTTCGTGCTAGCTTCCAACGAGCGGTTAGAGCAGGTAACGTTCGAGAACTATTTAGAGCACAAAGCTTAGGCTTGTTCAATATGAACAATGACCCATGTGCTGCAGATGACGATGGAAACATTGAGTTCACACGTGAGCAGTGTATTAATACTGGCCTAAGTGGCGCTGCATATGATGCTGGTGGTGCACCAAGTAACCCTGCTGGTCAATATAACCAAATTACAGGTGGTAACCCAGATCTTGAGCCAGAAGAATCTGATACTGTTTCTTACGGCATTGTTTACGCTCCGAGCGACATGCCTGGATTTAGTTTAGCTCTTGATTATTTCGATATTGACGTTACGGGCGCAATTGGTGGTGTTTCATCTGAATTTATCATTCGGGAATGTGGTACGACTGGTAATGAAGAATTTTGTAGTTTAATCAATCGTGGTGGATCGGGTAGCTTGTGGTTGGGCCAGGATAGCGTTACATCAACAGACATTAACTTAGGTTTCTTCGCCACTGCAGGTGTTGATTTTGATGCCGCATATGAATTTGGTATCGGTGATATGGGTGATATCAAGTTAAACCTAGTAGGTACTTTCCTCACGAAATGGGATCAGAAAAATACACCTAGTTCAGATGTTGTAGATTGTTTAGGTAAGTGGGATCGTTCAATCTGTGGTGTTGACACTGCAGGCCCTACACCTGAAATGCGCTATAACTTACGTACTACTTGGATTTCTCCTTGGGATGTTACTGTAACCGGCACTATGCGCTATGTTGATGGTACTGATGAATTAAATGGTGGCGATAATGCCGTTTCATTGAAGTCTAAGACTTACTTCGATCTTACAGGTAACTGGAATGCATTCGAAAATGCGTCATTCCGCTTAGGTGTAAACAACTTGTTTGATGTTGAACCTCAGGTCATCGGTAATGCTCCAGCTGGATCTGCTAATGGTAACGTATTCCCTGGGCCATACGATGTTTTAGGACGTTATGTGTTTATGGGTGTTTCAGTTAGCTACTAATGCTTTAGAGACTAAATAGATGTAGTATAAAAAGGCACCTAGGTGCCTTTTTTTATGAGTAAATTCAGTCACCTCTTGGAAGTTTCAACTGATATGGCGAGTATTCCAGATTTTATAATCGAAAAAATTAATAAGGCATACCAATTACATGCGCTCGGACGGCATGCTGAAGCTTTGGATTTATTGAATAACACCTTAGCGACAACCTCAATTAAGGAGCCTGTGCTTAGAGCGCTAGTCCAGCTATGTATAGAGTCCAAAAATATTGAGACAGCGATTACTGGCTTAGAGCAATTGGCTTTAATTGCCTCTTCACCAACTGTATATATCAGAAATCTATATTCACTTTGTTACTCAAATGGTCAGAACGCCCGAGCTATAAATTATTTGCGTAGATATGTATCCGATAAACCAACAGATCCCGAGGGGTTATATAACCTGGCGGACGGTTGCAGGCGCGAGCGGCTTTTCGATGAAGCGCTTCAACACTATAGTCTGGCGATTGAATGCGGTTTTTCTGATACATCACTCGTCAAGCTCAATATGGCGGATATACAACAACAGATTAATAGAGAAAGTGAAGCCATCATTATATTGACAGAGATATTGGACCGAGAGCCAACGTACTTGCCTGCATTATTCAACTTAGCGAGTCTTTATGATGAGTCAGCGGACAAGGAGCGTGCAAATGAACTGTACCAAAAGATCTTAGCTATTCAACCTGACCACGCTTTGGCCATGTCACGGTTAGCAACTATGAGCGGCAATGCAATTGAAAGTGAGAGGCTAATTTTGAAAATTAAATCAGCGCTTTCTGCAAACGAGTACACCCCAGAGGAACTAGAGTCTTTGTATTTTGCTTTGGGCAAGTTAAATGATGACTGCAAAAGGTATGAGCAAGCTGCGCAGTATTACGTGTTGGGTAATGAGTTACAAATCGAAAAATCATTACCCTATAACCCATTGGAACAGGAGAAATTGACCCAAGACATCTGTAGCGCTTTCGATTCTCTGTTAGTTAGATCAAAAGATATGGACTCTGAGGATGCGTTTTCACCCATTTTTATCTGTGGCATGTTCCGTTCTGGTTCGACACTCGTAGAGCAAATTTTATCTGCGCATCCGAAGGTTGAATCAGCAGGTGAAATAGACTTTCTTAAAAAGGCAGTAGAAAAGTTTTGCCCCAATTTTCAAGAGGCTATAAACCTCAATGAGGAAAGCCTCATTAGCATTTCACAAGAATATAAAAAAAATGTGAAAAGCTATCTATCTAACCCTCTGTTTTTCACAGATAAAAATCCAGTTAATTTCACTTTAGTTGCTTTAATTAAGCGCTTGTTTCCGCAAGCCAAATTTATATTTACGCAGCGAGAGCGACTAGACAATTGTTTGTCTGTTTATTTTCAACAACTAGATAACACACTTAACTATGCTTCAAGCTTAATCGACACTAAGCATTATTATGATGAGCAAATGAAGTTGTTGAATCACTGGCAAAGTGTTTTGAGCAATGATGATTATTTGATACTGAACTATGAATCGCTTGTGACTAATTTTGATACTGAGCTAATGAAATTATTAAAATTTTTAGGTTTGCAATGGAGTGATTCATGTTTAACGTTTTACGGACAGAAGAAGCGAATCAAAACCGCGAGTATTTGGCAAGTCAGACAACCAATGAATACAAACTCTATTTTGCGGTGGCAGAACTACAAGCCGTATCTAAAAGATTTAGATGATTAACGGGGATATTAAGCGCCCACGTTAGAAATTTGTACAAACCATGAAAAGGGTGGGTCATCTTTAACTGATAGTCGCTCGCATATGATCTTTGAAAAGCCTTTCGCTAGAAAGGGGGCCAGTAGTTGACCTACCTGCTCTTCATCCATCGCGGCATTCACCATAGAGGACATTCTATTTTTAAAGTTATTAAACTCTAGTTCGGTAGAAGTAAGCCAAGCCTTAACTTCATCTTCACTATGAGATTCAATGTTCTCATACATGAAACCCATGTCATTTAATATCTGGACGAGTAAGCTCTTCGAGGGGCTATTCGTTGAGACGATTAATTGCTTGTATTGTTCAATAACAGGGGCAAAGTCGGCATCAGCTTTATGGAATGCTACGATAGGAATCCTACCGTCGATTACAGCATAACCGGCAGTAAAAGCGTCTAGCGCTTTTTCAAAAAGATTAAGAGATAAGACATTTTCAAATAGTTGCTGTTTTTCATAACAATCTTCATAAATAGCACCATTTTTATAGTGGATAACAGCGGCAAACGTCCCTGAACACTTTAAAACTCTAGCAAATTCTTTAGCAGCATGTATTGGCGCATATTCAATGCCGAACTGGCTTACAGCTATATCAAAGCTATTAGGCTGATAAGGTAAACTAGCGCAATCCGCTTGAAACGCAGTGGTGATGCCTAAACGTTCTGCTACATCTCTAACAGCATTGAATGACGTATCAACACAATGAATATCAAAACTGCGGGCACTGGCAACTTTGCCCTGTGTTAGGGCAAGTTCACTGAGAATTCCCTTTCCACAAGCCAGGTCGATTAATTTTGTGGTGCAATGAGGAGTTATGGCCCGACTTAAAAAGTCAGACCAATGTGCTTGCAAGTAATCTTGAAGGGGGGTGTTTTCTTCAAACGCAGCGGTATTGGTTGTTTTTCCCCAATGGCTATCCCAAGCCGTTAATTTAGAGCCGTCAGTATCATTTACAGTAGTTCCCACTTCATTCATTACTGCTGACTAGATGCCTGACCTCTACGCTGCATTCCCTCAACCATCATTTTAGAGTCGCGAGATTGCTGTTCCCTTTGTGCTTTAGTTGTACAGATTCTTTCAGGAAGTCTTGAACCAGTTACGGTGACGTTTTTGCATAACAACCCTGTTCGATCAACGGACTCTTTAGATGCGCATAGCTCCTCATCACCTTTATTTTCTTTTACGCATTGGCTAAAGGCTGACTTTTTCTGTGCAACTTCATTGCTTGAACATGCAGCTAACGACAAAGTACTTAAAACTAGTCCTGCTAGAAGTGTGTTATTCATCTTGTAATTCCCTTATATGTAAACGTTATTGTTTTTTTGAGATATACAATATCGAAGTTTGGTTGAGATAACAAACTCAAACAATTGCCTTCGTCTGCTGTTTAGGGTTATGCCATGTAACGATAAACTGACATCATATTTACTATCAGAAGAGGTTGACCTATACCCAAATTAGGCGGTGATTGACCGGATGGACGTAAAATTGAGATCAATTTTATTAATGTTAATTCCTAAAAGAATTTTACTCACCTATAAATTGATATGAATTTATTTTGAATATCTATAACTATTGGTACTTAATTTGTACGAAAAATATCCATGTTTGCGCGTGCAACCTCCATTTTGTTCAAAAAATAGTTCAAACTCTTGAATAGCTGATTTTTTACTTTTCTTTTTTCGCTCAATTTTGTTGTGCTTAATACATGTGTCACCTTGACAATTCGCAGGGTTCCATGTGAATATCTTGAAGTCTTAGTGTTAAATTCCATTAATGCTAAGCCCCTATAACTTATAAAGCTTAGAAGCCCCTTGCGACTTTTTTTACCCGTCGGCGAGGATCCAAAACAAGAAAATTGGTTGGGAATTATGTCCAAAATGAGCAAGAGAAACCTTATTGCTTCTACCGTTATCGGTGCACTAGCACTCGGTAGTAGTGCTGTTGTCTCTGCAGACCCGTTGAATGACCTTCATAAAGAAGAGTCTAAGATTCACGTGGATGCAGCGAAGTCTCAAGAAAAAATTAACAAACTATACGAGCAATCGTTAGACATCTTTTCTGAATATCGCCAAGTAGTTGATGAAACAGAAAACCTTAAAGTTTATAACGACTATCTAGCAACATTGGTTGCAGACCAGCAGCGCGGTATCGATTCTCTTCAACGTCAGATTGACGGTATTGAAGGTGTTAAACGCGGTGTTGTTCCGTTAATGTTCAGAATGATCGATAGCTTAGAGCAGTTCATTGAACTCGATATTCCAATTAACCTTGAAGAACGTCATGCTCGTGTTGAGCGCCTTCGTGACGTTATGGCTAATTCAAACGTAACAACATCAGAGCAGTTCCGCCAGGTGATTGAAGCGTACCAAATTGAAAATGAATACGGTCGCGGGATTCGTTCGTATCAAGGTAAACTTGATTTCGAAGGAACTGATATCACAGTTGATTTCTTCAACTTAGGACGTACTGCTTTAGCAGCGCTTTCTTTAGATCAGAAAAACGCTTGGGTGTGGGATAACGATGCAAGAGCATGGCAGAAACTGGGTGACGAATACCTAAGTTCTGTTATCAAGGCTGTGCGTATGGCCAACAAACTCGTGCCAGCTGACCTAATCAAACTACCCATTAAAGCTGCGGAGTAATATCGATGAAAACAATCTATAAATCAGTATTAGCTGCGGCATCGGTAGCTTTATTCGCATCTTCAGTGCATGCGGCTACGTCTCTTGAAGACTTACTGCAAGAAGTTAAGAAGAACCGAGTTTCTGAAGCTCGTATCAATAAAGAACGTGAAGCAGAGTTCCAATCAGCTCGCGCTGATAAACAAGCTCTTCTTAGAAAAGCACAGGCTTCATTGAAATCTGAACAAACTCGCGGTGATAACCTTGCCAAGAAATATTCAGACAACGAAGTAGCGCTTGCAGAGAAAGAACAAGAGCTTAATCAAGCGACTGGTACACTTGGTGAAATGTTTGGTGTAGTACGTCAAGCATCTTCTGAAGCATTCGGTCAGATTTCAACGTCTATCGTAAGTGCTGAGTTCCCAGGTCGTGGTGAATTTTTGAAGCGTATGTCAGAAGAGTCGAAAGGCCTTCCTAACATTCAAGAGTTGGAAGATTTGTGGTTTGCATTGCAAACTGAAATGACTGAATCTGGTCAAGTATCACGTTTCCAAACCGAAGTAATTAGCTTGGATGGTGGTTCTACAACGCAAGAAGTTGTGCGCGTGGGTACCTTTAACTTGGTAGGTGATCAAGGTTACTTGGTCTATGACGATGAAAATGAAATTGTTCAGCCTTTAGGTCGTCAACCTGACGGTTACTTAGTTGATTCTGCAGAAGAGTTATTGGCTGCTAAATCTGGCTTAGTACCTTTCTTCGCAGACCCTTCAAGTGGTGGTATCTTAGGTTTGCTTAAAGAAAAAGCAACTATGACTGAGCGCTATCACGCAGGTGGTGTAGTAGGTTACGTGATTACTGCAATGTTGATTCTTGGTCTACTCATCGGTCTTTATAAGATTGTTACGTTGACTATTATCAGCGGCAAGATGCGTTCGCAGTTGAATAATACAGGTAATCCTTCTAGTGGTAATCCACTTGGTCGTATCCTACAAGTTTACAAAGATAACAAAGCTTCTGATGCTGAGAATCTTGAACTTAAACTTGATGAAGCGATTCTTAAGGAACTTCCTAAAATTGAAAGCGGTATTAACATTATCAAGATTTTCGCAGCTATCGCTCCGTTACTTGGTTTGTTAGGTACGGTATTGGGTATGATTGCTACGTTCCAACAAATCACTTTGTTTGGTACAGGCGACCCAAGATTGATGGCTGGTAGTATCTCAATGGCGTTGGTAACAACAGCTCAAGGTATTATTGCGGCATTACCATTGATTCTTATGCACAGCATTGTTGCTGGTCGTAGCAAATCAATCGTTCATATCCTAGATGAGCAGACTGCTGGCATAATTGCGGCACACGCTGAGTCGGAGAAAGCATAAGATGTTATACCTGATAGAACTATGGGAGTCTGTCAGGGACTTTATCGCTGCCGGCGGTGACGTTTTATACGTTGTCGCCTTAGCGCTCTTCTTAATGTGGGTTTTGATGATAGAGCGTTATTGGTACTTAGCTTCCGTATTCCCAAAAATGAGAAAAGAAATTGTCTCTAATTGGGATGCTCGAGAAGATACTACCTCTTGGTATGCGCATAGAATCCGTGACGCATGGATTTCGCAAGCATCCGATGGACTTAGTGCAAGAATGTTATTGATTAAAACTCTTGTTGCAATGTGTCCGTTAATCGGCCTTTTAGGGACGGTTACTGGAATGATCGGCGTTTTCGAAACAATGGCAACACAAGGCACAAGTAACCCGCGCCTTATGGCTGCTGGTATTTCAATGGCTACGATTCCAACAATGGCTGGGATGGTCGCTGCTTTATCTGGCGTGTTTTTTAGCTCTCGTCTTGAGGCGAAAGTAAAAATGGCGAAAGAAAAGTTAGTTGACAGTTTGCCCCATCATTAGAGAGAGGAATTTATGGCTCGCAAAGTACGTGTTGAAGAAGAAGATGCTGCGATAGACATGACGCCGATGTTGGACATCGTGTTTATCATGCTGATCTTCTTTATTGTAACGACTGTTTTCGTTAAAGAAGCGGGCATTGAGGTTAACAAACCTGGTGCTACGCAAGCTATTATGCCTAAGAATGCCAACATCTTTATTGCGATCACAGAAGACGGTAACGTCTGGATGGATAAACGCGAAATCGATGTGGACAGCGTTCGTGCTAACTTAGAGCGTCTTATGGCTGAACAGCCATCGGATGTAGTAATAGTTCAAGCTGACGAAAATGCAGAACATGGTGTGGTGATCGAAGTAATGGATCAAATAAAAGCTGCAGGTATAGATCGCATTTCTATTGCTGCTAAGGGGAGCTAATATGGGACGTTTAATTGTTTCTGTACTCCTTGGTGGGGTAATCGCATTCGTATTATTTGTTGTCATGGCTAAGTTAATTGCTAACTCGTCACGCCCAGCAGATAAAGTACCGCCTGCGCCTGTTATTGATATAGTTATGTCGACACCAGACGATAGTACTCAGACTAGAACTCGAGTGCCGCCTCCGCCTCCGCCACCGCCTCAACAGCCTCCAAAATTGGAGCCAGTTGAGCCAGATACGGCAGATGCTAATACTGATGGCTTGAGTTTTAATATGCCAGCAGTTGATATTGGTGGAGCATCGGTTGATATCGGTGGTGTAGGTGCAATGCAACGAGACGGTGATGCTACGCCTATCGTTCGAATTGAACCGAAATACCCTGCACAAGCTGCTCGTGATGGTAAAGAAGGGTGGGTTAAACTGTCTTTCACCATCAACGAGGTGGGTGGTGTTGAAGATGTCGACGTTATCGAAGCTGATCCTAAGCGTGTATTTGACCGTGAAGCTAAACGTGCACTGAGAAAGTGGAAGTATAAGCCTAAGGTTGAAGACGGTAAGCCTATGAAGCAGTTCGGTATGAAAGTTCAGTTAGACTTTAAGTTGGATCAATCATAATGAATAAATATTTTAAAACATTGTTGGTTGGCGCAACGTTTGCTGCTTCTACATTAAGTTCCAGTTTCGTTAGTGCTCAGTCCGCGGCGATCGTTTGTCCTGGTTACAAACGTGGTCCAACGAATATTCCTAGTGAGAGAACCGGTAAGAAAGTACAGAAAGCATTCGAAGCATATAATGAAGATTTGGTTGACGAAGCCCTATCTATTTTGTATGAAATCGATACTTCGCAAACTTTTGATCGGGCTTTCACTGACCGATTCATTGGTAACTTATTGGCCACTAAGTCAGAAAGTGGGCCTAAGGCTTTAGAGTATTTAGAGAAGTCAGTAAACTCTAAAGCGCTTAATGACACTGAGCAAGCTGGTACCTTGCGTTTAATTGCAGATTTGAATATGCAAGAAAAACGTTATGAACAAGCTGTTAAGCGTTATCAAGAGTGGATGGACTTTACCTGTAAAGAAGACGCAGATGTGTATCTTCGTATGGGCCAAGCGCTTTACGAAACCCAAAAATACGCTGATATGATCGCCCCTTTGAATAAGTCAATCGAGTTAGATGACAAGCCTAACAAAAATGCTTATGCATTGAAGTTGACCTCTTATTACAGTCGTAAGATGTATAAAGAAACCGTCGATGTAGCTGAGGAATTAGTAAAAATATTTCCTGAAAACAAAGCGAATTGGACGCAACTTGGTTTCTTCTACATGCTAGTAGAAGACTATAAGAAAGGTTTGTCTACATTTGAGATGGCGTACAATCAAGGTTACTTGACGAAAGCAGCAGAAATTAAGGCATTGACTCAGTTGTACGCAACGAATGAGATCCCTTACAAAGCTGCAATGGTATTCGAAAAGAACGTTGAAAGTGGTTTAATCAAACGTGATGACAAAGCACTGACTAACCTTGCAAACTCTTGGCATCAGGCTAAAAACCACTTAAAAGCTGCCAAGTACTATGGCGAAGCTGCTAAGATGAATTCAGACCCTGACCTTTATCGTAAACAAGGTACGCTATTGCTAACGGCTGAAAAGTACAGTGATGCACTTGCTGCCCTTCAAAAGGCATTGGATGAGGGCGCAGATGACCGCGGTCGAATCCATATGGCGATGATGGAAGCTAATTTTTATACTGGCAAATACAGAAGTGCCTACAAGCACGTCTTAGAAGCTAAAAAGGATAAATCAACTTCACGTAGTGCGAGAAGTTGGGAGCCTTATATAAAAGAGAAAGCTAAGAATCGCGGCATTACGCTTTAGTCATATTAGATAGTAGTTCGTTAAAAAGGCTCCCTTGTGGAGCCTTTTTTTGTTTCCCATCGAAAATGGAATTTTAGAAGCGGTTACCTGATTATACATTAGGCGAATACCTGATAGTTTAGGAGTTCTGATAGACTACGAATTGAAGGTCAATAATTTAAAGAGGACATTATGAAAAAAGGATTAGGATTTTTAGTTTTATTGTTATTGCTTGCCGCAGGTATAGCCTGGTATCTGCTCAGTGGTGCGGGGGATTTTATTCGCGCCCAAATAGAAGAACAGGGGAGTGACTTCCTCGGTACTAAGGTTTCCGTTGCGAAAGTTGAGTTAGCGCTCACAGATGGCCGTATGAGTATCGGGGGTTTAAACGTACAAAACCCACAGGGCTTTAGTCGTGAAAATGCGTTTAGCCTAGGAGATATCACCCTTGATATAGGTGAGGTACTCAGCGAGCCATACGTGGTACAAACTGTTAATGTGAATGCGCCAGAAGTATTGTATGAAGTCGATGCAAGCGGTAAGGGCAATCTGCTGGTACTGAAAAATAACGTGGAAAGCAAACTTTCAAAAACAGAAAGCAAGGCTGAGCCTGAAACGAGCGGCGGGGCTAATCCGTTGGTCATTGTTGAAAATGTAACTGTGAGTAATGTACGCCTGAAGTTAAATTTTGAGCAACTTTCTACAGGGGATTTGGCGCTTAAAACTAAAGCCTACGAAGTGACTTTACCGACATTTAATGCTGGACCTATTGGGAAACCTAATGGTATGCCTGCTGATCAAGTCGGTGCAGCTGTTGTAAAGAGTATGCTTGATAATGTCATGGCAGCCGCTAAGTCTGAAGCAAAAAAACGGTTAGCAGAGGAAGCTAAAAAGAAAGTAAATGA
This sequence comes from Paraglaciecola mesophila KMM 241, assembly GCF_000315015.1. Lineage (GTDB taxonomy): Bacteria > Pseudomonadota > Gammaproteobacteria > Enterobacterales > Alteromonadaceae > Paraglaciecola > Paraglaciecola mesophila. Next base: position 65,169 of record NZ_BAEP01000062.1, on the reverse strand, counting down.
AGAACTTGAAAAGCAAAAAGAGAAGTTGCTAGACAAAGCAGGAGACAAGCTTAAAGGCTTATTTAATTAGAGCTGCACGTTATCCCTGAGGGCAGTTTATTGCTGTTTAGTGTGCGCCAACTAAGCAACTAAACTGCTCTGTTACAGGGACATCTGATCTAACCTTAATCTACACAGCGCAAGCATTCCAATAGCTTATAACTAGGTAATTATGTGGATTCTATAAGACCACTCATCATAACTGCAGTGGCACTGATCAAAACATTTAATGAAGAAATAATATTTTTACTTTACACTCCTGCGCTTTGTCTTCGAATAACTAACAGTGGATAATGTACAGCGGATATGGCAGCGATAGGTATTGATTATGGAACCTCAAATTCAGAGGTCTCTTATTTTGACGGAAAACAACATCACTTCATAAAACTGGATGAGGATGTGGAAGGTGCGCATAAAATCCGTTCGTCTGTTTTTATCTATTACGAGAATGAATTACCTACTCCTCCTATCTCGATGATTGAAGCGAAAGTAGCACAAATAAAGCGTGCTATTAGTGATCAAATCGACAAAGCGAAGGACGGCTATTACGAAGCCCCTGATCCAAGAGAACAACAGCGTTACAGTGATCGAATTGATTCCCTTCGAGTGGAATTTCACAACTTGCCTGAGTTGCAACGTCGCGCCATAGAAATATTACTTAAAGATATGACGGTACAAGATCTGCCGCTAAAACAGCTCGTCGAGACAGGTAAATTCGCTTTTGGCGAAGAGGGGTTCAGGCGTTATCTGCAAACACCTGATAAAGGGCGTTTGATATACTCTCCTAAGAACTTCTTAGGCGCAAATTTGGTGGCAGGGCAGCAGCACGCTTTTGTTGGCCTTATTGCCAAGCAGCTAGAATTCTTTCGGTTAAGCGCACAAGAGCAGCTCAACATGACCGTCGATAGTGCTGTAATAGGGCGCCCAGTAAAGTTTCATGGTACTCGTGGTCAAGAGGGAAATGAGCAAGCGATAGAGATTATGACTCAGGCGGCTCAACAAGCTGGCTTCTTACAGGTTGAGTTTTTAGAAGAGCCTATTGCTGCTGCTTATCAAATCGAGCGTACCTTAGATAAACAAACCAATGTGTTGGTGGCCGACATCGGAGGAGGCACCACCGATATCTGCTGTATTACGTTATCACCTGATAAACAGTCAAACCTTAACCGTCAGCAAGACGTATTATCAGTGACCGGGGCGCGCTTAGGTGGAATGGAGTGTGATAAAAACCTCATAATAAAGAGTATTGCGCCAACCATGGGGCGTGGCTTACTGATGCGTAATGGTTTACCTGTCCCGCCCACCTATTATTCTGATATGTGCGCAGTAGATGATATTCCAAAGTTAAATCATTTCTTTTCTGAAGAATACTGGTTAGATATCGCACAAACCAAATCCGATGTGAAAGAGCCAAAGCTCCTAGCGCGATTACTTACCGTGCAGGAAGATAAGCTTTCTGCGCGGTTGGTTAATTCATCTCGCTTGGCAAAAGAAATGCTTTCATCAAAAGACAGTATTACTTTGCCCCTGCATTATGTTGAGCAAGACTACGATGTCAATATCGATATAGAGGCGCTAAAAAGCTCTATGCAGCCTTGGTTATCTCGTGTAAAGGGATTGGTCAAGGAGTGCCTTCAAAATAGTGCACAAGAGCCAGAGATGCTCTTTATTACAGGTGGTATGAGTTTGTCACCCGTTGTAAGAAAAGAATTAGGAGAGGTTATGTTGCCGCATTTACCTTTAATGCAGGGAGATGCGTTTAACTCAGTGTGCGAAGGGTTAGCCATACAAGCAGCCAAATTGACAACATGTTAGAGACTAAGCAAAACCGTTACCCTTGGATGTATCCAATGATTTCAAAAAAGAGCGTTTATGCAACTGATTAACGTTAACAAAGTGCGGTACCGTCGCCACTTGAATTGGGTTATTGGTATTTGTATTTCTGGATTAGCTGCTGGCAGCTTGGGAATTTCGCAACTATTGATTGCACTATTTCCGGATCAAAGCGGCAGCCACTTTCATTGGAATTTACTCGGTGTCATCGTATCTAGCGTTACCATTGGTTGGTTATTAAACAAATATCGCCATCACGACTTTATGACTGAAGTAACCTATGTTTGGGAACTGAAAAAAACGCTCAACAAAATTAATCGCAAGCTACCTAAACTTAAAGCTGCTGCTGCAAACGGTAACCTTAATGCCATGCTTGCACTTCAGTATTGCTACTCTGGCTCACGTTTACTGTGGGAATTAGACGACAATACCATTGTGATGGAAGAATTAACGATTGAGCAAGCCAAGCTAGACGCACTAATGACGCAATATAAAATCATTCTGCATGTAGAAGACTATAACGATTCACTCTTGAAGGAGTTTTGAAGCAAACCAGAGGGGGAGCTCTTCCCCGCAACAGGTTTTCAAAACGTAAGTTTGATGGCGATGTCACAGCGCCAGCTATACGACCATCATAACGGCTGCAACACCCGTAGCGGCCAATATTAACCAACGATACTGCTTCTCTGGTATGTATCTCACTATCTTGATGCCAACGAACGCTCCAATCGTAATAAAAGGCAGCAAAGCCAAGTTTAACGAAAATGAATTGAGAGAAATGGTATGCCAGCTGAAAATATGGAAGGGTACCTTAAATACATTTACAGCAAGAAAGAACCATGCTCCAGTGCCAATGTATTCGTTTTTCGGTAAGCGCATGCTGAGTAAGTAAAGCGCCATGACGGCGGCCGCCAAATTACCAATCATACTGGTAAAGCCACCTAGCAACCCCATCAATATAGCGAACCACACGTAATCAGGGATAGTCTCTTTGTTGGCGGTTTCCATCCACAACATGATGGCTAGGCTGACAAAAATAATAACCCCCATCACGACGCGAAATAACTGATCGTCTATATAACTGCCGATTAAAGTGGCTAAAACAACCCCCACGGCCGCTGAGGGAAACAACTTCATCAAATAAGACCAATTTACATGCCGTCGGTAGTAGGTAACGGCAAATAAATCAGCCATGACAAGCAAAGGTAACATCAAGCCTGACGAGTCTTTGCCGCCAAAAATGATAGCCATAATAGGAATGGTAAATAAAGCGACGCCACCGACACCGGTTTTTGACATACCTATTAGAAAAGCCGTAAGCAGCAGCATGCCCGCGGTGGAGTAGGTCAATGAATACGAGAATAAATCAAACATTAGCAGTCGTTATTCATCCTCAGGTAAGCTAAAAAACTGGCCCTTTAAGGAAGTACTTTTTTGCAATGATATTTTAATTGTGAATAACCTTAACCCGGCCTACTTGACCGTCTTCGAGCCTCACTTTAATACCGTGGGGATGGTTAGGGGAGTTAGTCAGAAGCCTTGCAACGGTCCCCTGTGTTAATTCACCAGAGCGCTGATGCTCTTTTAGCACAACTGAGACCTCAGCCCCTATTTTTACGTTCGCACGTTTAGTGCCGTCCATTGTATGTTCCTTCTTGCGTTAAAAATAAGGAGATCATTCGTCCGAAGTTTTATCTTTAAACTCGCATAAATCTTCCACTATACAGCTACCGCAACGTGGTTTTCTCGCTATACAGGTATAACGGCCATGGAGTATTAGCCAGTGATGCACATCGACTTTAAATTCAGCGGGTACTACTTTCAGCAGCTTCTTCTCAACCAAATCAACATTCTTGCCCATGGCAAATTTGGTGCGGTTGCTTACGCGATCAATATGGGTGTCGACTGCTATGGTAGGCCAGCCAAAGGCTGTATTAAGCACCACGTTTGCTGTTTTGCGACCAACCCCGGGTAATGCCTCAAGGGCTGCGCGGTCCTCTGGAACCACACTGTTATGTTGCTCGATAAGCATCTTGCAGGTTTTGATCACATTAACGGCTTTAGTGTTAAATAGCCCTATGGTTTTAATGAACTCTTTTACGCCATCAACGCCCAGTGCGTAAACAGCTTCAGGTGTATTGGCTACAGGGAACATCCTGGCCATGGCTTTATTGACGCTCACATCGGTCGCCTGAGCTGAGAGTAAAACGGCAATCAGCAGCTCGAAGGGGCTTGTGAAATTTAATTCAGTCGTAGGGTGCGGGTTAGCATCACGCCACCTCGTTAACATCTCTACACGTTTCTGTTGGTTCATCTACGAGTAATGTCCTGTATTAGTCAAATCTTGCTTAGGTTTCGGCAGTGACACGAGCACGCTGAACGACTTTGGCTTCTTGTTTGGCTGCAAACATACTTTCAAAGCGCTTATCAAGTAAGTTCTTAGCGGCGATCAGCAAGCCCATACCTAAGAATGCCCCAGGAGGTAAAATGGCCAGTAAGAAGGGGGAGTCTGTAGTGAAAATCGTCACTTTTAAACTGCTTGCCCAATCGCCTAACAGCAGGTTAGCTCCGTCAAATAAAGTACCGTAGCCCAGCAGTTCACGCATTGCCCCCAAAAGCACAAGCACCACGGTAAATCCTAGCCCCATCATCAACCCGTCGAATGCGGCATAGCCAATAGGGTTTTTAGAGGCGTAAGCTTCAGCTCGGCCGATAATTGCACAGTTGGTCACAATAAGAGGAATGAATATACCAAGCGCTTGATATAACTCGTACGTGTATGCGTTCATCAAAAGCTGCACGACAGTGACAAACGCGGCAATAATCATGACGAAAATAGGAATTCGGATCTCATTTGGTACTAGGTTACGAATAATCGATACGGTCGCATTTGAGCCAATCAAGACCAAAGTAGTGGCTAAGCCAAGGCCTAGACCGTTGGTAACGGTCGCAGTAACGGCAAGTAGCGGGCATAAGCCAAGTAGTTGTACTAGGGCTGGATTATTTTTCCACAGGCCTTGCCAGCTTAACTGTTTGAATTCATTCATTCTATTTTACCCTTGTGACGCTAGTTGGCTGCGACATTCGTTGCTGGCAGAAAAAATCGCCTCTTTGTTAGCTTGATAATACAGCGCGGTATTTTTGACGGCACTTACCACTGCCCGCGGGGTAATGGTTGCACCGGTGAACTGATCAAACTGACCACCGTCTTTTTTTACGGCCCAGTTGGATGCATTGTCTTCTGTTAGTTGCTGATTGTTAAAGCCCAGAACCCAATCACTGATACGTAAGTCAATCTTGTCACCTAGCCCTGGTGTCTCTTTGTGGTCTATCACTCTTACACCAGATACAGTTGCATCCCCTGACAACCCCACCACGAGCTCAATTCGCCCGCTATACCCATTAGGAGCCGTAGCTTCAATGACTGCTGCAACTAGCTCGCCAGCTCTAGTTGCTCGGTAAATATGATGCGGGCTGTTGCTGCCAAGGTATGCCTGTGAGGTAACTAGCACACAGTCATGCTGCATCAGGTTATCGTAACTATCCCTTGGAACAAGTTCATCTAAGATCGCCAACAACGTTTGTTGACGTTGCTGTTCTATTTGTTCTTGTGTTCCGAAATACGTGAGGGCAATCAAGCCACTGGTGATAATTGCAAACAAACTTAGGATCAGCCCATTTTTGGCAATAACCTGCTTCATTTTGGCTCTCCCTTAGTGCGTTTTGTGTGGCCATAAGTGCGAGGACGGGTGTAATAATCAATGAGCGGTACTGCCATATTCATGATTAAAACAGAAAAGGCAATTGCGTCAGGATAACCGCCCCATGTGCGGATCACATACACCCAAAACCCAATGGCTGCGCCAAAAATAATACGCCCTTTATTGGTGGTTGATGCGGATACAGGATCTGTCGCGATAAAAAATGCACCGAGGAGCAAACTACCGTTAAAAATATGGAATAACGGAGAAGCAAATCGGTCTGCATCGATTAGAAACATTACACCGGCACATAGAGCAGTACCTGCAAGCATGCCGCCTGGAATATGCCAATTGATTATCTTAGCGCGTATCAGATATAAACCACCTAGTAAGTATCCAGCGCTAACCCACCACCATCCTATGCCTAAACTGCCATCAAAAATGGCTGATTGGAGTCCTTCTTCATAGGTTAGGCCTTGGGCAAGTCCTGTTTTAATCGCATCAAGAGGCGTTGCCATGGTGTGACCATCTGCAGCGCCTTGCAGTTGAGCTAAGCTAAAACCATCGGCACTAAAGCCGGTAAAGACAGCATATATAGCGTCGATAAGGCCGGGTTGATGCGTGGTGAGACTTTGCGCGGGTAGCCACTGGGTCATTTGTACCGGAAATGACACCAACAACATGACATACGCCGCCATTGCCGGATTAAAGACATTAAAACCTAGGCCGCCGTATAATTGCTTAACCATGGCAATCGCGAAGAACGTGCCGATGACAATCACCCACCAAGGAGCAAAAGGTGGAATGCTGATCGCCAACAGGATCGCGGTTAATATCGCGCTGTAATCTTTAATTGCACGCTCGAAGTTGCGCTTACGCATTTCTAATATCGTCGCTTCAGTGACAACCGCCGTTATTACCGCTAGTGCTATTTGCACCAACACCCCGAAACCGAAAAACCAAGTTTGCAGTAAAATGCCTGGTATCAATGCATAAATCACCATGCGCATAACCTGTCCGGTATTGCGTCGAACATGCTGGTGAGGTGAACTGGCTAGTTTATAATTCATTGGTGCTTTTATTCTTCTGATGATTTCATTTGAGCCGCCTTTTTAGCTTTCGCTTTCGCCACGGCGGCAGCGATGCGGCGTTTCTTCTCGTCTAATGCTTGTTCTGCATCAGTGCCCGGCGTTTCTTGACCCTGTTGAGCATCTTGGGCCCTAGATGAAGGCGTATCGAACTTGTCACTCAGTTTTGCCGTTTCGCCAGTTGGATGGTCTTTGGCTATTTTTTTCGCTTTCGCTTTGGCTACTGCAGCGGCAATTCGCGCCTTTTTCTGTGCGGCTGGGTCAAGCTCCTGAACGTCATGCTGTTCAGGTGCTTCGTCTACCGCCTGTTGCGCAGACTCACGTGGCGGGATAGAAACGGACTCGGATGCCAAGCCGCTCTTGGGAGATGCATTTTGTGTTTCCTTCAGTGCTTTTTTGGCTTTAGCCTTGGCGATAGCGGCTGCAACACGATCGTCTTTCGACGTATCAGAGTCATTACTCTGTATTTGTGCGTTAGGTTTATTCAACGAACTACCAGAAGCGCTATCAGATGAAGTAGTGGGGGCATCAAGCGAGGCATCTGACCCATTGGGTGTATCTGAAGATAAACTCTCGGCAGATTTTTGTGCTTTTTTAGCTTTCGCTTTTGCGATGGCTGCTGCGACCCGCTCATCTTTTGACTTGCCCGCAATGACAGCGTCACTGGTTTGTGATTGGGGAGGTATTGCTTTTGAAATGTGGGTTTCTGTGTCGAGTGCGGCACTGGGTTCAAGCGAGGCATTATCTGAGGCATTATCATTACTGGGCGCTAAGCGCTGTGCTTTTTTGGCTTTTGCTCTAGCAATAGCGGCTGCGACGCGATCATCCTTTGAAGTACCAGACTTATGGGCTGCTGTTTCTGCGCTATTTATTGCTGAGTCCTCTGCTGCCTCGGGCTGCGCTACGTGCTCAGAGCTTACATCAGCGTCACTCGGCGCTGAGCGCTGTGCATTTTTGGCTTTCGCTCTAGCAATAGCAGCTGCCACGCGGTCATCTTTTGAAGTACCAGATTTTTGCGGTGCTGATTCTGCGCTATTTACTGATGAGTCCTCTGCTGCCTCGGGCTGCGCTACTTGCTCAGAGCTCACATCAGCGTCACTCGGCGCTGAGCGCTGTGCTTTTTTGGCTTTCGCTCTAGCAATAGCAGCTGCCACGCGATCATCTTTTGAAGTACCAGATTTTTGCGGTGCTGATTCGGCGTTTGCTGCTCTCGTGGGCTCAGTTGCTTTGGGTTGTGTTTCTTGGTCAGCAATGACATCAGCATTATTTGCCGTTGCTTGTGCTTGCTCGGCTTTTTTAGCTTTGGCCCGGGCAAGCGCTGCGGCAATTTTATCTTGAGCGTCATTGCCTTTATTTTGCATGGCTGACTTGCGCGCTTCCGCTGCTTTGCGATGCTTTTCATCTCGGGCTTCTTGTTCTCGCACCAAACGTGCCGCTCGGCTTTCAAAGCGCTCTCTCGCTTTGTCTGATTTTTGCTTTTCTTCTTGCTCCACTCGAATTTCGGCTTTTGCTACGCGGTAGTAATGCACAAGCGAAATTTCACTAGGGCATACATACGCACAAGCGCCGCATTCTATGCAATCAAACAAATTGAATTCTTGCGCTTTGTCTAATTCTTTGGCTTTGCTGTGCCAGAACAACTGTTGTGGTAACAGGGATACAGGGCACGCATCAGCACATGCGCTACAGCGAATACAAGGTTGTTCTGCTTCAGGCTCCGCCATTTCATCAGATGTGGGGAGTAACAAGCAGTTCGTTATCTTAACCACGGGTACTTGATCGCTTGCCACTGTAAAGCCCATCATAGGCCCGCCCATAATAATGTGTTTTTGCGCCTGCCTGTGGGCCACATAACCAGCAGAGGAAAGCAAATGCGCTACAGGGGAGCCGATTAACGCCCAAACATTTTTTGGGGTTTCTACTGCCTTGCCCGTAATTGTGACTACGCGTTGTATTAACGGTTTGCCGCTAAAAATCGCATCAGCAATAGCAAAACAAGTTCCTACATTATGCATGATCACCCCCACATCTATAGGCAAGCCTTGTTTGGGGACTTCTCTATTGGTGATGACTTGGATCAGTTGCTTCTCGCCACCCGCTGGGTATTTGGTCGCAATAGGAACCACTTTATATTGTTCGCTTTGCTGGCACGCTACGCGCATCGCTTCTATGGCTTCGGGTTTGTTGTCTTCAATCGCAATATAAACTTGCTTAGGGGATAACAAATGGCACAAGACATCGATACCTTGACGAATTTGCCAAGCGTGCTCTCGCATTAAACGGTCATCAGCGGTGATGTAGGGCTCACACTCGACACCATTGATAATAATGAACTCGACATCTTTCTTCGGTGCCGCTTTTATATGCGTAGGAAACCCTGCACCCCCCATCCCTGATATGCCTGCATTACAAATCGCTTCAAGCACTGACACTTTGGGCAGTGATTGATAGTCTTGTAACGGACTCAGCATTGTCCATTTGTCTAAATTATCAGGTTCGATGATCAGGGTTTGTTCGGGTAACGCAGACGGATGCGCTGAAATATGCGGGCCGATACTTACAACAGTGCCCGAAGTTGGCGCATGTACCGGCACTGAAAATGGGTTTGCGCTGCGAGTCAGAGGTTGGCCTTTTAATACTTGCTCGCCTGGCGCAACGATTAATTGCCCTTCGACTCCGATGTGCTGCTTAAGGGGAATATACAGTCGTTCAGGTAGTGAGATACTTTCAATCGGTTGTTGATTGGATAATTCTTTTTGCTGTGCAGGAAAAACCCCGCCCGGGAAATCCCATAATTTGTTGTTCTGTACACGCGTCACGATTTCTTCGTAAGCAGGAATTAATACACGATTCATTAGCTCACCTGCTTAACGGGGATACTTTCAATATTCCAGCGCCATGATGATGGCGTGGTCTGCGTGGGGATCATGTCAATACAATCAACAGGGCAGGGGTCGACACATAAATCGCAGCCAGTACATTCGTCAGTTATTACGGTATGCATTTGCTTAGCGGCGCCTAAAATCGCGTCAACGGGGCAAGCCTGAATGCATTTTGTGCAACCTATACACTCATCTTCGCGAATAAACGCGACTTTTTTAATGTCTTCACTGCCATGAGCTGCATCGAGAGAAGTGGCTTCGACTCCCATCAAATCGGCCAGACGCTTTATGGTGGCGTCCCCTCCGGGTGGGCATTTATTGATATCATCACCATCAGCAATGGCTTGGGCGTATGGTTTACACCCCGGGTACCCACACTGACCACATTGGGTTTGTGGCAATAATTCATCGATTTGTTCAACTAAAGGGTCGCCTTCAACCTTAAAGCGTATTGATGCGAAACCGAGTATGGCTCCAAATACCAAGGCAAGCAGCCCTACTGCGATAAGTGCGGTAAAAATGGCCCACATAAAGCTCATTAAAATTTCACCAAACCAGTAAAACCTAAAAAGGCTAAGGACATTAACCCTGCGGTTATCATACTAATAGAGGCGCCTTTAAACGGCGCGGGTACATCTGCCACTGCTAAACGCTCGCGCATCGCAGCGAATAAAATGAGAACTAATGAAAAACCAACGGCTGCCCCAAACCCGTAGATAACCGATTCAATAAAATTGTGATCATGGTTGATGTTCAGTAGCGCTACACCCAATACCGCGCAGTTCGTAGTGATCAACGGCAAGAAGATACCTAACAAGCGATATAGAGTAGGGCTGGTTTTGTGCACGACCATTTCAGTAAATTGTACAACCACAGCAATAACAAGAATAAAGCTCAGTGTGCGCAGGTACTCAATGCCTAAAGGCAACAAAATGTAGTGCTCGACCAAATAACTAGAAAGTGACGCTAGGGTTAATACGAAAGTGGTCGCCATGGACATACCAATGGCTGTTTCGAGCTTCCCTGAGACTCCCATAAAAGGGCATAAACCAAGGAATTGAACCAATACGAAGTTATTAACTAGCACGGTCCCGATCAGTAAAAGTAAAAATTCAGTCATGTTGATTGCAACCTAGAAGCAATATCAAAATAATGAAACCTGTTTAAAATAGTGCATTAATGCAGCGATATCAGTCTATGGATAAACTAGGCGTTAAGGTTTACCCATAAGGTGTATCCAATCAGGTGTATATAGAAGGCACAATACGATTAATCAGCGTTAACGCAATATATCTCGTTTATCAGCAGCAAAATTACACCTTACCGCGCACTAAAACCAATTACTCCCGTTAATGAACATAGATAAAAAGCAATTCGACATTAACTGTATTGAATATAAGTTGGTCGAGCTGAATGCATCATCGAGAAAGTGTGCAGTATTATCCAAGTATTCAAGGCGATTAACAACTTGATATGCAAAAACTTTTGAAGGTAAATTGAGAATATAATATGAGAGGATAAAACAGATATTGAGCCTGATTGGCTCCCCCTCCCCGATTCGAACGGGGGACCTGCGGATTAACAGTCCGTCGCTCTAACCAACTGAGCTAAGGGGGAATCATATATCAAACTTATAAACCCAAGAGGAATATAATACGTTTCGAATCAATCTTATTGAGCCAACTAATATAAAAATTGCTTATATCACGTTGGCTCCCCCTCCCCGATTCGAACGGGGGACCTGCGGATTAACAGTCCGTCGCTCTAACCAACTGAGCTAAGGGGGAATCGTATAACGCCTATTGAAACTCACTTTAATAGAGTTATTACTCTAGTGGAGCGTTGCCTTGGAGGCCGTTTCAACGGGGGCGAATATTAATGAGCATCCCGTCTTGTGTCAACACTGATTACAACTATTTTTAGGCTTTTTGCAGGTTTATTTATCAATTGATTTTTATTCGTACAATCTGCTGGGTTAATCGTACAAGAGTTGAACGTTTCTAAAATATACGGAGGTTAATTTCTATTATTAAAACCAAAAAATAAAACATTTCCTTAAATATTGCTCAGTCGGGATACTGCCCTAGGGGCACTTATTTTTTTAACTACTTTGTTCTCAGCACAAATGGACGAGGATTTAAGGCGAAAATAATAATAACGGGTTTCTATATAACGAATAGTTATTTAAACTACAACGATTACTGTATGTATAATCAGTGCTTAATAAAACTGTAACCTATTGTAAGACTGCTAGAGGTTAGTGATGACTTACAAATGGATCGTGCAATTATCATTCAAGTTCACGGATTTGTTGAGGCGGGGATAGTTATCCACTATATCTGTGGATAACTATGTGTATGAATTTGCAATGCATCCCGCCAGCCTAGTGAATTCGTTGTCAATACGAATTATTAAAATCTTTTGCTTTTTTATTTTTTATTATATAAATCATTGCCTTAAGTCGATTGTTGGACATTTTAGGCTTAGCTTGAGTGATTTTCGCTCAGGGCTTTTTTGCTTGTGTGTTGTTTTCAATTGCAACTAAAGTTTTATAAAAATAGTGCTTGAAATTACTGGATTTATGCCTACTGTTTTTGCCGCAAAAGTAACAACTTAATGATCAATTCATCTACAAATTGATGCTGAGTGCACAGCAGTTGATCAAATACTGTCACTTTTCACATACAGTTCGCGGGGTTTGCGTGTGCGGTGCTGAATTTAATTTATATAACCGTATTTTCTTATCTTTTTCCGTGACAGTGGGCGTGCTCGTATTTTGATACAGCTTTTCGTTAGTCATATGAAATGCGTTAGCTTAGTATAGCTGGCTTGTTAACGAAGGAACCCCTAGAGTGAGTCAAAAATCTGAGTCTTCAGGCAGTCGCGATCTGTTAAATAACCCCATAGGTAAAACACTTCAAAGTATGACAGTCCCGATGCTCGTGGGCATGATTATGATGATGTCTTTCGGATTGGTTGATACCTTTTTTATTGGGTTGTTGGGAACTGATGAGCTCGCGGCCATCAGTTTTACTTTTCCTGTCACTTTTACGCTCATCAGTTTACATATTGGTCTAGGCATAGGGACATCAGCGGTTATTGCTAGGTTTCTAGGAAGTAATAGTCATAGTGAAGCGCAGTTGTCTGGTACAGGTGCATTGATGCTGGCCTTCGTATTAGCAGTTGTACTAGCGTTAATTGGGGTGTTTACCATTGACCCCATTTTTACCTTATTGGGTGCCAGTGAAAATCTTCTAGAGTATATCCAACAATATATGGTGGTTTGGTACGCTGCAGGTGTTTTTTTGGCGATGCCTATGGTGGGCAATAGTATCCTGCGGGCGTCAGGAGATACCAAAACACCCAGTTATGTTATGGCGGGCGGTGGGCTGGTTAACGTTATTTTAGATCCTATTCTGATATTCGGTTGGGGGCCTATTCCCGCTATGGGGATGCAGGGTGCGGCGCTTGCTACCTTAATCGCTTGGGCGTTAGGCCTAGTATATATTCTTTATTTACTCGCTTATAAGCGTCAGCTCATACTATCTCGCTTACTAAATATTCCAGAGCTAAAGCACGCTATCAGCGGCATTCTAAAAATTGGATTGCCTGCAGCAGGTGCAAATATGTTAACTCCGGTGGCTGGGGGGATCCTTACCGCCGTGGTCGCAGGATACGGCCCAGGAGCCGTTGCTGCTTGGGGGGTAGGAGGGAGACTAGAGTCTATTGCTAGCATTGTTATATTGGCTTTATCCATGTCATTACCGCCCTTTATTAGTCAAAATTACGGAGCAAATAACCTTTCGCGAGTATCAAAGGCTTACCAACTTTGTGTGCGATTTGTAATTGTTTGGCAGTTATTGGTCTTTGTTCTGTTTTATTTTTTATCCGGTGTTATCGCCAGCGCGTTTTCTACTGAGCCTGACGTCATCGAGCTGATTCAAACTTATTTGATGATCGTTCCATTAGGATATGGTGTACAAGGCATTGTGATTTTAACCAACTCGTCATTTAATGCGATGCATTTACCTATGTCGGCTTTGATCATGAGTGTTTTGCGCTTGTTTGTTTTCTTTGTACCCATATCTTACTTGGGTAGTTACTTATTCGATTTAAAAGGTATGTTTTGGGCTGGCATTTTAGCCAACATAATAACGGCCACGATCGCCTATTTGTGGTTCTGCCGTTCCCTTGCTAAGCGCATTGCCACATAACTTAATCGTTCTTTTACCTTTTCAAGGAGTATTCATGGCACGTGCCTTTCAACTTACGTCTAATTATTCACCGGCAGGGGACCAACCTAAAGCCATTCAGGCGTTGGTCGATGGGCTGGAAAGTGGTCTGGCTGCTCAAACACTGTTGGGTGTAACCGGCTCTGGTAAAACCTTTACTATGGCTAATGTGATTAATGAGGTGCAAAGACCGACCTTAATTCTTGCACATAACAAGACCTTAGCAGCCCAGCTGTATGGTGAAATGAAGGAGTTTTTCCCGAATAATGCAGTAGAGTATTTTGTTTCTTATTACGATTACTATCAACCTGAGGCTTACGTGCCGTCGAGTGATACCTTTATTGAAAAAGATGCCTCGATAAATGCGCATATTGAGCAGATGCGTTTGTCGGCGACAAAAGCATTGATGGAACGCAGAGACGTCGTCATTGTTTCTAGTGTGTCTGCAATTTACGGCCTGGGCGACCCTGATTCATATATGAAGATGCTGTTGCATTTTCGCCAAGGCGATATCATGAATCAGCGTGATATTTTGCGCCGCTTGGCTGAAATTCAATATAGCCGTAATGACATTGCATTCGAGCGCGGTACTTTTCGTGTGCGCGGTGATGTCATTGATATATTTCCTGCTGACTCTGAGCGGGAAGCTGTGCGGGTGGAATTATTTGACGAAGAAGTCGAACGGATCAGTATTTTCGACCCGTTGACGGGGGCGGTTGAAAAGACCGTTGCCAGAGCAACTATTTTCCCTAAAACCCATTATGTTACGCCCAGAGAAAAAATTCTTGATGCTGTAGAGCATATAAAAGAAGAACTGAAAGAGCGTAAGGCACAATTACTGTCTGTCAATAAGCTGGTTGAGGAGCAGCGTATTAGTCAGCGATGCCAGTTTGATATGGAAATGATGCAAGAGCTAGGGTATTGCTCAGGCATCGAGAATTACTCTCGTTATTTGTCTGGCCGTACGCCGGGCGATCCACCACCGACCTTAATTGATTACTTTCCGGCTGATGGTTTGATGTTTATCGATGAGTCTCACGTTACCGTTTCGCAAATTGGCGCTATGTATAAAGGCGATCGCTCGCGTAAAGAAACCCTAGTGGAATACGGATTTAGGCTGCCCTCAGCACTTGATAACCGCCCGTTGAAATTCGATGAGTTTGAACAAATTGCTCCACAAACGATTTACGTCTCAGCCACGCCAGGTAAATATGAGCTAGCTAAAACCCCAGATGACATTGTCGAACAGGTCGTGCGACCGACGGGGTTGATCGATCCTGAAATTGAAATCCGCCCGGTGGGCACCCAAGTTGATGATTTACTATCGGAAATCGAAAAGTGCGTAGCCCTTAATGAAAGGGTCCTCGTGACCACGCTGACGAAGCGAATGTCAGAGGATTTAAGTGAATATCTAGACGAACACAACGTGAAAGCACGGTATCTTCACTCAGACATAGATACAGTTGAGCGGATCGAGATCATACGTGATTTACGCTTGGGTAAGTTCGATGTATTAGTGGGGATTAACTTGTTGCGAGAGGGCTTAGATATGCCTGAGGTGTCGCTGGTCGCCATACTCGATGCAGACAAAGAAGGCTTTTTACGTTCCGATCGCTCACTTATTCAAACCATAGGTCGAGCGGCTAGGCACATTAATGGCCGCGCTATCCTATATGCCGATCGGATAACCGGTTCGATGCAGCGCGCGATGGATGAAACCGACCGGCGTCGCGAAAAACAGCGGGAACACAATAAAAAACACAATATTGTGCCTACTCAGCTCAATAAACCTATTACCGACATCATGGATGTAGGGGAGGGCTCTGGCCAAGGGAAAGTCATGTTGCGTAAAGTAGCTGAGTCTGGCAAGAAGTATAACGGCATGAGTGCCCCTGAGCTGATGAAGAATATCGCCGAGCTTGAAAAGAAAATGTTCCAAATGGCGAAAGATCTGGAATTCGAACAAGCGGCATCTCTTAGAGATGAAGTGGAAAACTTGCGCAAGAAGCTAGTGGATATGTCATAGCTAAGCCGTAACCCTTTTTTGCTGACAATAATAAACGGCCAATGCAAGACGTTAGGTAAATAAAATGGCCGTTTTTTGAACGTTATTCGAACTTTCGCGGTTTTTCGCGAAGGTTCGCTTCGCTTTCATGATATTTACATTGTAATCACATTTCGCCTTGCCTATTATGTTCTTTAGTATCAATAACTATACCTATAAGTGGTGCTAACCATGATTAATCGACTGCAAGAGTCTGATATAAAACTTTTACGTGTGTTTTACGCCGTTGCTTCGTGTAATGGCTTCACGGCAGCTGAGTCTGTATTGCGTATGCAGCGACCGAACATCAGTGCCGCTATTAAGAAGTTAGAAGATCGCCTTGATCTTGTGTTGTGTCATCGTGGACGCGGTGGATTCCAGATGAGTAAGGAAGGCGAGGTTGTCTTTCAAGAAACCAAACGTATTTTTAACTCTTTCGATAATTTTGTATTCAACTTAAAAAGCTTACACGACGATTACTCAGGGCATATTACCTTAGTGATGATGGCTGGCTTGCCACTCAATTATCATCTTGCAGTGAGTAAAGCAGTCAAAAGCACCATGAAAAAATTCAATGATATACACGTTAATATCCAAACGCGTTTATACAACGAAGTTGAGCATGTGGCGTTATCTGGCGAATGTCATTTAGTGCTGTCGACCTACGATATGGTCAAGCCTGAGTCGGTCACATTTCACCCGATAGATGTGAAATGTCGCGGGCGATTATATTGTGCGCCTACGCATCCATTGGCAAAGTATGCAGACGGCTTACCGGACACCGTGCGTATTGATGATTACCCTGCTATTGGCATTTCTGGATTGTCTTCTGGAAATTACATTGACGGTGAGCGACGTTTGTCTATTCAAACTTTTTCAGACTCGTATGATGGTTGCTTATCAGCAATCATGACGGGTGAATACATGGGGTTGCTACCTGATTACATGGTTGAACATCAGGGCAAAGACTTAGGATTGGTGTCGATTAAAAACCGCCAGTTTGAATTTAACCACGAGTTGTTCATGATGAACGGTAAAAATACGCGCTTAAATCCTGTCTTGCGTCATCTGATCAAGGAAGTAGCTTATTTTATTCAGCAAACTGAAAAGTAAGCTTTAGTAATTCGGGTAATCCGCTCTTATTAAGCTTTTACCTGATTGAGTAAGCAGTTTTGCTGCAAGTGTTGATTGTGCAAAACTGACGCATTCCCAAGCGAATTGATTAGGCTTTAAGTGGGGAAATATCCCCACTGAGTCATAACAGCCCGTAATCTGGTTAGCTTTTATTCGTATTCTAATGGGTCTTTCGCGTTATTTTTTTCAAAGGCCTCTAAGCGCTCTTGGCAGGCGCCGCATTTTCCACAGGCCTTTTCTCGGCCGTTATAACACGTCCATGTCAGGTTATAATCCAGTCCCATGTTTAACCCAGCGGTTAAAATATCTATTTTACTTTGATACAAAAAGGGAGACACGATTTCCACTTTTTCATAGTTGGCAATTGCACAGACGTCATTCATGCGTTCAACAAACTCAGGGCGGCAATCAGGGTAAATGTCATGATCACCTGAATGAGCCCCGTAATACACCTTATTTGCATCCAATGAAACGGCGTAACCTACGGCCATGGATAATAAAATCATATTGCGATTAGGGACCACAGTTGACTTCATGCTCTCTTCGGCATAATGCCCTTCTGGGATATCTACATCTGAGGTAAGGGACGAGCCACCAATGAGCTCATTGATTGCGGATATATCAATAATTTTATGAGCCACCCCCAGGGTTTTGCAGGCACGACTGGCGTAATCTAATTCTTTGCTATGACGCTGTCCGTAGTTGAAAGACAGGGCATGTACTTCATAGCCCTCTTTGACAGCCATATTCAGCACGGTAAAAGAATCCATGCCTCCTGAAAAAATTACCACCACCTTTTGTACCATTTGTTCCACTTCTCTATAATCGACTGTTTCAAGATGCTAATGTTAAGCTATCCGGTTGATAAATCCCAGATAACCCTTAGTAAAACCACAGGAAAGCTGTTGAATACATACAAGATAAACGAGGTTTTTGAATCTCTGCAAGGAGAAGGCGCTCATACTGGTGTGCCTTCTATTTTTATTCGTCTTCAGGGTTGCCCTGTTGGCTGCCCTTGGTGCGATACAAAACACACTTGGGAAATAGACCAAAACTTAAAAGTAGCGGCGCCCGTTGTGATGGCGCAAAATGAAGATACCGCGCAATGGTTTGAACATACTCCCGAGCAATTGTTGGCCTTATTTGAGCAGCATGGATATACAGCAAGTAATATTATTCTTACTGGTGGCGAACCTTGTATGTATGATTTAACCAATCTTTCTAGTGTTTTGATTGAAAATGGTTTTAGTGTACAAATTGAAACCAGCGGTACCTATGAAATCTTGACCCATCCTGACACGTGGGTGACCGTGTCACCCAAAGTTAATATGCCAGGTAAACGTGATGTGTTAAAAAGTGCTATGCACCGTGCGAACGAGATAAAACATCCCGTCGCCATGGAAAAGCACATTGAAGAATTAGAACATGTATTGACGCTGCTAGTGGGCTCTGACAACCCAAAACCCTTAATATACTTGCAGCCTATAAGCCAACAAAAAAGAGCAACTGAACTGTGCATTAAAACCTGTATCGCCCGCAATTGGCGGCTATCTCTACAAACTCACAAATTCATTGGAATTGAATAACAAAGGTTTTTATATGCAACGTGATGCAATAAAATTTTTACAAGACTATGCCCACGCGCTTGATCGTCGAGATGAGGAGCGTTTAATTGATTTTTGCTTATTACCCACGGTTGTGATGAATGATCATGACAAACGCGTATTTATTCATGGCGAAGATTTAGCGAAATCTTGCCATGTGATGGTGAAACGGTTACAAGAAGCTGAAATTGTATACCATAAACCTAATTTGACTCAGGCGATCCGCTTGTCTGACTCGCTACATTTTTTGAAAATGCGCTGGCAGTTTTTAGATAAAGACAAACAGGTTATTTTTACCTGTGCTACCTCTTATACCTTGCAGCAAGTAAAAGATGGCTCCTTGAAAATTATTGTGGCTGTAGTAGATGATGATCGAAAATCTATTTTCAGCTTTTTCTCGAATGATAATGAGAGCGAAGTTAGTGGCTAAACTAATTATCCTGCTTAGCGTGTTGTTGTCTTTTACAGTGCATGGGGCAACGTGGCGCATCACTTATCCTAAGCCGATGTCTGAATCAGACAAGCGTTCTAATTACCCAGTGAAACTTCTTTCGCTAGCACTTGAGAAAACAGGGGTGCAGTATTCCCTTATGCCATCAGAGCGCATCATGCTGCAAAATAAAGCCCTAAAACGCTTGATGGACAGCCGTGACGTTAACGTTGTTTGGAGTGTTACGGACAAGCAGCGAGAGCAACAACTTCTGCCGATCCGCATCCCCATTTACAAAGGATTAATTGGCTGGCGTTTGTTGCTGATACGTGACGATATGCCAGCGCGCTTTCAATATGTTCAAAAACTGGAGCACCTCATAAAGCTTATCCCGGTGCAAGGGCGTGACTGGCCCGATACTAAGGTGCTGCAAGCTAATGGATTCAACGTTACTGCTGATAATTCTTATGGCAACTTATTTAATTTATTGCGCCGTGCACAAGGGGACTTTTTTCCGCGCTCTGTTGTTGAGATATGGGATGAAATTGATAATCCTGCATACAATGCTGATTTGATGGTAGAGAAAGAAATCGCCATTCGATATCCAGAGGCTATGTACTTTTTCGTCAATAAAAAGAGCAGACCGCTGGCTAATTTATTAGAACAAGGATTAGAAAAAGCCATTGCCGATGGCTCATTTGAAGAGCTTTTTATGCGCACATTTCAGGACAAGTTGAATAGGGCTAAGATGTCTTCTAGGCATGTATTTGAATTAGAAAATAGCTTTTTACCGTCTGTGACGCCTCTTGAACGAAAAGAGTTGTGGTATCAATTTGACGATCTCGCATCTGGATCTGAAAAGTAGCGGATGTAGAGCGGGGTTTCTTGTATCACTGTTACTAGCAATAACCCATAAAAATAGGCAATGAAAAAAAGGCCACGGTGGAATATTTCACCGTGCCCTTTGTGCGTAAAATGCAGCGTTGGCGCAATTCGATACTTGATACCAAACCTCGCTCAACTGCTGTATTCTTTATTCTTCTTAAGCCTCTTTTACATTGACCACATAGCGGCCAACCACTTTGCCTTGTAAGAACTTATCCAAGTATTCAGGTGTTTGGCTCAAGGTAATTTCTTGTTGATAGCTGTCTAAATTAGGTAGCTTCATGTCGGTCGCTACCCGCTGCCAAATGTGCTTCTTGTCTTCTAAGGGAATATACACAGAGTCGACACCCAGTAGGGATATACCGCGAGTGATAAAAGGAATAACACTCATGGCAATATCAGCTGAGGCTGCTAAACCTACTGAAGCCACGCCGCCGCCAGGCTTAAGCTGTTTTAACAAGCCCGTTAGATAATCCCCCCCTAAGGTATCAATGGCATGTGCCCAAGTAGGCTTACCTGCAAGGGCGTCTTTAACCTCTAAAAGACTGTCTCTGTGCAGAATTTCACTGGCACCAAGTGCTTTTAATTTATCTGATTGTTCGGGCTTTCCTGAAAACGCTATCGCCTCATATCCTAATTGCTTGAGTAGTGCGATGCTAATTGTGCCCACACCGCCGGTAGCACCCGTTATTGCCACAGTGCCATCACTGGGCTTGGCGCCCATTTGCTCAAGTTTTTGGATGCAAAGCGCTGCGGTAAGTCCGCCAGTACCATATGTCATGGCTTCTTTTAACGACAAGCTTTCAGGGCAGGCAACTGCCCAATCAGCTGGTATAGATATTACTTGGCCAAGGCCGCCCGGAGTGTTCATGCCTAAGTCATACCCGAACACCAATACCTCATCGCCTGCGTTAAACGTGCCTGATTTGTCGCTTATAACGATGCCGGCGGCATCTATGCCCGGTGTGTGCGGAAAGTGCTGGCTAATGCGTTTGTTGCCGCTGGCGGACATAGCATCTTTATAGTTAAGTGATGAGTAGTGCACTTCAATAAGCAAATCATTGTCTGGTAAATCACTGATGCTGCGCTGCACGATATGCTTGCTAAATGTTTTGTCATCTTGCTCTTCAACAAGCAAAGCGGTAAAGGTACTGGGCTGAGACATAAAGATATTACTCCGGTTATGAATATTGAAGACGGCTAGTGAACCAACGCTGCTGCCTATTTAGAGTGAAGCATAAGTGTCACTAAACGATAAAAGCGATAAGCAGCTAATGCAGCCGCCACGATACTTTTGCTACCAATAAATGTTGGGGGAGGTGTTCAGTATTCAAGTGGTAAACCAGATATTCTGAAGCATTGAGAGCATCCTTTAATATGGATTTTCTATTCATCTGGTGAAGTCAGGTGAATTAGGCAAATAAAGTATATAAATCTTAAAAGCAGATTTACTCTAAATACAAAGAAGATCACGCGGGCGGGTTTTCATGCCAGACGGGTATTGCTTGAACCGGCTAGGCACCATTGAATGAGGAATAGCAATGTCGATTGAATTTATGGGTAAAACAGCCATCATCTCTGGTGCTGCTGGTGGGATAGGTCTCGCTTTAGCCGAAGCCTTAGGCAAACAGGGTATGAATATTGTAATGGGCGACATTGATATTAAGGCATTGGCGGTATCTAGACAGTCGCTGCTAGACAAGGGCGTCAATGTGCTAGCCTGCGAATTAGACGTGACAGACTATAAGCAATGGCAAGATGTGGTCGCTCGGGCAAAAGATACTTATGGCAATGTGCATATGGTGATTAATAATGCTGGTGTGGGCGGCATACCCGGTAAGATTGAAGATACTGAACACGAAACGTGGCGCTGGGTAATGGATGTTAACGTCATGGGCGTTTTGTACGGTGCGCAGGCGTGCGTGCCCGCCATAAAAGAGCATGGTGAAGGCGGCTGGGTAGTTAATGTAGCCTCTATGGCCGGCATGTTGGGGATGCCTTATGCCGGAGCGTACTGCGCCTCAAAAGCGGCCGTGGTGTCAATGACAGAAAGCTGGGCGGTAGAGCTTGCACCTCACAATATTCACGTATCGGCGTTATGCCCTGCATTCGTAAAAACCCGTATTCACGAATCTCATCGTAATCGCCAAGAAAAATACACGGTTGCCCCCACAGATCGTCAAGATAAAAAGAAATTACAAGCAGGGGCTAATGCTGCCACCTTGGCGGTAGAGTCGGGCATACCCGCTAGCGTACTTGCACAGCGCGTGCTGGAAGCACTGAAGTCGAAGCAGACTTATATTTATACTCATCCGAATTACCGTAAAGTGACAAGCGGCCGTTCAAAAGCAATTGATAAGGCTTTTGTTGATGCCCAAGAAAGTCCAGTCGTAGGTCACTTAATTGATGAAGAAATAGTGACGTTTTAATTGCTATTGTCATTTTATAAATGAGTGAAGAAGGGGCGTAAGCTCCTTTTTTATGGCTGTTTTTGTATTTTACCTACTCACAGACTTCCCCTTACTCCCACTGATACATGATTCACAGATTAGCAGGCACAAAAAAACCGCCGAAGCGGTTTTTAAATTCTTGCTGATGACAATGACAAACTAGTTAGCTTGGTTATGCACATCTCGCATCGCTCGGCCTGAAGGGTCAGCATTGCCTTTAAAGCTTGCATCCCACTCAAGAGCTTCTACTGTACTGCAGGCGATTGACTTGCCACCTGGTACACAGTGTGCGGCACTTTCTTGCGGGAAGAAAGACTCAAACACAGTACGGAAGTAGTATCCTTCTTTCGTATCCGGTGTGTTGATAGGGAAACGGAACGCAGCCGTCGCTAGTTGTTGATCAGTGATGTCTTGCTCAACTTTTTCTTTAATCGAGTCAATCCATGAATAGCCTACGCCATCGCTGAACTGCTCTTTTTGACGCCATAGCACTTCAGCAGGCAAGTACTCACCATTATCAAATGCTTTACGTAAAATCCATTTTTCCATTTTGCCGTCAAGACACATTTTGTCTTGTGGGTTTAAGCGCATGGCTACATCCAAGAACTCTTTATCAAGGAAAGGTACGCGTGCTTCTACGCCCCAAGCTGAGGTGGATTTATTTGCTCGAGCGCAATCAAACATGTGTAAACGCTCAAGTTTACGCACGGTTTCTTCATGGAACTCTTTGGCATTTGGCGCTTTGTGGAAATACAAATAGCCACCAAAAATTTCATCCGCGCCTTCACCTGACAACACCATTTTAATGCCCATAGCCTTGATTTTGCGGCTCATTAGGTACATAGGTGTGGCTGCACGAATAGTTGTGACATCATAAGTTTCAAGGTGGTAAATCACGTCACGAATGGCATCTAAGCCTTCTTGCACGGTGAAATGTACTTCATGATGCACAGTGCCAATCATATCCGCTACTTTTTGTGCAGCGATTAAATCCGGCGCGCCTTCAAGACCCACAGCGAATGAGTGCAAACGCGGCCACCAAGCATCAGACTCGTCATTGTCTTCAACACGCTTAGCCACGTATTTAGCTGCTATAGCAGATACTAATGATGAATCTAAACCACCTGAAAGTAATACGCCGTAAGGCACATCAGACATCAAGTGCGACTTTACTGATTTTTCAAACGCTACTTTTAAATCATTTAAGTCAGTGGTGTTGTCTTTAATATTTTCGTAATTCATCCAGTCGCGCTGATAGTATTTTTTCAGCTCGCCTGATTTACTCCACAGGTAATGCCCAGGAGGGAATTCTTGTACCGTTTTGCAAACAGGCACTAATGACTTCATTTCAGAGGCTACGTAGAAGTTGCCGTGCTCGTCAAAACCTGTGTACAACGGAATAATGCCCATGTGGTCACGAGCGATAAGGTAGGCATCTTGTGCTTGATCGTACAGTACGAATGCGAACATACCTTGCAGTTGGTCGATAAACTCAACGCCTTGCTGTTCATACAAAGGAAGAATGACTTCACAGTCAGATTTTGTTCTAAAATCATATGGTTGAGCGAGGTTTTGCTCAAGAGCCTTGTGGTTGTATATCTCACCATTAACGGCAAGTACATTATTATTATCTCGGCTGATAAGTGGTTGCGCGCCTTTGTCAACGTCAACGATCGCTAAGCGCTCGTGACACAAAATAGCATTATCATTATTCCATACACCTGACCAGTCAGGACCGCGATGGCGCAGTAATTTGGAAAGTTCTAATGCTTGCGTTCTAAGTTCTGATACATCAGTTTTGATGTCCAGAATGCCGAAAATACCACACATAAAAAGGCTTCTCTCTTGGTTATTTGTTACTAACTCATATAGCTGATTCGCTTGGTTTCATTGAAAACCAAACATGCGTGCGGGGAAAGTGCTGGTTATAGTATTTATTATTACTTTCTTGCGCCCTTGAATTTGCCAGTATGAGAAAAAAAAGCAAGGGGAAACTGTAATTTTTTTACACTTGTTGGCTATTAGTTAGATTAACGGCTGTTTATTAGCATTAATCAAACATAATTTCGTCTGATAAAAGGCAAATGACCGGTTGGTTGAAAAACTCACCAACCGGTTTTGATGGGGAAATTTAGCAGCAGAAAATTACTTACGTTGAAACTCGCTGCTGGCATTCCACTTAGGCCAATCCGCCGATTGGGCAATGTCATATCCTACTTCGAACAACAGTTGAGCATCTTCACGTACACCTGAAAAATCCCAGTTTTCACGGAATTGATCGCAAACTTGGTGATAACACCCTGTAATCAATACTTTAGTGCGCTTTTTGTACTGTGCGGTTTGCTCATCGATAGGGGTGTTTCCCCCTTTTGCATACAAAGCTGGCACCCCTTGTTTGGCAAAGCTGAAATGATCCGAGCGATAATATGAGCCGGCCTCAGGGCGTGATTCTTGGGTTAATGTTCTGTCTTGACGCGCTGCGGCTTTAGCCAAGTAGGTCTCCAGTTCTGACTTGCCCATGCCAACAACTGAAACATCTTTCGTGCGCCCCAGAACGTTCATGGCGTCCATATTAATATTCGCTACTGTCTTATTAAGCGGAATAATTGGATGCTGAGCATAGTACTGTGAGCCCAACAAGCCTTGTTCTTCAGCGGTGACAATAAGAAAGTCGACGGAGCGTTTTGGTGCCGAGTTCAGCGCTTTATAGGCTCTGGCGATAGCAAGCGCGCTGGCGGTACCGGTGGCATTGTCGTGGGCGCCGTTGTATATATTGTCGCCTTCTTTGCTGTCATCTTTACCTAAGTGATCCCAGTGAGCAGTGTAAATGACATGCTCGTCAGGTGTTTCTGAGCCAGGCAGGGTCGCCATCACGTTGTAGCTAACCGACTTTTTCATCGTGCTGTTTACCGTCACTGAAGCTTTTTGTTTTAGGCTAGTGTGATAGGGGCCTTTTAAGGCTTTGGCTTTTTCTTCGGTAAAGTTTAATCCGGCAGCCGAGAAAACCTGTTTTGCCGCATCATTCGATAACCAGCCTTCTACCGCAACCCGCTCTGCATTGCCGTTTTCGCTGACTAAGCTGTATTGTGGACCACTCCAACTATTTGCTACCACAGACCAGCCGTAAGATGCAGGGGCTGTTTCATGCACTATGATTGCTGCAGCTGCACCCTGACGGCTTGCTTCTTCGTATTTGTAAGTCCAGCGCCCATAATAGGTCATGGTTTTACCTTGAAATCTACCGCTGTCAGGGCGCTCAAAGCCTGGGTCGTTGACCAGAATTACCACTGTTTTGCCTTTAACATCAAGGCCCTCATAGTCATTCCAATCGTATTCTGGGGCGTTAACGCCAAAGCCAACAAATACCACGTCCGAGTCAGTCACGTTGACTTGCTGTTGCTCGCGTTTTGTTGAGGCAATCATGCCTTTTTTATAGGCGAACTGATTGTCACCTATGGTCATGGTCATGTCCGGTGAGGCGGTCATTTCTAATAAATTAACCGCTTGCAAGTAGCTGTCACCGTTACCCGGTTGATAGCCCATTTGCTTAAAGTTGCTGACTAGATAATCAAGAGTGACTTTCTCACCTTTTGAGGTGGGTGAGCGCCCTTCAAATTCATCAGAGGCTAAAGTTTTGGTGTGTGCTTTGAGCGTTGCATCTGTAATGTTCTGATACGCAAGGCTAAAGTCGTTATCTGCACTGGACGTAGAAGTGTTGTCGCTATTTACTCCACAGGCAAACAAAGTTGCGCTGATTAACGGGATAGCGGCCAGTTGAATTCTTTTCATTGTTATATTCACCTAGTTTTAAATTATGTCATGCCTATGTGTATTCTGTGGATACGAGACACAAAGGAGTTGATATAATGCCACTCATCAACTTACTCGCAACGAATTTTGTTTTTCTTTTTATGTCGTTACCTTGGAATAAACCCTTTACACAGCAGTTATCTTGCGCTCCGTTAGCCCGTTTGAACGCCCAGTTTTTTCTCAGTGACTTTTCTGATTGGCCAAATGCTGAAGGGTTAAATACTTTGAAACAACGATTTTTAGCAGATGATCGAAGCGTCCCGGATTTTATCGACCAAGACGCTTTGCCCCCCACTGATAATTACTACGAACAAATTATTTTCAAACAAGGGCATATCCCTACCAGAGCTAACGGTTGGCATGACTTGTTCAACGGCTTGGTATGGTTGCAATATCCTCTCAGCAAAAAGCGTCTAAACCAACTGCATGTTGAAGACATTAAACAGAACGGTCTTAGCCCACGTAGTCGCCAGCGCAACCACATAACTCACTTCGATGAATGTGGAGTGATATTGGCGGTTGAATCATCAGTGGGTAAAAAGGTGACTGAGTTACTGCGTGAGCATAACTGGACTGAGGCGTTGTACCAGAATAGAGCGCAGTGGGGAGAAGGTATTCATGCCCGCATGTTTGGCCATGCCAACTATGAAATGTTGCTCGACCCGTTTATTGGGTTAACAGGTAAATGGCTGGCGGTACGTGTTGAGCCAGGATTTGCTCAGCGAAGCATGCTGGAGCAAAACGCTGAAGTAGACCAGTGCTTGTGTACGATGATAAACACCACTGAACTATTCAAACAAGCTAAACCGTTATTACCTTTACCGCTTTTGGGGATTGCCCAGTGGAGTGAATTAAATACGGACGCACAATTCTATCAAAATACCGATTATTTTCGCCCAAAACGTCGTTAAGCACATCATCCTTTATCAAACCTGACAACCAAATGCATTTAGTAAAAGGCGATAATTAACGCCCAAACTAGCCAAAGAGTCAGGCAAGGGGCAAACGCAATCACTAATGCTCTACGCCGACTTAACGTGACCCACTGGCTAACGCCTATGGCGAGTAGGTACATGCTCCAAAATATTTCCAGCTTGATGCTACTGGCTAAACCAAACCATTCGGATGAAACAGGAATAGCAAATAGGAACGATAAAGCGCTAGGAGACACGGCATCAAAGCTAATTTGCCCATGATCTAGCCAAACAAGAATGACGCCGCTAAACAGTGCGCCCACGCACGATGGCAATAAGATCCACCAAGTAAAACCAAACCAGTCACTAAAACTCTTGATGTTATCAGGATCTGATTTGGTCACCACATTTAGATAGAAAGCAATAATAGACACTAATATCAATAACATAATCACAGGGGTAATCACGGTGCCAACAATACTTTTAGTTGCATCGAGTGACGCGCTGATCGCTTGTTGTTCTCCAGGGCTGATATTGGCAAATTGACTGTCAATAATGACCTCTTTATACCACTGAAAATCAACCACCTGAAAATAGTAATAAACCGGTAAAATAGCGGCAAGTGTGACCAACAGAAATGGCAACCACGACCAGTTATGTTGCTCTTTTAACTGGGCAAACGTTGCCTTAGGATGGCGCAGTACACCAATACAGGCAGTGAAGGGATTGAGAGGTGAGAGCATGAAACGTGTCCTTGTTTAACCTATTCTGTGGCTGTGTAAATAACTAATGTTATGATTTTAAACATGATTGTCGCATTTTTCAGCTACTAGGTTGTAGCTAATTGAGCTAAAGTAACAAACTCTTTGCAACCCAAGGCAAGCAGCGGCCTTGAGCAAAAAACAGCCGTGAGCGAAAAATAGCCGTGTGCGAACAAGCAGTCGCGAGTTAAAAAAGGTAAAGGAATGATCGAGATAGTTGGCTTAGCCAAAAAGTTTTCAGTAGAAAATCCTAAAAAACTCAGTGAGCAAGAACGTAAAGATCCCAGACTCAAAGGGCGCTTTTTTCATTCTGTCATTGATGTGTCCTTAACCTGCCAGCAAGGGGAAGTATTGGGTTTGCTTGGCCCAAATGGTGCTGGCAAAACCACGACACTACGCATGTTGTCCACCGCACTTAAACCCGACAGCGGCAGCATTACCATTAATGGCACGGATGTGCTGGTAAATCCGGTAATGGCGCGCAAAAAGATAGGTTTCCTATCGGGCTCGACGGGCTTGTACGGGCGGCTTTCTGGTCGTGAGAACATTGAATACTTCGCTAAATTGCATGGTATGACGCCAGCACAAATCAAACAAAAAATTGAGGCACTTGCCGAGCTCCTTGATATGCATACATTTTTAGACCGGCGCAGTGAGAACTTCTCTACCGGTATGAAACAAAAAGTTGCTATTGCCCGTGCTGTGGTACATGACCCCGAAGTTGTGATCCTGGATGAGCCGACAACCGGCCTAGATATTATGGCGACTCAAACCGTGCTGCGCTTTATTCGCGGCCTAAAAGAGCAAGGCACGCCGGTGATATTCTCTACCCATCATTTAGATGAAGTGAGCGAATTATGCGACCGCGTTGCGGTTATCGACCAAGGGTTGAGCAAATTTGACGGGGAGCTGAACGCGTTTACTCAGCTAGCGGATGGTTCGTTGCATCAAGCGTTTTTAACCAGCATTAACACTGAACGTCAATAAGGAGGGAAATACTATGTGGTTAGTCTTTTTTAAAGAAATAAAAGAATTGCTGCGCGACCGTAAAACGCTGTTTTTTATGATTGCATTACCGATCCTCATTTTCCCGTTAATTTTTGGCGGCATGGCGTATTTTACCGCTCAGGCTTTTGAAAAAGCGGAAAGCAAAGTCCTGAAATACGCGTTGGTGAACGACCAGTATGCGCCAGAGCTAACAAATGATTTAGCAGCGTCAGATAAATTTGAGCGTGTAGATATTGCCAATAGCGCCGATTACACGGCGTTAATTAACAGTGACACCGTTGATTTTGTCATGGTGCTGCCAGAAAACTACAGTGCAGATATTCTTCAAAGCGGCCAGTTAACCATAACACTTCATTTAAATGACGCGGGATTAAACATGGTGCGCAACCGGGTGAATTCACTAGTGCAAAAGTATGCTGATGCGTATCAAACATCAGCGTTTTCTGAACTTGGTGTCACCTCGGTGCAGCAAGATGCTTTGTTAACCCCCATTGTTTTAGAGCAAATAAGCACAGCGGATCAACGGGAGAGTTGGGGCGAGAAAATAGGCGGTATGCTGCCATATTTACTCTTTATATTGTGCTTTCAAGGGGCGATGTTTCCTGCGACCGACATTGGTGCCGGTGAAAAAGAGCGAGGCACATTAGAAACGCTGCTTATTTCGCCTATCGATCGTACGAAAATCGTTTTAGGTAAATTTTTAACGATCGCCTGTGCTGGCGCTACCACCGCATTGATTACCGTCGTCAGCATGGCAGTATGGGGATTAGTCCTCAGCCGCGGCTTTGCTATGCAGTTCGTGGCTGACTTCATGAGTCAAATTGGCATTATTGATTTTGTATTGATGTTTTTGATGCTGATCCCGCTGGTGGCTATTTTTGCGGCAGTATTGTTGAGTATTTCAATTTATGCTCGCAGTTTTAAGGAAGCCCAGAGTTACATGGGGCCTTTAGTCATTTTCGTTATCATACCGGTCATGGTGGCACTGATGCCAGGAGTTGAACTTAAAGGCGGTTGGGCTTGGGTGCCTTTAACAAATGTAGCGCTGGCCATGAAAGAGCTGGTAAAAGGTACCATGGACTATTTTCAGTTGATTGCTATTTTTGGCTCAACGGCATTGATTGCTGCATTACTGCTAGGGTTTTGTGTGTACTGGTTCAAACAAGAAAAGGTATTGTTTAGATAAGCGATTCAATCAGACAAACCGGCATGTTTGCTAAACCAGCTAAATCACCTAAATAGGTCGATTTGCTTAATTAGCTAGGCGACCGGCAGTGATTCACTTCGGGCGTTTTTTAGTTTTCGTGCAGTGAGCAACAGCCTTATTTATTAATTAAGGGCTTAGCGAATCAAATATAGATATCTGCTGATGGCTGTTTTGCGATGCTGATAATACCAGTGCAGGCAAAGGAGCATCAGGGTAGGTGAGGTTATAGTCATGAATAAAGGCCGCCGCTAACCAAGGTGCATCTTTATTATCAGGCATATGAAAGAAAATAGATGGGCTTTTACCCTCATCCAGCCAGTGTTTTATCTTGTTGATCCACGGCCGGTAAAACGATGCGCATTTGTCAATCTGTTGATGCCCAACGAAACGCACGACAGGAGTATCGCCGGTAGCGATAACATTGGTGGGTACGCGCGGCTTTTTACGTTGAACATCGATGACTAATTCACGCTCATCTCCAGTGTATTGACTTGGCTCACAAGCAAAAAGGGCGCGGGTGTCCATTATCACTCGGTCTGCTTTATGTGACAGCAACAACTGATTCAACAGTTTTTCGTGTTCACCTTTTTGAAAAAACGCCGATTGGCGGACTTCCACACTCATAGGTAAATCTGTTGGGATGGTATCAAGGAGCACTTCAAGTTGGTTGATATGTGATGGGGTAAATTGTTTTGGTAGCTGTAACATAACGCCGCCAAGGGTTTCGCCTAGCAAACTCAGGTTATCGATAGTGTGCTTTAGTTCGTCTGTGCATGCATCTAGTTGACCCGAATGACTAATACTGCGGGGTAACTTTAGAACAAAGCGAAAATCATCAGGCACGCTGTCGCGCCATTTTTTAAGGGTGTCTTGATTGGGTAAATGATAAAAACTGCTATTGCATTCTACGCTATTAAACAGCCCGCTATAAGATTGCAGGGCGGTTCTGTTACTGCTTTTGGGCGGGTAAATACTGCTAAACCAAGCATCATGGGTCCAAATAGGACAGCCTATATTAACTCTTAGCATAGCAGCGATAAGCAGTAATATGTCACACAACACCCTGCTCTGTGTCCGTTAACAGTTTTGTTATCTCCAGCTTTGATATGTAGGCCCTTTGTATTAACCAGCTATCTGCACAGTGTTGTTTTAAAGTGCTTCGTATTAAACAGTACACTAGGGGCTGTTTAACACGTTCATAACGAATAAACTGTACTATTAGACTTTATAGTATTTTAACTTTACTAGCATTTTTTCGACTATAGCTTTGAGATTTTCACTCGCCAGTTTAGTGTTTTTGACATGCTCGGCATTTTCGTTTCCAGATGTGTGAATGCTCGCTACACGTCCACTGATATCTGCTGAAGCTTGCTTCTGGTGGTTCACTGCACTTGCTATTTGGATGTTGTAATCTGAAATTTTTGCCACCGAACGCAACACATCATCTACTGCTACCCCAGCTTTTCTAGTGCTTTCGACGTTAACGAGTGAGTTTTCTTTATTTTGGGCTATCATCTCAGTAGTTTGCTTGGCACCGTGATGTAAACGCTCGATCATGGCCCTAATTTCTTCTGTTGATCTCTGTGTTCTACTGGCTAGTGTGCGAACTTCGTCGGCTACTACAGCAAAGCCTCTTCCATGTTCTCCTGCTCTTGCAGCTTCAATTGCTGCATTCAAAGCAAGTAAATTAGTCTGCTCAGCGATATTTTGGATGACCTCTAAAACCCCCGTGATTTCAGCACTAGCATTTGTAAGCTCATTAACAACTTCGGCGGAGTTTTCTACCTCATCTGCTTGACGAGAAATAGAATCGATAATGTGTGCTAGCTCAGTGGAACTCACTTGTGCCTCTCCGTCCGCCGCTTTTGCGGCATCCTCTGCATTCCTAGCACTTTCGCCCAAAGACAGGGCTGTATTGTTCATATCATGTAGAGCGAGAGAAACTTGTTCGGTTTGAGCGCTTTGATGAACCACGAGATCGCTAGCCTGGGTAGATATTGTTGTAAGTTCTCTCGCAGACTCCAATAGTTCCACTGATGCCTGAGTAACATCGCTTATAGTCAACTGAATGCGGTCTAAAAGACTGTCTAAAGCATTTGACATGCGACCAAGTTCATCTGATTTGGATGAATTGAATCTTATAGTGAGATCCCCTTCGCCTTGAGCTATATCTTCTATAGCTTTGGTATATTTGTACAGTGGTTCACCCACTATTTTTTTCACTAATACAATAAGCACTAAGATAATAACTGCCGCAATAAATAATGTTATAAATACAATTTTAGTAATTTCAGTAAATATTGTGTCGGTTATTTCTTCATTAGAATACCCCAGTAAAATGTCGTAACCCCATGCATTAAAAGGAACTGTGGTGAGCGTCCATTTCTCATCCCTTTCATTGATTATAGCGTTAATAGCACTTTCGGATAAGTGTTGGGAATGAAGACGAATATTTCCCGTTACATCTCTAAGAGCAACAAACCCCTCATTCAGAATAGTCTGTTTAGCCAGTGCAGATTCTAGCTCTTTCAAATCTGCAGAGTATCCGACGTACCAAATTCCAATTACCTCACCGTTGGTAGCGAATATTGGTTCGTAGCCTGTAATATAGGGCTTCCCTAAGATGTCGACTTGACCATAGTAAGCTTTACCTTGATTTATGTTTTTTATCGCACTACCAGTAGGAGAAAGCTTCGTGCCAATCGCGCGCTGTTTGTCTTTCATCACATTGGTTGATATTCGTACATAATCACTTCCATTTTTTACAAAAATGGTCGCTGTACCAGACATAATATTCGTCACACTATCAACCAGAGCATGTTGGTTTGCTTGAGTGGATTGTCCTAACACAAGATCTGGAATTTCAAGATCTTTTATATTGACCAGCGAGCCTAATTTAGGGGGGCCAAGAGCGCTTGCCTGCTGTTTCAATAGTGCCATGCTATTGTTAACCCTATCACTCATAATGGAGTCAATAACGGTTAACAAGCTCTTTATCTTACCGCTTGTCTGGGTGGTATCTCTCTCAACTCTCAAATGTATATCAGACGTTACGGTGACGATTGTGACCGTAATACTGATAGCACCGAAGAGGACGATTAAGGCTAAGATGGAAGAAATAAATTTTCTTTGTATAGACATGTAATTTTTCCGTTAGAAACAGTGAGTTTATATTTGTAACGCTAGGTAGAAAAATGAATCATTATCTTGGTAGTTCAATGCTAAGAGTAAAGAGACGTTACATTGTTATCGGCCAACAGTCTTAAACTTATAGTTTGATACGATAACGCCATCTTCGAAAGCCCAAATAACCTAGCAGTAAAAGGTAAGCTGTTCATAGCTTGAGCATGCAATACTTGCGTGGCTCAACGTACCTCTAAACTAAGATAAAGTGTTGTGTGTTTAAAAATAAGCCATTTTAACTAACGTTAGCAATTGCCGACTAGGTTCACTTGGGGATTGTCCGCTTTGGGTATATACTACGCGGCCTTATTTTTCTTATATTTTAGTAGCTTGGTTTAGAGGCTTATTTCATCATGCGCACAGATTATTGCGGCAACATCAATGCATCACACATCGGACAAACAGTCACTCTTTGCGGTTGGGTAAACCGTCGCCGCGATTTGGGTGGGGTTATTTTCATCGACTTGCGTGACCGTGAAGGTATCGTTCAAGTGGTTTACGATCCAGACTTAGCCGAATTGTTTGATACCGCAAACAGCTTGCGTAGCGAATTTTGTGTTCAAATTGAAGGTTTGGTTCGAGCTCGTCCGCAAGGACAAGTGAATAAAGACATGGGCACCGGCGAAATCGAAATCTTAGGTAAAGGCTTAACGATTTTGAATAAATCAGCTGTATTGCCACTGGACAGCAATCAAGAAAACTCAGAAGAGCAGCGTTTGAAATATCGCTACCTTGATCTTCGTCGCCCTGTGATGAGTGACCGACTTAAGTTTCGTGCAAAAGTCACCAGTGCTGTGCGCAGTTACCTTGAAGGCGACGGCTTCCTGGATATCGAAACGCCTATGCTGACCAAAGCGACCCCTGAAGGCGCGCGGGATTATCTAGTGCCAAGTCGTACCCATAAAGGGAAGTTCTTTGCGTTGCCCCAGTCACCTCAATTGTTTAAGCAATTGCTGATGATGTCAGGTATGGACCGTTACTACCAAATCGTTAAGTGTTTCCGTGACGAAGATTTACGTGCCGATCGTCAGCCTGAATTTACTCAAATCGATATCGAGACCACCTTTTTAGGTGCCGAGCAAGTAATGGAAATCACTGAAGGGATGATCCGCAACTTGTTCATGAAAATGCTTAATGTTGATTTAGGCGAATTCCCGCAAATGACTTACGCCGATGCCATGCGTCGTTTTGGCAGTGACAAGCCTGATTTACGTAACCCATTAGAGTTGGTTGACGTGGCGGATATCTTAAAAGGTGTAGAGTTTAAAGTGTTCTCTGGCCCTGCAAATGATGCTAAAGGCCGCGTAGCCGTCATCCGCGTACCAGGCGGTGCGAGCATGACGCGTAAGCAAATCGACGAATACACTAAATTCGTCGGTATTTATGGTGCCAAAGGCCTAGCGTGGATGAAGGTGAACGATATCGATGCTGGCGTAGAAGGTTTGCAATCGCCTATTTTGAAATTCTTAGGTGAAGATGTGGCCAAGCAAGTGCTATCAAGAGTGGATGCACAAAGCGGTGATATTTTATTGTTTGGGGCTGACAGCGCAACGGTTGTAACAGAAGCATTGGGTGCATTGCGCTTAAAAGTGGGTGAAGATTTAGATTTGCTTGAAGGTGAGTGGAAACCGCTTTGGGTGATTGACTTCCCTATGTTTGAAGAATTCGATGGCCAGTTTTATGCGTTACATCACCCGTTCACTGCTCCTCGTGATATGACGGCCGAGCAGCTTGCTGCAGACCCTGCCAATGCTTTATCAAATGCTTATGACATGGTGTTGAACGGCTGTGAATTAGGCGGTGGTTCGGTGCGTATTCATAACCAAGACATGCAAGCTAAAGTGTTTAATATCTTAGGGATCAGCGAAGAAGAAGCAGAAGTGAAATTTGGCTTCTTACTGGATGCACTTAAATTTGGTGCGCCGCCTCATGCCGGTTTAGCATTTGGTTTAGACCGCTTAGTAATGCTAATGACAGGTGCAACGTCTATTCGCGATGTGATGGCTTTCCCTAAAACAACGACTGCTGCGTGTCCTTTAACGGATGCCCCTGGTATTGCCAGTGATGAGCAGCTGAAAGAGTTGTCGATTAAGACCGACATCGCTCAGGAAAAAGCCCCAAGCGCGGAGTAATTTTTCTGCAAGCCATAAAAAATGCTTATCGGCGTCCTGAATCGGCATTGGTGGTCATATATGACTGCCAATGCCGAGTGTTAGTGATGCAGCGCCAAGATGATCCTGACTTTTGGCAATCGGTGACCGGTACGCTGGAAATCGGCGAATTGGCCATTAATACCGCCTTAAGAGAAGTCAAAGAAGAAACCGGCATTGATATTCAGCAAGCGGGTTATTACTTATATGATCATCAACAGACCAATCGTTACGCCATTCGTGACATCTGGCAACATCGCTACCCGCCAAACACGCCTTTTAATACCGAGCATGTGTTCTCATTACAAGTAAAGAGTGATGAAGCTATCACCCTCACCGAGCATTTAGCCTATCAATGGTTAGAAAAAAACGCTGCCATGGCTAAAGTCTGGTCTGATACAAATCGGGCTGCAATCAAATATTGCGTACCAGATGCGAACATGCCAACGTAAATCGGCAATATATAATTAATAGGTACATTGAAACTCGTGGCAATTATTCTTGGCATCGATCCTGGTTCACGCATTACTGGTTATGGCGTAATACAAAGGGCAGGGCGGCAACAACAATATTTAGGCAGTGGCTGTATTCGCATGCAGGGAGACGCTCTGGCGCCGCGATTACAGCAGATATTTGATGGTGTCAGCCAGTTAATACTGCAATATAAACCCGATATGTTCGCTATTGAGCAAGTCTTTATGGCCAAAAACCCTGATTCGGCGTTAAAACTGGGGCAAGCCCGAGGAGCCGCAATTGTGGCAGCGTCTAACCAAGGGCTCGATGTAGCTGAGTATTCCGCTCGGCAAATCAAGCAATCTGTGGTGGGCAACGGGAACGCACAAAAAAGCCAAGTGCAACACATGGTCACATTTATCTTGAAGCTACCGGGCACGCCTCAGGCTGATGCTGCAGATGCACTAGCGGTTGCGCTTTGCCATAGCCACACCAACGAGAACCTCATCAAGATGTCAGGTCAGGTGAAAAAGACTGTACGCGGCAGATTACGATAAATAACAACACTAGAGAATGAATATGATAGGCAGAATACGCGGTACGGTAGTAGAAAAACAGCCACCA
Organism: Paraglaciecola mesophila KMM 241; assembly: GCF_000315015.1. Taxonomy (GTDB): domain Bacteria; phylum Pseudomonadota; class Gammaproteobacteria; order Enterobacterales; family Alteromonadaceae; genus Paraglaciecola; species Paraglaciecola mesophila. The sequence goes on along the minus strand of NZ_BAEP01000062.1, from coordinate 28,737 downwards.
GAGGTACTCATTGATGTTGCTGGGGTCGGTTATGAAATTCAAATCCCCATGACCAGCTTTTATCAATTACCTGAAGTAGGCGCCGAGGCCAGCGTTTATACTCACTTTGTGGTGCGCGAAGATGCACAATTGTTATTTGGCTTTGCTGATAAAAATGAGCGCGCCGTATTTAGAGAGTTGATTAAAGCCAGCGGTGTAGGGCCTAAATTGGCATTAACGATTTTGTCGGGCATGTCGGGGCAGCATTTTATGCAATGCGTTTCACACGAAGACATCACCGCTTTAGTGAAGTTACCTGGCGTCGGTAAGAAAACCGCGGAGCGTTTAGTGATAGAAATGCGCGACCGCTTTAAAAAGCTAAGCTTAGAGCAATCTGCAAGTGATGATTTCGCTCTGCAAGGCAATAATAGTATTGAAAATACCTTTGTTACCTCAAGTGATGCGAAAGAAGAAGCCCTAAGCGCACTGATAGCCCTTGGATATAAGGCGCCTCAAGCGAGCAAAGTGATAAACTCTGTGTATGTTAAAGACATCACCAGTGAAGAATTAATTCGCGAAGCATTGCGAGCAATGATCTGATTTCAGTTAGGGAAACACAGGTCTAAAAGTCCGTTATTAAATAGTCTATGTAGTTTGCTTGAGTATCCGTCTCGACTCTCATAGACTACGCACTGTATATAAAACCACTACCAAAAGTTAAATAATTCTCATGATAGAAGCCGATCGTCTCATTCAACCTACCGCCCTACGCGAAGATGAAGTCATCGATCGTGCTATTCGCCCTAAAATGCTGGCGGATTACACAGGGCAAGACCATGTTTGTGAGCAAATGGATATCTTTATTCAGGCCGCGCGTAAACGCAGTGATGCACTGGATCATTTATTGATTTTTGGCCCTCCCGGCTTAGGCAAAACCACCTTGGCCAATATTGTGGCTAATGAAATGGGCGTGAGTATCAAAACAACTTCAGGGCCTGTGCTTGAAAAAGCGGGAGACTTAGCGGCGCTGCTAACCAATCTAGAAGAAAACGATGTGTTGTTCATTGATGAAATTCATCGTCTCAGCCCAGTGGTAGAAGAAATTCTGTATCCTGCGATGGAAGATTATCAACTGGATATCATGATAGGAGAGGGGCCAGCCGCTCGGTCCATCAAACTAGAGTTACCGCCGTTTACCTTAATTGGCGCGACAACACGAGCAGGCTCATTGACGTCGCCTTTACGCGACAGATTCGGTATTGTGCAGCGCCTTGAGTTTTACAATATTAAAGATTTAACCCAAATCGTAAAACGTTCTGCACATTTTTTGGAATTGAATTTAGATGAAGAAGGCGCGATAGAAATAGCCAAGCGTGCTCGCGGTACACCGCGTATTAGCAATCGCTTGCTGCGCAGGGTACGAGATTACGCTGAAATAAAAGCAAACGGTGAAATTAGCAGTGATGTTGCCTCAGCTGCGCTAGATATGCTGGATGTAGATAAAGAAGGCTTTGACTACATGGACCGAAAATTGCTGACTACCATCATAGATAAATTTATGGGCGGGCCAGTGGGTCTTGATAACTTAGCGGCGGCGATTGGTGAAGAACGGGACACAATAGAAGATGTAATAGAGCCCTTTCTAATTCAACAAGGGTTTTTACAGCGCACCCCAAGAGGGCGAATTGTGTCTCAACGGGCATACCTGCATTTTGGTTTTGATTACGAGCCTAATTGATTTTGTGTATCGCTAAAGGAGCGGCTTTCCTTTTAAGATCGTAAAAAATAGGCAAAAAAAAGCCCGCATAAATTATGCGGGCAAAGCAACAAATAAAGTTGAATGGAATAAAATTCCAGGGAACATGTCAGTCAACAGGGAGTCGACATCAGCATCTGATTAACGTCTGGTTGGAAACATTCGCTAATCGAGAAAACAAGGTCATTATAGCCTCGCCGCAAAGAACCACAATTGAGAAAAATTGCCATTCAATGATTAGATTTTCTAATGTATCAAGTCTGAATTATTTGTGTAAAACTTGTTAATACTTGTCTTTTTTTATTTTTTTTTAATGAAAACAATGGCTTATTTTAATCGTGCGTTATTTGACCTATTATTTTTTTTGTTACAAATCTCTTTGTAGAACGTATTTTTGCGAAAATACTGAATATCTATGCATATTTGCCGGGTGCATTAGGTTGTATTCCAGCGTTGTTTTTAGTTAAATGGATGTATCCTTATGAATTTTAACGCATTAATTTTTGTTAGCGGATTATGATTATTTTTTACATCGCATAGTTATGCGTTGGTTGAAGGTAGTGACGAATGGTTTGGGAAAAAAGTGATGTTGCAGAAAAACTTAGCTGTATTTGAACACCAAATAAGGGTGTATTATGAAGATACGGATGCAGGCGGAATTGTTTATTACGCAAATTATTTGAAGTTTCTAGAGCGCGCCAGAACAGAGTGGTTGCGCTCAATGGGAATCGAACAAGATGGGTTATTGGAACGATCTATCGGTTTTGTCGTCAAACGTGTCGAAATGGACAATCAAGCTCCTGCAAAGTTTAATGAACTATTGAGAATTCAAAGCGAAATAGTAGAATTGAAACGCGCAAGTTTGATGTTCAAACAAACAATAATAAGTCCAAGTGGTCAACGCTTGGTCAGTGCTTTAATTAGGGTGGCGTGCGTGGATCTTCAGCAAATGAAACCTATCGCCATCCCCGGATTTATACTAGAGGAATTCTCGCGTGTCGGCTGAGTTATCAATATTTGGATTATTTTGGCAAGCTAGCTTATTAGTTCAGCTTGTGATGTTGTTGTTATTGGCCGCGTCTGTGGCATCTTGGACATTTATTTTTCAGCGTTCGCAGGCGTTGAGCCGTGCAAAAAATGATATGAAAAAATTTGAAGATAAATTTTGGTCAGGGGTCGATCTAAATCGCCTTTATCAAGAATTAGCTGCTCGCGAATCTGTGCAAGGTATGGCCAGTTTATTCTGTGCTGGCTTCAAAGAATTTGTCCGCTTGCGTAAGTCGTCGTCTACTCCGTCTGAGGCGATAATGGACGGTACCTACCGTGCGATGCGCGTTTCCTTGTCTAGGGAAATTGACGAATTAGAAAGCCGCCTACCTTTCCTAGCGACTGTGGGTTCAATTAGCCCGTATATCGGTTTGTTTGGCACTGTGTGGGGGATCATGAATGCGTTTATCGCCCTCGGCGAAGTGCAGCAAGCCACGCTAGCCATGGTAGCGCCTGGTATCGCTGAGGCGCTGATCGCAACCGCTATGGGTCTGTTTGCCGCTATACCTTCTGTTATTGCTTATAACCGTTTCAGCCATCAGGTAGAAAAGCTCGAAAACAACTACGGTAACTTTATGGAAGAGTTTTCCAGCATATTGCATCGTCAGTCGCTGGTAACAAAGGCGGATACCGTCACCAACGATCCAGCTCAGGGCTAATAGGCAACGATTATGTATGTAAGAAAACGCCGTCGTCCGGTGTCTGAAATCAATGTTGTGCCCTACATCGATGTGATGTTGGTGTTGCTGATTATCTTTATGGTAACTGCACCGCTGGTGACTCAAGGTGTCAAGGTAGACTTGCCAAAAGCAGAAGCGCAACCGCTAGAAGATGATAGCAAGCCACCGCTAATTGCTTCTGTTGATGCAGAAGGAAATTACTTCTTGAACATCGCTGAAGACCAAGAGCAGGCTATGACAGCTGTAGATGTGGCCACATTAGTTGCGGCGCATTTGCGAATTGAACCTGAAACCCCGGTCGTGGTGAAAGGGGATGGCGCAGTGCCGTACAGCAATATTGTGCAGTTGATGGTGCTTTTGCAGCGTGCAGGTGCGCCTTCTGTCGGTCTTATGACTGATCCTCCTGAGAATTAAGCATTTAGCAGATATGAAGTTTAAATTGTCTCTACCTTTGATTAAATCACTGAGTTTGCACCTCGCTTTCGGGGTGCTTATCTTTGCTGGCATGGATTTTAAGTTGCCTCAAAAAACGCCTGAAATGGCATCGTCACAACCGGTTATAGAGGCCGTTGCGGTAGATGCCAACGCGGTTGACGAGCAGATTAAGCGGATTGAAGATCAGAAAAAGAGCAAGCAAAAGGCAGAAGAGGACCGAATTGCTGAACTGGAACGTCGCGCAAATGAAGCTGAGCGCAAGCGTAAACAGCAAGAGCAAGACGCGGTTGAAATAGAACAACGCACCAAGCGCCAACGTGAAGAACGTAAACAGGCTGAGCAAGCTGCAATTGCTGCGCGTAAAAAGCAAGAACAAGAAAAGGCCAAAGCGAAAGCTGCAGAGGCAGAGCGTAAACGCAAAGAGTTAGAGCGTAAGAAGGCGGAAGAGCAAGCTAGAAAAGCGAAGGAAGCTCGCGAGAAGGAAGAAAAAGCCTTGAAAGAGGCGCAACGCAAAAAAGCAGAAGCTGCGGAAAAAGCGCGTCAAGAGCGCGCATTGCAAGATCAGCTTGAAGCTGAGCAGGCTGTGCGCCAGCAGCGGCGAAGCAAGCAAGTATTAACCGAAGTACAAAAGTATCAAGCCCTGATCCATCAAGCTATTCAGCGCCAGCTAATTGTTGACAACTCAATGCGCGGAAAATCCTGCCAATTGAATATCCGCTTAGCGTCGTCTGGTTTGGTTATTCAGGTAAAAGAATTAGGTGGAGATCCTATCTTATGCAGAGCCGCTAAATCTGCTGTTTTCAAGGCCGGTACCCTTCCGGTATCAAAGGAAGCTGATGTGTATGAGAAGCTCCGTGATATTAATTTAACTGTAGAGCCCGATTTATAATGACAAGATTGACCCGTGTTTTAACATTTTTAAGTGTGATGCTCACTGCATCTAGCCAGGCGAGTTTGGAAATTGTGATCACCGAAGGAATTGATTCCGCTCGTCCAATTGCCATTGTGCCATTCAAGTGGAATGGCCCAGGTCAAATGCCAGAGAGCTTATCCGATGTCGTAAGCGGTGACCTGTTGCGAAGTGGTAAGTTTAGCCCTATCGCTAGCGCTGAGATGCCAGAGCAGCCACATGATGACAGTGAATTGGACTATAGCGCTTGGGCAGCGACTGGCGTCGAAGCCATTTTGGTGGGTTCGGTCACGCCTGAAGGGCCTGATCGTTATCGCGTTAACTTCACCTTAGTCGACGCTATTCGTGGTCAAATCACGGGTGGCAATGGGCAAGCATTAAGCGGTGGTAGATTAACCAACAGTAACGACCACATTTTAGATAGTCGCCAGACTGTTATTACAAGCCAGGGATTTAGACAATACGCTCATCGCATCAGTGATGTGGTGTACGAAAAATTAACGGGCGAGAAGGGTGCCTTTATGACGCGCATTGCTTACGTTGTTGTGCGGGATCGTAAAACCAACGAGTTTCCTTATCAGCTCGTTGTTGCAGACTATGATGGTGTGAACGAGACGATGTTACTGCGCTCTAGAGAACCACTGATGTCACCTTCTTGGTCACCTGATGGGACCAAGTTGGCCTATGTCACATTTGAAAATAAGCGTTCGCAGATATACATTCAAGACTTATACACCATGAGCCGAACGCAAATGACCGATTTTCCTGGCATAAACAGTGCGCCGGTTTTCTCACCCAACGGTAGGCAATTGGCTATGGTGTTATCGAAAGATGGTAACCCAGAGATTTACGTGATGGACGTGGCATCTAAGCGCCTAGAGCGGATAACTCGCAACCGAGCGATAGATACCGAACCGAGCTGGACACCCGATGGTAAGAGCTTGATATTTAGTTCTGAACGGGGTGGTAAACCGCAAATATATCGCGTAGATTTAGCGAGTAACAACGTCAGAAGGGTAACGTTTGATGGTGAAATGAACCTTGGGGGAACCATCACCCCAGACGGCGGTCGCATGGTTATGGTCAACCGTACTAGAGGGAACTACCATATTGCCGCTCAGGATTTAGAAAACGGAAATATTCAGGTATTAACCAAAACCTATTTGGATGAATCCCCGAGTATTGCACCAAATGGAAGTATGATTATTTACAGTACGTTACACCAAGGCAAGCAAGTTTTATCGTTGGTTTCCTTGGATGGTCGCTTTAAGGCGCGTTTACCCGCTTCTGATGGGCAGGTTAAGTCGCCGAGTTGGTCTCCATTTTTGTTGTAACAAGTTCAATCTATTTATAAATTTGATAATAATAAGGAATTAGAAAATGCAACTTAGCAAAATATTCAAAGGCATCACACTTGCACTACCTATTGTGACAATGGTTGCTTGTTCATCAGGTCCTAGCGAAGAAGAGTTAGCCGCAGAGAGTAACCGTGTTGCTGCTGCTCAAGCTGAAGCTGATCGCAAGGCGGCTGAAGAAGCAAAAGTGCAAGCAGGCAATATGAAGCCAATGTTGTCTCCTGAAGAAGTCATGCAGAAAGAAAAAAGTGCATTGATGGATGATCAGGTTGTTTATTTTGATTTCGACCGTTCAAGCGTCAGTTCTAAGTATTACTCTTTGCTTGACCAACATGCTGCATTCTTGTTGAAAAACCCGGGCCAAGCAGTGGTGATTGAAGGCCATTGTGATAACCGCGGTACGCCTGAATACAATATTGCGTTAGGTGAACGCCGTGCTAAATCAGTTGAGACATACTTGATGAATGCTGGTGTGAGCGCATCTCAAGTTTCTGTTGTTTCATATGGCGAAGAAAAGCCAGTTGACACATCAGGCACTGCAGCTGCATTTGCTGAAAACCGTCGTGGTGTTCTTGTATATCAATAAAAGTTGGATTTATGAATAAACGCATTCTTGCGCTTACTCTGACAGCGATATTTGGAGCCGCAGTAAATGCGGCTCCTGCGCCTGTAGCGGATGTAAGCAGTGGCAGTACAGAGTCACGTTTAACCACCTTAGAGCGTCTTTTTAATACACGAACAGCGCAGCAACATCGCGTTCAGGAGCAGCTAGATTTGCTTCAGAACGAAGTGAATGAGTTACGTGGCAGTATTGAGAAGCATAATTATCAACTAGAGCGGATCTTAGAGCGTCAACGGGAGCTGTATTTAGAGATTGATAAACGTATCGCTGCTGTGATGACGCAAAATGGAAGTGGGCCCACTGACGAGTTTGATCAGACTAATCAAGTCAGCCAACCTAACCCTCAAACTAGCCTGAATGAAGATCAAGCGTATGACAAAGCGGTTAACCTTATCTTAAAAGACAAGCTGTATGATGACGCTATCCCTGAATTCCAATCCTTCCTGCAGAACTTCCCTAATTCCAGTTATGCCTCAAATGCGCATTACTGGTTAGGACAATTGTTATTTAATAAACAAGATTGGGCGGCAGCGGCAAATCAGTTTGAAACATTGATGAATCAATTTCCGGATTCTTCGAAGCGTGCGGATGCCATGTTGAAATTAGGTATTTGTGAGCAAGAGCGTTCAAATATTGCCCGTGCCGAACAATTATGGAAAAAAGTTTTAGCGGAATACCCGACTTCTTCAGCAAGAAAGCTGGCTGAAATTAAATTAAATGCCGTTAAATAAATAGCGGCATTCCCTGTTTTATTAGTGTTAATGTTTCGTTTTAGTGTGAAAAATAACCGCGCAACATGTGTTTTGTATGCTTTTTCAGCAAACGATACGAATAATGAAAATAAAGCTTAATTTAAGGTTGCATGAAGTTTCGAATTCAGTATTATATGCGCCCTCGTCACCGAGAGACGAGAAGCAAAGCAAGAAAGGTATATTTTCCCTTAGTTGATTTGCAGTTAGATTTAATTTGATGGGTCGTTAGCTCAGTTGGTAGAGCAGTTGACTTTTAATCAATTGGTCGCTGGTTCGAATCCAGCACGACCCACCAGTTAAATCAAATAATTCAAAGCGTTACAATTAGATGGGTCGTTAGCTCAGTTGGTAGAGCAGTTGACTTTTAATCAATTGGTCGCTGGTTCGAATCCAGCACGACCCACCATCTAATCTCCATTTTACTTTATCTCTTCGTTAAATTTCCCGTTTTGTTAAAACACCCTATTTTATTTTTGCATCGATTAATCTCTGCCGTGCTGGTGTTCTGTAATCGCGATTCTTGTAATACCAACTCCATTAGATAATTAGCCCGAGGAGAGTTTCCCTGCGGGTTTTAAACTACGTTCTCGGTATCTGAAAGGGAACAACCGTTGCTGCTCACCCACGCACTGTTCAAATACAGTTGGATGAGTCCTGAAAGAGCAAATATTTTTTGGTATTGGTATTAAATTTCTATCATTAGTGATTGGCTTGAATAGGGTGTAAAGTATTTCTTTGTTCTTATACTTTAGTATTAATTAATCGAGGTTTTGCTAGTGGAATTTAATTTACCGCGCGACTATCTCGCATTTTCCTATTTACGTAGCGCTAGATGTATTAATCTTGAACATTAGAGATGGGATGACTTACACTCTTACATAACCAAATTAAGGATAAACGTGCGTATGAATGCTCTTGAGTATGCCGAAAAAGCAGGTGATTTGTTTGTACTGCCTGATTCAGTCACCAAAATAAAGCAGCTTATTGATGATGGCAGTGCTTCTATCAACGAAGTGGCAGAGGTTATAAATTACGATCCGGCTGTAGCAGCACAAATTCTGAAAATCGCGAACAGCGCCTTATACAAATTCCCCACCGTGATAACCACTGTTAATAAAGCGATTCAAGTCATAGGCACAGACTCAGTTTATGATTTAGTGCTCGCGTACGGCATCTCACACGCTTTTAAAGATATGAATGACAGTGAGGTGGACTTCAGTGTTTTTTGGGAGCTAGGCGTGAGCTGCGGCTTGTTAGCAAAATACATTGCCCAAGAGACCTCTGCTAAAAATCCCGATAAAATGTTTGTGTGCGGTTTGTTGCACAACATTGGCGAATTAGCCGTGTTGCAACTTACGCCAGATATTGCTGCCCAGTGCAGTTCGTTCTCGGCGACGCATTGCCCAGTCACCTTGCAGAATAAACATCTTGGTTTAAGCTATGCGCAAATAAGCGCGGAATTACTCAAACTTTGGGGGATCCCAAGTGAAATTTATGGGCCTATAGCCCATCAGCATGCTTCTTTGCATAAAGCGCAAAGTCATGAAGAGAAAATACTGCAACTTGCATCTCGTTTGGCGCTTAATAATGTGTACGGCGAGATCTATAATCGACTCGATAATATCGAACCTGTGCAATATGAAATTCTCGACTTAGATGAAGAAGATTTGGAAGCGGCGCTCGATTTTACCAATATGCAGTTGATCAGTACCTTGGCTATTTTTAGCCCGTCAACCTTCAGCATTTATTAAATTGGGCTAAATCGTACCCAGCAGGGCACTGAATATTTCCGAATAGAATAAAAAAGAGCGCTTACTAGCGCTCTTTTTAGTGGTATTCAATATGGCTTATTCTCATTAATCAAACACTGCAATGGTTTGTCTACTGATTGCAATTAACTGGCCTCTGGTATCCCATATATTTGCTTCGGTTTGTGCGTAGCCATCTGCAGCTTGACGCGTGCGCACTTGGTAGGCAAACCAATCTTTAGGGGAAAAGGTGTAATGAGGGTAAATAAACTCAATGTTCCAACTCATGGTACTGGCAGGGGCCGGCCATTTAAGCATTTGCAATGTGGTGGGTGGCCATCCATCGATAAGGGCGATTAGATGGGCATCAGTTAGTTCTTTTGGCGGCTTGGTAAAGCGCATCCAACCATCAATTTTGCTTTCTTTACTTCCTGTAAAGGGCAGGCCACCGGCTTGTCGTGCCAAATCGATATGACGTAAGAATTTAGGGGTTATTTTAGGGATTTGAGGCAGAAAATCTGCCTTGGTAGGGGCTCGCATGGCGTGTTTGTCGGTATTGCGTACATCAATCTTTGAGTCTCGTGAAACACCAAAGGCAGCTTGCACCATCACACAAACCTTGCCATCTTGCATTGCTTTACCTATTACTTGCGTAACATTTCTACCTTCTCGTAATATTTCTACTTCGATGTCAAAGGATGTCTCAGTCATGACTGGGCCAACAAAATTGCAAGCAAACGATCTAAGTACTCTATCGTTACTGACTTTTTGACGGATAGCGCTATATACCAAGGCGCCAGTTAAACCACCATATGCGGTGCGCCCTTGGGCCCATTCTTTAGGGATAGTGAGTTGGGCTCTATCTTTTTCATCACTATTGATATAGTGGTTTGTCGCGTCGATAAGGTCATCAATATGCATAAATCCAGTCACTTATGTAGGGTCTGCACACATGGCAGAACTGGTCGGATGTCTAGGGTAATTCTACCACGTAAAAATTCTAACATCCTAGCTATTCAATAGAACAATTTGCTCGTCTTATTTAGGTATATAAGTGCCTGTTATGTTTACATTTATTTTACAATATTGATACAAAATGGCTTGTTATGTAGACACCGACAAGATTACTATGAAGGTATTTATTGGGGGCAGAATACCTAAATAGAGGGAGCAGTAATGACAATGAATACCAGTGAAAGCCCTGTAGTTCAGCAGGAAGATTTTAACCAGGTGAGCAAACCTTATCGTACCTACGTATTAACAATACTGACCTTGGTATATGCCTTTAATTTTATCGACCGACAGATCATCGGTATATTATCGCCCTTCATTAAAGCTGACTTGGGTTTAAATGACGCGCAATTAGGGTGGTTAAAAGGGCTCTATTTCGCGGTACTTTATACGGTGGTGGGAATTCCTATTGCTTGGTTGGCAGACCGCTATAGTCGCGTTAACATCGTTGCGATTTCCCTCACGCTTTGGAGTGGTTTCACAGCGCTGTCAGGTATGGCAACGACCTATACGCAACTTGCCATTGCGAGAATTGGCGTGGGGATCGGTGAAGCAGGTGGTAGTCCACCTTCTCACTCTATCTTGTCTGACCTTTACCCTAAAGAGAAACGTGCAGGTGCTTTAGCGATTTATTCGTTAGGGATCCCATTTGGGATCATGCTGGCGTTTTTTGCTTCCGCTTTTATTTTAAAAGGTGGGGATGCTAACTGGCGGCTTGTTATGCTCAGTGTGGGTATCCCAGGGGTATTACTCGCTATTTTGCTTAAGTTAACGATAAAGGAGCCGCCTAGGGGAGGGAACTTAAATTCCGCGGCTGCTAAAACACCTTCCTGGCAGTCCATAAAAGTACTGCTAACGATACCGTCATGGTGGGGCATGTGTATTGCCATTTCCTTAGCCTCATTTGGAAGCTATGCCATTTCTACTTGGATGATGGACTTCTATTTACGCGCCTATCCGAACTTGGACCTGACTAGCCTGCTGATCAAAGTGGGCATTATCAACGGCACTGCATATGCATTTGGCGTTTGGTTCGGTGGAGTTATCACGGATAAATGGGGCAAAACTAACAGAGGAGCCTACGGTTGGGTGCCTGCTCTTGGGCTTTTAGTTGGGGTGCCTGCATATATTTGTTCTGTACAGGTTACTGATTTAAACACGTCTCTGATGCTGCTAACTGTGCTGCTATTTACCAGTGGTTTTTATTTGGGGCCCTCGTTTGCCTTGGCGCAAACACTGGCACCGGTTAAAGTGCGTGCTATGTCGACGGCATTATTCTTCTTTGTCTTAAATATTATTGCACTGGGCGGTGGTCCTACTTTTATTGGTATTTTAAGTAAATCGTTAACCGCTGAACATGGTGAAGTGGAAGCTTTGCGTTTATCCTTGTCGGCTGTTTCAGTTCCCTATGTATTGGCTATTGTCGCTTTCATATGGACCGCGCGCAAAATCCCTGCTGATTGGGCTGCTGCAGAGAAACGTAACGGATAGAGCTATTATTTATTTAAGGGGATAAGGTTGGAACAAGATAACAATGTGCATCTGCATTTTGCCCATGCAAATGGCTTCCCTGCAGGGAGTTACCGTAAGTTATTTAGCGCGCTCAATAGCGAATACTGCGTGTCTGCTATAGAAAAATTTGGCCATACAAGCCGGTTTCCAATCTCTAAAAACTGGGGCAATCAAACCCAAGAGTTAATCACCCATATTGAATCTACCCAAAATCAGCCAGTTTATGGCATAGGGCATTCATTTGGTGGAGTGGTGTCTTACATGGCTGCGTGTACCCGTCCTGATTTATTCAAGGGGCTGATTATGCTTGATCCGCCCATGATCACGGGCTTAACTCGTGTTTTCTTTAGGGGGGCCAAAGCCACACCTTTAATTGACAAGATCACCCCCGCGGGTAAAACAGTAACGCGCTGTAAACAGTGGGGAAAAGATGAAGATTTAGTGGCTTACTTTCAAGCTAGAGCACTGTTTAAAAATATGGATAGTGACTGCATTGCTGATTATGTTAGCAGTGTGACCCACGTTCAAGAGCAACACCGACATTTGCATTTTAAACCTGAGGTCGAGGCTTCTATTTTCAGAAACCTCCCTCACGATATATATAAGTACTACGGGAAACTTACCTGCCCAGCGCTACTGATCACTGGCTCGCAAACCCATGTTTGTACAGAGCGTCGTATTAGGCCATTTATTAAGGCTAATCATCTCACTCATGAAGTGTTTAGCGGCGGGCATATGTTTCCTCTAGAGTCACCGGTAGAAACGGCTGAGTTGATAAACCGAACAATTGAAGGCTGGCGCGCGAGAGTTGTTTAAACCCAATGTTGCTTTCGCCTGAACTTAGTAAATTGAGGGCATAAAAAAACCAGACAGCGTCTGGTTTTTTTGGGTTAAATAAAGTGATTACTTTATATACCTACTTTGAGTCCAAGCATTTCTCGGGTAACTAACACAACACCCTTGTTTGTGACTCTGAAGCCTCTTGCTCTGTCTTCATCATGGTTATGACCAATGACAGTGCCCTCAGGCACGATACAACCACGGTCGATAATTGCTTTCTTGATTTTACAATTCCGCTTTATTTCTACATCCGGTAACAGCACTGATTCTTCAATTTCACTGTAGGAGTGAACGTGGACGTTAGAAAAACACAGACTCTTGCGAACGGTTGCCCCAGATATAATGCAACCACCACTGACCACAGAATCTATGGCCGCACCGCAGCGGTTGTATTCTTCCCAGACAAACTTAGCGGGAGGCAACTGTTCTTGATACGTCCAAATAGGCCACTTTTTATCGTAAAGATTAAGAGGGGGTTTGGGCGATACCAATTCCATGTTGGCTAACCAAAATGAGTCTAATGTCCCCACATCACGCCAGTAAGAAACTTCACCGTCGTCGTTGGAAAATGGATAAGCGAATACCGGGTGATCTTTAATAATCGACGGAATGATATCCTTACCAAAGTCACGCTCTGAGCCTTCGTTTTGCGCATCTTGTTTCAAATGCTCAAACAAGAACTCAGTGTCGAAAACGTAATTACCCATAGAGGCAAGACAACGGGTAGGGTCGTTAGGTAAAGGAGTCGGATTTTCAGGTTTTTCTTCAAACCCAAGAATACGATAATTTTCGTCTACGGACATAACCCCAAACGCACCAGCAGCTTCTTCAATAGGAACAGGCATACAACTGACGGTCATTTTGGCCCCAGATTCCACATGATGAGCAAGAATGTTCGCATAATCCATGCTGTATATGTGGTCACCGGATAAAATCATCACGTATTTAGGAATTTCATCGCGAATAATATCAATATTTTGGAATACCGCATCGGCAGTACCTTCATACCAATTGCCTGAAGAGCGTTGAGATGCAGGTAAGATCTCAACTGATTCACCTAGCTCTTTTCTAAAATGCCCCCAACCCCTTACAAGGTGGCGGATCAATGAATGAGATTTATATTGGGTTACCACACCTATGCGTTTAATGCCGGAATTAATGCAGTTGGAAAGTGGAAAGTCGATTATTCTAAATTTTCCTCCAAAATATAAAGCGGGTTTAGCCCGCCAGTCGGTCAGTTCGTGTAGTCGGGAGCCTCTTCCGCCAGCTAAAATCAAGGCGTAGGTATCTCGGGTCAGGTTGCTAATATAACGTGGACTTGGATTGGGCATAACACTTGACTCCATTCTTATTTGATTTATAGACGTTCTCGTTGCGCAGGAAACACAGAATCAAGCAGCGTAACGTGTACGTCATCAGATACTGTGAACTTCAGTGTGTCACGGGCTTGCTTGAAATTCAATTTGCTTCCATCTGATTTATCATGTCTTTTTACATATTAATAACGTTTGAAGGCGCTAAAAACTCAAACAGTACAATAAATGCACAGTTGTTTTTTGCGCATTGGGCAAGAACTTCATTATTCGTGCAGCTTTAAAGCGATGGCAGCATGATTGAATTTTCACCACGCCGTTGCTTTTCTTCTCGCTTTGCAATGTAAACGTGTGGCATAGTTTTGATTCATATGGATTTTTGATTGTTTTATGTACAGTGTATAGTCGTAATCAATGGCAAGAAGTTAAATAAATGTTATAGAAGCCACAGGTGAGTAAAGGGGAAAGAGCATGCTAAAAAAAATGGCAATTGGGACCGCTGCAATACTGTTGTTTTTTGTAGTGGTCGGATGGTTGTTACCATCAGAATTTAAGGTGGTTAGAACCATCAGAATTGAAGCTCCTGCAGATATTATTTTTAAACATGTGAAAGATTTGAAGAAGTGGCAGCACTGGGGAGTGTGGTTCGAACGCGACCCAGATATGCAAGTAGCTTACGCAGGCCCTGATTCCTCAGTGGGTATGAAATCTACTTGGCAGAGTGAAAGCCAAGGTAATGGCGAGATGGAAATTGTAGCCATAGAAGAAAACCAACGATTCATATACACCCTTGTTTTCCCCGATATGGGAGTTGGCTCAACTGGTGAGCTAACCCTGCGAGATAAAGAGGGAGAAACGGTGGTTATTTGGCACGATTATGGTGATGTTGGGGCTAATCCCTTGTTACACTATGTGGCATTTTTTATGGACCGAATGATCGGTGAAGACCTACAAATGGGCTTAGAAAACCTTAAAGTTATTGCAGAAGCTGAGTTTCAACAAAAACAGTGAGCGCATCGATTCATAGGCGAATCTTTGGCGGGCTATGGGTTACCTTTGGCCCGCGAAGGGTGTAAATGGCGTTCAACGCCGTCGCAGGTTGATTTGCGTTTATTTAACATTGAACTGTTCGATAAGATATTGATTTAGGGAAGTATATGAGTCGATTTCCAACGCATGGCAGTGTTGAACTTGATATAGAAGAAAACATATTGCTCGTTGAGGGCTGTGGTCCATGGAATTTAGAATCTGTGGTCGAGGCTGAATTAGAGGTGGTGCCTTTACTGAAACAACTAAGTGTTGGCCCATGGGGGGCTTTGGTTGCACTTAGAGGCGATCCGATTTATGTGCCAGATGCTGCTGTCTTTATGTCAAAAGTAATTCGTGAACAAAAAATGTTGGGACGAGTGGCATCCGCTTTGATTATCGAGCACTCTGCAACGCCAGAATTTTCAAAACGCCACCTTGGGCAAATATACGACGACGCTGGCGAACGTTACCGCTTTTTCCCGAATAAAGAGCAGGCAAAATGGTGGCTAATACAGCAGATCATTCACGCTTCGCGTTGAGCGATCTGCTGGTATGGTTACGTCTCGGTAATGGGTAGGTTACTGAGTTAGGATTTTATTAGCGTAAACGTTTGCCACTTTTGATACAGGATCTACGCCTAACTTTGCACATACGGCTCGTCCAGCCTCAGCTAACATTGATAAATCAACACCTGTGACAATGCCCATTCCATGTAACATGTAAACCACGTCTTCAGTCGCTACATTACCTGATGCACCCTTAGCATAGGGGCAGCCGCCTAGGCCGGCTACCGCGCTATCAATTACGTTGATCCCCATTTGTAACGCCACCAAAATATTAGCTAAGGCTTGACCATAGGTATCGTGAAAATGCACTGCAACAGCACAGAGGGGCACCACACCTAATACGGCATCGAGCATTTTTTGTGTGGCTATAGGGGTGCCTACGCCTATAGTGTCGCCTAACGAAATTTCATAGCAGCCCATCTCGAACAAGGTTTTAGCCACACTGGCCACATTGCCAGGCGCTATCTCTCCTTCGTAAGGGCAACCTAGCACGCACGACACATAACCACGTACTTTTATATCTTTAGCTTTCGCCGCAGCGATAACCGGTTCAAAACGCGCTAGACTTTCAGCAATTGAGCAGTTTATATTTTTTTGTGAAAAGGATTCAGAAGCAGAGCCAAAAATAGCGACTTCATCAGCGCCTGCTGCTACCGCGGCTTCAAATCCTTTTAGATTAGGGATTAATGCACTATAGGTTACGGCGTTTTGGCGATTTATTGCAGCAAAGACTTGAGCTGAGTCAGCCATTTGTGGCACCCACTTAGGTGATACAAAGCTGCCTGTCTCAATCATGCTTAGGCCTGATTTAGCAAGCGCTTCAATTAAAGTTACTTTAGTGGCTAAATCAATATTCACTTTCTCATTTTGCAAGCCATCCCGAGGACCTACTTCAACTATTTTTACTTTACTTGGTAAAGCACCCATCATGATAAAGGCTCCTCATCAGCTATAAAGTCTAATAAGGCTGTGCCGCCGTCAACCAATTCGCCAGCTTGATAGTAGAATTCCTGCACATGACCATTTTGCGTTGCTTTAATGGCATGTTCCATTTTCATGGCTTCCATTATCATTAAGGTTTGACCTTTCTTAACGCTTTGCTTTGGGTCAACTAAAAGGGTCACTACCGTGCCGTTCATTGGCGCTACAAAAGCACCGTGCTGATCGGTTTCATCTGCAACACCTAAGTCTTTCTGAATATGACTAAATTTAGTCATGCCATTGGTATGAAAGAGCGCGTAGTCATGGTCAATTTTATTGATGGTGACGCATTCACTATGCCCATTAACGGTTGCCAGTAATCGATTGCCCGCCAATTGCCCTTCGCACTGATAAGTTTGCTCCCCTAATTTAACAATAAATGTTCCCTGTTGATGGGGGGCTTGGTTGTCACCTTTTAGCCGTTCAACCTTAGTTTCATAAACTTCATCATGCAGCTGGATGAAGTAGCTGGATTGAAAACATTCATTCGCTCGCCAATCACTTACGGATCCCCAAGGAGACTGACTATCTTGATTACTAGGGGAGGTGACAGCTTGTTCATTTAAAGATAAGTACATGGCCAAATTCAGTATTAGATGCTCGTTGATTTGCTTATCTTTGTGAAAAATCTCATCGTGGTGAGTTTCGATAAAACGGGTATCGATCTCTTCATCTTTAAACGCTTGGGTGTCAATAAGGCTGCGCAGGAATGGAATATTTGTTATCACACCATCAATACGATATTCAGCCAAAGACTGACTCAAGCGTGCTAAAGCACGTTCTCGATCCGTATCCCACACAATTAACTTAGCAATCATAGGATCATAATAAACCGATACCTCATCACCCTGCACCACACCGCTATCAATGCGCACGTGTTTTGATTCTTGCGGTGTTTCTAACAGGTGAAGTTTACCTGTGGCAGGCAAGAACTCATTATCTGGATCCTCGGCGTAAATTCGAGCCTCAAATGCATGGCCATTAATGTGTAATTGGTCTTGTGTCTTGGGCAGTATTTCATTGGCGGCGACCCGCAGTTGCCATTCCACCAAATCTTGCCCTGAAATCATCTCACTGACTGGATGTTCTACCTGCAAGCGAGTATTCATTTCCATAAAGTAGAAGCTGCCATCGGTATCGAGCAAAAACTCTACGGTACCTGCACCTACATAGTTAATGGCCTGGGCGGCCTTTAAAGCCGCATCGCCCATAGCTGCGCGTAGTTCAGGTTGCATCTTAAAGGCGGGGGCTTCTTCAATGACTTTTTGATGCCGTCTTTGCACTGAACAGTCGCGCTCGAATATATGCACACCGTTTCCATGGTGATCACAAAAAACTTGTACCTCAACGTGACGCGGTTGGGTTAAGTATTTTTCAACTAACATTATGTCGTCATTGAAACTCGACATAGCTTCACGTTTAGCTGCGGCTAATGCGTCATCGAATTCATCTTCGCTCCAAACTTGGCGCATTCCTTTACCACCACCACCGGCAGCCGCTTTAAGTAACACGGGATAGCCCATGTCATCGGCGTGTTTTTTTATCAGCGCTGGTGACTGATCGTCGCCGTGGTACCCTGGGACTAAGGGTACATCGGCCTGTTGCATAATGTGCTTAGCAGCAGATTTTGAGCCCATTGCTTCAATCGCTCCGACAGGCGGGCCCACAAAGATAATATTGTTATCTGCGCAGGCTTTGGCAAATTCAGCGTTTTCAGATAGAAACCCATAACCAGGGTGGATGGCATCTGCACCGGTTGCTTTAGCAGCAGCAAGCACCTTATCCACTTTTAAATAACTTTGATTAGATGGCGAAGGGCCAATATGTATCGCTTCGTCAGCCATTTTCACATGTAACGCGTTCTTGTCAGCATCAGAATAAAGCGCAACGGTTTGGATACCCATACGTTTAGCCGTGTTGATAATACGGCAGCAAATTTCGCCACGGTTGGCAATTAGAAGTTTTTTAATCATGAGATATACCAATTAGGTCGACGTTTTTGTAAGAAGGCACCGAGGCCTTCTTGGCCTTCAGATGATACCCGTATATTGGCTATGCGTTCGCTCGTCATATTTCTAAGCGTTTCATCAGGGACGCGATCTACCACGTCCGCTATCAATTTCTTGGCAGCAGAAACCGCATTCGGACCATTCTTCAGAATATGTTCAAGGAGAGTTTCAATGGTGCTGTCTAGCTCTTCTTCGGTCACGCTTTCACTGAGTAATCCAATGCGTCTTGCTCGGCGTGATGAAAATACTTCAGCGGTCGTGAAATAACGCCTAGCGTTTCGCCCGCCAATAGCTTGAATAACATATGGGCTAATAGTGGCCGGTATCAAACCAAGTTTGACCTCGCTTAGGCAAAATTTGCTTAATTTACTGCCCACCGCCATATCGCAGCAGGCAACTAAGCCTACAGCCCCACCAAATGCAGCACCTTGCACTCGGGCGATAGTCGGTTTCGATAGGGTATTTAAGGTGTGAAGCATGGTTGCCAATGCATTCGCATCATTGAGGTTTTGCTCATATGAATAGCTTGCCATGCGTTTCATCCAGTTTAGGTCCGCCCCAGCGCAAAAGCTCTTGCCAGTCGATGCGAGAACGACAGCCCTCACTGTATTATCAGAGTCTAAACGAGTGAATGCCTCGGTTAGTGCTGCTATTAGCACATCGTCAAATGCATTGTGCACGTCGGGGCGATTAAGGGTGACGGTGGCAACACCACGCCCATCAATATCGCAAAGCACATGCTCTGAAGAGGGATAATTAGTTTGGCTCATTTTAGGATCCATATTCAATGCACCTTACATTCTGAACACCCCAAACTGGGTGTCCTCAATGGGTTTATTTAAGCTAGCTGAAATGCACAGGCCCAACACCATGCGCGTGTCGGCAGGGTCTATAACGCCATCATCCCAAAGGCGAGCTGATGCGTAATAGGGGTGCCCTTGATGCTCGTAGGTATCGACAATGGGTTGTTTAAACTGCTGTTCTTCCTCTTGGCTCCAAGTTTCACCGACGCGCTCCCGCTGTTCGCGCTTAACTTGCGATAACACGCCGGCGGCTTGTTCACCACCCATCACCGAGATACGTGCATTTGGCCACATAAACATAAAGCGCGGGTCATACGCTCGACCACACATACCGTAATTACCGGCACCAAAACTGCCTCCAATGAGCACTGTAAATTTGGGGACTTTGGCGCAGGCGACTGCGGTGACCATTTTTGCGCCGTGCTTAGCGATACCGCCAGCCTCGTATTGCTTGCCGACCATGAAGCCAGTGATATTTTGCAAAAATACTAAGGGGATTTTACGTTGAGCACACAGCTCAATAAAGTGAGCTCCTTTTTGAGCGGATTCACTAAAAAGAATACCATTGTTGGCGACAATGCCTACTGGATAGCCGAAGATGCGTGCAAAACCACAAATTAGGGTATTACCATAAAGTGCCTTAAATTCATCAAACTCAGAGCCATCAACAACCCGAGCAATGACCTCGCGCACATCATAAGGTTGGCGTGCATCCTTGGGAATAATGCCGTAAATGTCTTCTTTGGGGTATGCAGGTTCAACGCTGGGTTTAACATCTAACGTCAGAGGTTTTGTTCGGTTTAACCGTGTAATAGCGTCTCTGGCTATGTGCAAAGCGTGCTGATCGTTATTGGCTAAATGGTCTACAACACCAGATGTTCTGCAATGCACGTCGCCGCCGCCTAACTCTTCCGCGGTGACCACTTCTCCGGTTGCCGCTTTGACTAGAGGCGGGCCACCAAGAAATATAGTGCCTTGATTTTTGACGATAATGGACTCGTCTGCCATAGCCGGTACGTAAGCACCGCCTGCGGTACAGCTTCCCATGACTACAGCTATTTGCGGAATGTTTTGCGCCGACATGTTCGCTTGGTTGAAGAAAATACGCCCGAAATGTTCACGGTCTGGAAAGACTTCGTCTTGGCGAGGTAAGTTAGCGCCGCCCGAGTCTACTAGGTAAATACAGGGCAAATCGTTCTGCTGGGCTATGGTTTGCGCACGTAAATGCTTTTTCACCGTTAATGGGTAATAAGTACCGCCTTTGACCGTCGCGTCGTTCGCGACAATCATGCATTCGATGCCAGATACTCGACCTATCCCAGCAATGACTCCTGCACTGGGCACATAGTCTTCGTAGACCTCCCAAGCTGCGAGTTGCGAAATTTCTAGAAAAGGGGAGCCTGCATCGAGTAACTCATTGATTCGGTCGCGGGGCAGTAATTTACCGCGATCGGTGTGGCGTTTGTTGGCTTTGTCGCCGCCGCCTTGTTTTATCAGAGCTATCTTTTCATTTAAATCATCAATTTGCCCCTGCATGTGCGCTGCATTGTCGGCAAACTCTTGGGCTTTGGCGTTTATTTTACTGATAATACGGGGCACGTTATTGCTCCAATTTGATGGCCATCGAATCAACGATGGCGCGATGGAAATGGGATGGTGACGGTTTATTTTTGTTGATCAATGCCGCTTTAAGCAGACTCTTTAAATAGCTCTCGGCCAATCAGCATGCGGCGGATCTCGGATGTACCAGCACCAATTTCGTATAATTTTGCATCTCTTAATAAACGACCGGCAGGAAACTCATTGATATACCCATTGCCACCAAGTAATTGGATGGCATCGAGGGCCATTTTCGTCGCCAGTTCGGCAGAATACAGTATGACTGCTGCGGCATCTTTACGCGTGGTTTCACCGCGATCACAAGCGCGCGCTACTGTGTAAACATAAGCTCTCGCTGCGTTCATTTGGGTATACATATCAGCAACTTTGCCTTGAACTAATTGGAACTCGCCGATAGATTGACCGAACTGTTTGCGGTCGTGAATGTAAGGCACGACTAAGTCCATACACGCCTGCATAATGCCAAGAGGGCCACCAGAAAGAACGAGACGCTCATAATCAAGGCCACTCATCAGAACCCGTGCGCCATCGCCTTCATTGCGGATTAAATTTTCGGCTGGTACGGGGCAATCTTCAAATACAAGTTCGCAGGTATTGGACGAGCGCATACCAAGCTTATCGAGTTTTTGGGCTTGGCTGAAACCTGGTGTGCCACGTTCAACGATGAAAGCACTCATGCCCTTTGAACCTGCACTGATATCAGTTTTGGCATATATCACGTAGGTGTCGGCGTCAGGCCCATTTGTGATCCACATTTTATTGCCGTTAAGCACGTAATGGTCACCTTTTTTATCGGCCCGCAATTTCATGCTTACCACATCTGAGCCAGCATTAGGCTCACTCATTGCTAATGCACCGATATGCTCGCCGCTAACAAGCTTGGGTAGGTATTTTTCTTTTTGTGCATCTGAGCCATTTTTATGAATTTGATTGACGCACAAATTCGAATGGGCGCCATAGCTTAAGCCGATCCCGGCGGACGCTCGGCTGACTTCTTCCATGGCGACAACATGGGCTAGATATCCCATATTGGAACCACCATATTGCTCAGCAACGGTCACACCTAACAGTCCCATTTCCCCTAACTTTGGCCATAACTGGTTAGGGAAACTGTTGTCAATGTCAGACTTTTCAGCCAAAGGTGCGATTTCCCCTTGAGCAAAGTTATAAACATGGTCACGTAACATATCGATGTCTTCGCCTAGGCCGAAGTTCAATGTTGGATAAGGAGCATTCATGCGATTTTTCCTCGCTTAATCGTGGTGAGTTCGTCCTTACAACGGGCTTCGACTTCGTCTAGTTCCATCATTAAGGCTTTAATATCTTCTAGTTGCTGATCCATGACTGCGCGTTTTTGTTCTGTCATCAGCAACATGGTTTCTAACTGGGCTTCTGAGTTCTGATTGCTGTCATATAAATCGAACAATGTTTTAGTTTCAGCTAATGAAAAACCTAGCCGTTTGCCGCGTAAAATTAGCTTAAGCCGAACCTTGTCTTTTTTCTTGTAAACCCTGTTTTGACCATTACGGGTGGGGTTCAGTAGCCCTGACTCTTCGTAAAAACGAATAGAGCGGGAGGTGATATCTAGCTCTTTTGCTAGCTCGCCAATAGTGTAAAGTTTTTCAGTCATGGAACAGCCTTGTGACAAATTGATGTGTTATCTAGCAATTACTTATTCTGTTTAATAATGGATATTTGCTTTACGTTTACGTAAAGAGTAACTTAACGTAAAGGTAAAGTATGAGTTACAATTCGTCAACATCGAAATATGAAAAATATTCTACAGATGCGCGAAGATGTACAAATAGGTATTTCTCTTTATTTTAAGTTTAATTAATTGTTTATTAATTGTTTAATTATTAGTATCTTGAAGTGATACGACTGTACCAAAAAATGTAAGGGGTTAATTCATGAGTAATGATTCAGTGGTTATTGTTAGTGCTAAACGTACACCAATGGGTGGGTTTATGGGGGGCTTGTCAGCAATGAGCGCCTGTGAGCTTGGTGCAAATGCGATTACAGCTGCATTAAAAGAGGCTGGTGACAATGCACCTGTTGTTGATGAAGTCATAATGGGCTGTGTTTTACCTGCTGGATTAGGCCAAGCGCCGGCTCGTCAAGCGAGTATTAAATCGGGTTTGCCACTTGCTACTGGTGCGATTACGTTAAATAAAGTGTGCGGTTCTGGTATGAAAGCGGTCATGCTTGCACATGACTTAATTAAGTCAGGTAGCGCGAAGACGATTATCGCGGGCGGTATGGAGAGTATGTCTAATGCGCCGTACATCTTACCTAAAGCGAGGGAAGGTTATCGTATGGGGCATGGTCATATGTTGGATCATATGATGCTGGACGGTTTGGAAAATGCCTATGACGGTAAAGCTATGGGCTGTTTTGCTCAGTCCAAAGCTGACGAAGAGCAAGTGACACGTGAGCAAATGGATGAGTTCGCATTAGGCTCGCTAACTAAGGCCAGTGACGCGATTGCTAATGGTTTGTTTAAAGACGAAATTACGCCGGTTACAATCACTTCTCGCAAAGGTGAAGTTGTCATTGAAAATGATGAAGGGCCAGGAAATGCCCGCCCCGAGAAAATCCCTTCTTTACGCCCTGCTTTTACGAAAGACGGTACGGTTACAGCGGCAAATTCAAGCTCTATTTCAGATGGAGCTGCTGCATTGTTAGTCATGAGCGAAGAAGAAGCCAAAGCAAACGGTTACAAGCCGTTGGCACGTATTGTTGGGCATAGCTCAAATGCTATTGAGCCCGAAAATTTCACCGTGGCACCTGTTGGTGCAATGGAAAAACTGTTCGCGAAAACGGGTTGGTCAAAAGAAGATGTCGATTTATTTGAAATCAACGAAGCCTTTGCCATGGTCACTATGTTGGGTATGAGTAAACTTGGTCTAGATCCCGCCAAGGTAAACGTGAAAGGTGGAGCATGTGCCCTTGGTCATCCGATTGGGGCCTCAGGCGCGCGTATCATCGTGACTTTATTGCATGCACTTAAGCAGCGCAACCTGAAAAAAGGCGTAGCTGCTATATGTATCGGTGGTGGTGAAGCGACCGCAATAGCACTTGAAATGTTAGATTAATATCGGGCTTCCTTTTCCTCACATATACGCTGGTGGTGTTATCCCGCTACCAGCATCTTCGCTTTATCATTGCCATTATTCTTTTAGTTATTTCTCAACGCTTCAAATTTTTACCTGCATCTGTTCTACTTCTGCCATTAGATAAGACAACTACGCTTAAATGTATTAGAGAGATAATGAAAATTTTATACAGCCTTTTCCCGCTATTTATATTTTTTGTGGTCGCTTGTACCTCAAGTTTACCGAAGCAGACAACAGAGCAAGAGCAGGTAACAAAAAATGCTGAGGTCTTGAGGGCTTCCGTTTTACAAAATGTAAGCTTTGCACAAGTGATGGCGTTAGATGTAGCGCCCAATGCCAGTGAAAAAATCGCATATGGCAGTAATGTATTACAGTATGGTCAATTGTATCTGCCGCAAAATTTGCGCGGTAAAGGAATTGAAAGTACTGCACCATTAGTTGTTTTTGTTCACGGTGGTTGTTGGCTTAACGCTTTTAGCGTTGATCACAGCGAAGCGTTTAGCCAAGCGTTAACAAAAGAGGGATATGCGGTTTGGTCTATAGAGTATCGGCGCACAGGCGATGATGGCGGCGGTTGGCCTGGTAGCTTGAATGACGTCTTAAAAGGAGTGAGTTTTGTGCAAACCTTCAAGGATTATCCGATTGACTTAAGCAAGGTGATATTGGCTGGGCATTCAGCAGGCGGACATTTGGCGTTATTGGCCAGCGCCCCCGAACGTCAGGTTTTTAAAGGCGGGGCCAAGTTGAAAGGCGTCATCGGTCTAGCTGCTATTGTTGATGTGGTTCGTTATTCACAAGGTAACAACAGCTGCCAAACTGCTACTCCTGCTTTTTTTGGTGGCAGTGCTGAGCAAAAGCCAGAAGCTTACGCTTTAGGCTCGCCCGATCATCACGTACTAAAAGAGCATTCACTCTTATTGCAAGGCAGTGCTGATGCAATAGTAGAGCAGAGCCAAGCGCTAAAGAGTGGTTTTGAATATCAAATTGTGGAGGGGGCAGGGCACTTTGATTGGATCCATCCTGAGACAAATGCGTATCAAGCTTTTTTGTCAGCGTTAAAACAACGGGTCAGTGAATAATGGCACACATCAGTGAAGAACAAATAGCACAATGGGATTTAATAGACCCTCTCGCTGAAAAACGTGAAGCATTTACGCTTCCTGCTAATACTGTTTATTTAGATGGTAACTCTTTAGGTGCCATGCCAACTGCTGCAGCGCTGCGTGGTAAACAGGTTTTAGAGCATCAGTGGGCCAACGATCTCATTACCAGTTGGAATACACATTCTTGGATTGACCTGCCGGCAACCGTAGGTGAAAAAATTGCGCCACTCATTGGCGCAGCACCAGAGCAGGTGATTTGCTGTGATTCTACGTCTATCAATTTGTTCAAAGTGCTTGCAAGTGCTATGACACTGCAGAAAAATCGCTCGCAGGTATTGTCTTTAGCGGGGAATTTTCCTACTGACCTATACATGGTTGAAGGACTTACAGCATTGTTGGGCGAGAGTCATTGTCATCTTAAGACGGTTGATGAAGACACGTTAGAAGAGGCCCTTACTTCTGAAGTGGCGGTGTTAATGCTGACTCAGGTTGATTTTCGCACTGGCCGTTTGCTGGATATGCAGCGCGTAACACACTTAGCGCATAAACAAGGAATTTTCGTGATATGGGATCTTGCCCATAGTGCGGGAGCGCTGCCTATTGCGCTTGATGAATGTGACGTAGATTTTGCTGTCGGTTGCGGTTATAAGTACTTCAACGGGGGGCCTGGCGCACCGGCGTTTGTGTACGTAGCTAAACGCCTTCAAGCTCATGTATCCCAACCGCTGAAAGGATGGATGGGGCATAAGCAACCTTTTGCTTTTGCACAGGGATATGAGCAAGCGGATAATATTACTCAATATCTATGTGGTACGCCGAACGTGGTATCTATGAGTGTATTGGATGCTGCATTAGAGGTATTTGCCGATGTGAATATGCAGCAAATACGTGAAAAATCAGAGGCGTTAAGTGAGCTGTTTATTGCGCTAGTGGAAGCAGAGGTTGCACTATCTGATTTAGTACTAGTATCGCCGCGAGCGACGAAAGACAGAGGCAGCCAATTGGCATTTGAACATGAACACGCTCATGGGATTTGTCAGGCATTAATCGAGCTTGGTGTTATTGCCGATTTCCGAGCTCCGAATATTCTTCGGTTTGGCTTCACACCTTTGTATTTACGCTACCAAGACATTCTTACCAGCGTACAGATACTCACGCAGGTTATTCAGCAAAAAGTCTATCTTCAAGCGCAATACAATAAACAAAATAAAGTGACTTAGCGGAGGTGAAATCCTCCGCTGGTTTAATCATTCACACGAAAATACATTAGGGCAGCGTAACTTTGGAATACGATTTCCGATTTATATGAAAGCATTTTGGTCGCGAAACAGTTATGCAGATCAAATGGGGCAAGTCAAAGGGCTGTGACAATGAATAAATGCATAGCGCCTTTGGGCATTTATTTCACGTTTAATGATTTCTGTGCGGAGCCACCAAAGTCACGAGCATCTCCCTCGTCGAATTAATTTTCAGACCGTTGTCTAAATGCACCACAAATATCAATAAGGCCTAGGCGATGTCGTCTAATAGTTCTCGTATTTTGGTGTAACGATTTTCCTGTTCATCATTCAGTGGGCCGGCTTCAACTGTGCGGACGCAGCGCTGGATCGTTTTTTGATAATTGTCGTCTGTGTGTAAGCGTTTTATAGTAATCACCTGCAGTAAATTGAGCGCAATAGCGGGGGTTTTAGGCATAATAGTAAAGGCATCGGTGAAGGTACTCAATGCACTGTCAATATCACCTTCTTGAAAACGCTGGACCGCTGAGTTATTCAATTCTTTGGAGCTTTGTTTAATTCTACTTTTTTCCTCTTGTTCTTGTTCAACATAGTGCAGAAATATTTTATTACCTTGGTCATTTTCGTCACAACGACGCATAATCTCACTTAATATCTCTTGGCTACGCTCGTGTATTCCTATCTCATGAAATGCTTTGGCTTTATCGAGCAAAGCTTCGACTGTTTCATTCTCCCAGTTCTCGTTATCTAGTTGCTCAAGTAACGCTTTGGCGTTATCTTTCTCGTCCGCCAAATACATGAGTCGAGCATTGATTACATTTATTTGGTCTTGCATATCCGCCTTTGGAAATGCTTGACGGGATTGACGAATGTATTCATTTGCTTGCTTAACCAGCGCACTCGTTTGCTCTTCGTCAGCTGTCATGGCGTAATCAATACTGGCGCGGGCGACATTTAAGTAATGCTCAGGCGTGTCATGAATAGAATTTTTAGCAAATTTGACGATTTTTTTGGCTGCATCAAATTGGGTATGGTAATCGTGGGTGATTCTAGATAAATCCAGCGCCGTTTTATGACGTCTTATATTTCTAGGAGATATTTCCGATGCCATTAAAACGCATTCAAGGGCAGTATCGAAATCGCCTTGCTTAATTTGCAACGACATTAGTAGATCATATGCGGCCAATTGTGATTCTGGCTTAAAGGCGAGCCGAAGTACGAGCTTCTCTGCCGCTTCGTCTTCATTCAAGTGTAAATAGGTTTTCACTAAGCCCAATTGAGCCCAAGTAAACGTTTGAACATTGAGAATTGCTTGGTAAAACGCCTTGGCTTGAGGAAAGTGACCGCATAGCTGTAAAACTTCACCTTTAATTTTCAATGCTAAGGGGAAAAACTCTGAGTTTTTAGGTTCACTTAAAAACACTTCTACTTCTGATAGTGCCTTTGGAAAATGTTTCTTTTCAATACACCAATACACATTCTGTAAAGCTCGTTTGCGCCCCAGAATGCGCGACAAACGTCGGTCTAACTCTTTTACGGTAAATGGCTTAGCGAGAAAATCGTCAGGTTGTAACTCAACAATACTTTGAACGAGATCCGCTGTGGTGTCAGCACTGATAAACACGAATGCAGTACTTAGAGGTAACTCGCCGTTGCGGTTTATTTCATCGTAAAAGTAATACCCATCTTGCTCATGTTTTAAGTTGTATGAGCATACGATGAGATCGTAGCGCTGATGGCGGATTTTATTAAGAGCGAGGTGCACCTTGTCCACATAGGTGATATCGCTAAAACCAAGCTCTTCCAAAGAATACTTCATGTACCCTTTAGCGAGAACCTGATCATCAACGATCAGCACTTTGGTTTCTTTAGCAATCAGTGGATTCATATACGCATTTCAAAGGATTGATTATTAAAGGTTATCGTACTTTTACCCATAATTATAAGTACAAACAAGCATCAATAGAGAAAATATACCTTTCGAGAGCTGAAATAATGAATAAGGAACGTTATTGAGCGACTAGAGTTAATCGTCGTTCCTAAGCTTGAAGCTCGGATGCGTTTCGCAGATACAGTTGTGCTACTTAGATAATGTGGGATTTATGAAAAAAAAGGGATAAAACTTAAGAAGTGGTAGCTACTGGGCTTGAACCACGTCGCCTATGCTTTTGTGAAGAGCGGCGATGCGTATCGCAGATACATTTGTGCTACTTAGATAACGTAGGATTTATGAAAAAGAGGATAAAACTTAAGAAGTGGTGGTCGCTACTGGGCTTGAACCAGTGACCCTCGCCTTGTAAGGGCGATGCTCT
>NZ_BAEP01000063.1 GCF_000315015.1 Paraglaciecola mesophila KMM 241 | reverse complement strand
CCTAACGAATCCCCTCATAATTATGAGCAGAAACAATAATATAGACACGCATGGCGCTATTTGATCTAATAAATTTCGCCAAAAACCAACTAGATAACAACACCATGCGTGATATTTCTATCTTACACGATTTGCTTAAAAAACAATGCCCTAATCTACATGCCAAACGTCTTTCTTCTTTGATGATTGCCACCCAATCTTTGCTAGATGGCCAGCAACTGTCGTTGACCGAATTAGGACGGAATATCTCAGGCTCCGTAGCCCCGAAACACAACATAAAGCGCATCGACAGACTGCTTGGTAATAGCAACCTACATAACGAGCGGCTCGACATCTACCGTTGGCACGCAAAACTGCTTTGCGGTGCTAACCCCATGCCTGTTGTACTCGTGGATTGGTCTGATGTGCGTGAGCAGCTTAGGCATTTAACCTTACGTGCATCGGTCAGTGTTCAAGGGCGCTCTGTCACACTTTATGAGCGCGTATTTTCCTTTGCTGAGTACAACTCTCCTGTCAGTCATAATCCGTTTTTACGGGAGTTGGCGAGTATCCTGCCGTCGGGTTGTTGCCCGTTGATTGTTACCGATGCGGGCTATCGCAACCCTTGGTTTCGTGAAGTCGAAAAGCATGGCTGGTTTTGGCTAGGTCGAGTGCGCGGAGATGTAGGTTTTAAGCGTGATGGGCAAGCTTTATGGCAAAGTAATAAGTCGTTTTACCCCAGCGCAAATTCGCGCGCTAAATACCTTGGGTGTGGGCAATTGGGGCGTAAAAGCCCGCTTCATGCACATCTGCATTTGTACAAAGCAAAGGCCAAACATCGAAAGGACAACCGCTCTTCAAAAGCAGGACGAAACCACACCGCCCAACAAAGCTATCGAGCGGGTAGCAAAGAGCCTTGGCTACTCGCCACTAATCTTCCCGAGAACGATAAACTTAACTCAAAACAGCTGGTTTCCCTTTACGCACGACGGATGCAAATAGAAGAAACCTTCCGCGATATTAAAAGCCCGCAGTACGGTATGGGACTACGTCACAGCAACAGCCGCTGTACCAAACGATTCGATATATTACTGCTGATTGCGATGCTCGCAGAATGGCTATTACGGCTACTCGGTCTCATTGCTCAAAAACAAAACTGGGAAAGAGCATTTCAAGCTAACACCATCCGTAATCGGCGCGTGTTATCTATTATTAGACTAGGCAGAGAAGTCAGGAAAAGAGCAAAAGATTACAAGATGAACTCAGCCCAAATTACCTGGGCTATCGGCCAATATATTATCTGGGTTCACAAAGAAGGGAGGCCTATTCTATGAGGGGATCCCCCAG
>NZ_BAEP01000064.1 GCF_000315015.1 Paraglaciecola mesophila KMM 241 | reverse complement strand
CTATTCAGGCATCAGCTGCGGCGGTAACAGTTTAATACGCACTGCTATGCTAAATGACGCAGTAGAGACCGGGACGCTAATGGTAAAGAAAATGCCGAAAAGTGATTTAAGTTCACCAGAGCAAGACGGTAAAACAGTTGTGGCTTGGGCATCGGAAAACGGTTTAACCAACTCTCCTATTGTGGCCGTGCTAAACGACCGTATCTAACGACCGTATCTAACCACTAAACTTATTAAAAGTTTCAACATGGTAAGTCAGGTAGCGCTACTTGACGCCTTTAAAAACGGCCTCTTTTGAGGCCGTTTTTTTATTTGCCTGAAAAGTCCTCATATCAACACTAATGCACTTTTTCTGCACAACTGACATTACTTAAGTTAGTGATAATTAATCTTAATCAATTGATAACTCCCCCATTAGTGATAATGTTGACCTCAGCACTGGGGGAATTCCCGAGTCACTTTACGAACGTGTTTTCACCTAAGGTCGAAACACCATTGCTTTACTTTCATTTACCCTAGCCTGTGATGTAAGCGTTGTTCGAGATGAAAATGAAGGATCAATTAGTACAGAATTATAAGTACCGCAGAGATATTATGGCCGTGTTGCTAGTCGTGACGTTTCTCGGTGGTACCATTTTCTCGATAATCAATTTTTATCGAGGTTTATGGCCCCTCGCCACAATTGAATTAAGTTACGGCCTGTTTTCCCTTTGGTTATTAAGTCGCATCAAAACCACTGCGCATTTCCAGCGTTGGGTCAGTATTTATATTGTGCCGTTTTTCGTCATTATGATTTATGGCCTCTCACTGCCCCAATCATCAGAATCTATTTTTGTGTGGATTTTAACCATACCGGTTATATCTTACTTGTTGCTCGGTCGAAAACGCGGGTTTTGGTATTCAGTGGTTTTCATTGTGTGCGGCATTGTGTCCTATCATTGGCGATTTATGTCAGTTGAACAGCAAATATCACTCAATTTGGCGATTTCTGCCAATGTGGTCTTAAGTGCCGCGCTCATGATGGCATTCGCCCACGTGTATGAGAGAACACGTGAAGAGAACGAAGCGCGTCTGTTATCGCTGGCTGGCACAGATCCCCTTACTGGCTTGGCTAATCGAATGAAACTTAACGAAGGGTTTCAACAACTTAGCGCGTTAGCCTCTCGCCACAAAGCGCCTCTAACCGTTGTGTTATTTGATTTGGATTTATTCAAAACAATTAATGATGTTCACGGACATTCAGTGGGTGATGATGCGCTGCGCCATGTGGCGACATTTTTACGAGAAAACACCCGTAAAACTGACCTACTAGCCAGGTTTGGTGGCGAAGAATTTGCTCTTTTAATGGTCGCGACTTCTCTAGAAAATGGCTTCAATCAAGTCGATGAACTGCGAAAAAAGCTATTGAGCAGACCCTTCTCCACCGCTAAGTGTGACATCAAGATCACGCTCAGTGCAGGATTGTCTACTTATGGCGCTGATGGAGAAGAATTAAACCAACTGTTAAATAAAGCTGATAAACGCTTATATTACGCCAAAGAAAATGGCCGTAATCAGGTGATCGCTCATGATGATGAAGCTATGCAATAAGGTGGCATGCTAGAGCTATTTTATGCGCTAGCTTACGTGTTAAAAATACGACGCCAAAGTCTCCACCTATACACTTAATTCGCATCTGGTATTGACGGCTTTTTAGGCGGTAAGAAAGCTCTCAATCGCGGCATTCACCTCGTCAGGTTTCTCATGATGTAACCAATGGGTTGCATCTTCAAACCGCATTACCTGACAATCCGGTACGTAGGCTTCGATCCCTTCTAAAATCCCAGTGACAAACGCTTCGTCTTGCTCCCCCCACAAAATCAGTGTGGGCAAGTCAATCCGAATATTAGGAATTTTTAAATCCGTGTTTGCAAGTGCATTTTGTTCAACCGAGTCACCATTTTCAGGTTCAGATAAGGCTGCTGGTGGTAATTGCGGCATGGCACGATAGTATTGCAACATGCCGTTGACCGCATCCGGCTGCTTCCAAGCACGCATGTATTCCGCCTTTTGACGCTCACTAAAGTGGGTATTGTGCATCCCCTCAAACAACATATTCTTTAACATCGAAAAATCATCATTCTTCACAAACTCGACACCATTGTCAGCGACAAGCTGATGAATATAAGCACTTTTTTGTCTCTGTTTCGGGTTACTCGCCATTTCTCGGGTAAACGTGCTTGGGTGCGCCGCATTTAAAATAACTAACTTACTAAAAAGCTGAGGGTGAAACGCTGCCAATGGCCATGCTATAGCCCCGCCCCAATCATGGGCGACCAAGTGCACTGGTTTATGTTGGCTGACGTTTTCTACAAATTTGGCGTACAAAGCAATAAGATTCGGCACAGTATAGGCCTCTAATTCACTGGGTTTATCGCTTAAGTTGTAGCCCATCAAGTCAGGTACGATGACGTGATATTGTTCACGAAAATATTCAATTTGTGCTTGCCAGGTGCCCCAGTATTCCGGGAAACCATGGAGGAAAATAATGGTCTCAGGATGAGGGTTATCGCTGTGACAAGCCGCTTCGACGTAGTGCAATGATACATCGTTAATATCCGCGTAATGATGACTAATAGGCATAGTCTGTCCCTTTAATAAAAAAGGCGAACACTTTCACATGAAAAGGTTCGCCTTTGCTTATTCTAGTGAATAAGTGAAGTGCTATGCACCTAGATCGAATTGCTCAACTGGCATGCTCATTAAGCTGTCAGAGCCAGTTTCGATTGCTGATACAAGCGAGCGCGTACGTGTTAACAAACGGTCGAAGTAAAACTTAGCTGTATGTAACTTCGCTTGGTAAAAATCAGCATTATCTGTACCTGCATCAAGTTTCTCTTGTGCCAATAAGGCCATTTTCAGCCAGAAATAACCTACCGTGACGTAACCAGAGTACATTAGGTAATCCACAGAAGCAGCACCTAATTCGTCAGGATTTTTAGCTGCACGTTTAGTAATATCAACTGTGATTTGCTTCCACTCATCTAAATGCACTTCAATCGCATTTGACCATGCGTTAAATTGCCCTTTGTCACGAATGCTGACACAGAAATCACGTACTTCTTGAGTGAACACTTCAAGCAATTTACCGTTTGAGCCAACCACTTTACGCGCCAGCAAATCGATCGCTTGAATACCCGTCGTGCCTTCATACATAGTACAAATACGCGTATCACGGGCCAATTGCTCCATGCCCCACTCTTTAATGAAACCATGTCCACCGAAAACTTGCATACCGTAACTAGTTGATTCTTGCGCCGTTTCAGTCAAGAAGGCTTTCACTATAGGCGTTAAGAAAGCAAGTTTAGCTTCGCTCACTTGCTTAGCGGCTTCATCTTTACTGTATAGGGTGATATCAACCAATTTCATGGCATAAATTGCCAGCGCACGGTTACCTTCAGCGAACGCTTTTTGGGTTAGCAACATACGGCGCACGTCAGGATGCACTATGATGGGATCCGCAGGCCCATCTGGGTTTTGCACACCTTTCATTGAACGAAACTGTAAACGGTCCTTAGCGTAAGCTAATGCACCTTGAAACGCAGTTTCGCTAGATGCCAAACCTTCAAGGCCAGTACCAATACGTGCCGAGTTCATGAACGTAAACATGCAGTTCAAACCGCGGTTTTCGGTGCCCACTAAGTAGCCTTTTGCACCGTCAAAGTTAATCACGCACGTTGCAGAACCTTTGATACCCATTTTGTGTTCAATTGAGCCACAAGTAACGGCGTTGCGATCTTCATTTTCACCGTCTGCACTGACATTGAATTTAGGCACAACGAACAACGAGATCCCTTTAGTGCCTTCTGGCGCATCAGGCAAGCGTGCGATAACGATATGCACGATATTTTCAGACATATCATGCTCACCGGCTGAGATAAAAATCTTAGTACCGGTTAAGTTGTAGCTTCCATCATCGTTTTTAACAGCCTTAGTTTTAAGCATACCAAGGTCAGAGCCACAATGAGGTTCGGTCAAGCACATAGTGCCTGTCCATGTGCCTGCGACTAATTTATGCAGAAACATCTTCTGTTGCTCTGGCGTACCGTGTGCTTCAAGCGTTGCCATACAACCTTGGCTTAAGCCTGGGTACATAGCCCATGAATGGTTAGCACCAGAGAGCCACTCGCCTAACGCTGACGAAAGTGAATACGGTAATTCTTGACCACCAAATTCAGCAGGATGAGTCATTGACGGCCAACCGCCCTCAACGTATTGCTGGTAAGCTTGTTTGAAACCTGTAGGCGTGGTCACCACTGAGTCTTCCCAGGTGCAGCCTTCGTCATCACCTACCGCATTAAGCGGAGCCAATACGTTTTCGCTGAACTTGGCAGCTTCAGAGAAAATCGCTTCAACCATATCGGGTGATGCATCTTCAAAGCCAAGATCTGCATAGTGCTTTTCAAAGCCAAGTAGTTCGTTCATCACGAACAACGCATCTTTCTGCGGCGCTTTATAACCTTCCATTTTTGTAACCTCTTTTGCATTTAGGCGCCCCTAAGGGCGCCTAAAATTTAATAAACTTCGAACAAACCTGCCGCGCCCATACCGCCGCCGATACACATGGTACATACTACGTATTTCGCACCACGGCGCTTACCTTCGATAAGCGCGTGACCAACCATACGTGCACCACTCATACCGTAAGGGTGACCGATTGAAATGGCGCCACCGTTAACGTTAAGTAATTCGTCAGGAATACCCAACTTGTCACGGCAGTACATCACCTGCACAGCAAATGCTTCGTTAAGCTCCCATAAACCAATATCGTTCATGGTCAGGCCGTGCTGCTTAAGCAACTTTGGAATAGCGAATACTGGACCAATGCCCATTTCATCTGGTTCACAACCTGCAACTGCGATACCGCGATAAGCACCTAACGGCGTTAAGTTTTGTTGCTCTGCTAGCTTAGAATCCATTAATACGCTCGCTGATGCACCATCAGACAATTGACTCGCATTACCCGCTGTGATCACGCCACCTTCGATAACTGGCTTAAGGCTCTTCAAGCCCTCTAATGTTGTCTCCGCGCGATTACCTTCATCTTTGCTTAGCGTCACTTCATGAAAGCTTTCTTCTTTGGTTTCGCGGTCAACAACCACTTTAGTGGCAGTAACGGGAACAATTTCATCGTCAAATTTACCAGCCGCTTGGCCAGCAGCCGTGCGCATTTGGCTTTGTAGTGCGTACTCGTCCATTGCATCACGGTCGATTCCGTAACGTGCAGCTACGACTTCAGCGGTCTGCAACATAGGCATATAAATGTTTTTATGCATTTTCGCCAATGCTGGATCAACCATGCGGTGGGTATTCATGTATTTGTTTTGCACCAAACTAATTTGGTCAAGACCACCGGCTACCATTACAGGTACGTTATCAGTGATAATGTGCTTAGCCGCCGTCGCAATGGCGTACATGCCTGAGCTACATTGACGGTCTAGGGTCATGCCTGATACCGAAGTGGGTAATCCTCCGGCAAGACCGGCTAAACGCCCGATGTTCATACCACCGCTACCTTGCGTTAATGCACTGCCCATAATCACATCATCAACTGATGCAGGGTCGATACCGGCTTTCTTAACTGCTGCGCGAATGGCGTGGCCACCCATACTAGGGGCTTCAAGATTGTTAAACGCACCTTTATAAGCACGGCCGATGGGGGTTCTTGCGGTGGATACTATGACTGCTTCTTTCATCATTCTTCTCTCTATTTAATTGGTTAAGTAGGTGTTACTGCTTGAAATCTGCAAAGCGTTTGCCCTGCTCAGCCAGTTGTTTCAACAAAGGTGCTGGTTCGAACCAGTGACCGCCGTATTCACCTAATTCATCACGATATTTACACATCGCGTCATAAACTTTTTTCAAGCCAATTTCATCTGCGTATTGCATAGGGCCGCCGCGGTAAACTGGAAAGCCATAACCATAAACATAGATAACATCGATATCACTTGATTTAGCGGCAATACCTTCTTCCAAAATCAATGCACCTTCGTTGATTAATGGAAAGATAATGCGCTCTAGAATTTCTTGGTCTGAGATGTCACGTTGGGCAATGCCTAAACGTGCGGCCTCTTCTTTTGCCATTTCAACCACTTCAGGATCAGGGATCGGCATTCTGTTACCCGGCTCATACATATAAGCACCGCGACCAGATTTAAGACCCACGCGACCTTGTTTCACCAAGCGGTCTGAGACCACGCAGTAACTTGGGTCATGAGCAATAAACTCACGACGTGATTCACGTACATAAAAACCGATGTCTAAGCCTGCCATGTCACCCATGGTAAATGGCCCCATTGGCAAGCCAAAATCGTAAATCACTTTGTCGATTTGCTGCGGCGTAGCCCCTTCAAGCATCAAGCGGGCGGCTTCACGGCCGTATGGCTCGATCATGCGGTTACCCACAAAACCGAAGCAAACGCCAACCAACACAGCGACTTTATTGATTTTCTTGGCCATCTGCATACATGTTTTAATGACATCTGCTGAAGTTTTTTCTGCTTTTACCACTTCAAGCAGTTTCATCACGTTAGCAGGACTAAAGAAGTGCAAACCAATCACATCTTCTGGGCGTGACGTAGACGCCGCAATTTCGTTCACATCTAATGTAGAGGTGTTTGAAGCGAGTATGGCGCCTTTCTTACAGACTTTATCAAGTGCACCAAATACTTCTTTTTTGACTGACATCTTCTCGAATACGGCTTCAATGACTAAATCTACATCACTTAATGCTGCGTATTCAGTTGAGCCTTGCAACAATGCCATGCGCTCTTCAACGGCTTGCTGAGTAAGCTTGCCTTTCTTAGCCGAGTTTTCGTAGTTCTTACGAATAAGCGCCAAGCCCTTGTCCAATGCTTCTTGCTTAAGCTCAAGCATAATCACTGGAATACCCGCATTGGCGAAGTTCATGGCAATACCGCCACCCATGGTGCCTGCGCCAATAATACCGACCTTTTTGATATCGCGGGTGGGTGTAGATTTGTCGTAGTCACTTACGTGGGCAGCAGCGCGCTCAGCGAAGAAGAAATGCTGCTGTGCTCGTGCTTCTTTAGAGCCCATGCATTCCATGAACAATTCACCTTCACGCACCAAGCCTTGCTCAAACGGCAACGAAACGGATGCTTCAACCGCTTGAATACAACGCTCAGGGGCGAAAAATCCACGTGCTTGCTTTTTTAAGCCTTGGCGATACTGAGCAAATAGCTCATCAGGCGCGCTGCTTTTATCAATAGCCACGTCTGAGGTTTTGCGAACCTGGGCGCCATCAGCAATGACTTTTTGCACAAATGCCATAGCTTCACTGAGTAAATTTGTTGGGTCTTCAACAACCAAGTCAAATACACCCGCAAGCTTACTCGCTTTTTCTGGGCGACCTGACACTATCATATCGAGTGCTTTTGCTACGCCTGCCAAACGGGGAAGGCGCTGCGTGCCCCCTGCTCCAGGCAAAATACCTAAGTTTACTTCTGGTAAGCCAACCTTGTTGCTGGCGAAAGTCACGCGGTAATGACACGAAAGCGCGACTTCTAAACCGCCGCCAAATGCAGGACCATTTAGTACCGCAATAACAGGTTTAGTGGCGTTTTCTATTACATCTAAAACGGTAGGGAGATGCGGTTCTAAATTGCCGCCAGAGAATTCGCTGATGTCAGCGCCGCCAGAGAACAATGCCAACTTAGATGAGATTACAATCGCTTTAACCTCAGCGTTGTCCAGCGCTTGGTTAATGTTTTCAATTAAGCCAACACGAACCGACTTAGATAACGCATTAACCGGTGGGCTTTGCATATACAAAACCGCGACATTTCCTTGTACTTCAGCAACCACTGCTTGACTCATAAACACCTCTTACCAGATAAATTAGTAAACGAATACTAGGTCAGGGAGCTTAATCATCCAAATTTATTGGTTTTATATTGATTAATAATTAGAGGTAATAACGTAGAAAAATTCAACTACCGCATAATATTCATTAAATTCATACTTCTGCATTAATTTAGGCGAGTTGACTTTTGATTGGCCAAATGATTTTCTAATACCTTGTTTACAAAATTAACAAAGCACTTACACGCTGTTATTTGCACAACGTTAGGAAGTCATTCATGCAATATTTACGCACCTCAGACGACTGTTTCGAAGGTTTGTCGGGTTACTCGTTCGCGCCTCATTATATAGAAGTAGACGATTTTGAAGGCAGCAAGTTACGCATGCACTATCTAGATGAAGGTAGCAAAGAAGGTGAAGTGGTCTTAATGCTTCATGGCGAGCCTTCATGGAGTTACTTATACAGAGATATGATCAAACCCATTACCGATAAAGGGTATCGGGTCATTGCGCCTGACTTAATCGGTTTTGGGCGTTCTGATAAACCCACCCAGCGCAGCGACTATACCTATCAGCGGCATCTTGATTGGATACGTAACATCCTTACACAACTTAATTTAAAGCAAGTCACATTAGTCTGCCAAGATTGGGGTGGATTACTCGGCTTGCGTTTAGTGGCAGAGCACCCAGAATTGTTTGCCCGTGTATTGGCGGCGAATACTATGCTGCCCACTGGCGATCATCCCCCAGGTGAAGCCTTTATGAAGTGGCGCGCTTTTTCACAAGAAGTGCCGGAGTTTCCCGTTGCAGGGATTATTAAAGGCGCCACAGTGACAGCGTTGTCCACCGACGTGCTAAATGCTTACGATGCCCCCTTTCCTACTGAAGAATACAAGGCAGGCGTGCGCCAATTTCCTTTACTGGTGCCTGCGGCAACTGACGACCCATAAACTCAGAACAATCGTAAAGCGTGGCAAGTCTTACAGCAATTTAACAAGCCTTTTATTACGGCGTTCAGCGATAGCGACCCGGTTACCGCTGGCGGCGATAAAATAATGCAAAAGCTCATCCCTGGTACGCAAGGGCAATCTCATACCACGATCAGCCAGGGCGGGCATTTTTTGCAAGAAGATCAACCACAGCAGTTAGCACAAGTACTACTGCAATTTATTAACGACAACCCAATTTCAACAAATTAAAAGCGAGTATCAACATGGATTCATTATTAGATTTTAGCGGTCAAGTAGCATTAATTACGGGTGCAGGCAGTGGCTTTGGTCGTTTATTGTCAAAAGGGTTAGCCGAGCGTGGTTGTAAACTGGTGATAAGCGACATCGACCCAAAAGGTTTGGCTGAAACAGTTGAAGGTTTAAGTGACTTTGCTGATAGCGTTATCGCCCAGCACTGTGACGTATCAAAAGAAGCAGATTGCAAAGCCATGGTTGACAGCGCCATGGACAAATTCGGCCGCGTTGACATAGGCGTGAACAACGCGGGTATCGCCCACAGCATGGCACCTATGCACACCATTGATGAAGCAACCATGGATAAGCAAATGGACGTAAACGTCAAAGGCGTTATGTTCGGCATGAAGTACCAAATTGAAGTCATGCTCAAACAAGGCAGCGGTCACATTCTCAATGTAAGCTCTCTTGCAGGCCTTGGTGGTGCACCGAAAGGCGCTGCTTACTCAGCGGCAAAACATGCTGTTATCGGCTTAACTAAAACAGCGGCGATTGAATATGCACGCAAAGGTATTCGAGCAAACTCAATATGCCCTTTCTATACCCCCACTAATATATTGAATATTGACGGTGAAATATCGCAAGAAGGCATTAATCAATTAGCGGTAGGTTGCCCGATGAAGCGCCTTGCCACGCCCCAAGAAATTGTTAATGCGATGCTATTAGTGCTTTCACCAGGCAATACCTACATGACCGGCCAATCTATTGCTCTTGATGGTGGTGTGACGGCTTGGTAGTAACGCAAAAATTTAGCTATTAACTCATGATGTAAAAAGGGCAATCTGATTGCCCTTTGATGTGAATAAGGAACTGTAAATGCAATCTCTGATGATGAATTCACAATTGATGATTTCAAACATTTTAAAACATGCCGAAAAGAACTACTCGAAACGTGAAATAGTCTCCGTTACCGCTGACAACCCGCGCCACCGTTACACCTACCAGGATTTAGCGGTACGTACGCGCCAACTTGCGAACGCGCTTGAATCACTCGGAGCAAAATTCGGAGATCGTATTGGCACGCTGGCATGGAACGATTACCGCCATTTAGAACTTTATTACGCTGTTTCAGGCAGTGGTATGGTGTGCCACACCATCAACCCAAAATTATTTCCCGAGCAAGTTAATTACATTATCAATCACGCAGAAGACAGATTCATTTTTGTTGATGTATTAGTCATGCCATTAGTGGAGGCGCTTGCCGCGCATTTACCGAAAGTAGAAGCGTTTATCGTGTTAACTAACAAAGTGAATATGCCGCAAACCACACTCGAAAATGTGCTGTGTTATGAAGAACTTATTGCGGATCAATCAAGTGATTTTGAATGGCCTGAATTCGACGAGAACACGGCCAGTGGTATGTGCTACACCTCAGGCACTACAGGAAACCCTAAAGGTGTCGTGTACAGCCATCGTTCAACGTTATTGCACGCTTATGCAGGTGCACTACCAGATGTGACCAATGCATCTGGGCGAGAGACTGTGTTGCCTGTGGTACCTATGTTTCATGTCAATGCGTGGGGCTTACCTTACGCGACCATTATGACAGGCGCTAAATTAGTTATGCCAGGGCCTAAAATGGGTGACGGCGAAACCCTGCAAGACCTGATAGAAACTGAAAATGTTACCTTTAGCTCTGGCGTTCCTACGATCTGGTTGGCCTTGCTTGATTACTTAGATAAAAGTGGAAAGAAGGTTACTTCTCTTAGCAGAGTGACCGTAGGCGGCGCGGCTTGTCCTCGCGCCATCATCGAACGTTTCAAAGACAATCATGACACTATGGTGTACCAAGGTTGGGGCATGACAGAAACCAGCCCACTAGGAACATTCTTCGGTCTACAACCCGGTATGGAAGATTACACAGATGAGCAAATCACTGATCTGCAAACCATGCAAGGTCGCGGTGTGTTTGGTATCGAAATGCGGATCGTCGATGAGGACAACAATGAATTACCTTGGGATGGTGTCGCGTTTGGCGCATTAAAAGTCCGTGGCCCGTGGGTGATACGTGGCTATTACGGCATGTCACAAACACCGGGCGAGGAAGGCTGCCCAGTTGATGATAAAGGCTGGTTTGACACAGGTGATGTGGCAACCATTAATGCCGATGGTTATATGCAAATTACCGATCGCACCAAGGATGTGATCAAATCTGGCGGTGAATGGGTCAGCTCTATTGATATTGAAAATGCCGCGGTGAGTCACCCACACATTGCAGAAGCTGCAGCAATCGGCCGCTATCATCCGAAATGGACCGAACGACCATTGCTTATTGCTGTGCGCAAAGCCGACAGAGAAGCGTCCTCATCAGATATATTGAAGTTTTTAGCCGACAAACTACACAAGTGGTCTTTACCAGATGATGTGGTATTCGTTGACGAACTTCCGCACACCGCAACGGGTAAATTGAACAAACTAGCCCTGCGTAAAGCATTTGAGGATTATGAGTTTCCTGAACCGGTTAATATCCAAAAATAACCCAGTCCACAGAAGTAACTATCTACATAAAAGGCTCAACAATGAGCCTTTTTGCTTTTCCCCTTCCGCTCTCGGCGTTATTTTTCGAAACAAGTATTAACTTTTTGCTAGTTGCATTTTTGCTGTTTTCACCTAATCTGCGCGTCAAACAAATGCAGCCAAAGCGTTACCATTGCATTTAGTTAAAAATATAATCAATAACAGGGATTTACTATGAATTTGATGCAACGATGCTTGAGCACTGCCCTTAGCGTGTTTTTAGCAACACAGGCAATTGCCAGCGAAGACGCCTATCGCCTAGGCAACAACGTAACACCTAGCTTTCAACAAATTTCACTGAAAATCGATCCTAACGAAGCGACGTTTAGCGGTGAAACCACCATCACAGTGACCATCGAAAATGCCACCGATGTGGTGCGTTTCTATCAACGCGATTTAGACGTGCATACAGCCGAATTGATTGACGGCCCGCGTCAAATCCCACTGACGGTAGAAAGCCAAGCCTATGATATTCAGCAAGGTAAGGCTCAAGAGATACTTCCAGCTAAAACCTATCAGTTGCATATGCAATTTACCGGCAAGGTGAATACCACCTCTGACGGTATGTATTTATCGGCGTTTGAGGGCAAAAACTACATTTTCACCCAGTTTGAAGACATGCATGCTCGGCGCGCATTCCCAGGGTTTGATGAGCCAAATTATAAGATACCCTATCAAATGACGATCACTTCGCCTGTGATCAACACGGTTATTTCCAACACACCAGTGGAATCAACAACCCAAGCTGACGGTTGGCAAACCGTGGTGTTTAAAAAGACTAAACCCATGCCGAGCTACTTAGTGGCGTTTGCCGTGGGCGAAATGGATTCAGCTGAAATCACTGGATTATCCGTGCCCGGTAGGATTTACACTCCCAAAGGCCAAGCCCACCGTACAAAATTTGCCGTGGCGCAAACCCCGAAAATTCTGGACGCCCTAGAAGATTACTTCGGTACACCCTACCCCTACGAAAAACTCGATTTTATCGCCGTGCCTAATTTTACCCATGGCGCGATGGAAAACGCTGGGTTAGTCACTTATCGCAGTAGCTTACTACTGCTTGACGATGAGCCACGTTTAACTGAGCAAAGCGGCCCAACGAAAACGATCGCCCATGAGCTGGCGCACATGTGGTATGGCAACCTCGTCACTATGGCCTGGTGGGACGATTTATGGTTAAACGAAGCGTTCGCATCATGGATGGAAAGTAAAATAACTATGGCCCTTTACCCTGAGCAGAACACCGAAGCACAACTGGTGCAAGAAGGAGCATTTGGCGCCGATGCGAGCCCGACAACACGTGCAGTTAAAAAAGAAGTGCGCAGTCAAACCGACGTCATGGACGGCCTAGGCCTTAATTACAGCAAGGGTGAATCCGTGCTGCAAATGATTGAAGCGTTAGTGGGCGAAGCGCCGTTTCAAAAAGGTGTTCAAAGCTACATGAAAAAACACGCTTGGGGTAATGCACAAGCAGATGACTTGTGGGAGGTACTCTCAACGGTCGCAGATTTTGATGTGCCAGCGTTAATGAAAACCTATTTAGAACAACCAGCCTACCCCTTAGTTAGCTTTGCTAAAAACGGCGATGTGAGCCAAAGCCGTTACCACTTGGCTGGCGCCGACGTTAACCCACAGACATGGATTGTGCCCCTTGCAATTACCTACAAGAAAAACGGCAAAATCATTCGCACACGCGTGTTTTTAGATAAAGCCAAAACGAATCTGCCCGAGTTGGCCCAAGCCCAGTGGATTTACCCTAACGATAATGCCATGGGTTATATGCGTTGGCAGATCCCTGAATCGCAATTGCATGCGCTACTCAAAGACACGCAAGCGCTGAACGCCAGGGAGAAAAAATCACTACTGTACAATTCAGATGCACTGCTCAATGCAGACAAAATCACCCTAGACCAACACATGGCGGTGCTTGATGCACTAGCGAAAGATGACGACCCAGTCGTTGCTCGCTCCGTGGTGGCATCGCTGAACGACCTTACCTATTTGGTTGATAACAACAATAAGGCCCTATTTGCGCAATTCTTAAATAGCAAACTAAGCCATTGGTTTGCGCGTTTAGGCACAGTTGAGAGCAAAGGTGACAGCAACGATAAAAGTCGCCTGCGTAATGCTGTGTTTGGCCTTCTTAGCCGTTACACGCAAAATAAAGACGTCATTGCACAGAGCAAACGCATCACCGAAAAATTCCTACAAGACGATACAAGTACAGGCCGAGCGATTGCCGGAAATGCTATGCGCAGCCTGGCGGTTAATGACGACAAGGGATGGTTTGACAAGTATCAGGCGGCGTATTTTGCCACTAATGATGCTAACACCCAGAGCGCAATCCGCTTCGGTATGTTATTCCCCGAGGCGGTAACTGTGCGCAAAGTACTTGATATGACCCTAAATGATTCCGTGAGCCCCGCCAACGTGCTTGGGTTTATTGCCACGGCCAGTCAAGCCAGAGAAAATCAGGATGTACTATATCAATGGTTAGATGAAAACATGGAACAAGTGACCGCTAAAATGCCGGCCTATCATGTGGCGCGCATGCCTGAATATGTGTCAAGCAGTTGCAGTG
This sequence comes from Paraglaciecola mesophila KMM 241, assembly GCF_000315015.1. GTDB lineage: Bacteria > Pseudomonadota > Gammaproteobacteria > Enterobacterales > Alteromonadaceae > Paraglaciecola > Paraglaciecola mesophila. Next base: position 76,256 of record NZ_BAEP01000064.1, on the reverse strand, counting down.
AGCACAACATAGAATTGGCACAAGACTTTTATAGCAAACATAAAGACAAGTTCGACGGAATGGCTCGCAGCTACGAGGTTGCGCAAGATGAATCGCAGCAATGCGTCACGTTAAAACAAGCTAATCAAGGTGCATTTAACCAGTACCTGCAAGGGGCCACCGCTTACTTTTAACGCAGCTCGCCCCTTAAATACAGACCGTATTGACGAGCACAAACAGAAAAGGCAGCCAGAATGATCTGACTGCCTTTTATATTCCGCTTAATATACCCTTTAAATTCCTTCTATCACCCCTTTAAAATCCCTTAGTAAGGGGTAAGTACAGCTAAGCTTTAACTTGCAAAACTATCCTCCTATCAAGAAGAGCGGATTTATTGTGTCACCATAATGGCTTTAACATTAACAAATTCTTTGATACCAAAGCCGCCATGTTCACGACCGTAACCACTGTCTTTCACCCCGCCAAATGGCAGATTTGGGTGCGCTAAGCCATAACCATTAATATTGATCATACCGGTATCGAACACATCACGCGCCAGCTTAATGGCTTTATCCTCGTCTTGGCTGAAAATACCGCCACCCAAGCCATAGCGTGAGTCATTAGCAATACGCATCGCATCTTCATCATCTTTGGCTTTGATTAATGATGCTACTGGGCCGAACAGTTCATCATCATAGGCTGGTGAGCCAGGCTGAACGTTCTCAAGCACGGTAGCGGGATAAAAGTAACCTTTACGGTCTGGTACTTCACCGCCTGTTAAACAGGTCGCACCCGCTTTGATTGATTCGCTCACTTGATCATGAAGTTTGTCACGTAAGTCTTCTCTCGCCATAGGACCAATGTCAGTGCCTTCTAAATTTGGATCGTCCATTTTGATATTTTTCATGGCATCGATGAACGCCGCTTTAAATGCGTCGTAATTTTTTTCGGTCACAATAAAGCGTTTAGCCGATACACACGTTTCACCGTTATTGATAACACGGCCCAGTACGCAAGCTTCAACGGCCACTTTGATGTCTGCATCATCTAGCACCACATAGGCATCATTACTGCCCAGTTCAAGTACCGAGATTTTCACGTTTTCCGCAGCAGATGCACCAACTTTTTTACCGACACCGTCACTACCGGTAAACGATACACCACGCACTTTGGGGTGTTTAATCAGTTCACTTGCAGCCTCACCATCAATTAACAATGATTGATAAACATTTTTGGGGAAACCAGCTTCTTCGTACATTTCTTGAATTTTGACTGCCATACCGAATACGTTAGCCGCATGTTTAAGGACTGTTGCATTACCTGCCATCAAGTTAGATGCGCTGTAACGGATCACTTGATATAAAGGGAAGTTCCAAGGCTGAATGCCTAGCACCACACCAATGGGGCGATAACTAACAATCGCTTTTCCTTGCTCGTACTCACGCTCTTCATCGGCAAGTATTTCTGGCCCTTGTTCTGCGCTGTAACGGCAAATTGAGGCACACAATTCGACCTCTTGGTAGCCTTGCTCTTTTACTTTACCCATTTCATCTATCATTAGGGTAACAAGCTCTTCTTTATTGGCATCTATCACATCTGCCATCTTGTTTAGCAGTTTTGCACGCTCTGCGCTGCTGGTAAGCTTCCACTGCTGGAATGCCTCATCCGCATTATCGACAGCTTTAACCGCTTCATCGGTGGATAACAGCGTGTATTCTTTTAGCTGCTCTTCGGTAGTCGGGTTAATCGTTTTAACTGTGTTTGACATAATCTCTCTCCTAAAATGAATTGAATGTGGAGTCGAGGTTCGAGGGAGCAAATGAAACGCCAAGAAAGATTTTGCGTGAGTGCCTAATCTAAGAAAAGGCGGTCAGAGCACGCCATTAAAGAGCTGTAGCAAACGTAATAAAATGTGTATTGAGAAAACATGAATAGTCTGCGCTCAACACTAACGGATTGACACGGGTAAATGCAGTAAATGTTACAAGGCTTCACTGTAAAGTCTTTAGGCTAAATAACGTTGAATCACACTAGCAGCTGGAAGCTAAAAATGCGGCAGTACTTTGTTTCGTCCGCACCCTAAGCCAACTAACGCACAGCATAAGCTGGCAATGGCACACATCCACAAACTTCCTGACCAATCGCCAATAGAGGAATAGAAATAGCCCGCTAGCATAGGCCCAAGGGCTGCTAGCGAATAACCAAATGATTGAGCCATGCCTGACAAAGATGCTGCCTGTAAGGCGTTTTGGCTTCTAAAGCTAATGAACGACAAACCTAAGATAAAGCAGCCGCCTGAGCTAAAACCAACAAGTACAGTCCATAAAAAGGCGAACGTTGGTGCGTACAACAACCCAAGAATGCTTACGGCGCCTAATATAGATATAAACACCGCGGGGATCCGTTGGTCTTTCAATCTTGCTAAAATCGGTATTAGCACGAAGCCAGGAACAGCTGATGCAAACTGCAACCAGCCATGAAGTACCCCGGCATACACCTGTGAATAACCGGCATCAACTAGAATATTGGGCAACCAACCAATCAGCACATAAGTCATAAAAGAATTCAGCCCTAGGAATATTGTCACCTGCCAAGCCAGTGAAAAGTGCCATACCTTGTTAGGTTTGGCTGAATGAGGCGCTACCCTTTCGTTCGTTTCTACTACGCCAGCATCAGGCATAGTGCGCGTGGTTAACCGCGGTAGCCATAACACTATGCTAAAAACAGTCACAATGGAAAATACCCCTAAAGCACCTTGCCAGTGAAGGGCCTCGATATTTGCCAGTGGAGTGACTAAACCCGAAAAACCACCAGAGAAAATCCCCATAGCGAGCACGTAGCACGACGTCATCATGGCCACACGCGCAGCAAAGTCACGTTTAATTAAGCTAGGCAACAGCACATTGCCAATGGCGATCCCTACGCCAATAACGGCTGTGGCAATGTAGAGCATCCATACTGAGTCGATTAACCTCAGTCCTATACCTGCTGCAATACACAGCAATGCTATGAATATCGCACTTTCGATACCAATCTTCCTAGCCAATGCGGCTGCCATAGGAGATGCAATGGCAAACGCAATGAGGGGCAACGTTGTTAACATGCCTGCCTGAGTGTTGCTTAATGTGAAAGTGTGAATAATGTGCTCAAGAATGGGTGCAATACCCGTGATGGGTGCACGTAAATTCGCCGCAACAAACAGAATGCCTGCGACCAACACAAAAGAAGACGCCACGATTTTGTTGGGGATTACCCGCCCTAGCCCGCTTATAAATCCCACTTTTATTCTCTTTGGTTTATCCCGCTCTTGCCAAGCGTTCGGTGAGTAAAAGACACGCGCCTCATGCCAACGCGTCTCTAACTAAAATAGGCAGTCGTAGGATTTATAGCCGCTAATTAAAGCGCCTATTTAGCCAAGCCTCAAATTTAGGATGGTGATGTACAACCGCGGGTATTATAAAAGGTCGCAAGCGCTTATAATTTACAAATCAAGACAACATATAGCTAAATACTGACAAATGAGTTTATTGAATTTTATACAGTGGGATGATTTGCAGCAGTTTGAGGCGATGCCTCAGCCCGTAGTTGCGCGTATTGAGAAGGTCAATAACAGCCATGAACTACCACTACACACTCATTCGAAGGGCCAGCTGATACTCGCACTGCACGGACATGTCACCTGTGAAGTACAGGGAAAAATGTGGATGGTACCAACTCAAAGCGCAATTTGGATACCCCCTCATATTATTCACAGCAATCGCGCTTCTGATCATGCTGAACTGTGTCACGTATTCATTCAACCAGGCGAACTGCGCATGCCTGACCAAACCTGCACATTCGCATTGAGTATATTCGGCAAAGAACTGATTTGTCATTTTGCCAAGCAAGATCAGCATTACCCACACTTTAGCCCGACAAACAGATTAGCTCAGGTTCTAATTGACGTCGTTAGTGAATCGCCCCAACAAACCATGGATTTACCTTTGCCCAGTCACCCCACTGTCGCCAAGCTAGCCCAGCTGCTTTTGTCTTGCCCTGATGACAGAAAAACCTTACCCCAGTGGGCGAGCTATTTTGCTACGACACCGCGCACATTAGCGCGTTTAATCAAGCGTGAAACGGGTATGACGTTTGGCCACTGGCGAGCTCAACTGCACGTGATCATTGCAGTGCAAAAACTGATGACAAACATGCCAGTACAAAGAGTATCCGAATACCTAGGTTACAGTTCTGTTAGTGCCTTTATTACTATGTTCAAAAATATTCTTGGAGAATCGCCAAAGCGATATATGAAGCAGCGAGTTGAGTAGTCATGTTAAATAGATGAGACATTTCGCCAAACGCCAGCATTTTATTCATCTTGTAAAAACGATTAGTCCTCGGCGCCCAGTGTTGAACCAAAAGCATAAAAAGCGAACATGAATTTTTGGGACTTAATGATCAACGTTATTTCTTATCCAACTTATCATCTTGGGGTATAGATCGGTGATTTTATCGTCGTTGGGTCTGTTGATATACAGCCGAATAAGTTCTTCGTTGAAACCTTTAAACTTATAAAACCCTCTTTTTTCGACCATGAAGCGTTCGATATAGCTTTTGCTAAAAGCGTAATCCTCAGCCGAATAATGTTCCCTCGCATACAAAGAAAATATCGACCATGTCATGTACTCGTTAAATACTAAATACGGTTTATTGTACCCCCCGCCCTTGTACCATGGCGCTAAATCTATAAAAGCAGCGTTAATATCATCAATATACTGATCGGAGATTGGATTAACATAGGTATGATCTATTTCGGTAAAGAATGAACGTGTGAACTTCATCCACTGAGTAGAAGATGCTTCGTGCTCACTCTCATAGCGATTAGGCGCACTGACGAACATAATTGATTCTTTGAAATCATTGTCATCAAACATGCGAGAACTATTATTGCCGGGCCCCAATGGTGAAAAAAAGATTCGATAGCTTTGATACCTCGCCGGAAAGTGAGATTCTAGCCATTGCCAAATCGTTTTTGGCTGAGCGCCTAGCTCGAATACCTCACTTAATTGTGAATAATATCCACGGTGTTGTTGATAGAACTTCCTAAAGTCACTCTTTCTCGCAAAATCCTCTAACAAAGCCTTATTGTCTTCGATAGCGTCATCCGCCCTAAAACCCTTGTATACAGCCGAACGCGCTATTGTATCCCCGTCAAAGGTATATGCTGGGCCATTTTCAACTAACGAGTAATAATTGATCTCATTAAGCGTACGGAAAATTGGGTGATTTTTAAAAGGCGAAAACCATGTTAATACATCAGCGTAATACCGCCCTTTTGAATGCATTCTGTAGTGTGTTTGGTGATACTTATCAGCTAAAGCAAGTACGATATTATTAAGCTCATACACTTCTGGTGTCTCTATGCTAACTTTACCCTCATGCATTTGAATATATTCTTGATCGTAATCGGCGGGCTGAGTCTGCATGTTGAAAACAATGGTTTTAACTTTTTGCTCTAACTGCAAATGTACTCGCTGCAACTCATTTTCTTGAGCACGTACAAGTAAGCTACTAGCGTTATATCTAATTTCAGCTTGCGGTATGCTGCCCCAATAGGTCAAATTAACGTTTTTGGTTTCAGCTAACGAGTTGAAGTTCAGCGCCTGACTAAAAAAGCGGTCGGTGATCAATTCGAATTCTGGCTTTTCCAGAGCTATATAGTGCTCAGCAGCATGAGCTCTCAAACCTGTGAAAATAGCCAATGCAAAAAATGCGTGTTTCAATCCAATACCTTCCTCTAGAGTGCGTAACGAATGTCATTAGGGGGGGGATTACCCTCCTAAATCGATTTTCGATACCAGTTGGCGTACTTCATCAGGCGTTAATGGTCTAACAAGTCGAGCCACTTCATTCCCTGCGTGCAGCAGTATTAAAGTCGGCCACAATTTCACCTTAAATTTACGGCCCAAAGGTTTGCCCTTTCCATCATAAATTTTTATATGCCTTAGCCCAGCGTGTTCAGCCACGACTTCTTCTATGGCTGGTCGTGCTGCCTGACAATGGCCGCACCAAGGCGCGCCAAAATCAAGTAATATATCACCAGACAACGCCTGTAATTCATCGAAGGTGAATGTCTCTTCTTCGTATTCAGAATTAGATCTAATAACGTTACCGTTCATATCATTTACGCCCTACTGTGAATTAATCAATCGTTTAGTGAAGCACTGCCGATGGCTTATTAAACAACGGCCATTAATGCGTACGTTATAAAGAGACAGGTTAGCCTAAAGCCTATACGTAGAGATACTAAAATGTGGGTGGCCAACAAACGCGCCATAATAATCGAATTAGGTACACAGCAAATGATGAATGCGTTCAAGCGCCACACCCATCATCAACGGCTGTGAGGAATGACGAAAGCGAAAGAGCTGCTAAAGCGCGCCTAAATCAATTTCGAATATTGCATATCATGCATATATTGTAGCCTACACCCCTGCCTGAAAATTGACCTTGCGCTGCGTTTTCTCCGTCAATGCTCAATATTCCAGTAATAATTCTCAATCACTCAGATCAAAAGTGCTTTGACGCTTATTGAGCGGGTATTTTCCCCTAAGCAGAAGAGTTTTTTATACGATTCTAAAGATGGCTGTCTATGTTAGTAATTAGTCGCTGCGGGTAAGCCTAAGAAAGTGACTATTATTGCGTGCATTGGAAAGATGGTTGTCATCTTAAATTCAATGCTCAGAGATGGGGTCATGTGGGAAGCGCCAAAGGCTACAAATTAGCTATTGACGCCATAGTCTCTTGTTAGCTGACATTCTTAATCGAAGAGAGTATCGCCATTTAAAGTCACTTTTAATCAAAATTGCTATTCTCTGGGTTTATCAGCATCTGGGTTTGTGAATAGATAAAAAATAAAAACCAACCACATTGCACCAAACACACCAAAAGTTGTTACTACTATACGGAGAGTTACTTCCAAGGCTGAGCCAGTCACATCCCGAGTTAGCAATGCATACAGAACCAAAAGCATAATTATTGAAGAAGATATTACGGCGTACTTTAGAGCTCTTCTTGGCAAAGACTTTTGAGTCATGGTTTACCTACTGACAGCTAACGCCCCAAGCAGGGGATTTTATGAGCGTTTTTCAGCGAGTAAAATTCCCGCTGACTTGGTTTGTTATATTTCATCTACGCACCGGCCCTAAAAAAAGTGTCCAACAATCGCTATATAATCTCTCCTTAAGGCGAGGTTTATGGCGAACAAAAGGACGTACTACTATTAATAAAATACTCTTAAAGCAAATGAGTGCAAAAAATATTAATGCGAATAAAAAACTTACAGAGCCACCATGTCTATCGAATGAGATATCACCATTGGATATCATAGTGAGAGGCCAAATACTTACTAATATTGCAGCGATTACAAATACAGTATTGAGCAATAACTTCCGTTTTATTGATCGTCTCACTTAACCTCACTCGAAATATAACGCTTAACATATGGGGATTTTACGAGTGTTTTTGGCCGAAGGCCAGCCAGTAAAATCCCCACCATGATGTTTTCTTGTTGCACTTAGGACAAACATTTGGTGTTTCTGTAAACCCTAAATTATTAATACGAAAAAAAAAAGAAAAGAAAAAGAAAAAGAAAAAGAAAGACACCCATGTTAAAAATGGTCAATTTTCAGGGCTGAACTACACTTAGTTTGTTTTTCATTCTGCCAGGTAGATGGATTATGCCTCAACCTCGAAAAAGCCAAATTAGTTTAATCGATACGCCCTATTACCATTGTGTGTCCCGCTGCGTGCGTCAGTCTTTCTTATGCGGAGTAGATAAACATTCTGGCCAGAGCTACGAGCATCGCCGAGGCTGGGTAGAAGAGCGTTTATTGTTTCTATCGACAGTATTTGCGATAGACATTTGTGCTTATGCGGTCATGAATAATCACACGCATGTGGTGCTTTGTGTGGATAAAGCCTTGGCTGATAATTGGGATAACGATGAAGTGTTGAGGCGCTATCACAAGCTGCACAGAGGCACATTGCTGACTCAGAAATTCATGAATGGCGATACGCTGAGCCAAGGAGAGCTAATCACCTTCGATGAGACCGTTGAAACCTATCGGCAACGTTTGTATGACATAAGCTGGTTTATGCGTGACTTAAATGAGCATATTGCTCGCGAAGCCAATAAAGAAGACGGCTGCACTGGTCGTTTCTGGGAAGGAAGGTTTAAATCTCAAGCTTTGTTGGATGAAAGTGCGGTCTTAGCGTGTATGGCCTATGTGGACTTGAATCCCATTCGTGCAAAAATGGAAAAAACACCAGAAACATCCAAGCACACCAGTATCAAAAAACGAATTCACGCCATTAAAAACAAACAACCTCAACCGAGCGTTTTAACACCCTTTGTGGGAAACCCTCGTGAAAATATGCCCAAAGGTATCGCGTATTCACTAAAAGACTATATTGAGCTTGTCGATACCACTGGTCGCTCTATTCGTGATGATAAGGCAGGTCATATCGACAATACTCAAAGCCCAATTTTAGAACGACTCGGCTTAGACTCTGCTCAATGGCTAACCTTGACCACTGAGTTTGAGAAACACTTTTGCTATGCAGCAGGTGCTGAGCAAATGATGAATGCGTTCAAGCGCCACACCCATCATCAACGTCTGCGAGGAATGACCAAAGCGAAAGTTCTGTTAAAGCGCGCCTGAAACAATTTCGAACATTGCATATCATTCATATATTGTAGCCTACTTCCCTGCCTGAAAATTGACCTTTCGCTGCGTTTTCTCCATCAATGCTCAATATTCCAGTAATAATTCTCAATCACTCAGATCAAAAGTACTTTGACGCTTATTGAGCGGGTATTTTCCCCTAAGCAGAATAGTTTTTTATACGATTCTAAAGATGGCTGTCTTTGTTAGTAGGTACGCTCATTTTTCCAGTAAAAATCCCCAATCACTCAGATCAAAAGAACTTTAACGCCCATTGAGGGGTATTTTCCCCTATGCAGGATAGTTTTTCATACGATTCTAAAGATGGCTGTCTTTGTTAGTTCCTGCGCACGTTCAAAATTGTTCCCGACAACTTTGTGAACACGACTGTGATCGCTTCGCGCTCATGTCGTAGGTTCAGAGATATTTGATAGAGTAGGAATTCTTGGTACAGAAATTTGAGGGCAGTTGAATTGGTCGGTGTGATAGGATTTGAACCTACGACCCCTGACACCCCATGACAGTGCGCTACCAAGCTGCGCTACACACCGACCGAAGACGCGCATAATACGGAAATCTGGCGTTTTTGCAATGAGAAATATGCTTTACCTTGTTCGTTCGCTTATTTGTTGTTCAAACTGCAGCTTATTCGATTGGTTTGAGTGTTTTTTATCACGTTATTCACTCTTTTTGTCCGTCACTTTCATCTGCCATTCTGCGTGTTCTGACGATCTACCCGCTCGGCAATCTCTGGCGCCTGACTTTGTGCGTTGTTTAACTCGACCAAAGACTTGCCCCGCACGAAGATTCTCTACTCGCCCCTGCTGCGCTCACCTTCATACTGACTTCCAATGACTCTTTATTTCACTCAACTCTTTGTAGTTTTATAGCAAATCAAAGTGAATGAATACTAATGTCGCTCCGGTCTGATGTGACGATACCCGGCAAAGTAACGAACAAACCCCAACGAGTGGGGTTATGTTTTAGTAATGCGCTTTTTAGTTCTTTGACAGCAAAGACGCACTAGCCATGCTTTGCTAATCACGGCATAGCGAATAAGTGCGCCGCTAGTGGCGGCATTAGAAGCGAAAACCCATACTAGCCAATAAGATTAAAGCTCGTTACCTGGCGTGAACTCAATGCTTGGCCATTGTTCGTTGGCTTCAATCAAATGCTTAGGAATGTCTTTTTTCCAAGCTTTGTATACCTCGGGGTTTTTGTTGACGTACAGCTTTCCGTCAACGATTTCGAATGCTTTACCGTCGATATCGAATTTTTTACCAAAGGTAGCGCCAAACGCACAGAAGCCACCGTATGCAGGGGCGTATTTTTCCGGATTGCTGTTAAATGCATCGCGATTGGCTTCACTACTGAAACGATAGATAGCGTCATTATGCACTGCGGTATATTGTGCTTTACCTACCACAGGTTTGTTTTGCGTAAAGTAAGCGACAGCGTCATGGCCCGCTAAAATAACGTCGTTGCTATCGGTTTGGGTATCAACGCCGGCGAAACTTAAGCTTGATACCGTAATGGCAACAGCAGTAAACAGTGATTTAAGGGTAAATAGTTTTTTCATTTTCGTGTCCTCAGTTTGGTTATTCAGAGATTGAAGTAATCAACGAGGAAAAGTTTAAGTGCGCAGGCTTCTTGCCACTATGTCCGTAAAACCAAAGGTTATGTCACAACGTCTATGGATGTATTAAATCAGTTATTCACGGCCTTTAAAGTGTCTGCAAACGTCTTCCACAACGGGCAGTACTGTGGCAGTTGGGCCATAAACACCTCGGGTACACACTACATGAACTTTCATGTTGTTAGCCACGGCAGGTGTTATTTGACCTTGCCTAGTGCTGAACGTGAAAGTAAATATCAACACGATAAACACGGCGAATGCGATCAAAAGCAGAACAGGATTATCCAATTAGTACAGGGCGATATTGTGTTGTTCCCCCGCGATAGCGAACACGTCATAAGTGACGACGTGGTGCCCTCGGTCGTGGTCAATGCCGCTGCTTCACAGAACTACGCTAGCGGTATTCAACCTAGCGCTACCGGATTAGTCTGTGGCTATTTCAGTCATCACCACCCGCTCGTTGCTAGTGTGACAGCACATCTACCCAGCGTCATTATCATAAAACACCAAACAGTCGCCAACAGTGCATCAGGGTTAAACTACTTACTCGCAGCCTTATTGGATGAATCAAAGCTGCCTAATAAAGGCTCTGCGCTTATTATGGGCCGTATCGCCGAGGCGATCCTAGCCATAATTTTCCGTGAACATTTACCAGCGGACAATGGCGTGCTTGCCGCCACGGCCCACCCAAAACTGGGGGCCGCGATGGCTGCTATACATAGCGAGCCTGACAAAAAATGGACGGTGGAAATGCTCGCCCAGCAGTGCTTTATGTCTCGTGCGGGTTTTAACGAATTATTCAAATCTGTGCTGCAACAAGCCCCGATGGAGTACGTTACGCAATGGCGATTAGGTCTGGCCTACAGAATGTTAGCGGATGAAAACGTGACTACCTTGCATGCGGCGCTTGCCTGTGGCTACGAAAATGAGTCGTCATTTTCAAAAGCGTTCAAGCGGGTACTTGGCGTTAGCCCTGGTGCGGTGCGAGCGTTAGGTGAACAGCAGTAGAATGAAATGAAAGCAAAATGGTTGGCGCGTCATTCGCCAACCGTTTTGATAAAAGCATACAATTTAATAGGCGTATGCAATGTTAAACAACAAAAACCTTTACTGACTGCTTGTTTTGTCATCGCCGCTAATCCGGCTGGCAATGGCGCCTTCTTGATTTTTATATTTGGCATCAACACGTGCGTTATACGGTTTTTCTGCAAAGTCAGACATGACTTCAAAGCTCAGTGCACCTATTTTCATGCCAGGCTTTAACGCAAGTGGCAATTTACCGCTGTTGAAAAACTCTAGCACGATGTTACCTGACCAGCCGGGATCAATACGATGTGCCGTTACGTGTACCATCAGCCCCAACCGCGCCAGTGACGAACGACCATCTAACCAACCAACAATATTGCCAGGCAAAGTCACCGATTCAAGCGTTACCGCCAAAGCAAGCTCACCTGGGTGTAAATAAAATGATTTGTCGGGACCGACGCTGATTTCGTCACTCATCACCGTATTCAATGCTTCTTGTACCTGAGCCTTAGGGCCGCTTAAGTCAATAAAAGGCGCTTGGTGCTCAGTAAAAACACGAAATTTGTTACCTAATCGAATGTCGACGGTTACGCCACTTATTTCAGCATAATCAGGCTCTGGAGTGATGGTGATTTTACCGTCTTGAAGGTGGGCTAGAATGTCTTTGTCGCACAAACGCATAATGTTTAACTCGGTAATTGAATTTTGGGTTTAAAGTGTCGGTTTTGAATTCAGCTAAGCGGCTTAACGTCGAGCTTGCAGCCACTTAGCCGCGCAATTATGCGTAGCTAAGCGGCTATGTTCAACGTTTTTAAATATTTTGTATGCGCAAGTCCATCAAACCATCCATATAAAGCTGTTTTGAAATGGCGGCTGCGCATGTCATATAAGTTTGGCTTAGAGGATCATGAGGTTCAGCCACCAATAGGGGTGTGCCCTCATCTGTGTGCTGTCGAATTTTAACATTCAAGGGTAATTGCCCTAACAGCGGCACCTTATTTCGCTTGGCAAGTTCAACGCCCCCATCTTTATCGAATATATGGTCTTGGTGTCCGCACTTCGGGCAAATGTATAGGCTCATATTCTCAATTAGGCCCAGCACAGGCACATCGACCTTATTAAACATGGCAATGCCTTTACTGGCATCTGCTACTGCTAAATCTTGTGGGGTAGTCACGATCACGGCCGCGCTTACCGGCATTTGCTGGGCGAGCGTTAATTGTATGTCCCCTGTGCCCGGCGGCATATCAACAATCAAGTAATCTAACTCTGGCCAGCCTGTTTCACGCAATAATTGTTCAAGGGCTTTACTGGCCATTGGCCCGCGCCACACTGTCGCGTTTTCAGCTGGCACAAAATAACCAATAGAGCTTGCAACCAAGCCGTGGGCTGCAAAAGGTATTATGGTTTTATCATCTCGAGAAGCTGGCGTTGAGTCGGTATTGCCTAACATAATCGGAATGGAAGGGCCGTAAATATCGGCATCTAGCAGCCCCACTTTTGCCCCTTGCGCCATTAATGCATAAGCAATGTTCACACTGGTGGTTGACTTACCTACCCCGCCTTTACCTGAAGCAACGGCAATGATGTTTTTAATGTTAGTGACTTTAGCGACTTTGGTCGGCGATGCTTGAATGTCGGTTTCGATGACTATGTTTTGTATAGGCAGATTTTCCTCGTGTGCCGCCTTTTTAATATGCGCTGTTAGCGCATCATGAACCGTTGCGGCAGCAAAGGGTAAGGTGATAAGAACATCATCACCTGAGACCGTCACCCAAGTACCGACATGTTTATCAGTGAGTTCGAATTGTGCCGCGAGTTGCTTTGAGACCAATGACTGGCGTTTTTGCTCTGGTGTTGAACGGCTAAATAACATGACACTCCTACTTAATAACGATGATTTTGGCGCTAGGTAGCTATTAGCTAATGCAATGGCGGCTTATTTTCGATACCATTTGCGGCCTTTTTAATTAAACGAAGAAACCGAAATAAACATGTCGTCACAACCACGTAAAATTCTTGTTACCAGCGCCCTTCCCTATGCAAATGGCTCCATTCACTTGGGTCACCTTTTAGAGCATATCCAAACGGATATTTGGACGCGTTTTCAACGAATGTGTGGCCACGAAATATACAGTGTATGTGCCGACGATGCACATGGTACGCCCGTTATGCTCAAAGCCCAAGAGCTAGGTATCACACCAGAAGAAATGGTAGCCCGTACTCGTGCTGAGCATCACCAAGATTTGCTCGACTTCTTCGTAGAGTATGACAACTACCACGTTACCCACAGTGATGAAAACAAAGAGCTTTCAGAACTGATTTACAACCGCTTAAATGATGCTGGATATATTTCAAAGCGCACTATCAGCCAGTTGTTTGACCCTGAAAAGAAAATGTTTTTACCAGACCGTTTCGTAAAAGGCACTTGCCCTAGCTGTGGTGCTGAAGATCAAAACGGTGATAGCTGTGATAACTGCGGGGCGACTTACGACCCAACAGAAATGAAGAACCCACGCTCAGTGGTTTCAGGCGCGACGCCGATTTTAAAAGACTCAGAGCACTTCTTCTTCGACTTACCGCAATTTTCAGACATGCTACAAACATGGCTAAAAAGTGATGCACTGCAAAGCGAAATTAGCAACAAGCTTGAAGAATGGTTTGAAAAAGGCCTACAGCAGTGGGATATCAGTCGTGACGCACCTTACTTCGGTTTTGAAATTCCTGGTGCACCCAATAAATTCTTTTATGTATGGGTTGATGCACCAGTGGGTTATATGGCGAGCTTTAAAAACTTGTGTGACCGCAGCGGTATTAACTTTGATGAATACTGGGGCGCTGACTCAGACGCGGAGCTATACCACTTCATAGGCAAAGACATCACCTATTTCCACTGCCTATTTTGGCCCGCCATGCTTGAAGGCGCCGGCTTCAGAAAGCCGACTGGCGTCAACGTACACGGTTTTGTCACCGTTAACGGTGCGAAAATGTCTAAATCAAAAGGTACCTTTATTAAGGGTCGTACTTATTTAGAGCATTTGAATCCTGAGTATCTACGGTATTACTTCGCCTCTAAACTGGGCGCGAACGTGACAGATATCGACCTTAATTTCGAAGATTTTGCGCAAAAAGTAAATTCAGACTTAGTGGGCAAAGTCGTTAACATCGCCAGTCGCTGTGCTAGCTTTATCACAAAACGCTTCGACGGCAAGTTGTCCGACAACGTGCTTGAGCCAGAGCTAGTAGCTGAATTTCAAAACGCCCAAGCAAGCATCGCCCAAGCATTTGAAGAGCGCCAATACCACAAAGCCATTCGTGAGATTATGGCACTAGCGGACAAGGCGAACCAGTTCATTGATGCCAACGCGCCTTGGGTCACGATTAAAGACGAAAGCAAACAAGCGTTTACTCATGATGTGTGTTCATTGGGTATCAACTTGTTCCGCTTATTAATGGTGTACTTAAAGCCAGTGGTGCCTAAATTAGCAGAGCAAGCAGAAGCGTTTTTGAACGATAATTTGAGCTGGAGCAGTGCACAAACCGTATTGACTGGGCATGAAATTAATAAATTCAAAGCCTTGATGCAGCGCGTCGATATGGACAAAGTGAATGCGATGGTAGATGACTCTAAAGAAAACCTAGCACCTACCGTGACCCTAGACCCAAACAGCCCACTGGTAAAAGATCCTATCAGTGACACCATCGAATTTGATGACTTCGCAAAAATAGACTTGCGTATTGCTAAAATAGTGGTCGCTGAACACGTCGAAAAAGCAGACAAGTTACTGCGCCTCGAGCTAGATTTAGGCGGCGAAACACGCCAAGTATTTGCAGGCATTAAATCTGCGTATCAGCCAGAAGATTTAGTCGGTAAGTTAACTGTTATGGTGGCAAACCTAGCGCCGCGTAAAATGCGTTTTGGCATGTCTGAAGGCATGGTACTAGCTGCAGGACCTGGTGGTAAAGACTTGTGGATCATGGAGCCACATGAGGGCGCACAACCCGGCATGAAAGTAAAATAACTCACTTCTTCAGCCAATCAACTAACGATTAAACAAGCCCGTTTAGACCAACACCTAAACGGGCTTTTTCATGTCTGCTACGCTTGTGCCTAATGTCAGCTTTGCGGCTTTTCAGTGTTAACACTGCCCGCACGAATACTCGCACCAACCGCACTGAATTTCGGTTTGAGCTGCCATTTAGGCTTAATGGGCGACAAAGGTACAGTGCGTTTTTTAGCCACAATCACGTACACACTAGCCAGTTGCGGTAAAAAGCGACGGCACCAGCGGGTCAAAAAATGATTAGGCCTATTAGTAAAAAATGTGGAATAAGGGAGATATTTTACGTTAGTGACCTCAAAGCCCAACAAGTGCAACCAGTCTTTAATACGCGGTACGCTAAAAAAACGCGCTTCTTGCAAGATACTTTGGCGGTTAAACCACACTAGCTTTCGCAAGCCAGTTAAGCTGAGCGGGTTAAAGCCAACGATCACCAAATCACCATCAGGCATTATGGCTCTGTCTACTTCACGTAAAATTTGATGGGGGTCTTGGGCAAAGTCTAATTCATGAGCTAATACAAACCCATCTACACTGCTCTCTTTTAACGCCATGTCTCGAGAAAGCGACCGCATACCAGCCGATTCATGCTCTTTTGCAACCATGTTGACACAGTGTTTAATTGAGCACTTACTTAGGGTTAGCTCACTGCTTAAATTACCCACTTTAACCAAGTGATAGCCAAAAAACTGTTGAGTGATGATGTCTAGTTCGCTCTCTACAATGGCTTTGCGCTCAGCACCACTGGGTAGCATCGACCATGAGCGAGGGTAACGTGGTTTTTTGTCAAGTAACGCTGGCTTCATCAATACAATACAAACCTATTTTTAGCGAAAATGTAGCAACATATTACACATTTAGTAGTCAACATATTGGAGACTAGTGCATGCACATGGATTCTGAATATGTATAATGTCGGATTACTTTACACCTGTTTCATTATTGTTGTCACTGGAGATTATTATGCCATCCCTGAAAATAAGACCAATTAAAGCATTCGAGGATAATTATATTTGGTGCCTAACCAACGGTGAAACCTGCACAGTGGTTGATCCAGGTGACGCAAAACCCGTCATTAAATTCTGCACTCGCAACAATTTAACCTTAACAGATATCTTGATCACCCATCATCATAGCGACCACACAGGTGGCGTGAATGACTTGCTACAAGCCTTCGAAAACGTCACTGTTTATGGCCCGCAAAACCCACAAATTCAATCTATTACTCAGCGCTTACAGGCTGGCGACAATGTTCAACTACCGTCACTAGACGTTGAATTTAAAGTGCTAGAGGTACCTGGGCACACGCTTGATCATATTGCGTATGTAGGTTCATGCGGATTATTCTGTGGTGATACGCTCTTTTCTGCTGGTTGTGGCAGACTGTTTGAAGGAACACCTGAGCAAATGTATCAATCGTTAGGGCAACTAACGGCTTTGGCCGACGACACAAAAGTGTACTGCACCCACGAGTACACCTTAGCCAATATAAAATTTGCTCAGGCTGCTGAGCCGAATAATGAAGAACTATTGAACTATAAAGGTTGGGCAGAATCTCAAAGGGTTGATTTAAAACCTACCTTGCCCTCAACAATAGGCCAGCAAAAAGCGATTAATCCGTTTTTGCGTGCGAGTAGCAAGGAAGTCATACAACATGCTGAGCAATACGCAGGTAGAGCATTAGCAACACCAGAATCAGTGTTTACTGCGCTTCGAGCATGGAAAGACAATTTTTAAAATAGAATAAACATAAAAGGAACGCCTAGTGCGCTTACATACCTTACTATGCCTATCGCTAGTTTCAATTTTACCGGCCTGTCAGATGATGGAGCCTCATTCAGAAACAGCTGAACAGATAGACCAAGAGCACGAAATTGCACAAGAAATTGCCACCACGTGTGAACAATCGGGCGAGTTAGCTGACAAGGCATTCGACTGTGAAGCGGCGGATGAAGGTATTATACCTGTCACCCATCCAAAGGAAGAAGTTGAGGTTGAAATTGCACCCGAACCAATCCCTATGGACGTTGCTGCGGCTGATGTATGGCAACGCGTTAGTCAAAACCTTGCATTCGAATTTGAAGACAACGCCCGCATTGCCAGTCAACGTAATTGGTATTTAAAGCACCCCGCATACATGCAGCGTGTGGCCAAACGCGCCAAGCCGTTTTTATACCTTATTGTTGAGCGTTTAGAAGAAGAAAACATGCCGTTAGAATTGGCCCTGCTGCCAATTGTAGAAAGTGCGTTTGACCCTTTTGCATATTCTCATGGCCGTGCTGCTGGTATGTGGCAATTCGTACCCGCAACCGGTAAACGCTTCGGCATGAAACAAACATGGTGGTATGACGGCCGCAGAGACGTTATGGCATCCACCGACGGTGCAATTGCCTACTTAAGATACTTAAATGAAATGTTTGACGGTAACTGGCTACACGCCCTTGCTGCATACAATAGTGGTGAAGGCCGAGTTGCGCGCGCTATCAAGAAAAACAAAAAGTTAGGTAAAAGCACAGAATATTGGGCGTTAGATTTGCCTAAAGAAACCAGAGCTTATGTACCTAAATTATTGGCCTTAGCCGATATATTACGTGACGCAGAAAAATACAGTTTCAGCTGGCCAATTATCGAAAACATCAAAGTAACTGAGATGGTTGATGTGGGCTCGCAAATTGATTTAGCACTGGCCGCTGATATGGCAGGTTTATCAGTAGAAGCATTGCATGCACTTAATCCCGGATATAACCGCTGGGCTACCGACCCTGACGGCCCGTTTAATTTATTGGTACCGGTAGACAAAGTGGAAAAATTCAGTGAAGCCATCGCTGCCACTGAAACGAAAGAGCGCCTAAATTGGGTTCGCCACAAAATTAAAAGCGGCGACAGTCTGTTGAAACTAGCGCACAAGTATCACACCACCACAGACATAATTAGCCAAGTAAATGAGCTTAAAGGTAACGTTATTCGTGCAGGCGAATATCTAGTCATCCCAGTGGCGCTAAAATCGATGGATTTTTATTCTTTGTCACAAGATCAACGCTTAGCGGATACACAATCTAAGCACAAAAGCGGCACTTATCAGGTCAAGCACCAAGTGAAAAGTGGCGACACCATGTGGGACATTAGCCGCAAATACAAAGTGAACATGCGCAGCTTAGCCAAGTGGAATGGTATGGCCCCCACAGACACGTTGCGCCCGGGTAAAGAGCTAGTGGTATGGCTAAAAGGCAAGGACGGCAAAAAGCACAGCGATGCAGTAATACGCACTCTCACCTATACCGTACGCGGCGGCGATTCATTGGCCAGAATTGCGCAAAAATTTAAAGTCAATGTGTCAGACTTGGTCGCATGGAATCAAATAAGCACTCAAAAATACCTACAACCGGGCCAGAAGCTTAAAATCAAAGTAGATGTCACTCGCACCTAAGTGCGAGTGGTTTACTTTACCGAGAGAAGCTAACTATTTTGGTTTCTCTCTCGACCTGAGTTCTCCTTTGTCTTTTTATCCGAGCTTCCTTTTTCACCAAGCTTTTTGGTCATCCAATCTTTCCTTTTGCTAAATCACCTCTCTCGCCAAGCCCTGCAGCCCTAAACGACCGTTACCGGATGCCCAGCTAAGAAAGTGCCCGGCTAAAGAAGTGCCCGGATGAAAAAGTGTATGCCCAAGAAAGTGCTCGACTAATATAGGGCTAGGCAAAGAAAGTGCTCAGGCAAAAAAGCGCCCTGCGTACTAGCGCGCTGCTGCGCGATAGATAAATTCAATCCGATTACCACTAGGCTCATACACCACCATATGCTTGTTCGGCCCATTACCCGCCAATTCAGGTGCAAACTCTATCTTGACCTGCTTGTCCTGCAAGAAGGTGTCATGCATCGCATTCAAGGTCGCCTCACTGCTGACTCTAAGTGCCAAGTGATGTAACCCAACATTGTGCTTGCGATCAAATGCCACAGCCGTACTGGGGTCAGTCACGCGCCACAACGTAATGACAACACTGTAGTTTGATAGAAATACAGATGGGTACTTTTCATCACGGCTCAGTACATGAAACCCTGCATACTGGGTGAAAAATCGCTCTGAAGCCTGTAAGTCACTCACCGTTAGCCCGACGTGGTCAACGCCTTGAACGCTTTGTTCTTTCGCTAGTATCTGCCCCGGTTCCTGTGCATGCAGTAGCGTGCTTGCTGAAAACATTAGGCCCAGCCCAACCGATAATAAAAATCGCTTCATTGATGCTTTTCTCTACGGATAGTTAATATTCAAATGAACAGAACGGGATGCTCAATACTATCTTTCATCGATTTATGATCTTCCCTAACTTAGTTAAGCCTTTCATTTTACGCCTAACGCTCCCTAGAACGGCCCATTACACCAGCCAGCTCAAAAGTACAAAATGGCGTTTTTTATGAATGCGAGAAATGCGTGCTTTGGTCTTTTTACTCTAAAATTAACATGAGGCGTTGCGAGTTCGCGCGTTGTCCAAAGTGCAGCGCTTAGCAAGAGATTTTAGCCTGAGCTTTATGATGGCTCGTTTGCACATTCTTGTTTTGCATTCTTGTTTTGCATTCTTGTTTTACATTCTCGCGCAGCCACCCGCCAAAGAAGAGGCTGACTAAAGCCGTCGGAACAAAAAAGGCCAGCTAATCAGCTGGCCTTGAATGTGTCATCTATGTAACGAAAAAATACTATCCCTTACGCCAAGTGGTGCCACTGGGGCCATCTTCAAGAATAATATTAAGGGCATTTAGTGCATCTCTTGCGGCATCTGCTGCTGCCCAGTCTTTAGCAGCGCGGGCATCGTTACGCGCTTTAATTAAGCCTTCAATTTCTGCCACTTCATCATCATCTTGCTGCTCGCCTTGCAAATATTCGCTTGGGCTGCGTTGTAAAATGCCTAGTACCTTACCTAAATTAATCAGCACGCCGGCTAAATCACTGGCTCGTTCATGACCTGCTTCCCCTTCAGCTTTGGCTCTGTTGAGCTCTTTGGCGACGTCGAAGAGCACGGCCATGGCCTCTGGCGTGTTGAAATCATCATCCATGGCTTTATCAAAGCGAGTAAGATAATCAGTACTTTGCATATCGACCCGGGTATTTGCCTTTACGTCTCGAAGAGACGTATACAAGCGCTCAAGTGCACTGCGTGCTTGAGTAATGTTATTTTCGGAATAACTCAACTGGCTTCGATAGTGAGCTGACATCAAGAAATAACGCAGGGTTTCAGCATCGTGTTGTTGCAACACATCCCTTAAGGTGAAGAAGTTGCCTAATGATTTAGACATTTTCTCGCTGTCGACTTGTACCATGCCCGCGTGCACCCAATAATTTACATAAGGGGTGTCGTAGGCGCAGCACGATTGTGCTACTTCATTCTCATGATGAGGGAAAATCAAATCTGATCCACCACCGTGAATATCAAAGTGCTCACCCAAGTGTTTTTGATTCATGGCTGAACATTCAATATGCCAACCTGGGCGCCCTTCCCCCCAAGGTGATGACCAGCTTGGTTCACCTGGCTTAACTGTTTTCCACAATACGAAATCCATGGGATCATCTTTATCGCTGTCTACATCGACGCGCGAGCCCATGTTCAGTTGGTCCAGGTCTTGTTTACTTAGTTTGCCGTAATCCGCATAGCTGCTCACATCAAACAACACATCGCCTGATTTAGCCTGATAAGCATGACCGCGCTGAATGAGGCGCTCGATAATCGCTACGATTTCGGGCATGTGGGTAGTCACGCGGGGCTCAATATCCGGCTCAAGCAACCCTATCGCCGCGAAATCTTCATGCATCATGGCAATTGTGCGCTCAGTTAGTGCACTGGTCGTTTCACCATTTTCATTCGCACGTTGAATGATCTTGTCATCAATGTCGGTGATGTTTCGCACATAATTCACGTCATAGCCTTTGTGGCGTAAATAGCGCACCATTAAATCGAAACTTAAGTACGTGCGAGCGTGCCCCATGTGCGACAGGTCATATACTGTGATACCGCACACGTACAACCCCA
Source organism: Paraglaciecola mesophila KMM 241 (assembly GCF_000315015.1). Classification (GTDB taxonomy): domain Bacteria; phylum Pseudomonadota; class Gammaproteobacteria; order Enterobacterales; family Alteromonadaceae; genus Paraglaciecola; species Paraglaciecola mesophila. The sequence continues at coordinate 54,832 of NZ_BAEP01000064.1, read as the reverse complement.
CCTTTGATTCATGTAAAGGTGTAAAGAGCTCTTTTTGTCGAGTCAGGGTATTGTATATGTGTAGCATTAACCGTTTTCCTATTTGTAAATTCAATGACGTTTAAAATGACCTAAAAAAAGGTGGGCACAACTGCCCAGAACGCCGATTCTATCACTGTGTCACTCCACTCGCATTAATCAATATGAATCAACTGCTTAAAAAGCGCGTCGCTTTACGTTAGAATGGCGAACTTTTATTTTTTATGATTCACCTGAGGGCATTAAAATGGTCACAATTCATACTAACTACGGCGTCATTAACGTAGAGCTTTTCGCAGACAAAGCGCCTGAGACAGTTGCTAACTTTTTAAGTTATGCCAAAGAAGGGTTTTACGACAACACGATTTTTCACCGTGTTATCGATGGTTTCATGGTTCAAGGCGGTGGTTTCGAGCCTGGCATGGAGCAAAAAGCAACAAAAGCGACCATTAAAAATGAAGCGAACAACGGCCTTGCCAACGAAGTAGGCACATTGGCCATGGCACGTACGAATGAGCCGCACTCTGCTAGCTCACAGTTTTTCATCAACGTGGCTAACAACAGCTTCTTGAACTTCCGCAGCGAGTCTGGCGATGGCTGGGGTTACTGTGTATTTGCTAAAGTGACTGACGGCATGGACGTAGTCAACAAGATCAAAGACGTTAAAACTGGCAACTCTGGATATCACCAAGATGTGCCTGTAGAAGATGTGGTTATACAGAAAGTTGAAGTAAGCGAATAATCTAGTTTTCGAGGCCTGTTCATTCTGAATAGGCCTTTTATTGAGTCTCCTCATGTCTTTTACCTACTTTATTGCCGATTTACATCTATCTGCTGAGCGCGAAGATATCAGTCACTGTCTATTTCAGTTTCTTGAGCATGATGCACGCCAAGCAGATGCACTTTATGTATTAGGCGATTTATTCGAAGCCTGGATTGGCGATGACAATCAAACCCCATTCAATCAACAGGTCGCCAGCGCATTTAAGCAGGTTGCAGATTCTGGAGTCGATGTTTTTTTTATTCATGGTAATCGCGATTTCCTTATCCGCGAACGCTTCGCGAAACAGGCTGGCTTTACCTTATTGCCAGAGCAAGTGGTCATTGATTTATACGGCACACCGACCTTGATCACCCATGGAGATGAACTGTGCACTAAAGATGTGGCTTATCAAAAATTCCGTAAAAAAGCCCGTGGTTGGTGGTGGCCTAGGTTAGTCTTGTGCTTGCCCTTGAAAACGCGACAAAAAATTGCCGAAAACGGCCGTGCAACCAGTAAAGAAAATCAGAAACAACTTACGACAGACATAATGGATGTCACCCCTCAAGAAGTCATAGACACCATGTCTCGTTTTAATGTAACGCGGCTAATACATGGCCATACACATCGCCCCGCTATTCACGCTTTAACCGTAAACGGCCAACCTGCCCAGCGCATCGTGCTAGGTGATTGGTACGACCAGGGGAGTATTCTCACAGTGACCAAAGACAGCTTATCACTCACTGAACACCCATTTTTTCAAGCAACAAAATAACGCGTTCAGGTCAGAAAGGTTGTCTAACCACCGCAAGTGCGTCATAAATCTTTAAAATTTCTGCCATTTTTATGCAACCGTAACGTCACGGTTTCGTCAATAAAGTGTCAGCTAACCTTCATACAAGTCCCCTAACCTATTCCCGCTGTTACTAAAGCCGCTAGTAAATAAATCTTAAAAGCACACCACATTCGGGAATAAAAACATGAAAATGAACTGGATATCAACGGCCAGTGCCCTTGCACTAGCTGTATCAACAGCGCTTCACGCTGATGTTTTGCCTAGCTACCAAACGGACAATACTTGGTATGCTGATGCGCAAGCTAAATTGGCCGCAAAATTAAACACTAATAATCAATTCAAAGCCAAGAATGTCATTTTGTTTGTAGGCGATGGTATGGGTATTTCAACACTTACTGCTGCGCGTATTTTACAAGGTCAACTAGCCGGTAACCCTGGTGAAGAAGGCTACCTAAGCTTCGAGACATTCCCCCATACAGCTCATGTTAAAACCTATAATGTAGATGCACAAACCCCAGATTCAGCAGGCACCATGACAGCGATGATGTCAGGCCTTAAAACGGACGTAGGCGTTATTGGTGTCAACGAGAATATTGAACGTGGCGATTGTTCTACGGTTGCCGGTAATGAAGTATCTACCGCATTAGAACTCGCTGAAATAAAAGGCATGGCGACGGGTATTATCTCCACGGCGCGTATTACTCATGCAACCCCCGCTGCGACCTACGCTAAATCGGCCGACCGTAACTGGGAAGATATTTCAGATATGCCAGAGGAAGCCGTTACCGCCGGATGTACCGATATTGCTGACCAACTTGTTAACTTTGAGTCTAACCTTGAAGCCCGTTTTACAGGTGTTGATGTAGACGGTTTAGAGGTGGTCATGGGCGGCGGACGTCGTCACTTTTTACCTAAAGATGCCGCATCTAACAGTGCAGATGCCGTCAGCGAAGTAGAAGGCGATCGCACCGACGAGCGCAATTTAGTCACAGAATGGCAAGACATGTACACAAACGGTACCTATGTCATGGACCAAGCTGGTTTTGATGCAGTAGACGCAGCCACTACCACACGCCTATTCGGTTTATTTAATGAATCACACATGCAGTACGAAGCAGATCGCGCTAATGACGTAGCGGGCGAGCCTTCATTAACTGACATGACCAGCAAGGCCATCGATGTACTAGACAATAACGATAACGGTTATTTTCTAATGGTGGAGTCAGGTCGTATTGACCACGGTCACCATGCCGGTAGCGCATACAATGCATTAACCGATGCCATTGAATTATCCAACGCCATTCAGGCGGCAGTTAATAGCACAAGTTCTGAAGATACCTTAATTTTAGTCACAGCGGATCACGGTCACGTATTTACTATCGCGGGCTACCCGAAACGCGGTAATCCCATCCTTGGTAAAGTAGTTTCTGTTGGTGCTACGGAACCTGCCTTAGCGGCAGACGAAATGCCTTATACCACTTTGGGTTACACCAATGGTAATGGCTTTCATGATTTAGGCGATGAAACCGACGCTGATGCCAGTTATAGCGAAGAACTTGCTGCTGGGCGCATGAACATCACTGACGTCGACACCACCACCTCCGGTTATCACCAAGAAGCGCTTGTCCCCCTTAGCTCAGAAACCCATTCAGGCGAAGACGTGGCGCTGCATGCAAGCGGCCCGGGTTCTCAGTTGGTGCAAGGCGTGGTAGAGCAAAGCGTGGTCTTTCACATCATTGAGCAAGCGCTTGACTTAATTCAGGAATAGGTAGAAAAACATGAAAAATTTAAAATTATCCCTAATAGCGCTTGCGGTAATGGGTCTGTCAGCATGTGACGGAGACGACGGTACTAACGGCACCGATGGCAGCAACGGCGTAAATAGCTTAATTGTGCAAACAGCGTTAGCCGCAGGCGATGCAAATTGCCCGAACAGCGGTGTACAAATTGATTCTGGTATCGATGCAGACAGCAGCGGCACATTGGAGTCTAGCGAAATTGATTCAACTGAGTATGTTTGTTCTCCTGGCGTCACAACGGTAGACAGCAGCGAGTTACTTACTAACGTCAATAATGAATGGTTTGTGGAAGGGCAAGAAGAAGTCGCCGCCGCTCGCCAAACATGGTTAGAAGCAACAAACACCACCTCTGCAAAAATCACTGCGGATACCGCGCCCTCGGTAGCGGCGAAAAGTATCGCTAGTTTACGTGGCAGCGCCAAAAACGTCATTTTATTTGTTGGCGATGGCATGGGCATCTCTACTGTGACTGCAGCACGTATTTTAGAAGGTCAAATGAAAGGTGAGCTAGGGGAAGAAAACCAACTTAGCTTTGATAAAATGGATTTTTCTGGTTTGGCAAAAACCTATAACGTGGATGCACAAACCCCTGATTCAGCTGGCACCATGACCGCCATGATGAGTGGTGTTAAAACCGATGTGGGTGTTATTGGTGTTGATGAAGACATCGAACGTGGTGAGTGCTCAACTGTAGCTGGCAACGAGCTTGTGACCGCGTTAGAGCTTGCAGAAATTGCCGGTAAATCTACAGGTATTATTTCAACGGCCAGAATCACCCATGCTACACCAGCTGCAACCTACGCTAAATCAGCGGATCGTAACTGGGAAGACGTTTCAGATATGCCAGAAGCTGCGGTAACGGCGGGCTGCGTTGATATTGCAGACCAACTGGTTAATTTTGAAAGCATGCTTGAAGCACGTATTAGCGGAGTGGACGTAGATGGAATCGAAGTCGCCTTTGGTGGTGGACGTCGTCACTTCTTGCCAAAAGATGCCAGCTTTAATAGCACCGATGCAGTAAGCGCAGTAGAGGGTGACCGTACAGATGGACGCGACCTCACGGCAGAATGGCAGACAAACTACAGCAACGGCGTTTATATTACTGACCAATCAGGCTTTGATGGCCTAAACACCGAAACCACTGAACGTGTGTTTGGCTTATTCAACGAGTCTCATATGCAGTATGAAGCGGACCGTGAAAATGATGTAGCAGGCGAGCCTTCCGTCAGTGAGATGACAGAAAAAGCAATAAAAATATTGGACAACAATGACGAAGGCTTCTTCTTAATGGTTGAATCTGGTCGTATTGACCATGGTCATCATGCTGGAAGTGCTTACAACGCATTGACCGACACCATTGAGTTTGCACAAGCCGTGCAAAGCGCCATTGATAATACCGACCCAGAAGAAACCTTGATTATCGTCACGGCGGACCACGGGCATGTCTTTACTATTGCTGGCTACCCTAAACGTGGTAACCCTATTTTAGGTAAAGTTGTGAACGTTGGTGCTGATGAGCCTGCAATGGCAGCAGATGATATGCCGTATACAACATTGGGCTACACAAACGGTCTGGGCTTTCGCAATTTAGGTGACGAAACGGATGCCGACGCAACCTACTCTCTTGAAATTGCAGCGGGTCGTCAAGACTTAACGGATGTTGATACCACGAGTACTGGTTACCACCAAGAAGCACTAGTACCGCTTTCGTCTGAAACCCACTCTGGCGAAGACGTAGGCGTATACGCAAGCGGCCCAGCTGCCTTGTTGGTCAATGGTACCAATGAGCAAAGCGTGCTGTATCACATCATGGACTTTGCCGCTGATTTAACAACGCAAGCAAACGCTGCTCAGTCACAAGAGTAGAAACACGATGAGGTTAGGTCGCTTAAAGCGCCCTAACCTTTTTTATTTACACACTAAAAATTTCTTTGTTGTTGGCGGCATAAAACACTTGAATTAAAAATATGTATTTGCAGTACCCCGCTCTACCGTACTGATAAAAATAATCCATAAAGCAGCACGCTCAAGCCGAACAGCAGCACCACATGTAGTTAAGCTCGCAGCCTATCATTTACTATACCAATGGCTTTGTACTTAACCTGCAGGAGTAAAATATGAAAAAGACGCTCATTAATATTCGTACATTACTAGCAACGGGTTTAGCGCTCTCAGCAGTCACAGCGATCTCAATCGTCACATCGCCCACATTTGCGGCGCCCCAAGCGAATGCCCAATGTGCAACAACGCCTTCAAAACTCGGGGCATCCTATATCCTTGAGTCAAGCAATGGTGTTCAGAGCCGTAATAGCGAATTAGTTTTATACCGAAACGGAAAAACCGTAGCGCACCACTACCCACAAACTCAGATCACTGAAAGTTGGTACTTGTCTCCTAATCAACAAGTCAAACCCACGCGATTCTTCGACAGCGCTGAGCGCGCCATCGAATACCAACCCGGGGAAAAGGTACATGGAAAAACCGAAACAGACTGGGATTATCGTAACAATCTGATCTCACAAGCACTGCTTTCACAACTTGATTTAGTAAAAGAAACAGGCACGGGTTGCGAGCTAACACGTCACTACAGTAAAACCATTGGCCATACTAAAATTAGCGTGCAGTGGGCAGTAGAGCAATCATTGTTGCTCGAATACAGTTGGCAACAAGACAACAAAAAAGAAATGTGGACCTTGACTGAAGTTAATCACGACGCCAAAGAAGTTGATCGTTTCTTTGCACAACGTTCACAATACCAGACCACAGATTTTGCCGATATTGGTGACGACCACAGCGATCCTTTTCTCACAAAAATGGTTACCTTAGGCTTTATTGAAAAAGGAGCATCTGGCTTTTACGATGATAAAGGCAATGCACTGGCTGGCGGTCATCATCACTAGTTTATTTATCGGTTGTATTAAATTGAAAGTAAAAACAAAAACGGTTGCTTCAAGGCAACCGTTTTCGTTTCAAACCGTCACAACACGAACTTAAAATACGATCGATTTACCTCGCCCGTGAGACTCAGAGCCTGCGTCTAACTGACCACCACGGTTGATGATCGTGTGTAAATCCCCGAAGCGATTGTTATTCATGGTGTACCCCATGTCTTCCAATGCTTTAACCGTTTGAGGGGTCAAACCATCTTGATAACGGATAACATCTTTAGGCAGTAACTGATGATGAAAGCGCGGAGCATCAACGGTTTCCTGGGCGCTCATATTAAACTCTAACGCGTTTAGAATAGAAGTATACACTGAACTAATAATGGTAGTGCCACCGGGTGACCCCGTCACTACACTCACTTTGCCATCTTTTAATACAATAGTGGGAGTCATGGACGAAAGCATACGTTTTTTCGGGTGGATTTCGTTAGCCTCACCGCCTACTGCACCAAACACATTTGCTACACCAGGTTTAGCACTGAAGTCATCCATTTCATCATTTAATAAAAAGCCTGCGCCTTCTACTACTACGCCGCTGCCAAAACCAAGGTTGATGGTCGTCGTATTGGAGACTGCATTGCCCCACTTGTCGATAATCGAAAAATGCGTGGTTTCCTCACTTTCTTTAAGGCCAGGCTTGATTAACTCAGTTACTGAGATGCTATCCACGCTGATATTAGCGCCGCGCTTAGCAATATAGTCTGGATCGATTAGCTCTGAGACCGGCACTTGAACAAAATCGGGGTCCCCTAAGTACTCAGCTCTATCGGCAAACACACGTTTCCCGGCCTCTGCTAACAAATGTACATAGGGTGCAGAATTATGCTCAAGCTTATCTTTGCCCTTAGTGAGCTTGTCGTACATGGTTAGCCATTGAATTATCGCAATACCGCCTGAACTTGGCGGTGGCGAGGTCAGCACATCGTATTCGCGCCATTTAGCACTGATAGGTTGGCGAGCTTTAGCTTCATACTCCGCTAAATCTTGTTCTGTGATCAGGCCTTTATTGTTAGCCATAAAATCAGCGATGATTTTTGCTGTTTTGCCTTTATAGAAACCATCACGACCTTCGTCCCGAATAAGCGCCAATGTCGCGCCTAACTCCGGTTGTTTAAACACTTCGCCAGCCTTAGCTGAGGCAAAGTAATCATCAAAGTTGACGTCAAAACCTTTGTCTTTTAACCGCTTGCTGTAACGGCTAATGTAGCCAGCGAGTTTTTGCGGCATTACAAAGCCCTCAATCGCTAATTTAACAGCAGGGTCGACTAGGTCTTTCCACGGTAATGTGCCGTATTTTTCATGCGCCAACCACATGCCTGCCACTGTGCCGGGTACGCCTGATGACAAAATGCCAATCACAGATTGATATGGCACCACATCACCGTGGGCATCAAGGTACATATCACGATGGGCAGCAAGCGGCGCTTGCTCGCGATAATCGATAAAGTCAGATTCTTTATCTTTGTAAACCAGCATGAAACCGCCACCGCCAATATTTCCTGCTTCTGGCAAGGTCACGGCTAATACAAACTGGGCAGCAATCGCCGCATCAATTGCATTACCGCCATCTAGCATAATTTGCTGCGCTACATCTGCGCTAAACGCATCAGGCATAGCAACCGCCGATTGACCTATGCTCACTTCGTTTTGAGTTGCCAGAGAGGCTTTGTGCACTACTTGCTCGGGCGCACTGCACGCGCTGAGCATAAAAAATGACAGTACAACTATGAGTGAATACTTCATCAGACTTCCTTTTATGTTAAACATATAACCAGTGAATGCATCATTTAGCCTGCCTAGCTAAATGATGCCATCGCGAAGACGCGTTTACAGCATGATCAGACTGGCAATAAAGTACGCGATAAACGCCAGTGCGCCACCAAATAAGGCATAAGGCATTTGAGTTCGAACGTGGGTCAGTAAGTCACAACCTGATGCAATCGACGATACAGCGGTGGTGTCGGATATCGGCGAACAGTGATCGCCAAACACCCCGCCACCGAGTATTGCCGCCAATACAAGGGAAGGCGGTAAACCTAAGGTTTGAATCAGTGGTACACCAATAGGAATGAGAATAGCGAAAGTGCCCCAACTTGTTCCCGTGGTGAAAGACATGATCCCTCCAGCTAAAAACAGCACAGGTACAATCAAGGATAATGGCAGATAGTCGCCCACTAGGTTAGCCACGAAAATCCCTGTGCCCAACTCTTTTAAGCTCCCCCCTAATGTAAGTGAAAATAACACTATGGTGACCAGTGGCAGTATCTCCCCCATGCCTTTGAAACCTTCATCTACCAACTCTTTGTGAGTATATTTTTTAGCACTTATCAATAAAAAGTACGCGACCATACAAGCCAGCACAGTTGCGTACAGTACAGATTTACTGCCACTTCCCGCGGCAATGTCCCCATCCCCTGTCCACAACATAAAGCCAATCATACCGAATATCATGGTGCCAAGAGGGATAAGCATAAAACGTGCTTTACTAGGTGGGATCGGCAAGCTTACGTCGTTATTCTGCTGCATCTCGCGCTCTGCTTCACGCATAGGTCCGTGTACTCTATCTGTGACTATGGTGTAGGTCACGATGAGCAGTGCAATAATGGCGTAAAAGTTAAATGGAATAGTGCCCCATAATATCGAAACCGGAGATTCTTCTAATTCGTAATTGCTTAATAAGCCAAGGACAAACGCCCCCCAGCCGTTAAGTAGAATCAAGATGCAAACGGGCGCACTGGTGCTGTCGATAACGTACGCTAGACGTGCTCGGCTCATTTTAAATTTATCGTACAATCCACGAGATAAAATGCCCGACGCCAGTACGCTCAAGTTGGACTCAATAAAAACCACTATGCCAGTAAACATGGTAAGTAAGCCAACTTGACGTTTGCTTTTCGCTACGCCTTTATTGATTAGCATCTCAACAGTGGCAGTGACTCCGCCCGAATTGCGTATATACGCAAGCAACGCGCCGATTAACATACTAAATATGAGAATGCGTGCATTCCCTGCCGAACTGGCTATTTCGATAACTCGCTCAATTGAGCCAATAATGCCACTGAATATAAACTCGCTACCATTTCGGTAAGCAAGTAATGCTTCAGCTGAAAATATGGCGAGAATCAACGCCAAGATCACTTCTTTACGCCAAAAAACCACCACGATTGCGATGATCGGCGGAAGGATAGAATACCATTCCATATAGAACCTTATATATGCGCCTGTGCGCTATTATTATGTGTGTTGAACTTGGAGTGTTGACCTAAAATAAATACTTACTCAAGAAGAGTCAATATTCGAATAAATTATCACGCTTAGGAGGTACTCGTCAGCAACATTACACTATTTTTCTGAAGGTATTAAATACTATTATATCGCAAGTGCTGTGGTGTACTTAATTTGCTCCATAGCAAAACTCGATGTGACGTCTGACAACTCAATGCCCCCTACTAGGCGTTTATAAAAGACATCGAAGGCTTTCATGTCAGCTACAACCACTTTAAGCATGTAATCATACTCGCCACTCATGCGGTAAAACTCTACAATTTCCTCAATGCCGGCGGCATATTCAGCGAATCGACCCAACCAATTGATGTCGTGTTGCGCAGCTTTGACTTGCACAAATACAGTCATGCCCAAATTAAGTTTTTCTGCATCAAGTAGCGCCACACGTTTCTTAATGATTCCCAGTTTTTCAAGGTTTTGAATGCGTCGCCAACAAGGGGTTGAACTCAGACCAATCTGTTCGGCGATATCACTAACAGACAAAGTTGCATCATTCTGCAGAAGTCTTAATATTTCCCTGTCCAACCTATCCATAAAAATTAACTCTAATAAAAACCATTAAATGAGAATAATTTTTTAAATTTACAAAAACAAGCACAATAGTTAGAAATTTATTCTGCTATATGCGTGGCATAGTATTGACCTGTTTTCTTTTCTATCAATGGAATACCTAACATGTCGAACGAAGCCCTTTCAATGGCTGTAAATAACACTCATAACGAAAACAACAAACTGATAAACGACCCTAAAAGCTCTTCAGCACCCGCTACCAAAGGGCGCATTTACGACGACATCACTCAAACTATTGGCAATACACCTCTAGTGCGTTTAAGTCGCTTAGGCAATAAGTACAAGGTACAAGGCGAAATACTCGCTAAAGTGGAATACTTCAATCCTGCTGGCTCAATTAAAGACCGTCCTGCGCTGGCCATGATCAATGCACTCATGTTGTCAGATTCGTTTGATGAAAATACTCAAATTATTGAAGCAACCTCAGGCAACAACGGCGTTGCTTGTGCATGGATATGTGCCATGAAAGGGATTCCATTGACCATAGTGATCCCAGAGCATATGTCAATTGAGCGACAAAAATTGATTAAGCACTATGGTGCGAAAGTGGTTACCACGGCGAAAGATTTGGGCACTAAAGGCGCTATCGATAAAGCGAAAGCCTTGGTAGCAGAAACGCAAGGCGCAGTGATGCTCGATCAGTTTGGCAACCAAGCGAATCCAGATATGCACTTTAACAGCACCGCACAGGAAATTTGGCGCGACACAAATGGAGAAGTTGACGTGCTGATCGCTGGCGTCGGTACAGGCGGCACCATCACAGGGATCGCCAAAGCGCTTAAAATTCGCAATCCAAATATCAAAATCATTGCCGTCGAACCCGCTTCATGCCCAGTGTTGAGCGAAGGCTGTGCGGGTGTGCACAAAATTCAGGGTTTGAGCTCAGGGCACGTACCAGATGTATTAGATGTCAGCTTGCTAGATGAAATTATTACCGTGAGTAACGAAGATGCTATTGCTTATGCTAGGGAACTTGCTCGTGTAGAGAGTTTGCCTGTGGGTATTTCATCCGGTGCAGCAGCATGTGCGGCTGTTCAAGTTGCTCAGCGAGCAGAGCTTGCGGGCAAAAACATCGTGACGATCCTAGCGGATACTGCAGAGCGTTATTTCAGTACTGACCTATTTGCTCAGGAGTAACGAGAATGCTCATGAGGATTCGTAGATACCCGTGAGCCAAAAGCTTCTGAAATATAGTGATTTTGGCGCTGTTTATTGGCGCCTTTTTACTAACGCCCCTTAAAGCAAACTGTTATTTCGGCGAATGACCGTTGTAGGCATGATTAAACGGCTGTCGTTTTACCTCATTTGGTTGATCGCCTTGGGCAAAGTTGATGTCTTCAATATGACGCAGCTTTCGCCACGGTCTATCACTGACAAAGAGCATCACCAAAATACCCGCTGAAATAGCACCTGCAACTTTAAACAATAAAATAGCGACCATAAAAAATAAGGTGCCAGAGGTTTGTTGCGGGATATTCGCCAAAGGCAAAAAAGCAGATATAACGGTAGCAAGAACAGCAACGGTAAATAGAAGTGATACAAGTGTTTTATTATTAGACATTATTAGTTCCTCTAAAAATTCCTTTTTGTGTGACTTGTCCCTAATGCACTTTCGTATGCAAGACCACTACAATATAGCCACCAAAGTGAGGGCTATCAAACTGATTTTGAGGGAATATTGAGCGTAAAATGAGGCGTATCAATTTTACGGTAAATAAAACTCGCCCATTAAGCAAATGGGCGCTACGCATTAATTAAATTCGAAGAATAACGCCGCAAGGCTCAAAGACGCGACCAACAACAATACCAATCCATTGATACCGAAATTGTCATTTTTTCTTCTGGTTCGCTTTCGCTTCATTAACAAAACCGTCAAACTTAATGCCACACAGGCAAAAAGCAGAGCGACTAAATAGGTACTTAAAGAGGACGACCACTGTTCGCGACCAGTCACCCCCCAAAAGTCTTGTACACCTGTTACGAATTCTGGGCGGGCATAATGAAACACGATCAAAGCAGCCACGAAGACCACCCAGCCAACAACGTTCACCCCAACGATCGTTTGAAATAATTTATCGTTCTCTACTCGTGTTTTACGACGGTTTTCACCTTGCCAATTTTGCTTGTCTGTTTCCATTGATTGTTCGCATCCGATTTTTCTTGAGTCTAAGCGTCACCTGAGTAAGATTACACACCTTGTGAAATTAGCCAACAAACGGACGTAAAATATTGGTCATCTGCGCCTACTTTTCACACGAATTGGTTCGTTATGTACTGAAGATTAGCTATTTTAGCCGATTATGCAGCGTTATCATGGCACTTACCCCTAAAAAAATGACATAATTTAGCCTTGCTAAATTTTACTAAATACCCAAAGTGGTTTGGAGAGAAAACATGGCGCAAGCCCCAGTGGCAGATATTTTTGCCGGTAAATATTCAGTAGGTCAGCAGGTCACCGTAAAAGGTTGGGTTAGAACCCGTCGTGACTCGAAAGCTGGTTTATCCTTCGTTGCATTACATGACGGAAGTTGCTTTGACCCTATTCAGGTCATCGCCCTGAATACCCTGAATAATTATGCCGACATTCAACGGTTAACCACTAGCTGCTCCATCATCGCCACTGGCGTGCTAAAGGAATCGCAAGGCCAAGGCCAATCGCTTGAAATTGAAGCCGAAGAAATTCAAATTGTCGGCTGGGTAGAAAATCCAGATACCTACCCTATGGCACCGAAGCGTCATAGTTTAGAGTACCTTCGCGAACACGCTCATTTGCGCCCAAGAACAAACGTAATTGGCGCCGTTACCCGCGTGCGTAACTGTTTGTCACAAGCAATACACAGATTCTTCCACGAAAGTGGCTATTGCTGGGTCAGCACCCCTATTCTGACAGCAAGTGATACCGAAGGCGCTGGTGAAATGTTCCGTGTGTCTACCCTAGATATGATGAATGTGCCTACGACCGAACAAGGTCAAGTTGACTTCAGCCAAGATTTTTTCGGAAAAGAAACCTTTCTAACGGTATCAGGTCAATTAAACGGTGAGACATACGCGACTGCGATGTCAAAAATCTATACTTTTGGGCCAACGTTTCGTGCTGAAAATTCAAACACCAGCCGTCACCTAGCTGAATTTTGGATGATTGAGCCTGAAGTAGCATTTGCCGATCTGGGCGATATCGCTCAATTGTCTGAAGATTTGCTTAAATACGTGTTCAAAGCAGTACTCGCTGAACGCGCTGATGACATGGCCTTTTTCGCACAGCGTATCAACAAAGATGCGATTACGCGGTTAGAAAAAGTCATAGAGCAAGACTTCGTGCGCATGGACTACACCGACGCCATCGAAATTTTGCAAAATTGCGGCAAGAAGTTCGAGTTCCCTGTTTCTTGGGGTGTCGATTTGTCGTCAGAGCACGAGCGCTACTTGGCAGAAGAGCATGTGGGCGCGCCTATTATCATGCAGAACTATCCAAAAGACATTAAAGCGTTTTATATGCGTATTAACGACGACAATAAAACCGTTGCCGCTATGGATGTACTCGCTCCTGGGATCGGTGAAATCATTGGTGGTTCACAACGTGAAGAACGCCTTGATGTATTCGATCGTCGCTTAGCTGAAATGGGTTTGAATCAAGAAGATTACAGTTGGTATCGTGACCTACGTCGCTATGGCACAGTGCCTCACTCTGGTTTTGGTCTCGGTTTCGAGCGCTTAGTTGCTTATGTCACTGGCATGCAAAACGTTCGAGACGTCATTGCTTTCCCACGTACACCAGGTAATGCAAACTATTAAATTTGTCCCCTCTAAAAAAAGCCACCCACTCGGGTGGTTTTTTTATACCAATCAGTAACAAAAACGCCCTATTTTCAGCTATATGCTTGAATTAAAGCACTTTATTACAATTTTTTACATCCAAAAGATATTCTCGTTCTATTAATTTAATGAATGTTCTGTATAATCCAACATTACCTCAAATGATGGAATATTTAGGCTACTCTAGGCCTAATCAGAGCGTAAAGTGAAAATACTATGAATTTAAATAGAATAGATCTTAATCTTTTTGCCGTATTCGATGCGATATATACCGCAGGCAGTTTGACCAAAGCTGCTGACGTATTGTGTATAACGCAACCGGCTGTCAGTAACTCACTCGCACGCTTACGAGAAATGTTGAACGACCCACTATTTGTGCGCACAGGCCACAGCATGACGCCGACTCCGGCAGCGCAGAATATCATTGGTCCCGCTCGAGAAGCGCTGGGTTTGTTACGTAAGAGTGTGCAAGAAAGTCACACATTCGATCCCGCTACAGCAGAAATAAGCTATAACTTTGCCGCCAGAGACTTACTTGAAGCGAGTATCATGCCGAGGCTAACTGCTCAGCTACAGAACGTAGCGCCTAACATTACCCTTACTAGCTACGATATTTCACGCAGTAATATTGTTTCTGCGATGGCAAGCGGTAGTTTAGATTTTTACGCAGATGCCTCCTCGGCATTTGTTGACCCACATTTATGTAAACAGAAAATCGCAGAAGACAGGTTTGTTGTCATTGCGCGGCGTAATCACCCGGCGCTAAGCCAAGGTTTAAATATAGATACGTTCTTACAACTTGGGCATATCAATATTTCTCAGCGACGCACAGGTGCAGGTCCAATTGATGTTGCACTGGATAAATTAAATTTAAAACGACGTGTAGTGATGCGCGGCCAACACTTTTTGACCGTGCCTTCCGTGATTGTAAAGACTGATTTAATTGCATGTGTGCCTTATCATCTTGCTAAGCATTATGATTGCTCGATATACGAATTACCTTTCGAATTAGCACCTGTAGAATACTTTTTGTATTGGCATGTGAGCGCGGATCATGACCATGCGCATATG
This sequence comes from Paraglaciecola mesophila KMM 241, assembly GCF_000315015.1. Lineage (GTDB taxonomy): Bacteria > Pseudomonadota > Gammaproteobacteria > Enterobacterales > Alteromonadaceae > Paraglaciecola > Paraglaciecola mesophila. The sequence continues at coordinate 39,775 of NZ_BAEP01000064.1, read as the reverse complement.
TGGCTACGCGAACAAATAGCTGAGGTTGTCACGACGTTTCATCCTAGTGTGTCAATCACTTAACTGATATTGAATAACGCCCATGTGCTTTATGCGTGGGCGTTTTATCCTCTCACTTCCACCTTCTCGCTCCACGCATTCACATCAAAGCCTTAACTTAAACCTCTTCCCCGCCATACTGATTGGCTAAATCGTCAAGTTCAGAGCAGGTGTAATCAAACCCTTTACCGTCGAATTGATATTTAACACTCACAGTGTCAGAGCCCTTGGCGAGTTTCGCTTTAACCGCCACATTGCCTGATGACGATGTCCAGTGTGTTAATTCATTAAGAAATCGGTTGGCCTTTTGGGCGTCGCTAAATTGAAATTGAAGTTCGCTGATCAACACTGTGTTCCCACTTAAAATAACAAAGGTTTGATGATGCCCGGCACATATCGAAGAGTGACGGCGCTGTCGCGCATGGTAATCAACCCTCCGTTGACTGTCTAGCGCCAACGACGATGGGGTATCTATTTGGTGCGGGAACATTAAAAAGCCGCTTCAAAGAGCGGCTATATGTTCTGAGACGAAGGGTTATTTACCTTAACGTAAATCCATCTCTTGAATAATTTCATGGGCAATATCTGGGGTGGTGCATTCAGGCTTTTTGTGTAAATCCCCTTTCAACTGTCCTTTACGGTGCTTAAGTGCAGCATCTAACTTTTTGGCTGCCTTAGAAATAGCGGGATACATTACCGGATTCTCTGCTGAGGCCGAGATACGTGAGCCTTCATATTGGGTGCTGATTTCTACATCAAACTCGCCATGCTCTTTGGAAATAATGATATCAAGGGCAATTAGTGTTGGGAAATGGCTTGCTAGCTTAGAAAATTTTTCGTTTACATGTTCTTTTACGGTATCGCTTAATTCTACATGGTGACCTGAAAGATTTATTTTCATAGGTTTTCCTTTTGGATTAACGTTACTTCTTTGTTGTACTGTATTTGTTACTGTACGTCTTCTTGTTGCTAGTAATAGACCTTGGGGCTTGGTATTAAAAAACAAGCATTTCAGCGGTCATTTCACATTTAATTGTTTTTTTGCCTACCATTCGCTGAACTTACGTACAATATGTACATTTTACGTGCGAACTGTCTTTCTCTTTTCCTCCCTCTGGTCTTTATCGCACAGATCGTCGTATAAATGCTAATAACCTCTTATTCATTGAAACCGACAAATAAGACCCCAGTGTTATTAGGCCATGAGCAAAGATATGTTCAGCCTTATTAAAACAACACCGCCATCATAAGCGGTTTATTTACGCGAGGAATACTAGACTTTAGGAGAAAAAAAATGAGCAAGACATTGATAATAGGCGCAAGCGGACAGATCGGCAAAATGACGACACAAAAGCTACTCGATAACGGCGAAACCGTTGTTGGACTAGTAAGAGACAAGTCTAAGTTGAATGATATCAAGAGTGACAAGTTAGATGTGGTAGAGGGTGATTTAGAGCAAGATTTTAGTCATGCATTCAAAGGCTGCGACAAGGTAATATTCGCAGCGGGTTCCGGCGGTAGTACGGGTGCGGATAAAACCATGCTCATCGATTTATGGGCCGCGTGTAAGGCTGTAGATTATGCTAAAGCAGCAAATGTCTCTCAATTTGTTATGGTCAGCTCTATCGGCGCCGATGACCCCTCTCAAGGCTCCGACAAAATGAAGCCCTATTTAGTCGCCAAACACATGGCGGATGAACATTTAATCAACAGTGGTGTAGCGTACACAATTTTACGCCCTGGTAGCTTAAAAGATGAAGATGCCAAAGGCGGTTTCCAAACAGCTAAACCACACAGTAAAGACAAGATGATCATCACCCGAGAAGACGTCGCCGATGCGCTGGTATACCTGCTAAGCAACCAGAATTTAACCAACAAGACTTACGAATTGTTTAACGGCGACCATTCACTGGAGCAAGCTTTCGCTTAAAGTATTGTCTCATAGTTATCCCATAGTTCATTGAAACCTGCCCTCTTTACCATAGAGGGCTTTTTTATCCCTGCGGTTTGGCGTTTTCCCATCTCAGTATCATCCCCAAACATGCTACATCCAGCTATAGACCTATATCCTACTTCTAAAGTATGAGTTTTTTTGTGCAAAGGAAGCATGGTGCTCTTCAACGCTTGCCGCCTATTCTAGTACCCGAACTAACACATTGGCTTCATCCCTCAGGGGAAATCCTTTGAACCAAACATACGCTGAATTTTCCAGTCAATGATAAGAGGTACATTATGATCTATTCAAACCCAGGCAGCGCTGATGCTGTAATCAATTTTAAAGATAAATATGAAAACTTTATCGGCGGTGAATGGGTGGCGCCAGTTAAAGGTGTTTACTTCAAGAACCTAACCCCTGTCACTGGCGAAGACTTTTGCGAAATCCCACGATCTAGTGCAGAAGATATCGAATTGGCTATTGATGCTGCTCATGCCGCAAAAGATGCATGGGGTAAAACCTCAGTGCAAGAACGTTCAAATATCTTGTTAAAAATTGCGGACCGTTTGGAAGAGAACCTCACCAAACTAGCTGTTGCAGAAACTTGGGACAATGGTAAGCCCATCAGAGAGACCATGGGTGCAGATATTCCATTAGCGGTCGACCACTTTCGGTATTATGCAGGCTGCATTCGAGCGCAAGAAGGTACACTCTCGCAGATTGATGACAACACCGTTGCCTATCACTTTCATGAGCCAATGGGCGTTGTTGGGCAAATTATTCCATGGAACTTCCCTATCCTGATGGCAGCATGGAAATTGGCTCCAGCACTCGCTGCAGGTAATTGCATCGTGCTAAAACCTGCCGAGCAAACACCTGCGAGTATCCTTATATTGGCCGAATTAATTGCTGATATAGTTCCTGCGGGCGTGCTTAATATCGTTAACGGTTTCGGCAAAGAAGCCGGTGAAGCCTTAGCAACAAGTACACGCATCGCCAAAATTGCTTTTACTGGCTCAACTGCAGTAGGCGGTCACATTTTAAAATGTGCAGCTGAAAATCTCATTCCATCTACGGTAGAACTTGGCGGTAAATCTCCAAATATCTTCTTCAAAGACATTACCAACTTTGAAGATGATTACCTCGATAAATGTGCAGAGGGTTTTGCTTTGGGTTTCTTTAACCAAGGTGAAGTCTGTACATGCCCTTCACGTGCCCTAGTGCAAGAAGATATTTTCGACGAGTTTATGGAGCGTGTGCTAGAAAAAACCAAAAAAATCGTTCGCGGTAACCCCCTTGATGACGCCACTATGGTAGGCGCCCAAGTATCAAAAATTCAGTTCGATAAAATTATGGGTTACATCGACATTGGCCGTAAAGAAGGTGCATCAGTGTTAACTGGTGGTTTTTCTGAAGAATCTGCTCCAGCAATTGATGATGGGTACTACATTCAGCCTACTATCCTTAAAGGCAATAATTCGATGCGTGTTTTCCAAGAAGAAATTTTTGGCCCTGTCATTTCGGTTACGACGTTCAAAACACCAGAAGAAGCAATCGCTATCGCAAATGACACCGCCTACGGTTTGGGTGCAGGCGTTTGGACCCGAGACGCTAATTTAGCGCACAAGATGGGCCGGGCAATAGAATCAGGTCGGGTGTGGACCAACTGTTATCACCTGTACCCTGCTCACGCAGCCTTTGGAGGATACAAAAAATCTGGAATAGGCCGCGAAACGCACAAAATGATGTTGGATCATTATCAGCAAACCAAGAACTTGTTGGTTAGTTATGACACTGCTCCACTAGGTTTCTTCTAAGCTGAAGAAGTACATACCGCCTGATTCTGTCCGCAGGCGGTATGTACATTTATTCGCTGATCCGACATGCGCTTACTTTACCAATTTAACTACCTCGCGTTGATTATTGGCACATTGATGTCCTTTTTCTCATTGGCCAGTCACGCAGATACCGTTTCTGCTAACATTGCACAATTATTTCCAAGCGCCACCAGAGTCGAGGCGCCACTTAATGACATTGCTGTTACGCCTGTATATCAATTAAATGAGTTGCTGGGATACACATTTGAGTCTGACGATTTCACGCAGTTTATTGGTTTTTCTGGACAAACAATCAACCTTCTCATCGGTTTAGATACCAAAGGGATCATCACGGGTATTAAAGTCCTCAATCATAACGAACCGATTTTTTTGCATGGCCTAGGGGAAGAAGCCATGTTCTCCTTTATCGCGCAATACCCTGGACACTCAATCAAAGAACGCTTCATCATTAACAGCCGTGAACAACACTCAGCTGAAAATACCTACTTTGATGGTGTGACCCGAGCGACAATTTCCGTCCTTGTTATCAATGACACCATCATCGCTTCGGCGCTTGCGGTCGCTAGGCAAAAACTTGACGGATTTTTAATCGCGCGTCCTCATCAAATTAAGCAAGATTTCTATCATCCCTTGACCTTCAAACAATTGCTCGAAAAAAAGTATATTCACCATTGGGTGGTAAGCACGAAAGAGGCAATGAGCATTTCCTCCAAGTTAGCGCAGAAAGTTAAAAGCTTATCTGATGGCTATGATGACTTTATAGATATCTACGTTGCGTTCGTCAATATCCCGATGATTGGTAGGAACCTGTTGGGTGACGAAGAGTACAAGCGGCTTTTAGAAGAACTGGCACCCGGCGAGCACGCTTTAATGCTATTCAACAAAGGGCGATATTCCTTCATCAGCGAAGAGTTCATTCCCCAAACAACCTCCAGCCGATTAAACGCTGAGCAAGGTGGGTTTCCGGTAGATGTACGAGACATAGATTTCTACAGCTTCTACCCACCAAGCTTTGCTATTGAGTTACCAAAATTTGATGATAAACGTGTGTTTCGCATCAAATCTCAATCTGGGTTTGATATCAGCCAACAATTCAATTTGAATCTTTTAGTGAGTTATCATTCGTCATTCTTGAATCAACAAGAACATACGTTTACTTTTACGAGTGCCCCAAGCGCAGACTTGTTTGAAGAGACACCTGATGAATTAAGGAAAATCAGCCAGCGTCCACTGTGGCAAAAAATATGGCTGGATCGCCCAGTACAAATTGGCCTCACCATGCTCTATCTACTATTCGTTTTATGGGTGTTCATCACGCAAAACTCCCTAGCCAAAAGCCAAACCAAAGTACATCGACTGCGTTTCGCCAGTTTAATATTTGTACTGTTTTTTGTGGGTTTCTACGCCCAAGGCCAACTTTCCGTGGTGAATATATACACTCTGCTGCTCGCCCTAGGGCGCGACTTTAATATTACGGTTTTTCTGCTCGATCCGGTTATCTTTATCTTATGGGTGTTTGTGATCGCCACCCTATTTTTATGGGGTCGAGGGGTGTTTTGCGGCTGGCTATGTCCTTTTGGTGCACTTCAAGAATTTATGGGTATGCTGGCAATAAGGTTGCGTATTCGCCAATTAAAAATTTCACCAAAGCATCACAAGTTCGCCCAGAAGATCAAATACTTAGTGCTTCTAGGTCTAGTAGCATGTTCGTTCTATTCCCTTACATTGGCAGAAAAGCTAGCCGAAATTGAGCCCTTTAAAACATCCATTACATTGAATTTTGTACGTTACTGGCCGTTCGTTCTTTATGCGCTGCTATTGCTGGCTTTAAGTTTAAAAATTCATAAGGTGTATTGTCGCTATTTATGTCCTTTGGGTGCCGGCTTAGCCGTACTTGGACGTTATCCGTTCTTTAAGTGGCTAAGGCGCCGCAAAGAATGTGGCAGCCCTTGTCAACTTTGTCGCAATAAAAAATGTGCTATAGACGCAATAAAGCCGACTGGTGGCATTGATTATAATGAATGTATTCAATGCCTTGAGTGCCTTGTTACCATTGAGAGTCCTCAACTGTGTGTGGTGGACAAATACAATAAAAAATCCATAAAAGTACGAGAAGTAAAATAACGCTAAGCAGAAACTCTGCCTAAATAATGCTGAACGTTTGTGATATCAGCTTGATTTCAACACAGACCACAAGCTACGTGCTTACCCTACTCATCTGCTTTGGTAAAAGCATTTTGCACTATATGATTAGCGAAAGAGCAGTCGTTACGTGATGCTAGATTTCGGCTCACAACAAAGAATAAAGGCTTTCAATAATGTCCAATATAAAAACAATAACAGCAATTACCCGCTCCATTGACCCAGCCATAGCCGCCCAAGAGTTACGTCAACAACTGTCAAACCCTCATATTACGTTTGTTCTTTTCTATTGTTCATCTGTGTACTCATTACAACGCTTAGCAAGCAACATGGCGTCTGCTTTTGAAGGCGTTGATTTAGTCGGTTGCACCACTGCCGGTGAAATAACCCCTAATGGTTACGAACAGCATTCCATTATCGCCATTGGCTTTAGCGCTTCTTATTTTGCTATTAGCACGCAAATCGTTGAATCAATGGAGAACTTCACCTTAATAGATGCCCAGGAAACAATTAACAAGCTAACCGAAAATTGCTATGTCAAAAAACTTGCTGCAATCAAAAATAACTCATTTTTATTGACGTTGCTCGATGGTTTATCCGCAGACGAGGAGCAATTCTTGGTCACCCTCAACTCAGCTTCAGGCGGTATACCTCACTTTGGCGGCTCTGCTGGTGACGACATACATCTAGCTACAACACATGTGTTCTATCAGGGGTCGTTCTACCAAAACGCGGCTATTGTTCTGATGGTAAATACCCCTTGTGCATTTGAAGTCTTCAGTTGTAACCATATTAAATACCCCACAAGTAAGGTCGTAGTAACCGCTGCGGATGCCGACAGTCGCACTGTGTTTGAGTTAAATGCTGAACCTGCAGCCCTCGAGTACGCAAGATTATTAAATGTAGCCGTAGGGGAGCTTAGCCCAGAGCTATTCGCTCTGCATCCATTGGCGGTTAAAGTCGGAGGACAATACTATATTCGTTCCATTCAAAAAGTGAATGAGGCTGACTTCAGCCTGACCTTCTACTGCGCCGTAGATGTAGGCATTGTGCTGAGTACTGTGGTGATGGATGATATTTTCGCATCACTTAGCAGCGAGTTGAGTCGTATGACCTCCCAGTATGGAGAGCCTGAATTGGTATTGACTTGCGATTGTTTCTTGCGCCGTCTCGAAATAGAGCAGCGCCAGCAACTCCAGCAAGCTAAGGAGTTGCAACAGCGATACAACATACGTGGTTTCAACACTTATGGAGAACATATTGATGGCACGCATTTAAATCAAACGTTCACCGGCGTTTTCATCGCCGGAGGTAACAAATGAGTGGGCAAGAATTACAACAAGAGTTAGCCAAGTTAAGAGCTGAAAACACCAAGCTTAAAAAAATTAATGAGGCACTCATTTCTAGAGTTGAACAAGGCGGGGGGAATCAATATGCGCCTTACGCGGCGTTTGAACATTCCGTGCACTTAGCTGAACAGGTCAGAGAAAAAACTCAGATTTTAAATGAAACCTTGGCCGAGGTTGAGCATAGCCACCGCGCACTAAAGCAAGCCAACGAAGATGCGAATATCTTTAAACAACGTTTTATTGACGCCATAGAAAGTATATCTGAAGCCTTTGTACTGCTCGATAGTGACGGGTTGATACTGCTACAAAATTCTAACTTTGCCACGTTCTGGGGTAAAACAGGATTGGCTATTAAAGAAGGCGCCAATTTCAACGATTTGAAAGATAGAGCAAAATCCAGCGGTATGATCAGGCGTGCAAGCCCGGGGGGCGAACAAAGCAGTCCGGTGTATCAATTAGCCGATGGACGTTGGTTTCAACTAAACGAGCGGCGCACAAGCGAAGGTGGTTGGGTGATGTTGTACACTGACATCACAGATGTCAAAGTAGCCGAGACAGCGCGCTACGAACAAGGCATGATTCAAAAGTCCATGCTGCTACAAGGCTTAATAGACAACTTATCCCAAGGGGTTGTCATGATCAGTAATGCCAATCAAATTGAAGTGTGGAATAACCGATTTGTGCAAATGAGTCAGCTTTCCCCGAATCAATTGCGTTCTATGCCTTACTTTCAGCATTTAACTAATTTGACCGAATTGGAACTCGGCGAACGCCCCCGGAATAAAGACGGTTATTATGTACAAACTCTCTCAAACGGCACCGTACTAGAAATACGCGACCACAGATTACTCAACGGGAAATTGATTAAAACCTATACGGATATCACAGTTCGTCATCGCTATGCGGAATCTCTGGAAAAGAGCGAACGTTGGCTGCGACTGATAACTGATAACGTACCAGCCATGATCGCGTATATTGGCAGTGATTTAAAATTTCAATTCACCAACCAAGTCTACGTAGATTGGTATGGTTGGCCCCAGGGCAGCCTAGACGGCGAATCAATCAAAGATAGCCGAGTAGATTCTGATTACAGCCAGCTTCGTCCCTACATTGAACGTGCGCTAAAAGGAGAAAGTGTCAGCTTTGAAATAGCGGAAAAAAATCACGCTGGTGAATCTAGGTATTTGCTAAAGTCCTACGTACCTAATCGCAATAGTGAAGGTAATGTACAAGGTTTTTTTGTTTTAGTAAGAGACATAACAGAACGCAGACGCAACGCAGTCGCCCTACAAAAAGCCCACGACCAGCTCGAAATTCGGGTAGCTGAGCGCACATCCCAGCTCAAAAGCCTCAATGATGAACTCATCATTGAGGCTGAAGAGCGCAGGCTTGCACAGGTCAACCTGACCACAGCAAAACGTGAAGCTGAGTTTGCCAACATTTCAAAAACAAAGTTTCTTGCTGCGGTTAGTCATGACTTACTACAGCCGCTTAACGCAGCCCAACTTTTTACCAGCTCATTAGGCGAAACGCTCGTTAATACAGAGTCCCTCCCAATCGTAAATTCGTTAACCAATTCCTTAGATGATTTAGAGAATTTAATCAGTACATTAATAGATATCTCAAAGTTGGATGCCGGCGTAGTAAAAGCAGATAAAGGAGTGTTTAAACTCTCAGAGCTGCTGGATAACCTGGCCAATGAATACCAACAAGCTACTGGCCAATACAATATCGAATTACGCTACGTGCCATCAGACATCACAGTGTATAGCGACAGCGTATTACTCGCCCGCATTTTGCGTAACTTTATGTCTAATGCGTTTCGTTATGCAGCGCAGGGTAAGGTATTGTTGGGGTGTAAACGTAGGGGTGATCACGTGGCAATAGAAATATGGGATACCGGCTCCGGCATTGCACAAGATCAGCTCACCGAAATCTTTAAAGAATTTAAACGCTTAAAATCCTCTCAAAGCGCCTTTGGTAATGGCCTAGGATTAGGACTGGCCATTGTCGATAAAATCGCCCATGTACTAGGCCATAAAATCACCGTAAATTCTGAACTGGGCAAAGGTTCTGTATTTTCAGTCACCGTGCCCATATGTGCTAAGCAGGAGCAGCCAAAATATTTAGCCAGCGCGCAAAATTTTGTTAACCCAACAGATTTTTCACATTGTCGGATTTGGTTAGTTGATAACGACGTCAGTGTGTGTGAGGGAATGTCGCATTTACTCAACGGCTGGGGATGCAACACCGTCACCGCAGTGAGCTTAGAGGAGTTAAAGAAAAAGGTAAATATTGCTCACGATGAGGTGGATATTCTAATGTTGGATTACCACCTAAACGATGGTGAACTAGGGGTAGATGTGGCACAGCATATCAACCAAACGCGGCGAAGCACCCTGCCTACTATTATGATCACGGCTAACTACAGCCAGTCACTCAAAAATGAAATTAAGAACAGCAAAATATTGTTGCTTAATAAACCGGTAAAACCCATGAAACTGAAAACATCTATGCTCTATCTATTACGAAAAGCTTAGCGTTTTAAATACTGATTAAAATCAATATCACCGCAACCTACTACCACTTTAACGCGGTTTGTAGCGCCCAACTTTTTAAGGATAGATGACACATGAGACTTAATGGTTGTCTCTGAAATATGCAGATTATAAGCAATCTGTTTATTGGCCTCACCTTTCGTTAAATGTTTTAGCACGATGAGTTCACGGCGAGTCAATAGCGATATTTTTTCGGGAGAAATTTCACATTCATTTGCCTGGTTAGCAACAGCCTGACTTCGCATAATATTAGGCGGTAAGTACACGTTTCCAGCAAACACACTTTGAATGGCTTCCCCAATCACCTGCTTTGATGAAGATTTAGCAATAAAGCCAACAGCGCCATAAGAAAGGGTCTGCAATATTTTTTGCTTTTCAGTTTCAGCCGATACAATAACGACTGGCGTGGTGGGGCATTCATTGCGAACATCCAGTAAACCATTAAGACCCGTCATCCCAGGCATGTTCAAATCGAGTAAGATCAAGTCTATTTCGTCATTGCTTTTGACTAACTCAAGCGTTGATTCAATGTCTTCTGTTTCATAGGTAGTAGAGCCAGGAAACGCAGAACTAATCGTATTGATTATCGCTTCACGGAATAATGGGTGATCATCAGCAACTAGAATTTTATACATGATGCTTAACACTATGTTTTAAATAAAATATTCTACCTTATTTAGTGCTTTCAACCCACCAAAAATTAACAGTTATTTAACACAAAAATGCAGTAAAATGCGGTATTTCACCGCATCAGGTAATAAAACTTTCCGATTAACCTTAGGCTCCAATTAAAATGCCAGGCGTGCCCCTAGATGATATGCGCATAGTATCACTTGCCAAGCTTGATATTTTATCGCCCATAGCGGCAAACTCAGTAAAGGTGTAAGGCAGTTCATGGGTTTTAACAATACCTAACGCCTTATGAAGCATGGCTAAGTGCAAAACATAATCCTGCTCAAACTGTACCTGGTCTTGGCTGAGGGTGCAGCACCAATAATTTTACCCTGTCCATTTGGGAACTCTTCAGTTCGCTGCAGTTTATTCAGCTTAGAATGTCACCACTGCACCAACGGAAATCGTATCATTATCTTCTCCTGCCAAGGAATTCGTTACGTCTGCTTCAGTGTGGTTGTATTCGAAAACAGCAGTTAGTCCAGGGCGAATTGTATTAAAGTAAGCTAAGCCCGTATTCGTATGTTCGGCATCCAGTACACTGTCGGTATTTTCCACTTCAGTTCTTCCATGAGTGACAACAAACCTATGGTCTTCCATGGTGTAGGACGCTTGAAACAACATGCCGTCAGTTTCGATCACCTCAGGTCCAACCAACTGATCGAGCCCTGCGACATGCCCTAACCCTTTAGTGCTATAACCCGAAGCACTCAACGCTAGACCCGCAAACTTTACTTTTGCACCATAGCCTACGCCGGATTGGTTTTGTTCTATACCATCTACTTCACTGGATTGGCTAACACCACTTAACCATGCCATGAATGAACCACTATCGAAGGTCGAGTTGTACATCAATTCGGCCTCAAAACGCGGTAGGTCTTCAGAAGAATCAGACGACAATTTATTAGGATCCATCAGGCCAACTGCAATTTTGAAACCATTGAATTCAGGAGACCGATAAGTGATTTGAGCCTTAGGAAACGGATACGTATAGCCGGTACTGATATTACCGAAAGTTACGTTCCCGCCATCAACTAAGCCAAAAAAGTCAGAGGTTTGACCGAAACCCAAGAGTAATTCATCGTTTAAAATACTGGCGCGGTTAAACAAACCGAAGTCTTTACCGATAAGCACTTCCCCCCAATCAGCTTTAACCGTCGCATAAAATTGGCGCACATCAATCAATGAGCCGGTGCCCAAATCAGCTGGCGATGCGTCTCGATTGTTATCGGAATCGTTTATGGATACCCAAAAAGAAGAGCGCATTTCAATCTTCATATCTGACAACTGATTTGAAAAATTAAACCCCACATTATTGGGTAAAAATCCCATACGTACTCGAGACTGATCTCTGTCTGTACCTACCCCTGTTGCATCGGTGGTTTCAATTGAACTATTGGAGTAAAAGGCATTGACCAAACCGTCAGCACTGAAGCTCAAACCGTTATTTTCGTATATGTCTATTTTAGCTGCGGCACTGAAAGAGGAAGCTATAGCCACTGACAAGGCGCCAAATTTAGTTAATGTGTTCATGATTGTGTTTCCCGTTTTTTGTTATCGTTCAACGGGATCATATAAACACCAGCCTTGCTAAAAAATTACTCGTGGTAATGAAATCACGCATTATTTAGTATGACGAAAAAGAACTAGTACTTAAGGAGGGAAGCTTTAATCAAAGACAGTTGTTCTCGCTGGCTTAGCTGAATCGAGTAAAAGGAAGTAAAAAAGAAACCAAGCAAATAAAAACGTTACTGGAATTGTTTTTTGATTGCCCGCAAGAGAAAGCGCATTAGGAGCCAAGTAAATAGTAAAAGTGTTGGAACAGCAACGCCCTTCACTAGGATTTTATCAAGCGCTAAATTAACCGATGCAAAGGCATTTAGTACGTAATCTAGCAGGCTCATAGAATAATATACAATCGCCACAATCGACACGCCTTCCACTATTTGTTGCAATCGCAACTGCACTTCGCCACGTCGATTGATTGCCGCAAGCAGTTTTTGGTTTTGTTGCTCAATAGATAGGTCAACACGTGTTCGCAGTAAACCACTTGCCCGCTCTATGCGAGAGGTTAAGGCATCTAACCGGCGCGTTAACGCCTGGCACGTCTTAACACCTGGACTAAGCCTTCGAGTGACAAACTCGCTTAAGCGTTCTTTATGGCTGAGCTCTTGCTCTTTGAGCTGGGAGATTCGTGAGCACACGAGTTCATAATAGGCATCCGTGGCGCTAAAGCGATAGCTAATATCAGCCAGTATTTGCTCTGTTTGACTGGCTAAATGCGACAAAGTGCTAAGCATTTCTCCATCATCAGCCTCGTTAATGCTCGCCATACTTTGATTTATCCCCACCAAACGTTGTTCTATTTGTGCCACGTCAGCTGATAACGCTTTAGCGATGGGCAAACTTAATAGCGCCATCATTTGATAGGTTTCAATTTCCAGTAAACGTTGTACCAAGCGCCCAGCTTGATAGGTATTCAGAACCGATGTTTGAATATACACCCGAGAAAAGCCATCACTGTGAATTCGAAAGGAGGTAAATACATTTGCTCGTCCACTGGATACCGTGCTGCCTAACACCTGATGGTTTTCAAATGCCTGACAAAGCAACTCGTCACTAGGTGGTTCTGCACTTAAAATGACGTTAACAGCACTAACAAGATCGCCAACCAGTTCGTCAAACCATTGCTGGGGTACAAACTCGATAGCAAAACTGTCAAACAACGCCTCACTGACGCCCTTTCTGATGAAGGTGTAACTGGAAAACTCTAGATGTCGTTCCCAGCGGATTTCAAAACCAGTGAAGCTCTGGTAATAGCAACAGGCATCGGGTTCAGGTGGTGGTACGTTATAGCGTGCGCACAAGGAACATAATTGTTTTAGCTCTTGTACACGTTGGTCTTGGTTAATCCGCACAGCAATATGACTAATACTAGTGCCAGTAGCAATTTCTACACTAGGCCGATTGTGTAATTCTTGACCCAAATTTTGCCGTGTTTCTGAAACCCATAAACGAGGCGTGTTTTTAGTATTTCCCACCGCAGCTTCTTTATTAAGTTGTATCGTCATTCTGGTGGCTTCATTAACGTCTAGTAAGCGAACATCAATTGACACTGCCTGCAAGCAAACTTGGGTGTTTTGCTAATAGAGCAGCTTGCCAGCTTAGTTCATCAGTGCCTGATTCTGTTCGCGGACGCCTCAGAGTAATTGACTCTTGGTGCACTATACGACTTGGTGGCTGACTCAAAAATAGAATTCTATCGGCCAAGTAAACCGCTTCTTGTAAATCGTGAGTGACGAAAATCACACTACATCTTTGCCGCTGACAGAATTTAATCAGCAATAGACGCAGACGCGCTGCCGTAGGGGCATCAAGGGAATTAAACGGCTCATCAAGTAATAATAACTTGGGGTTAATAAGAAAAGCACGAGCAATGCTGACTCTACGCTGCATACCTCCTGACAAAGTACGAGGGTAGCAATCTTGTTTGCCTTCGAGCCCAACACTTGCCAGCAATTCGCTGATGGTGTCCGGTCGACTGTTTGGCTGTACTAACAATAAGTTTTGCTCAATGGTTAACCAAGGCATCAATCTAGGTTGTTGAAATATGTAACCAATTTGGGTACACATTTGGCCGTAGAAACGCTCGCCTTCAAATACAATACTGCCCGCCTCGCTCGGCTCCAGGCCGCTTATCATATTAAGCAAAGTCGTTTTACCACAGCCTGAAGGGCCAATAATTGCGACAAATTCCCCTGCGGCTAAATTAAATTCAATATTATCAAGTACATTCGTGCCATGGATGTACTGTTTATTTTCGATACGAACATTGAGTTCAGCCATGCGCACTTCCCCGAGCAATTAATTTATCAAGAGGACGGAAAATAGCACCTTCAACGCAAAGTATGATGCTAATAAAAGCACACGTGTAAGCCAATATGCCAGTGATGTCAAAGAACTGAAATTGGGTATTTAATGCAAAACCAACTCCGTCACTGCGCCCTAGTAACTCAACAACTAGGACAATTTTCCAAATCAATGACAGTCCAGAGCGAGCTGATGCCATGATAAAGGGATACAGTTGCGGCAAAAATACTTTAAAAAAAGTACGACTGGGCGATAGTCGGTAGATTTTTGCAACAGCCAACAGGTCGCGGTCCACGACCCTCGCCCCTTCTCGGATCATCACCACGACCGTAGGAATCTTATTTAGCACCACTGCCGCAATAGCAGCACTTTCTACCAAACCAAACCAGATATAGCACAGCAAAATGGTCACCAAAGCAGGAACGTTTAAAGCGATGATTAATGCCGTATCAGTCAATTTATTTAGCTGTGAATAGGACCCCATCAGCACGCCGATTACCACACCAATGAGCATAGAAATCACAAAACTGATGGCTACACGATTAAGGGTGGCCCAGAGGTTTAAGAGCATATCCCCTTGGGTTAGGTGAAAATGAATACTGCTGAGCACCGCAGTACAACTGGGAAAGTCGGGGCTGGCCACCAGCCATGCGACTACTTGCCACAGCACCCCAACGGCTAGCACAGTCGCTATACGGCTAAGTAACCAGCGGCTCGTAGCCTGGGTCAAAAATACCATTGGGGATAGACGGGTAACAAAAACCGGCCAATTAATGACAGTCTGGTTAGCGCTGTGCTTAGGAATGTCATCGAGCGCTTTCATCTTCAACCACTGGATTCCAGCTCAATAAACGCTGGTCAAATGCATAGAACGTATGCTCATCTAAGGATGTGGCATTGCCCACCAAACTATGTCCACCATGCTGGGCCAATACAGCAAATATGTCTTTCGTTGCCGTTAATTCTTGAAGGCCAAACCGATGCAAAAGCCCCCTTCTATATTCGGTTTGTAAACGCGTAAACACCTCATCATCTTCTGCTTTAGTTAAACCGCGAATTCGCGTCCATTCTTCATCCGATGAGTAAAGAATTTGCTTTGCCGCCAATGATGCTTGCAAGAAGCCTTTTATGCTATTCGCATGCTGCTCAGCCCAAGGTTTTTTGAATGCCCAGCCAAGTAGAGGCACATCGTTTTCAATATGAAGTGCGTGTAATATCTCAGGCACGGTAACCAATAGTCTATGTCCCTTGGCTTTTAAGCGTGCGCCGTAGTGCCAAAAGTTGATCCCCGCATCGAGCTCTCCCCTTAACATGAGTACGTTGAGTAAGACAGGAGACATAAAACTCGGTTTAGTTTCATTTTTTATATCAAAACCATATTGAGCTTTTGCATATGCTTGCAGTAACAACCAGTTTTTATCCACCTCGCCACCAGCAATACCGACTCTTTTATTCGCTAAATCGCGAACGTCCTTAGCGGGTGAGTCATTTGCAACATATAACCCGCCCGTGGCAATCGAGGTAGGAAAAAGCGTGATATCTTTATCGTTAGCGCGCTGGCGATTTACCCATAGCCAATCGGTTAAAATGATGTCCACCGCATCGCTTTGCAAAGCCACTGCTGAAGCATTTTTACTGCCCAAAGATAATACGTCTAACGTGAATCCGTATTTTTTATCCAGCTTGTGGTGTTTAATCACATCCACTTCCCAATTGACAGTGCCGTATTTCAACACGCCCAAGCGCACGTTTGGCGACTTTTGCGCAAAGGCTTTCATACTGATAGCCATCACTATTACGACCAAGCTAAATATCAGCAAACGTCTTATTTCTGCGCCCTTGAACATGGACTACTCCTTTTACGCTTAATCGAGCAAATTGCGTACTAGACTCGAGTGAACCTGCACGCGTTTTTTAATAGATGACACATATCCCAATTATTAAAATCTCGCTTCAATGCCCAAATGAATAGCTCTAGGTTGGCCTCCAAAGTAGCGGTAAGAGCCAAACGCATAATCCGCGCGACTGGCATATCGCTCGTCTAGTACATTCTCTAGCCTAGCTAATAGACGCACCTTATCAGACAGAGAAAATTGTCCACGTAGCTGCAACAAATTATGCCCTTGGTATTCATGCTCATTCGATGGGTCTAGGTAATAGCTACCCACATGCGCCCATTCGAGCTCCAATGATGAGTCTTTAGTGGGCTGCCAAGCGAGGCGAATATTGCCCAGCTTACGTGGAGCCGTATCCACGTCATTCCCTTTTAGCACACCGCTATTGGCGTGTTCTGATTCGTATTGATGTATCGCGTAAGTGTAATTAACCGCAATAGACACGTTGCTAAGTAAGGGATAATCCATACCCACTTCTACCCCTTTGTGAGATGTTTCAGCATCAGTCACATTCAGGCCATCGTCGTCTCTAAAGAAGAAGTGATCTTTGGTCATGTAAAATGCCACCAGTTCAAAGTTCATATCATGGGCTAAACCTCTTACCCCAACTTCTTGGCTAGTCATTTTTTCTGATTCAATTTGCCCTACCACTTGCTGATTTTGAATGCGGTACAAGTCAGTGGTCTGCGGGGCTCGAAACCCCTGAGACCAATCAGCAAAAAGTGCTACGCTCTCATTCATCAAATAATTAAACCCAATCTTTCCGCTGACATTGTCAAAATCATCTTTGCTATCAGCTGGGCGTTGATACAAACATGCGACAGGCTCATTATTACCATTGACACATGGGCTGCCGTCAGCCTGTGTGGTTCCATCAGCAAGTCGATTTTCATAATCGTAATGGGTACTATCAAAACGTACACTAGCCGACATTCTCAACGCGTGACTGTATTGCCAGTCAGCTTGAACATAAGGGGCCAAAGTCAACGCATTAACCTCGTAGTCGTAATGCACACCTTGCTGGCGCGCTTTACCAAAGCTAAAGGTACTGGCCTTTTGTTGTGTTTCAGTCAGCTCGCCTGAGGTCCACTCTGCATCTGCGCCAATAACGAGCGCCAAGCTCGGGTCGAATTGCCAGTGATAACTACTGGTCACGCCAATGCTGGAGTGGCTATTTTCTTCTATCGCTTCAGAGGGTAAATAGTGTTGGCGAAACTCCATATCGTTTGTTCTGACGTAGGGCGTGAGCACAAAATATCTGTCATCAGATAAAGTACGTTGCCATTTGCTCGCGACACGTATTGATGACCACTTTCGATAAGCGTCGTCTTCGCAGTTTTTTTCCATGGCTTGAGTGTCTTTAAACAAACGAGCATCTGCGTAAGTCGATTCAAAGCAACCTTCGCCATTGTCGCCAGAGGCAATAAAACCCGCTGTGTTTTGATCAAGTACGAAGCCGGAAACACTCGTCGTTATCGAGTCTTGCTCATCACTGTATTCATGTCGCAACCCAACTTTGGCAGATGTAAAGTCACTGTTATCGCGATATCCACCATCGTCTATCAATTGCGTATTAATGCTTAAACCGTGTGCACCAAAATCGTTGCCCAGGGAACCTTGCACTTGATAGTGCTCGTTTGGCCCAAGTAACAAAGTCACATCACCGCCGTCACGAACCGCTTGACTAATGACATTCACCACACCGTGAACCGCATTTGACCCATAAATCGCACTTGCTGGGCCACGCACAATATCGACTTCTTGCGCTTGCGCTAGATTTAGCTCTGATAAGCCGTTGTTATTCGCAAAGCCTGCAGCACGTGTTGCGATACCATCCTCTAAAAACAAAAAAGCCCCCCCTGCGCCAGGCCCTGTCACCACGGGAGACCGCAAGGAAGGCAAAGATTCCATCCCGTTATTGGCTTGTACGTACACACCTGTGGCGCGATTAAGCAAGTCGCTCGGGTAAATTGAATGCACTGTTTGAATGTCTTGCCGATTGATGCGCGCCAAATTACCAGTCAGTGTTAATAGATTTTCCGCTTGACGCGTGCCTGTAACAACGATGACATCAGATATATCAGTCTTTGTAGCTGTTAATTCAGCTCTGTCTTCTTTGATTATCTTTGTTTCAGCAGCATCTCTCTCGACAGCTTTGGCTTCAGCGATAGTTGCAGCAGCTAAGCTTGTAGCAGCCAACATGGAAAGTGGAAAAACAGTGATTATTTTGTTAACTGACTTTCGAAACATCACAATTCTCAAAGTATTCGTTAATGTATGTTTTATGCTATTGCCAGCCCTGTTTTTATTCTTTCCTCCTTTAGTATGACTACTCTCGTCAATTAAGGCAGAAATGCGGCATTTTCGTTGAATGTCAGCATGCTTAGCCATTAAAACTGTACCTGTACATTAGCCGTTACACGTCGCGGACTACCTGGGCCAACAAAAAAAGCCTCATCAATGTCTGGGTGTACATCCTCTAACACCTCATCTGGCTCACCATAGGTGCCAAAGGTATGGTATTGCCGGTCAAGGGCGTTATCGATGCGAACTGAAAGCAGCACAGAATCACTCACTTGGTAGTTTGCATACACATTGGCAATAGCGTAAGACGATATCTTTTTATTCTCATTTGCTTCATCTCCTCGGTAATACGATGAGGATGAAAACAACCATTCAGCCCCTAAAGTAAGTGCTTCGTTCAGTGCCCAGCTGGTGTGCATTTTCACTTGATGCTGAGGCTGACCAGGGATTGTGTCACCGGCTTCCACTTGACGACCCCCTCCTAGGGGATTATTTGGACTAAATGTGATAAATTCTGACTCAAAAGTAGCATCTAGGTAACTGTAATTGGCACCAAAACTAAGGTTATCTTTTTGATGCAAGAACGATAGCTCTGCCCCTTGGCGATTGGTTTTATCAACATTGATAAAGTAGCCCTCTGACTGCGTCACGCCCGCTTGTTGAAAGATAATGTCATCCACGCTTTTGGTGCGATATAAGGTGGCCGTTAGCGTATTTCCGTCAGAGTGATAATCAACCGACGCCTCAATGGTTTTTGCTACGACCTTGTTCAGTGGTGGATCGGCCACAAAACCATTGGGTAGTTTACATGGGTCGTCTTCATCGGCACAGCTTAGCTCTGCTGGGCTTGGCATACGTGACGACTCGCTATAACTGAGTGAAATATCCCATTTTGGGGAAAGAGAATACTGCACCCCTAAAGCAGGGTTGAATCGGTTGAAATGGTGCTCGCCGTTTAACGAGCCCTCACCTACATCTATCCTGTCGTGCATCGATATTTTACTGTCGTTATAGCGCCCAGAGACACTGATTAACCAGTGTTCATCAAAGCGCATTGAGTAACCAGAGTAGAGGTAGTGCTCATAGGTTTTTACCCCTAGTCTCACTTGAGACTCACTGTCAAAAAATCCTGTGGGTGAGACAGAGCGATCATCCTCAGCTGTACTGTTGTGCAAAATGCCAAACTCGGTATCACTAACAAAATCGATATCAGCTTGGTCTATCCCGCCACCAATCACCCACTCATGCTCCCCATGCTGAGTTTTTTTGCTGTGCATAAGCTGAACAGCTAAGCCATAACTCTTGTTTTCGGTGGCACTTTGATTCAAAGTGCCGTCTATGTCGTCTGCGTCCAAATCAGATATGTCACTGAAAGTTACCTCCGGGGCATAACCCACAAACTCAACACGCTCCACCTCGTCATCCTCTTCCTCACACAAGGTAACAACATTATTAAACTCACATTCTTCGTAGTCGCTGTCATCACCGTTAGTGGTGTCGATATTGTTACGCCTGAAATAGCTGTTTGCTTGCAGTGTAAAGCCGTTGCCTAAGGCTGACTCGCTGCTAAGCGCGAACATACGATGATCGTTTTCAGTTCTATCGGGATAAGTGTAAATAGCGTCGTATCCCTCGGCGTCTTGCAAACCCTCGGGAACAGCACCGTTACCTGTTAAGGCGTTGTCATTAGCTGCGGCGAATAGCTCAAGATGATGGGTATCCCCTTTGTAAGTCAGTGTGGTCAATACCTGCTTTAAATCACTGCTGGAAAAATCCCGCCAGCCATCTTCGCTTAAACGATTAATAGCCACGTAATAGCCCCAACGGCCATTGTTTCCGCCGCTTTGCACCGTCGCTTGGCGTTGCCCGAAACTGGCTATTTGAAGGTCTAGCTCGTTGCGCGCGAAGGTGAAACCGTTCTTAACCCGCATATCTAATGCACCGCCTAGGGTATTCTGCCCAAAACTAGGGTTTGAGCCCGAATACAGCGCGACGCTATCAAGTGCTGCAAAGGGAATAAGATCCCAGTTGACTGTATCGCCAAATGGCTCGTTAAATCGAATACCGTTTAGGTATAAAGAAATACCTTGGGGCAACCCCAGCAGGGGCGACGCTGTAAATCCACGGTATTGCACATCAGGTTGAAAAGGATTGTTCTGTACATCATTGATATGCACGCTGGTTAAGCGATTTTTCATGTGTTGTGACAGCGAGAGCGCATTGCTTTGTGCTAACTCCTCACCGCTGATGGTTTGAATACTGCCAATGATACTGGTGGTGTTGTGTTCACTAAAAAGAGGGTTTTGCCCAAACACACTG
Organism: Paraglaciecola mesophila KMM 241; assembly: GCF_000315015.1. Classification (GTDB taxonomy): domain Bacteria; phylum Pseudomonadota; class Gammaproteobacteria; order Enterobacterales; family Alteromonadaceae; genus Paraglaciecola; species Paraglaciecola mesophila. Next base: position 18,853 of record NZ_BAEP01000064.1, on the reverse strand, counting down.
ATCGTTTCAAGGCTAGCGATTTCATTTGCCATACCCTCAAAACTTAATATTACACCGACTGCGATTGCATATTTCATCATCAATTCCGTTGCGTTAGTTATCACTTCAGCAAGGAAATTAACGGATAGTTGCTTTGGCTACAACTTACCTCAAGAGCCAATAATTTTAAAATAAACTATAAAAATCATAACCTTACTACATACTCATTCTTAAGACTCCTTCTAAAGTAGGAGACCATTCCTGCCAAAGTCAGCTCAACCTACTGCTTTTGAAAAAGGAAGCATTATCCACGACCCCGAAACGTCACTAGCGCTATAACGCAGGTTACTACTGCGCTGCTGAACACCACGGCAAAAGCAAGTTCATTAATTTGCCCGTACAAAGCAAATCGCAACAACTCAACGCAGTGCGTAAAAGGGTTATACTGACAAATCCAAAACAATACGACGTTTGCTTCTTGCATCTTCCATAAGGGATACAGTGCGCTGGACAAGAAAAACATAGGGAAAATAACAAAGTTCATCACACCTGCGAAGTTCTCTAGCTGAGTAATAAGATTGGCGAGCATTAATCCCAGCGCGCTGAGGAAAAACGCGGTTAAGAAAATAGCAGGTACAGCGTATAGGTATCCCGTAAATTCAATATCGATTCCCACCAGTCTGGTGATGAATAAAAATATAATCACTTGAACCGTCGACAAAATAGCCCCAGCTACGAGTTTACTGAACAGTAAAAAGGACCTGGGCACTGGGCTCATAAGCAAGACTTTCATACTGCCCATCTCTCGGTCGTACACCATAGACAACGAGCTTTGCATACAATGAAATAAGATGATCATGCCGCCAAGTCCAGGCGTTATATACTGCTGATACGTGATGTATGTGCTGTAGGGTTCCATTATCGAGATCCCCAGTGCCGAACGAAACCCTGCCGCAAATACGACCAACCACAGTAACGGACGCACCAATACACTCAGCAAGCGGGTTCTTTGTTGTAAGAAGCGCAATATTTCTCGTTTAATGATGCCATTCATGCAGCATAAATATGTCGCTGGGCTCATATCACCTCCATGCTAGCGGTTAACTTACGGTATAGCTGTGGCACATCATCAACCTGATATTGAGAACATAAATCTTGGGTGATCCCATGCGCTTTGACGTCCCCACCGCTAAGCACAATCAAACGGTCTTCTAGAGTGACTTCATCCATTAAATGCGTTGCCCACAACACGCATAAGCCTTCTCGCTGGGTTAACGCGCGCACATATTTGATGATCAGTGCGCGACTCTCTATATCCAGTCCTACAGTAGGTTCATCAAGTAATAGTACGCTGGGCAGATGTAACAATGCTCGGGCGATTTCTACCCGCCGGCGATGCCCCCCATTCAACGCTCTAACTTTCACATCAAGCTTGTCCTTGAGTGCCAATACCGACAAAATATCGCTAATATTACTCAGAGCATTCGCCGAAGAAATCCCTTGCAGCGATGCGTGGTACAACAAGTTTTGTTTGACGGTTAAATCTAAGTCCAAGGTGCTTTGCTGAAACACTACCCCCATAGAGCGCATAATATTCCTACGGGCGCTTTGAAGGCTCAAACCGCATACCTTGATTTCATTATTAGCTGTATCGACTGCGAGATCTTTGCCCGCACCTGTTTTAGCTAGCGAGGCAGATTTTAAGCCCGTGAGCAAAGAAAATAAGGTGCTTTTGCCTGCACCATTTGGTCCAAGTAAAATATTGATACCCCTTGGCAGGGTCAAATTCACGCAATCAAGTACGCGCTTTTTGCCATAACAATATGACAAATTTCGTACCTCGATACTGGCGCTACTTCTCATCCGATCGGGCTCTGTTAGGCTAAAGTTATTTTGCGCGGCAGCGTTCAGCTTGGTATCAATTGGCTTGATCATTTTGCGCCACGCACTACTACGCCCCAAGGATAGCGCCCTACCTTGATAGAATGCGTGACCTTACGTTTTGCAATATCAATCACCGACACATCGCCGCTAACACCATTGGTGGTTAACAGCTTGCTTTGGTCTTGATTAAAGGCTAATTGCCAAACTCGTCTGCCCACCAATAAGTATTCTTCAATATCCATACTAGCAACATCAATGATCGCAATATGATTTGCTGGCCCCAGTGCAACGAAGGCAGTTGTGCCGTCCCTGCTCAATTCCACCCCGACGGGTTGAACTTTGTCCCTATGTACCCCTGAAATAGCGAAGGTAAATTCATGTATAACCTGACGAGTATTGACGTCAAACACGCTTAAAGTGCCACCAATTTCAGAGCTAACCCAGAGTTGCTTGCCATCTTGCGAGAACTTGGCCGATCTCGGGCGTGCGCCGACCAGTGAGTTATCAATGTTTTCATAAGTTTCTGTGTCTATCCAGTGCACCATATTGGTTGTTTCTGAGGTAACCACAACAAGTTTTCCGTCAGGGCTTACAGCAAGTCCTTCGGGCTCTACACCCACATCGATTTGCGTTATCACTTGTCTCGACCCAATATCAATAACCGTTAGCAGGGCATCATCTTCGTTTGAGGTATAAATGATTTTGCCATCGGGGTGCAGAGCAATGGTTTCCGGGTCTTCCCCTGAAGGTAAGTCTCCTGTAACGGTTTCATCGACTAAATCAATGATCTGAATGCTGTCAGAGTCACTGGCGCACAGATAAGCAGTAGAGCCATCGTGGCTCAGTACCAACCCTCGGGGTCGCTGACCAACGTCAAACTCGCGCAGTACTTTGTGCTGGGCAAGATTGATAACTGAAATGGTGTTGTCTTTTTCATTTGATACGTAAGCAAGTTCTTCTGCTTGTGCCTGAGTGATTGCGTTACAGCCAAGCAACATCGCTAATAACAGCGACATATTAAAAGTGTTTTTTTTCATAAGTGACCTCTATTGATATTGGTGGCTCATTTGCATCGCATTTCACGTGCATCAAAACCCAAGGTATCAAGTTCGTTTGTCGGATGTAGCATTCCAACTTGGGGCGATTCAGACACAAAAGCGTTTGGCTGCACCAATGCCAAAGGCATTCTTAACTGACCATTCCATGAGCGAAAACTGAGCTTACGCCCTTTATATGCGGCCAATTCAAAGGCATCAGAATGAATATACTTAATCAACTCAGCAGGTTTGCCTGAATCTGTTTGCTGAGCCGCCTGGGCAATACTTCGTACCGCTAAATAAGCACTGAAATCCAATTCATTCATGTCTCTTGCCGTCATTTTGCGAAAACGACTTTGCAGTTGCGCCGCGCCCCATTGCTCTATAACTCGATGCCATGCCAGCGCTTCTAAGCCAGCTGAACCGATAACCGGCCTTGGCAAGTATGTGTTGTAAGGTATGAATTCGGCGAAGTCCTTGTGAGCATCAGCGACAAAAACCACATCATAAGGTCGAGAGGTTTGGGTAAATATCGGAATTTCTTGCTGGGTACTGCGCCGCAAGTCAGTGTTAAAATTCCACACTTTTTGCTCAATAATGTTTAACCCAAAACGTTTTGCTGCAAGAGAAAACGCATGTGCTATATGCTCATCGGTCGACCCCTCACCTTTGATCAGCAGTATTTTCGATAACCGCTTTGCCACAAGCCATTGAGCCAATGCGTCTGACTTCATTCGGTAACTCGGGACCGTGTGCAACACAGATGACAAACACAAGGTTTGGCGCATATCATCCGCAGGCTCGCTGACATTAAATACCAGCACCGGTTTGTTTTTCGCCCATCGATCTATGGCTTCAAACACACCACTGTCGCCACTGACAAGAAATACGAATACACCACTTTTAAACTGCTGCTCAATTCGTTTGAGCAAGTCCTGAGAAGCGTTTAACTCAAACTGAGATAATGTAAACGTCTGACCGATAAACTTACCCGTTGAGTTAGCATCATTCACTGCCAACTGCGCACCAAGCAAGCCACTGTCTTCAGGTAACGCATTAATATTACTGAACGTTGCGACGTGGTCTTTTAATAGCTTCAAATAACTCACCTCAAAACTAAGGGGAGCATTTTCAGCGGCCGATTGGCCGTTAAATAGCAAAATACAAACTGTAGACAAAACCCAAGTCAGACGTTTAATAGCGCTTATTTTGCACCTTATTAATTGGCTTATTTCCTTGTTCATAGTCCGTTCCTCTATTCACGCTAAAACGACTTGTGACATCAGCATATAGAAGAACACGTGTGTTGGAAATTCTACCCTACAACAGCTAACCAACTGAATTTAAAGAGTTAAGTGTAATTTCACGTAGAAATTTTGTTAAAAATCATCCTAAAGGATGAGATTTAATCTAGCTAAAGTGCAATGTGTGGATGCCCCGCAGATGGGTAAGCTGAACCTCGTTGATTAAATGACTAACCAGTTACATACAAAGAGGATAAACGGTGATGATTAGACATACATTAAGCCGCAGTATTTTTATAGCAGCCATAACTACTTGTTCTTTTGGTTTGGCTGCACATGGCTCTGTGACCCCGCAGAGTGTTGATACATCAACCATACCAGAGTTAGGCGAAGAATGGTCTGACACCAACCCTTACCGTGATGCAGAAGGTCATGATCGTGACGAAATTTTGCGAGTTGGCTCATCAGCTTACAATCAGAACTGTGCGCGATGTCATGGCCTAGGTGGCGTCTCTGGCGGTATAGCACCTGATTTACGTATGTTAGCTCCAGACTATGATGGAGACGAATGGTACGTATATCGCGTGCAAAATGGGGCCGTACGAAACGGTGCTGTTTATATGCCTAAAATGACCGAACACCTCAATCAGGAAGCATTGTGGGCCATTCGTAGCTGGTTAGAGTCTGTCAGTGACACCCAGTAAAACCTTGCTTCGGATTTTGTGGGCGGCTTTCGCACTGTTTTCCAGTGAAATGAGTCTAGCCCGCCCTTACGATGACATAATACAAACCCATTTTATTACGGTTGCCGTATATCGCGATTTTGTGCCTTTCTCATTTCAAAAAGACGGCAAAGATTTGGGCATTGACGTGGAAATAGCCAAACATATTGCTCAGCAACTAGGCGTAGAGCTCAAGTTAAAATGGGCCACTGCGGATGAGTCCGTAGAAGATGACCTACGTAATAATATCTGGAAGGGACATTTCCTCGATCGCACCGTTGCAGACCTAATGCTGCGGGTCCCTTATGATAAAAAATACAGCTTAAAACGCGATGACATAGGTGAATTGGTGAATGGGCAAGTGCATATGTTTGCCCCCTATCATGTGGAATCATGGCAGATAGTATATGACCAATCAGCGATTGAATCGGTGCCGACAATTGCTGTTTTTCAGTACCATGACATAGGCGTTGAAAACGATTCTATTCCTCAGTTCTATTTGATGTCAGCCTTTGCTGGGCGTATGCGCGACAGAAGCAAACAATTTGTCACCATCCCTTTGGCGATACAAGCAATGCAAGCAAAAGAGATAGACGCCGTGATGGGCATGCGCAGTCAAATCAGTTACTACCAAAGCCGCTTAAGCAACCAGCATTATCCCTTGGCGCAAAACGGTTTCCCTAATATTGGCAAACAAAAGTGGGACATCGGCATGGCCGTTAAAACAGATCATCGTCAGTTGGGTTATGCCATAGGCGATATCGTTGAGGAAATGACGAAGAATGGGACCATGAAAAAGATTTTCGATGGCTACCAGACAATATATGAAGCCCCTGAGTATTACTCTCCTTGAACGTACGCCTTAAGCTCTCCTACTAAGTGATGAATAAATATCCTACGCCTGAGTCATAGAGCCAAATAAATACACAGAATACTATGCATATACCCTAATGAAGGTTCCGTTTTAACGATATGAAATATACAGCAATAACCTTAATTAGACCCTGAATATAAACACGCAAAAAACTAAAATTTCATGAGGAAATAACGATGAACAATAAAGGTATGAAAACAGTATTGTCATTATCAGTGCTCATATCCATTGCACTGTCCCCTGCGGTATCCGCTAATGTTACAGACAAAGACATTTTAAATGACCAAGCGACAACAGGGGATGTGGTGTCGTATGGCATGGGCCTCAAAGGTCAGCGCTACAGTCCCCTATCAAAAATTAACGGCGACACCGTTAAAGAAATACGCCCCGTTTGGGCATTTTCATTGGGCGGCGAAAAACAGCGAGGCCAAGAGTCACAACCCTTGATTAAAGATGGCGTCATGTATGTCACTGGTTCGTATTCTCGGGTTTATGCGATTGACGCCAACACGGGTGACGAACTTTGGCAATATGATGCACGCCTACCTGACGGTATTATGCCTTGTTGCGATGTGATCAATCGCGGTGTAGCCCTGTATGGTGAACTCGTTATTTTCGGTACGTTAGACGCCAAATTAGTCGCCTTGAATAAAGACACAGGCAAAGTTGTTTGGAAGAAAAAGGTCGAAGATTATAAAGCTGGATATTCTATCACCGCAGCCCCGATAATCGTTAAAGGGAAGATAATAACGGGTGTAGCCGGTGGTGAATTTGGTGTAGTCGGTAAAGTGCGTGCTTACGATGCAGTTAATGGTCAACTCGTTTGGGAACGCCCTACTGTTGAAGGCCACATGGGTTACATATGGAAAGACGGAAAAAAAACCGAGAACGGCATATCGGGCGGAAAGCCAGGGCAAACGTGGCCTGGTGATCTATGGAAATCAGGTGGCGCTGCGCCTTGGTTAGGCGGTACATACGATCCTGATGTAGATTTACTCTTCTTCGGCACAGGTAACCCTGCACCGTGGAACTCTCACCTTCGCCCCGGCGACAATTTATTTTCTTCGTCCCGTTTAGCCATTGACCCCGATACAGGTAAAATAGTGTGGCACTTTCAATCAACTCCTCACGATGGTTGGGATTTTGATGGCGTAAATGAACTGATTTCTTTTGATTACAAAGAAAACGGGAAAACCATAAAAGCGGCAGGCTCTGCGGATAGAAACGGCTTCTTCTATGTATTGAATCGCGAAAACGGTGATTACATTCGAGGCTTCCCGTTTGCCGATAAAATTACATGGGCATCAGGGTTAGATAAGAATGGGCGCCCCATTTTTGTGGATAGCAACCGTCCTGGCGATCCGTCGGAATCAAAAGAGGGCACGCAAGGCACATCCGTTGTTTCTGCACCTGCCTTCTTAGGCGCCAAAAACTGGATGCCTATGGCCTACAGCAAAGACACTGAGCTGTTTTATGTGCCGTCGAACGAATGGGAAATGGACATTTGGAACGAACCTACTGCCTATAAAAAAGGCGCTGCTTACCTCGGTGCGGGTTTTACCATTAAACCCATCAACGAAGAGTATATAGGCGTATTGAAAGCAATCGACCCGAAAACAGGCAAAGAAGTGTGGCGCTACCAAAACTACGCGCCATTATGGGGAGGCGTTTTGGCCACAGCAGGTAACTTGGTGTTTATGGGCAACCCTGAAGGTTATTTGCTTGCATTTGATGCTAAAACGGGCGCAATAAAATATAAGTTCAATACCGGATCAGGCATAGTTGGCTCACCCGTTACCTGGGAAATGGACGGTGAGCAGTACATATCAGTTTTATCCGGCTGGGGCGGCGCCGTTCCGCTTTGGGGTGGTGACGTAGCACAGCGCGTTAAACACTTTAACCAAGGTGGCAGCGTTTGGACCTTTAAACTTCCTAAATAGTCTGCGCCCTATCCGCGAGCTAATCCGATGTTTAAAAAACAATTGAGACCAGCATAGCTGGTCTTTTTTTTGGGGGCTCGATTAGCTCTATTTTCAACAAACAGCAACCCACTTTGTTCTGCACATTTACCTTCGGACTCCGCTTTATTTCCTTGCTACTATCGCTCCTGTCGATGCTTGTAATTCAAAACCTACTTTGAAGTGCATACTGTGGAATAAGATAAGGAATAGAGAACAAGATGTATTATCTACTGACATACAATGTCGAGCCTGACTATTTACAAAAGCGTGAGGCCTATAGAGAGGAACATTTGAAGTTAGCGCAAGCTGCATGCGCTCGTGGCGAGTTGCGCTTAGGTGGCGCATTAACCGAACCCACCTTGGGCGCGGCGTTGTTATTCGAAGGAGCCTCGCCAAACGTCGCCAAAGAGTTTGCCAAAAATGATCCCTACGTGCGCCATGGGCTGGTCAAAAACTGGCATGTGAATCAATGGGCTATTGTCATAGGTGCGGGCATTGAGCCTATTTAACACGAGAATTTAAAGCAAACACTTGGTTTTGCGCACACACTAAACGTTGATTACAACATTAGGAGCCAATATGCCATTAGCCCAATTGAATATTGCTACCACTTTATACCCCATAGACGCACCTGAAATGGTGGATTTTGTGAATAATTTAGCGCCTATCAATGCCATAGCCCAAGCAAGCCCAGGTTTTATTTGGCGCTTACAAGATGACAGCGGTGATGCCACGCACATTCAGGTTTTTGATGATCCAAATATGATTGTGAATATGTCGGTGTGGGAGTCAATTGATGCCCTAAAAGCATTTATGTTCAAGACCCATCACCGAGATTTTATGCGCCGCAAAAAAGAGTGGTTTCAACATAGTGATGTAGACACCTATGTGTTGTGGTGGATCCCAGAAGGTCATACGCCCAGCATTGACGAAGCTATCAGCAAGCTTACTTTTTTGCGCGATAATGGCGAATCGCCAAATGCATTTACGTTTAAACGTCCCTTTAATCAAAGCGAATGCTTAACCCTGTCTTAAAATTCCCGCCTTGGCAGATGACAAAAAGGCACATGGAAAAACCAAACTAAATATCCCGCTAAAGTATTTTTTACCCTCAAGCTAATTGTGTCAGTATCAGAACTCATACAGTGAATTAGTTTAGGCAAAAACGGAGTGGCAATGGCAAACGTTATTCTAATAGGAATACTTTTTTTTATTGGCGGTGTGAACAAAGTACAGGCACTAACCTTATCACCTTTATTTTCCGACCATATGGTACTGCAGCGAGAAAAACCGCTACGAATTTGGGGCCAAGCACCCCCAGGCCAAAAAATCACAGTAAGTTTATTGGGGCAACGTTACCTTACTCAATCGGATCACAATGGTAATTGGGAAACCGTGTTGCCTGCGCACGATAAAGCTGGGCCTTTTACGTTAACTATTGACGCTGATGACTCAAAAACCATTCACGATGTGTATTTCGGTGAGGTGTGGATAGCCAGCGGACAATCCAACATGGAGTGGAAATTAAAAGGCGATGTGGTGGGCAATGAACAAGAAATCTCGACAGCCAACCTCCCCCTAATTCGCTTTTTTGACATACCTGACACCGTTGCCTCCACTAAGCAGCGTCACTTGCCTGTTAGCCATTGGCAGGTTGCTTCGCCCGAAACTGTGGGTTATTTTTCCGCGGTTGCCTGGTTTTTTGCGAGAAAATTGCAAGAGCAAGAAGACGTTGCAGTTGGCATTATCGAGAGTAATTGGGGCGGTACACCAGCTGAATCCTGGATTGATTTAGACGTTGTCGCCGCCACGCCAGGCTATGCACAAAAAAGTGCAAAGGTTAAAACACGGCAAAACTGGCCCGAAATTCTTGCTGATAACGAAGCCAAGAGCATAAAAAAATGGCAACGAATAAACGATCTTAAAAGCGCCTCAGAGCAAGATGCCATTGGTTTGGACTATGACGATAGCCATTGGCAACACATAGAATTACCCAACAAAACCCCATTACATGATTTCGTTTGGCTACGCCGCGAGTTCACGTTGAAAAATTTGCCCGACACCCCTATCACGTTAAGTTTCGGCGATATCGTGCAAAATGCCTTTATCTTTATAAATGGGCAACACTTGGCGAGCGAAGACTGGAAAACCAATGAGTCAGTTCACGCGATACCCGCAGCATTATTGCGACAAGGCAGAAATATTATCACCCTGCGCGTCAATAGTGATTGGAATAACCAAGTGACTATCGGTAAAAAAGGACAAATATATTTAGACATAGACGACGTCAAATCGGACATTTCGTCACATTGGCGGCTCAATAACAACATCGAAGCCCCTATGCCTAAAGTGATCAATTACAGCTTTACTCCGAGCTTTTTATACAATGCTATGATCTACCCATTACTGCCTTATACCGCCAAAGGCGTGATTTGGTATCAAGGTGAAAGCAACATAAACAAGCATGAGTATTACCACACCCTTTTTAGCAACTTAATCTCCAACTGGCGCGAGCGAGCCCAAGCACCTGGACTGCCATTTCTATTCGTACAAATATCCGCTTATCTTCCACCAAGTGAATTGCAACCTAACAGCAAATGGGCTTACCTGCGAGATGCCCAGCGACAAACACTATTTGTACCCAATACTGGGATGGCAGTGTCCATAGACGTAGGCAGTGCGGATGATTTACACCCCAAACAAAAACGCCAAGTAGGAGAGCGTTTATGGCGCCAAGCTGCCCCTAAGGTTTATGGGCTTAGCTTAGTGGCAAGCGGCCCAGACTTTGTCGGGCTGAGTGCCAATCAAGGCAAAATTGAGCTTGAATTTAACAATGCCGAAGGACTGAGCACGGCTGACAACACCCCATTAAAAGGCTTTACTATTGCTGGCGCAGATAAGGTCTTTCGTAAGGCAATTGCGCATATTGAAGGCTCAAAAGTAATCGTTTCTCACCCAGAGATTAACAAACCCGTGGCGGTGCGGTACGCCTGGGCCGATAACCCTATTGCCAACCTTACCAACAATGAAAACTTACCTGCGGTGCCCTTTCGAACAGATGATTGGTCAATAGAAGAAGTCAACGCAAAGTAGCGCAGCACTTTGCTAAGTAGTTAGTGTTTAAAGTTGAGAGTTAAAACTTAGCGTTCGGATTGTGATTAAGGCATGAGCGCAGCGTTTCAGGTTGATGGCTATGAGCTAAAGACCCATGGCTCGGTACGTGCTTTTGAGCTAAACCTGACACGGTATAACCGAAGCCTAGGGCATAAAGCGAAAAAGCAGAACGCTTTAAACGCCAAGTTTACTGACGTTTAGTTTGTTACAAGCCAGCTCAGCGACGATAAATAACGCTGCTGAGCTATCATCCTAGCTGTGGTTATTAGTATGCTAAATTTTCGATTCAAGCCGCAATTGACTTTGTTTTAATGCAATGACCTAAGGGTTCTGCTTTATGCGAATATTGCGATAAAAAACTTCAGCCCCTTCAGATTGAAATTCAATTTTTCCCTTAGTGAGTGGGACCTGCTTACCATCGATAACTTGCCTTGAATGATAAGCGCGGAATACTTCGCGGCCATTTATTTTATGGATCACTACTTTGTTATCTGCGATCACTTCCATGGTGTCCCATTGGCCAATCGGGCTCTCATACTCGCCCAATTTTAATACACGGTTCGCAATGTCTTCACATAGCGGCATATCAGGTGCGTAACGGTAAAAATGCCAGTCGCCGTCATTTGCATCGCCACAATGTGTATCAATTAAAACACCATCAAGGCTGTGATAATCGCCGCTATCGCCCACTTGAATTTGCATTTCATGGCTGCGCATCCAGTGATTCATAGATGCACCAGGTTCGCCAACAGCAAAATACAACACGCCGCTGTCACGAGGTAGGTTTTCTCTGGGCGGCCATTTCTTATCACCCCATTTCACATCAAATTTAAGATGAAAGTTTTCGTATTCCTTGATTGTACTAATACCGCCCCACTCTTCGCCCGATATGCGCAATAGTCCATCTTGAACGCTGAATACCTTCTTAGGGTCGTTGTTTACACCGCGCACAGGTAAATAATCAGGATCTTGATATTTGCTGTCTTTAGGTTGATAACTCACAAAAGTTTGCCAGCCTTGTAGATCATTCCCGTTAAAAAGCGACACCCATTTATCCCCACTGTTGCTAATTTCTAGCGCCTCCGCGCTGGCGTTAACAGAACTGGTATTGGCGCTTTTTGAGCCACTGGCTTCTGTTACAGTTTTCACATCTTTTGAAGCGCTCGATGCTTGAGGTGTTTCACTGGCGCCACAAGCGGTTAGTACTAAACAAGCCACTAGCGACAAACTCTTAAAGGTATTGGTCTGATCCATTTTATTGTTCTTTTTTGATGATATGCCCGTCGCATCAGTGTAAGGAAATTAACGGTAAATTCGATAATCAAAACCAATAACGGGTTTGTGTTATTCCACAAATATACTGCGGCGTCCTTTTTGTATTTAACCTCAGCAGAGAGAATTACATTGGTGTTTACCCATTCCCCACTCGCCTCCCCATTCCTTAAACAGCTCGTTCTCGATAGAGACAACAACTGGTTTTATATACAGTCACCTATAAATCCATTATATTTGCCCATTAGAACAAGATGATTAGGTAAAGTAATGCTCGGCAACATGCTAGATACTATGCAGCTCAACGAACAACAGCAAAAAGCAGTGGAATGCAAAGACGCAGCAGGCATGGTTGATACATCACCTTTGCTCATTATTGCGGGTGCTGGTACAGGCAAAACCAACACGATCGCCCATAAAACAGCGCAACTTATTTTGAATGGAGAATCGCCCGATAAGATCTTACTCGTCACCTTTGCACGGCGAGCAGCGGGTGAATTGTCGTCCCGCGCTAACCGGATCATCGAGCAGCAGCAATATAAAAAGAATAAAAATAAACAACGCCATCAACCAATTAAAATGTCATGGATGGGCACATTCCATTCGATATCAGCTCGTCTACTCAGAGAGCATGCAACGGCCATTGGTTTAGAAAGTGACTTTACCATTATGGATAGAAATGATAGCGCCGATATGATGGACGTTATTCGTCATGAACTGAATTTCACCTCCACCGACAGACGCTTTCCAAAAAAGAAAAACCTGCCTCGATATTTACTCACGCTGCGTCAATAGCCAGCAAGCACTTGAAGACATTTTAGATGCACACTTCCCCTATTGCCGCGAATGGCATCAAGAGCTCAAAACCCTCTTTGCAACGTATGCCAAAGCAAAAATGGAACAGATTTGCTTAGATTACGACGACCTACTTTTATACTGCTATCACATGGCCCAAGTACCACAAATTGCCCAGCAAATACGAGACCAATTTGATTACATATTGGTCGACGAATACCAAGATACCAATGTATTGCAGGCAGGAATTTTAATGGGCTTCTTTCCTACCGGTAAAGGGTTAACCGTGGTAGGTGACGATGCCCAATCTATCTATTCATTTAGAGCGGCGAACGTTGATAACATTCTCACGTTTCCTGAGCAATTCTCACCACCGGCCCGCGTCATTTCGCTAACTCAAAATTATCGCTCTCATCAGAGCATTTTGGATTTATCCAACGCCCTATTAAGTGAAGGCTCAGAAGGCTACAAAGTCGCCTTGTTCAGCGAGCGCAAATCAGGCGCGAAACCTAAATTAGTGACCGTTGAAGACGACAGCAAGCAAGCCGAATACATTGTTGAAACGCTGTTAGCGGCGCGAGAACAAGGCGTTGAACTAAAGAAGCAAGCCATTTTGTTTAGAGCGAGTCACCACAGTGACCGTCTCGAATTAGAGCTAACTAGGCGCAATATTCCCTATGTAAAGCACGGTGGCCTTAAGTTTTTAGAAGCTGCTCATGTAAAAGATTTACTCTCGATATTACGCTGGGCAGATAACCCCAAACATAAAATATCTGCATTTAGAATATTGAAGCTCTTGCCTGGTGTGGGGCCTAAAATCGCTGATAAAGTCATTAACATGCTCACTGAAAAGCAATATGTATTCAGTGAGCTGCTTGACTTCCCCGTACCTGCACTGGCAAAGACGCTTTTCCTAGAGCTGATCAAAGTGGTGAGCGCTATTGGCAACAACCAAATTGGTTGGTCAGATCAAGTTAACCAAGTGATTAATGTCTATAAAACGCTATTAGAAATTAACTATGACGATCACTTCGTCCGATTCGGCGATATCGAACAGTTGGCCCAGATATCACAGCAGTTTTCCTCTAGGGAACGCTTTTTAACCGAGCTCACCTTAGATCCCCCTCAATCAACGGGCGACCTTTCTGGCCCGCCGTTAATTGATGATGATTTTCTAATCCTCTCAACTGTGCACAGCGCCAAAGGACAAGAGTGGAATAATGTGTACGTGCTAAACGTGGCTGATGGCAACTTCCCGAATGAATACGCTGCTGGCGACAAGCGTAGTTTAGAAGAAGAAAGGCGACTACTGAATGTGGCGATCACCCGAGCAAAAAATGAACTGCACCTTATACACCCCATGAAATATTGGGTACCAGAGCAACAACGACACGGGGACCAACATGTATACGGGGCAAAAAGCAGGTTCTTAACTGAGGGCATCATGCAATTACTAGAGACAACGCAATTCCCTAGAAGAGAGCTTAACGAAAAAGAAAAAAAAGTCGCCACCGCTGCCATTACCGACATAAAGAAAACCGTACTGGGGATATGGAATGAGTAAGCGTGAACACTCCACTCGTGTATTTGTAGTGGCATACTTAATTTAGCCACCGAGCAACAACTAATTACGCTTTGTCACGCTTATGCTCCCACTGAGTATTTTGAGCTCACTGAATAGTTGAGCTCATGTACTCAACTAATACCAAAGGCCACTGTATTCGTGATGATAAGACGGGTCATATCAATAACACTCACAGTCCTATTCCACAAAGATTGGGGTTAGACTCTGCTCAATGGCTAACGTTAACTACTGAGTTTGAAAAACACTTCTGCTACGCCGCAGGTGCTGAGCAAATGATGAATGCGTTCAAGCGCCACACCCATCATCAACGTCTGCGAGGAATGACCAAAGCGAAAGCGTTGTTAAAACGCGCATAAGACATTGCAACTAACACATCTAATGCTTCTCTTGTAGCATAGGCGTTTGCCTAAAAACTGACCTGACTCGCCGTTTCCTTTCTCTACGCTCATTTTTCCAGTAAAAATCCCCAATCATTCAGATAAAAGTACCTAAACGCTTGATGAGGGGTATTCCCCCTTCTAAGCAGGAGAGTTTTTTACACGACTTTAAAGATGGATGTCTTTGTAAGTAAGTAGAAAATCCAAGGAGGCAGACATCAAGTCAGAACCGTTTTGTACATGGCGATGATGTCAGCGATACAAAGTAACCCCGTATTCAAGGAAACATATCAACGATTAGTCGCTGCGGGTAAGCCTAAGAAAGTGGCGATTATTGCCTGCATTAGAAAGATGGTTGTCATCTAAAATTCAATGCTCAGAGATGGGGTCATGTGGGAAGCGCCAAAGGCTACAAATTAGCTATTGACGCCATAGTCTCTTGTTAGGTGCGCTCATAAATCTTCCAATGCTTTTCTAACACTTTCGTAATTTGGCGGAAACCTGCATCCACCTGAAGAGTAAGTGTTTAATTTTTTTGATTTAATATAAAGAACAAAAGACAAACCATCGCAAATAAGTGGAATATCACTTTCTGGATACTCGGGCTTCCATTCTCCGACTCCTAATTCTATTAGCCGCTTAACTAAGTTTTGCTGAGTTTCGAAGTCTAACGTTAGAACTTTGAGTGATGGTGTACTAGGTATCCATTTGGATTCGTTATCAAGTTCAAAATGGTCGTCAATATAAACATATTGATCATCTTTTATGTATATCTCGTGACGGTACTGACTCAAAAAATGAGACTCTCGAAAAGCAATCTCAATCGCCTCTGAAGTTATGGGCCAAAAAAGTGCAAATAAAATTATTTTCTTAAAATCCACTATTGAGCACCTAACGCTTTGCCAAGGGGCAAATGCGAACGTTGTTGGGCGAAGCCCAGTGAGCATTTGTCCCAGCCGCGTTTTTTGCGGCGAACTTAGGCAACTTGTTATATTTCAATTTAAATAAACTCTGAGGTTTTTAGCATTTCAGTGAATTTAGTCATGAAGTTGTTGAGTGCTTTATCTGCAGCAGCATCCACCTGCTCAGCCTGAATCTCATTAGGTTCATCAGGAATATTAACTTCTGGCATTGGTACTTGCTCAAAGAAACCGAAATCCATTGGGTTTAGAGATGTTTTATTTTTAGCGTCATAAATTCTAGCACTCACATAATTTAAAGCATAAGCATCGCATGATCCGAAGATACACCTAGAATATAAACCATAACCTGATAGATAAGCCGATGAGTTTACCCACGCTGGTCCAGATGGAGGATAAACAATAACTATGAAATCTAGGGTGTTTTCTTGAGCTATTTTATCCAGAGTAGCTTTATATTTATCTTTAAAATCAATGTAACTAAATAAGGAGTTCTTGTTTTCAAGAAGACTTGGATTTGCAGCAATTAATTTAGGAATGTGGCCATGGTTTGTCAATATAGTTGATATTTTATGGTTAAATTTCTGATGATAATTACTGTTTGAAGTTTCACTAAGATTTTTATTACTAAAGATAGTCGTGCCAATATGTTGATATGTTGGTGACTCATCTATAAGTAACATTACTCCTATTTTTGATCCTACTTCTGGCTTTCCATAATTTGCTGGCACCGATGCACACCCTACGAGTGACATTAATATTATTGCAATAGTTAACTTGTACACGAACTCTCCTTGAAATATAACGCCCCAATCTAACGAATCCCCTCATAATTATGAGCAGAAACAATAATATAGACACGCATGGCGCTATTTGACGTCCTCTATTGAAAGTAGGAATTTCGCAAAAACCAACTAGATAACAACACCATGCGTGATATTTCTATCTTACACGATTTGCTTAAAAAACAATGCCCTAATCTACATGCCAAACGTCTTTCCTCTTTGATGATTGCCACCCAATCTTTGCTAGGTGGCCAGCAACTGTCGTTGACCTAATTAGGACGGAATATCTCAGGCTCCGTAGCCCCGAAACACAACATAAAGCGCATCGACAGACTGCTTGGTAATAGCAATCTACATAACGAGCGGCTCGACATCTACCGTTGGCACGCAAAGCTGCTTTGCGGTGCTAACCCCATGCCTGTTGTACTCGTGGATTGGTCTGATGTGCGTGAGCAGCTTAGGCATTTAACCTTACGTGCATCGGTCAGTGTTCAAGGGCGCTCTGTCACACTTTATGAGCGCGTATTTTCCTTTGCTGAGTACAACTCTCCTGTCAGTCATAATCCGTTTTTACGGGAGTTGGCGAGTATCCTGCCGTCGGGTTGTTGCCCGTTGATTGTTACCGATGCGGGCTATCGCAACCCTTGGTTTCGTGAAGTCGAAAAGCATGGCTGGTTCTGGCTAGGTCGAGTGCGCGGAGATGTGGGTTTCAAGCGTGATGGGCAAGCTTTATGGCAAAGTAATAAGTCGTTTTACCCCAGCGCAAATTCGCGCGCAAAATACCTTGGGTGTGGGCAACTGGGGCGTAAAAGCCCGCTTCATGCACATCTGCATTTGTACAAAGCAAAGGCCAAACATCGAAAGGACAAACGCTCTTCAAAAGCAGGACGAAACCACACCGCCCAACAAAGCTATCGAGCGGGTAGCAAAGAGCCTTGGCTACTCGCCACTAATCTTCCCGAGAACGATAAACTGAACTCAAAACAGCTGGTTTCCCTTTATGCAAGACGGATGCAAATAGAAGAAACCTTCCGCGATATTAAAAGCCCGCAGTACGGTATGGGACTACGCCACAGCAACAGTCGCTGTACCAAACGATTCGACATATTACTGCTGATTGCGATGCTCGCAGAATGGTTATTACGGCTACTCGGTCTCATTGCTCAAAAGCAAAACTGGGAAAGAGCATTTCAAGCTAACACCATCCGTAATCGGCGCGTGTTATCTATTATTAGACTAGGCAGAGAAGTCAGGAAAAGAGCAAAAGATTACAAGATGAACTCAGCCCAAATTACCTGGGCCGTACTTACCATAACAGCGCCAATATATTATCTGGGTTCACAAAGAAGGGAGGCCAATTCTATGAGGGGATCCCCCAGCGCCCTGTTAACAGGCAAAAAACAGTTGGTTAAAATTAGCGACGAAGGAGCAAAACCAACTGTTTTTTGTCCTACTTTAATGACTTGTTAGCCATTTTATCGACTAGTTTTCCGTTAATAACAAAATATCTTTTAGTGTGGTGCACGAACCTTTTAGCACCTTGAACAATTCCGTTACTGTCTTCCCAATTATCATTCCATTCTTGTACTGCTTCCAATGGGTCATCATAATCTTCAGGAAATTTCAGGAAGTCGAAAATGGCAATAACCGATCTAATAGCAAGTGTTTTTTGCGAAGGGTCTGGAATGTTTTCATCTATAATAACTCGGCTTACGACCATGTTAGATCCTGATTTTAATGCGGCATTATCTAAAGACTTTTCACTATCCCAATCCTCGATTCCATAGAAAAACTGGGGTGGGAGTGGTTGTGGGTTTTTCTTTCCGGATTTCTTATACGACAGTACTCGATAAAGTTCACCACGAAGTTGCTCTTCTGAGATGGTAAATGAGCTTTTTACATCATCAGTAATAAGTTTATTTTTAAGTGATGTAGTTTTTAATAATAGTCGAGAAGCTCTTACCCAAATAATACGGTCATTATTACGATCTTTTAATAAGTTATAAACTTCATTAAAAGCGTCATTTGCTATTTTGAGATATACCTCGTCACTTTTTCTCTGGCGATCTGCTGATTGATGACTGCGATCTCTGAAGAAAGCTAGAACAGCTATCATACCGCCACAACTTATAGATATACCTGGCAATAAACCTAGATTGCTTTTATCTATAAATGGGACACACTCGATTAATCCAAATACAGCTAATAGGGAAAGTAAAAGAGATATACATATCACTATTGAAAGGGTTACTAACGCTACTGTTGATAAGTACTTCAAACTTTCTCCAAATGGCTAACGCTTTG
>NZ_BAEP01000065.1 GCF_000315015.1 Paraglaciecola mesophila KMM 241 | reverse complement strand
CCGTTACCCCGCACACGCTTCGCCACTCATTCGTGACCCATCTTTTACAATCAGGCGCTGATATTCTCACTGTGCAAGACCAGCTAGGTCACAGTGATTTGCGCACTACGCAAATATACACCCACATTTTACAACGTGGCGGTAACTCTGTGGTTAGCCCTTTATCAAGATTAAGATGCGCTTTTAAAAACACGTAAAAAGAACCGACGACCGATACTTTTTGACGTACCTGAAAACGTAACGAATAGTAAAAAGGCTATGGGAGAGCTTATGTATCGGCTGCAACAAAGGATGACATTAAACTTGAAGCGACCTATTAATGGGTGCATTCAACGACCGTTCCCTACTTGTTATTTGCTTATTGGCTATATCTGAAGCCTTTTTCGATAAGTTGTTGGATTTTTTCCTCCATGGCGTTAACTAACACTGGGTATTCTTTAGCTCGATTGGTTTGCTCGCTAATGTCATCGGTTAAATCAAATAGCTGTGGCGTTAGTTCAAAGCCCATTTCTATGTCTTTATTGCCTAGCCAATTTGGTAGCCCTTTCTCTTTACTGATTGCTTTTATGTATTTCCAGTTATTTTTTCGCAATGCAACTGTACCTGCAGATTCCTCTAGCAGATAAGTACGTGCAGATGATGTTTGACCCAACAGTGCTTTCATTACATCAAGGCTATCAATGGCTTCCTTTTTTGCCAGTGGCTGATTAACCAGACCGGCCAACGACGCATAAATATCGACTTGCGAGATAAGCGCGTTGCTGCGGATATGGGCACTCTTGTTCGGCCAATATACAATCATAGGCACACGCGTTCCCCCCTCAAAGACACTGTACTTGCCGCCACGAAAAGGCCCAGCGGGTGTATGCTCACCTAACATCTCTACGGCCATATCGTCGTAGCCATCATCAAGCACTGGCCCGTTATCACTGGTGAATATCACTAGGGTATTATCGGCTACCCCTTGAATCTTCAGTTCCTGCATAACTCTGCCGACAACCCAATCCATTTGGGCAATTGCATCACCTCTTGGACCCATAGTGCTTTTACCTTTAAAGCGCTCATTGGGTATACGAGGAACGTGAATATCTTGAAATGAGAAGAACAAAAAGAACGGATCTTTTTTGCTTTTCTCAATGAAATCCACGGCTTTTTCAGAAAACACATCGGGAAACTCTTCATCTACCCACAAGGCGCTTTCCCCACCACTCATGCTACCTATACGACTGATGCCGTTTACAATCGTTTCGCTATGTTGCAAATCTGCTTTCATGCGCAGTAATTCTGGGTGCTCAACACCTGTAGGGCGATCACCTACTTTATGATCGTAACTGACTTCAATAGGGTCGCTACGTTCTAAGTTGACCACTTTATGATCTTCTAAATAGACAGTGGGTACCCTGTCGCCCGTTGCTGGTAACAAAAAGCTGTAATTGAAGCCGATTTCCAGTGGCCCAGGTTTCACGTCTTGGTTCCAATCAACTGAACCATCGCCTAAACCTAAATGCCATTTTCCTATCACACCCGTGGTGTAACCCGCTTTTTGCAACATGCTTGGCAAAGTCGCTTTGCCCGGTCGAATAAGTGCAGGGGCATCGCCAGGTAAAATAGCGGCGTTTTGCCGAAAGCCGTGTTCACCGGTTAATAGTGAATAGCGCGAAGGCGTGCAAGTAGAGGCAGTGCTATGGGCATCTGTGAAGCTCACACCTTTACTCGCTAGCGCATCTAAATTAGGTGTACTGACCCCTATTGCGCCATTAGGGGAAATATCTCCGTAACCTAGGTCGTCCACATAAAAAATCACCACATTGGGCTTTTGTGATAACGATGATTGTGATGGTTGTTCTGCGGCGAATGCTCCCCCCCCCGCTGATAAGGCAGTAACGCCCATGATGAAAGTTAAATAGCGTGACATTGTGGTTCTGATAACAGTCATTCTTTATTGCTCCTGAAAAGATCTAAAGCCCTTTGGCCATTTCGACAATTAACCCAATAAATTACTGGTACTGCCATTTAGTGAGCCAAGGGTCCTGAGTGTGTTGTTGAAATGCTTTAAGCTGTTGAATAAGTTCATGTTTTATAGTACTGAACTGGGCTAGATCAGCGAGATTATGTTGCTCTTGACGGTCATTTTTCATATCAAATAACTCAAACTCAGGGCGATGTAAAAAGTCCTCGATCTGGCGACCCGCATATTGAGTGATTCCGCGGCGACGCACATCTTGCCAGACTAAGGACTGCTGCAAGTCCGCAGCAAAGGGGTAGCTCAATTCATGGGCGATATTCCAAATCAATTTATATTGCTTGGTTCGCACCATGCGCATGGGGTAATACATCATGACTTCGTGCATAGTGTGGGATGCAAAAACATGATCCCAGCCTGTAGGCTGTTCGTTTTCTAAGATTATTTTAAATGATTTGCCCTGAACACTTTCAGGCATTGGCGTTACGTGTGCGTAATCTAGGACGGTTGGCGTTAAATCAACCCAAGACACCATTTGCTGATGACGAGCACAATTTTGAATATTTTTTGCACATGCCTTAATGCTGTTTTTTTGTGCTGGCGCTTTGACAATTAAAGGCAGATGAATGCCGGCATCATACAAATTGGTTTTCGCACCAGGAAAGGCAATGCCGTTATCTGACAAATATAAAATTAAGGTATTGTCGTATTTTCCCTGGGCTTTGAGAATTTCAATCAGCTTGCCTACACCTTCATCGAGGCGCGAAATAGCCTGATAGTATTGCGCTATCTCTTTGCGTGCAGCGGGCGTGTCTGGTAAGTACGGTGGTACCAATACTTCACCAGGCTGATACACGACCTGCTTTATGCCTGGGTAACCCTGTTCCCGGTTGCCAAATTGGTTTGGTTCGGGATAGGTTTTAAACGGGTAACCTCGATGTGGGTCGTCACTGGCAAAATATAAAAAGAACGGCGCGCTGTCACCACTTATAAACGCTTCGCTTTTTTGCGCCATTTCAACCGGGCTGCGTGCAATTGAGGCCATATCATTGGCTGCGCCTTCTGACAACACATTATCAAACTTAAATACGCTGTTTGGCCCTAAGTGATATTTACCAATTCTTGCTGTTCTATAACCGTTTTCACTTAGCATGACCGGTAACGATCGCACTTCATCAAAACTACTGAAATGGTGCTGTTTATGCTGCAAGCCATACATCCCATTGGTGTGATTATGTTGACCTGTCAAAATAACTGAGCGACTAGGGCTACAACTTGACACAGTAGCAAACGCATTTTCAAAGCGAGAGCCGTCTCTTGCCAGCGCATTAATATTTGGGGTTTGGATCACGTTATTGCCGTATGCACCGATAGCATCTAATCCGTGATCGTCAGCCACAATCATCACGATATTTGGCCTGTTGACCTCATTATTCTTACTTTGCTCGCTTTTAGCTGCAACGTTTGCTGCACAAAGCACCAAGATAACGGTGCTCAGGGTAAGCGTCTTAATGTATTTCATGATAAACAACCCTACTGATTTGCGTTACTCACCCACTACCCGCCGTATTACCCCAGAGCTGAGCAGAGGAGAATAAAAGAACAGAACGACCATACTGCTTAGCGCCCTGTTCTTTTTCTTACGGGAACGAAACCTAGCAATACACTCATCTATTGTTGACTCATCCAATACTGAAGAACGACCTCCAAGATCAACCTAGAGGTTTGTCATACAGCTAAGTGAATTAAAAGGTATACGACACACCGACCAACACTTGTCTTTCAGTGGCGATCCAGTGATACGGGTCATACTTATCCCCTGCGCGATATTCGAAATGGTCGCGTCTCAGCAGGTTTAAAGCATCTAGGGTTAAACGGAAGCTCTCAGAAACGTTGTACGACAGTGATAAATCAAGTTGGCCAAATCCTTCTTGAGCCACTTCGGTGGTGACTAAAAAGTCTGAGCGGTAGTTGTAAGACAAGCGCCCTGAAAACAAGTCATCTTCATAAATGGCAACCAAGTTATAACTGTTGTCAGACAAACCCTCTAAAGAAATATTAGGCAACAAAGGATTAGGCGATGGCACGTCTGAATCCACGTAGGTGTAGTTTGCTTGAATCCCTAAGCCATCAAAAGGAACGGGCAAAAAGTCAAAGAATTGCTGATAGGCCAGTTCTAAACCTCGAACCGTGCCTGAACCACCGTTACTCTTGCGCAAAATAATGAAGTCATTGCCGCCGATGGTTTCTTGGTTTTCAGATGTTTGCAAAAAGCCATCAATGTCTTTGTAGAAAATGGCAGACGACGCCATGCCACCACTAGCGAAATAATATTCAAGGCTTAAATCTAAATTGGTTGCGGTAAATGGGTCTAAATCTGGGTTTCCGCCGGTACCTCGTCCTTGTTCAAAATTAAGATTTAACGAGGGAGCTAAATCGCCAAAATGAGGCCGCGAAAAGGTTTTCGAGCCCGCTAGTCGTACAAGCATCTCGTCAGTTAATTCAACTTTCAGATTAAATGAGGGTAAAAATTCACTGTAATCTTTATCGCTTTTGGTGCCCTCATAAATCGGTGCGCCGTTTTGATCGATGTTACCTGTGTCGAAGAAATAATCTGCTGTGGTGTCGGTTTGTACATAACGGCCACCTAAGTCACCACCGACAAAATAGCCCCCTACTTCTGTTTCAAAGTTGGCCTTCAAATACACAGCCGTGACCTCCTCTTCATAGTCAAAAGAGTCTCGCGGGTTTTCCGTTTCAGACTGGCCAGTAAAACCGTAATACTCGCGGATTTCATCATTACGAGACAACAAATAAGCCGGGTTTACGGCCACATAATCATTCGGAAAATTGCCACCATCATATTCGTCCATAAAGTCATTCCAGGTACTGGCTTCGACCAAATTAAGCGGGTCGTCACTTCCATAGGTTGCACCTGACGCATCAAAGATATGGTTGTTTTGTATGTTTTTGCTGGTGCCTAAACTCGCGAAACGAACCCCAGCCTCAATAGAGCGCACGACACCTTCGTCAAACATGTAATCTATGTCTAACTTAGCAGCGGATTCATCAGCCTTAAGTTGTCGACTTTCATGGCGCCATTGCACTATGTCGAAATTACCTTCATCTGTTACATCAAAATCGCCAAAGTCAACCGAAGGCGGTTGGCTAACAAAGCCACTGTTAGAAATCGTAACCGGCAGAGCAGTCCAAGTATCGCGAATGCGGGTGTTGTGAAAATTTGTTTCATTGTCGGTATCAACGTAGCTTACTTCCCCTTCAAAGCGCCATGGTCCGGCTACTGTTTCAAAACCCAGTGCCAAATCGTAGGTAGTTGTGTATCTGTCATCGATCATGCTGAGCACATCAAAATCCATATCACTTAAGGTGACAGAAGCAGGATATAAATTGTTTTCATCAATATTTGAGAAGTCAGCGTCCACTGTGTTTGCACCGTTAAAGCTCCACACAAACTCTTCGCGTAACTGTGCAGTAGAGTAATCGGTGTAGCCTGAATCAAAATAGAACTTAGTATCGCTGTTGAGTGAAAGATCGATACCGAGTGAATAAACGGTACGCTCTCGATCGCCCCAAGCCGGAGATGAATTGAGTGACGCACTGGTTTTAGCTCCGCTTGGGGCCGTGCCACTAGGAAAGTCTCCCTCAATAGGGGTTGCGCTAGAATTGCGTACTAAGTCTTCCCGATATTCTCGTTCTAAATAGGAAACACCGAAGATAACCCCTATTTCACCGCCACTGTTACCATAATCCCAGACGTTCCCCACCACTAGAGAACCTCTAGGCGACCATTCTTTAGATAAATCACCGTAGTGCTCTTTAAGACTACCAGCGATAGTAGGTCCGCTTAGACTTAACGCATCAGTGCGCTCGATGTCCACTACGCCCCCAATGCCCCCTTCGAGAATATCTGCCGAAACCGATTTATACACCACCACCGAGCCGACCAATTCCGCTGGAATATCCTCGAAACTGGCAAAGCGATTAATACTAACCCCCGATGCACCGCCGAAATAATTCCGACCATTTAGTAACGTCGCCACTTCATCAAGCCCACGAATAGACACACCAGACGCTTCACCCCGGGAGCGTGAAATCTGTATCCCCGGAATACGCTGTAGTGATTCAGCAACGTTCAAGTCGGGAAACTTACCAATATCTTCAGCTGAAATAACATCTGCAACCTGACCTGACTCTTGCTTACGCGCCACTGAACTCGCAATACTCGAACGTATGCCTACCACCGAAATTTGCTCAATATCTTCATTCGCACCTGCGTCAATTGCACTTTCTTGCGCCCTTAGTTGACCGGTGCTGTTTATCATGGCGATGGATGATGCTAAAAGGGTGTATTTCGTTTTGGCTCTCATTTTGTTCTCCGAAAATTTTATTCGTATGTATTCGTATTAGGCATTCGGTTGCTAAAAACCCGGCTTTACTTCGCCACGCACTGGCTGTCCGTTCGTAGTTTGCGTCGTTCTCTAGACTTGTCTCTACCAAGTCTTGAATGTTTAGACGACTTGCGTGGTTACCAACTCCAAGTTTGTAAGGAAATTAGCATGCAGTTAACAATATAACAACACCATAAATGCAAACAGTTTCCCTTAAAATTCGAACCTGAAATAAAAGCAAGAACAATAAGATTCTGAATTTATTGAATATAAATACTAGAAAAAGGTAATTATATTTACCTCAAAAGAAATAAAATTATTTAAAATGATAACGGTTTACCGCATAGTGATATGAAAAGGAAACGTTTCATTGGAGAATGGAAAAGCAGAAAAAGTCCCAAGTAGCAATGTGTACTTGGGGCCTTTGTACTGGGGTTAAGAGCTTTCAGTTATCCAAAAGCTCTAAGGAAAAGAACACACATAAAATAGCAGACACCGCATCATCAGCGTCTGTCACTGAAACGGCCAGTATGAATGCAATACATGGCGTTGGATGGCAACGTATTAAAACATTACCCTTAAGGCTATACCGTCAAACCAGTAAGAAGGGTGCCGTCCGACTTTGTTTATTAGTTGCGACTTGTTTTGGTGTGCCCTGTGCGACGACTTTACCGCCCTTATCACCTGCTTCTGGGCCGATATCAATGACCCAATCACTGTTGCTGGCCACTTTCATGTCGTGTTCAACCATGATCACAGTATTGCCTGCATCCACCAACCCATTGAGTTGCGACATCAACATAGCCGCATCTTTTGGGTGTAAACCTGTGGTGGGCTCATCTAACACGTATAGCGTGTCACCTTTTTGCACTCGCTGTAGCTCGGTTGCCAGCTTAATACGCTGAGCTTCACCACCCGATAACTCCGTGGCTGGTTGGCCAAGACGTAAATAGCCAAGACCTACTTGAATTAAGGCATCCAATGCTCGCAGCACAGGTGGCTCGTCAACGAAAAAGGTGTGAGCTGCCTCGACCGTCAAACCCAGCACATCGGCGATACTTTTGTCTCGATAGGTGATTTCTAGGGTTTTATCGTTGTAGCGCTGGCCCTGACACACTGGGCAAGGCGAATACACACTAGGTAAGAAGAGTAACTCAACGCTCACAAAACCCACCCCGTCACAATTACTGCAACGGCCTTTAGTCACATTGAAGGAAAAGCGCCCTGCGTCGTAGCGTCTTTTCTTCGACTCTTTGGTGCCGGCAAATAACTTACGAACATGATCGAATAGCCCAGTGTATGTGGCTAAATTAGAGCGCGGCGTTCTGCCGATGGGTTTTTGATCCACCGTGATCAAGCGCTTCACGTGCGTTAGCCCGTCAACGATATGCCCACCTGTGCTCGTCTCGGTTTCTTGTTCGAGCAGATCAGCTTCATCACTAGGCACATCAACGGTTTTCTTCACGCCTAAGCCTTCATTGACTAATTCAACCAATGCTTGACTGACTAGACTCGACTTACCCGAGCCAGAGACCCCCGTTACGGTGGTTATAATCCCAAGTGGGAATGCCACATCGAGATTCTGTACGTTATTACGGGTCACGCCTGCAAGTTTTAACCATGCCTTCGCCTCTCGCGGCGTGCGCCCTATTTCTGCTGAACTCTCGAATAAATGCTTAGCGGTATGCGAGCGTTGATTACCTTCTAGCCCTTCAACTGGGCCATTATAGATAATCTCGCCGCCATGGGTGCCAGCGTCTGGCCCTACATCGACTATCCAATCTGCATGACGAATAACGCTCACATCATGCTCCACCATAAAGACTGAGTTTCCCGCCCCAACTAACGCATCTAATGAGCCTAACAAGGCTTTTTTATCAGCAGGATGCAACCCGGCGGATGGCTCATCTAGCACGTAAACCACACCGAATAACTGCGAGCGAATTTGTGTCGCCAAGCGCAAACGTTGTAACTCCCCAGGCGACAGTGTGGTGGTACTACGTTCAAGGGACAAATACCCAAGGCCTAAATACGTCAGTGCTTCAACTCTCGCTAAAATATCGCTGGCTAAGCGTTGAGCCACTATGACTTTTTCACGATCCTTTAATTCTTCACTGGGTTGGGTAGTCGCTGTTTCACGTAATCTTTCGGCCAAGTCAGTCAAGGTTAATTGTGATAACTGCCCAATATCCACACCAGTAAAAGTAACCGATAGCGACTCTCGCTTAAGCTTTTTGCCTTCACACTCGGGGCACTGTGAAATCTGCATAAATTGCGATACACGTTTTTTAGTGCGCGGGCTTTGCGTAGTAGCAAAAGACTGCAATACGAAGCGCTGGGCGCTGGTAAACGTACCCATATAGCTAGGTGCTTCATCATTTTTAATGGCGGCTTGAGCCTGCTTTAAATTGTATTCAGGATAGACTGGCACTGTAGGGGTTTCATCAGTGAATAAAATCCACTGCCTGGCCTTTTTAGGCAAATCACGCCACGGAACATCGATGTCGTAACCAAGAGAAACCAGAATTCGGCTTAAATTTGCGCCTTGCCATGCAGGCGGCCACGCCGCAATCGCTCTGTCTCGTATGGTTTTACTGTCATCAGGTACCAATAGTGCTTCGGTCACATCAAAAACACGGCCAATGCCATGGCATTTAGGGCACGCCCCTTGGGCGGTATTCGGTGAAAATGAGTCTGCATATAAAATGGATTGACCATCCGGATAATCACCCGCCCGGGAGTAAAGCATTCGCAGGGCATTAGATATGGTGGTAACACTGCCCACGGAAGAGCGAACCGAAGGAGTGCCTCTTTGTTGCTGCAGGGCTACCGCAGGCGGCAAGCCCTCAATAGCGTCAACATCTGGCTCTTCGACCTGATCAATTAAGCGCCGTGCATAAGGGGATACCGAATCGAGATAACGGCGCTGAGATTCAGCGAATAATGTACCAAAGGCCAGGGAGGATTTACCTGAGCCTGAAATGCCGGTAAATACCACCAACGCATTGCGCGGTAAATCAAGACTCACATTCTTTAAGTTATGGACGCGGGCACCACGTACCTTGATACAGTGCTCTGGTTGGCTGAGTATATGGCTGGCTTTGTCTTGAGGGATGACTAAGTCTCCTTTGATTCTAAAAGGTATGTTTTACTAGTACATGACTCGCTGAAAAAAGTTCATAAGAACGTATTAAAAAAACGCTGAAAAAACCATACAAAAATCAAACGAAATAACATTGTTTTTGCAGATAGTAAACGCGGATATATATAGAGCATGGTGTGCTCAATGTGTTTGTATTGCTTGCTCTTGAATGAAAGCCGCTTGCAAAGCGGCACTCAATGGGGTCAGCAAGAGAGAGCATTACCTCATTGCTTTAATGGTAAACGGAATGCCCTGAATATGTATTTTACTCAGTTAGTTTTTTAACGCCGGGCTTGGCGAGTATTTCTAAGTAAAAAGAGGCAAGTTCGTTTTTTTCGGCTTCATCGATATGTTTATTAATTGAACCAAGGTGAATGACTTGTGCACTATCCTTATCCGCTCCGAAACGACAGTCAAAATCCCAATAATCAGCGCCCTCAGGAAGTGACTTTTTTCTCTCTCGTCTAAGATATTTCTTTACTTCAAACTTAATGGCTTCGACTAGTCTTGGCAGTTTGATTTTCGGATGAGACAGAACGAATGTTTTTTTCATGGTATTTACTCGTATTAGCCAAATTCAAATATGGCATTCAATAGAAGGGGATGATATTGGGCTTTACAGGCCAGTTCGCGAGCGAAGGCAGATTAATCTTTGCACAATTAAAAAAACACATTCAAATAAGCAGGTTTACTATGCACGTTTAAATAAGCACGTATAAGTAAGTGCAATTCAACCAATTGATGTGTTTCATCATAAGGATTATACAAGAACTGATGCTTAATAGATGTACCTACTCACAATTAATCCTGTTTTGTATTTGCCAGCTTCATTCAGTCATTACACGGATAATGCCGTGATACGTTTTTAGTGAATGATCGCAAGCATATGCGCTTAGAAAATTAAACATAAAGCCGTTAACATACAACACTGATAGAAATTCACTCTAGACTGCCTTCGTTTACCGCCACAATAGTCTTTGACATCATGCTAAAAGCGCAATAACAATACCCCACTAGGGAATAACTTGTTTCAAAGGCCATCTATGTTGTTACTCATAAGTGCGTACTTACCCGTTGCTATACTCATCTATTTAATGACGAAAAAACACAGTGTAGCGGCCAGCAAAGCATTGCCTTTGAGTGCATTGATTGCCTATCTGGTAGTTCTGTTTGTATTTGATTTTGAGCTACGGCTAGTGAATGCCTCGGTCATCAGCGGGTTGTTGTTGGCGCTTACCCCTATCATGATTATCGCCGGAGCAATTTTTCTGTTTCGGTGTATGGAAGTCACCGGAGCGTTAGGCATAATCCGTAGCTGGCTAAATCGCATCAGCAGTAATTCAATAGCCCAACTGATGGTCGTGGGTTGGGCTTTTGCCTTTTTGATTGAAGGCGCGAGCGGATTTGGCACTCCTGCTGCCATCGCTGCGCCTATACTTGTCGGATTAGGCTTCCCGGCCCTCAGGGTCGCCATCGCCTGTCTTGTTTTCAATACCATACCAGTCACATTTGGCGCCGTGGGTACACCTATTTGGTTTGGCTTAGCTTTAACCGAATTAACCCCTGTGTTACTGCAAGATGTTGCTTGGAAGTCTGCGCTTATCAATTCGGTTGCTGCTCCCTTTATCGTCATGGCGGCGCTGGCCTTAGTGGTCGAGAAAAAAATCCAACTTAAGCAAAATTGGCTATTTATTGTGTTATCAACCTTCTCTTGCACCCTACCGTATTTAATGTTGAGTCAAGTATCGGTTGAATTTCCCTCTCTGGTGGGCGGTTTCATCGGCCTGATAATTACCCTGTTACTGGCGAAATATAATATTGGCCTACACCAACGCCAAAATGACCGCCACTGTTCGGTGCAAATACCGGTGCAGGTATCAATGCCCATTCTGCTAAAAGCCAGTTTTCCGCTATGGGGAACAATATTGCTATTGGTTGTGACACGTATTCCTGAGCTGGGCATCAAGAACTTACTGCAACTCACATCACCTGCATGGGGGATAAGCGCTGGGCCCTTAGGCGACGTCAGTATTAGTGCATCACTGGTTGTTAAACTCGAACGCATACTACAAACGCCCATTAGCTGGCAGCACAACACCTTGTATGTTCCCTCCATTTTACCATTCGTAGTATTGGGTTGTTTAACGCTGTGGTTGTTTAAGAGCAGCTCATTCGCAAACGTGGTAAGTCACACCAAAAACAGTATGAAAAAGCCAGTGATTGCGCTTTTTGGGGCCTTAGTCTTTGTCAACATGATGATGCTCACTGAAGAATATTCTGCGGTGAGTTTAATCGGTCGACATTTAGCAGGCATTAGTGGCCAGTACTGGGGGTTCTTCGCGCCATTTCTTGGCGCATTAGGTTCGTTCTTCTCTGGTTCAGCCACAATATCAAACCTCACATTTGCCGGTGTTCAGCAGACTATTGCCAGCGATTTACAGTTGAATGTAACAACCATCTTGGCTTTACAGTCGGTGGGTGCCGCCATGGGGAACATGATTTGCATCAACAATATAGTGGCAGTGACCTCTATTCTCGCGCTACAAAATAGTGAGGGCTACATTCTCAAGCGCAGCATATTGGTATTACTGCTCTACGGTTTAATTGCTGGAACCATGGGTATGGTTTTAGCCTAACGCGATACAATGTCTCAACACGTGATGCTATCTAAACTCAGTCCGCCTGCTTAGAGCACATCAGTACGGTTCGTCTTAAATGCGATTACTCTTGGTATATCGCCACCGAAATAGAGCTTCACGACTCATATTGAAATAGCAAAATAACATCGAGAATAGGCTAAAGCTTGCTAATAGATTAAAAAAATTACGGTCTCGTCGAGCTCAATAATCAAAGACAATTATCTGTCATGTGCATCGCAATCCATTTCCGTTATAATCGCCGCAACTGGGCGTTCGCCCCGATCTACTTAATTGATCCATTACACTATTTTGAGCATTTGATGACTGTTGAAACCTTTAATCCAAAACAAACCACGACTTTAGAAACACCGGTAAAAATTATCGAAGCCGATAAGCCAAGTAGCTTATCCACCGGCTCGCGGATTGGTTTTGTCAGCCTTGGCTGCCCGAAAAACCTAGTCGACTCTGAGCGTATTTTGACCCAATTGCGCACAGAGGGTTATGACGTGGTCAATACCTATGATGATGCGGATTTAGTGATTGTAAACACTTGCGGCTTTATCGATACCGCAGTACAAGAGTCGCTCGATACCATAGGCGAAGCGCTCGCTGAGAACGGCAAAGTCATTGTAACTGGCTGTTTGGGCATAAAAGAAGACGAAATTCGCGAAGTGCATCCCAACGTACTGGCCATTACCGGCCCTCACGCTTACGAAGAGGTGGTGAATCAAGTACACGAGCATTTACCTCAGCCAAGTTATAACCCGTATATGAATTTGGTGCCAGATATTGGTGTGAAACTCACGCCGCGCCATTATGCCTACTTAAAAATATCTGAAGGCTGTAACCACAGATGCACCTTCTGCATTATTCCTTCCATGCGCGGCGATTTGGTTAGCCGCCCTATTGGTGAGGTTTTAGATGAAGCGCAGCGCTTGAAAAACGCGGGCGTGAAAGAGCTGTTGGTTATTTCACAAGACACCAGCGCTTATGGCGTAGATGTAAAAAACAAAATGGGCTTTTGGAATGGCATGCCGGTTAAAACAGGCATGACAGAATTGTGCGAAAAACTCGGTGAGATGGGCATGTGGGTGCGCTTACATTATGTTTACCCTTACCCGTCGGTCGACAAGGTTATGCCCCTAATGGCCTCAGGTAAAGTACTGCCCTACCTCGACATTCCTTTTCAACATGCGAGCCCGCGCATTCTTAAATTGATGAAGCGCCCTGCCGCTGCTGAGCGCACCATGGAGCGCATTAAAAAATGGCGCGAACTGTGCCCAGAGTTAGTTATCCGCTCTACCTTTATTGTGGGCTTTCCTGGTGAAACCGAAGAAGACTTTCAAATGCTGCTCGACTTTTTAGACGAAGCCCAACTTGAGCGTGTTGGCTGCTTTAAATACTCAGACGTTGAAGGCGCGAAAGCAAACGATTTGCCAGACCCTGTCAGTGAAGAGGTCAAACAAGAGCGCTTCGAGCGCTTTATGCAAAAACAACAGCAAATCAGCACGGCTAAATTGCAGCGCCGAATCGGTAGCACTATTCAGGTCCTCATCGATGAAGTTGATGAAGAAGGCGCTATCGGTCGTAGCTTTGCCGATGCCCCTGAAATTGACGGTTTAGTTTATTTAAATGGTGACGTTGAGCTTAAACCTGGTGACTTGATTACCGCCACAGTTGAACACGCTGATGAATACGATTTATGGGCCTCGCGTGCAGTAAACACTGACTTGAGTGCTTAAACGTGGAGTCATCGATTTCTGATTTAGCTCAGGTTATCCAAATCGTCGTTGCGCCAGTCTTTATGCTGACCGGCATCGCTGGCTTCTTAAATGTGATGTCAGGTCGCTTGGGGCGCATCGTTGATCGAGCGCGCATTATTGAGCGCCGTGTCGCTATTCTTAAGAACCCCGATAAATTGAAAATCTCTCACGTTGAGCTTAAGTACCTGTGGCGCCGGATTAAAATTATCAACCGCTCTATTGGTATGTGTACCGCATCGGCGCTGTTTGTCTGTTCAGTGGTATGTTGTTTGTTTATCGGCGAATTCTTACTGATGGACTTGACCAAAGCCATTGTGATCCTTTTTGTTATCGCTCTTTTGTTACTCATTGCTGCTTTAATTTCATTCTTAAAAGAAGTGCAGTTGGCGACCCGCACCCTGCAAATGGGCAAAGAGTTCGACGACGAGTAACTCATGCTATGTGTAGCGCCTGTTTGCTAAATTAAACCGATTTAGCAAACCGTGAATCAACCGTTAAGAGGTAATATGACTTCAAGCACTAAACAGCCCGTTTGTATTGTCACCGGTGGAAGCTTAGGGATAGGGGCTGCTATTTGTCAGCTCTTTGCCAAAAAGGGCTACCAAGTTTTTAATTTAGATTTACAAGCACCTATGCAAGCCCACTCAGCTGTAGTCTGGCAAGAGTGTGATGTAGCAAACGTGGCACAGGTGAAAAGTATTATTGCCAGTATCGGCAATAAACATTCAAAAATTGACTGTTTGGTGTCTAACGCTGGTGTGCATCTATCAGCCAATATCGAGCAAACCAGTGAAGACGTGCTTGACCAGATGTTTTCCATTAATGTCAAAGGCGCTTACGCCGCCATTCAAGGTGTGCTGCCAAGCATGGTAGAGCATAAATCAGGTTCAATTATTCTAATGGCCTCTGATCAAGCGCTGATCGCCAAACAAAATTCCTTTGCTTATAACCTGACCAAATCCGCTTTGGCGTCAATGGCCAAAACGACCGCGCTAGATTATGCCAAGCACAATATTCGTGCGAATGCGGTGTGCCCTGGCACAATAGAAACTCCTCTTTATCATAAAGCGATTGATAGTTACCTTGAAAAGTCAGGTCGTGACAGCGACGAGGTGCACGCCGAAGAAGCGGCGTTGCAACCACTGGGGCGATTGGGCCAACCTGATGAAGTGGCGCAGCTTTGTTACTTTTTGGCCAGTGAGCACGCTGAGTTTATAACCGGCAGTTTGCAAGTTATTGATGGCGGCTACACAGCTCAGTAGCCGTTTTAAAGCGGTACACAGATAAGCGGTACACACAAAGGAAAACGGCAAGTAGCAACATGGACATCATCGACCCACATTTGCACCTTTTTAACCTAAGTGACGGCCAATACGGTTGGTTAAAACCCGAAAATGCCCCCCACTGGCCAGACAAACACACAATCAATCGTGATGTGGGCCAAACTGAGTTACAACTCCCCAGCGCGTTAACCCTAGCCGGTTTTGTGCACATAGAAGCAGGGTTTGACAACGCTAAGCCCTGGCGCGAACTAGATTGGCTTGAACAACATTGTACCGTAGCATTTAAGAGTGTGGCAGGAGGTAATTTAACCTCTAGGGATTTCCCTAACGTGTTAAGCGAATTAATGCGCCGAAAGTCACTTGTCGGAATTAGGCATATTCTTGATGATAATGCTCACTCGTTGTTAAGTAGCTCGGTGTTTCAAAAGAACTTGGCCTTATTGGCTGAGCATGGTTTGAGTTTCGATGCGCAGTTTTCGTTATCAGATAAGCAAGCCACTCAAGCGCTGTGTAAGCTGCTTGATAGTACACCTACCTTGCGCGTGATCATCAATCATGCAGGTTGGCCGCCTCTTCGATCAAACACCCAAACGTGGCAGCAAGCCTTTGACCGCTGGCAACACAACCTTCGTGTACTCGAGCAATACCCAAGTGTGGCAATAAAGCTCTCTGGTTGGGAAATGCAAAATCGCGCCTACACACAACAAGACATCCAAACTGTGATGATGGCCTGCGTGCAAATATTCGGTGAGCGCCGAGTGATGCTAGCCAGTAATTTTCCGTTAACCACCTTCAGCCGGTCTTATGCCGACCTGTGGCAAACCTACGGCGCACTTTTAACAACTAAGGTGCAGAATGTTGCACAAGCAGAGCGAGATACCAGATTAAAAAGCCTACTGCTGTATAAAAACAGTGCAAATTGGTATCAATTTTAATCGTATAGAAAGGCACTTCACGCTAGTGATGAGCCTCGCCCCTCTCTTGTATTGCACTGGTCCCTGTTAAGCGTTTAGACTAACCCTTCAAACGATAAAAAGTGAGTAAGCTTAAGTGAAAAAACAGCACAAGAACCTGTATCAATGGCCCTTAATTTTGCTCACGGCAAGCCTAATTGGCTGTGCCGGCAATGAACCTAAACCAATACAAACAACAGATCACTTCAGTACTCAAATCGGCGATAACGGAGAGACACAATTTGCCTTCGGTTTGTCGTGGTTTAATTTACCCGAAGAAGATACAGACAGAGGCGAGCGTGGTGGCAGACGCGGCAGTAGAGATGGAAGCAGAGGCGGAAGTCGCGATGCAGGCCTAGGTGGGCAAAGTAATCGCCCAATCGGCTCAAACTTAAACCCGCAACCAAATAATGAAACCAAATTGGCGCTTGAAGACAAAGCTGTGCTGCATTTAAAGCAAACCCTAGACAAACGCGATCTGTGTCCCAATGGTTATACCATCGACGATATTATTTGGGAGCCCAGACGCATTCGCCTGATGGGAATGTGCAAGTAAGAGCGTGCAAGTAAAATCGTTTATTTGATAATACCCACCTATTTGGTCGGAATAAGTGGTTAATTCTCGAAATCCCTGTATTCAACAAAAGGATCAACAATATGCAAAGCATTAAAACACGAGCAGCGGTTGCATGGGCAGCCGGCGAGCCATTAACCATTGAAGAAGTTGATTTAATGCCGCCTCAAAAAGGCGAAGTACTCATCAAAGTCATCGCCACTGGCGTATGTCACACCGATGCATACACCCTATCGGGCGATGACCCGGAGGGTATCTTTCCTGCTATTTTGGGCCATGAAGGCGCTGGGATCGTGGAAGCCATCGGCGAAGGCGTGACGTCTGTCGAAGTAGGCGACCATGTGATTCCGTTATACACCCCAGAATGCGGCGAGTGTAAATTTTGTCTGTCAGGTAAAACTAACCTATGCCAAGCAATACGTGCCACGCAAGGTAAAGGCGTAATGCCAGATGGCACCACACGTTTTTCAAAAAATGGTAAGCCTATTTATCATTACATGGGCACATCTACCTTCGCTGAGCACACAGTCGTGCCTGAAATTGCCTTGGCTAAAATCCCCAAAGAAGCCCCTCTTGAAAAAGTATGCTTACTTGGCTGTGGCGTCACCACAGGCATGGGCGCTGTCACTAACACCGCCAAAGTACAGGAAGGCGACACGGTGGCGGTATTCGGTTTAGGCGGTATTGGTTTATCTGTGCTTATTGGCGCGAAAATGGCTAAAGCGGGTCGTATCATCGCTATTGATGTGAACGAAGATAAATTCAAAATTGCTAAGCAACTTGGTGCGACCGATGTGGTGAACCCAAAAGATTTTGATAAATCAATCCAAGAAGTCATTGTGGATATGACCGATGGCGGCGTAGATTACTCATTCGAATGTATCGGTAATGTGAATGTGATGCGCTCAGCACTTGAATGTTGTCATAAAGGCTGGGGCGAATCGGTGATCATTGGTGTGGCCGGTGCAGGCCAAGAAATCTCAACTCGACCGTTCCAGCTTGTTACCGGTCGAGTATGGCGCGGCTCAGCATTTGGTGGCGTAAAAGGTCGCAGCCAATTACCAGACTATGTGCAACGCTACATGGACGGCGAGTTCGAGCTTGATACCTTCATTACCCACACCATGCCACTAGAAGATATCAACACGGCATTTGATTTAATGCATGAAGGGAAATCGATACGCTCAGTGGTGCATTACTAATGAGCGGCCAACAGCAAATGAGCGCTACATCAAGCGTAACCTCGAGCGCAAATGAAGTGTCGGCAAATCGCTGTTTTGGCGGTTGGCAGAAGCGTTTTAGCCATCAATCTGCTGTGCTTAATTGCGAAATGTATTTTAGCGTGTATTTACCCCCTGCCGCTGAACTGGCTAAACCGCTGCCTGTGGTTTATTGGTTAAGCGGGCTTACCTGTACAGATGAAAACTTTGTCACCAAAGCTGGAGCACAGCGGGTCGCCAGCGAGTTGGGGATTATGCTTGTCATACCTGACACCAGCCCGCGAGGTGATGCAGTACCCGATGCAGACGACCAAGCCTACGACTTAGGTTTGGGTGCTGGCTTTTATGTGAATGCAACTCAAGCCCCTTGGGCTGAGCATTACCGCATGTATGATTACATAGTAGACGAGCTCCCTAGCCTTATTCAACAGCAATTTCAGGTTCAACCTAAAGCGGCAATCGCTGGGCATTCGATGGGCGGCCACGGTGCACTTATGATTGCCTTATCGAACGTGAAACGCTTTAGTTCGGTGTCGGCCTTTTCACCGATTGTGAATCCGATGGATTGCCCATGGGGACAAAAAGCCTTTAAACATTATTTAGGCAATGACAAAAGCGAATGGCAACAGTACGACAGTTGTGAGCTAATGCGCCAACAAGGCCAATTTTTACAATTGCCCATGTTGATTGACCAAGGCCTAGCGGATGACTTTTACCAACACCAAAAGTTAGCCAAGCCCCTTGAGGCGATAGCACAAGAGATAAACTATCCCGCTGAGTTTCGATACCATGAAGGTTATGATCACAGCTACTTTTTCATCAGCAGCTTTATTGAAGATCACTTACGATTTCATGCTAAGCATTTAGCCGAGTATTAGTCATTCAGCGCGCTGAGCTTATGCCAATGCGATTAAGCTATTTCACGATTACTCGTTTACCAAGAATAAGACTGTGCTAAACAAAAAAACGTCAAGTGGCGGTATGAAGTGACCCCACTTGGTGTTTTTATTGGCGCGTACTGACTAGCACTAAACGCCATACATCATCAATTAACAGCTTAGCTATCTAGCCACATAAGCGTGAGCCGATGCGCTGAAAATAGCGTTCATCAGCATCACATTCAAACCATCAAGGTATGCGCGAGTGGTAGGCTCTTGGGTAAACGCGATCACCATTCCATTCCCATTAGGTTGATGAATAAGAAATGGCTTATACGCCAACTGCTTTTTATTTTCTTGCCATAAGTAGCCACTGGCCAATACGTCTTTCTCGCTTTTAAACCATGCAAGGTTTTTACCTGAGGCTAAACGGATAGGTGCGAAAATATCGTTACCATAAACAAGCCCTACCACTTCAGGCGCAACGCCTGCGGTGAGCCAATGCTCTTGGTCTACTTCCACATTGGCCAATATGCCTGCAACAAAATCAGGGCTCTCTTCACTGTTTTCACTGTCTTTGACTAAATCTTCACGGTTGACATAGGCTTTACCCGGAACGGTTGATAATTCGTCATCAGGCTTCTCGGCGCTTCCCTCTTCTTTGATGGCTAACTCACGTTTTATATCCAGTAAACCAATGTCTGCATCAGCCGCAAAGCGCGTTGCACTGCCAAGGGTAATCAGCACTCCACCCGCTTCAACCCATTGCTTTATATTTTGTGCACCTGCCTGACCTAGGCCACTGTGATAACGCCCTGCCGGTAAGATCAGCACCTGATAATGACGTATATCTGCGCTTGCTAACGTCGAAGTACGAATGGCATTGACCGGATAGCCAAATTGTTGCTCAATCACGAAGCGGGTATTGCCCGCACTGAGTGATGATGTGGGGTCATCCCAGGCCATGGCGATTTTGGGCGCGCTCATTAGGTGAGTATCATTACTACCAAAACTGGGGCCGTCTGTTACCCAGCTGGTATTCACACCATCGATGATGGCACCACTTTGGGCTGCCAAATCTTGCACAGTTGCAGCAATAGCATTGTCATTAGCCGCCACTTCAATAATTAAACTGCCCGCTGGATAGCGTTTTTTATCATCTAAGGTAAACGCTCGGTCAGCGGTTTTAAGAGTAATATTTCGCTGTAAGGCCGCGGTTAAAAAGCGCCCTGCGGCCATATCACCCCAAGGTACAATGTAAGCTACGGTAGCATTTGGGTTTGTTACTTTTCCCTCAAGGGTGTCAGTCATCTTCACCAAGCGATGATCACCCGATACGCCTTTGCCACAGGTATTGACGTCTAGGTTATACATTAAGGGCAATGACCAACCGGTTACATCGTAAATTTGATCTCCTAGCTTGCGTTTACGGCGGCGCTCTTGCTCTTTAATAAACGCTTTACTCATGTCGACTTGCTGCGTGAACGTAGTTTTTACGAAACGACCGCGAGGTTGAGCGGTATCAATGTAGTAGCTACCTGGTGCATATGTTTCACCGCACATTTTCACTTTTTCAGTGGTTTGGTACACATCTACGCCATGCTCTGTCATCAGTTTAGCCAGCTTGAAGTTACCAGCACGGTCACGTTTATTGGGCAAAATAAAGACGCGCTCTTTTTTATCAGACTTACCTGCATCTATGGCGTCTACCTGATACTGGTAGTAATCCTTAAGTAACTTGCTGCGATTGTTAGCAACGGTTTCAGCGGTGGAAATAGAGGCCACAAAGTGACGCAATACGGTATCTTCATAACTCAAGTCTTTGCCGTCCATGCGGCGATACACTTCACCGCGGGATGAGGCCACTTCATAGGTAGATGCAGCAGCGCCATAAAAGGTCGGCCAGCTATCACCATAACCTGGGTAAAAGGCATCAAAGATTTCCCGGGTAAAATAGTCAAAGCCGTTAGCATCGAAATGCTTAGCATTATTGCGCCCTACCAAATTGATATTGTCGATTTGCGCTTGGGTCATATGTGGATTAACAGGCTGTGCTGACGGGGCAAAGTAATAACTTTCATCGCCACCCATTTCATGTAAATCAATGACGACTAGTGGGCGATACTTATTCATACCGGCAATTCGGCCTTTCGTTTCAGGCTGAGTGATGGCCAGCCAGTCACGGTTCATATCAAAAAGGTAATGGTTTGCCCTGCCACGAGGCCAAGGCTCATTGTGCTCAGCGGATAATCTGTCACTGCTGTGCATCATGCCCACCGTAGAATAATAGTTGGCAATAAAGCGGCTGCGACCATCTGGGTTTTGCAAAGGGTCAATAAACACAATGCTGTTTTGCATGATGTTATCAACCGTTGCATCCCCTTTACCCGCAAGTAAATGATAAGCCGTCATCATGGCGGCATCGGTACTGCTTATTTCATTGCCATGCACGCTGTACTCAAGCCACACGGATGAGGGCAACGTGTTCATTAAATTTTTGGCTTTACTTTTATTGGTGATACGCGGGTCAGACAATGCCTGCATATCAGTAGAGAACTGCCCCAAGCTGGCAATATTTTGCTCAGTGCCAATGGCCGCATAAATAAGCTTACGCCCTTCCCACGTTTCCCCGTATTCGAACAGTTTAATCTGCTTAGGAGCGGCTTGTTGCAGGGCTTCAAAAAAGCGCAGCATGTCTGGGTGTGACGTTATACGCTCGCCAACTGAGTAGCCCAGCACGCTTTGCATATTGGGAATAGCACTATCATATTGAACCGATGGCCAGTTAGCGGCTTTAGTAAGAGATTTTGGCGTAGCAGCGAATGGTGTCAAACCAGACTGCGGTGCGGCAAGTGCGAGCGCGCTTATGCACGTCAACGCACCCAAAATGAGCGGTTTAATAGTGTGTTTAAGAATCATATTGTTCCCTGATATAAGTGTGCTTTAGTTGACTTTTCCATACGACTCGTACAGATGACCTTTGTAGGCGTCTTTTATTATTCAGGCATATCATACCCAAAGTCCCCAACGATCCCAGTAAATAGCGAACAAAATCGTAAACAAATATTCCGCTTCTCCTCTTGAGCGTCAGTGGCCTTAAAATTGTACATAACGACTCTTAGAATGGCTGCTTAGATGCCGTGTTAATTGCGCTGGAAAGCGTCAGTCAGGCTGGCGATGTTATCGCTGTTAGCTCACCCTGTTATTCAGGTTTGCTGGATATTCTCGCTACCATTGGGCGCGCTGTTATTGAAATTCCAAGCACGGAAACAGGCATGGATTTGGTCCAGCTCGAAAGCGCTCTAATAA
The DNA here is from genome assembly GCF_000315015.1 of Paraglaciecola mesophila KMM 241. Lineage (GTDB taxonomy): Bacteria > Pseudomonadota > Gammaproteobacteria > Enterobacterales > Alteromonadaceae > Paraglaciecola > Paraglaciecola mesophila. The sequence continues at coordinate 36,218 of NZ_BAEP01000065.1, read as the reverse complement.
CGCAAAAAGTCAAAGCCTGTTTATTCACCGCTAATCATCAAAACCCCACGGGGCACAGTTTAGGTAACGAACAAAAGCAAGCCATTGCTGAGCTGGCCTCAAAATATCAGGTACCCATTATTGAAGATGATGTCTTTAGAGAGCTTAGTCATCAGCGGACAATACCGTTGCCGATTAAATATTATGATCTACAAGGCTGGGTGATCTGGTGCTCTAGCGTGTCAAAAACGCTTGCACCAGGCCTGCGAATTGGGTGGTGCGTGGCGGGCAGATTTACCGATAAATTTATTCGTCAACGTCAGGCGAGAACTTTAGGGGTCAATCAGCCTATACAGCTAGCGCTGGCGCGTTACATTGCCAAAGGTTATTACGCCACCCATATAAATAAGGTGAATCGAGCGCTCAGGACAAACAGTGACCAATACATCGCGTTTTTGCATGCGCACTTACCAACACACGCTGATGTGTACGCCCCCAGCGGCGGCTTAGTGCTATGGCTTACACTGCCTGCAGTAGACACACAAACACTTGCGGACGAGCTTAGCGAAAAAGGCGTGTATGTAAAAGCAGGGGCTCAGTTCTCAAGCACTCGCTTATGTAATGACTGCCTGCGCATAAACATGGGGAATCTGGCAAGTTCAGCAATATACGTACAACTAAAACAGCTATGTAAATTGGCGCGCAAGCGCATGAACACGTAAATACATATCGAGTGTAATACTTCGCTATTTAACCTGAGTTCTGGATAAGAAATGTCGCTCCAATATAATTTAATGCTATAATTCAATAACTTACGAATTTACACCCAAGTTGTTTTACTCTATAGCTTACTCGGTGACGAAATTTTTCGTGCATAGCAAGGCGGATTGGCGTGTGTAGTAACGAGTTATTGCTAGACAATCCAACGCAGTTAGGCACAAAAAGAGCGTTATCGAGAGGCTCGGCTTATCCAGTATTCAGGTTATTTAGATCCCGTCACACATTTGCACCGGTTCTGCACACTTCAAGGCGGTAATCCAGCTTAATTCATTAAAGCCTGCGTGATGAATGCGGTATTATTTGTTGAATGTCATCATACTGATGTCCAAATAGGTGAGAAAGCCAGCTACAGGATTGATCCGTGCTGATGCTAAATATAGTTGAGCAATGCGTTATCTCTTCGAGCATGGTTAATATCTATCAGTATTCATTAAGCTTAATACAATCACTTAACACAAGGTGCCCTATGACCCGCCGTCATACACTAACACGCAGCAATATATACCCATTATCCGCTGACAAAACGCGAATACTAAAACCACTTCGATTCGCGCTTATTGCGCTCGCCGCTCCCCTTGCCATCTCGGCTTGCGGTGATGACTCCTCATCAACTCAAAAATCCACAGCAGTGCAAAGTGCAACAGCCGATGCATCTCAAGTGGATATCAATTTATTCAGCCTCAATGCGTTGGCCAAGCAACCAGAAATTGTGGACTGCACGTTAGAAAATGGCGATAACGCCCAATGTGCGAAGTTGGTAGTTAAGTATCTGCCTGATGAGATGGAAATTGGCCCATTTTGCCCTAAAACACTCGATGCTCAAGGCGGCATCTGGGACTGGGACGGCACAAAGGCTGGTTTATATCGTTTAGATAAAGACTTTCTCACCATGCTGAATGAACAAGGCTATACCTTTTATGATGACGACGGCACGGTGCATATTGTGGATAATGCGACAGCCAAACCCACTGTCGATCATGCTTGTATTCAAGTATCAGAAGACCAAGACGTTAAAATCACTTTATTGATACCGACCACGCCTGTGATGGCAGAAACAGCATCGCGTTTAGGCGTGGTATCTAAAGTGGGTATTGCTCTTGCTGGCGTGCCTATTTTCTCTGATGCCCCTAGTGTGCAGCGCACTGGTCATCTACCCGCGTTAGACACCTGCGCTGGCCATGTTGACCCAGGTGGTTGGTACCACTATCACGGCACGTCCAGCGATATTGATACCGTATACGCCCATGAGCATGTGGACGCCAAGTGCACTAACTTGACCCAAGATCCAGCGGCGCTGTTCGGTTATGCTTTTGATGGCGTGCCCATTTATGGCAGTGTCGATGCCGATGATGTCATGCCGACAGACTTAGACGAATGTAATGGTCATACAGGATTGATTGGTGACAGTGATATTAGCGCCTATCATTACCATTCAACCAGTGAATTTCCAAATTTACCTAAATGCTTAAAAGGCGTGGTGGCTAAAAACAATTTCTCAACTACCGCCCAAGCAGGCGTTGGCGCCCATCCACCCGAAGGGACTGAAATCACCCGTAACGAGCCACCCGGCGGCGGTCGCCCTCAAAATATGGATAGAGACGGTGACATGGCCCCCCCTGGATTCGATAAAGCAGCGGAAAAACTTGGCGTAACGCAAGCTCAATTGATGCAAGCCATGGATGAAGCAGGCGGCCCTCAGGCTGATTTGGCCAAAGTAGCCAAAGCACTGAACGTAACTGAAGCAGAGTTAAAAGCTGCTCTACCCCAGCGGCCAAATCGCTAATCCTGTATATCCAATGGATGCTAATCGTTATTAGGGATGAACGATCCTTGAGGAGTTGATTAATCGCTCACTGCCATAGGGTAGATGCCGGTGAGCGCTCCTAAAACGCCAGCTCATGGCCTTTACGCTTTTGACGTTTTGTCATGTGCGTTCATCGAGACATTCAAAGCCGCCCATCTCAAACTCACGGCAAATAAGCGGGCGGTTCTCATATATAGTGCACAGCATGGTCTCTCGGTCGACCGCAGCGCACCAGCCGTCTTCTAAACGAAGCATCACTTCCCCGCCCCATTTGTCTTCTTCAATATACTTTTCAGGCACGCCCGTATCTGTTATCAACATCACTTCAAGGCGGCAACAGTTCGCCCGGCACGTACTGCAGGTTATGGCTTCGTTGATCGGTAAGTTGGTTACGTCTATTGTCGTGCTTTGTTCTAACTTCATCTATTGAGTATAAATATGCCGCTGTTGATAAAGCGAATTTTACACTATTTGCTAGGGTTGAGGTGCCATTAAATGACTACAACATGACTAAACTTAGATATTAATTGAGCATAAACTTGTGCAACTGACCGGCAACATTTGTAGTCTGTCTCATTGGGTATTCTTGATAACCAATGACTGTGCTAGTTTATTGAAGATAAAACGAATAAATAACAAAAACGACAGGGAACATGCACGTGAATTTGATTAAAAAATCTGTAGCGCTGGCGATGCTGGCTGCACCAATTGCATTTAACAGTAGCTACTCGCTGGCTGATACAGCAAAAAACACACTTAAACTGGAGGATGTTTTCTCCTTGGAATACGCCTCAGGACTGGATATTACCAACGATGGTGAAACGGTCTACTTTGTACGTAACTACATGGATATTCAAAACGATAAAAAGCGTGGCAATATCTGGAAGGTCGACAAAAACAAGGTGATGACCCCAGTTACCAATGGTTTGCACGCGGATTATAGTCCTACTCTTTCGCCAGACGAAAGCAAGTTAGCCTATATATCGACCGCAAGCGGCGCTGCCCAAATTCATATTAAATGGCTAAACACCGGGCAAACGGGTCAAATGACTCACCTAACTGGCTCTCCTTCTAATCTTAGTTGGTCTCCCGACGGTAAAATGCTCGCATTTAGTCAGTTTGTAAAAGGTACGCCTAAATCCCCCGTGAATTTGTCAGGTAAACCAGAGGGTGCCAAATGGGCGGACTCGGCTATATTTATCGACGATTTGTTTTATCGGGCAGACGGTGCGGGTTATATCCCGGCGGGAAATAGCCAAATTTTTGTACTGTCAGCGGATGGCGGAACCCCACGGCAACTCACCCAAGGCGAGTTTGACCACGCAGGGAGCATCAGTTGGAGCCGCGATAGCAAAGCCATAGTCTTCTCGGCTAATCTTCGTCCTGACAGCGATTTAGAGCTTACTGATGACAACGTATATAAAGTGGATGTAGCAAGTGGCGATATGCTGCAGCTAACCGATCGCATTGGTCCAGATAACAGTCCATTGGTCTCTCCTGACGGCAAATTGATTGCCTATTTGGGATATGACGAAAAATACACCAACTACGAGAATACTCAGCTTTACATCATGGATGCTAATGGCGGCGTGAGTCGCTCCCTTACCTCTGAGTTCGACCGCTCGGTAGGTAGTATAAAATGGGCGAGCGATAGCAAAGGTTTGTACCTAAGTTATGACGATAAGGGTGAAACCTATGTGGCATACCAGCCCTTACAAGGTGAACGGAAGATTGTTGCTGATAAAGTCGGTGGCTTGGCGTTTGGACGTCCTTACTCAGGCGGTGAGTTTGATGTAGCCAACAATGGCACCGTGGCGTTCACTTACTCGAACCCGCAGCGCCCAGCCGACATCGCTATCAAAAAAGGTGACAAAGCCAATTTACTCACCCAATTAAACGAAGATGCCCTCGCCCACAAAGACATTGCAAGCATTAAACCATTGAACCTTAAGTCGTCTTTTGATGAATTGCCTATTCAGGCATGGGTTGCTTACCCGCCAGGATTTGAACAAGGCAAAAAAGAAGGCAAACGCTACCCGCTTATTCTGGAAATACACGGTGGACCGGTTGCCAATTACGGGCCGCATTTTTCCACTGAAATTCAGCTTATGGCGGCTCAAGGTTATGTGGTGGTATACGCAAACCCGCGAGGAAGTGATAGCTACGGCAAAGACTTCGCGCAAACCATTGATAAAAACTACCCAAGTCAAGATTACGATGATTTGATGTCCACCGTTGATGCCGTTATTGCCCAAGGCGCAATCGATGAGCAAAACTTATTTGTTACAGGCGGCTCAGGTGGCGGCACCTTGACCGCATGGATAGTGGGACACACCGAGCGATTTACCGCAGCCGTCGTCGCCAAGCCGGTAATAAATTGGTACAGCTTTGTACTAACGTCTGATTTCTACCCGTTTTTCTATAAAAATTGGTTTGGTAAAAAGCCGTGGGAAGCACAAGATTTATACATGAAGCACTCGCCTATCAGTTATGTAGGCAACGTCACCACACCCACTATGTTGCTCACTGGTGAGTCAGATCACCGCACGCCGATTTCGGAAACAGAGCAGTATTATCAAGCGTTGAAATTACAGGGTGTTGAATCAGCAATGGTGCGTATACCCGGCGCATCACACGGCATTTACGCAAGGCCAAGTAATCTAATGGCGAAGGTAGGCTATATCCTGTGGTGGTTTGATGAGCATCGCACAGATAAAGACACATCTAAAAGCGAATAATAGCTGATTGAGCTTAGATTCTGTTGCAATATAAGCAGGCTCGAATATCACGTTCGCGCCTGCTTTTTCCCCCTAGCCTTTATCTACCTACCCTGTTTATCAACACCATGCGTTCAAAAACCTGAGTTAGGCTCGGTTAAAAATACCCGCTCTTCTTTACTCGAACTGCGCTGCAAAATATCATTCCTATGGGGGTAACGGCCAAAGCGCTGGATAATCGCCATGTGCTTTAACTCAAAATCGAAGGTATGTTGACTTGCTTTGTTTTCAAACAAGGACCGCGCTTGCTGATGAATAAGCAAAGATTCACTGTGCATAAACGGCATATACATAAAATTACGCTGGGATTCGCTTAGGGCGTCATCCGCTTTTACGGCTACTGCCTCTTGTGCTAAAGCAAGTACTAGTGGGTCGTAACAGAATGCTTTAGCGGTATCGCGGTAAATATTGCGCGAGAACTGATCTATCACAATGATCTCCGCCAAGCGCCCTAAAGCACAGGCGCGCCAATGACTCAGTTCGCAGTGGATCGCTTGCTGATGAACATCGAAAAATCGTTCTTTTAGATCAGCATCAAAAGCTGCGCTTTTTTGCCACCACTGGGATGGCGTAAGCTCATTAAACCAAAACTGAATAATGTCTTTGTAGGTCATTTTTTTAATTCCCGGGCAGTTGGTTGGTGAGTATTTCACGGTTGAATTTGAAGCTCACAGTGACAGTAAAAGACGATAAAACGAAAAGAGGAACTTGTTTTTTCGCGGCTAAGAAAGTAGCTTAACACGATAATAATAAGGAACATCTCATGAGCGACACCTCTTCTACGGCGCTGCAACTGCAGTCTGCCATCGAACTATTACAACAGGGTAAAATACAGCAAGCCAGAAACAGCTTTCAGCACTTATGTAGCCTAGCACCTAATGTGACTCACGCTTGGTTTGGATTGGCTTATGCGTGCTCTCATTTGAACGATTTTGTAGCGTCTATTTCAGCGATCGAAAAAGTCTTGGAAAAAGAACCGAAAAACGTTAAGGCATTAATTTTCAAGGCGGACCAACTGGTATACAACCAGCAAGAGCGAAGCGCTTTAGCATTCTATGAAGGGGCATTACAGCTAACAGAAGGTCAGCAAAACTTGCCCGATGAAATTGTACGAGGTTTGCAACGAGGTTTAGCACTTCGTGAAAAGCATGATAACCAATATTCTAACTACTTACTTGAAGCACTGCAAAAGAAGGGTTATCAAAGGGGTAAGATCAGCCGTCGCTTCGATGAGGCATTAGATATTAGTTTCGGTAAAAAAGAAATATTCCTGCAACAACCTACACGGTTTTACTTTCCAGGATTACCTCAAAGAGCATTCTTTGAACGTGATGAGTTTCCTTGGCTCAGTGAGTTGGAAGCAAAAACACCCCAAATGAAAGCTGAGCTAGAGGCAATGTTGGGAGGAAAAGAACAGTTTTCGCCTTATCTGGATAGCGGCAATAATGAGCCAAATTTTGCTAAACACCTTGATATTGTTGACAACTTGAACTGGTCGGCCGCCTACTTATGGCGCTATGGTAAGTTGGACGAATCAATCACTCGCCAGTGCCCTATAACCATGCAAGCGCTCAAATCTGCTCCCTTACCTTTTATTGCTGGGCAAACACCAGTGGCACTGTTTTCTAAACTAAAAGCTGGCGTTAAAATACCACCTCACCATGGGTTATTGAACACTCGGTTGATATGTCATTTGCCCATTATTGTACCGAAAGATTGTGGTGGTCTACGCGTAGGAAACCAAACCCGAGAATGGGAGGAAGGTAAGGCCCTTATTTTTGATGACAGCATAGAACATGAAGCATGGAACAATAGCAACGAGGAGCGTGTGGTGTTGTTATTTGATATATGGCGACCAGAATTGACTGAAGATGAACAACGCTTGATCACAGATATGTTAGTGGCTGTTGATGAGTACCCTGACCTGTAACCAGCTAGCAACCTAATTCATGCCCTATGAATAATATGGCATGCCGCAGTGCTCAAGTTAGCTTTGCATTGAGCGCTGAACAAAGGTAACGGCGCTGATTAACTCGCTTTTCGTCTGAAAATTTTACCAATACCGAGCCAAAATACCCCTTCTAGCACAATGCCTAACACGAAAAAAGCCACCACACCTGTCATACTCCCTGCCGAATAACATAATAACGCAGCAAGAATGACTGCAATAGATAACAACACTCTGTACATCACTTTCATGACGTTCTCCTTATTTCGTTTCTTTGCATTAAACCAGTTACCTATCACACTAAATAACGCACTTAACCTAGGGTAGAGTAAAGCAGCTGCACGTGTTCAGCACTAGCTTATAACTGCAACAAAGTGTGACGCTGCGGGGGTCACTTAAAGTATGCTTTGGGTTAGCCTAAGGTATAGAGCCTTATACCTTAGTATCACCTTGTAGATTTTTTAATCAAGCTACATGGCGTTTAATAACCTCAACGAAACGAGATTGTATTTAAACATCAAATTGAAAACCGAGGAATTGACCATGTTGAAAATTGTTAAAGCTTCTATCGCTATCGCCGCTACATCTATTATCTTCGCTGCCCCTGCACAAGCGGACGTAGCCGAAGCATTACAAAATATATGCACTATCGTAAAAGCCGATGATAAAGGCGAGTTACGTAAAAAGATGAAACGCGTGCAGTCTGATTACCGCCTTAAGTTACAAGATTACTATTCTGGCATCAGCTGTGGTGGCAACAGCCTTATCCGTACCGCGATGTTAAATGATGCGGTTGAAACAGGCACCCTAATGGTTAAAAAAATGCCTAAAAGTGATTTAAGCTCTCCTGAGCAAGACGGAAAAACAGTTGTGGCTTGGGCATCAGAAAATGGCTTAACCGCCTCACCTATTGTTGCTGTTTTAAACGACCGTATATAGTCACCTTATAGCGCAATACTGTTTTAGCGTGTTGGCAACAAATTTACTCAAGGTGTTGGAACTGACGCAAGTAAAAAGACAATGATTAATTTTGTTGTTCAACACGCATCAAAAACGAAACGGGCCTCAATTGAGGCCCGTTTTTTTGTGTATAACATGTGTTTCGAAGAACAAGTTAGGACGATAATCAGAACAGGAGTTAAGACAAGAGACAAAAAACTAAGGGTTAAGTGACATTTTACCTTTTACTTCTCGGCCCATAACTTTATTCAATGCATCTTTTGCCTGCGCTAAAGGCAATGCTTCATCGACAACCACTTTCACCTTGCCCTGCACATACCAGGTTAATAACTCTTTCATATTTTGAGCGAAGTCTTGTGGTTGATGCTGAGTAAACGAGCCCCAAAACACGCCGACCACGGAATAACCCTTCACCAATGATAAATTCACTGGAAATTCAGGAATAGTACCACCTGCAAAACCAACGACCAGTAAGCGACCATTCCATGCCATAGAGCGTGAACAGGCGTGGAATGTATCACCGCCAACACACTCGTATACCACATCAACGCCTTTACCATTGGTGACGTCCTTAATCGCGCTCTTTAAATCAACTTCACTGTAATTAATTAAAATGTCAGCACCGTTGGCTTTGGCCATGTCGAGCTTTTCTTGAGTTGAGCACACCGCAATCACTTTGGCGCCCATTTGCTTACCAATTTGCACTGCAGCAAGCCCAGTGCCACCAGCAGCACCTGTTACCAGCAAGGTTTCACCCGGCTGAATATTAGCCCGCTGCTTAAGGCCATGGTGTGCTGTAGCATGGGCAGTCACAAGACCTGCCGCTTCATCAAAAGAGATTTCATCTGGCAGCGGCATGACATGCGTCGCAGCACAGGCTACTTTTTCAGCGTAGCCACCTAACATACACAAGGCGATGACACGTTGCCCGACTTTAAGATGTGGAACGCCTTCACCGATTTCGCTGATCACGCCTGCTACTTCGTTACCCGGTATAAACGGCACTTCAGGCTTCATTTGATACAGCCCTTGTACGATTAACCCATCAGGAAAGTTAACGCCACAGGCTTTAATGTCTACGACGACTTGGCCTTTGCCAGCTTTTGGGTCTGGTACGTCTTTGTATTCCAAGTCCTCTACTGGACCAAAAGCATTACATACGATGGCTTTCATGTTTGACTCCGTTATCTGTTAAAACGCCGCTTAATCGGCGGCGTATGTAGCTGTTATTTATTTAAGAATTTTTAGGGCGTATTGCGCCAAAGGTTGCACAAGCTTGCCTACTTGCAGCGCTTCTTTGTTCGATGCATTGCCGTCAACCGCGCGCTTAGCCACACCTTGTGCGATAGCCCCTAGTCTGAAAAAGCTAAATGCCAAGTAAAAATTCCAGTTCTCTATGCCATCAATACCTACCAGTTTGCAGTATTGTGCGACGTATTCCTCTTCACTTGGAATACCCAGAGCTGCTCTGTCTACATCACCCAGCCCAGTCGCTTTACCTACGTTATCTGGTAGGCGTAATTGCATACACTGGTAAGCTAAATCGGCATACGGATGACCCAAAGTCGATAACTCCCAATCCAGCACAGCAATAATGTCTGATGAATCTTTGGCGAACATCAAGTTGTCCATACGGTAGTCACCGTGTACTAACGAGACTTTGCCATCATCGACTGGAATGTTTGTTTCTAACCAACTTATAAGTTGATCCATTTCAGGAATTTCGTGGGTTTCAGATAAACGATATTGCTTGGTCCAGCGACTTATTTGGCGCTCAAAGTAATTACCCGGCTTACCATAGTCCCCTAGGCCGACCTCATCCACATTGACACTGTGCATGGTCGCCATGACTGTGACCATATTCTGGTACATGGTGCTGCGGGTTTGTTTATCGGCCATTTCCGGTAACGAACTGTCCCAATAGACGTTGCCGTCCATAAACTCCATGACATAAAACATACTGCCAATGACATCAACGTCTTCACAAAGATGATAAACCTTGGCCACTGGGACATCAGTGTTTTCCAATGCTTTGATAACTCGATATTCACGGTCGACCGCATGGGCTGATTTCAACAACTTACCCGGCGGTTGGCGACGTAACACATAGGTTGCGTTCGCAGTTTGTAATTTAAAAGTAGGATTTGACTGTCCACCTGCAAATTTAGTGGCCTTTACTGGGCCACTAAAACCGGCAATATGTTGAGCTAAATAGGTGGCTAATGTTGCTTCATCTAGTTGCTCTACACCGCTTTGCTTACTCATTGCTCACACTCCAATTATGCGTTGTGATCTTTAATTAAATTGCGTCCTAGCTGCATCATGTGCACTTGATCTGGGCCATCAGCTAAGCGAATCGTGCGCGCGTAAGCATAACTAGCTGACAAGATAAAGTCTTGACTGGTGCCCGCTGCTCCGTGCATCTGTATTGACTGATCAATCACATTACACGCCATAGAAGGGGCGACTATTTTAATCGCTGCGATAATGTCTCGTGCGACCTTATTCCCATAACGATCCATCTTGTCAGCAGCTTTAAGTGTTAGTAACCGTGCCTGTTCAATCTCGCAATGCATTTTAGCAATGCTTTCACGTACCGACTGCTGCTTGCTAAGCGGCTGACCAAATGCAACCCGAGACTCTACCCGCTCACAGGCCAAATCGAGCGCACGCTGTGCACAACCAATTAAGCGCATGCAATGGTGAATTCGGCCCGGTCCTAAACGCCCTTGAGCGATTTCAAACCCTCTACCTTCACCCATTAATAGGCTGGAAGCAGGTACGCGTACATCGTCAAACAATACTTCAGCGTGCCCTACTGGCTCATCATAGAACCCCATGGCGCTTAGTGGGCGCACAACAGTTACTCCTTTAGTATCGATAGGCACGAGTACTTGTGACTGCTGCTCATGGCGGGCGGCATTGGGGTCAGTTTTACCCATTACCACTAAAATTTTACAGTCTTCATTCATGGCACCGCTGGTATACCATTTACGTCCATTGATGACGTATTCACCACCGTCACGCACAATTGACGTTTCAATATTAGTGGCATCAGATGAGGCTACCGCAGGCTCAGTCATCGCAAACCCAGAGCGCACCTTGCCTTCAAGCAAAGGCTCTAACCAGCGTTTTTTGTCTTCTTCTGAGCCATAACGGGCAAGCACTTCCATATTGCCTGTATCAGGAGCACTGCAGTTAAATACTTCTGAACTGAACATGACACGGCCCATGATTTCACATAAAGGGGCGTACTCAAGGTTGTTTAAACCGGCGCCATAGGGCAAATACTCTTCAGGTAAAAATAAATTCCACAAACCTGCAGCTTTGGCTTTTTCCTTTAACTCTTCAATCAAAGGCAAGGTTTTCCAGCGTGTTTCAGGATTGCTTGATGCCGCCTGAACATCTACAAGATACTGCTTTTCGTTAGGGTAAATGTGCTCATCCATAAACGCTTCTAAACGGGCGATAAGATCTTGTGTTTTTTCTGAATAATCGAAATTCATAGTATTTTATTCCATTTAACTAAACGTAACGGCACCAACACGCTCGGGTATATCAAGGTGAGGTACATTATTGAAGCTGCTTAACCGCACAGTGTCGCGATTAAAAAAGAAATGACTGTAACTGGCGTTGCGTACTTGCATGTTCAGCTCGATGACATGCTTCGCCTCAAGCTCAAGTACAATGCTCATTAGCATAGATATGGCACCACCCGAGCTCACCAACAAAACAGGTTTATCGTGGCTTTTTTGCCCTAATACATCGAGTACGTCAAATACACGTTGGCGAAATTGCCCCCATGTTTCATTGAGCATACTAGGGTCGAGCTGCTCAGCAGACCAAGCGCCCATGGCTTTTTTCAACAAGCGATAAAACTCTGCTGGAGGGGCGCCTTTTTGCACCGCGTCATTTGGGTGCTTGGCTAAGTAGGCGGCTGCGATATTCTGAAAATCAAACTCATTTAAACCGGTATGTGTGGTACTCGCGATATCTGTGTTCAAGCCCTTACAGATACCGGCGGCAGTTTCCTGATGGCGGACCATTTCCCCTAACCAGAGCTGACCGAATGTCATATTCCGCTGAGCGAAATACTCACCTAACCAAACTGACTGCTGATGACCTAACTCGCTAAGTTTGTCGTAATTGGCCGCGCCAAAAGACGCCTGACCATGTCGCACGATATAAAACTCTGACATTGAACCACCTCAATTTGAAACTGAAATGATAGTAGAGACAAAGCTATTATTAGTTTAATTGATTCTTTTAATGGTTTTGTATTGATTTACATTATGCTAATTCTCAATCGCAGCAACGGTGCGGCGTACATTCCAACTGGTTGATATCATAAAGCAAAAACCGCTCTTAACATTTTACTAACGTATTATTTACTTTAGTTAGAAAAACTTGCACTCTTGTGCTCATCTGACTAGTTGCTTCTCAGGCAATGTGTTGGATATTGTCGCTCCTCACAGCAAAAATTCGAATAATAAGTTGTGAGGACTCAGAGCTAATACATTGAGAGAAGTATAAAATGCCCATTTTACCCAATCGCTTAAAACGTACCCCCGTCGCTTCAATTATCGGTTTAGCACTTGCGCTAAACGCTGGAATTTCCGTCGCCCAGGAGGTCGCTCCTGACGATAAGGGGCTTGAGACCATTACCGTTACTGCGCAAAAACGCGCGCAAAACCTGCAAGAAGTCCCAGTGTCTGTTAGTGCATTCAGTGGTGAGGCCATGGCAGAGGCTGTCATCAAAGACATGTATGACTTGCAAACAAATGTCCCCGGCCTAGGTGCCTTTCAAAGCCAAAGCGCCACAAATTCAAGTTTTTCTATTCGCGGCGTAGGCACCTCTTCTCAAAACTTCGGTTTAGAGTCTTCGGTTGGCTTATACGTTGATGGTGTCTATCGCGCTCGTCAAAATTCCATGATCAACAACCTAGTTGATGTCGCGGCCGTAGAAGTACTGCGAGGCCCACAAGGTACCTTATTTGGCAAAAACACCCCTTCTGGCGCCATTTTATTGTCAACCGTGGCGCCAAGTCATAGCGGTGGCGATGGCTTTGTTGAAGCCACAGTGGGTAACTATGGATTAGTGAATTTGTCAGGTGCTGTCTCTTTATCAGCGATAGAAGATGTTCTAGCCTTTCGCGTAACAGGCTTTTCAAGCGATCGTGACGGCACCATAGATGATGTAAATTTTGGTGAAGATGTACTTAACGACAGAAACCGTTTCGGGGGGCGCTTACAAGCCCTGTATACCCCGAGCGAAGATATATCTCTTCGTGTAATTGCTGACTATGCGGAAATAGACGAAATTTGCTGTGGCGCCCCGGTGCAGCTAAGCAACTTTCAAGCAAATGAAATTCCAGGTAAATTTGGTACCGATGCGGCGATAGACCAATTAGGCGGAACTCGATTTGAAGGTGGAGAAGCTTTTTTTGACAGAGAAGTAGCCGTTTCATTTTTACCTGTAGCGACCATGAAAGACCGCGGGCTTTCTGCCGAACTCGATTGGGAACTAGACGAAAATTACACTTTTGTTTCAATTTCGGCCATACGTGCATTTGATTCCTACGACAATATTGACAGTGATTTCACGGACGCAGATTTATTTGGCACCTTAAATGATTCTGAGCAAAGCTCTTTTTCTCAGGAATTTCGCTTAGATTATACCAGTGAAGATTTGAACTTTATTTTAGGCGCTTATTATTTTACTCAAGACTTGGACCTAAACTATAGCCTATACACTGACAACATATTCGAAGGCTTCGCGCTGAGCGTGTTGGGCCAAACAGTTGATGGGTTAACCGGAGCTCCTGGCACGTTTGACGCGTTATTAGGAGGCATTGATGGCCTTGCCTCTGCAGGATTAATTGCCCCAAGAGCGGCTGCAGCTCCTGCAGGTACAGGCTTTGATCACATGGCCGAGCAAGAACACAAAAGCTACGCCATTTTTGGGCAATTTGATTACAAACTCACTGACGAATTCACCGTAACCGCAGGGTTACGTTTCACCAAAGAGAAAAAAGACTTACTGACTGTATTCACGGAAGTAGGGCCTGGCATCAATGGCTTAGCAGACAACACTCCTGTGGATTTAGTATCGGCGTTAACGGTAGCTGGCGGCATTGCTGCAGGTGCAATTGATTTGACCACGGCAGAAGGCCAAGCCGCATTGGGCACATTCCAAGGGTTTAGTGAAGCAGGTTGGGCATTTCCACTGCTAGGGGATACCACTCGCCCGCGCAGCAATATTCAAGAAAGTCTAAGCGACGATCAAATCAGCGGTACCTTAAAGTTGAGCTACCAACCTAACGCCGACACGTTATTGTATGCCTCATACGGTAACGGCTATAAATCAGGTGGAACCAATACCGATCGCATCGCGGCCAGCTTTAACCCAATCTTTGACGCCGAAACGTCTCAATCTTTTGAAGTCGGGATCAAAAAGGATTTCCGCGAACAAAATTTTCGTGTAAATGCCGCCGCCCATTACACCACGGTTGATGACTTTCAAGCGAACACCTTTACAGGAAATGGTTTTAACCTACAAAACGCCGGTGACTATGAAATATCAGGCATGGAGTTAGAAGCCACGTGGATCCCCATGGATACTGTGGAAGTGAACTTCGGCTATGCGTTGGTCAATGCTGAATATAAAACCTTCGAAGCAGGCAACTGCTGGACGGCTTACTCATGGCATACAGGTATTGACGACCCTGGTCGTGTTAATCCAACCGATGGATTTTGTGACCGCTCAGGAGACCGCCCTGGTGGCGAGCCAGAAAACTACGCGGTGTTAAGTGTCAAAAAAGACTTTGAATTGAGTGATAGCATTTATGCCTATATTCAAGGTGAGTACAGTTACACAGGTGATGTGATACTAGATGGCAGTAACGACCCATACGCGGTCCAAGATTCTTACAATATCTTGAACTTACGTTTGTTCATGAACTTCACTGAATACGATATGGACGTGATTTTGTGGGGTCGTAATATATTGGATGAAGAGTACATTAACCGCACCAACTTCAACACACCGTTGCAAGAAGGTAAGTTAAACGCCTATATGGCTGAGCCTGCTACTTATGGGATTACGGTGAAAAAACGTTTTTAATTAAGTAACTTAAATAAAACCGGCACCTGAGAAATAATTGTATTTCGTCAAGTAGCCGGTTTTTTATTGCCTGAAATTTGTTGATTGAATTGATATCATTTTGGTTCAACTTGCATACCAAGGAACACTTTTGAATTTATTAATGTTAAGCAGCTCACGTGCAGGTGATGAAGGATATTTAAACCATGCCAGTCAAATGATTGCTGAGCATTTAGCTAAGTGTGAGCGTATTGTGTTTATTCCCTATGCCGGAGTGACCATTGATTGGCCGAGTTATACCGAAAAAGTACAAACCGCTTTGCCGAAGCTCAATATTGTTGGCATCGAGTCTTTTAGTAACCCCGTGACTGCCATTGCTCAAGCTGATGCTGTTATGGTGGGAGGCGGCAATACATTTCATTTGTTAAACCAGCTTTATAAAAATAGCCTCATGGATCCTATACGTGAACGAGCCAAAAACGGTATGCCCTATGTTGGCTGGAGCGCCGGCTCAAATATTTGTGGAAATTCAATTCGAACGACCAATGACATGCCTATTGTCTATCCCCCTTCGTTTGATGCTCTTAGTTTAGTGCCTTTTCAACTCAACCCTCATTACAGCGATTATCAACCCCCTGGTCATAACGGTGAAACACGCGCCCAACGAATAGCGGAGTTTTGTGTTTTAAACCCAGCGATGCCGGTGTTAGGTATCAAAGAAGGCACGGCATTAGTTAGAAAAGGTGACACCTTGACACTGCAAGGACCCCATGATGGGGTTGTGTTTAAAGGTCAGCAGCAAAGCGTGATCCAACCTTTGCAGGATTTATCTGCGTATTTAGTCGTGGGTGCTTATTAGTCCTGAACGCTTAATAGATAAACATAGATAAATCAAATAGTGACAAATCATGACTGGCGCTTGTTTTCGGTTAAAAACATCCCCACTTGTCACTGATTAGCCGGACTTTAGGACAAGCAATATGACAGGTACCACTGCGTTTTCAATTTTAGATTTAGCCCCCATTGCTCAGGGGCAAAACATTTCTCAGACACTCGAAAACAGTCGCCAGATGGCGGTGCAAGCAGAACAATTGGGTTACAATCGAGTTTGGTTAGCAGAGCACCATGGTATGCGCGGTGTCGGCAGTTCAGCTACCTCGGTGGTGCTTGGTCACATTGGCGTTGCCACACACAAGATTCGGATAGGGTCCGGTGGCGTCATGTTACCTAACCATTCCCCACTTATCATTGCCGAACAATTTGGTACCTTGGCTGCACTTTTCCCAGACAGAGTTGACTTAGGCTTGGGCCGTGCACCAGGCACGGACATGGCAACAGCAAGAGCGTTAAGACGTAATATGCAAGCCAGTGTGGAAGACTACCCTAATGACATTCGCGCCTTACAAACTTACTTAGGGGCACCAAGCGCTGACCAATCGATCCTCGCTATTCCTGGTTGCGACAGTCATGTGCCATTGTGGTTACTTGGCTCCAGTTTATACAGTGCCCAATTAGCAGCACAATTTGGTTTGCCCTATTCGTTTGCATCCCATTTTGCACCAGATGCCCTGTTTGATGCGTTGAATATATATCGCAGTCAGTTCAAACCGTCTGCGCAATTAACGCAGCCTTATACGATGGCAGGTGTGATGGCCGTTATTGCTGATACAGATGAAGACGCACAATACTTATATACCTCATTACAACAACAATTCGCTAATTTGCGCCGGGGTGCCAACAAGCCATTCGCACGGCCAGTTGATGATATTAATACGGTATGCAGCCCAGCTGAACTGTCAATGATTGCTCACACTTTACAATATGCCATTGTTGGCTCGCCCGAGACCGCGCATTCACAATTAGCGCGATTCATTGAAAACACTAAGGTAGATGAGGTGATTTTTTCATTTCCTATACATGATCAAAACGCTCGTTTGCACAGTATGGAATTGTTAGCACAGAGTCGAAATATGGCAAAAGCCTAGTCAATTAGGCTAACTTTGCCTCGTTTTCGCGATTAACAGATGACTTTGTGTGAAATTGCTCTGAAAATAGCCTCATTCAATGTGACTTAGTCAATCCACCATAAATTGGTTTTATAAAAGCGAAAGGAAGATAATGAATTTTCGAGGCGCTCTAACAGTGAACAAAAGGTGGATAGCGCTAGTTTTCTTCTTTTTGCCCGTTAATGCGTCGGCTGAACCAAAAACGAACGATATTGAGGTAGCCGTAGGCTGGTCAAAACCACCCTATGTTAACTCAGCGGATAACAGTGGGTTTGAGCTTGATTTAGCCCGCCATGTATTCGCTAAAATGGGTTATACCTTCAAACCAATCTATGTCCCTTATGGACGTAGCCTCAGCATGTTAAAAAACCAGAAAGTTCAGGCTGTGCTCACAGTCAGTGACACTGCAGATGTATCCGGTATTTCTTTGAGTGATGTTTATATCGAATACCAAAATGTGGCGGTGACATTACAGGCCAGAGATATTAAGTTACACCAGCCGAAAGATTTACAGCAGTATGTCATATCAGCTTATCAAACCGCTTCTAAGAATCTCGGCCAAGAGTTTGCACTTGCTGCCCAAAAAGCCCCTCTTTACGTCGAACTGCCGGACCAGCAGAAGCAAGTTGCAATGCTGTTAAATGGTAATGTGTCGGTGGTGATTATGGACATAAACATTTTTGCTCACCTGCAGGCCCTTATAGAGCCCAGCAACCAACTGACCCCAGTGACCGTGCACAACCTTTTTGCGCCTAATCATTATCGAGTGGGCTTCTTGAACGAGGAGCTCAGAAATAGATTCAATCAAGCGTTACTTGAAGTGCAAGAGTCTGCGGCACTTGAAGAACTTGTGCAAAAGTACAGCATGTACCGAGATGATACCCTACTGAACTAAGCGCCGCCTGTTCACTCGCCACTAATTAACTCGCGCCTTAACGCCCGGTAGCGTAATTTACTACCAGAGCATTACAGTACGTAAATTTGCTACACAAAACGCAAATATTACTTAATCCAGTACATTATGCAGATCCACTGTATTCAAGCTGTGGGGCGTAATAACAGGGAAATATAAAGGTTTACGATTAATTTTTTCGTTAACAATAAGCGGCAAAAAAATTGCTATATGTGTACTATCGTATCCACTGTATATCATTAACCATAAGACGCTAGATTCACCTAGTTTAGTGAGTTTCAGGAGATTTCATGTTCCCTCTACGTACATTTTTCGGCCCCTCGTTATCAAATTTTAAACGCTTTACCCCTGCCATTGGGAGCACAGCGCTGATCGTTTCACTCATTGGCTTAAGCGGTTGCAGCGAAAGCTCTAAAATAGACCCTGCTGTTACCTTTGGCGAAGAGCCGACCTTAGTTGAGCCTGACAGTTCGCTTATCCCTAGTGTGAACATCGCAAGCGCTGTAGGCTGGCCTGAGGGCGAGAAACCTACGACTCCTTTGGATTCAATCCAGGTGAATCGCTTCGCGACGGATTTAAATCACCCCAGATGGCTTTACACTTTGCCAAACGGTGATGTATTGGTGGCTGAGAGTAACAAGCCTCAGAAAGGCCAAGACGATAGCGGGATTAAGGACTGGATTGCCGGCAAAATTATGGCGAAGGCTGGTGCGGGCACTCCAAGTGCTGATCGTATCACTTTATTGAGAGATGCTGATAAGGACGGCGTGGCGGAAACGAAAACCATATTTTTGCAAAACCTTCACTCTCCCTTTGGCATGACACTCATAGGCAATACGTTGTACATTGCCAATACGGATGCCGTGGTGAGTTTTCCTTATCAGCAAGGCCAAACTGAAATCACAGCTACAGCCACCGAATTAGTCAAACTGCCTGGGGGGAAACTCAATCATCATTGGACTAAAAACCTTATAGCCAATAAGGAAGGCACTAAACTTTATGCCTCGATTGGCTCCAATAGTAATATTGCAGAAAATGGATTTGAAGCCGAAATTGGCCGGGCTGCTATTTGGGAAATCGACATTGCAACTGGTGAGCATCGTGTTTTCGCTTCTGGATTACGTAACCCAGTGGGCATGACCTGGGTCAATGATACATTATGGACCGCAGTCAATGAGCGAGATGAGCTGGGCAACGATTTAGTGCCCGATTATATGACGTCAGTGCAAGAAAACGGGTTTTACGGTTGGCCCTATAGTTACTACGGGCAAAATATTGATACCCGAGTCGAACAGCGAGAGCCTGAGTTAGTAGAGCGTGCTATTAAACCCGATTATGCATTAGGCGCTCACACCGCATCACTAGGGTTAATGTACACACGAGGTGGGCATGCACTAAACGATATAAGCGAAGGCATGTTTATCGGCCAGCATGGCTCTTGGAACCGTGAACCTAAAGCTGGTTATAAAGTCATTTTTGTACCCTTTAAGGATCAACAACCTGCGGGGAAACCTATTGATATTCTGACAGGATTTTTAAACCAAGAAGATGAAGCCCAAGGCCGCCCTGTCGGGGTAGAGTTTGATAAGAGCGGCAATTTATTGGTGGCAGATGATGTAGGTAATATAATATGGCGGGTATCACCTAGTGATAGCAATGTTACTCATAACCTAAGTTCGAACGAATAAAACAGTATCCTGCACTTACTCAGACACGAGTAAGTGCCCTTCGCGTTTTTTGATATGCGCAAGCGTGCTACAACCTAGCCAATATTCGGCAATTTCGGTGTATTTCTTAGGTCCTCTGAATTTCAATGTTTGGTCTTTAACTGCAGCGGAAAAGTCCTCCCAGCCCATCCAAATTTTGGTAAGTTCGCGCGCAGCCACTTCAATGTTTACATCTACATTAAACCCTCTGTCCACGTAACATAAATCCACTTGCCCATTTTCGAATATCAACCAATACTCGCTTTTATTCTCAGGCATGTCAGTCAGAAAAAAATGGGCAATAAAAAGGTTAGGCAAATCTTCGTGTATTCTCACATTACGTCGAATGTCCCACATCAAGAAACTACCATCAATATTATCCAATGATGGCTCGGTTTCTAACCACTCCTGACCCCAGCTAGCCATCGAGAAAACCACTGACTCTAGGGCTTTACCTGATTCAGTCAACACATAATCAACTTGTCCTGTTGCCTGCTTTTCCTGGCGCGTTATCAAGCCAATATTGACCAGCTCCTTCAAGCGGTTCGACAGCAATGTGCGCGACATTCGCGGCACTCCTCGGCTTATATCATTAAAGTTTGTTGAACCAAACAGTAACTCTCTAAAGATCAATAATGTCCATTTATTACATAGAAAAGCTGCAGACATTGCTAGTGGGCAATACTGCCCATAGGGGGTTGTATTCACAGTGGCATTCCTCAGTGAAAGGTCAATTTAGCATACGCCCTAAACGTGTATTTAGCACCCTAGCCAGTAAACAACTTGTACCCCCTAGTGCAAAATGTTCACTAGACTGCATTTTTGCTAACGCCTACCCTTGGTTAGAAATCAACCAAAGGAGTGACGATATGAACATTCATATTATGGGCCTTAATGGCCAAAAGAAGGATATAAATACGCAACAGTTTGAACAGTACACCTCCTCTATTCGCGGTGAGGTGTTACTACCTGACACTGCTGGTTACGCAGAGGCTCGAGCACTATGGAATGGCATGATAGACATCTGCCCCGCCCTTATTGTCCGCTGCAGTGGAACCGCTGACGTGGTAACAACAATACAATTCGCTCGGAAGAATGAACTGTTAATCTCATTGAAAGGCGGTGGCCACAATATCGCGGGGAGCGCTTTATGTCACGGCGGCCTCACGTTAGATATGAGCAGTATGAAAGGTATTTCTGTTGATCCTAAGGCGCGTATAGCAAGAGTGCAAAGCGGCGTTTGCTTGGGAGATATTGATCATGAGACTCAACGCTTCGGTCTGGCAGTCCCGACTGGTATTAATTCAACAACAGGGATTGCAGGTCTGGCGTTGGGTGGCGGATATGGCTGGTTAAGCCGTTCTTTTGGGCATACCGTTGATAATATTATTAGCGTTGATCTAGTTGATGCTCAGGGCGAGTTCCTGCATGTATCAGAGCAGGAAAACAGCGAACTATTTTGGGCTATACGTGGCGGAAGCGGTAATTTTGGGGTAGTAACACAATTTGAATTGAAATTGCATCCTGTTGGACCAATAGTGTTTGGCGGCCCGGTCGTATTCCCTCTTACCGAAGCGAAATCAATTCTACGCACATTCCGCGACATCGCCAAATCAATGCCGGATGAAGCAAGTTGCTGGCCTGTCATGCGCAAAGCACCGCCCTTTCCCTTTCTGGCCCCCGAACATCACGGTAAGCCCGTCATTATTCTGCCAATGATATACGTGGGAGATACAGCAAAAGGTGAAGCGGCACTCGCACCACTTCGCAGTATTGCAAAGCCCTTAGCTGATGCGGTTGGCCCTGTCCCTTATGCTGCGTGGCAAGCTGCATTTGACCCGCTACTTGCACCAGGGGCGCGAAATTATTGGAAATCCAGCGATTTTACCGAAATGACTGATGAGCTTATCGATACGTTAGTCAACGCAGCTGAACAGTTACCATCAGATGAATGTGAAATTTTTACGGCTCAGCTAGGCGGCGCTGCATCGCGAGTGGCGCCTGATGCTATGGCCTTTCCCCATCGCTCAACAGCGTACACGGTAAATATTCATGGACGTTGGCAAACCGCAGATAGGGACGACGCATGTAAAGGTTGGGTAAGAGAACTGTTTAATCAACTAGAGAAGTTCTCAACGGGCAGCGTATACGTTAATTTTGTACCTGAATATGACGAAGAGCGCTCAATTGGCCCTTATGGTGCTAATAAGCCGAAATTAGAAGAAATTAAAAGTCGCGTTGATAAACTAAACCTGTTTCGCAGTAATATTAACATTCTGCCTAACACCCAAATAACCTGCTAGAGCTTTCAAAAGCACTGCATGCATATATCTGTCTATATGTGTGCAGCGCTTAGCGTTTTCCCCCCCATTAAAACACGACTAAATGAGTACCTAATCCCCCCTTTCAAAACGACATTATATACTTCGCGTTATGAGCTATATTCATATAGCAAACACAGGGACAAAGGTTTAGCCAAGTGGTATTGGCCCATATCAAACGCTAACTGCAAGGGAATCAAATGAAAAATTCACTGCTTTACGCTTTTACATTGAGCGTATTTTTCACGTTAATCGGATGTGCGCCCAACACTTCTCAAACAACCCAACAAGAATCAAATTCACTTAATCAAAAATCATCTCCGTCTATGCTCATCTCTAGAGAGGTTTTGCTGGGCAACCCAAGTCGATATCAAGGGCGTATCAGCCCGGATGGAAACAGCATGAGTTTTAGAGCGCCAGTAGAGGGTGTTATGAATCTTTGGGTCGGACAGATTGGCGACTTTTCTAGTGCAAAACCCATAACCCAAGACACTGGACGCGGTATTCCAACCCACTTTTGGTCATTAGACAGCCAATATGTTTTTTTCACTCAAGACAAAAATGGCGATGAAAACTGGCATTTACATCGTGTGGATGTCGGTAGCGGTGACAGACAAGACCTAACGCCATATCAAGGGGTGCAAGCTGATCAGATGCACCAGAGTGAGGCCCACCCGGGCACGATTATTGTGGGTATGAATGACCGCGACGCAAAATGGCACGACATGTATCAAGTTAACGTGGCTACCGCAGAGCGCACCTTACTTGAACAAAACGATGGCTACGCTCATTACAAATTAGACAATAACTTAAAAGTAAGGCTCGCGGTTAAGACTGCTGAAGATGGCTCGAGCCATATTTTCACTAAAGCGAATAATGAATGGCGCTTGTGGTTTAAAGTGCCCTTTGCAGATTCACAAGTTTTTAATATTCTTGGCTTCGATAAACAGAATCAAGGCATATACATGATAGATACGCGAGAGCGAGACACCGCCGCGCTTGTATACTTGCCTATAGGAGAAACGACGCCCACAGTCATTGCTAGCGATGATAAAGTAGATGTTACCAATGTACTTTTACATCCTCGTAGCCATGTGCCCCTAGCCTATGCACTAAACTTCATTAAACCTGTGTGGCACGCCATTGATGACGCTTTCATTACCCCGATTAAACAGTTGAACAACCAATTGAATGGTGGGTCACAAGTTTTAGCGCAAACATTAGATAATTCGCTTTGGACGGTATTCACTGACCAAAGTAATCAATCACCTATTTATAAAGTATTTGATACCACAAGCGGTGAATTGACTGATTTATTCATTACCCAGCCAGAAGTTAATAACCTACCTCTTTCCACTATGCACGGAGTGGTTATTCCATCGCGGGATAATCTAGATTTAGTGAGTTACTTGTCGTTGCCCTTGGTGTCAGATCCTAACCAAGACGGCAAACCCGAGCAGTCTTCCCCTCTCGTATTATTGGTTCACGGCGGCCCTTGGGCGAGGGACCAATTTGGCTTTAATTCTTTAGCTCAATGGCTAGCAAATCGAGGGTATAGCGTACTGCAAGTTAATTTTCGCGCTTCAACAGGTTTTGGTAAAACGTTTTTAAACGCAGGGAACAAAGAGTGGGCAGGTGCTATGCACAACGACCTAATTGATGCAAAAGAATGGGCGGTAGCACAAGGTATTACCACGGATGACCAAGTCGCCATAATGGGGGGAAGTTACGGTGGCTACGCTACTCTAACAGGACTCACCTTTACCCCAGAAGCGTTTGCCTGTGGAGTCGATATTGTAGGGCCTTCAAACTTAGTGACGTTGCTCGATTCAATTCCCCCTTACTGGGAGAGCTTTCGTCAGCAATTCTACGAGTCGGTGGGCAACCCTGCTACCGAAGAAGGTTTAGCGCTGCTTAAAGCACGCTCGCCCATTACCCATGTGGACAAGATAGAAAAGCCGTTACTCATTGGCCAGGGAGCGAATGACCCTAGAGTAAAACAAGCTGAGTCTGACCAAATCGTTGACGCAATGAAAAGCCGCGATATTCCAGTAACTTACGTACTATACCCCGACGAAGGTCACGGTTTTAACAAGCCTGAAAATAACCTTTCGTTTTTTGCCGTTACCGAAGCATTTTTAGGCTCGTGTTTAGGAGGGCGAATAGAGCCCATAGGTGATGATTTCAGTGACTCTAGCATAGAGATTATTCACGGCGCTGAATATATCCCAGGATTAAATGAGCATATGTCCACACTAGCAAATAACTAAATTATTTAGTTAAGCCATAAAAAAACCCGCTACAAGAGCGGGTTTTTATAAGTACTAAGCAAGTTTACCAACCGGTAATTTCACGAAGACCTTGACCAATGTCAGCAAGTGAACGAACAGTTTTAACGCCTGCATCTTCAAGTGCTTTAAATTTGTCGTCAGCAGTACCTTTACCACCAGAGATAATCGCACCAGCATGACCCATGCGCTTACCAGCAGGTGCAGTTACACCTGCGATGTAAGAAACAACAGGTTTAGTGATGTTAGCTTTGATGAATGCAGCCGCTTCTTCTTCAGCCGTTCCACCGATTTCACCAATCATTACGATTGCTTCAGTCTTAGGATCGTCTTGGAACATCTGTAGGATGTCGATGAAGTTAGAGCCTGGGATAGGGTCGCCACCGATACCAACACAAGTAGACTGGCCGAAACCTTCGTCAGTTGTTTGTTTAACGGCTTCATACGTCAATGTACCTGAACGAGAAACGATACCTACTTTACCTGGCTTGTGAATGTGACCAGGCATGATGCCAATCTTACATTCGCCTGGAGTGATAACACC
The DNA here is from genome assembly GCF_000315015.1 of Paraglaciecola mesophila KMM 241. Classification (GTDB taxonomy): domain Bacteria; phylum Pseudomonadota; class Gammaproteobacteria; order Enterobacterales; family Alteromonadaceae; genus Paraglaciecola; species Paraglaciecola mesophila. Next base: position 11,090 of record NZ_BAEP01000065.1, on the reverse strand, counting down.
TGGGCAGTTAGGACCGATCATACGCACGCCTTTACCGTTTACGTATTCTTTTACGTAAAGCATATCAAGCGTAGGGATACCTTCAGTAATACAAACGATCAATTCGATACCTGCATCTGCAGCTTCAACGATAGAGTCTTTACAGAAAGGCGCTGGTACATAGATAACTGTCGCAGTTGCGCCGGTTTCTTGCACAGCTTCACGCACAGTATTGAAAACAGGTAAACCAAGATGAGTTGTGCCACCTTTACCAGGCGTAACACCACCAACCATTTGCGTACCGTATTCGATAGCTTGTTCTGAGTGGAAAGTACCTTGTCCACCAGTGAAACCTTGACAGATTACCTTGGTGTTTTTGTCGATTAGTACGCTCATGCGGCACCTCCGGCAGCTTTAACAACTTGTTTCGCAGCATCCGTTAAGCTAGAAGCAGCGATGATATCTAATCCTGAGTTAGCCAATACATCACGGCCAAGCTCTGCGTTTGTACCTTCTAAACGTACAACAACAGGAATGGTTACACCCACTTCTTTAACTGCCCCGATAATACCTTCAGCGATCATGTCACAACGAACGATACCACCGAAAATGTTAACCAAAACGGCTGCAACATTTGAATCAGAAAGGATGATTTTGAATGCCTCAGCAACACGCTCTTTGGTTGCACCGCCGCCAACATCTAAGAAGTTAGCTGGTGAGCCACCGTGTAAGTTTACGATGTCCATTGTGCCCATTGCTAGGCCTGCACCGTTAACCATACAACCGATGTTGCCATCAAGTGCTACGTAGTTAAGTTCCCACTTAGCCGCTTGTGCTTCACGTGCATCTTCCTGTGAAGGATCGTGCATTTCTTGAAGCTTAGGCTGACGATATGCAGCGTTGCTGTCCATCGCTACTTTCGCGTCAAGACAATGAAGGTTGCCGTCTTCTTTAATAACAAGCGGGTTAACTTCGATTAGTGCAATGTCTTTTTCTTCAAACAATTTAGCCAAACCCATGAAGATTTGAGTGAATTGTTTGATTTGAACGCCTTTAAGACCAAGTTTGAACGCGATTTCGCGAGCTTGGTAAGGTTGAGCACCTACTAGAGGATCGATCTCAGCCTTAAGAATTTTTTCAGGTGTTTCTTCAGCAACTGTCTCAATTTCTACACCACCTTCGGTAGATGCCATGAAAACAACGCGACGAGAAGCACGATCAACAACTGCACCTAGGTACAATTCTTGAGCAATATCTGTACAGCTTTCAACCAAGATTTTGCTTACTGGTTGCCCAGCTTCATCTGTCTGATAAGTCACCAAATTTTGACCAAGCCATTTTTGCGCAAATGCCTTGATTTCATCTTTGTTTTTAACAAGCTTAACGCCACCTGCTTTACCGCGACCACCAGCGTGAACCTGACATTTCACAACCCATTCAGTACCGCCAATACGATCTGCAGCTTCAACTGCCGCCTGCGGAGTTTCCGCAGCATATCCTTCAGATACAGGTAAACCGTATTCAGCGAATAATTGTTTACCCTGATATTCATGCAAATTCATGGTTTTCTATCCGTTTTGTTTAAGAAAAAAGCCGCGCTTGGCAGCTTGATTTTGTTAGCCGATATTATAGAAACAACAACGGCAAGAAACGGGTAAATCAATGATTTACCCGCTTAGATCCTATTAAACATCCAGTAGCAGACGCGTTGGATCTTCTAACATTTCTTTGATCGTAACTAAGAAACCAACAGACTCTTTACCGTCGATGATTCTATGATCATAAGAAAGTGCTAAATACATCATAGGCAAAATTTCTACTTTGCCATTAACCGCCATAGGACGATCTTGGATTTTATGCATTCCCAAGATAGCGCTCTGTGGTGGGTTAATAATAGGGGTTGAAAGCAATGAACCAAATACACCACCGTTAGTGATAGTGAAGTTACCACCTTGCATATCAGCCATTGACAATTTACCATCACGGCCTTTAAGTGCTAGCGCTTTGATGCCACCTTCGATACCAGCCATACCCAACGTATCGCAATCACGCAATACAGGTGTTACTAAACCGCGTGGGGTAGACACCGCAATCGATACGTCGAAGTAGTTATGGTAACAAATATCATCACCGTCAAGAGAAGCATTGACTTCTGGGAAGCGTTTAAGTGCTTCTGTCACCGCTTTAACGTAGAAAGACATGAAACCTAAACGAATACCGTGACGTTTCTCGAACGACTCTTGATATTGCTTACGTAGTTCCATGATGGGCTTCATGTTGACTTCATTAAACGTTGTTAACATAGCCGTAGAGTTTTTCGCTTCAAGCAAACGACTTGCGATTGTCTTACGTAGACGTGTCATAGGAACGCGTTTTTCAGAACGCTCGCCGCCTAGTGAAGGAGTCGCCGATGCGTCAGCTTTTGCTGGTGCTGCACTTTTGGCAGGAGCAGACAATGATTTCTCAACGTCTTCTTTGGTCACACGACCGCCTTTACCTGTACCTTTAATGCTCGCAGCATCAATGCCTTTTTCGGCCAATAAACGGCGTACTGAAGGGCTCAAGGCGTCATTGTCTGACCCACCTGCATCACTACTAGCGGCTGCAGGGGCTTCAGCTTTAGCGGGCGCAGCGCCTGCAGCAAAATTAGCAATCACTTGCTCACCCATTACCGTTTCGCCTTCTTGAGCGAGAATGTCACTCAAGGTGCCATCGGCTGGAGCAACCACTTCTAAAACCACTTTATCGGTTTCAATATCAACCAAGTTTTGGTCACGAGAGACCGCTTCGCCTGGTTGAACATGCCATGTTGCTACGGTTGCATCTGCCACTGATTCGGGCAGAACAGGTACTTTAATCTCCACTGACTCACCTTTATTACTGGATGTTTTCTCTGCTGCTGGTGCACTTTGCTCTTTTGCTTGAGATGCACCAGCCCCTTCTTCAAATTTTGCGATGATTTGCTCGCCTAGTACCGTTGCACCTTCTTCATCTAGGATGTCGCTTAATACGCCATCTGCAGGAGCAACCACTTCAAGTACCACTTTATCGGTTTCGATATCAACCAAGTTTTGATCGCGAGTAACCTGTTCACCTACCTTCACATGCCAAGTGGCAATTGATGCATCGGCCACAGATTCTGGCAATACCGGTACTTTAATATCTATTGACATACTGGATCCTTATTTAATAGTTAATGCATCATCAACCAACTCTTTTTGTTGCTGGTTGTGAACAGAAATATACCCTACCGCTGGTGACGCAGATGCGTTACGACCGGCATAGCTCAATTTTGCGCCGTTAGGAATAGCTGACCAAAAGTGGTGTTGGCTACAATACCAAGCACCTTGGTTTTGTGGCTCTTCTTGACACCAAACCCAATCGGTAACGTGTTTGAACTTATTGACGATAGGCTCAATTTCAGCGTGTGGGAACGGGTATAGTTGCTCAATACGAATAATAGCAACATCATCCTGCTCACTCTTACGGCGCTGATCAAGTAAATCATAATACACTTTGCCTGAACACATCACGACGCGCTTCACCTTCGAGGCATCCATTTCGTCAATTTCATCAATCACGTTTTGGAATACGCCAGTCGACAACTCCTCAAGGGAAGAAACGGCTAATGGATGACGTAACAATGATTTAGGTGACATAACAATTAATGGCTTACGCATCGGACGAATAGCCTGACGACGCAACATGTTGAACACTTGTGCCGGTGTTGATGGAACACACACTTGCCAGTTATGATCAGCACACATTTGCAAGAAACGCTCTAAACGTGCCGAGCTATGCTCTGGACCTTGGCCTTCGTAACCATGGGGAAGCAACATAGTAAGACCACATAGGCGGCCCCATTTCGCTTCACCTGAGCTTAGGAATTGGTCGATGACCACCTGAGCGCCGTTTGCGAAGTCACCGAATTGTGCTTCCCAAATGGTTAATGTACCCGGTTCAGCCGTGGCATAACCGAATTCAAAGGCCAGCACAGCTGCTTCTGACAACACAGAGTCATATATCTCCATTTTGCCTTGCTCAGCATGCAAATGAGTAAGCGGCATATATGTCTCACCGTCACTCTGACCGTGTAATACTGCATGACGATGGAAGAACGTACCACGACCTGAATCTTGACCTGTCATACGAATGTTTGAGCCACGGTCAACGATAGAAGCATAGGCTAAATTTTCTGCCATACCCCAATCAAGTAGCTTCTCACCTTCTATCATGGTTCGTCTATCTTGATATAGTTTACCTACGCGTGATTGAAGCTTAAGATCCTCAGGGAAGCTACATAACTTGTCGCCCAGTTCTTTTAGCTTTTCAACGCTGATTTCTTTATCGTAAGGCGCTGTCCAATCGTGGCCGAGGTAGGGAGTCCAGTCAACTGAATGTTCAGTCATTGGGCGCCACTCTTCTACCACACAGGCACCATGATCAAGTGCTGCACGATAATCAGAGACTAACTTCTCAATTTCATGTGCTTCAATTGAGCCTTCAGCCAACAATTGATCTGCATAAAGCTGACGAGGTACAGCATGCTTTTTAATCTTTTTGTACATCAACGGCTGAGTTGCACTTGGCTCATCGGCTTCGTTATGTCCGTGACGACGATAACAAACAAGGTCAATAACCACGTCACGCTTAAATTTATTACGATAATCAAGGGCGAGTTTAGTCACAAACATAACCGCTTCTGGATCATCTGAATTCACGTGGAAGATTGGCGCCTGAACCATTTTAGCTATATCAGTACAATACTGAGTAGAGCGAGTATCTTCCGTGTTTGAGGTGGTGAAACCAACTTGGTTGTTGATAACGATACGCACCGTACCGCCCACTTTAAAACCACGTGTTTGAGACATATTAAATGTCTCTTGAACTACACCTTGGCCAGCGATAGCGGAATCACCATGAATAGTAATCGGTAATACCACAGAGCCATCTTCACAGTTTCTGCGATCTAGACGCGCACGTACCGAGCCGATAACCACTGGGTTAACGATTTCTAGGTGAGACGGGTTGAAAGCAAGTGCTAAATGCACGTTGCCGCCCGGGGTAGCGTAATCTGACGAGTAGCCAGCATGGTATTTAACATCGCCAGCACCTAAAGTGTTGTCGTGCTTACCAGAGAATTCATCAAATAAAACAGACGGGTTTTTGCCTAGTACGTTAACAAGAACGTTAATACGTCCTCGGTGAGCCATACCGACAACCACTTCTTTAGTACCACATTCGCCTGCATGACTAATCAAGCCTTTAAGCATAGGCACCAATGCATCTCCCCCTTCAAGAGAGAAACGTTTAGCCCCTGGGAATTTAGCCCCTAGGTATTTTTCCATGCCGTCAGCAGAAATTAGGCCTTTAAGAATGGCGACCTTCTCATCGCGAGAAATTTCAGGCTTAGCTTGTACAGATTCGATTCTGTCTTGTAACCAGCGCTTCTGTTCTGTATCGGTAATGTGCATGTACTCAGTACCAATAGAGCCACAATAAGTACGGTTAAGTGATTTGAACAAATCACCCAGTTTCATACTGTCTTGGCCTATGGCGTAAGAGCCGACATTAAATACAGTGTCGAAATCTTTTTCTGATAACGAGTGATGCGACAATTCAAGATCGCGAACTCTGGGTTGTTTCCACAGTTCTAATGGATCAAGGTTTGCGTGTTGGTGACCGCGAAAACGGTATGCATTAATAAGCTGTAATACTTTAACTTGTTTCTCATCGCTGGCATGAGATGTACCAGTAGAAACAGTCCCTGCTCGAGCAACAGGGCCCAATGCAGCTAATGCTCGAAATTGGTCACGAATTTCACTGTGCTTAGTCTCAAGCTCAGCTCCTTCGACCTTGGGTAATTTGTCGAAAATAGCACGCCATTCGTCAGATACGCTTTTCGCGTCTTCAAGATATGCTTCGTATAGTTCTTCTACATAAGCAGCGTTGCCACCAGCCATGTGAGAAGAATCCCACCATGCTTTCATCACGCTTTGTTGCATTGTTGTCCCTTGAATTTTATTAAGACTCACAATTAAATGTGCAGATGCACACGACCTTTTAAAGGTTTGCGGATGCTCACCTTAAACTACAGTTTGTAAAATAAAAAAATAGCCACCCGATTTGGGATGGCTATTTAGACATTATCATTCTGCAGAGATAACTTACAGAATTAAAAACTAAACAGCCCGCTGTAACAGCATGGACTTGATATGTCCGATTGCTTTCGTCGGGTTCAGCCCTTTCGGACAAACGCTAACGCAGTTCATAATCCCATGACAACGGAACACACTGAATGCATCGTCTAGATCGCCCAAGCGTTGTTCAGTTGCGGTATCACGGCTATCAGCCAAGAAGCGATAAGCGTGCAATAAGCCCGCAGGACCGATGAACTTGTCAGGGTTCCACCAGAATGAAGGACAAGAAGTTGAACAACAAGCACATAAAATACACTCGTACAAACCATCTAACTTCTCGCGCTCTTCCGGTGATTGTAAAAACTCACGTGCTGGCGGTTGGTTATTGTCGTTAATCAAGAACGGCTTGATTTTTTCGTACTGAGTATAGAACTGAGTCATATCAACGACTAAGTCACGTACCACAGGTAGACCAGGTAAAGGACGAACAACGATTTTCTTGCTACCAAGGGCAGACAAAGGCGTGATGCACGCCAAACCGTTTTTACCGTTCATGTTCACACCATCAGAGCCACAAACACCTTCACGGCATGAGCGACGGAATGACAATGTAGGATCTTGCTCTTTCAACGCGATAAGTGCATCAAGCACCATCATGTCTTGACCTTCTTCAACCTCAAGTTTGTAGTCTTGCATACGAGGAGCATTGTCTACATCTGGGTTATAGCGATAAACAGAAAATGATAATTGCATATGCTTAACTCCTCTTAGTAAGTTCTAGCTTTCGGTGGGAAAGCTTCACGTAGTTTAGGTGTCATGTTTACGTCACGTTTCAACATTTTGTCACCTTCAGGCAAGTAAACAGAGTGACATAACCAGTTGTCGTCATCACGGTCAGGGAAATCAAAACGACTATGTGCGCCACGGCTTTCTGTACGGAAGTTAGCGGCTACAGCTGTGCTGTATGCGGTTTCCATCAAGTTGTCTAGTTCAAGACACTCGATACGCGCAGTGTTGAAATCGCTGCTCTTGTCATCAAGACGAGCTGATTTCAAACGCTCACGAATTTCGCCGAGCTCTTTAAGACCTTCAGCCATTGCATCGCCTTCACGGAATACCGAGAAGTTAAGCTGCATGCATTTCTGTAAGTCTTTCTTAATCTGTACTGGGTCTTCGCCTTTACCGGCTTCTGAGCTTTCCCAGCGATTAAAGCGCACGAGTGCAGCGTCGATGTCATCTGAAGACGCTTCGCGGCTCTCAATTTCGTCGATAGCTTTACCGAGGTGCAATCCAGTCGCACGACCAAATACCACTAAATCAAGTAACGAGTTACCGCCAAGACGGTTTGCACCATGTACTGATACACATGCAATTTCACCACAAGCGAATAAACCTTGAATCGGCTTTTCATTACCTTGTGCGTCAATGCTTAACGCTTGACCGTTCACGTTGGTTGGAATACCGCCCATCATGTAATGACAGGTAGGAATAACTGGAATAGGTTCTTTTACAGGATCAACGTGGGCAAATGTACGTGACAATTCAAGAATACCTGGCAAACGAGACTCAAGTACGTCTTTACCTAAGTGATCGAGTTTTAACTTAAGGTGCGTACCCCAAGGTCCTTCACAGCCACGGCCTTCGCGTATTTCTGTCATCATCGAGCGGGCAACTACGTCACGACCAGCCAAATCTTTAGCATTTGGCGCATAACGTTCCATGAAGCGTTCGCCATCTTTGTTAAGTAGGTAACCGCCTTCACCGCGACAACCTTCAGTTACCAATGTTCCTGCACCAGCGATACCCGTAGGGTGGAACTGCCACATTTCCATGTCTTGCATAGGTACACCAGCACGGATGGCCATGCCAACACCGTCGCCAGTATTAATGTGCGCATTAGTAGTCGAGGCAAAGATACGCCCTGCTCCACCTGTTGCTAACACAACCGCTTTGGATTTAAAGAAAACCACTTCACCGCTTTCGATATCGATTGCGGTACATCCAACGACGTCACCGTCTTGGTTTTTAACTAAATCAAGGGCATACCATTCACTGAACACTTTGGTTTTGTTTTTTACATTTTGTTGATACAACAAATGCAACAGCGCATGGCCGGTTCGGTCAGCTGCGGCTGCAGTACGTGCACCCTGTTCGCCACCAAAGTTTTGAGACTGACCGCCGAAAGGACGTTGGTAAATTTTACCGTTTTCGAAACGTGAGAAAGGCAAACCCATGTTTTCCATTTCAATAATGGCTTCAGGACCTGTTTTACACATATATTCTATGGCATCTTGATCGCCAATATAGTCTGACCCTTTTACGGTGTCGTACATGTGCCATTCCCAGTTATCTTCGTGGGAGTTACCCAGTGCTACCGTAATACCACCTTGAGCAGATACTGTGTGTGAGCGTGTTGGAAATACTTTAGACAGTAATGCGCAAGACTTTCCTGATTCAGAAATCTGCAATGCGGCGCGCATACCTGCACCGCCAGCACCAATTACTACCGCGTCAAACTCATGAACTGGAATACTCATTTATAGACCCCACAAAACAAACAAACCTACAGCAACATACACAAACGCCACCAGGTTAATAAAAAATTGCACAACAGCACGAAGGCCCGTTGATTTAACGTAATCGGTTAGCACTTGCCAAAAACCAATTCTAATATGCAGCATCACAGACACTAACGCCGCAAAAGTGAATACTTTCATGCTTAAAGAAGAAAACAACCCGTGCCAAATTTCATAGGTCACTGTTGGAGTGCTAAGGAAAAACCACAGCATATATAAAGTAAACGCAGTCATGATGATGGCAGTGGCGCGCACAGTAACGTAATCTTGAACGCCGTCACGCTTAAAGTTAGCTTGATTAGTTAGCATAATAAAACTCCTACAACGACAGTCAGAACAATCCATAAACCGATAACGATTTTCGCACTGATATTCCCTGACTCAAGTTCTTCCCAGTAACCCATGTCCATCACTAAATGACGTAGACCGCCAAGAATGTGATAGGTAAGCGCTGAAATGGTACCGATAGCGATTATTTTACCGATAACTCCCGACATCTGTTCTTGCACAAATGCAAAACCGTCTGGAGAAGATACAGATTCCGCCCAAGCCCAGATCACAAACAGCAACGCAAAAAACATTGCGACGCCGGTAATGCGATGAAGGATAGAAGTTATAGCTGCAGGGGGAAAACTGATTGTGTTTAATTGTAAATTAACTGGTCTCTGCTTTTTCACGTTTTGATGCCTGTTTTACCCGTAGGTTGTCTAGTCATTGTTTGGTAATGTGTTGCACCTTACCAATCGCTTAAAGATACATGTGTCCTACCGCCTAGATTGTTGCCACATTGTAAACAAGTTGTTGCTTTTATTATTCATGTTAACAAGAGCTAGACGACAGGCACGAGTATATCCAGCGACGCCAATAAATACAATTGTTGTTCGTTATTAACGGTTTATAATCAAGCATAAATTATATGCATAATTAGAATGAATATTCAGGGTAGAATGAGGATGAATAATTATTAAGCAAAAATGGTTTTAAATTGACTTATGGCGTCAACCTGAGTACAAATAGCGCCAATTTTTCCCGATAATCATCATAAAATGCGGTTTATCGCAAACAGAACATTTCTGAGGAGAGCAATACATGGCAGACAATAAAGCCACTTTGAAAGCAGGTGATGTAGAGGTCGAACTTCCGATTCTATCTGGTACTGCAGGGCATGATGTAATCGATGTACGTACGTTGGGAGCTAGCGGTTATTTCACTTTCGATCCGGGCTTTATGGCGACAGGCTCATGTGAGTCGTCAATCACATACATAGACGGCGCGAAAGGTATTTTGCTCCATCGCGGCTACTCAATTGAAGATTTGGCACGTGACGCTGACTACATTGAAGTATGTTACATGTTGTTACATGACAAAACGCCAACAACCGAAGAATATCGCGATTTTAAAGACACCATCACGCGTCATACCTTGGTACACGATCAGGTTAATAACTTCTTTCGTGGATTCCGCCGTGATGCGCACCCTATGGCGATGTTGTGCGGTACAGTTGGCGCAATGGCGTCGTTCTATCACGATGATTTAGACATTTCAGACGCAGATCAACGACTACGCAGTGCTTATCGTTTAGTTGCTAAAATGCCGACTTTGGTCGCCATGTGTTACAAATACAATATTGGTCAACCATTTGTATATCCACGTAACGATTTGTCATACGCTGAAAACTTCTTAAATATGATGTTCTCTGTGCCGGCTGAAAATTATAAAATCAGCCCTGTGGTGGCTCGCGCAGTTGACAGAATCTTTACATTGCACGCAGACCATGAGCAAAACGCATCTACGTCTACGGTACGTCTAGCGGGTTCATCTGGCGCTAACCCTTATGCATGTATTGCCGCTGGTGTTGCATCATTATGGGGTCCTGCTCACGGTGGTGCTAACGAAGCGTGTTTAAACATGTTGCAAGAAATTGGTTCAGTGGATCGCATTCCTGAATTTATCGACCGCGCTAAAGATAAGAACGACCCTTTCCGCTTAATGGGTTTCGGTCACCGTGTTTACAAAAACTTTGACCCACGTGCAACCGTTATGCGTGAAAGCTGCCATGAAGTATTGGCTGAATTAAACATTGACGATCCGTTGTTGAATGTTGCCATGGAGCTAGAGCGTATCGCCCTTAGCGACCCATACTTCGCTGAAAAGAAATTGTTCCCGAACGTAGATTTTTACTCAGGTATTATTCTTAAGGCGATTGGTATTCCAACGAATATGTTTACCTGTATTTTTGCTTTAGCAAGAACGGTAGGTTGGGTATCTCACTGGCATGAAATGTTAAGCCAGCCAGGTCAGAAAATTGGCCGTCCTCGTCAACTATACACAGGCGAAGCACAACGTAAATACAATAAAATTGACAAATAATGTTGATTAACGAATAAAAAAATAG
>NZ_BAEP01000066.1 GCF_000315015.1 Paraglaciecola mesophila KMM 241 | reverse complement strand
TAAAATGAAACCGCCCGTTATTGCCATGAATGCTGGTAAAAGCAAACCACCCGCTTTTGCCTAACACTTAGCTAAATAAAACAAAGATATAAGCTAAGCAAACTAACGACATATCAGTTCATCAAGTAGATTAAGCCTCACTCTGTGGGGCTTAACTTCCCCATGGGTATATAAAACGCTGGTAACGATTCTGCCCATAGCCTTCATAAATAATGTGAAATTAATTCACCTTGTGGAATCCAATCCACATTTGTTGGCATACACTGCGCCTGACAATAGAAAAACAGAGTTTTTTTATATGCTGTTTTAGCTCTGTTGTAGTTTCAATAATATTATGAGGAATAAAAGCATGTATATCACAGGTGCAGATCTAAGAAAAATGAGACAAGACGCTGGCTTAACCACGGTTAAAATGGCAAAACTTGCTAACGTTAAAACACGTAAGACCTATGAAAACTGGGAAAAAGAAATTGGTAGTCCTAGCATGAATCAGTTCATTGCGATGTGCGTAGGTTGTAACTACAACTCATCTAAGTTTGTTAAGTTAGCGATCGAACGTCAAGATCCTACTCAACAGTTAAACATTTCTTCAGCTCGTAGATAATGTTTTGATGTGAAGCCCGCAAGGGCTTCATCGATTTTTGCTATAATTGAGGTTCAGCCCCCAGTGCTAACTTCATCATCAGCGCGTCTTCTCGTCCATCCTGCGTTTCATAGTAGTCTTTACGACACTCTATTTGCTCGAAACCATATGCTTGATATAAGCCTATTGCGGCAACATTTGATGCCCTCACTTCTAACCAAACGCAATGCATGTTTTTATCTACACATAACGCTAAAAAATGTGACATCAACACCTTACTTAGCCCTCGACCGCGAAACGCTTCGCCAACTACTATATCCATCAAAGTCGCTTCATCAAGCACAAATAATCCGACGTATAAGCCTGCGCACATACCGTCTTGCAGCAACTCATAGGCTTGATAATTATCAGTCAAGCAATCAGCAAACACAGGTTCAGACCAAGGGTGACTGTGCCCCTGACAATGGATGACAAAGGCACATCGGTAATTATCTTGATTGAGCTGAAGTAAATCAGTCATTATTGTGCTTGAAACCAGACAAGATCGCCCACAGCTGTTTTTTGGTGGTAGACGAGAAACCATTACCGTATGAAGGGGTTGTTAGTAATCTTCCCTCTAACATCACGTCATCACCAACCTGCCACGCAAATGGATACCCATCGTACTGACTACACTGGGCATCTGTTATCTGCTTGTAATTTTCTTTTGAAATACCAACGCTAGATAAAACATCATTCAAGAATTTTTCAGGCAATTCGGCTAGCCCCACACCTAGCACGAGACTTTTCGGCACTAATTTTTTATCTAATGTTGATGCTGATGTTGAATCTACGGCTGATTGAGTTTTAAAGCGCTTTATAGCATCAGGTACTGGGCTGGTCTTTTTGCTGTCAGTAGTTTTTGCGGGGGCAGTATTTGAACGAATTGCATCTTGCGAGTTTAACTGGCTAGTTTTAGGCTCTGAGCCCTGAGGGTACCAGGCAACAATGCCCATCTCGCCAAGAACAGCTTGTTGATACGAAGTCAGTGTATGAGTTGTTTTAGTATTCATGGGCATAGATTATCACGGTATCTTAAAAGAAGACGGGCACTAGTTATTAATTAGTAGCAATGTATCAAATCCCATTCCACTTCTCATCCCTCATTAGGGTAAATCGATAAGTCTAGGCCGTATAAGATGTAGGTAAATTGTCAGGTACCATAGGGCTTCTCACCCTCCAATTGGGTAAAAAAGTTA
>NZ_BAEP01000067.1 GCF_000315015.1 Paraglaciecola mesophila KMM 241 | reverse complement strand
TTGGAGAGCACCGCAAAGTGTGGGGCAATTGAATGAAAGCTTTTTAATTCTTTAAAAGTGCGAGAGCCTCAAATTGTACGTAATTTGAGGTGCCTATACCATGAATATTTACGCGTTCAAAGTTGCCTTGCGAGGCATCAGCCCGATGATTTGGCGTCGACTCCAGCTCTCGGGTAACACGTCCTTAGCCGACCTCCATCATATCATTCAATTGGCGATGGGGTGGGAGAATGACTACTTACACAGTTTTCATATTTTCGGTAAAGATTACGGTATTGCTTATGAAGGCGGCCTGAGCTTTTCTGATAACCCTCTTACGGTCATTCTAGATGATTTTGGCTTTGATATCGGTGACCGATTTACCTACACCTATAATTTTTATGACCACTGGTTGAATGATATTCGTATCGAGGCCATACAACCGATCGACGATATAACAGCCTTCGCCCCTTATTGTTATAAAGGGCAAGGTCGATTCATCGACAATAAACCCTATTATCGCACTGATGAACAATACGCTTTATCGGCGATACTCGTCGACATTTTTCATGGAAATGAAGCTACAATAACAGTGGGGGACATTCGTTTATTGATCGAGAAATATGAAGCCATCCGCTTTAATCGGCAAGCTATTAATACCTTGTTGTCTCAACCACTGTCTGATGCGATTTATCCCTGCTGATTGTTTCTTTGCTAAAGGAGAAGACGCCCATGAAAATGCACATTCAAGTCGTGATTGATAATGACCAGGGTCAAACATACCTCAAAGAGCTGATTTGTTTGGACAAAGGAACCGGGACTGAAGACTTAGTTGGTTTGTCCTTAGCCGAATCCAAGCAACTGCTTAAACAGTTACAAATAAGTATCATCCAACATCAAGCGAAAACCTATACCGAGGCACATCGATGCTGCCCCGATTGTGAGAAACCAAGGAGTATCAAAGGACAGTCTGAAATACAGTACCGCACCTTGTTTGGTATCATCCCGGTACCGAACCAACGCCTTTATCATTGTCAATGTGCAGCATCAACGACACAAACATTCAGTGTGTTAAACGACTGGTTAAGTGACCATAATAGCCCTGAATTACAGTATATGGAGACGAAATGGTCCTCGTTAATGTCTTATGGGTTGACTGTGGACTTACTGAAGGATGTCCTCCCGATCAATGACGGGCTTAATGCAGAAACCGTCAGGCGGCACCTTCATCAGGTCGCTAAACATCAGGATAAACGTCTTCAGAAAACAGCAAGCTACCTCTTGGGTTGCCCGATGGAATGGGGCCAACTTCCCAAACCAGATAAACCTCTAACGGTGGGTATTGATGGCGGTTATGTGAGGGATTGTCGGCAAAAGAAAAATCACTTCGAAGTCATTGTTGGCAAGTGCTTCTCAAAAACACAGACCGGTAAACGCCTTGGCTTTGTGCAGAAATTGGAAGCACACCCGCAACGTCGTTTAATGCATTTACTCAATGAGCAAGGTATGCAAGCCAATCAGCAGATCTCGTTTTTATCGGATGGAGGTGATACGGTAAGAAGCTTACAATATATCATGCACCCCGAAGCTGAACATGTACTGGACTGGTTTCATGTGACGATGAGATTAACGGTATTGAATCAATTCGCCAAAGGGCTAGCACAGGCCGATCCTGTGTTAGGAAAAGATGTAACGAAAGGCTTAGAGAGCAGCAAATGGCATCTGTGGCATGGGAATGTTAAGAAGGCATTAGATAAACTCGAAGACTGTACTTTTTACCTGGATAACGAGAACGTACAATATACAAATCGTAAGAAGTTTTTAAAACAGCTTGAAGAAATGTGGACGTATATTGATAACAATCGGCACCTGATTCCTAATTACGGCGAAAAGTATCGTTATGGTGAAACCATTACGACTGCATTTGTGGAGTCCACTGTGAATGAAGTTATCGCGAAACGCATGGTGAAAAAACAGCAAATGCAATGGTCTCCAGAAGGTGCACATTATTTATTACAAACGAGAACAGCGGTATTGAATGGTGAGCTACGCAACCATTTTGAAGAATGGTTTCCTGCGATGAAGCCTCAGCGGGAATCAGTGAGGGAGTTGCCTATGGCCGCTTGATATTTTACATTCTGCCCCACACTTTGCGGTGCTCTCCA
>NZ_BAEP01000068.1 GCF_000315015.1 Paraglaciecola mesophila KMM 241 | reverse complement strand
TTATTCAGGCATCAGCTGCGGCGGTAACAGCTTAATACGCACTGCTATGCTAAATGACGCAGTAGAGACTGGCACACTAATGGTAAAGAAGATGCCAAAGAGCGACTTGAGTTCACCAGAGCAAGACGGTAAAACAGTTGTGGCTTGGGCATCAGAAAACGGTTTAACAAGCTCGCCTATTGTTGCGGTATTGAACGACCGTATCTAACACTAAACTTATTAAAAGTTTCAACATGGTAGGTCAGGTAGCGCTACTTGACGCCTTTAAAAACGGCCTCTTTTGAGGCCGTTTTTTTTATTTCTCTGAAAAATTCTTCATATCAGCGCTAACAAACTCTCTGTTCGAAGTTAATTATTTTTAGAGTTGGTATTAATTAATCTTAATCAATTGATAACTCGCCATTAGTGGTAATGTTAAACACAATATCGGATAGATCACCCGTGTCTCTTTATGAACGTGTATTCGCCTAAGGTCGACGTAGGGCAGAGATATTATGGCCGTTTTACTTATCGTTACATTTATCGGTGGAATAATATTCTCAGTTATTAATTTTTATCGCGGTCTATGGCCACTTGCATCTATCGGCTCCATGATTTCACCTAGGGTCGCATGAGGGCGAGGGAATGACGGAATAGTACTTTGCGCGTTGAACGCTAAACGTTTTGAAACAGCAATAAACCAATAGCGGGGGCGATGTTCAAGTGAGACTGATTGTTCGCTATATCACATGGGGCGTGAAGTACTTCAATGGAATCATACAATCAAGTTTGCTCAAGAGAGCCTAAACAAGCCCTATGGTTGATTGACGATATCTAGGAAGTGGAAATCAATTGGGCTGTTTTAGTAGACTATAGTCAGACAAAGTCCCCTAGCGCGGGGTTGATTTATGCAGTAAATATTTTACAAGGTTTGCTTAGCCAAGTACCAAGCACTTAATGAGGGTTAAAAGAACACATCTCGGGATCACAAAAAATATTACCTGTTGGGTATGCTCTGAAACGATCAACTACCCAGTATTGCGAGCCGTAATATCCACTTGACGTATGGAAATCAACTCGGCCCTCCCCCCCAAGCCCGTTTTTTAATTCCATTCCAAAGTCATATATCATCACAGTTAAGGACGTATAAGAACCTGAGCTGGTTTTTCGAATACTATTTTCATGAGCAGTCATTACAATCCTTTCAACTTCGTCAATGTTATTTACACCCCCTGCGCTTGATTTCTCAGTGGGCTGATTCAAGTTAGCGTCCAAACCATTTAGAACTAAAGTCAACTTTTCAAATTTATCCTGCTTTCGCAATAATTCGGGCATGTCCATCTGCATGTAATCAGCAAACAATTCCTGATTCTTTGCAAAAATTGACTCAATTTGAAGGATTAAAGAATCTGGAACGCTTAAACCACTTAACTGTAAATCTCTTGCTTTAACATATGCAGGATGTGTCTGGATGTCGATAAAGTCTGGAAGTACACTCGAAGCATTATCAGTTGCATACGCGCCACTAAATTTAAAGTAATCCTTGGGCGTCATTCCCAAGTAAGTTGCAAAGTCATTAAAATTGTATGCTCGCGAAACAACACGCTCTTCTTTAATTTCCTGCGAGGCGATCGCTGCACAAACCACAGGGCTCGTCGCTAGAATAAGGGTCGATAAAATAATTGATTTGAATATCTTCATAGCATTCCTTTGGTATAAACAATTAGTTAAGCGGTAAAAATTACCACCTTCTGATTTTTAATCTTAAAACTTGAGATTGCAAATAATTTTATAAATCTCAGAGCTAGACCTCTATCGCATAGGCTTGTACCTTTTATATTCCTCCATAAGTAATTGAAGGCTCGCGTCAGTACGATTAGCTAGGCTTTCGCGAACTTGCTAGATGTCTTGGCATTGTGGCTTTCATAAGCGTTCGTCTGTGCTGAATGTAAAAGGCGCTGGTATTCACAGTGAAGCCGTGGTGTATGATGAAAAATTAATTGAACAACGCTCCCATTCTCTAGGCTACGCCATTGAGGCGCGCAAAGCACAATACCCAGATGAAACCCCTTACCAGTATCAGCCACTTGCTAACAGCAAAATAGATTTCAGCTGGCAGACCGATACCTTGGGTAAGCTTAAAGATTACAACCTACTTGATTTAAGTATCTAATTTGCCGGATGTAGCAGTGACCTTGCTATAATTTAGATGACGAGCATAAGCATATTCATGCTCGTCGCTTTTTATCGCCATGCCCTTCTTGAGCCATCGCGCACGGTTATTTTCTCCCTACTATTTACGCACAGATCTTTGTTCGTTGTACTTTGTTCAGTCTTTTCTTCCGTCCTTTAACC
>NZ_BAEP01000069.1 GCF_000315015.1 Paraglaciecola mesophila KMM 241 | reverse complement strand
CGCTTTGCCAAGGGGCAAATGCGAACGTTGTTGGGCGAAGCCCTGTGAGTATTTGTCCCAGCCGCGCTGTTTGCGGCGAACTTTGGCAACTTGTTAGGCATTTACAGTTGTCCCGTACCACCATAACTTTAACTCAGATTCTGAACCAAAGTTTGTAAGCACATGAATAATTCCATAATTATCAGGAAGATAAACACGATGTTGACTCAATAATTTTTCTATTCTGTCTATATACTCAGGGACTCTCTTGTGGAATGCCGTTGCACTTTTATTTACTTTACTAAATGGATTCTTAATATGAAGTATGTCACCACATGAATCATAAGCTACCTGAAATTGCTTTAACGTCAGAAAACCAGATTTGACGTCTTTCCAATAACCATCAAAACACCCTTTTGTTGGAATAGGATAAAATCTAGGATTTATAGTTTTAATCTTATTTACAATGCGCTTAGCATGCCAGTCTTTGGCAATATCCTCACGAATAGCCCTATATTGTTCCTGGTGACAAACTAAAGATGAGTAAGCTATTAATTCAAGTACCTTTCTCAATTGCAAGGCTTCAGTTTCAATCTGAGCTTTTAAGTAAATCACGTGAGCTTCGCCAGAAATCAAAGCCTTAAGAACTTCTAATCTTTTTTCAATTTCCCACATTAAGCTAAGATATTTTTTTCTAGCGCGCGAATTGTCCATGAACCTCCGGATGCCTAACTTTTAAATAAGGGGCGCAGACGTGTGGGCTAAAATCCGAACGAAGTGAGCAGCCCACATGTTTGCGTCCCAGCTCGCGCAGCGGGCGAACTTAATTTTTTTGTTAGATGCGTGCATTTTTAAACCACTACCCTAGGTGGTTTACCATGAAAGTCCAAGTACAATTTTTTGAGATTATCTGGCACGAGAGGCCAGCCACGTTCAATACCTTCTTTTGTACCTTTCCAGAATAAGTGCTCTGTATAATATACATCTATGTACTCGAATTCCGCCTTGGTTGCAGTATCTAGTTTCTCGCTCATGTACTGCAACTGTTCTAGTGCTTCTTCTAAATTGCCTTGGTTAAACAAAATAGTTGTCAAATTTGCTAACTCTTCCATTAGAAATGTGAGTGCCCAACTCTCATGTTTTTCCATAAGAGTAACAACGTCAGGAAATTTAGTGCGAATCTCTTTTAAGAATCGTCTTATTTCTGATTTAGCCATTGATTTCCCAGAAGCACCTAACGCCCACTTCAGCCGCAGCTGGTATGGAGCGCTTTTTGTGTTATTGTTTGAGTGAGAGCGAGTGACGCAAAAAGCGCGTAGTACCAGCTGTCAGCTGCAAGTGATTGTTATACCTATATTTGCTTAAGATCATTACGCATTTGCTCTCGTAGCTCTTTCGCCTTGCTTTTGGCTAGCTCACCAACTCTCATAAGCTCAGCTTGATTCTCCGCCGCCAAGTCTTGGTCATTCTCTATAGTTATTTTTACCAAGTCTGACATCATTTTTCCGGATATTGAAAAAAGCTGGTCGTATAAATCCTTGATTTCGTCAAGCAGAACAGCCACTTCGTCACTTGCAGTTAAGCGCAGACTGTTAGTCTCGGACTCAATAACTCCAAGCTCCTGGAACCCGTCTCGAGTTATTTTTGATATTTCCTCAGAAAATTTAATAGTTGCTGTTGTTGCTTCGGCTTCATCGTTACGATCACAGGCATGCAGATACGATGACATAAACTGGTTCATTATCGGAGTGAACACATTTTGATAATCAGTTTGATGCTTACTATGTATGGAATCGATATGTCTAAAATATGATTCGTATTGGGCTGCCTTCATTTCGAAGACTTTCTTTCTCCGCTCTAGATCAAGGTCAAATGATTGCTTAACTGCAATAAGCTCTCGTTCGTGACGTTTCTTATTAAAATATAGAAAAGCCAACCAGAGCGCGTTTATCAGCCCAAATGCCCAGGCGGCATATTCAGGCTTCTCTGAAATTATTTTGAATAATTCTTCCATTCTCGAATTTCTACTCTAGGTATAACGCTTCGAATATGCGGCGCGCGCTGTTTGCGCGTCGGCCATTATTTGTTTGTTATGTGCCATATGCCCACCAGATAATTAATATAAATAAAGAAAAGAATACTAAGCCCTTTTTGTAGCCTTTATTTCTGACTTTTATCCAAAACAACTTTTGAGCTTTTTGCTCAGATTGACTTAATAAATGATCGCAATGAGGACACCTGTTACCTAAATACATTATTAGATTACAATTTGGACATTTTGCAGATGGCTCAAACTCGGCCATACCCATAATTGTAGGTTTCTCAGGATTCATGATTTCCTTGGCACATAACAATATTAATATCTTGCAAAATGAGGTGATTGCATCCGCGTATTAAACACGGCATTTTGTCGCATATATACATTCATCATTTTTAACATGCTTCCTATGTCTTTGTATAGGTTAGTTATCTTTCTGGTTTCTTAAAACATCTTTGTTGATATGCGACACTTTGCAAAAAACTTGCTGTTATAGGAGACAGCAACTATAACTGTATAAATACACATGTAAATTAAAGTGCAATTTATGCCAAATTCACCCTCGCCTTTTTTGACTATGGTCGCCGAAGAAATGTATAAAAAGCGTTATGCCAAACGCACGGTAGAATCCTACATAAAGTGGATCCGTGGTTTTATTCTTTTCCACAATAAGCAACATCCGACCTATTTACACGATAACGAGGTAGAAGCATTTTTATCTCATTTAGTGCTCAAGCAGGATTGCGCAGCTAACACGCAATCTTCAGCATTGAACGCATTGGTGTTTTTATACCGAGATATTATGGATAAACCACTCACCCTAAAATTAAATTTTGTTAAAAGTAACAGGCAGCAGAAACTGCCTGTGGTATTAACCATTGATGAAACACGTCGTTTTTTTGCGGTGATTAAT